>CAVWNW010000022.1:0-261092 GCA_963756425.1 uncultured bacterium | reverse complement strand
CTCAGCCGGGCGACGCCGTACTCGTAGACTGCGGCGCCGATGTTGGTGCCGCCGAGGAACACCAGCGCGTCGGTCGAATCGACGGTGTCGCTGAGGAGCGCGGTCCCGAACGCGCCGGCGTAGTAGGGAACCTCTTTGGCCATCTCCGTCGCGAGGTAAGCGGCCGCCGATGCCACGCGCGGCAGGCGCGGGCTGGTCGATCGGCGGCGAGCGAGCTCGAACATCGCCTTCGACGGCAGATTCGTGCTCGTGCCCGTCTGCTCGAGGAGGTGCCAGTTGGCCACAAGGTTGAGGCGGAGCGCGGCGAACCAGAGGACGTAGGTGGCCGCGAGGAAGCCGACCACCACGGCATGCAACATGCCGTCGAAGACCGGCGAGGCGGCCAGAACGGCGCCGGAGACGGTCGCGACGAAGTCCAGCGCACACGTCGACACGACGGTCGCTGCAACGGTGGTGCTCCAGGCGACGATCGATCGGACGGGCTCCGGGGTCCCGCGTGCCGTCGCCGAGGCCTCGACCGCCGCGCCGACCGGTCGCTCAACCACACCGGCACGGGTGACCGCGACTCGCGGGAGCCCGATCGCCGGGCGGAGCGGCGGGATGCCCGCACCGACTTCCGGCTTCACGTGCCGTCAGCGCCCGGACTGAGGGATCCGCGAGCTCGGCTGTCGGCCAGGGCTCGGTGCCGTACCCGCAGATCACGAGCGCGCAGGTAGGGGTGTCGGTGCACGTGGCCCCGACGACAGACGTCTGGACGGGGCCGAGATCGAGCTCCCGGATCGCCTGCAGATCCCGGAGGCTGGCGCTTATCGCGTCCCTCACGTCCTGTTCGCAGGTTCCCTCGTGCTCGACGAACAGCCCGCGGCCGGTCTCACCGTCTTGGGCCCAGCCGACGCCCGCCCAGACCTGTTCCCCGGCGACGCCGGTTCGCTGCTCGGCGTAGACGGCGTACAACCGGTCGCCCCACCCTCCTTCCTGTGCGAAGGGGCATCGCTCGACCTCGAGGACCTTGCCGCTCGGGGGGATCACTGAGCTCAGGCGGATCAGGTTGAAGTTGGCGACGCCGGCGCCGACGAGCGCTGCGTCGAAGGCGGCCAGCTCGGTGCTTCCGCGACCGATGGCCTTGGCCAGGTACAGGTTCATGCGTTGGTCTCCACCGAACGCAGCGTGAGGAAGTTGCATGACCGGCCGCTGCCCAGTCCCCGCGTGCGTGTCCCACTCCCGAGCGACCGCGCGTGACCCCCGCAGATACGCTCACGTCCGATGAGCCGACAGCAGTTGTCCGGCGGTCGGCGTGCGCCGTTGCCTCCCTCCACTCCGGCCGCCTCCTTTGTGGTGATCGATCCGTAGGAGACGAACCGTGCACCATGGGGCGCTAACCGGCCGCTAACCCGCTCGGTGTCCAGCGGCCGCGGCGCGAGTCGTACAATGTGATCGGGTCTGTCACGGTTGTGGTGGACCGCGACGGAGGAGGCGCCATGGCGTTGGCGATTGACGTCCCCGGCCTGAGCGCCGCCGTCGCCCGCCGCCGCTGCGAAGTTGTACCGCCCCCTGTGCCGGGCGAGCTGATCCGCAGCCGGCTGGTGGCTCAGCTCGCCGGGCGCTGGGACGTCGCCGTGACCACCGTGGTGGCCGCGGCCGGGTTCGGGAAGACGACAGCGCTGGCGCAGGCGGTCCGCCACAACCGGGCGCACCCCCGGGGCGTCGACGCCTGGATCTCGTGTGAGCCGGGGGACGAGGACGCCGACCGGCTTGCCGCCGTCGCCGTCCGCGCCCTCGGGTCCCCGTGGGCGGGGCTTGACCCGGACACGGCCGTGATCGGCGCCCTGCAACGGGTGTCACCGATACCGGTGTGCCTGGTGGTAGACGACGTCCAAGAGCTCCCGGAGCCATCGTCAGCCGTCGACCTATTGGCGTCTGTGGTCCGGCGCCTGCCGGCCCACGCCCACCTCGTGCTGGCAAGCCGGACGGCCCTCACCGTGCCCCTGGCCCGGCTGCGGGCCGGGGGACGTGTTCTCGACGTCACCCAGGACGACCTTGCATTCACCGCCACCGAGGTTGGCGAGCTGGCCGCGCACGCCGGGCCGGCCGCAGGCCTCGAGGGCCTGGCCGGTTGGCCGACGCTGGTTCGTCTCGCTCTGTCCGCCCCGCCCGACGGTATCCGCCGCTTCCTGTCGGAGGAGGTGGTCGACCACTTGACGGGCGCCGACCGGCGGGCACTGCTGGCCCTCGCCACGATGGGCACGGCTGACAGGCACACGCTGGAGGCGCTCAGCGCTCACGTCGTCGACTTCGACCACCTCGTGTCCGCCATACCCCTCGTCTCACTGACCGGCGATGGCCGCCTTCGGGCCCATGACCTGTGGGCGGACACCCTCGCCGCCATACTCCCCAAAGCCGAGGTGCGGACCATGGGCCGGGCCGCTCTCGGCCTGCTCCTGGAGAGCGGCGCATGCATCTCCGCGGCGACCCTGGCCCTCCGGATCGGCGACATCGAGGCGTTCTGCGCCGCCGTGCTCGCTCTCGTCCGTTCGACATTGTCATCGCTACCCGTCGACACCGCCGCCACCTGGCTACGAGCGGCTCCGAGCGAGCACCGCGATCGGCCTGAGCTGATCCTGCTTGAGGCGGCCCATAGGCACGCTCTGAACCACCACGACCCGAGCCTCGAGGCGCTGCTCGACACCGCCCTCGCCAGGTTTCGGGCCTCGGGGAGCATCGAGGGCGCGCACGTCGTCCTGGCGCTACGTCTGGTGGTGGCGTACTCGCAGGGCAACCTGGCGTCCATCGCTGCCATCCGCGACGCCTCCCGACGGCTTCCGGACGCGGATCGGGATCCCGGCTTGCGGACCCTCGCCCCGGCCGCGGAGGCGATCGCGGCCCAGTTGCGAGGCGATGTCGATGAGGCCGCAACCATCCTGGAGGGCATCTCGCTGATCGGTGTCCCACCGGTCATCGCTGAAGGGCTGCTGCGCCTGAGATGGCATGCGCTCGTGTTCGCGGGCCGCGCCGACGACGCGGCCCGGCTGGGCCAGGGGCAGCTGGCACGTGCGGCGACGCCGAACGCACCGTTGTTTGAACCCATGGCCCGCTGGTTGGGCGGCGACCCGTCCGGCTTCGACGATCTCGAGGCATCGGAGCTCGACACCCACGAGCGTCGATCGGCCACCGTCGCCGTCCCGTACGCGCCCGACTGGTTCAATTACGGGGTCTTCACCGCGATGGTGTGGGCGTCCGCCGGCGACCGAGTGGTGGTGGCGCGGGCCGTGCGGTTATCGCGCTCGGTCGGCCTCGACATAGCAGCCACCCACAACGCCGTACCACTCGCAGTTGCTGAAGCCGCCCAGGCCATCGTGGACCACGACGAAGCGGCGGCGACAAGGATCATCGCCGACCTCCTCGCCGCCCACCCCCTCCCGGACCGGACGGTCGAGCTCTATCTCCGCCGGTTCCTCGCCATTCCCTACTTGTGTTCGCCCGAGGCTCGGCATCGCTATGACGCGGAGGCGCTTGGACCCGCCCATCGCGTGGCGAGGGACGCGAGCCGAGCTCTGCTGGGGGCGCGGCGGGGCGGGCTTGGCACCGCCACCCGGCTCCCGTCGCCCGCCGAGGTCTACACGGCGCTCCCGCTGCCATGGTCGGTCGAACTCGCCGCCCGCGCCCACGCGGCCGCTAACCCGGCCGGCCGGCTGCTGGCACAAGGGCTGGTCGACCGGCTCGGCTTCGTTGTCGAGGAGGAGCTGCGCAGGTTGACCACGGCGGGAGCTGGCGACGAAGCCGTCACCCGCGGCGCCGACCGCCTGTTGCACGAGATCCCCTTTCCGCCGCGCCACACGACCCGGGTGGAGGTCCTCGGGCCCCTGCGCGTGCTCGTCGATGGCGAGCCGGTCGAACGACCCGAGCACCGGCGGGCGCGCGTCCGGGAGCTGCTGGAGGTGCTCGTGCTGCTCCGGCAACTTCGCCGCGAGCGCGCCGCGGACCTGCTGTGGCCCGCCCTCGCACCCGGGGATGCGGCCCGCAACCTGCGGGTCACCCTCACCCACCTCCGCCGGCTCCTCGAGCCGGCGCGGGAGCAGGGAACGTCGGGCTATCACGTGCGAGTCGAAGGCGACCACCTCCGGCTGGTGACGTCGCACCGCCTGACCGTCGACCTCTGGGACGTCGACGAGCTGCTCAACGCAGCGGCGAGGGCAGAGCGGGTAGGCGACGGCAACGCCCGCGCCCGGCATCTCGACGGGGTTCTGCAATGCTGGCGCGGCGAGCCGCTAGGCGACCTCGACCGTCTCGACGAACTGGTGCCCGAGGTCCAGCACGTGCGGGAGCGCCTAATCGACGCGACCCTGGCGCTAGGAGAGGCCAGCCTCGCCGCCGGGGACGCGCCCGGCACCGAAACCTGCGCCGAGCGAGTGCTGAGCGTCGACCCCTACGCCGAAAGGGCACTGCGGCTCCTCATCGCCGCCCAGGTGCACCGGGGCGACCGGCGCCTGATCGACGCCGCAGTCACCCGCGCGCTCAGTGCCCTGCAAGAGCTCGCCGTCGAACCGCAGCCCGAGACATCGATCGTGCTGCGCCAGGCCCGGGACCAGCTCGACGCGATCGCTGTCGGCAGCACCAGCGGGACACACACGGGAGTTCGGAGATGACGTCCCGTTACCTGCGAGATCGCGACCACGCCATTCGGGTGTGATCATCAACCACCCCGCCGCCGGCGGCCGCGGATCGCACGTCGCCTGACACTCATCCCGCAGGTTGATCACTCCTCCGAGCTTTCGGGTGCTTCGCGTCTGAGATGGTTAGAGGTGCGCTAGCGGGATGCACAGAGTCGGTCGGCGTAGATGAGCGCGTCTCGGGCGTCTTCGAGATCGGCGAGCAGCGCGAGGGCCTCGTCGAGCTCAAACACGACCTGACGTGTCGGCTCTCGCCGAGACGGATCGCTCATCGGTAGCGAGCCAATCAAGGCCCAGTGGGTCAACCGGGAGGGAGCCAGGTGCAATAGCAGGTGCAATATTCCAGCGGAACGCATGGACAGCGCGTCACCGGGTGGACGATCTCGGTAACGGGAACCAGCTCAGCGGACTCCAGTGGACGCCATGGACGGTCCGTCACGGTCTCCTAAGCGGTAGGCCACAGGTTCGAGTCCTGCCGGGAGCACCGTGCTGATGTCGCGAGACATCGGAGACGGATGTCTGGCGACTGGAGTTCCCCCGGTTCACCGGACGCCTCGGACGGCGCTTGGCAAGCCTCACCGGAGCGACTCGACCAAGCGGTCGATTCGTCGTTGGCGTGTCTGCGTGGCCTTTGCGGCCTCGATGTGGTTGACGTGCTTGCGTCTGAGGCCGAAGGGGAGACGGTCGAAGGCGGCACGGACGATAGGGGCGGCGTCGAGGGCGACCTGTGAGGTCGGTCGGCTCGCCACCTGGCGCGGTTCGGTGTCGAGCTCGAGCGTCACGTCGATCTCGTCTCCTCCGTCGATGCCGGCTGCGGCGCGGTTCGCTGCGCTGATGCCGACCAGGTACCGCCCTCGCTTCGACGCGATGCGGCTGCGCCACTGCGAGCCGCAGGGCCCGAACTCGGCGAGCTCGGGAGCCTGAGCGGCGAACTCGTCCCACTGCACGCTGAGGTCGTGGCCGCCGTGTTGCCGCAGAACCGGCATGGGTCAGCTCACCGCCTGCTTCACGAGGGTGCGGATCTTGTTCTCGCTCGCGGTGGTCAGCTCCTTGAGGGCGAAGGACGTTGGCCACATGGGGCCGTTGTCGAGGTTGGCAGGGTCGTTGAAACCGAACGTGGCGTACCTGGACTTGAACTTGTCGGCGCTCTGGAAGAAGCAGATGATCTTGCCGTCCTTCGCGTACGCGGGCATTCCGTACCAGGTCTTTGGCTCGAGGTCCGGCGCGCTGGCCGTGATGATGGCGTGGAGCCGCTCGGCGATGGCGCGGTCTGGTTGCGGCATCTCGGCGATCTTGGCGAGCAGGGCTGCCTCTGCGTCTGCTTTGTTCGCTTCCGCCTTTAGCTCGCGGGCGCGTTCTCGCATCGCGGCGCGTTCTTCGGCGCTGAAGCCCGAGGATGTCTTGTTCTTCGCGGTGCTGCGCTTCGCAGCCTTCGGCGTGGCCACCGTCATCGATCCTGCAGCAGCCCGAGGACGTTGCCGTCGGGGTCGGCGAAAGTGGCGACGAGGCGCCCGCCGCCGACGTCGTGCGCGGGTTCCTTGACGGTGGCACCGGCCGCGGTGACCTCGGCGAGCGTCGTTTCGATGTCCGGCACGTGCCAGAAGGCCACCGGTGAGGTCATGCCTTGCGGTCCACCGCCCGGCACCAGCCCGATGTGCTGGCCCTCGACGTCGTAGCCGACGTAGTAGGCGCCGTCGGTCTGGGGCGACACGCCGAGCAGGGCGGTGTACACCGCTTTGGCTGTGGTGAGATCGGAGACGGGATGCAGGACGGTCGTGATTCCGAGGGTTGACGCGTTGTTGGTCATGGTCACTCCTCTGGTCGGTTGTCGGGCCTTGCTAAACTGATAGTATCACTCTCAATTCAAGAGTTGTAGTCTCAAAATTGTGGGACGCAGGCGAGGACCCGTTTGGCCCGGCCCGGGTTTCGGCGTCGGCGACCGGCACCACCACTACTTCGAGCGTCCAGTTCACGGCATCCCTCCTTCCGCGGTTCGGAAATCAACGACACGGGGTGCCCGAACTCATCGGCGCGAGCGCTGCACATCTGCCGGCGTCGAGTGCACAACTCGTTGACGGGGTCATTCTGTGGTGCGAGCGCTGAGTGTGACCCATGCGGTGGTGGCCAGTGCGACCAAGGCGGCGAGCACAGCTATGTGGCCGGTGGGGCTCCCCAGGTCGAGCCACGGCTCCTGTACCGAGCGCACCACATGGGTAAGGGGTACGACGTTGGCGATCGAGCTCATGGGTTCGCCCATGGCGTCGGGCGGTGGGCCGGCGCCACCAAGGAGGAAGAAGGGGAAGAACAAAAGCATCCCGAGGCCTTGGGCAGAGCGGGCGCTGGGCAGGGCCATGCCGAGGGCGATGCCGATGCTGATGAACGCGAACAGCCCAAGAGGGTTCCGATCGACGACGCCGAGCAGGTCGTCAGGCTTGGGTAGCCCATAGACGAGGTGGCCCGTCACCAACAGGACGGTGATGGCCACGATGGTGATGACCATGGCCACGAGGATCCACGCGGCGGGGAGCGCCCAGCGGGGATAACGGCTCACGTCGAAGCGGCGCAGCACCCCTCGCTCGCGGTAGGAAGCCAGGTGCACGGGCAGCATCACCAGGCCGATGGCGGCTATGACGACGCCGATGTAGGCGGCCACGTAGTAGTCCGAGGGTAGGGCGCCCTCGAAGTTGGGGTCGTCCTCGTCGAAGACCCCGCCAAGGATGAGCACGGTCAGCACGGGGAACGCGAACACGAAGGTGAGCACCATCGGCTCACGCACGAACAACTTCAGCTCGGTCACCGCCAAGCGCAGCAGCGCCCGCATCACGACACTCCTTCCAGCGTGCGGCCAGCGGCGGCGTCGGACCGGCGGTCGGTAGGGTCGCTCACCAGGGCGATGAGCGCGTCCTCCAGGTCGGGGTGGTGAACCCGGAGGTCGGAGGGCCCTAGTTGGTCATCGCCCAGTACCGAAGCGCACACCGGTGCGATCAGCTGATTGGTGCCGATCACCCGGATCCGTTCACCTTGGCGCTCGACGCGGTCGACACCGGGCAGCGCCGCCAGGGTGCCTGGGTCAAACGAAACAGGCGGCGTAAATGTCACAGTTGTGGCGCGGGCGTGGCGGGCGATGAGTTCGGCGGGGGTCCCGGCATCGACGATCCGACCACCCCGCATGACCGCGACCCGGTCGCAGAGGGCCTCGGCCTCGTCCATGAAATGGGTAACCAGCACCACGGTGGTACCCCGCTCACGGACCTCGCGGATCGCCCTCCACACGTCGCCTCGGGCCAGGGGATCCAAGCCCTGGGTGAGCTCGTCGAAGAACACCACTCGGGGCTCGTTGAGCAACGCCAGCGCGATGAACAGTCGCTGCCGCTGCCCACCCGACAGCGACGCGAAGCTCGAGCGCCGCAACCCCGCCAGCTTCCACGTTTCCATGAGCTCGTCGGCCGAGCTTCGATCGCCGTCGCCGAACAACAGCACGGCCTCCTCGACCCGCAGCCGATCGGGCAGCGCCGACGCCTGCAGCTGACTGCCTACCAGCGCCCGCAGCCGCGACCCGGCGCTCCGTGGATCCAGCCCCAGCACACGCATCCGGCCGCCGTCCGGCCGCCTCAACCCTTGTAGGCACTCCACGGTCGTCGTCTTGCCGGCGCCGTTGATGCCCAGGATGCCGAAGATCTCGCCCTCGGACACCGTGAACCCCACGTCGTCGACCGCCAGGTGAGCGCCATAGCGTTTGTTGAGCCCCTCGACCTCGATCACCATCGACATCAACGACCTCCCGATCGTGGGCCTTGGTGGAGAACGTACGGATAACCGACGGCCCCGACGACCGTCCCCGGTCGGTTCTTCGTCTCCTCCCCAGGCGGGAGTCCACTCCTCCCCGAGGGGGATGCCACCCGGTCGGCAGCTCATCGGACCGCAGCCAAGCGGGGCGCTATCGGCCGTCGTAGCCTCGATCCGTGACCTGGCACCGGGTGGCGTGCCGATCTCGCTCGTCCTGAGACGACGATCGACCGCCGGCACCTGCCGTTCCTCGTCGGCGGCGCGACGGCGATCGTCGTGGTCGCCCAGACGACCGATCCGGGCACCACCGGCGAGCTGCTACTGGCGGTCGCCGCCGCCGTCGGGTTGGTGCTGTCGGCTGCGGTCCATTGGCTCCCGAGGGCGGTGATCGCTGTCCTTGTGACGGTGGCGCTGACGATGGCGACGTGGCGGGAGGGGAATCTGGAGGTGGCGCTGTTCCTCAGTGTGCTCGTGACGCTGTTCTCGGCGTGGCATCTGGGGTCGCTGACTAAGGCGCTCGTGGTAATGGGGGCGGCCGCGATCGCCCCGATTGTCGTGTCACACATGATTCCCGAGGAGGAGATTGCGTGGACGCCGTGGGCGGCGGCTGACGTGTTGATGTTCGTGCTGGGCCGCAACCTGCGCCGCCAGCGGGTGTTGATCGAGGAGCTAGAGGCGGCCAGAGTGGCGTTGGCCGAGCAGGCAGTGGCCGACGAGCGCCAACGGATCGCGCGGGATCTCCACGACCTCGCAGGTCACACCCTGGCGACCGTGCTCCTCCACGTCACCGGCGCCCGGCATGTCCTCCGCCGTGACCTGGACGAGGCCGAGCGAGCGCTGCTGCAGGCGGAGACGGTGGGGCGCGGGAGCCTGGACCAGATCCGGTCGACCGTGGCGTCGTTGCGGACAACCGAGCGGGGGACGGATCCCGCCCTGCCAGGCTCGGCCGAGCTCGTCGAGTTGGTCGAGGAGTACCGCAGCGCCGGCCTCGACGTGACCGCGCGGGTCACGGCGCCGGCGGCGGGCATCGAAGGGCCGGTCGGTACGGCGCTGCACCGCATCGGCCGGGAGGCGCTGGCGAACGTGGCCCGCCACGCCCCTGGCAACCGGGTGGAGTTCACCGTGGACGTTGACGCAGACACCGACGAGGTCCGGCTCATCGTCGCCGACCATGGGCGCGCCCCCGCCGAACCGGACCGCGCGAACGGGCACTTCGGGTTGGTGGGCATGCGGGAGCGGGCCCGCGCCGTCGGAGGGGACTTCGACGCCGGACCGACCGCCGACGGCTGGCGGGTCCAGGCGCGGCTGCCGCTCGCCTCCGCCGGCGGTGAGGAGCCGCTGCGATGATCCGGGTCGTCATCGTCGACGACCAGCCGGTCGTGCGCGCCGGGGTCGCCCGCATCTTGGGACCGCACGATGGCTTCGAGGTCGTGGCCGAATGCGGCGACGGCGACGAGGTCTTGTCGGCCGTGGCCGCCCATCGGCCGGATCTCGTGCTGATGGACGTCCGCATGCGCCGCCTCGACGGCGTCACCGCGACGCGAGCGGTCGTGCAGTCCGGCGAGCCTCCGCCGATCTTGATGTTCACGACCTTCGACGACGACGACGCCCTGTGGGGTGCCCTCGACGCGGGCGCCGCCGGGTTCATCCTCAAGGACAGCTCGGCCGAGGACCTCATCGCGGCGGCGCGTGCGGTCGCCGGCGGAGCGGCCTGGCTCGATCCGAAGGTGGTGCCGCGGGTCCTGCGGGCCTTCCACATCAACGTGCGGCCGCACCTGGCAGCGGCAGCCCGCGTCACCGAACTCACCGAGCGCGAGCACGACGTCCTGCGCCACATGGCGCGCGGCGCCACCAACGCCGAGATCGCCGCCGCGCTGATCGTGAGCGAGGCCACGATCAAGACCCACGTCGGCGCGGTGTTCTCCAAGCTGGGGGTACGGGATCGGGCCGCGGCCATCGTGTTCGCGTACGACCACGGGATCGTCGAGCCCCACCCCGGGGCGGACCCCCCGTAGCAACCTGGGCTCCGGGCGTGGTCGCGCAGTTCAGCCAGCTTGCGGCGGTCTGGAGAAGACCCCTGCGATGATGCCGGCCAGCACGGTGAGCACGGCCGCGGCGATGGGCGTGACCAGGGCGGCAATGGGAAGGCGCGTCGGATCAGAACCGGTCTCGACGACCGGCAACGTGATGCTCAGGATCGTCGCCACCAGCCACACCGTGAGCGTGGCAACCGACAGACCGATCCAGATCGGTCGCCGCGCCGCATCCCCGCGCAGCCTCCCCATGGCCCACAGGAACCCGCCCGTGGAGACCAACCCCCATAGCCACGTGCCGAAGGCCGCGACGGGCAGATGCTCCTGCTCGCTGCCCGAGACCAGGTCGGGGGCGAAGACACTGATCAGCACCACAGCCGTCCAGATCCCTGCGAGCCCGCCGACGCTCCACAGCATCCACGAGCCGTCGGCCATTGCGGTGCGCTCATTCGAACTTGAGGTCTGCATGTCTCTCGCTGGTCCTTTCTCCGCTACCTCAGCCGGCCGGACCGACCGATACGAATGGAGCGATCCTGCGCGACCGACCCCGAGGACGCATCGGTCCTCGGTCGCTGGCTGAGCTCCGCCGCCGGGTGGGGTTCGACGATCCCGTGGGTCGCAGGAACACGTCATCTCGAGTCCGAGCGCACCCCGCGTCGGGCCTCGTAGTGGCCGGTCGCCCACCGGGAGGTCCACGCCCTGGGATGGTCGCCGTGTCGGGCAGGCACGATGCGCTCGGCGGGAGCGCACGCCACTTCGACTATCGATCGGCGGGCGGCCGTAGAGTCGGTGCCGATCGAAGATGCCTGATCGCGACGGACCGCGCGTTGGTGGTGGCGACGACGTTGAGCGGCTGGTCCGTCTTGGGCCGAAGGAGCTGACCTGGCCTCAGGTCTGTGCCCGGGCGGGGGTGAGCCACGAGGTGGCGGATCCGCTGTGGCGGGCCCTGGGGTTCCCGGACGTACCGGCGGAGGAGTCCGCCTACACCATGGACGACGTGCGGGCGTTGCGAATCGCGGCCGACGGCATCGAGTCGGTCCGAGGCGATGACCGTCGCACCGCCTCGACGCGATCGTCCGCGAGGCGCGCATGGTCAGCTCTCACATGAGCCGAATCGCGGAGATCGAGGTCGAGTCGATGGCGGAGCTGGCGGCGCTCGGGTTGCGCGAGCGGGTCCTCGCCGAGGCCTCAGAGCTGGGTGTGCAGCACTCGGATCTTGGTTGGGTTCTCCTCTACGCGTTTCGTCGCCGGCTCGAGGAGGCACTCCGACACCGCACCACCCTGGAGGCAGGCGACCAGCCGACTTTGGCGGTGGGATTCGTGGATCTCGTCGGCTTCACCCGCACGAGTGGTTCCCTGCGGACAGATGAACTGGGACGACTGCTGGGCCGCTTCGAGGCGCTCGTCGCCGACGTCATCACGGAGGCGGGCGGCAGGGTGGTGAAGCTCATCGGTGACGAGGCGATGCTGGTCTTTCCCACCGCCGACCAGGCGGCCCGGGGCGCGATCGAGCTTTCGACGCCTGCGCCGCAGGCGACCTGCCCTCGGCCCGCGCTGGCTTGTCGCTGGGTCAGGTCCTCGCCCGCGGAGGCGACTACTTCGGCCGCGCGGTCAACCTGGCGAGCCGCCGGTCGACGTCGCCCCTCCCGACACCTGCTCGCTGATGACGCCTTTGCGGAGGCGATCGTCGGCACCATGACGTTCGAGGTCGAGCCGCAGGGACCCAAGCGGCTAAAGGGCCTCGGCAGCGTGGACGTCTCCCGCCTCCGTTCAGCTGGCAGCTAGCCGAGCCGCCACGACAGACGCCGACCATCAGTCGTCAAGCCGATCCTGCTCGGCGTGCGGTTGAGAGAACCGTTGGCCCCGGCCGAAACGCCGGGCCAACAAGACGGCGCCGTCCTACCCCAGCTTCCTGCAGAGGCCGAGCTGCTTTCGGACCCGCACATCCGGGTCTTGGCAGCGGACACCTACGTGCGCCCTTCTCGGGCGACGACTCTCATCGATCCCGTCGACGTCACCGCCGGCGACCGCCCGAGCCATCGATATCATCGGCGAACCCGACGGACACGACGCGTACCCGAGCCGTAGCTACTACAACGACGCACCTATACGCTCACCGCCTCCACTGATGCTGGCCGTGATGCGAACGCTGCTGCGGACCGTGAGCGTGAAGGGCGTGCGCTCGGCGATCTCGGCGGCCCGACGTCCTGTTCGACCCGGCCCGATCCGGCAACGTGTGGGAGCGCCCACGGCCATGATGAGCACCCTCTACTTCGCCCGCCAAGGCGACTTGGACGACATCTACCGGATCACCGAGACCCTGCTGCACAACGATCGACGAGGCTGAGCGTGAACGGTCGGGCAGGGTCGCCTCAGCCGGGCGCGCTGACATGGTCAGTTCTGGCACGCCAGAGGGTTTGCGACGACCACTTGAGTCCACCCTGGCTCTGACACGCAGAGTGCGGCAGCATCGACTCGTGCTCGAGATGCGCCTGGAGTGTGAGCGATGTCGGACGGTGTTGCAGCCTGACGGCGAGGCTCGGATCTGCAGCTACGAGTGCACATTCTGCAGTTCTTGCGCTGACGAGCTCGGCGCTGTGTGCCCTAACTGTGGCGGTGAGCTCGTCCCACGGCCACGCCGTGTCACCGGATAGGTCGCAGGGTCGGATCCCAGACGGCGACCGCGGTGAGACGAGCCCAAAGCCTGTTGGGGCGATGTGGCTCATAAGACGGACTTCGGCTGGCGCCTTCCTGCGAGATCAAGCCGGGTCCAGTTTTGTAGCAGGTCGGCCGGGAGGTAGGACCCGGCGCACAGCCGCAGTGGGGCGGCGACGGCGGTGCTGCATGCCAGCGACAGCCCGGCCTCCCGCCTCGATGTGCTGTGCCCGTGGATTGCTGGGCAGCGGTGCCGCTCGCAGCGGGCGTCATGACCGTCGGCCCCTGGGCCACGAGTCGCGCCATGGCTCAGCCGAGGCACGACGTAAGAAGGTCCTCGAGCGCGCGGCGAGCGGCGCCCTCGGCCCTGATGTCGACGCGGGCCGGCTCGTCGCCGTTCACCTGGATCGAGGCGGTGAAGATGAAGGTGCGCTTGTACTCGATGAGGGCATGTGGATCGCAGCGCGACCGGTGATGGCGATAGGTGCGCTGGCCGATGGGCGCTCATCCGACACCTCCAGCGCACGCGGGGATGCCGTGGCGTCGCTGACGGTGAAGATGACGTTGCCTTCCACAGCCTGCACCGTGGCCTCGGCGCCGTCGCGGCGTTGCGAGATGTCGAGCTCGCCTTCAAGTGTGCGAGGGTCGGTGGACCGCCACGTGTCACCGAGGCGCAGGTCGACGTCGGCGAGGACCGCCGCTGCCGCGCACTCGGCCCCGTGCAGTTCGACGAGCAGATCGTTTGGCCGTTGCTCGATGGGCACACGGACGTCGTGACCGTCCACATCAGCGAGCAGCACGGCGGCCCCGTCCTCCTCCGCGTCCCCGCCGCCGTTGCGCCCGTCGCACCGCACTGTGCCGAATGGCAGCCCCATGACGACGGGACGTCCGGCGGGTGGCACACGCGTATTCCGGGTTTCCGGCTCGACCGGCTCGAACAGGGGCGACTCGAGCTGGATCGCCCCGATCTCGCGCTCCTCGCCGGCGTTGCTCCGCATCGTCAGTCGCAGTGATCGCCGGGTCTCGAAGAGGGTGGACCGCTGCAGGGTCGCCGTTAGCCCTGCCCGGTCCGTGGCGGGTTCCGGTTCGACGTCCTGGCCGCGGCCGCTCTGGCTGTTGGCCGTGCAACCGCCGATGCCGGCGGCAACGACCCATGCCAGCACCAGCGCGGCACATCGGATCCCCCTCATCACCGTGACCACCATATTTATTATGATGGTCACGAACAAGGGTCAAGAGGGCGAATGGACGAACGGGACAGGGCCAGGGTCGGCGAGCAGATCGAGCCGGCGGGGCGACAGAAAGCGCCAGGTCGCCTCGGGCTGGTCCAACGCTTCGTCAATACGCGGCTGCATGACTTCGGCATCGATCGGCTGGGCACAGCCGCCAAGGCGGACTCCTGGTTGCGCGCGCATGGTCTGCTCACGCCGGGGGCTTCACTGGATGAGGCCGACGTGGCCCGTCTCCGCCGGGTCCGCGAAGCCCTGCGGGCTCTAGCTGTGGCGAACCGAGACGGGCAGCTCGACCCGTCCGCGGTGGACGAACTCACTCGCGAGGGGCGGACGGCCACCATACGAGTCCACTTCGGCGACGATGCCGCCACCTTTCTGGAGCCAGCGAACCGTGGCGTTGATGTCGCGGTTGCCACGCTGCTCGTGATCGTTCACGAAGCGCAGCTCACTGGTGCGTGGCCGAGGCTGAAGGCGTGCCGGCACTGCACGTACGCGTTCTTTGATCGTTCGAAGAACCGATCCGCGGCCTGGTGCTCCATGACCATCTGCGGCAACCGCACCAAGAACCGAAGCTACCGACGACGACGCCGTCCCGGATGACCGACGGCCCGTTGACTGAGCGCCGTGCTGATGGCGTTGGGTCGTCGCCGGCTTCTCGCTGTAGGGGAAGCCGCACACTGGACGCTGGCCTTCGAGCGCGACCGCGAGTACCTGCGGCGCGGCCATTTTGGGGCTCACACCGCCCTACAGCGTGACCTCGGCGCGGTCGTCGGGACTGCTGTCTGGATCGAGGACCCAATGCTGCGACACTGTCGCCCGATACAGCCGATAGGGCGCCGGAGCGAGCATGTCCTCCAACCCCCACCGGCGGGTCAGGCCCTGCGCCTGGCTGGCCGTGTCAAAGAGCGCGATGTCGCGTTCGAGGTCGACGCCGGTCAGTTCCTCGGCGCGAGCCGACATGTACACCGCCCGGGCGCTGCCCACTGCGACGTGGGAGTCGAAGAGCACGATGCTCACCTCCGGGCGGGCCCTGACGTTCCGAGAATGCCTGCGGTCGGGCGACGAGACCCAGATGAACCGCCGGTAGTCGGACTGCGCGAACCACACCGGCGTCACCCACGGCACCCCGGCCTCGTCGGCTGTGCCGAGCACCATGTATCGGTTCAACTCGATGATGTCCCTCGCCATGTCGCTGAAGTCAGCCATGTCTTCTCCCTCGCAGCGCGGAAGCACTCACTGTCAGCGACGCTGCACCGCCGCGAGCACTCTGAACTCCACGTGTCTCGGTAGCCCAGGCCCGTTGGACCTTACGCATGACCCAAACGTGGGCGACGGCCATCGACGGGAGTGCACTCCGCGAACTCGACGAACGAATCGGTGCGGGTCAGTGGGCGGCACGATCGTCGTGTGCTGGTGGTTGTGGAAGATCTCGTCCACAGGACCCCAACGCGGCTCTCAGTGGGCAGAATCCAGGCGCTGGCGCTGGTCCTCGGTGAGGTCGAGGTCGACGGCGGCCAGTGCCTCGTCCAGTTGTGGCAGCGACGAGACGCCTACCAGTGGTATGACCGGCAGGTCACCGCCGATCATCCACGCGAGCACGACCTGGTTGCGGGTCGCGCCGGTCTGCTGTGCCACGTCGTCGAGAGCGGTCAGCCGCGCCGGTGTACCGGGGTGCTCATAGGTGGCGTCGAGTGGCTTGTCGTCCCGGGTGTAGGCGCCGTTGAGCAGCGGTGAGTACGCCACCAGGGTCATCCCGGGCAGGGCGCGCACGAAACTGAGGATCGAGCCGTCGGCCGCCCCGATCTCGCCGTCAGGTGAAAACCGCAAGTCCGGGATGTCCGTGCGCATTCGCAGGTACGTGTGGTGATACTGGAGTACGTCAGCCCGCGTGTGCCCGCTCGTCGTCGCCAGCGTGCGCGCCCGCTCGAGCTGCCAGGCCCAGTGGTTGCTCAGCCCGAGCAGCCCGACCGTGCCGTCGGCGACCAGCTCACCGAACCCGGCGACGGTGTCCTCGAGCGGGACGCCGTGGATGTCGGGAAGGTGGGCGTAGTACAGGTCGAGCCGCTCGACGCCCAGCCGCTCCCGGCTGCGATCGGCCTGCTCGCGCAGCACCGCTGGCGCGAGGCCTTCGAGGTTCTGGCTGAAGTCGGTGGCCGCCGTGAGCGGTCGAGCGCCGACCTTGGTGGCGATCACGATTTCGTCGGAGATCCTGCGGCTGCGCCGCCAGCGGCCAAGCAGGGCCTCGCTCTCGCCACCTTGGGTTCCGTTCACCCAGAAGGCGTAGTTGTTGGAGGTGTCGATGAACGTGCCGCCCGCTTCCACGTACCGATCCAAGATCTCGTACGACCTGTGTTCATCGGTCGTCGTACCGAAGCGCATCGCTCCAATGGCGAGCACACTGACACTCCTGGCGGTCGTGGGGTCGGACCCGATGGTGGTGTACCGCATACCCTTAGGATCGGCGTTCGAGCGCGCTCGAAGTCAAGTACCGCAACGACAAATTCGGAAGCGCCTCCTACGGGCGCAAGCTCGACGGGCGTGTGAGCCGTAGGGCCGCGTTTGGTCCGCCATATGATCGTGGACAGATCAGACGGCCTCCATCGCTGGTTGAATAATCAGTTCGTGTATGAGCTCGTCGAGGCGCTTCCTTTGCGCTGCCATTCTGGCGTCGGCCACTTTGGCGGGATCGAGCTGGACTCTCGTTGACTCAACCAAGTCTGCACGCCAGCCTATGGACCCACCCACCCCGCTCCATGGCCTCCCGGCGTTCTCCGGTGGGTGAGCGTCGTATCCGCCCAGAGCGGCGATCGACATGGCTGATTGCCCACGTGAGAGATGAACCACGGCCGCTACCGCGAGCCGGCGCGACCGCCCCGGCAGCCTGCCGATCTGCTCACCCAGCCGTGACGATTCGGCTAGTGCCTGGAGCGCCTCGGCGCCTCGTCCCATTGTGGCTTCCTGCTCGGCGAGTTCGACGAGCACTCCGGCGAGCTGCCACGGATTGTCGAGTTCTTGGTAGAGCGCAACTCGAGCTGGCCCGGACCGAGCTTGCCGTCGGGGGTGATGTCGTGGTGGGACGACGAGTTGGTGGCGGTCCCCGGGGTTGCCGGTGCGTTGCAGGGTGCCATCCAGGGCGTCGGTGGCCGCAGACGCCAGGCTCACCAGCCCGGCGGCCCATGTCACCCGCCGCACGGTGGGGTCGGGGTCGGGCAGGTCGGGGTGGATGTCGGTGTCGGGATCGAGGTCGTTGCGGTCCCGGAGCTCGGCGTCGCGGGCGGCGGTCAGCCCGGTCTGCACCAGCGCGCCCTCGTCGGCGGGCAGGCAGTACCGGCCCCGGGTCCAGCCGTCCCGGCCTGTGCGCACCTCCATGCTGCGTTCCGGCTCAGACTTCGGCGGGGCGTCGGGGTCGGGCAGCTCGGGGAGGCTGGCCAGGAGCCGGTCGAGCTGGGACACGAGCATCTCCGGCGCCAACGCCGCGACGTCCATGTCCCGGTCGGTGGGAACCCGGCGGGCGATCCGCACCATGGCGTCCTCCCCCAGGATCCCCGCCTGGAACAAGGCGAAGCATTCGGGAACTCGCCGGCGCGGCGGGCGATGCGCACCAGCCCCTCGGCCCGGTGGCGCGACACATTCGCTTTCCAGCACAGCCGGCGGTGGTGGACGCACACGCCTCCGCGATGACCAAGGCGTCCTTCTGAGACGTTGCGTGCGGTGTTCAGCGGTGCGCGGTTGCTGCGTGGTGATGTTCGAGGATGTGGTCGGCGAACAGTCTGGCGACGAGTTCGCCGCGGCTGGTCACGCCGCACTTGGAGAAGATCGACGTGTTCGGGCTGGTCGATCCGGCCGATGTGCGCTACGTCTTCATCTCCCACGACGACGTCGACCACACCGGCAACCTCGCCCAGGTCATGGAGCACTGCCCGAACGCGACGCTGCTCGCATCGTGGGCGCTGGTCGAGCGGTTCTCCAACGCCTTCGAGTTCCCACTGCACCGCTGCCGCTGGGTCGATGACGGATCGCACCTCGACCTCGACGATCGCCGCCTGCACTTCGTGCGGCCACCGCTGTGGGACTCACCGACGACACGCGGCGTGTTCGACACCTCGACCGACGTCTACTGGGCGGTCGACGCCTTCGCCACACCATGTTCAACTGCCGTCGAGGCGTCGGTCGACGAACTCGACCCGGAGGCCTGGCGAGGCGGCATGGCGATGTTCGCCCACCATGCGTTGTCCCCATGGCTGGCCATGGTCGACAACGGCCGCTACCGCCACCACGTCGAACAGGTGCGGGCGTTGGGCGCCACCACCATCGCCTCGGCGCACAGTCCGCTGATCACCGGCGCCTCGGTCGACACGGCGTTCGATCTGCTCGTCGACCTGCCGAACGTCGAGGTGCCGCCGGCACCCGACCAGGCGGTGCTCGACGCCATCGTCTCCCAGCTCCCCGCAGCCTGAGCCGGACATGCGCATCGGCATCGGACTGCCACAACTCGGCCGCTTCGCCGACATCGACACGTTGCGCCGGGTGGCGATCGCCGCCGAGGCCAGTGGACTGGCATCGCTGTGGGCCATCGACCGGCTCCTGGTTCCGGTCAACCCGCGCAGCGCCTACCCGGCCAGCGCCGACGGGACGCTGCCACCCGAGCAACGCACCGCCATCGACCCGATCGTCGCGCTCAGCGTGGCGGCCACCGTCACCGATCGGATCCGGCTCGGCACCAGCGTCCTCGTCGCCCCGTGGTACCCGCCGGTCGTGCTGGCCCGCGCCCTGGCCAGCGTCGATGTCGCCGCCGCCGGACGACTGACGGTCGGGCTCGGCGTCGGATGGTCACTCGACGAGTACGAGGCCGTCGGCGCACCGATGCAGCAGCGAGGCCGACGACTCGACGAGATCCTCCAGCTGCTCAACTCGCTGTGGAGCGGCCGAACCCGAGCGCGTCACCGGCCAGGAACGCATCGAGCCCGCCTCGCTGACCGTTCGCCCGGCCCAGCATCCCCGCCCGCCGATCCTGCTCGCCGCCTACACCGCGGCCGGGCTCGACCGCATCGCTCGCAGCGCCGACGGATGGCTGCCGACCAATCTGCCGTTCGACGCCATCGCCGCCGGCTGGACCACCATCCGTGACGGCGCCGCTGTCGCCGGCCGCGACCCCCACACGCTCGAGCTGATCGTTCGCGCCGCACCCACCTTCAGCGACGCCGCGCTCGGACCGACGCGAGCGCCGTTCACGGGGTCGCGGCGACAGATCGCCGACGACGTCGCGCACACCCGAGACCTCGGTGCCCACGAACTGATCATCGACCTGCAAGCCCAGGTGACCCGCCCCGATGAGCTGGTCGACACCGCCCTGGAGCTCGCCGCCGGCGCGATCACCACCATCGTCGCCTGACGACACCCGCCACGACACCTGGAAGATCCGCCTCGGCGCCAACGGCGCCGCCTTCGTGTTCGCGATCGACTCATGAGCACCCGCACCCGAACTCGATGACCTTCGACCGCAGTCAAGTTCGCAGGGCCCCTGTGCCGCGCCTGGGATGCTCCTACCCGGCTAGACCGGCTCAGATTCGAAGCGCCTGATTACGCGACGGCCTCGTGATGCGTCCTGCGACAGAAACACGATGACACGATCTGGACGTCGGTGCGGGCAAGGGCGACGTCGAGCTGCTGCTTGATGATCCGCGCTGGCTCATCCTTTCCCAGCCGAACGAGGCACTCGTGGTAGCCGTGCAGGCTCCATACGTTCCCGGGGTGCCAGGAGGAGCGCGGGATCGATGGGTCGTAGCCGAGGTCCTCGGCGTAGATGGCCTCGGCTTCCTCAACCCGACCCTGCTCGAGCAGCAGCGCCCCGTACGCGTGGCGCGTGGGCTGCATCCAGCCCCACGGCTCGTCGTATGGCAGCGCGTCGTCGAGCGCAATGGCCCGGCGCAGGTGCTCGAACGCGGCGTCGAACTGGCCGCGCCGGTACTCCAGCTCGCCGTCGAGCATGGCGCCGGCGACGGCGAGGATGTCTTGGGACGTGTTGTTGAACAGGTAGCGCGACTCGGGTACCCGCCCGACGGCGGCGACGAACGCGTCGCGCGCCGCCTGGGCTTGATCCATCCTCCCGGTCGCCGCATACGCGACGCCCTGCGCGTACTGCGTCATCGCCGTCGTGGTGCAGTAGAGCGTGGGGTCAGTGGGGAGCGGCAGCGCGAGGATCTCCTCCCACAACCCGAAGCGGATGAGCACGTGCAGGCGCATGGGAATGAACGCCTCGAGGTAGTCCGCCATCGGCGGCTGCTCGATCCTCAGCAGCTCCTCGGGGAGCGAGGCCTCGAGGTCGGCGGCGACGCGCAGCGCCACCTGCGACCGTCCGAGGAACATCGCCCCATAGATCGCGAAGTGGCGATCGTGCGCGTGGTAGAGCGCGTAGAAACCGACCCGCCCCTCGCGAGCGACGTACTTCTCGTTGACCTCGATGGCGCGCAGGTTCCACTCGAGCGTGCTCTTGTAGTCGCCGCACAGCACGTCGATGTGCGTCGGCATGTGCACGAGGTGGCCGGCGTCCGGGACGAGCGAGCGCAGCTGGTCGGCGACCGGCAGCGCCTGCTGGGGGAACGGCGACATCTCCATCAGATGCACGTACAGGTGCAGTAGTGCGGGGTGCGTGCGGCCGCCCGGCCGCTCGAGGGCACGCTCGAGCACCTCCTTGGCCTCGAGCGTCCTCGCACCGTGGGACGGCAGGCCCGTGTAACGATCCCACAGTGTCCACGGCGTGAGGTTCATCGAGCGCGTCGGCGAAGAGAGCTGCGACATCGAGGTCGTTGGGGTACACGCGATACACGTCACGCATCGCCTCGGCGTAGTCAACGTTCCATGCGACGAGGTCGGCCGACGGGTCGTTCGCCTGATAGCGGTGCCCGAGCGCCTCGACGAGCGCCCGCTCGACCGGCGACGCGCGATCCGCGCACGCGCGCGCCGCTGCGACCTCGTTGCACGCCTTCTCGAGCGATGCCGCAAGGTCGACCGGATCGAACGCCTCCCATTGCTTGTTGTAGTTCGGCCCGATCGCGTAGGCGATACCCCAGTGGGCCAGGGCGAAGCCGGGGTCGTGCTCGAGAGCGCGCTCGAAGCACCGGATCGCCTCTTCATGGTGGAACGCGTAGCACCACACCAGTCCCCGCTCGAACCACGTCTGGGCGCTCGTCGAGGCGGTCGTAGTCCCGCGCGTGTAGGTGCCGAGATCGAAATAGGGCTCCATCGCTGGCTCTCTTCCGGACCCCCCAAGGCTTCTGCGGCCTCTGGGGGGATCGTAATTCTCGCTCCCGACCAACGAGGCCATCGCCGCCGACTGATCGCGCGTTCGCTCGAGGACAGAGGCGAAACCTTCCCATCACCTTGACGAGCGGCACATACGTGGAGTCTGGGGTGGCCACATCCCGGCCGTCCGGCGCACACTTGTCGCAGTGACGACTTGGCTGGCAGCGGCAGAGACGAGGACCTCGACGACTGTGAGAGCGGGCCAGCAGTGGCGCGGAGCCGGGGCTGGACAGGCGAAGTGGTTCCACGCCTACCTTGAAGGCGAGCCGGACACCGCCTGCGGTCGGCCACTCGAAGGCCTCACGCCGATGGGCGAGGAGTTCTTGGGCCGGCCGTCCCATTGCCCGCGGTGCGATGCGCTCACTGCAACGGGTGCGGCACCACGCCCCGACCCGGCCGATTGACCGGGTAGGCCCCCGGCGCGATACCCATGGGGCGGCCTTCGAGGCGGGTGTCGGGGTCGCTGTCAGGGAACCGTCGCCCGAGCTTCAGCGGACAACAGAGATCACGGGGCTCGAGGATCTGCTATCTGAGGACTGACACGGGCGCGGCCGGTCGCATTGGTCGTTTGCCGGGGTGCGCTGTGGGCAGATCTAGCAGGCCGCAGAACGTTGAGCGTTGGCGCTCGAGCTGACCTATGTCCGACACCCCAGGCGACAGCACTGAAACCGTTATCACGCTTGATGGTGAGCTCGACATGAGTGGCACCGAGTGGTTCCTGGCACGTGTCGCGGCAGGGCTTCGCAAGCAGGCGGGTGCGGGATCGCTTGTCGTCGATGCCCGGGGCCTGACGTTCATGGACTCTTCAGGATTGAGGTCGTTGCTGCGTGCCCGTGCCGCGGCCAACGACGCAGGAGTGCGGTTCCGTGTAAGCCCCTCGTCCGTGGTTCGGCATCTCATAGACCGCACCGGACTCCGGGCTCACCTCCTGGGTGCCTGACGACCAGCGCCGCGAGGGCGCCGCGCAGTCACCGGGCCTGTTCGAACAGGACGGCGTTGACGAAGGTGATCGCGAGGACTAGGCCTGTCGATCCAGCGTCAGCCGCTGCGCCGACGTTGAAACCACGAGGTCACAGTCGCGATCGGTGCCGTCCACGACGACGCAGCGCTTCTCCTGAGCCCGTGGGTCCGCGATCATGGCCGACAGGAGGTGGCCCATGCGCTCCGTCGTTCGTGCGTCCATCGCCTTGCTCCTCGCGCTATCCGTTCTTACGGCGGCGGCGCCGGCGGCCGGCGCGCAGGCCGAAGAGGAGCCCGACAACATCGTCGTGTTCACCGGTCGGGCCGAGGTCCGAGCGGGCGAGACGGTTGACAACGTCATCATCTTCGACGGTCCCGTGGTCGTCGACGGCACGGTGGATGATGCACTCGTCGCCTTCAACGGCGACGTCCTCATAAGGGGCACCGCCCGCGACGATGTCGTCGCCGCCGACGGCACGGTGACCGTTGCCGACGGCGGGCGGATCGAAGGCGATGTCGTATCCCGGCACCGGCCGGTCATAGAGGGCGACGGCCGCCTCGATGGGTCGTGGGAGCGCTGGAACCCGCGGGCGTGGAGCAATGCGACCTCGGTGGTGGGCTGGCTCGCCGTGTGGCTGGCGTTCACCGTCTCGAGCCTGATCCTGGGTCTCGTGCTGGGCCTGCTTGCGCCCCGAGCCGCTGTCGCGGTCGACGGTGCCGCCGCCCGCGGCATGGGGCCGGTGGTCCTGTGGGGACTGGTCCTGTTGATCGGTCTGCCCATCGTCGCCGCCATTGCCATCGTCACCCTCGTCGGGCTTCCCCTCGGGATCGGTCTGCTGCTCGCTCTCGGGCTGATCTACGGCATCGGGTACACGACCGGGGCGTGGATCCTCGGTCGCCGCGTCGTCAGTCGGGCCTCACCGATCGTCGCCTTCCTGGTGGGCTGGGGGATCCTGCGGGTGGTCGCCCTGGTCCCCGTCCTGGGCTGGCTGGTGTCGCTGGCCGCAGTCGTCGTGGGTCTGGGTGCGATCGCCGTGGCGGGTCGCCACGCTCGCCGGCGTGACGTGGTCGCTGATGAGTCTGGGGAACCGCTGCGGACGCCGCCGGCCCCTCCGCCGCCAGCACCCACACCCACGTAGCACGACGGGATAACCCCGGGGCCTCTTGCACGACCGGTGCGGGGCTGTTCCCTGACACCCGCCTGGATCGAGCGCTCGAGCTGGTCGACTCGCGCGCACCCCAAAGGGGGGTGACAATCCAGGTCCGCCGGCTCACCGGGCACCCGCAGTTCAGAACGACCTCGTCGGAGATGCGTCGGCGAAGTGCTCGGACCGCCTCGGTCTCGGTGTCGCCAGTAGCCAGGCGATGCTCAACGTAGGTGCGACCAGCACCCGTGCGTTGCACCTGAGTGCGATCCGGTGCGTGGTCGTGCTAGAAGACCGAATCTCCGACCAGAAGGTCCGCCAGCTCTCGAGGGCGGCTGAGAGCGACGCAGTGACCGGCCGTGATCTCGTCGGGAACGACGCCGAGACGTTCGGCGACCACGCGTCGCATGAACGCCTCGGGGAAGAACCGGTCCTGCATGCACAGCACGAACCTCGTCGGCACCGCCGGCAATCCGTCGAGGGGCCACGGGGTGTTGTAGGCCGCCTCCGATTCACCCCGCTCCTTGCTCATCGCCTCCTCGGCGAGCGCGCGGGGCACGTCGTGATAGAACGCGACGAACGGGTCGTCGTTGCCGGTGAGGCCACCGTCGCGCTCCGCTTGCTCTCGGACAGCGTCGCCGTGGCGGGTGTTGGTCCACCAGTCGACCGGCTTCTCACCGGGTGCAGGGATCATGGCCGTGACCAGGACGAGCGCATCGACCGGCACGCGGTCGGCGACCAACGGTGCCGTGAAGCCGCCGTACGACTGGGCGACTACTACGAGGTCGCGCCGGCCGTCGACGGCGCGCACCACGGTGTCGGCGTAATCGGACAGCGTGGCCGAGTCGTCGTCACACGGCAGATCGGGCGCAACGGTCTCGTGTCCCCGGGCACGCAGCTCCTTCTCCACGAGGTGCCAGTACCAGCCGACGTCTCCGCCGCCGTGGATGAACGCGAACGTCGCCATCGTCCCTGGAGCCTCCCGCACCAAGGCGACGGCGACAACCGGTTGCTCCGTGCGGCGATCGACTGGAGCCACGACCAGGGTCGGGTCGGACGGATGAACTCGGGTTTGCTCGGCGTCTACAAACGACATGAGAGCGACAAACCTGGAAGACCAGGACGCAGCGCCTGTCCAGGACTGGGTGTCGGTCACGGACGTCCTCGACGGTGGATTCACACAGATTCCAGACAGTGGCTGACCGAACCGGTTCACGACCTGGCCGGGTAGGGGGACCGCGTCGGCCACCCCGGTCGCGGGGTGGCGTGAGCCGCGAGAATGGTCCGGTGATCGTGGAGCGGGAGGTCGACTGCGGACTCATCTATCAGCGCCTTCGACGACGACTGATCGCAACGCTTCGTTCACTCGACAGTCGTCGGCTAGAGACCGTCGTGCCGGCGACGCCGGCGTGGTCGGTGCGCGATGCCGTGGCCCACGTCGTCGGGATCGCCGGCGATCTGAACGCCCAGCGCTTTGACGTCACCGATCCCGACGAATGGACGGCACGCCAGGTGCACGAGCGGCAACAGGCCACGCTTGACGACCTCGACGTCGAATGGCAGCGGGAGGCGGAGATCTTCGAGGTAGGCCTGCGGCTGATGGGCTACGACGTTGGCAGCCACTTCGTCGGCGATCTCCTGCACCACGCATCGGATATCCATCACGCTCTCGGTCTGGCGCGAATCGACGATCACGAAGCGCTCGTCGTGGGCCTCGACTTCTACCTCCGGTCCTGCCACGGCAATCTCGTCGCGCAGGACGTCGGCGGTCTGGTCGTGGAGACGAGCGACTCGCCCCAGCAGCGGTGGACACTTGGCACGGGCAGCGAGGTAGCGGCGCTGAAGGCGTCCCGGTACCAACTGTTCCGAGCGCTCGGGGGCCGCCGCAGCGAGCACCACTCCGCGCGATGGACTGGATAGGCGATGTCGACGCGATGACCGGCGTCCTCAGCCGCTACCCGCTCCCAGCGAGCGACCTCGTCGAGGAATCCTGAGCCTGAAGCAAGGTTGGTCTCGATCGCCCCGCCTTCGGGTGCCTAGGACGGCGCCGCTCTGTCGAGAACGCGTCGGTGGCTCCGACTCAGGGGCATGACCAAAGGTGACAGCACAGATGTCCATCTCGCTCGACGGCTGCTAGGCCGGGCCGATGGACCCACGCGCAACCTGCAGAACCTGGGTCGGCCATGACCCGAATGCCGCGACCAACCTCCGTTTCCGCACCGCCTACGAGAACTGACCCGTGAGTACCGAAGGAGCACCAGCCATGTCACTCGTCCGCGTCCAGCAGATCTCCATCTCACTCGACGGGTTCGCCACCGGTGAAGGTCAGAGCCACGACACACCGTTCGGTCACGCCGGCGAACGGCTGCACGAGTGGATGTTCGTCACCCGGTGGTGGCACGAAAGGGACGGCCAGCCCGGCGGCACCGGCGGCGTCGACGACGCCTTCTTGCGGCCGTTCGCTGCTGGGATCGGCGCCGAGATCATGGGTGCCGGGAAGTTCGGACCGCCCGGATGGCACGAGGACCCGGAGTGGAAGGGCTGGTGGGGTCCCAACCCGCCGTTCCACACACCGACATTCATCCTCACCCATCACCCGCGCCCGTCGATCGAAATGGAGGGCGGTACGACGTTCCACTTCATCGAAGCTTCGCCTGCCGAGGCGCTCGAGACGGCCAGCGAGGCTGCCGGTGGCCTGGACGTACGCATCGGCGGGGGTCCCACCATGATCCGCGAGTTCCTTGCTGCCGGGCTCGTGGACCACATGCACTTCGTGGTGGTCCCGATCCTGCTCGGCCGAGGCGTGCGCCTCTGGGACGGACTGGAGGGCCTCGAGAAGGACTACGAGGTCGAAGCCACCTCCTCGCCCAGCGGCGTCACGCATGTGACCTTCACCCGTGCGGGTACCTGAACCACCTGCGTCGAGAACCCGGGGCGCGGCCGCGTAGGTAGCACGCGCACGGGATAGTCGTGACTCAAACGACGGATAGGCGACACCCCATCCCCCAGGAGTCTTGACAAGTGGCGCTGGTCGGCGCACGCTCGTGTTCGGTCGATCGACCGAACGATGGCGGCGAGCGGAGGGCAGCGTCCCCTTGGCAGGTGAGCCCGAGACGAGAACCAGGATCCTGGCGGCAGCCAAGACCAGCCTGCTCCATGTGGGATATGCCAGGTTGTCGACACGGGTGATCGCCGAGACCGCTGGCGTCCCGCTCAGCCAGATCCACTACCACTTCGGGTCCAAGCAGAAGCTCGTCCTTGAGCTCCTCGAGCAGGAGAACCGTCGGCTCCTCGGCCGGCAGGTAACGATGTACGGCTCGGACATGCCGCTGTGGAAGCAGTGGGAGCAGGCGTGCGACTTCCTCGACGACGACCTGGAGTCCGGCTACGTCCGGGTGCTGCAGGAGATGGTCTCGGCGGGGTGGTCCGACGCCGAGATCGCACGCCCGGTTGGCCAGGACATACGTGGCTGGTTCGACCTCCTGGCCGACGTCGCACGCCGCGCCGAGGAACGCTTCGGCAACCTGGGTCCGTTCACACCCGAGGAGGTGGGAGCCCTGGCGGGACTTCCGTTCCTGGGCGCGGAAACCGTGATCCTGCTCGGTCTGGACGACACCGTGATCGCGGCGCGCTCGGCCCTGCGCAAGGTTGGCCATGTCCTGCGGGCACTCGAAGAGGGCCAGGACGGCGACAAGGAGGGAGGTGGCCAGGATGCGGGCCGTCGCCGCCGACGTTGAGGCATCGGTCACCCGCGACGGGGTCACCGTGCACTACGCGCGCTACGGCGACGCGTCGCCCACGCTCGTGCTCCTACCGACCTGGTCGCTGGTGCACTCGCGCCACTGGAAGATGCAGGTCCCCTACCTAGCACGGCACTACACCGTGTTGACCTTCGACGGGCGGGGAAGCGGGCGGTCGGACCGGCCGGCCAGGCCCGCCTCGTACGGTGCTGCTGAGTTCGCCGCCGATGCGTTGGCGGTCATGGACGCCACGGAGACTGAACGCGCGGTCCTCGTCAGCGTCTCGCGCGGCGCCCTCTGGTCCCTGCATCTGTGCGCCGAACATCCAAACCGCGTGCTCGGCGCGATCTTCATCGCTCCCGGGGTCCCGTTCGCGCCCCCGCCGCTCGAGCGCGCGGTGGTGCTCCAGCGGTTCGACGAGGTGGTCGATGAGCCCGTGGGCTGGGAGAAGTACAACGCCCACCACTGGAAGGCCGACTACCGGGACTTCGTCGAGTTCTTCGTGGGCCAGATGTTCACCGAGGAGCACTCGACCAAGCAGTACGAGGACGCGGTGCATTGGGCGCTGGAGACCGACCCGGCGACGTTGATCGCGACCAACTACGGCCTCGATGACTGCACCCCCCAAGCGATCGGTCGACTCGCTGCGAAGGTCCGGTGTCCGGTGCTGGTGATCCAGGGGTCCGACGACGTCCTCCGCGCCCATGCCGGGGGTGTGTCCCTGGCCGAACGCACCTGCGGGGCCCTCGTAACGCTCGAGGGGTCCGGGCACTTCCCGCACACCCGCGACCCTGTCCGGCTCAACCTGCTGATCCGGCAGTTCGTCGAGGGGACCCGGCGATGAGAGCGCGCCAACCCGACCGGACGGACGTCGTCGAGCGCGACGGCGTGAAGGTGGCCTACGAGGTTGCCGGGGCGCGCGAGCCCGGGCTGCTGCTCATCCCGGCCGCGCCTATCAGCCACGCCCGGTCCTGGAAGGGCCTCGTCCCCTTCCTTTCCCGCCACTTCACCGTCGTCACGGCCGACCCACGCGGGAACGGCCGATCAGACCGGCCCGCCGGCCGCGCGGCTTACGGGCCGGCCGAGATGCTCACGGATCAGCTCGCAATCCTCGACGCCGTCGACCTGACCCGGGCGGTTGTCGTCGCCCATTGCCACGCCGTGCCGTGGGCCCTGCAACTGGCCGCCGATCACGCCGACCGGGTGTCGGGTGTCGTCGCCATCGCACCGGCCATCGCGCTTGCTCCGCGCGACGAGCACTGGGCGGAGCCGACCGAGCGCTGGACGGACGAGGTCGAGAACCCAACGGGGTGGGGACTGTGCAACCGCCACTTTTGGCGGCAGGACTACCCCGCCTGGCCGAGGTTCTTCTTTCACCAACTACTGCCGGAGCCACACTCCACCAAGCAGTACGAGGATGCGGTTTCGTGGGCCCTCGAGACCGATCCCGAGACGATGATCGCCGAGCGTGAAGGCCGGAACGCACCGAATGACCGGGACGCGGCCGAGGCGCTGTGCCGGAGCGTTCGGTGTCCCACCCTCGTCATCCACGGCACCGAGGACCAGTGCCAACCGGTGGCGAGGGGCCAGCGACTGGCGGAGCTGACCGGGGGCGATCTCGTGGTGCTGGAGGGTGCGGGCCACCTGCCCCAGGGCCGCGAGCCGGTCAAGGTCAACCGGCTGGTCAAGGAATTCGTCGACCGCATCGAGGGGGAACCCATGCGCAGACAGGTCTGGACACGCGGCCTGCGCAGGCCCAAGCGGGCGTTGTACCTCTCATCGCCGATCGGGCTCGGTCATGCCCGCCGCGACGTCGCCGTGGTCAAGGAGCTGAAGCGACTCCATCCCGAGCTGGATGTCGACTGGCTGGCCCAGCATCCCGTGACGAGCGTCCTCGAGGCCGAGGGCGAGCGCATCCACCCGGCCAGCGCCTGGCTGGCCAACGAGTCCGCGCACATCGCGTCGGAGGCCTGCGAGCACGACCTGCACTGCTTCCAGGCGCTCCGACGGATGGACGAGATCCTGGTGGCCAACTTCATGGTGTTCCAGGAGGTCGTGGAGGAGGGGCTGTACGACCTGGTCATCGGGGACGAAGCCTGGGACGTCGATCACTTCTGGCACGAGAACCCCGAGCTCAAGCGGGGTGACCACGTGTGGCTGACCGACTTCGTCGGCTATCTGCCGATGCCGGACGGCGGCGAGCACGAGGCGTTCCTGACCGCGGATTACAACGCCGAGATGATCGAGCACATCGCCCGCTACCCCCGCATCCGGGACTCCGCCATCTTCGTCGGAAACCCCGACGACATCGTCCCGGACACCTTCGGGGCCGACCTGCCGAGCATCCGCGACTGGACCGAGGCGCACTTCTCGTTCTCGGGGTACATCACCGGCTTCACACCACCCGATCCCGACGAGGTCCCGGCAATCCGGGCCGAGCTCGGGTACCACGACGACGAGCGGGTCTGCTTGGTGGCCGTGGGTGGCAGCGGCGTTGGGCGAGCGCTGCTCGAGAAGGTCATCGCCGCGTACCCACTGGCCAAGCGGCTCGTTCCGGAGCTACGGATGGTGGTCGTCGCCGGGCCCCGCATCGATCCCGGCAGCCTTCCGAGCTACGCCGATCTGGAGGTCCACGGCTACGTCAACCGCCTGTACCGGCACCTGTCGGTCTGCGACCTGGCCGTCGTTCAGGGCGGGCTGACGACGACGATGGAGCTTGCCGCGGCGAAGCGACCGTTCCTCTACTTCCCGCTGAGGCATCACTTCGAGCAGAACTTCCACGTCCGGCACCGCTTGGACCGGTATGGCGCCGGCCGGTGCATGGACTACGCAACGAGCGATCCCGACCTCATCGCGGCGGCCGTCCGCGACCACATCGGTCAGGCGGTCGCCTACCGCGACGTCGAGACCGCGGGCGCGGCCCGAGCGGCCCGGCTCATCGCCGAGCTCGTCTGACCGCCCGCCATGACGGCTCGATCCGCACTAGTGCCAACAGCAACGGCCAGTCGGTCGATCGATCGAACGATCTGCCCAAACAGCCAGCCAACACACACCCCCACAGGAAGGGGACCCAGCAATGTTGACCCACGAGTACAGCTACGAGACCTGCCTTGAAGGCTCGGTGCGCAACGCCTGGACGGTCGACGACTGCTTCCAGGGCCGCGACTTCGACTTCGCCAAGCCGTTCCTGCCCGACCGGATCGCCGGTGTCAGCGCCATCGGCTGCCTGAACGACGACGAGAAGCGGATGCTGAACCAAATCCGCGGCAACAGCTACTGCCACATCTTCGCGTTCGTCGAGGAGTACATCGTGCCGATGGTCGTCGACCACGCCCGCCGCGACGTGTACGGCGATGAGACGCGTCTGTGGACCCTCCTGCGCTTCGCCGAGGAGGAGGTCAAGCACCAGGAGATGCTCCGCCGGGCGTGTGACCAGTTCGAGGCGGGTTTCGGCACCAGCTGCGGCCTGGTCCCCGGCCGCGAGGAAGTCGCCGGCGCCGTCCTCAGTACGTCACCGCTCACCCCGCTGCTGCTCACCAGCATGGTCGAGTGGTTCACTCAACTCCACTACGTCGAACACGTCCGCGACCGGAACGAGCTCGACGAGCTGTTCCGAGACATCCTGCGCTTCCATTGGATCGACGAGTCCCGACACGCCCGGATGGACAGCCTTCTCATCGACGAGGTCGCCAGCGAGCTCAGTGCCGACGAGCGCGAGAAGGCCGTCGACGAGCTGCTGGAGCTGGGCGGCGCCGTCGACGGGCTCCTGGCTCAACAGCTCGAGCTCGACATCGACGCACTACAGGCAGCCACGCGCCGGACGTACACCGACACCGAGCGGGACGAGATCCGCACCCACCAGCGGCGCTCGTACCGGTGGACCTTCCTTGTCTCCGGTCTCGAACATCCGAACTTCGTCACCACCGTGGAGCAACTCACCGCGAACGGAGCCGACAAGCTCACCCAGGCAGCCGCGGGGCTGTCCGCCTAATCCACGCCGGAGACCCTCGCCGCGCTCGGCAACGGCGAAGTCGATGGCACGTGCGGTGCGGGTAGCGTCGCCCTTCGGTGTTGACCGCAGAGCCCGAGGCTGACCTGGAGCTTGCGCTCGCCGAGTGGCGTCGCTACCGGCGGCGCAAGCGGCTGGCCGACGTCCATTGGATCGACGCCATGTACCAGGCTTACGTGACCGCGATCTTCGGCGCCATCGCGCTGTACTTGCTGGCCGCCGCTGTCGGCGACAGTCCGCTCACCACCAGCCAGACGGCCAGGGTGGCGGCTGAGGGCGCCGACTGGCTGGGGGCGGTCGTTGCCGTTGCGCTGGCCATCGGCCTGCGGTCGGGCAGTCGGGGCGGCCCACTCGCCCTCGAGCGTGCCGAGGTGCGCCACGTCCTGCTGGCCCCCGTCGACCGCGCCACGGCCGTCCGAGGTCCGGTACTGCGCCAGCTTCGCTTCCTTCTGTTCGTGGCTTCCGTTGTCGGCGTGGTGGCGGGCCTTTTGGCGTCGCGGCGGCTCGAACACCACGCCGCCGTCTGGATGGTCTGCGGGGCGCTGTTCGCCGTCAGCACAGTTGTATTGGCGTACGGCGTTGCGTTGTGCGCATCGGCCGCGCGGCTGCCGTCGTGGCTCGCCACGCTGGTCAGCGTCGGGCTCGGGGCACTGGCGGTGGCCGACGGGCTCGGGGTGGTCGGCGGTTCGCCGCTCACCGCGTGGGGCCGTATCGGCCTTTGGCCTGAGACGTTCAATGTGTGGGGGCTCGTGGCGATGATGGTGTCGCTCGCCGTGGTGGCGGTCGGGCTCGTCCGGGTGGGCAAGGTGTCGGTTGAGGCAGCGGAGCGCCGGTCGACGCTGGTGGGCCAACTCCGGTTCGCCGCCACGTTGCAGGACCTGCGAACGGTGATCGTGCTGCGGCGGCAGCTGGCGATGGAGCTGCCGCGGCTGCGGCCGTGGGTGCGGTTGGACGTGCGGGGGACCGGACGCTTCCCAGTCTGGACGCGCGGCTGGCGTGGAGTGCTGCGGTGGCCGGCAGCTCGGGTCGGCCGGATGGTGCTGCTCGCCGTCGCCGCCGGCCTGGCGCTGCGAGGTGTCTGGGCGGGTACGACCCCGCTGTTGGCCGTCGCGGGCGTGGCGCTCTATGTCGCCGGCCTCGACGCGGTCGAGCCGTTGGCACAGGAGATCGACCACCCCACCCGATCGCGATCCGTCCCGATCGAACGGGCCGAGGTCCACGTGCGCCACCTGGCCGTCAGCGTCGTCGTGATGGTGGTCGTCGCCGTGGTTGCTGCGGCGGCGGCGCTGCTGGTCGAGCCGTCCCAGGGCGCGTTGGCGGTAGCGGCGATCTGTGTGGTGCCCGCAGCGCTGGGATCGGTGGCGGGTGCGGTGACGAGCCTGGTGAGCGGCATGCCCGACGTGTCGACTGGTGACGCCTGGACACTGGTGCCACCGGAGGTTGCTGGGATGCGCATCGTTGTGCGTGCCGCTTGGCCGCTTGCGCTGGCCGTCCTCGGGACGCTCCCCGTGCTGGCCGCGCGTGCCGCGGCCGAGAACGGCCGGCCCGTACCTTCCGCCGCCGGTGCGGCGACAGTCGGTGTGGTGGTGATGTTCGTGCTCGTTGGCGGCTGGCTGCGGATGCGTGACCGGATGCATGCGTGGTGGAAGGCGGCGATGGACCAGGCGTTCCCGGCTGGGAAGCAGCGAGAGGAGGACACCGCCCATGCGGCGTGATAAGCGACGCAAGTCGGTGCCGCCGGGTCCGCCCCCGATCCTGGTCGCCACCGCGGCGGCGAAGTCGTACGGCGATCTCGTGGCCCTGGGCCCGCTCGACCTCGCCATCCGCGCCGGTGAGCGTGTGGCGCTGGTTGGGCACAACGGCTCGGGCAAGTCGACGTTCCTGGCTACGGCCGCGGGCCTGCTCGAGCTGAGCGACGGGTCGATCGAGGTCGCAGGTGCCCCAGCCGGCACGTCAACCGCGCGGGCGTCCGTCAGTTTCATACCCGACGACCCCGTGCTTTACGACGACCTGAGCGTCCGTGAGCACTTGGCGTACATCGCGGCGCTCCACGGAGTCGACGCGCCGGTCGACGCCTTCGACAACCTGCTCGACCGGATCGGCCTGCTGCACCGTGCCGACGACCTGCCGGCTCGCTTCAGCCGGGGCCTGCGGCAGAAGACGTCGATCGCGCTCGGCCTCGTCCGACCGCTCGACGTGCTGCTGGTCGACGAGCCGTTCGTGGGTCTCGACGCACCCGGGAAACAGGCGTTGCTCGCGTTGCTCGACCAGGCCCACCGCGACGGCGCCGCCGTAGTGGTCGCCACCCATGACCCGCTCTACGTGGAGCGGGTCGACCGCTGCGTCGCACTGCGCGACGGCCAGCTCATCCACGACGGCTCCGCGACGCCCGACGACGTCCTGCGGCTCGTCGGCGCCTAGTCGGTCTGTGGTTCGACCTCGTTCGCGGACGCGGCCAGCGACCTGGTGGTCGGTGCCGGCACTCCGATCGCGGACATCCGGGTCGAGCGCCTCTCGCCAACGGGTTGAAGCGCCTGGACTCGCTGGCGGTCAGGCGGGGGCGGGCCCTCCGAGGTCGGCGTGCGTGGAACGCAGCCGGAAGCCGACGATGGTGTCCGAGATGCCACGGAAGAGTGCCGCCACCCCGATCCAGACGACGAGCAGCACCGACCCCCGGTAGGTCGACACGGTCTGGGCGTCCGGACTGATCGCCCAGAATCCCAGGAGGACCATGATGATCCCGGTAACGAGCTGCGTCCACCAGAGGCTCTCGACCCGTCGTGTGCTGAAAGCAAAGACGACGTCGATGATCCCGTAGAAGAAAAGGAGCCACCCGGCGAGGGCACTGAGCACCAGGAAGGTCTGACCCGGCCACGCGAGGGCGATGACCCCGGCGACGATCGACACGATCCCGATGGCGATGTATAGCCACTTCCAGCCCGGGGCCACCGCGGCGACGGCAAACTCCATGAGCCCGCCCATGATGAAGCCGATGCCGAAGAACAGAGCGATGGCCCACACGGTCCGGTAGTTGAACGACAGCACGAAGAAGGAAAAGACGATCCAGCCGATACCAGCGGCTAGGAACCACCCCCAGCTCCCGGTCACTGTCTTCAGGTCTTCCCTGTTGGATTGCGCTAGCACAACGGTGCGACCTCCTCAGTCAAGCAAGGCGTGAGACTACGACCCGGATGCGGTGGCTCTGGTGATGGCGGCGGCGGAAGTGACTGCGGATCCGTCAGGCGGCGCCCGACGACAGCGCAGGGCAATCAGCGTGGCACGCTGAGCGGTTCCGGACCGAGTCAATCGACGCTCGCGGGCAGCGGTGAATCATTCGCACGCGGTCCGATGGAAGCCACGTGCACGTTCCGGTGTGGGCCGCGCGATCACTCGACGATCACCGCCATCTGCCTGTCGATGCCTAGGCCACGTTCTAGGCAGTCAGGATCACGTCACCCGTAGCGGCACCGGGACTACGTCGGTGTGACGACGTACCACGTCGGGCCGCGGGCTCGAGGTAGCTGGGGTTGACTTGAAGTCAGCTTTAGGTCGTAGCGTTCTCATCATGGCACCGGAGTCGACCGTGGTGGTCGTAGGTCGGTCCCCCGAGAAGATGCGAGCGGCGACCTCGGTCCTGGAACGGCACGGCTTCACGGTCGTCGGCGTCTTCACCGAGGCGGACGCGCTACGGGCAATCGCGGGAAGCGACGGTCTGCTGGCGGTCGTGGCGGGTGGCTCGGTCTCGGACGCGGCTCGCGAGCGGCTACGGGCGGCGGCGGCATCCCGAGGCGGTGTCATCGTCGATACCGCCATCGGCCACGCCGACCCCGCGCAGCACTTCACGTCCGAGGTCCTTCCTCACCTCGTTGCCGCCCGTATGGCCCGGGCCGCGCCCGGATCGTGAGAAGCGGGTAGCAGGCCCGTGGGCCGTTCAACTCGACGACGCGACCGCGGGCCTCGCAGGGTTCGGGCCGCTATTTCGTGCGCAGCCCCCAGCCGTACGGGAACGCCGGCCGATAGTCGCTGTCACCCACGTTGATGGGCTCCTGGGCGGCGCTGGCCGGCCAGGTGTGCGACAGCTTGCCAGTGAACGGCCGTTCGCCGAACAGCACGTCCGCGACGCCCTCACCCTGTGAGCCGGGCAGCCAGGACGCCACCAGCGCGTCGATCTTCCCGAGCTGCTCGGGAGCGATCACCTGCGGTCGGCCGGACACGACCAGGACCACGCACTCGGGGACGGCGCCGCACACGGTGTCGACCACCGCGGCGTCGCCGGGCTGCAGCTCGAGGCTCTTCGCCTCGCGGAGCACCCCGCCGTCCTCGGGGTCGAAGCCCCAGCGCGGCCCGCCGACGTCGCCGAACCCCTCCGAGTACGGCGTCTCGCCGACAACCACGATGCCGACCTCGGCGTCGCCCACTGGTGCGGAGGCGTCCTTGCTGTACGTCACCTGCGCATGCGGTGCGACCTCGCGGATGCCGTCGAGGATGGTGTTGCCAGGGATCCGGTGTTGGCCCGACGCGCCCTGCCAGCTCAGCGTCCAGCCGCCTGCCTGGTTGCCGATGTCGTCGGCATTGCGACCGGCGACATACACCCTGGCGTCCTCCTGTAGCGGCAACACGCCTTGCGAATTCTTCAGCAACACCTGCGACTTGGCGACGGCCTCGCGGGCCAACGCCCGGTGCTCCGCCGATCCGACGTCGTCGAGGTTCGACCGGTCGGTGTAGGGGCGCTCGAACAGGCCGAGCTCGAACTTCTTGGTCAAGATGCGCCGTACCGCGTCGTCGATCCGCGCCATGGGCACCCGGCCGGCGTTCACCTCGGCGAGAAGCGTGGTCTCGAACGACTGGGAGGAGAACGGCTCCATGAACATGTCCGTTCCGGCGTTCACTCCGGTGCGCACCTGGGTCGCCCAATCCCCGGGGATCTGGTGGATGCCCTCCCAGTCGGAGATCACGAACCCGTCGAACCCGATCTTGTTCTTGAGTACGTCGGTGATCAGCTCGCGGTGTGCGTGCATCTTGAGCGGGTTGCCGACCCCGTCGTCGGTCCAGTCCACGCTCGAGAACGACGGCATCACGGTGCCCGCCTTGTGGCGTCGTACCGCCGCCACGAACGGTGCGAGGTCGATCCCGCGAAATCCTCGCGGCTGGTGATCGTCACGCCCTGGTCGATGGTGTAGTCGCCGGCCGCGGTGTCGAACGTGGTGTCGCCATCGCCCGCGTAGTGCTTGGCTGTCGCCAGCACGCGGTCCTCGTCACGCAGGTCGCCGGCGTTGTCACCCTGGAAGCCCCTGATCGCACTGCTCAGGCGGGTCACCAGCCGCGGATCCTCGGAGAAGCTTTCGTAGGTCCGGCCCCACCGGGTGTCCCTCGCCACGCATACGCAGGGCGCGAACGACCACTGCGGGCCCGTCGCCCGCGTCTCCTCGGCGACCACGTGCTCGATCCGCTCGATCAGCTTTTGATCACCCGTGGCGCCGAGCCCGATGTTGTGCGGGAAGACCGTCGCCCCGTGCAGGTTTCCGTGACCGTGCACCGAGTCGACGCCGTACAGGATCGGGATCTGCAACCGGGTCTGCAGTGCCTGCTCCTGGAACGTGTCGACCATGTCGGCCCAACCGGCCGGCGTGTTGTCCGCCGGCACCGAGCCCCCGCCGGACAGCACCGCGCCGAGCATCGAGGTCCTGACCTGCGTCGGGTCGTCACTGACGGCACCGCGCTCGGCCATCGTCATCTGGCCGACCTTCTCCTCGAGCGTCATCCGGCCCATCAGGTCCTTGACGCGTTTGCCGACGGGCTGTTTGGCGTCCAGATACGGCGCACCGGTCTGGCGGAGCGTGACCCGCCCCTGCCCGTCCGTCGGATACGCCGCCGAAGCCGCCGCCGGTGCGGAGCTACCGGCTGGTGCGGCACCGACCGGCGCGGGCAAACCGGTGGCCAGCAGTGCGAGCGGCATCGCAAGCAACGCCACACCTACGCGTGCACGAGATCGCATGATGTCTCCTTCGGGCGGTAGGAGAACTTCAGGGCACTCTCGCCCCCCTCTGCCACACATCTGTACCCGTTCGGGGCCGGGTGTGTAACCCCAGGACGATCGGTAGCGGCTCAGCGGCGCCTCAGCGGCAGGCCGCCGGCTCGAGTCTCTGCGGGCCACCACGGAGGTGCTGGCAGACGCCGTTCAGGCGCGTAAGCCCATGGAAATCAGCGCGGTCCGCTAACAAATCCTGCCCGTATTGTACTTACGAGAGGTTCACGCGTTTGAACGTGGAGTCTCCCGTAAACTGCTCGATGGTCTCACCGGTCTCGGGATCGACCGTGTAGAGCAGGTCCGCGATTTCGTCTGCGTGATCTTGTTCGTCTTCGAGGATATCCTCGAACATCCGGCGGCTGACCGGGTCGGCGTCCCCGAAGAAGGTGACGATATCGCCGTATATCTTGATCACGACCCGTTCGGCTAGGAGATCCTCTTTGAGGAGATCGGCGAGCGTGTGCCCGCTCTCAAACCTTGAGAACGCACGCGTAGAAATGTCGTTCGGATCTAAGTTGGGAACGCCGCCGAGTTGCTTGATGCGCTCGGCGATCCGCTCTAGGTGCTCTTCTTCATCCTCCCAGTGCTCCTTGAACATGTTTTGGAGCTGCTCTTGGTGGATCGACGTCGTCATGTAGTAATGCTGTTTGTAACGAAGCACACAGACAATCTCGGATGCCAAAGCTCCGTTTAGCACCTCGTAGACCTTGTCGAGCGGCAGCGTGTAATACGGCGTGACCGGGCCGTCCTGCATCGCTTCCTGCACTCGCGCTTCCACCGTTTTGACATCAGAAAAGAAGGACATCGCCGCTTTCACCTTTTCTTCCTGCCGTGAGTGCTCCGACGCGAGGCGGCGGCCACACGCCGACCAAGGGACCTGCTCTTGTCGCTATTGCTCCGCGCGACGTGGCACACCTGACATCACGCGGAACCCACCCTATGACCGCTACAGCCCGCTGTGTCAAGAGGTTCCTCCCAGGTCAGAGCGTGTTAAACGAGGATCCGAAGTATGTCTGCAGTCACCTCGCGCCATTCCGTCGTGACTCGACGTGGGGTGGTATCGGGATGAACGGACGGGAACGACCGCGACTCTGCGTGGGTGTCGTCAATTCGGTGCCTCCGCCGTCGCTCCGTCGTGCAGGGCGCGGAGCGGTCGGGCGCGAACGTCGCTCAGCGGTTCGGTGATCGTCCCGTTATGACGATCGACTGGGGGGCTATGTGGGAAGGAGGAACCCTGCCGCGATGAGATGCCTCGTCGCAGCGGCGCCCTGGCGGGCGATGGTGTCGGCGGGCGCGCCGGTGGCTGCGGCCGCGCGCGCCAGCAGCTCGCGCAGCGGCAGGCTGCCGTCGCAGCGGACCAGCAGGTTCGCGACGTCCGCGTCCACCGCGAGATCGAGGGGAAGCCCCCCGGTCAGTCGCAGCTGCGCCTCGCCGGGCGCCCAGCCCTCGGGTGCGGGGGTGAAGTGCTGCTCCAGGCGGGTTTCTGGCGCGAGGCGGGGGCGCAGGTCCAAGAGCGCGTCGTCGCCGAGGCCATCGAGGAGCTCCCGTGCCTCGAAGCAGCGCAGCAGGTGGTCGCCCACGGGGGAGCGAATGGCCTCCGGCACCTCGTCCAGCTCGAACCAGGTCCGGGGGCCGGTGGCTCGGCGCATCGTGACCACGCACCAACTGATTCCACTGATGCGCTCGCGCTCGTAGTAGCGCATCCACTCCTCCAGGGCATCACCGACGGCCTCGGGGGTCCGCTCCAGGTGCTGGATCCAGCGGCTGGCGTAGACGTCCGGCTCGGCGTGATGGACCGCCAGCACCCAGGCGTTGCAGCCGCAGCCTTCGAACGCTTGCTCGATGCGCTCGGTCCAGTCGACACCTTCGATGTGCGCCCAGTTCGTGAGCAGCTGGCAGAAGCCGCGCTCGTTCAGCAGCCCGGCGACTTTCGAGATGATCGTGCGCCCGATCCCTTCACCTCCCAACTCGCTGTCGCGGAACAGGAAGCTGGCAGTGGGCGAGATCACGAAGGGGGGATTCGAGACGACCAGGTCGAAACGCTGGCCGCGCACGGGCTCGAACAGGTCGCCCTCGATGCAGTCGACCGCGACGTGGTTGAGCGCGGCGTTGAACGACGCAATCGTGACGGCCCGCGGGTTCAGGTCGCTGGCGACCACCCGGTCCGCGTGGCGGGCGGCGAGCAGGGACTGGATCCCGCACCCGGCTCCGAGGTCCAGCACCGAGCCGACGCGGGGCCTGACCGTGAAGTTGGCCAGCAGCGACGCCGACGGGTTCGGCCCGAGCACATGGTCGGGCAGGAGCGGCCGCATCGGTGACACCGGCCAGTCGCTGAGGAGCAGCAGGTCGTCGTGAGGCACCACCCGGTAGGACGCGCGCACGACCCCGGCGGTGATCTCGATCAGCCCGAGCGCCTCCCACGCCTCGATCGTCATCGGACGGAGGGCGGTGCGGGCGGCGTCGCGATCGACAACTACGCCGAGGAGAAGTAGCCGGATGAGCAGCTCGAGCGGGGTTCCCTCGCCGACCCTACGGACCAGCACTGGCCCCGGGACCCCGTCGAGCGCCCGGATGTCGTCCACGCCAAGCGTCTCCGCGATCCGCTGGCGCGAGTAGCCGGCCCGATCGAGGACCTCGCGTACGCGGCGAGGCGCATCGTCGGCGAGTAACGAGACGTGGCAACCATCCTCGCCAGCCAACGGACGACCCGAAGTGTGTGAGCCCGCCGAGACGTCAACCACGATGCTCGGGCCGACGACGACGGCCGCGGCCGCCTAGCTCGAGCGGCTGCCGGTGATCGGCCACTAATCGAGCGCCACTTCGTTGGAGTCGGCCTTGAGGCCAACGCCCGTGTATTTCTTCGGCCACGCGTAGGCGTACTCGGCCCCGGACTCGGGGCTCCTCTCGACACGGGCGACCTTCATCTCGGTGCCCTCGTCGGCCTGACGGCGGCCCTCCTCGGGGGAGGTGCCCATTTCGACCGTGAGGGCAATCGCTGCGGTGGCGGCGGCGGCGGTCCCGAGGGTTAGCAGGGTCTTTCGCAATCCCACAGTGATCTCCTGACTGGTGTAGCCATCCGTTGGATGTCAGCCGGCAAGGACTAGAAGCCAGCGGCCTCGGCGCCGCCAATGCTCAACGTGAACCAGATCGGTACGTGCGCCTCCTTGTCGTTCGCCGGCCTCGCGGACACGAGGTCGACGTCCAAGCCCGCGACGCACACGTTCTCGCCGTTCCCTGTGTTGCAGACGGTCGCCGTGTCGGACTCGCCCTCGGCGTTCGGCGGGGAGGCAGCCGTAGCCAGCATGAGCGCGGTTGCGCCCGCGGCTGCGGTCGTCCCGAGGGAGAGAAGAGTCTTTCGCATCGTTGATCTCCTGAGCGGTGTGTGAGGGGATCGGTCGAGGTGTCAGCCCTGTGGGGCGTGGAGCCGTCGCGGATGCACGACCGGTCCCGCCACCCCTACGTATCCGAACCGGACTTCGGATGACGGCAGTGGCCATCGAGCCGCTCCGACCACCGTGCGCAGACTGATCCGGCCGTCGAGGTGGATCCGAACATCCAGCGGGTGGGCATCGCTTCGATGGTCGGAAGGACGCCAGCATGGATTCGCCGGGTAGACCACATGGGACAAGGCGTGGGTTGAAGGCGCTCGGGGCTGCCGTCGCCTTGTCCGTGCTGCCCGTGGCCTGCTCGTCGCTCGACGGGGCGGATCCCCTCGCGGAGCCGGGCCGTGGCGCCGACCGCGAGCTGTCGCCAGCCGACACGTGCGGCAACCTGGTCTTGCGCGGCAGTGACTTCACAGCATTGGCGCCACCCTCTGACGCCTCGTCCGATCCCCGAGCGACCACGTACTTCGGCATCAACGACCGGGGCCAGGCCGTGGGTGCCTACTACGAGGCCGGGGCCATGCCCGACTCCCCTGGCTTCGATCCGATCGTCGGAAACCACGCCGTCCTGCGCGACAGCCGGGGTAGGCACACGCGGATCGATGTCCCTGGCGCTCGCCTCACCCTGGCCTACGACGTCAACGACCGGACTGAGGTCGTGGGCCAGTACATCGAAGCCGACGCTGTCCCGGGCACGCGGGGCAGGTTGCCCTTCGGGACGGTCCATGGGTTCGTGTCGCAGCGTGGCGACGTGACAACCATCGATGCCCCCGGCGCCGCCCTGACCCAGCCCCTCGGCGTCAACGATCGGGGCGACGTCGTCGGAGCCTTCATCGAGGCGGTCCCCGGCCTCGACCCCTACGCGTACTACGAGACCGGTCGGCTCCGCGGCTTCGTGATGCGCAGCGGCAGGTTCACCCCGATCGACTTCCCCGGGGCCGAGGGCACAACGGTCTCCGGCATCAACGATCGCGGCCAGATGGTCGGCCACTACGACACCGGCGGCACACGGCGAGGCTTCCTGCTGACCAACGGGCGCTTCACGAGGATCGATCGGCCCGGTTCACCATTCACCGTGCCCAGCCGCATCGACAACCGCGGCCGCATCGTCGGCGGCTACGGCGACCCCAACGGCGTCAACACCCGAGGCTTCCTCTGGGACAAGGGGAAGTACACCACGATCGTCGCTCCGGGCGAACGGACCGACACCGTCGCTCACGACATCAACGACCGAGGCGACATCGTGATCCCGGCCGACGGCACCGTCTATCGCCAACCCGAGATGGCGTGCGGCCGTCCGACGGCGCCAACCAACTCGTCGACGACGTCGGCCATCGCGCCGCTGCGGCCGTAGCAGCAAGCCAATCAAGGGCTCAGCAACCCGGAGTCAGCCCTGTCCACAGGCGTGCCGGAGCACGACGTCTGGATCGCTTCGAACGCCCCGACCCCGCCGGATCTGTCCGTCAGTTTCGGATCAGCGCGTACATGATGCTGTCGCGCCACTTTCCAGCCCGGAATACAGTTTGCTGCAGCACCCCTTCACGCTCGAAGCCAACCTTCTCCAGCGCCCGCTGCTCGGCAATGTTCTCGGGCTCGGTGTGCGCCTCGATCCGATGCGCCGGCATGGTGTCGAGCAGGTACTGAACCAGCAGGCGTTGGGCGGCCGTCCCCACCCCTTGACCCCGATACTCCGGGAACAAGGCAATCCCGATCTCATAGATCGCCCCCTTTGTCATCCACGGCGAGCGGTCCTTGTAGCTCACGTTCCCGGCGAGCGAGTCCCCGCTCATGATGGCCAGCCGCCCGTGCTCGGCACCGAGCCAGCCGTCTTCCTCCCAGCGCCGTCGCATCGCCTTCGGGTCCTCGAAGCCCGTCCACTCGAACACCCCCGCCGCCTCCGGGTCAGTCGAGTACCGGCACAAGTCGGCCAGGTCCGCTTCTTGGATCGGGCGCAGGATCACCTCGGTCATCGAGCCATTGTGGCCAGGTCGAGGCACGCAGCGGCGGCTTGTCAGCCGCATGATCCGGTCGGTCTCGTAGGCCCACATCGCCAGCTCGACGCGGTCTCGTGCTGCGAGCTTGGTCATGAGGCTTGCGATGTGGGTCTTGACGGGCTGAGGCTGATGTGCAGCTCGTCGGCGATCTCGGCGTGGTTCGGCCGGGGGCAACGGTCACGAGCACCGTTCTTCGCGCTCGGTGAGCGGTTCGATGGGCTGAGCCGATGGCCCTTCGGCGCGTGTCTGGGAGAACGTGGCGAGGAGTCGGACGGCCCTATCCGCTCGGCTCCTACGGCTGTTCAGGCGCTCGGGCCCCCTCGGCCCTGGCCTCGATGGCCTTCACGGACGTGTCGAACGCCTTGGTCAGCCTGCTCTTGCCGACGCTCCCGACGACGACGCCCAAGAGACGCCCCTTCAGGTTCTTGCCTTCGCGCACCACGACGGCGTCCACGTCGGTCGTCCCGTCGGGCTTCCGCGTGAACGTGTAGGTGTGGCCGGAGCTCCCTCCCCAGATGTTGGAGTCGGTGGTCGTCATCACCACGCGGCTCGGATCCGACCAGTCGTAGTGCAGCCGCTCCCAGACGCCGCCTGAGCCCTCGGTGACGTCGGCGTAGGTGGGACCGCGGTCGTGCACCTTCAAGTAGTCGTCGGCGCTGTTGGGGAACAGATTCGCCCGGCCAGGGCCGAAGTCGGTCAGCCCGGCGATGAACTCTTCGGGCGTTGCGGTGGTGTTCTGGTGCATGTGGATGGTGACCATGCATGCTCCTTTGTCGGTGACGAAGGCCGTCAGCCGGCGGCCGGAACGAGCAGTGGGTACTTCGATCCGAAGGCCGCTATCGCGTTCGGCTGCGGCGTCACGGGCAACAGGGCCGCGCCCGCTGCCATCGACCGTACGCCACGGCAGGCAACGGCGTGGGTGGCGGGACGGCGGGGCGCGGTGCGAGCCGAGCGGTGTCAGGGCTCGCCGCGGTCGAGTGAAGTCGCGGGCGCGCGCGGCGCCGGCTTCGTCCCTCGGCTAGAGCACGGGTAAGGCATGCGACCAGGTCTCGGGCGATCGACCCGTCGGGATCGAGTGCCGGGTTGAAGATCGTGACCTCGATGCCGGCGACCGCGCCGCTGGCGATCGCGGCGCCCAGGACCGCCTCCAACTCGTGCCAGCGGAGGCCATCGGGGAGCCGGTAGTCGACGGCGGGCATGACGGCGTCGTCGAGCGCGTCGCAGTCGAGGTGGACCCAGATGCCGTCGAGGTCGCGACGGACGAGCCGGGCGAGGGCGTCGTGGGCGATGGACTCCGGCCCCCGTTGGCGGACGCTGGCGAGGTCGAACACGGTGATCGGTGTTTCCTCGATGCGTTGGCTGCCGGCTCGCTCGGCCTCGTCGGCGTCGCGGCGTCCGACATGCACCACGTCCTCGTCCCGAACCAGGGGCGCCCGGCCCTCCAGGTCGGTCACCACGCTCGGGCCCCGGCCGGTGGCGAGGGCCAGGTCCATCGAGGCCGCTTCGCCGTGGGGCTCGGCCGATGGTTGGTAGAAGTCGGCGTGGCCGTCGATGAAGAGCAGCCCGTGGCGACCCCGCCGGTGCAGGGCCAACAGGTTCCCGAGCAGGATCGAACAGTCGCCGCCGAGCACGATGGGGGTGTCGCCGCCCTCCAGGACCGCTCCGGTGGCGTTGGCCAGCTGGTACGCGTAGTCGCGCAGCGCGGTCGGATTGCGCAACCCCGTCGCCGGGTCGCGGCGGCCATCGTACGCGGGGGGCGGCACGACACCGGCGCGCCGGGCGCCCAGGGCGTCGGCGAGGCCGGCATCGAGCAGCGCCCCTGGCAGCCGCTCGACCCCGTTGGGGAACAGGCCGAGCACCGACGGGGCCTCGATGACGGCGTAGCCGGCCATGGTGCGCGTCGCTAGGAGGCGAGGGGTTCGTCGGCCATGTAGGGCGGGGCTGGCTCGTACTGGATCCCGCGGCGGACGACTCGGGCGTGCTGCCGACCGTGGATCCGGCCGATGAGCCAGAGGGCCATGTCGATCCCGGCGGATACGCCTTGGCTGGTGACCACGTTGCCGTCGACGACGTAGCGGGCGTCGCGGACCACGGTGACGTCGCCGCGGGCCTCGAGCTCGTCCTCGAACTCCCAATCGGTGGCGACGCGGCGGCCGCGGGCAGGGCCCGCCGCATGGAGGAGTCCCGCCCCGTCGCACACGCTGGTGACCCAGTCCACGCGGGCGGCCACCTTCTGGATCCATTCGAGCACGGTGGGGTTGTTCACCTCTCGTCGTGTGCCCGTGCCGCCGGGAACGAGCAGGACGTCCAGCGGTGGATGGTTGTCCAGCGTGTGGTGGGGAATGACCTGCAGCCCCCGGTTGCAGTGGATGTGATCGGCCTGCTCGGCGATGGTCACCACCGCGTCCGTGCCCGCCTTGTCGCGGGCTCGGGCCGCGGCCGATGCGCCGAAGACCTCCCAGGGGCCCACGAAGTCGAGTTCTTCGACCCTTTCGAAGATGAGGATGCCGTACGTGGTCATGGGTTCTCCTTCGGTGGTTGGGGCCTCACGTGAACGTGGCACACGGGACCCATCGGGACATCGCCCATCTGGGCGACGACGCCGGCGCCGCAGACCATCGAATCGAGCGACGCGATGGTCGCCTGACGGAGCTGCGGCTAGCCGGTGGCGAAGTGGTGGCGAGTGGTGGCGTGGGGGTCGCCGGCTTCGTGCGTGGGGCTGGCGTGGAGGAGGGCGTCGGCGAGCCGGGGGATGGTGTGGAAGAGCCGGTGGCGGGCGTCCTCGAGGATGTCGTGGGCGCGGGCGAGCTCGAGGTGGGCGTCGAGGACGACGTCGGCGTCGACGTGGAGTTGGTGGCCGACCCAGCGCACGCGGACCCGGTCGATGCCGTGGATCCCATCGATGTGATGGAGCTGGTGTTCGACGCGACCGATGACGACGGGGTCGGCGTGGTCCATGAGCCGCCGGTAGATGTCGCGAGCGGCGTGGCGTAGGACGTTGAGGATGGCGGCGCTGATTGCCAGTCCGATGAGCGGGTCGGCGTAGGACCAGCCGGCAATCGTGCCGACGGCGGCGCCGATGACGGCCAGCGACGTGAGCCCGTCGGTGCGGGCATGCAGCCCGTCGGCTACCAGTGCGGCAGAGCCGATGCGGCGACCGGTGCGGATGCGGTAGATGGCGACGAGCTCGTTGCCTGCGAACCCGATGAGCCCCGCGACGGCGACCCACCCGGGATGGTCGAGGAGCTGGGGGTCCACGAGCCGTTGAGCAGCTTGCCAGCCGGCAACGAGGGCGGAGATGGCGATCATGGCCACGACGAAGATGCCGGCGAGGTCTTCGGCGCGTCCGTAGCCATACGCGTAGCGCCGGTTCGGTGGGCGTCGACCCAGCCAGAAGGCAATGGCGATGGGTACAGCGGTGAGGGCGTCCGAGACGTTGTGGATGGTGTCCGCCAGCAGGGCGACCGATCCGGAGATCGTGAGGACGGCGACCTGGAGAACTGCGGTGAGACCGAGCCCACCGAGGCTGATGCCCAAGGTCCGGAGGCCTTCCCGGGTGGCCGTGGCCGAGTCGATCAGCTCGGCCTGGTCGTGGCTGTGCGGGGCTACGAGCTGGCGGATGGCACCGAGCAACCCGCTGCGCTGGTCGTGGACGTGCTGATCGACCTCGTCGTCGTGTCGCGGGTGATCGTGGTCATGTCGCATGGTCATGGGTCTTCATCGTGGGTGTGATCTCGGGCGGGCCTGATGCCGCAGTGCGCCGATGCTCTCACCGACGGGCGATGCGGGCTCGCCGATCGTTGTGGGCCCACTGGCGGCGGACTCGTCTCGCCTCGGCGGCGAGCCGGGCGCGGGACGAATCGGCCGTAAGGTCACGCTGGCGCAGGTCGGCGAGCTTCAGGCTGGTCAGGAAGTCCATGGAATCACCTCCACAGGGAATCTGGTCATGGTCGATTCAACAGACTAAAGTCAAGGTTTGGATCAGTAACTAGTTTGGACTCGCATCTAAGGACTGTCAAGTGGCTTTGACCGATGGTGCCGCCGGTACACCTCTCGGTCGTCGCGAGCGCAAGAAGCTGGCGACGAGGGATCGCATCTTCGAGTGCGCCGTCGCCCTGTTCGCCTCCCGCGGCTACGAGGCAACGACGATGGAAGAGATCGGCGACTGCGCGGACGTCGCACGGGCGACGGTGTTCAACTACTTCAGCCGGAAGGAGGACCTCGTCGACGAGTGGTTCGTGCGTCGCGGGGGCGAGCTGGCCGAGATCCTCGCTGAGGCCGAGCGGGAGACCACCGATACGCGGCGCCGGCTGCGCCGGGCCTTGCGCGTCGTGGCCAGCTTCTACGAGGAGGACCCGACCACCGGGCGGGCCATCATGCGCGCATCGCTGAGCAGTGGGGGTCCGCTGCGGGCCTACACATCGGCTTCGCCCGACCGGTTCGCCGACACCCTGCGCCTGGGCCAGCAACGGGGGGACATCTCATCTGACGTCGATCCCGTCCGCGCCGGTCTGCTGATCTTCGACGGCTACCTCGGCGTCGTCTACCGGTGGGTAGCTGACGAGGACGGGGAGTATGCGCTCGAGGAGAACCTGGTGGCCATGCTCGATCTGATCCTCGCGGGGATCGCTCGGGAGCGTCCGGCCGAAGCAAGCCGGAAGGGTCGTCGAACGCCGACACCGACCCGTCGCTAGGGCTGCCCGAGGTCGCTCAAACTCCCGGGTTCCCGGGCGTGGCACCGGGAAGGGGGCCGGCATGGGATATGCCTTCGACCGCGACGAGACGGTTCCCGAGGCCGTTCGCCGCATCACCGACGAGCAGGTCAAAGGGGCGGCCTCGGCGCTCGAGCGGGTCCAGGAGCACGACCTCGAGGCCACGGTGCACGACTGCCGGAAGCGAGCGAAGAAGCTACACGGGCTGCTTCGTCTCGTCCGGCCCGCGCTCGGTCGTGCCTACGGCCCGGCGAACCAGTCGTTCCGCGACGCCGGGCGCGAGCTGTCAGCCATTCGCGACGCTCATGCCACGCTCGCCACGTTCGACGACCTCGTGGCGGCCTCTCTCGATCGGCTCCCCGAGGGCGGTCTCGGCGTCGTGCGCGCGGGCCTCGCCGCGGCCGCCGACAGTGCCAGCAATGCCCGGGATCGGCGGCTCCGGGTCGAGACCGCCGCGGACATGTTCCGCACGGGCCGGCGGCAGGTCGGTCGGGCCGAGCTCGACGCCCGCGGGTGGGCTGCGGTCGGGCCCGGCCTCGGGAGGACCTACCGGGCCGGCCGGCGGGCCCTGGCAGCGGTCCGCCTCGACCGCCGGTCCGATCCCACCGCCATGCACGAGTGGCGCAAGCGGACCAAGGACGCCTGGTACCACGTCCGGCTGCTGAGCGACGCCGCGCCGTCGATCCTGGAGCCGTTCGACGATCGGTTCCACGACCTCTCCGACGCCCTCGGAGACGCCCACGACCTCGTGGTGATCTGCGAGCGTCTCCGCGCCTCGCCGGACCGGTTCGGCGGCCGGACCCCGGTCCGTGCCGCCTGTGCGCTGGCCGAGGAACGCCGTGGCCAGCTCGAGCGCCGGGCCACGCGCCTCGGCGTCCGCCTCTACGCCGAGCAGCCCAGGGCGTACAACGACCGCATGGGCGCGTACTGGCGACTGTGGCGGGACGCCGGCGCGGAGAAGGCCGTCGGCGGCCTGGCCGACCTCTTCCCCCCGGCCGACGACCTCGACGCCCTCGACCTCGAGCAGCTACGCGACCGCGCCGGCGAGGCCGCCCTCCCTGCCCGCCTCCACCCGGCCAAGGCCGACCTCATCGGCGAGCTGCGAGCCACCGGCGCCGGCTGACACCGGCGAGCCCGGGTTCTGGCCAATGGAGCGCTTCTTCAACCAGTTGGTTGACAAGGAGGCTATGCCGGCGTAGGTTGTCTTCAACCATCCGGTTGACAAGGAGCGTCCTGGTGGACGACCAGCTGTCTCGAGTCTTCTCCGCCCTCGCCGATCCGACCAGGCGCGACATCGTGGCCCGCCTGGCCGTGTCCGACGCCACCGTGGGGGAGCTGGCCGAGCCCTACGAGGTCTCCATCCAGGCGGTGTCCAAGCACATCAAGGTGCTGGCCGACGCAGGTCTGGTGAGCCAGACCAGGGACGCCCAGCGGCGGCCGTGCCATCTCGAGGCGGAGGTGTTCGAGCTGATGACGAAATGGATCGAGCGCTACCGCCAACAGGCCCAGGAGCGCTACGAGCGCCTGGACGTCGTCCTCGCCGAGATGCGGGACGACGCAGAACCAACCCACCCCCGACAGGAGCAAGGAGCCGCGTCATGAACGCCAGCAGCAGCCGCTACCAGGTCTCGATCGAGGCAGACCCGAGCGTGCCGATCATCCGCATGACCCGCGACTTCGACGCCACCCCGGCGCAGCTGATGCGGGCCCACACCGACCCCGAGCTGTTCGCTCGCTGGGTCGGCCCCAACGGGATGGAAACCAAGATCCTCGACTGGGACGCCACCACCGGCGGCCGTTGGCGCTACGTCGCCGGCCGCGACGGCGAGGAATACGGCTTCCACGGCTGCTTCCACGAGGTTGGCGACGATCGCATCGTCCAGACCTTCACCTATGACGGCGAGCCCGACGGTGTCGCCCTCGAGACGCTGCGGTTCGAGGACCTCGGCGACGGCCGGACCCGCCTGCACGCCCAATCGCTCACCGACAGCTTCGAGGGCCGCGACCAATGGCTGGCCAGCGGCATGGAAACCGGCGTCGAGGAGGGCTACGCCAAGCTCGACGCCCTCCTCGCCGAGCTGTGATGGGCGCCGCCGACGAGCACCGGCGCATCGCCGCCGGGTTCACGGCGACGGTCGAGGGAACTGCCCCGGCGGCGTGGGACTACCCCGCGCCGCCGGAAGGCTGGGTCGCCCGCGACGTCGTCCGGCATCTCGTCGAGTGGTTCCCTGCCTTCCTCCAGGGGGCGGCCGGGATCACGCTGGCTGCCGGTCCGTCGGTCGACGACGATCCGGTCGGCGCCTGGCGCACCCAGACCGACGCCGTGCAGGCACTGCTCGACGACCCGGTCACCGCCGAGCGCGAGCACGAGCTCCCGCACATCGGCCGGATGCCACTCGGACAGGCCATCGACATGATCTACACCGGCGACGTGTTCCTCCACCGCTGGGATCTTGCCCGCGCCACCGGGCAGGACGAGACGCTGGACCCCGACAAGTGCGCCGAGATGCTCGAGGCCATGCAGCCGATGGACGATGTACTGCGCCAGAGCGGCCACTACGGGCCACGCGTCGATGTGCCCGACGACGCCGACGTCCAGACCAGGCTGCTGGCGTTCATCGGCCGCAACCCATAGACGCGTCGGTCGCGGTGTCGGCCCGGCCTGATCACCAGCGTTCGACGAGGTGCTCCCGGCCGGGAGGCGGGTCGTAGGGCTCGGGCCAGAAGTCGGTGATCTTCGTGATCATCGAGCCGTCGTGTTCGAAGAAGGCGACGGCGAGCGACGACTCGCCGTCGAGGGTCCAGCGGAACACCAGCGCGCCGTGCGCGTCGTCACCCAGGACGACCTGGGGCTCGATGCGCCAGTCGCCCGGGTACTCGGCGTTGAACCGCACGTAGCGGTCGCGGCCTCGGATGCGTTCCCGGGTCTGCGGCAGCTCGTAGACGACATCGGGCGCCAACAGCTCCGCGAACCCTGCCCAGTCCCGCCGGTCCAACCGGTCCACGAACGCCGCCACCAGAGTCTTGCCGTCGGTCACCCGTGACGGGATAGCACGCCAGCGCGCTGGCACGCCGGACCTGCGGGTGCGGCTCAGGTCGCAGATCCGGGGCTCCGTTCACCGCGGCTCGGGGTAGCGCGACTCGAGCAGCGCGACGTTCGCCCCCTGCGGATCGACGACCGAGGCCATCCTTGCGATGGGTATGTCGATCGGACCGTAGATCAGGGACCCGCCGCCGGCGTTGTTGCGCTCCACCGCCGCATCCACGCTCTCGACCATGAAGTACACCTGCCAATGCGGCGGCACGTAGGGCGGCATCTCCGTCCCCATGCGCATCAGCCCTGCCATCCCCTCGGGCCAGCGCTGCCCGTCGACATGCCAGTTCCAGATGAAGTCGGGGGCGCCCTCCGGCTGCGTTGCCGTCCAGCCGAACACCCGGCTGTAGAAGTCCATCGCCGCGTCCACGTCGCGAGTCAGGAGGTTGTTCCAGGTCCAGCTGCCCGGCTCGTTGACGAGCTGGGCACCCTTCAACTCGCCCTGCTGCCACAGGGCGAACGCGGCTCCCTCTGTGTCCCGGCAGACGGCCAGCGACCCTGCTCCGCCGGGGACATCGAGCGGCTCCGCGAGGACCGTCCCTCCGGCGTCGCCGACCTTGCCGGCGGTCGCCGCCACGTCATCCACCCTGACGTACCCCAGCCAAGCGGGGACCTGGCCGTCCATCCGGAACGTCTCGAGGCCGGCCACCAGCTTCCCGTCTTGCCGGAAATACCAGTAGCCGTCGGGATCGGGCTCGTATCGCTCACGCTTCCAGCCGAGCAGCTCGCCGTAGAACGCCGCCGCCGCGTCCACGTCCGGCGAAGCCAGCTCCACCCAGCAGAACTCGCCGGGACCGTATTCGGTGCGCTCGCTCATCCGCAGCTCTCCTTCCTCACATGCGGAGGTTCAGTTGCTCACGAGTGAATCAACCATGCCGCGCGCGCCTGGGGCCCGAACAGCCGGCAGCAACCTGGTGGATAGGAGCCGTGGTCTCAAACGACGGCGTGGCGGTGCGCGCTGAGGTGGTCGGGTAGCTCGAACAGCGGGAAGAGCCGCGGTTCGAGGAATGCGTGCAAGCCGGTGATGTGGCCGTCAGCGATTTCGATGACCTGGATGGCGAAGGGTCGGTAGCTCCCGTCGGCGGCGGGCCGGTACGAGGCGAACGCGGGCACCCCGTTCGCGCGCGTTCGTACCAAGCGCGAACCGCGGCAGGCCGAACCGGGGCCTCGCCAGTACTGAGCGATCGCCTTCCGGCCGCGCAGCCAGCCGGGGATCGGGGGCATCGACAGGCTTGCGTCGTCGCGCAGGAGGGCGACGAGGGCGTCGACGTCGAAGCGTTGGAACGCATCGACGTAGCGGGCGACGAGGTTCCACTCCGACTCGCCGAGCGCAGGCCCGTTGTCACGCGTGGTGTCGCGTTCGGCCATGGTGCGGCGGGCGCGTCGGAGCATGCTGTGTACGGCGGTGACCGTGGTGCCGAGTGCGTCGGCGACCTCGTCCGCGTGCCAGCCGAGCACATCACGGAGGAGCAGCACGGCCCGCGGCTTGGGTTGGAGATGCTGGAGGGCGGCGATGAACGCGAGTCGAATGCCGTCGCGGGCGGCGACCGACTCGGCGGGGTCGATGCTGGGAGCGATGGCCCGGCCGTCTGCGATCGGCGTCACCCAGGCGGACTCGGTGATGGGCGGGCCGAGGTCGCTGTCGCCCGATGACGGCGGCACCAGGCTCATGGGGAGCGCGCGTCGGGCTCGTCCGTTGAGCATGTCGACGCAGACGTTGGTGGCTATTCGGTACAGCCAGGACCTCAGCGCGGCGCGCCCCTCGAAGCGATCGAATCCCCGCCAGGCCCGGATGAACGTCTCCTGCAGCGCGTCTTCGGCTTCGAACACCGACCCCAGCATGCGGTAGCAGTGGGCGGTCAGCCCCGGCCGGTGGCGCTCGAGCTCACTGGCCACGGAAACGTCGTCGGCGTTGAGGGTATGTGCGAGGTCGGTCACGGGTCGCGCTCCTTTGCCTCGGCATTCGGCGCCCTGTTAGTACGACCCCCGCCGAGGCGGGAATTCATCGCGGGCGACGAATTGCGGCTGGCGCGTGGGTCCAAGTTCTCGAGGAAGCAACTGCTGCATCTCGAGGAGGAACACTCATGACGAAGTCCCGTCTGAACAGCATGCTGCTGGCCAGCCCCGATCCCGAGCGGCTCGACGCGTGGTACGCCGCAGCGTTCGAGCCGGAGCAGGACACCAAGACCAACGGCTATCGGCTCTTGACCTTCGGCGGCTTCACCATTCTCATCGATCGTCGAGAAGACGTCAGCGGCTCGAACCCGCAGCCTGGGCGGGTGATCCTCAACTTCGATGTCGCCGATGCGCGGGCCGTGGTTCGTCGCCTCGATGGCATGGGGGTGACGTGGAAGGCCGAGCTCGAGGAGCGTGAGCCCGGTCTGTTTGCCACGGCCATCGATCCCGACGGCAACTACGTGCAGATCATCCAGCTCCATCCGGGTCACGCGCCCGCTGCTGGCCGAGCAGAGGGGACGCTGGCCGCGGCGCCGGCGTTCAGCGGCTTCTCGGTCGACGACCTCGCGGCGGCGCACGAGTTCTACGCGGGTGTGCTCGGGCTCGAGGTGTCCGAGGCCAACGGTCTGCTCACGCTCCACCTGCACAGCGGGCGAGACGTGCTCGTGTACCCGAAGCCGGATCACGCGCCGGCGACGTTCACGATCCTCAACTTCCCCGTGTCCGACGTCGGCGCCGCCGTCGCGGACCTCTCGGCGCGGGGTGTGCGGTTCGAGCGCTACGACGGCTTCGCCCAGGACGACCGGGGCATCTTGCGGGACCCCGACAGCCCACCGATCGCGTGGTTCACCGATCCCGCCCGCAACGTCCTCGCCGTGCTGCAGGACGACTGAGCCCGGTCCCGGCGTGGCGGCCGACCGCCGCTGGCGATGGCCGCCCGTCCTGCGGCAGACGTCACAACCGGAATAGCGCCGACTCGCAGGGCAGTGGCGTCCGTCGGGGACGACATCAACGGCCGCGGCCGCGTCGTGGACGGCTCGCCTCGGGCAGCAGTCGGCCGAGCAGTTCCTCGAGCATGTGGCTGACGACGTCGACCACAGGTGCATCCCGGGTGAAGCTCCAAACGGTGAGCGTGCCCTGCCACGTGGCGACGACCAGCCGACCGAGGTCGCCGTTCCTGCCGCTGGCACCGACCAGCCGCGCTTCGACCGCCTCACTCAACGTTGCGAACCACGCCTGTCCCCGCTCGCGCAGGACGGGGTCACGGAGGTCCTCGCGCAGCACCCGCAGCTGGTCGGCGAAGTCGTGCGCGTCGTACTGGCCCGTGAGCGAGACCAGCAGCTCGACAACGCCGGCGGGTCCGTCCGGCGCGGCGGCGATGGCATGGTCGGTGGCCGCCTCGAGTTGCGCCCAGGCTCGGAGGAGAGCGGCCTGCAGCAGCGCGGGCTTCGAGCCGAACCGCTGCACCAATGTCGAGGGCGCGAGGTCCACGCGGCCGGCGAGGCTGCCGAAGCTCACGGCGTCGGGGCCGACCTCGCGCACGAGTCCGAGGGCGGCGTCGAGGAGATCCTCGTCGGGGATCGTGCGCTTGCGCGGCATGGCGCGTGGGAGTATAAACGAACAGTCGTTTATATACGAGGTATCACCGATGACCGAACCATCTTCATGGTCCCCGCCCGACCTGGCCGGCAGGGTCGCGCTCGTGGCCGGTGCCACGCGTGGCGCCGGCCGGGGGATCGCCATCGAGCTCGGGGCCGCCGGGGCCCACGTGTTCGTGACCGGCCGTACGACAGCCGAGCGCCAGTCGGAGTACGAGCGGCCCGAGACGATCGCGGAGACCGCCGAGCTCGTGGCCGCCGCCGGCGGCACGGCAACGGCAGTGGTCGTCGACCACCTCGATCAGGACGCGGTGGCGGCACTCGTCGAGCAGATCGACGCCGAGGCGGGTCGGCTCGACATCCTCGTCAACAACATCTGGGGCGGCGAGAAGCTCGTCCAATGGAACACGCCGATCTGGGAGCACGACCTGGCCAACGGCCTCCGGCTGTTGCGGCTCGCCATCGAGACGCACCTAGTGACCAGCCACTTCGCACTACCCCTGCTCATCCGCAACCCCGGCGGCCTGGTCGTGGAGGTGACCGACGGCACCGCGGAGTACAACGCCGCCAACTACCGCCTGTCCGTGTTCTACGACCTGGCCAAGAGCGCCGTGATCCGCCTCGCGTTCAGCCAAGGACACGAGCTCGGCCCGCATGCCTGCACTGCAGTGGCGCTCAGTCCGGGCTGGCTGCGGTCAGAGATGATGCTCGAGGCCTACGAGGTCACCGAGGACAACTGGCGTGACGTGCTCGCCCGCCCCCACACACCGCCGTATCCCGACCCTGGTCACTTCGGCATCTCCGAGACGCCACGCTTCGTCGGCCGCGCCGTCACGGCGCTGGCGGCCGACCCGAAGGTCTCGCGGTGGAACCAGGCGTCGCTGTCGTCGGGCCAGCTGGCGAAGGAGTACGGCTTCGTCGACCTCGACGGCAGCGCCCCCGATGCCTGGCGTTACCTCGTCGAGGTGCAGGACGCCGGCAAGCCACCCGACACCGAGCGCTATCGCTGACCAGCGCTCGCATCTGACTCGGCGATACATCCACGGAACTTCCGCGAGCGCCCACTAGTAGGTTCGATCGGCGTGGAGTACCGCACACTGGGCGGCTCGGGCACGGTCGTGTCCGCACAGTGCCTCGGGGGCATGACGTTCGGCCACGAGAGCGATGAGCAGACCGCGCATGCACAGCTGGACCGGTTCGTAGAGCACGGCGGGAACTTCGTCGACACCGCCGACGTGTACTCGCGAGGGCGGTCCGAGGAGATCATCGGGCGGTGGCTCGCAGCTCGACCCGATCGGCGCGACCGCCTGGTCATCGCCACCAAGGGCCGCTTCCCCATGGGCGACGGGCGCAACGACGCCGGGCTTTCCCGCACGCACCTCGGCCGGGCGCTGGACGCGAGCCTTCGCCGCCTCGGCGTCGACACCGTTGACCTCTACCAGGCACACGCCTGGGACCCGCTGACCCCGATCGAGGAGACGCTCGGGTTCTTCGACGACGCCGTCCGCGCGGGCAAGATCCGCTACGCCGGTGTCAGTAACTTCCTCGGCTGGCAGCTGCAGAAGGCTGCGCTCATGGCGAGCGACGCCGCGCCAATCGTCACGCTGCAGCCGCAGTACAACCTGCTCGTGCGCGACGTCGAGCTGGAGATCGTCGACGTGTGCCGCAACGAGGGCATCGGGATCCTGCCGTGGTCACCGCTCGCCGGCGGCTGGCTGACCGGCAAGTACGGCCGCGATGAGCCGCCGATGGGCGCGACTCGCCTCGGCGAGGACCCGGGGCGGGGGATGGAGGCGTATGGCCCGCGCAACGCGCGCGAGCGCACGTGGCGGATCATCGACGCGGTCCGTGAGGTCGCCGAGGGCCGCGGCGTGCCGATGTCCCAGGTTGCGCTCGCCTGGGTCGCCGACCGCCCGGCCGTGACGTCGGTGATCCTCGGTGCCCGCAGCGTCGCCCAGCTCGACGAGAACCTCGGCGCCGCCGACCTGCACCTGTCCGACAAGGAAGCCCAGAGGCTCACCGACGCGAGCGCGCCGCTCGTCGCCGACTACCCCTACGGTGCCCCCGGCAGCGAGCAGCGTTCGCGTTCGCTCGGGTAGGAGAAACGCGGTCGCCGCTCAACCCGTGTAGGCGGCCGCCTGATCCTCGATCCGCTCGACGATGTCGCCCATGACGATGGATACGTCTATGAGGTGCAGTCCCCACTCGGGGGTCAGGTCGCCGCCGATGTCGTCGGCGCGCGGGTCGCTCGGGTCGGCGTTGACGGTGACCGACAGGTAGTTGAAGCCGCCCTGGGACGCGCACTCGCCCGAGACCAGGCCCGGCAGCGTCACGAACGGCGTGGTGATGTCGGTGCCCGGCAGCCACCCCCGTGATCCGGCGCCGACGCCGAGCGTGCTGAAGATGGACGCGGAGGCGTCCGCGGGGAAGTACGGGGTGAGCTCCGCCGACTCGCCGCCGACGGCCGCCGGATTGACGCAGCCGGCGGCGCCCTCGCCGTCGCGGGGCCGGCCGAAGAACGAGTTGGGCGGCGGTGGCGCAGTCGACCGGAACGTCGCCCACGTCAGCACACAGCCGGTCTCGTCCGGCGCGGTGCATAGCGGCACGTTCTGGAAATCGCCCCCGCCGACCGCGCCCTCGGGGACGGCCACGGCGGCGCCGGCGAGGTAGGCGGCGACCAGGCGTTCGCGCACGTCCTCGGCGGGTCGATCTCGATCCCTATCAGCTCGTTCAGCAGTCCTGCGCCCTGCGAATGGCCCACGAGCACGAATCCCCGGCCGTCGTTGTCCTCGGCCATGTAGAACCGGAAGGCGTCGAGAACGTCGGCGACCGGATCGCCCTCTTGCCCAGCCGGCGAGTCCGAGCCGCCCAGCGACGCAAGCGCGCGGTCAGCGTCCGCTGGCGGTAGATCGGAGCGAAGATGCGGCACGTGCTGGCGAGACGGGCCGCCTGGTGCAGCACCACGTAGCCCTCCTCCTCCGCACAACCGGCGGAGCGACAGTGATGGCGTGAGGCGACCGGCCGTGCAGTCCGGGGAAGTCCCGCCGTGACGCCGGCGGGAGTCGGTCTGACACCCGGCTCTCGCCTCCAGTCTCTTCGCTCATCTCTCGGCAGCCGGCGGATCGCCATCCTGGCCGGCGCGGTCGCAGCGTTCAGTGCGGCAGCGACCGTCGGCGACCTGCTCAGCCCAGTCTTCCTCGAACGTTGCCCCCTCGGGTTGGTGGCGCTCAACCCCCGGACCGGATATCTGATGGCCCTAGCGCGCGAGGCGCCACTGCTTGTCTTCCTCGTGGCTTCGGTCGCAAGGCTGTGCGCGGCCGACCCCCTGTACTTCTTGCTCGGGCGTGCCGCGGGCCCGGCGGTGATGTCCGCCGGGCGTCATGTTCGCGGGCTGCGTCGCCTGCCGGATCGGCTGCCGTCTCGTTCGAGTTGGCTCTGGCTGGCCGCGGTGGCTGCCTCGCCCACCGCCAAGACGATGCTGTTGGCCGGGGGCGGTGGGCTCCCCGCGGGCGGCGTCGCAGCGGCGAACGTCACGGGAACGCTCGTCCGAGTCCTTCTCGTCTGGCGGGTCGGGAAGGCGTTCCCGACGCTGGGTGAGACGTTCGCCGCGCTGGCCCCGTGGTTCGCCGTGCCCGCTTGCCTGATGGCCGTCGCGTTCGCCGCCGTCCGGTGGGGTGGGTCTAGGGGTGTCGAGTCGCCGGAACGGGAATGCACACCGTGCTGATGGCATCCAGTGTGCCGGCTGTGCCGGGGCTAAATGCCGCGGACAGCGATGCCCGGGTAGTCGAGGACCAACCCGGACCGGTCGTAGACCAGTACGCCGTTGTAGTCGAACCTCGGCGCCGTGTAGTCGAACCGCCGCCGGGCGCCGTCGTCCTCGATCCGGACGTAGCGCTGTTCCAGCCGTTCGACATCCACGTCGAGGGCCCGCACGTACGCCGCCGGGGCGTCGGCGCCCTGGCCCACGGCCAACCCCAAACGATGGACCGGCAGCGTGTTGGTGCACGACGACGCCTCGAGGTCGACGTCTAAGCATCCGTCGAGCTGGGGCGCGGCGACGTCGCCGATGCGCCAGTGGCCGGACCCGTCGGCCTCCAGCCGGACCTCGTGGTCACCAGACGTTGAACGGCTGCTCACATACGCGGCGCGGGTTCGCCACGCGGCGTCGACAACGATCTCATAATGCGCGGCCCATGCCTGGCCGTCCTCGACGGCCGTGGTGGAGCCGACGAGCTCGTAGCCGCCGGCCCGGGTTCGCAGGAAGACCACCTCGAAGCCGTCCCGGGCGTCCACATGTCGCCACGAGGCGGTGGGCGGGAGTGACCCGAATGCGATACCCACTGGCTCAGTCGACCGGGCTCCGCCCGGGATTGGCTACCGATTTCAGGGGCTTGTGATACACGGCGAAGTCGCACGGTGTCGCCAGCAGCGGGGCCAGCTGTGGGTAGCTCTCGTCCATGCTGCCGGCGCGCACTGGCCTGTAGCCGAGGCGGGTGTACCAGGCCTTGAGGAACTCCTTGGTGGGGTGCGACCAGCTGCGGGGCAGCAACACCTCGAGCTGCATGGTCCCCAACCCCCGCCGGCACGACAGCTCCTCGGCGAAACCGATCAATTCTCGACCGACGCCGGCGCCGCGGTGGGCGGGATGGGCGACGAGCATGCCGAACTCGCCGACACTGTCATCGAGCTGCTGGATGCGGATGGCCCCCACCACCCGACCGTCGACCTGTGCCACCGCGATCTCGTTGGCGGCGATCATCTGCTGGATCTCGACGGTGGTGGTACGAGCGGCGCCATCGATCCACAGCCCGGCTTCCGCGGCGGCGTAGACCTCGTTCACCAGGTCGGTGATCTCCCCCACGAGCCGGGGGTTCGTGGCCGTCGCTACCGGAAGCATCCCGATGCTCGGCTTCGATGGGAGGTCTGAGGTTGGCATGACGGCACCCTGCCGCCGCCTGGTCGGGCACGCAACGCGATTTGCGCAGGGTTGGTCCGAAACCTTGGAAACCTTGTCGGTCCGACATGGGTAGCCGCCGACTCGACATCGAAGGCGCCCAAATGCGGCAGGATGCTGGTGACGCCGGCGGATCGCTGCGGGCGGCCTGAACCGGGCAAATCGTCCTAGCTGGCTGGCGGTCGTCAGGCCTCTGCTTCTGGACCGCCGACCGCGTCGCCGTCGGATCAGTCCTCACCATCGCCGAGCAGCTGGCGAATGGCGTTGCCCGAGAGCTGCGACTTGGGCAGGAACCCCACAACCGGGCTCGCGTCGATGAGCTCGCGCAGGTCGGTTTCGGAATAGGCGGAGACGAGCACCAGGCGCCCAGCAACGGCCCCCGTCGCCTGAGCCAGCCGGCGGGCGAGGTCGAAGCCGTTCTCGTTACCGAGGTCGATGTCGATCAGTGTGACGTCCGGCCGTACGGAGTAGGCGTGCTCGATCGCTTCGGCGCTCGTCGATGCCTCGGCCACGACGTGCAGGCCCTCTCGCTCGAGGAGCGTCCGGGCAGCCCGCAAGAAGTGGGTGCTGTCGTCGACGATGAGTACGCGCAGAGCCATAGGGAGGGTTTCAACATCGCACGCCGATGCCGGATCGGACATTGCCGCTAGCAGGAATTGTCCAAGCCCCACTAGCCGGGCGCGAAGACTCCCGCTGCCAGCCAAGACAGCGAAACCCCCGAGCGCGACCGTGATTCCCGCGGCGGGTCCCCCAACCGGAAAGGGCCACTCGATGGGCTCGGTAGCACAAACCCTTGTGGCGCAGGGGGCGCCGCCCACGGTGATGGGGGAGGGGGTTGCGGCCTCCAACGGAGGTGGGCCGCTCGTCGACGTCGCCCGTCCGGTCGTCGACGCCCTCGCGAGCGACCTTGCCGGAACCGGGATCGGCGTGGTGCTGTCCGATGCCGGCGGGCACGTGGTCGACCGGCGGGTGTCCCAACCACGGCTCGGTGTTCACCATCTCCGAGAGGCGACCGGCCCGGCGACGCCGATCATCGATCCCCGTACCGGTAGGACCGTCGGACAGCTGGAGCTCGTCAGCGACCGGTCCGACGCCAACCCGCTGGTCCGCCCCTTGGCCGCCCTCGCGGTCCGTGAGATCCAGCAACGCCTCGTCGACGATGAGGCGGTTGCCGAAAGGCTGGCCCTCGGGCGGTTCCTGAAGAATCGGCGTGGTGCCAAGGGCCCGTTCGTCCTCGTCACCGAACGGCGGTTCATCCCCAACGCCGCCGCCGATCGGCTCGTCGGCCCGGACGACGAGCCGGTGCTCCGCGTGGCCGCTGGCCGTCTATGCGACCGGCTGGAAGACGTCACAACGATCGAGCTCAAGGGCCGTGTCGTGGCGGTGCGTGCCGTGCCGGTTCCGGACGACGAGCCGCCAGGAATCATCCTCCAGCTCAAGCCTCTCGACGCGAACAGCGGCCATGCAGGCCACCGATCCGAGCGCACGTCGTGCGGCTGGGCGAGCCTCACGGATACCGAGCGCAGCGTCGCCCACGTCGTTGCCGAGGGCCTCACCAATCGCGAGGCCGCGGAGCGCCTGTTCCTGTCACCGCACACCGTCGACTTCCACCTGCGGTCGATCTTCCGCAAGCTCGGCACCAACACGCGTGTCCACCTCACCCGCCTGGTCATCCTGGCCCAGCGCGCACAAGGGGACAGGTGATGCTCGCACCCACAGCCGATCGCCTGGCCGCGGGCGATGCGAGCCGTGCGTTCGGGGAGGGCCGCATGCCTGCGGTCATCGAGGTGACCGAGATGGCCGAGCGCGTCCGTGCGAGCGTGCGCGCGGCCGTGGAGCTGTCGGAACCCACCCTCGAGGTGATCATGGCCACCTTGCTGGCGGGGGGCCATCTGCTGATCGAGGACCACCCCGGAGTGGGCAAGACGATGCTGGCCCGTGCGCTGGCCTCCAGCCTGGGCGGTCGACTGACGCGCATCCAGGCCACGATCGACCTGCTGCCGGCGGACATCGTCGGCGCCAACGTTTGGCGGGCCGAGGAGGGGCGGTTCCACTTCCAGCCGGGTCCCGTGTTCGCCAACGTGGTTCTGGTCGACGAGATCAACCGGGCAACGCCGAAGACACAGTCGGGGTTGCTGGAGTCGATGGAGGAGCGGCAGGTCACCGTCGATGGCGAGACCCGTCCGATCTCGCCACCGTTCATGGTGATCGCCACGCAGAACCCAAGCGCCGGCCATGACGGCACGTACGCGTTGCCGCTGGCGTCGAACGATCGCTTCCTCGCACGCGTGTCGCTCGGGTACCCGTCACGTGCGGCGGAGATGCGCCTGCTACGCGACGAACCACGCCCCGCCGCGACGGTCGCCACGCGTGAGACTGTCTTGGGCGCGCAGGCCACCGTGGCCGGAGTGCACACGTCCGAGCGACTGCTGCACTACGTCGTCGATCTCCTGACGTTCACGCGCCAGCACGAGCGGATCGCCGTAGGGGCGAGCCCCCGTGCCGGCGTGAAGCTGCTCAGCGCCGCGCGGGGCCGTGCCGCCCTGTTCGGGCGGGATCACGTGCTCCCCGACGACGTCAAGGGTCTGGCGCCGGCAGTGCTGGGCCACAGGCTGCAGCCTGTATGGGAGGACGAGGAGGCGGCGCATGCGGTCATCGACGAGGCGCTGCGCGAGGTACCGGCGACGTGACGCGCCCGGCGATCCTGATCCTGGTCGCCGGCGCGTTCGCGCTGACAGGAGCGGCGTTGCCATCGCTGACGCTGTTCGCTGCCGGTTGTGTGCTCGGCTTCGTGACGATCGCCGCTGTGGCGTCTGTGCTCATCGGCGCGCGGTCGGTCAGCATCTCGCGACGCGTGCCGGCGCGGGAGGTCGAGGAGGACGGAGCCCTCGGTGTCTACTTATCGGTCCGGCACCCTCGCTGGTGGCCGTTGCGCGTCGAGGCCCTGGTGGGGACCGAGTGGCGCTCCCCGGGGGAGGACGGGATCCGGATCGACGTGCACGTCGGACGGCGGGGACCCCAGGAACTGCCGCCCGTCCGCGTACGCGTGACTGATCCGCTCGGGCTCGCCGAGCTACGTGCGTCGGTGGGCCCTCCGGTGCCCATCCTGGTGCTCCCCCGCCCGAGCGCCGATGCGTGGGCCGCCCGCCCGTTGCCGGCGCACGGTGCGGGCGGCGACGTTGAGCCAGGGGCGTTGCGCCCGTACGTGCCGGGCACGCGGCTCAGCCGGATCCACTGGGCCTCGCTGGCCCGCGGCGGCGAGCTCATGCAGCGCGACGTCACCCAATCGCCCACCGACACCCCGATCGTCGTCGTCGATACGCACGGCGTCGTCGACCGGGAGGCGGTCGACTGGGTCGCCCGGACGGCCGCCGCGGTTGTGAAGCGGTATGCCACCAGCGCCGGCTGCCGGGTCCTGCTTCCCGGGGACCGGCTGCCCTCCTACGTCGCTGGTGATCTGCGCGGCTGGCGAGAGCTCCATCGCCGCCTGGCGCTGTTGGAGCCGGGCGCCCGTCCGAGCGTGCCCGGGATCGACGACGCGCGCCGGGTCGTGTCGATCCGGGCACGTGACCACAGGCGCGCAAGTGCTCCCGTTCGCGCCGCGGACCGGGTCGGGCGCGACGGCCGGTGACCGTCGGGGTCCAGGGCCGACGGATACGCCGGTCCTCGACGGCGCCGTGGACCTTCGGGGCCTTTGTCATCCTCGGCGTCGTTGCCTGGGTTCCCACGGCGGGCCTCGGCGGGGCACTGCGACTGGTTCCCATCGCGGCGTTGGTCTTGATCGTCGCGTCGGCCAGGTCCACGTCAGTGGCGCTGATCACCGCCGCCGCATGCGGCGCCGTCGCATGGCTGGTGGCCGGCCTGTCGCCGGCGCTGGTTGCGCCTTGGCACTGGCCCGAGCTCGACGTCGGGGTCGCGAGCGGCTTCCGGCATCTCTTCACTGCCCGCGTCCAGCCCGATGCAATTCCGGCTTGGCCCAGGGCGGTGGCCACTGTGATCGTCGCCATGGCCTGGCTAGCCGCGGCGGTCGCGGCGCGTCGGCAAACAGCGGCGGCCGCCCGCACGATCGCGGTCCTGTGCCTGATCGCACCAGTTGCGCTCTCTGTGGTGGCGCGCAAGTCCAGCGACCAGGCCTGGCTGGGGACGGCCGCGGTCTTGTTGGCGCTCGCCTGGTTCCGCCCCCGCCGCGTGGGCCGAGGGCCCGGCGCGGCCATCGCCGCGGCGGCAGCCGTCGTGGCCATGGCCGTCGTGGGCACCGCCGGGCCGCGTCACGCGTGGTTCGATTCGGCCGACGCCGCGAGCAGCGAGGTCCGGACGTTCGATCCCGCCCAGTCGTATGGACCGCTCACCGGCGAGCGGGACGGCACGACGATGTTGCGCGTGCGAGCTCGGCAACCCGCGTACTGGCGAGTACGAGTGCTGTCTCGGTTCGACGGGCGTGGCTGGACGGTGTCACCGCAGCGCGAGACGCGCCTGCCGCAGCACAGCGCCCGGACCCAGGAGATCGACGTCGACGTGAGGGCGCTGCGCAGTCGTGGCATCGTCAGCCCGGGGGAAGTGGTGGGCGTCGCCACCAGCGGGTCCACCTCTCGCCTGGACGGTGACTACGTCGTGCTTCATTCGTCGCCCGGCCCGGGAGCCCACTATCGCGTTCGAGCCCGCGGTGGTCCGGGCCTCCCGCGCGACGTTGGCCGCGGCCCCGCCGCCCAGGAACACGGCGCTGAGCAGGTACACGACGGTGCCGGTCGCGAGCCGGCCGGTCCAGGTCCCGCTGTTCGGCTCGCGTGACGCACCACTGGTCGATGCTTCGCTGGCGCGCTCCCCCTACCGGCGGACGCTCGCCCTGGCGCAGCGGCTCTCGACCGGCGCTCGCAGCGAATTGGAAGTCGTCGCCCGCGTGGAGCGGTTCCTGAAGCAGCGATATCGGTACGAGACAAACGTGCGGGACGGCCCGAGGCCGCTCGACAGCTTCCTCTTCGGGCGCCATACCGGCTACTGCCAGCACTTCTCAGGAGCCGCCGCGCTGCTGCTGCGCCTCTCGGGTGTCCCGGCACGTGTGGTCACCGGATTCGCCCCCGGGCGGTACGACGCCAACCACCACGCTTGGCAGGTCCGCGACGTGGATGCCCACTCCTGGGTCGAGGTCTACTTCGAAGGGATCGGCTGGGTCGCGGTGGACCCGACGCCCGGCAGCGGACCGGCGTCCGCGCCGCCGACGACCGACACGCTGGGGGGCAGGACCGAGATTGCGGCGCGATCACAGGTACGCGCCACAACAGCGGCCGGGTGCTCGTCGGCAGGCTGTCGCACCGCATCCACGGCGTCGACCGGCGCCGTGTGGTGGGCCGCGGCCGGCGCCCTGCTGCTCGCCGTACCGTTCGCCTCGGCGGGGATCCGGGTCCGAAAGCGCGGGCGGCGGCACCCCGACGAGCGGGCGACGGTGCTGCTGCGGGCCCTCGCGGGTGGCGGCACACCCCTGGCGCGCGGGGCGACCTATGCAGACCTCAGCGACGCGCTGTTGCGGTCCTGCGGGCCCGAGACCGCACGCGTCGCGTGGGTCCTCGAGCAGCGTCGCTTCTCCGTGGCTGCCGGCACCAGGCCGGCCGTTCGGTTGCGAACCCTGTGGCGAGCGCTCCGCTGCGACCGAGGGTTGGTCGGGGGCTCGCTCCTGGCCGCGCGGGCCGCGTGGCGCCGACAGGACAGATAGCCAGACCGCCAGACACCACCACGCGAGCGGGCGGGCCGTTCGGGTCAGTCCGGGACGGGGATGGTCGCGTGCAGCGAGGTCCCCTCGCCGGGCGGGCTCGTGAGCTCCAGGTCCCCGCCGATCGCCTCCACGCGGTCACGCAGTCCGACGAGCCCCGATCCATGGACGGGGTCGGCGCCGCCGGCCCCATCGTCCTGCACCGCCAGGCGGAGGACCCAGTCCTGCACCTCGAGGTCGACGCGCACCAGCGACGCGTCGGCGTGCTTGGCCGCGTTCGTGATCGCCTCGGACACGACGTAGTACACGGCCACCTCGACCTGCTCCGGCAGCCGCCTGTCACCCCGAATGTCGAGCTCCACCGGCATTGCCGAGCGTCGGGCCAGCGCTTTGAGCGCCGGCCCGAGGCCACCCTTGTTGAGGATCGCCGGGTGGATGCCGCGTGAGACCTCTTGGAGGTCCTCCAGCGCCGCCGCCAGTCCATCGGCCGTGCGTGCCAGTTGGGCGCGCAGCTCGTCGGACTCTGCCGGCACGATGGCATCCGCTGCCCGCAGCTCGAGCCCGAGCGAGACCAGGCGCTGCTGCGTGCCGTCGTGGAGGTCCCGCTCGATGCGCTGGCGCGCCTCGTCGCCAGCGGCGACCACGCGGGCTCGGGAGGCGGTGAGCTCGGCGCGGCCTACCTCCAATGAGCTGGCCATGGCGTTGAACGACCGCTCCAGGGTCCCGATCTCACCCACCCCGGTCTCGGGCATGCGCACCGCCAGGTCGCCGCCGGCCAGGCGGCCGGCCATTGCCGCCGCCCGCCGCACCGGCAGAACGATCGCCCGTGACAGGTAGACGCCCACGAACAGGATGAGCACGATCGATCCCACGAGCCCCCCCACAGCCAGGGCGACGGCTCGGTCGGTGGCGGCGTCGGCGCTGTCCTGCCGTTCCGCGGCCAGCTCACGCTCCGCCGTCCGGAGGTCGTCGAACTGGGCACGCACCTCGTCGACGCGCCTCCTCCCCTCGTCGGCCGTGGCCACGCTCGTCGCGGCGGGGTCACCGCGCCGTGCCGCCTCCACGACCGGGATCGAGTAGTCCTCCAGGTAGGAGGTGATGGCAGTGCCAAGGGCCTCCGCCCGCTCGTTCTGACTTGGTACACGGGCGAGCCGCTCCAGGTCCCTGATCGCGTTGGGGAGCGCAGCCTGTGCGGTTGTCCACGGCTGGAGGAACCGCTCGGAGTCGGTCAGCAGGAAGCCCCGCTCGCCGGTCTCCAGGTCGATGACCAGTTGCTCGAGCCGTCTCGCCGCCACCAGCACGCTTTCAGAGTGCCGGGACAGCTCCAGGGCGTCCCGCTCCCTGTCTACGGCGCGGAGCATCACTAGGAAGGCGCCTCCCACGATCAACGCGAGCAGTCCGCTCGCGACGATCATCCGGGCAGCCAGCCCTCGTCTCGCCACCAGCCGCAGTAAAGCCGATGACCCGCGGGACGGCGAATCTGGCCGATGATCGCTACGGTGCGCAACGCACTGGCCGACGATGTCGCCGGGCGCACGCTAGTAGCCATCGCTGCCACCCGAGCTGCCCGACGCGGCCTTGGTGATCTGGTCTCCGGCTGGCGAGAGGACCTACCCGTAGCTGGGGGCCACCCGGTACGCGACGCCTGACGGTGGCAGGGGTACGGAGTAGGTGCTGCCTGCGACGACACGTGCGTTCCGTTATGCGATCGTCCGGCCCATGGCCATCGAGCCGGGTGAGTCGAGCACGCAGCGGTGTCTTCGCCCCCGGCACGACGATGGCTGTGAGCCCACCCTCCACCGGTCGAAGACTGTTGTCGGTCTCGCGGACGAGCATGCCCGGCTCGTGCGGCTTCTGGGCGTGGTTGCGGGTGGGGACGGCCGGGCGGTCGTGATGCAGGGGTCCGCGGGTCGGGGAAGACGACGCTGCTCGAGCACGCGGTCAGGTCGGCGCCTGAGTTCTGTGTGCTGCGCGTCGCAGGTGTGGAGTCGGAGCGGGACCTGGCGTACGCGGGGTTGCATCGGCTCTGCGCGCCGATGCTGGATCGTCTGGACCGGATTCCCCTTCCGCAGCGCCAGGCACTCGGGGCGGCCTTCGGCCTTCATCCAGCCGGTCAGGTCGACAGGTTGTTCATCGGCTTGGCGGTTCTAAGTCTGTTCGCCCACGTGAGCACGGACCGGCCGCTGCTGTGCGCTGTCGACGACATGGATCGGCTCGATGAGCCTTCACGTCGGATCCTCGCCCTGGTGGCCCGTCGGCTGCGGTCACTGCAGGTCGCCATGGTGTTCACCGTGACGGAGCCGGTGGAGGACCTGGCCGGGCTGCCAGAGCTGGTGCTGCCTCCGCTCACCGAGGCCGAGGCGCGCACGCTGCTCGCATCGGTGGCGCCGGGCCCGTTGGACACGCCGGTGCGTGACCGCATCGTGGCGGAGTCCCGCGGCAACCCCCGCGACCTGATCGCGGCGACCGGGCTCATGGCCGAGCAGCTCGCTGGGGGATTCGGTCTCCCCACGGCACCGCCACCGACCGACTCGACCAGTCGGCGCGTGCGGGAACTGTTGGCGGCCGTTCCGGGGCGGACGTGGCGTTTCATGCTGGTCGCGGCCGCGGAGCCCGAGGGCGATTGGGCACGGCTTCGGCGGGCGGCCGCAGCCTTGGGAATCGATCCCGTCGATGTGTACGACACGGCGCCACTCGGCCTGGTCCGCGTGGGATCGCATGTGACGTTCAGCGACCCGCGGATGCGCTCCGTCGTCTATCACGACGCTTCCCTCGACGAGCGCCGACGGGTGCACGAGGCGCTCGCTGATGCATGCGACCCAGAGGCCGATCCCGATCGTTCGACGTGGCATCGTGCACTCGCCACGTTGGTGCCCGACGACGCCGTTGCCAGCAACCTGGAGCGCTCGGCCGGGCGCGTGAGCGCCCGGGGTGGAGTGGCCGCGTCGGCCGCCCTCCTCGCACATGCGGCGCGTCTGACGGCGGATGGGTCACAGCGGGCGCGGCACGCCCTGGCGGCAGCAGGTGCAAAGCTCGACGCGGGCTCGTTGGTGGAGGCCTCCGAGCTTCTGACGCTGGCTGGAGAGGGGCCGCTCGACGGGATCGGGTTGGCTCGGCTCGCGCTGCTGAGGGCACGGCTCGCGTTCGCACGATCCGGGCACGGTGATCCGTCCGAGCTCCTGCTCGACGCCGTGTGGGCGCTCGGATCCGGCGACCCCCGGCATGCCCACGGCACCTACCTCGAGGCGCTGGAGCTGACCATCGCGTCAGACCGACCAGGCACCGCCAGCGTCGTCGCCGCGGCGGCCGCCCGCGCTAGCGCCCTGGTCCCGGGACGGCATCCCTCCGTAGGCAAGCTGCTGTTGGACGGCTGGGTCCGGCTGTTCACCGAGGGGCACGTGGCGGCGATGGGGACGCTGCGGCGGGCGGTGGAAGCGGCGTTGCGGGCCGGCACCCCCCGCTGGCTGGGGCTGGCGTCGCGCGCTGCGGCGGTCGTGGCGGACGACCATGCCGCGCTCGAGCTCTCGTCCCGCCGCGTCCGACTTGCCCGCGAGGCCGGCGCGCTCACGGAGCTGTCCCTCGCACTCGATCACCTCGCCATCGTGCACGTCCATGCCGGTGACCTCGATGCCGCGGCCGGTCTGGTCGACGAGGCCGACAGGGTCTCGGGCTTGACCGGGCAGGTCCGAGCCGCATCCGGGTCGCTGATGCTCGCCGCCTGGCGTGGCGCGGAGGCCGAGTTCGCGGAGCTCGTGCAGGCGAGCCGTGCGGGAGCCGCGATCCCCTCCGACGGTCACCAGCTCCCGCACAGCGCCTGTGCCGCAGCGGCAGTGCTCCACAACGGCCTCGGCCACTACCACGACGCCCTCGCCGCCGCCCGCCGCGCTGGCGAGCACGACGACGTCGGCTCGCCGTGGGTCCTTGCCGAGCTCGTCGATGCGGCGGCCCGCGCCGGTGAGCTCGATGACGCGGTGGTCGGGTACGAGAGCCTCGCAGCGCGGACACGGGCGGCTGCCACCGAGTGGGCCCTGGGGATCCAAGCACGGGCACGGGCGGTCATCAGCGACGGTGACGACGCGGACAAGCAGTACCGCACGGCCATTGAGCGGCTCGGCCGTTGCCGGGCCGTGCCCGATCTCGCCCGCGCACACCTCCTCTATGGGGAATGGCTGCGAAGGAGGAGACGGCGACTCGATGCGCGCCCTGAGCTCCGCACCGCCCACCAGCTCTTCTCGGGGATGGGCGCCGCTGCGTTCGCCCACCGGGCCGCCGACGAACTCCTCGCAACCGGCGCCCGGGCGCGCCGTCGGACCGTCGACGAAGCCAACGCGCTCACACCGCGCGAAACGCAGGTGGCCGTCCTGGCCCAAGACGGTCGGTCCAACGCGCAGATCGGCGCGGAGCTCTTCATCAGCGCACGCACCGTCGAGTATCACCTGCGCAAGGTCTTCGACAAGCTCGGCATTGACTCCCGCCGCCAACTGGCCGAGGCACTCGCCGCACGAGGTGAGGCCTCTGGTTCCGAGGTCGGAATGCGGGGCGTGTTCGCTGCGGGCCGGACCAGCATCGCTGCCTCGTTCGCGGCCACCGATAGGCCGGCTCAGCTCACCCCCTTTCTGCACCTGGCTTGGGCCGCATTAGGTGGCCGTGGGTCACACGGCCAGGGGTGTTCTCTGCCTCCAAAGAAAGCGCGCGCAACACGATGATCCGGGTACGCCGGTCGCATCCCTCAGGATCACGTCGACGAGTGACCGAGCGCATTGAAGCTAGCCGGAACATCGTCGCACCGGGTGGCTTGGGCCCGAGATGGTGGGTGCCTTCGAAGACACGACACGCACCGCGGCGCGATCGTTCGATAAGGCGTTACGAACGCAGGAAACCAATCGAGGAGAGCGGTTCCATGGGCGTGCATGTCTTCGGTCTCACCATCGGGATGCTCGCCGACGCAGCCCAAGCGGCACGCACCGCCGATCGATCGGTGTTGCTGATCGACGACGTTGCACAGGTCGTCGTCGTCATCGACCAGCACGGCCGTCTCCTCGTCCGGCCTGAATCGCAGAACGCCGCATAGTGCGCAATGTCCGGGCGACGGGAATCACCAAGCAATGGCGGCGATCCCGGCTGCTCGGACACGTTCAAGACATAGGAGATCACATGCGCCCAACCATGAAGCAAATGGCAGCGGTCGGGACCGCGACCCTCTTGACGTTGGGCGCGGCCTCGTGCGGCAACGGGGGCCGCGGCAGCTCGTCCTCGAATGCGAGCGGCAGCGGGAGTGCAAGCTCCATCTCGCCGGCCGATTTCACGAGCGACTTCTCCACGATGGCGAAGCTCAAGGACGTCGCCAGTCAAGGCAAGGGCAAGATTGCGGTGCTCCTGCCCGACACACAGTCGTCGGCGCGCTACGTCTCGTACGACGCTCCGTTCCTGACTCAAGCATTCGAAGCCGCCGGGCTGAGCAAGAACGACTTCAGCGTCCAAAACGCCCAGGGCAGTACCAGCACGATGCAGACGCAGGCGGACGCTGCGATCACCAATGGCGCGAGCGTCCTGGTGGTCGACGCCCTCGATTCGGGGAGCGGCGCGGCCATCGAAAGGGACGCGCAGTCCAAGGGCGTGGCGACGATCGACTACGACCGGCTCACGTTGAACGGGTCTTCGCGCTTCTACGTCAGCTTCGACAACGTTGAGGTTGGCAAGAAGATCGGGCAAGGGATGGTCGACTGCGTGAAGGCGTGGAACGTGCAGAAGCCACAGGTCCTCGAGATGGACGGCGATCCGACCGACAACAACGCAACGCTGTTCGCGCAGGGCTACAACTCGGTCTTGAAGTCGGAGTTCGACGATGGTGCCTACGTGAAGGTCGGCGAGCCGGGCGGCACGTGGGACAGCCAGAAGGCACTGACGAACTTCGAGCAGCAGTTCACTGCGCACCCGAACATCAACGCAGTGGTCACGGCCAACGACACACTGGCGAACTCGGTGATCTCCGTCCTGAAGACCGACAAGATCCCGGCCAAGACGATCCCCACGACGGGCCAGGACGCCACGCTGATCGGGCTGCAGAACGTCCTCGCCGGCTTCCAGTGCATGTCGGTGTACAAGCCGATCTACACCGAGGCGCAGGCCGCAGCGGCGGTCGCGCTGTTCGTCCGTGCCGGTGAGACCCCGCCGAAGTCCCTCGTGAACGGCACGACGAACAACCAGCAGACCGATGTCCCGTCGGTGCTCCTGACGCCCGTGTCGGTCACCGTCGCCAACATGAAGGACACGGTGGTCAAGGACCACTTCGTGAACACGGCGGATCTCTGCGCCGGATCCCTGGCGTCCGCGTGCAAGTCGGCGGGGATCGGCTCGTAGCCGTGCCAGTCCCTGTCACGGCGAGCCGCGACGAGTCGCTGCCGGGCGAATCCCCCTCTTCGCCCGGCAGTCGACTGCTCGAGCTGCGCGGCGTGAGCAAGCGCTTCGGGCCTGTGCTGGCGTTGCGTCGGGTCGACTTGGACGTGCCGGCTGGGGAGGTCACGGCACTGGCCGGTGACAACGGTGCCGGAAAATCGGTGCTGATCAAGACGATCGCAGGGATTCACGAGGCCGACGGCGGTCAGATCTTCTGGGAAGGCCGCCCGGTGCACATCCGCACGCCCCGCGATGCCGCCGCGCTGGGCATCCAGACGGTGTACCAAGACCTGGCGCTGGCCGACAACCTCGACATCGTCCAGAACATGTTCCTCGGCCGCGAGCGCACGAGGGCGGGACTGCTCGACGACGACAGCATGGAGACGTCGGCCACCAAGGCGCTCGCGGGCCTCTCGGTGACCACCGTGCGGTCCATCCGCCAGCCGGTCGCCTCGCTCTCGGGTGGGCAACGGCAGGCGGTCGCGATCGCCAGGGCCGTGCTGTGGAACTCGAAGCTGGTGATCATGGACGAGCCGACGGCGGCACTCGGCGTCGCCCAGACCGAGATGGTGCTCGACCTCGTCCGCACCCTCGCCGACCGGGGGTATGGCGTGCTTCTCATCTCCCACAACCTGCACGACGTCTTCGTCGTCGCCGACCGCATCGCAATCCTGCACCTCGGTCGCATGGTCGCCACCGGCAAGGTCGGTGACTTCGACCCGCAGACGGTCGTGTCCTACATGACGTTCGGCCGCGACCAGTCGTCCCCCGACGCCACCCGGTAAACGCCACCTGACCAGCGGACTTTCCCCATGGAACGACTCGACGAGAAGACCCGAGGCCTGGAAGGCGAGAACGGCAACGCGGACGAGGACGCGCTGGCCGAATCGGCCGCCGACGTCGCTGTGTCCCCCGAGCTCGCCGCGGGCTCGTTCCGCGACTACCTGCGCCTCTGGGTCGCCCGGCTGCGCGCCGGCGAGAGCGGCGTGCTTCCAGTCATCGTCGGCCTGGTCGCGATCACGATCATCTTCCAGTCGCTGAACTCGAAGTTCCTGACCTCGGGCAACATCGTGAACCTGCTGGTACAGGGCGCGGTCTTCATGATGCTCGCGCTGGCCGAGGTCTTTGCGCTGCTCCTCGGCGAGATCGACCTGTCCGCCGGCTTCGTGGCCGGCCTGTCGGGCGTCGTCGCCGCGGAGTTGCTCACGACGGAACACGGGAGCTGGCCGTGGTGGGCGGCGATCCTGGCCGCGCTTCTGGCGTGCGCTGCCATCGGCCTCCTCCACGGGACGCTGATCACCCGGCTCGGGCTGCCCTCATTCGTGGTCACGCTCGGGGGGTTGCTCGGTTGGCAAGGCGTGATGCTGGCGATCCTCGGCAATGGGGGCACCCTGCCGATCCAGGACAACGTCGTGAACGACGTCGCCAACGCCAACCTCACGCCGGCAGCGAGCTGGATCGTGACGCTCGTGCTGGTCGCGGTGTACGGGTTGACGACGTGGCGCAGGGCCGCACGCCGGCGCGCGCGGGGCTTGGTTGCCCCGCCGGTCGGCTTCACCATCATCAAGATCGCGGGCGTCGCCGTCGCAGGCGTGGTGCTGGTACTGGTGTGCAATGCGAACCGCGGGGTGCTCGTGCCGATTCGCGGCATGCCGTGGGTGCTCCTGATCGTCGTGGCCGTGGCAACCGCCTGGTCAATCCTCCTCGGCCGGACAAGGTTCGGACGGCACGTCTACGCCATCGGCGGCAACGCGGAGGCAGCGCGTCGCTCGGGCATCCGGCTGGCGCGGGTGCGCACCCTGTGCTTCGTGCTGGCATCGTTCACCGCGGGCATGGCCGGCATCATCTACGCATCACGCCTGCGCTCGGTGTCAACGAACATCGATGGTGGAACGCTGGTGCTCTACGCCGTTGCCGCAGCTGTGATCGGCGGGACCAGCCTGTTCGGCGGCCGAGGCAAGGCCATCCACGCCGTTCTCGGGGGCATCGTGATCGCAGCCATCGACAACGGCATGGGGCTCCAAGGCTTCAGCGCCGCCGCGAGGAACGTCGTCACCGCGATCGTGCTGATCGCGGCCGTGACCGTCGATGCGTTAGCCCGGCGGAACGCCACGACAACACGTTGACGCGTGTGTTGCGCCGAGCGTTGAGACATCGCGCGGCGCCGTGGCGATCGATCAGCGGCATGGACTACTCACCGTGCACGGTTGGGGAGGTTTCGATTCGGCCCGGTGGTTGACCGATCCGGCGCGTCCGCTGCCCTGCCGACAGTCCTAAGTTGCGGGGGTGAACTCAGGAGGTGAGGCGTGGATGCGACGGTCATCTACAACGACAACTTCGGGTCGGTGATCGACTGGGCTGACGACGACTTTGTCGAGATCCGTTGGTATGACACCACGAAGCACCTGTCGGCGGAGCGGTTCAACGACTGGCTCACCGTGTTCGCAGGGGAGGTGGAGCGCGCCGGCCGCTCCGGCGTGCTCGTCGATGCGGTGCAGTTCCGGATGGACATGGCGGCGATGGACTTCGCCTTCCGCGACGCCAACATCATCCCCCGGTACAACGCCGCCGGCGTCAAGAGGTTCGCGTTCCTGATGCCCGCAGGCATGCCCGCCGTCGGTGCACCGCCCGCCCCCGAAGGCCCAGCCACCTTCCCCACCGGTTACTTCGACAGCCGCCCCGCTGCACTCGCCTGGCTGGCGGGCCCCTGACCTCTGGGATGGGGACCGCCCTGGGCGTCGCGGTTCGGGCAATCGGTGCGCGTTGTTAGGTGACATCGAAGCGCAAGCGCCGCCTCTGCTGGATCGTTAGCGTCACAGCATGTCGAACGGAGGTGCCGTCCGGCGCGTCTACGTGAGCCTTCCGCTGAGCGGGCCGGCCGCTCAGCATGGACGCGAGATGCTGCGCGGGGCTCGGGTTGCCGCTGAGCGAACGGACATTGAGATCGTCAGCGCCGACACGGGCGGCCGCGCAGGCGTGAAGCTGGCGGTGGCGCACGCCAAGGCAGCCGCTGGCGATCCGGCTGCTGCCGCATATCTCGGGGACTTCATGTCACGCCAAGTCGTGGCGACGGCGCCGATCCTCGAGCGCGCAGGGATCCTGCAGGTCGCCCCGATCGCTTCCTGTGAGCGCCTGCAGAGCGACACCCTGATCCGGCTGGTGCCCGGGGGACAGGTCGGCGGTGCGACCATCGGCGCCTGGCTCCATGAGGTGGGTGCGGGGAAGCTGCTCGTCGTCCACGACTACGGCGACGATTACGCCGAGCCGCTCGCGACCGACATCGCGGCGGGTGCACGCGAGCGTGGCGTCGAGGTGCGCATGCGGCCCGTGTGGGACTGGGACGAGCGATCCGAGGACGACCTGCCGGGCGCGCTGGCGCTGCTGTACGTTGGCGTGGCGGGCGCAGGCGCTGACGAGATGTTCGTGGGGCTGCACGACCTCGATCCCGAACTGTGGCTGCTCGGGACGGAGGGGATCGCCGAGCCATGGCTTGTCGAGGGGTTGCCAGACGCGGTGGCGCAGCGGATGCGCTTCTTCGTGCCCCATCGGGCGCCGCTCGCGCTATACGGCTTCGAGGCGATGGCGCTGATCCTTGACGCCATCGCCGACGCCGACGAGGACCGAGCGGGGGCCGTCGCCGCGCTTCGCAAGCAGCGCACGCGGGATGGCGCGATCGGGCGCTACGTGATCGAGCGTGAAGGGCACATCACGGGGTCGTCGTACGGGCGCCTCGCAGCGGTCGGCGGTCGCCTGGTCTGGGACATGTGAGTCGAGGCGCCAGCGAGGGCCCGCGAGCAAGTGACCTTCCCGGCCGTCCCCTTGCGCCGGGAGGAGTGGTCAAGACCTGTTCCGGCGGCTCGCGCCCCACGATCGCCTGTCTCAAAGCGAGCGCCGACCGCGAAGAGGGCAACGAGATACGGCGGTTCAGAAGAACGGCAGCAGCTCGTTGAACCGAACACCGGTTCACGCTGCTGAGGAGGGCCGGCCGGCTGTCCCCAAACTCGCAGGCATATCGACCTGGGGTATCGCCCTGAAGTGCCGATCGGGGACGCATGACCGCGCCATATCTGCCGATCTCGCGCCTTGTGGCTCTCTACTGACCGTCCGCCGGGCGAGGGCCGCCCGGAGCGGGCACCATGCGCTGTGGGCGAGCTAACCACGGACGAGCAACTGGCCGCCATCGAGCGTTTGCTTGACGAGGGCGACGGTCGGGAGGGCGTGGAAGACCTGTCGCTGGTCCAGCGAGTTCAGGATGTAACCGTCACGTCCAACTCGTGGAGCGACCTCGCTATCAAGCGACTCCACCAGATTCACCAGCTGAGCAGCGACGAGTGCGAATTTTGCTCGAGGTGGCTCGACGGGACCGCACAACTGCCGCTAGGGGTGCGTGGCGCTCTGAGCTACCCGCAGGGCCGGCAGGGCTGCTAGCACGGGCAATGTGTGTGCTTCGCTTTGGCGAGGTTCATGCCGGCTCGGTGGCGTCTCTTAACGACGAGCAGTAGCACGCCGAGACCGACGGCGCCATCGCCCGCGACCCGGGTGCTGTCCGCTGCGGACGCAACGGTGCCGATGCCAATCCCGTCGGCTTCCCGGGGTCCGGACTGGCTGGTTCTAGAGTTCGATGTTGGAGGTGGTGGCCTATGCCACAGATGCGGGCCGCCGGCATCGACGCGTTCGGCGATGACGTGCGCTTGCTCGAACTCGCGGCGCCAGCGTCTCCTGCTCCGGACGAGGTCGTGATCTCGGTGCACGCGGCAGGGGTCGGCAGCTGGGACGAGATCGTCCGGGTCGGCGAGTGGGATGTCGGCCGCCGACCACCGTTGGTGCTCGGCGTCGAGGCAGCGGGAGTTGTCGCCGCAGTCGGCGAGGACGTGACGAGCTTCGTCCCGGGTGACGAGGTGCTCACTCACCCACTGCCGCTGCGACACCAGGGGGCGTGGGCGGAGTGGCTTGTCGCTCCGGCCGCGCTTGTCGCGCCGAAACCCGCCACCGTCCCCTGGGACGCCGCGGCCGCGTTCCCGGTGCCGGCACTCACCGCGGACCAGGCGCTTACCGAGGTCGCACCAGCCCCCGCCGGGGAGTGGGTCCTTGTGCACGGCGCCGGCGGCGTGACCGGCGGACTCACCGTGCAGCTCGCGGTCGCGCGAGGAGCGACCGTCGTCGCGACGGCGGGCCCCGCGAGTGCAGTGCGCGTCCGCGACTACGGCGCGCATCTCGTCGTCGACTATCACGATCCCGCGTGGCCGGCCCACGTGCGAGATGCGTCTCCGGGCCGCCAGGGAGTGGGGGCCGCCGTGAACGCGGCCCCCAGTGGCGCAGCGACCGCACTGCAGGCGGTGGCGGACCAAGGTCGCCTCGCGACCATCACCACCGATCCGCCGCCGCCCGAACGCGGGATCACGGTCATAGACGTCTACGTCCGAGCCGACGGCCCACGGCTCGCCGCACTGGTCGCAAGACTCGCCCAAGGGCAGCTCTCGCTGCATGTCGCGGCGACACTCCCGCTCGCGGAGGCGGCCACCGCCCTCAGGAGCGTCCTCGCTGGCCGCGCGGCGGGCGCCAGTGTCCTCACGCTCGAGCCTGCCTGACCAACTGCCAATCTCGCGCCCTGGCGTTCTGTGCGGCTTGCACGCCAGGCACCGCGCGCTCGGGTCGGGCAATCGGTGCTAGGGCGCTGGCGCCCGTCCTGTCTCACCCATCCGGCGTCTACGGACAGTCTCCCTAGCTAGAAGACTTGGGATGCACGTCAGCGTTCAGAAGTTCACTAGCACGGCCCCGCAGCTCGGGTGGGACCGAGTGGCTCGGAGTCGAGCCACTCGGTCGCCCCGCCGAGCGAGGGCATGTGCACAGGTGTGAACTCGGTTGGTCTAGCGCAGCGACCGGAACCCGTCGCGGAGCTCGGATGCGTACAGCTCCGGCTGCTCCCAGGCGGCGAAGTGCCCGCCGCGATCGACCTCGTTGAAGTGGACGAGGTTGCTGTACGCCTTCTCCGTCCAACTTCGCGGGGCCTGGTAGAGCTCGTCGGGGAAGACGCTCACGGCCACCGGGACGGTGACGTTGCGGACGTTGGCGAAGCTGCCGTACCCCAGGTACTCCCAGTACGACTTCGCCGTCGAGACCCCGGTGTTGGTCAGCCAGAACATGGTGATGTTGTCGAGCAAGTCGTCTCGGGTCAGGCCGCGCTCGTCCGCGTCCACGAAGGCGGGAGCGATCAGCGTCGCGTAGCTCGTCGGGTCGTGGTCGAGCATGTAGGCGGCCAGGAAGACCGGGGAGTCGTTGAGCCCGTACATCGTCTGCGGGCGCGTCCCCATCTGCACCGCATACGCCGCGTGCTTGTATGCGGACCCCAGGTGCTCGGCCGCGCGTCGTTCGTCGGCTGAGAGGTCGGACGGCAGCGCGCCGCCGGTCTGGATCGCCTTGTCGACGTCGGGCGGGAACACGCCGGGGAAGTTCGTGTGGATCCCGAGCAGCTCCGGCGGCGCTGGCTCAGGCGACGCGGGGGCGTCGCGACCGCCAGCCATGTAATCGACGACGAGCGCGCCGTAGTCGCCGCCGGCCGCCACGAACTGCGTGTAGCCGAGGCGCTTCATCAGCTCGACGTAGGCGCGCCCCATGTGGATCGGGTCCCACCCGGTCGTCGTCGGCTTGCCCGAGAACCCGTAGCCCGGCATGTTGGGGATCACCACGTGGAAGGCGTCCGAGGCGCTCGCCCCATGTGCCGTCGGGTCGGTGAGCAGGTCGACGATCTTCATCTGCTCGATCACCGAGCCGGGCCAGCCGTGGCAGACGATCAGTGGCAGCGCGTCCTCGTGCTTGGAGCGAACGTGGACGAAGTGGATGTCGAGCCCGTCGATCTCGGTGATGAAGTTGGGCACCGAGTTGAGCTTGGCCTCGCACTTGCGCCAGTCGTGCTCGGTCTCCCAGTAGCGCGCGACTGCCTGGATCGTCGCCAGCTGCACGCCTTGCGAGGCATCGTCGACGGTCTCCTTCTCGGGCCAGCGCGTGGCTGCGATGCGGGCACGCAGGTCCTCGAGGTCCTTCTCGGGGAACTCGATCGTGAACGAGCGGATCGTCTGGCCCGTGGCGGCGCCGTGCTCCGCCGGAAGCGTGGTGGTCTCGGTCATTGCGACTCCTTGGCTCGTGTATTCCGCGCGGCCATTGGGGTCACGCGCGAGGCCAGCCAAGGGTCAGGGCCGACAAGATCGTCCGCCGGGGGTGCGGGTCGGACTAAAGGCACCATAACACTGCACGCAAGGCGGACCGCGATGTCTAGACTTGATGACGAGGGCGCAGCGTGGTCCGAGGGCGCAGCGTGAGCCATCGTCAGACCGAGCATCTACGCGTGTTGATCGCAAACGAGCGCTCGGATCGTCTGGCGGCTGTTGCGCGGGCTGTCGCCGCCTTGGGGCACGAGGTGATCGCGCGCGAGATTCAGGTCGAGGACGTGGGGGGGGTAACGGCGCGGGAACGTCCTGACGTCGCCATTGTCGGCCTCGGCGAGAACCCTGAGCACGCGCTTCAACTCGTCGAGCAAATCGTGCACGAATCGACCTGTCCCGTGATCGCCCTCATCCACGGGCCCGATCCCGGCTTCGTCAAGCAGGCGTCCAAGCGCGGTGTCTTCGCCTACATCACGGACGCGGACGCGCAGGACTGGCAAAACTCGATCGACATCGTCTTGCGCCGCTTCACCGAGTATCACGACCTCGAAGGCGCCTTCGGCCGACGCGCCGTCACCGAGCGGGCGAAGGGCATCCTCATGGAGCGTCACTCGATCGCCGAGCCGGCCGCGTTCGAGCTGCTCCGCGAGCACGCCCGCTCGACGAACCAGAAGCTCGTCGACGTCGCCTCCGCAGTGGTCGACAGCTACGGGTTGCTGCCGAACGAGCCGGACTAGCCTCTGTCGCGATCGGCGCCGGTCAGAGCCACTCTTCGGCGCGGCGCCTGGAGCGCCGGAAGGCGATCCCGCTGAAGGCGACCGCGATGGCTGCGCCGGGCGTGTGCCGCGCCCGTCCTGGGCGACTTCGCGTCGACGTGATGCGACTCGTAGCTCGGCCGCCGCGTGACCTGATGCGAGGACGAGGTCCTCGACGCTGAACCGGAGCAGGACTGCCTAGGTCGATGTCGAGACCGTCGTGCCCCGATATGCCGATAGGAGACGCGCCATAACCGCTGCCGGGGACTGTCCGCAGTGCCGGCACACGTATTCCACGCTCGCGGTCCCACCCCGCCGAAGCACCATACGGCGCGCCGCAGCGCGGGCACGGCTGTGACTGCTGCGCGATGCGGTGACCGTCACCGTCGCTGTGCCAGCCCGGCGAGAACGCCCCAAACTCGGCTGCCGCGGGGCTCGAGGCCGCCTACTCTCCCCAACGAACCGACCCGGCCCTGGTCGGCGGGCACGTGGCCGCGACGCCGTCACGCACGCATTCTTTGGGGCGGGGCTACAGGGGAGGCGGGCGTGGCGGAGATCGAGACCGACTACCTGGTGATCGGGGCGGGCGCGTCGGGGATGGCGTTCACCGACGCGCTGATCGCCGATGCCGAGGTCGACGTGGTGATGGTGGACCGGCGCCACAGTCCGGGCGGGCACTGGAACGACGCCTATCCGTTCGTTCGGCTCCACCAGCCGTCGGCTACCTACGGCGTGACCTCAAGACCGTTGGGCACCGAGGCGATCGATGACTCCGGACCAAACGCCGGGTTCTACGAGCGGGCCACCGGGGCGGAGATCTGCGACTACTTCCGGCGGGTGCTCGAGGAGCAATTGGTGGGCTCGGGTCAGGTCCGCTTCTTCGGGCAATGCGACTACGGCGGCCACCACACAGGCGACCACGCCTTCACCTCGCGGCTCACCGGCGAGACGACCACGGTGCGGGTGCGCCAGAAGGTTGTCGACGCCACCTACCTGGAGACGTCGGTGCCGGCGACGCACACGCCGGGCTTCACCGTCGGTGAGGGGGTCAAGCTGATCCCGGTGGGCGAGCTCGTCCACGTCACCGAGCCGCCCTCGGGTTTCACCGTGCTCGGCGCCGGCAAGACGGCCATGGATGCGTGCAGCTTCCTGCTCGACAACGGTGTCGATCCCGACAAGATCCGCTGGGTTCGGCCGCGGGACGCGTGGCTGATGAACCGGTCGTCCTGGCAGCCGCTCGACCTTGTGGCCTCGACCGTCGAGAGCCTCTCGCTGGCGCTGGAGTCGCTCGCCTTGGCGGAGGACCTCGATGATCTCTTCCGCCGGCTCGAGGCGTGCGGGGCGCTCCTGCGTCTCGACCCTGCGGTGGAGCCGGCGATGTTCCGGGGCGCGATCGTCAGCCCGGCCGAGCACCAGACCCTGGCGCAGATCGAGCGGGTCGTCCGGCAGGGACGGGTACGTCGCGTCGACACCGACCGGATCCTGCTCGACGCGGGCGAGATCCCAACCGACCCCGACACCATCCACGTCGACTGCACCGCCTACGGGCTGCGGGAGGTGGCCCCCCGGCCGATCTTCGAAGTGGGGCGAGTAACGCCCCAGTCGCTCATGGGCGGCTTCACCACCTTCAACGCCGCCCTGGTCGGCTTCGTCGAGGCGGCCCGGGGGGACGACGCCGACAAGAACCGGCTCTGTCCCCCGACGGCCTACCCGAGCAAGTCGACTGACTGGATCAGCGTGTTCGAGGGCGGCTTCCGCGTCATCACTCGGATGCTTCAGGAGCCGGACCTGGCCGCCTGGCTGGGGACGTGCCGGCTCAACACGACCCGCGGCATGAACGACCACATGAGGGACCCCCGCATGGGAGAGGCACTCGCCAGGTGGTTCGAGCACATGGAGCCCGCCCTCGCCAACGCCGAGAGGTTGCGCCGCTGACGCTCGGCATGGTCGGCGAGGGCTTGTGCTCTCAGGGTTCGAGGTTCGCGGTCCGTCCCTTGAAGAAGCCTCCTGGGAGCGGCAGAACGATCTCGCCGCGGTCGTTGATGTCAGCGGCGATGGTCCCCTTGTCACCGGCAGGACCGACAAGCTGAGCGCCGCGCGGTAGATCGATCGTCTTGAAGCCCCGCCCGGGCTGCCACAGGTACCCGTGCAGCGTGCTGGCGGCGTCGACGTACTGGCCCACGATTTGGCCGCGGTTGTTGATGCCGAAGGCGCACGTCGTGGCGTACTTGGGAACGTCGGCTGCACCGGGTGGATCGATCCTCGTGAACCGCCCCTTGTCGTAGCGGAACCCGTGGTAGGTCCGGTTGGCGTCGGCGTAGCAACCGACGACCTGGCCCCGGTCGTTGACGTCCGCCACGAAGACGTTGGCGGCGTCGGGGTCGTCGGGAGAACCCGGGGGATCGATCGTGGTCACCCCGCTGCGGTCCATCAGGTAGAGGTGGCTCACGCCGTCGGCATCGAGGTAGGACCCCACCACCGCTCCCCGGTTGTTGATGCCGACGGCATCGGCGGACGACGCGCCCGGGACATCGACGGTGGTGACCTCGCCGTTGGCCTTGCGCACGAAGGAGCCGCCTTCGAGCGTCTCAGCATCGCCGTACTGACCGACGGTCGTGCCGCGATCGTTGACGTCGTACACCAGGGTCGAGGGCCCAGGCGCCACGTCGAACCTGGTGAAGCGACCCTTCTGGTTGCGCACGAAGCCGCCGGGATCGAACGGGTCGAGGCTTCGGAGGTAGGGGCCGGCGGTCTGCCCCCGGTTGTTGATCGTGAGGTGGACCGTGATCAGGTCATCCACGCTGTCGAGCGGGGTGTACCGGCCGTTGCGGTAGATGAATCCACCTCCGGAGTCGGCGACGGCGCGGCCGTGCCGTCGCTCCGCTGAGCCCACACCCGGACCGAGCTCGGCGCCGCCGGCGCCGACGACCGGCGGGGGCTCCTGTTGTGTGGGCGGTGCCTTGGCGGCCGCCGGCGAGGACGAACCGGCAACCGTCACGAGGGTGATCGCGGCGATCACGATGGCCAGCGTTCGACCGCGGCGGTTGGTGGTTCGGTCGAGCGGAGACATGCTTGTTCCCCTTCCGATGCCTGGGCGCTGTCACGCCACGGACCCTGCACCGCCCGCCGCTCAAGGGTTCGGAATGCGCCATGTGACCGGATGAGGGCGGGCCAGCCCTTGACTTCCACGTATAACAGTTATAGATATCAGCTATGCGAGATCCGATCCTGGCGCTGCTGGCCAAGGAGCCGGCCCACGGGTACGAGGTGCGCCAACGGCTGGTCCAGGCGTTGGGACCGCCGGGGCAGGGACTCAATCCTGGCCAGGTGTACGTGACCCTGGGCCGGCTGGAGAAGGCCGGGCTCGTCGCCGTCGAGCAAGTCGGCCAGTCGAGCCACCCCGACAGGAAGGTGTACGAGCTGACCGCCGCCGGCCGCGAGCGGGTGGCCGAGTGGCTCGGGGACCTGTCGTGGCCGAAGGTGACCCCCACCGACTTCCACCTCAAGCTGGTTGCGGCGGCGGCGGCCGGCTTGGCCGATCCCGTGGCGCTCATCGACGCGCAGCGCCACGAACTGTTGCGCCAGCTGCGTGAGGTGCAGGAGGTGACCCTCGCCCAGCCGCCCGACAGCCACGGCGGCCTGCTGCTGGAGGGCGCCGCCCTGCGCCTCCAGGCCGACATCCGCTGGCTCGAGGTGTGCGAGCAGCGCTGGCTCGAGTGGAGCACCCGATGAGCGCCCCCGGTGGCCGCCCCATCATCGAGGCCACGGGGCTGACCAGGACCTACTCGGCCGACGGCGTGCCGGTGCGGGCGGTCGACGGGGTCGACCTGGCGGTGGACGCCGGGGAGACCGTGTCGGTGATGGGCCCCAGCGGCTGTGGCAAGTCAACGCTGCTCCATCTGCTGGGCGGGCTCGAGCGCGCCGACGCCGGCGAGATCGTCCTGGACGGCCGCCGGGTCGAGCGGCTGTCCGAGACCGCATGGTCGGTCGTGCGGCGCCGCACGATCGGCTTCGTCTTCCAGAGCTTCAACCTGGTCGACGAGCTCACCGCACTCGAGAACGTCGAGCTCCCCGCCCTGCTCGTCGGCGCCTCGGGTCGCCGGGCCCGCTGCCGGGCCGTCGAGCTGCTCGAGCGATTGGATGTCGCGGGTCGCCGCCACCACCTGCCCGACCGGTTGTCCGGCGGCGAACGCCAGCGGGTCGCGCTGGCCCGGGCGCTGATCAACGACCCCCTGCTCATCCTGGCCGACGAGCCGACCGGCAACCTGGACAGCCGGGCCACCGGCGAGATCCTGCGGCTCTTCGCCGACCTGCGGTCGAGCGGCCAGAGCCTGCTGGTGGTCACCCATGACGCACGGGTGGCCAGCACCGCCGATCGCTTGCTGAGCATGCGGGACGGGGCGGTGGTCGGCCACACCCACCTCGGTGGCGTCTCCCCGGTCGGGAGCGTCCTCGCCGGGCTGGCGGACTTCGGAGACGCCGAGGGTGCACGCTGATGCGGTCGCTCCGCCTCGCCGTGCGGCTTGCCTGGTGCAACGTGCGGCGCCGTCCCGCCCAGGCCGTGCTGCTGCTGCTCACGCTCACCCTCGCCACCGGGATGTTCGGCGCCGGCATGGCGCTCTACGGCAGCGCCGACCGCCCGTGGGATCGTGTCTGGGCCGCCACCGACGGCTTCCACGTGAGCGCCGCCTACTACCGCGACCGTGACGTCGACCGCGCCGACGTCGATCTCGACGCGACTCGGGCTCGCTTCGCGGAGTTGGCGGCTGCCCCCGAAGTCCGGGCCGTTGGCGGACCCTGGACCCACCTCTACGGGCTGCTCGACGTGGACGGCGGCACCGAGGACCTCACCGCTGAGATCCGCGGCGCGGGCCGCACGGCCGTCGATCAACCCCTGATCACCGCCGGGTCGTGGCTCTCGGCCGGCAGCGACGGCGTGGTTCTCGAGCAGGGGCTGGCCGACGCGCTGGAGGTCGGGCCGGGCGGAACGATCAGCGTCCAGGGCCATGAGGTGGCGGTGCGGGGCGTGGCCATGACCGTGAGCCGGGGCCGCTTCCCGCTCAGTCGGCCCGCGCAGATCTGGGTCACCGCTGTGACCGGCGAGACCCTTCGCCGAATCGGCCTGACCGAGGAGGGGATCGAGATGCAGCTGCGTCTGAACGACCCCGACGACGCCGAGGCATTCGCCGCCGCCCACCGGGACATCGAGGCCATCGGCGAGACCTCGATACTGTCGCTGGAGACGTGGCGCCAACGCCGGGCCGACTCGCACTCCGACATCGACATCCTGGCCGGAACGCTGTTCGCCGCCGGCGTCCTCGTCGGCCTGCTCACCGTGGCCACCGCGGCGGTCATCGTGGCCGGACGGATGGCCGCCCAGACCCGCCAGATCGGCACACTCAAGGCGGTCGGCGTCACCCCCCGCCAGGTGGTGCTGGCCCTGCTCGTCGAGAACCTGGCTCTCGCCGGTCTGGCCACGCTGGTGGGGCTGGCCGCCGGTCGGGTCGTGGCCCCTCGCCTGGCCGAGGCGTCGCAGACCGTCCTCGGCCAGCCCGAGACGCCTGCGCTGACGTGGGGGCGTGTGGCGATCGTGGCCGGGGTGGCCGCTGCGGTGGTGGTGCTGGCGACCGTCCGGCCCGCGGTGCGGGGACTGCGGCACAGCACCGTGCGCTCCCTGGCGAGCGGCGCCCGTCCGCCCCGGCGCCCGGGCCACATGGCCCGCTGGGCGGCGACCCCGGGCCTGCCGCTCGTCGGGGTGCTCGGCCTGCGCTCCGCCTGGCGGCGTCCCGGTCGCCTGCTGACCAACGCGGTCGGGCTGAGCCTGGCGGTGGCCATGATCGTGGTGGCCGCCGGGCTGCGGCCCAGCCTCGCCCGCCTCGACGCCGCGAGCGCGACGTCGGCGTCACCGGGCGAGGCCCTGAGCGCCGCCGCGGTCGACAGCCTTTACGAGCAGGTGCGGACGATCGTGCTCGGCACCGCCGGGCTGCTGCTCGTGCTGGCCACGATCAACGCCCTCATCATCGCCGCTCTCGCCGCCCGCGACAGCGCCCGCAACCACGCCACCCTCCGGGCCGTGGGGGCGACACCGCGCCAAACCACGGCCACGCTGGTCGTGTCCCAGTTGGGGGCGTCCCTGCTGGCGGTCGTCGTGGGCCTTCCGCTGGGGCTGGGCTTGTGGAGCGTGATGGACGGCGGTGACCTCCCGCCGGTCCCGGTCCCGACCACTACCCTGCTGGCGATCGCGGCCATCGTCCCGCTGGTCTTCGCCGCCCTGGTCACCCTTCCGGCCCGCCTTTGGGCCCACCGACCCCCCGCCCGAGCCCTCACCTACGAGTGACAATCGCGGCCGCTCCGCCCCACAAGTCAGCCACGCACTTCGAGGGCACGTGGCCAACTTTCGGGCTGCGTCACCCAGCCTGTTCCTCGCGAGCTCGGACGTCGGCGAGGGACTCGTGGAAATGCCAGTGGTGGCCTTCCAAGTCGTCGGCCTCGTATCGCCGGAAGCCATAGAAGGCGTCCTCGATCGGCATCGTGATGGTGGCGCCCTCGCTGACCGCGTGTGCGTAGTGGGCGTCGATGGCTCGAACCGCGACGTTGATCATCACCGTGGCGTGGCCACCCTGGCGTGGGCTGTACAGGTGGTGGACCTCCCGCGTGGCGGGCGTCGCCCTACCGATCATGACGACACCGTCGCCGAATTCAAGCCAGGCGAGCATCCCCTCGTCGTCATCGCCTCGGCCCATCCGGGCCTCGCGTCGCGCGGTGTCGAAGCTGGCTCGCTTCTCGAACGCGACGCGGAAGAGCTCCCCCAGCAGGGAGTCGGCCTGGTCTGGCCCGACGCGGCGCACGAAGTACCGAAACATCGTCGTGGCGTGCCGATCGAACAGCTCGCCGAACGACGACGGCGCAGTCATCGACGATGCGATCACCTCAGCGTCGGTACGCCGGTCCATCACAACATGTTTCCCGCACGTCGCGCCGAGTTCGGGGCTGATCGACGGCTGCCGTCCCAGGACCGATGAGTGCCAGGGGTCCCAGTCGTCCTAGACCGGTACCCAATTCCACGATGCCTGCCAGAGAAGGAGTGTGATGTTGCTGGAACGGAAGAACGCAGTGATCTATGGAGGCGGCGGCACCATCGCCGGTGCGGTCGCACGCGCCTTCGCCCGTGAGGGCGCCACGGTGCACCTCGCCGGTCGCACCGTGGCCAAGCTGGACAAGGTGGCGGCGGAGATCCGTGCGCAGGGTGGCACGGCGACGACTGCGCAGGTCGACGCCCTCGACGAGGGTGCCGTGGACGCACACGCCGACGAGCTGGTGCGGGACAACGGAACCCCTGGACGTGTCGATGAACCTCATCTCCACCGGCGACGTGCAGGGCACGCCCTTGGTGGAGATGGAGCTCGCCGACTTCGAGCGGCCGATCCACAACGCCATGCGCTCGACCTACATCACCGCACGCGCCGCCGGCCGCCACATGATCCGCCAGAGCTCGGGGGTCATCCTGATGTTCGGCGGCGAAGGTGACCCGATCCGTGACTACAACATCGGTGGCTTCCAGATCTCCCTGACCGCCGTCGAGGCTCTGCGCAAGCAGCTGGCGAGCGAGCTAGGCCGCCATGGCATCCGGGTGGTGTCGCTCTTGACCGGCGGTGTGATCGACTCGATCCCCGCCGACTTCGAGGGTCGCGATGCTCTCGTGGAGTCGCTGGTGGCGCCCACGCTGCTGGGTCGCGGAGCGGTGCTGGAAGACGTCGGCAATGTCGCCGCCTTCGCGGCCTCCGACAGCGCTCGCACCATCACGGCGTCGGCGATCAACATCACGTGTGGAGCCATCATCACCTGACTGACGACGACACGGGGTACAACACGGCCTTGGACGTGACGATCATCCTGCCGGCCGTGCCGTCGAGGCGTCACGGATCCGTCACGCCCTCAGGGATGAACCTGAGGTCCGAAGCCCTCCGGGAGCGCGGACTTCGTCGAGCTCGGCGCTTCGCGGTGCGCTGGACCGTAGGAGATGCCCGCGATTGCCATCGCCCACCATGAACAGGAACGATGCCATGACGGATGACTTCCGCGTTCGCTCGCGGAGCGGCCTCGATCCGAGCAACATCGGCCGTTCCTACGACCGTGTTGCCAGCCGATACGCCGACGAGTTCGTCGACGAGCTGGGCTACAAGCCACTCGACCGGGCCCTGCTGGCGGTGCTCGCCGCCGACGTGCGCCGCGGCGGCCATGGGCCCATCGCGGACCTCGGCGGCGGACCCGGACACGTCGCGTCGTTCCTGGCCGGACGCGGCGCCGACGTTCTGGCGCTGGACCTCGCGCCGAACATGGCGACGATCGCCCACCACAGACTGGGCGTGAACGCGGTGGCGGCGTCGCTGGCATCACTTCCCTTCGGTGCCGCGACTCTCGGCGGGGCGACGGCCTTCTACTGCCTCATCCACCTGGACGACGACGGACTCGACTCCGCCGCGCAGGAGCTGGCGCGCGTCGTGGCCCGCGGTGGGCCAGTGCTCGCGGCGTTCCACACAGGCGAGGAGGTCCGCCACCTCGACGAATGGTGGGACCAAGAGGTCGACCTCGACTTTCGCTTCCTCGAAGCCTGCCAGGTGACCGATCGGCTCGACCACGCGGGGTTCACGACCGAGGCCGTACTCGTCCGGGCCTCCTATCCCGAGGAGATCGACACCCAACGCACCTACGTCCTCGCCCGCCGCAACGCCGCCTGACGCCGAACCGCAGCGGCAACCGGCACGGCCAGCAGCGCCTGGGCCAAATGTGTTGCCGGACGGTTCCCCGTCCCCTGTATCGTGGTCCGCTCGGTGTCCAAACGACTTGCTGCGGCGGAGCAGTTCGTCGGGCGGGCCGACGAGCTGCGGCAATTCGACGCAGCACTCACGACGTCGGCCAATGGGCGGGGCGTGCTGTTGGTGGTCTCGGGCGAGCCCGGGATCGGCAAGACGCGGTTCTGTGACGAAGTCGCGACCATCGCCCAACGCCGAGGGTTCACCGTGGTCAACGGACGTTGCTGGGTCGATGGAGGTGCGCCGCCGTTCTGGCCGTGGCAACCGATCCTCCGTGAGCTGTGCGGGGACGCGGCGGTCGGAGTGCTGAGTCGGGAACCCGGACGACCCGCAATCGACGCCGATCGCTTCGTCCGCTTCCAGGCGGTCACCGCCCACATGGCCGAGGCGTGCGCCGGCTCGCCCGTCTGCCTGGTCGTCGACGACGCGCACGCGGCCGACCCCGCGGCGCTGCTCCTGGCCCGATTCATCGCCCGGTCGTTGCCGCACCTGGCGCTCACGTTCGTGCTGACCTGCCGAAGCGGTGGAGCGGATGACCCGGACTCCGCCCGGTTGCTGGCAGAGATCGAAGCGGATGGCGTGCCGATCGTGCTGCGGCCGTTCGGCCCCGAGGAGACGACGGCGTTTCTCGACGTCAACGGGCTCGCTGGTCTTGACGCCAGTGTCAAGTCCGCGGTGCACGGGATGACCGGTGGGAATCCCCTAGCCCTGCGTAGGGTCGCCGCACTCGGGACACGAGGAACTGACGCCGGCGCCCTGCCCGCTGGCATACACACTGCGATCGACATGGCGCTGGCCCGGCTGAGTCCCGAGTCGCGGCGGATCCTGCAGGCCGGCGCGGTGCTCGGCCCGAATCCGTCGGTCGCCGTAGTCGCGGACGTCGCCGGCTGTGAGCCGGCCGCGGTGCTCGACGCGGTGGACGAAGGCGCGGCAGCGGGGCTCCTCGTCTCCGAGGGCACCCATCGGTTCGCATTCGGTCATGAGGTGATCCGCTCGGCCCTCGAAGACGCCCTCGACGGCAACGACCGCTTGGCCGTACACGCGGCAGCCGCCTCCTTCGGCGGAGCCGAGGGAGCGCCCTCGGGAGACAGGGCGGTGCGCCGGGCCAACCATGCCCTCGCCGCGGCGCCTCGCTCGCCTGACGACGCTCGGCGGGCGGTCGCCGCATGCGTCGATGCTGCGGAGGCGATGACCCAATCGTTCGGCTACGAGCAGGCCGACACCCTGCTCAGCTCGGCGGTCGACCTCCATGAGCGATCCACGATCGGAGCGCCGCCCGCGGGCCTGCTGGTGCGCTGGGCCGAGGCGGCACTGCGCTGCGGCCGGATGAACGAGGCTCGAGCCCGCTTCGACCGGGCGGTAACAGTGGCCCGCGACGAAGGCGATCCCGTTCTCTTCGCCGAGGCTGCCCTGGGGCTCGGCGGCCACGGCGTGAAGGAACAGCGGCTGCCCGACGAACGCGCCCGCGTGCTGGGCCTGCAACGGGCCGCCCTGGCCGGGTTGCCCGACGAGGCGGTGTCGCTGCGTACCCGGCTGGACGCCAGGTTGGCGGCCGAGGCGGTCATCGACGGGGTGCCACTCGACGCCCTCCGCGTCGCCGTCACGGCGGCTCGCCGTCTCGGCGACCCTCTGGCCTTGGGCGAGGCGCTGGCGCTGTGGCATCACGTCGTCCTCACGCCCGAGCACAGCGGGTCCCGACTGGCGATCGCCGACGAGCTGGTCGAGGTGGCAGCGAACACGGGGTGCCGCATCCTCGGCCTCATGGGCATGTGGTTCCGTACCATCGATCTCCTGCACCTCGGCGATGCGCGTGCGGTGTCGGCGCTCGAGGAGGTGCGGGCCCGGGCAAGCACGGTCGAGTCGCAGAACATCCTGGCGAACATCGCCGTCGTCGACGCCATGCTGCTCATCCGGGCGGGCCAGCTCGACGAGGCCGCCGTCGCCGCGGAGCGTGCCCGCGACCTGGGTGAGGCCGCGGGAGAGGTCAACGCGCTGAATTACCACGGCGCCCAGGTCCTCGGGATCGGCTGGATCCAGGGCCGGTCCGCGGAGTCTGCGGAGCTGGCCGAGCGGGTGACGACACTGCCGGGCGTGGTCGACGGCGATTTCGCGTTCAGGGTCACGGCCGCGGCGTTCCTGGCCCATGCCGGTCGCCAGGGACGGGCCCGGGCCATGGTGGCCGAGCTCGTCGGTGACGACCCGTCCCAACTGCCGCAATCGAGCTCGTGGCTGGTGGGCATGGCTGCGATCGCCGAGGTGGCGGCCGCACTCGAGGACGCCCGCCTGGCCCATCAGGCCTACGACCTGCTGGTGCCCTACGCGGACCTGCCGACGCTCGGCGGTTCGGCCGTCCTTTGCCTGGGCTCGACGGAGCGGGCGCTGGGCGTCGCGGCCCAAGCATTTGGCGACCTCGACCGGGCGGTTGGGCACTTCGAGCGGGCGATCGAGGAGGACCGCCGAATCGGGCACCTCCCGATGGCGATCATCGCCCATGCCGACCTCGCCTTCGCGCTCGTCCAGCGGGGCCGGGGCACGGACCGTGAGCGCGCTGCTGCCCTATTCGATCGGGCGGTCACCGAGGCATCGCGGATCGGTATGACCGTGCGGGCCGCAACCTGGCAGGAGGCTCGCTCAGCGCTGTCCGCCGCCGACCGCAACCGGGGGGATCACCCGGTCCGCCAGGGGGCGGTCTACCTAGATGGCAGGCGCTGGGTCCTCGCGCTCGACGGTCGTCGGGTACGGGTGCCGAACCTCGTCGGCATGCGCTACCTGGCCGAGCTGCTCACGCGGCCGGGCCAGGCGATCCCGGCGCTTACCCTGGCGACCGAGGGCATGGCGCCCGGCTCCCCGAGCCCACAGGAGCTGCTGGACGCCGAGGCTCGAGCCGCCTACCAGGCCCGGGCGCAGGAGTTGGCCAGTGCCCTGGCCGAGGCCGAGGCCGACAACGACCCCGCGCGGGCCGAGTTGGCTCGGATCGAGCTGGACGCATTGGTCGATCAGCTCGAGGCGGCCACGGGGCTTGGCGGGCGGGCCCGTGCATTCACCGATCCCACCGAGCGGGCACGATCGTCGGTCAGCAAGGCGGTCAAGCGAGCCGTCGACGCTATCGACGACGTCAGTCCAGAGATCGCGGGTGCGCTGCGGACCACGGTCAGTTGCGGGGTGACGTGCTCATACGTCCCCGACGTGCGGTCGCCGGTCGTCTGGTCGAACGGAGGCGGTGAGCTCGGCGTAGTGGACGGGGTCGCCGAGCCCTCCGCCCCCGTCGCTCGCGTCTCCGCACCGACGGGCACGAACGGCGGGCACACTCGAGACCAGCTGGCCCCGGCGTCCGCCCAACGCGGCCGGTCGAGCGAACAGGCAGCGACGCCGCGCCTCAGCGGCGCGGTTCGGATCAGTGCCATGTTTCCCAACGTCGGTGGCGAGGGGCTCGTGCAGATCATCGACGCCTTCGAGGCGCGCCACCGCGACTGCCACGTGCAGTTCGCGGCGACGCCGCCTGAGGAAGTTTGCAAAGCCCTCCGGAGCGGTGAGATCGACTTCATCGCGACGACGTTGCTGCGGGAGCTTCCCGGGATCGCGGTCGCGGCGACCTTGGACACCGAGCCACGGGTGCTCGCCGTCGCGCGTGACCACCCTCTGGCGATGCGCCGCACACAGATCGAGATCGAGGACCTCGGCGACTACCCGGTGGCGGCGCCGAGCATGCTGCCCGACGACCATCAGGAAGCGTGGATCCCGTTGCGGACACCCAGTGGTCGACGCATCGAGCGCTGGCGGCCGTTCCCAGCAACCACCAACGAGCTGGCGGTGCTGGTCGCCCGGGGCAGGGCCGTGGCGCCGACCCTACCGGTGGCGCCTTACTTCAGGCTCCCGAACATCGTGCGCATCCCGATCGCGGGCCTGCCTCCCGTCCGGGTCGTCCTCGTCACGGCTCCCGGCGCATCAGACCCGCGGCGGCGCGAGTTCATCCGGGTCGCCCGCGACATCGTTCGGGAGCGCACCGCGTAGCCGTGCATTGGGCGGTGGGTCGGTGGGGGACGCGGCTCCATCGACCCGAGGTCATAGGTTCCGTCGGCCCGAGGGCGAGGTCATGGGTTCCGGGCCTGGAACCCATTGCCTCCGCCCCCCGGCGGCGGAACCCCATCGCCTCGGGTGCGACGGGTTGGCTCCGGCGTGTGGGGTGTCAGCGTTCCCGGCTCGGCAGCTCGCTGGGTCCTTGGTGACACGGAGGCGGCACGCGGCCGTCACGCGAATGGCAATGGAGTGGCGAGCGTGCCGTCACGCGAATGCCAGTGAATCGGCGAGCCCGCCGTCGGGACGAGACAGGAGATGGCCGTGTGAGGAGGAGCCGTGCTGTGGTGCTGCATCGATTCGGCGAGCCGCTCGTGCTGGACGAGTTCGACGTACCGCCGGCGCCGGAGGGCGGGCTCGTCGTGGCCAGCACCTACGGCGGGATCTGCGGAACCGACATTCACCTCCAGCGGGGACATCTCGATGTTCCCACACCGCTCGTGCTGGGCCACGAGGGGCTTGGCGTCGTGCAGGAGCTCGGCCCCGACCTGCAGCGGGATGTGAACGGCGACCCGTTGCGGGCGGGCGACCGTGTGATGTGGGCCTCGTCCATCGCGTGTGGACGTTGCCGCCCATGCGTCGTCCACCGTGACTCGACACTCTGCGTGAACCGGCAGACCTACGGAGTCAACCGACCCACCACCGCCGAGCCTGCGCTGTCGGGCTCGTGGGCCGATTGCATCTACCTGCGCGCCGGCACGACCGTTGTCAGGGTCGGGGACGGCGTCGATCCGCTCGACGCGATGTCACTCGCCTGCGCCGGTCCGACCGTCCTGCGCGCCATGCTCGATCGCAGGCCGGTCGGCGTGGGGGAGGTCGTCGTGGTGCAGGGCAGCGGCCCCGTCGGGTTGGCGGCGGCCGCGTTCGCCGAGCTCGCGGGGGCGGCGGAAGTGATCATGGTCGGCGGACCCGAGTCGCGGCTGCGGTTGGCTGCGGAGCTGGGCATCGGGAGCCGTCACGTGAACATCGTCGAATCCGTCGACCACGACGCCACGATCGCCGGCATGGTCGACATCACCGAGGGCGGTGCCGACCTGGTGATCGAGTGCACCGGCGTCCCTGAGGCTGTCGGCGAGGGCCTGAGGCTCGTGCGCCGGGGCGGCTCGTACCTGGTCATCGGCCAGTACACCAATGCGGGCGACACCATGATCAACCCCCACCAGATCGTCTACCGCAACCTCGACGTGGTCGGCTCGTGGGCGTTCACCGGGGGTCACCTCGTCCAGTACGTGCGTCTGCTGCCCAGGCTCCTCGAACGCTTCCGCCTCGGTGATCTGGTGACCACGTACCCACTCGAAGACCACGCCACTGCCACGCGGGACGTCGCGAACGGATCCGTCATGAAGGCGGTGTTCGTCAGCGGCCAACGATGAGCAACGAAGCCTCTCGGTCCGCAATCCAGCCTCGGACGGCGAGCGGTCCACGCGCGTGCCACATGAGGGGAACGCCCATGTCACGCCCGTTTGGGCATGAGCACCCAGCAACGGAGGAAGCGACGGATCGGCGGCCGCGGCGGTGGGTTGGCCGCCCATTACCTCGGCCGGCCGGCGGGCCGGTGGATCGCGGCGATGTCGCCTCCTCGCAGCCGAGACCGCGTGCGGCGCGACGCGCAGGACCGGACGCTGCCAGTGGCGATCGTGACCGGTGGTGGACGCGGCCTCGGTCGCCTCGTCGCTCAGGCCCTCGCCGACAACGGCTTCGCGGTGGGGCTCGTGGCACGATCGGGCGACCAGCTCGAGAGATCACGCCATCTCATCGAGGCGTCCGGCGGCGTCGCCGCCGCGATCCCGGCCGACGTCGGGGACGAGCAGGCCCTCCGGACGGCCATCGCACGGCTCCGTCGCCGACTCGGTCCGGTCGATCTGCTCGTCAACAATGCCGGAGTCCCCGGACCGGCCGGTCCGTCGTGGGAGGTCGATCCCGGCTCCTGGTGGGAGACGCTCGGGGTCAACCTGGGCGGCACCTTCGCCTGTGTCCGATCCGTCCTGCCCGACATGGTGGCCCGTCGGCGGGGGCGGATCGTCAACATCACGAGTCACGCCGGTGTGTTCCGGTGGCCCGGCGTCTCCGCGTACTCGGTCTCGAAGGCCGCGGTCGTCAAGCTCACCGAGAACCTGGCCTTCGAGACCCGGCGGCACGGGATCAGCGTCTTCGGCGTCAACCCGGGCATCCTCCCGATCGGGTTCTCCGAGGCGGCGCTTGCCCACGACACGCCATACGGCTCCTGCCTGGGCCGCGTCCATGCCTGGATCCGCCGCGAGCTCGACGAGGGACGGGGAACGGACCCGGCCACGGCCGTCGATCTCGTCGTGCGCCTCTCGTCGGGAGGCTACGACGCGCTGTCAGGACGCCAGCTCTCCGTGCACGACGACCTCGACAGGGTCCTCGAACGGATCGACGACGTCCGTCACCGCGAGCTCTACGTCCTCGGGCTGCAGCGGCTGTCGGCCTGACACGACCCTCTCACAGCGACTCATGGAGGAATCACCATGTACCTGACCCAGGGACTCCACCGTTCGCTCCGCCACTCGCCGGACGCGCCCGCGACGGTCTTCGGCAATCGGGTCCGCAGCGCCGCCGAACAGGCCGACCGGGTCGCCCGTCTTGCCGGCGGGCTGCGCTCGCTCGGCGTATCCGAAGGTGAGCGGGTGGCCATCCTGGGGCTGAACTCCGACCGGTACGTCGACCTGCTCCTCGCCATCCCCTGGGCCAACGGCATGGTCAACCCGCTCAACACCCGTTGGCACCCGAGCGAAATCGCCTATGCCCTGCGCGACTCGGACACCTCGATCCTCGTCGTCGACGACACGTTTGCGCCGATGGTGCCCGAGCTCCTGGACGGGCACCCGGGACTTCGCGCGGTCGTCCTCGCCGCCGACGGTCCGACCCCGGAGGGGGCCCTGCACTACGAGGACCTGATGGAGGTGGCGCCGCCGATCTGCGACGCGCGCCGCGGTGGGGAGGCCGTCGCCGCCGTCATGTACACGGGCGGCACGACCGGGCACCCGAAAGGCGTGGCGCTCACCCACGCCAACCTGCTCACGTCTGTCCTCGGAACGCAGGCCACGTGCCCTGTCGTCCGGCCGGGCGGACGTGTGCTCCACGCCGCCCCCCTGTTCCACATGCTCGGCCTCCACACCTGGGCCTCGCAGTCGATCGTCGGGGGCACGCACGTGATCGTCCCCAGGTTCGACCCCGACGACGTCATGGTCGCGATCGACCAGCACCGTGTCACGAGCATCGTGATCGTCCCGACCATGCTCCAGGCGCTCGTTGACCACCCCGGGCGTGCCACCTACGACCTCACCAGCGTGACGACGCTCGCCTATGGGGCGTCGCCCGTCACCGAGTCGCTTCTGCAGCGAGCCATGGAGGCGTTCCCGCATGCCGACTTCATCCAGGTGTACGGCATGACCGAGCTCGGCTCCATCAGCGCGCTGAGCAACGAGGACCACCGGCGCGGGGATCGGCTGCGCTCGGCGGGTCGGACGGCTGCCCACGCCGAGGTGCGGGTCGTCGACGGCGACGGTGTGGAGGTGCCGCCGGGCACGGTGGGGGAGATCGCCGCGAGGGGCGGCAACGTCATGGCGGGCTACTGGGGCAAGCCCGACGCGACGGCGGCCGCCGTCCGCGACGGGTGGCTCCATACCGGCGACGCCGCCTACATGGACGACGACGGCTACATCTTCATCGTCGACCGGATCAAGGACATGATCATCACGGGCGGCGAAAACGTGTACTCGGTCGAGGTCGAGAACGCGCTCGGGCGCCACCCGGCGGTCGCCGCCTGTGCGGTCATCGGCCTCCCGGACGCCACGTGGGGCCAACGGGTCCATGCCGTCGTCAGGCCGCGACCTGACGTCGATGTGACACCCGACGAGCTGGTCTCCCATACCCGGGGCCTCGTCGCCGCCTACAAGGCGCCCCGCAGCGTCGAGCTCGTCGACACGCTCCCCCTCTCGGGGGCCGGAAAGGTCCTCAAGCGGGAACTGCGGGGCCGCTACGTGAACCCGGCCACTGCCTCACGGTCATGACAGTCCCCGGTGCCGGCGACCCGTCCACGACGAGGCTCGGCTGCCCGTCGAGAAGTTGGTACGGAACGAACTCCACTCCACCGTCCTCCTTGGCGAGCGCTTCATTGCGACGACTCAGCTCGGGGTCGCAGTCGGCACCTCGGCGGTGGAACCTCCGACATAGGTGGCGAGGTGCTGTCCGGTGAGGGTGGTGGGGTTGGTGACGAGGTCCGTGGGGGTGCCCTCGAAGACGATGTGGCCGCCGTCGTGGCCGGCGCCGGGGCCGAGGTCGATGATCCAGTCTGCGTGCGCCATGACTGCCTGGTGGTGCTCGATCACGATGATGGACTTGCCGGCGTCGACGAGCCGGTCGAGGAGGCCGAGGAGCTGCTCGACGTCGGCGAGGTGGAGGCCGGTGGTGGGCTCGTCGAGGACGTAGACGCCGCCGTCGTGACCCATGTAGGTGGCGAGCTTGAGGCGCTGCCGCTCGCCGCCGGACAGCGTGGTGAGCGGTTGGCCGATGGTCAGATAGCCGAGCCCGACGTCGGCAAGCCGCTCGAGGACCTTGTGGGCGGCGGGGGTGCGGGCCTCGCCGGCGCCGAAGAACTCCTCCGCATCGGTCACCGACATGGCGAGGACCTCGCTGATGTCGCGGCCGCCGAGGTGGTAGTCGAGCACCGCGGCCTGGAACCGCTTCCCTTCGCATTCCTCGCAGGTGGTGGCGACGCCGGCCATCATGGCCAGGTCGGTGTATATGACGCCGGCGCCGTTGCAGGTGGGGCAGGCGCCTTCGGAGTTGGCGCTGAACAGCGCCGGCTTGACACCGTTGGCCTTGGCGAACGCCTTGCGGATCGGGTCGAGCAGCCCGGTGTAGGTCGCCGGGTTGCTGCGCCGCGAGCCGCGGATGGCGCCCTGGTCGACCGACACGACACCGTCCCGGCCCGACACCGAGCCGTCGATCAGCGAGCTCTTGCCCGACCCGGCCACCCCTGTCACCACGACCAGCACCCCGAGCGGGATGTCGACATCGACGTGCTGGAGGTTGTGGGTGGTGGCGCCGCGGATCTCCAGCGCACCGGTGGGCGTGCGCACTGACGGCTTGAGGGACGTCCGGTCGTCGAGGTGGCGGCCGGTGAGGGTGCCGCCGGCTTGTAGGCCGTCGACGGTGCCCTCGAACACCACCTCGCCGCCGCCGGCGCCCGCGCCGGGGCCGAGGTCGACGACGTGGTCGGCGATCGCGATCGTCTCCGGTTCGTGCTCCACGACCAGCACGGTGTTGCCCTTGTCGCGCAGCTGCAGCAGCAGGTCGTTCATCCGCTGGACGTCGTGGGGGTGCAGCCCGATGGTGGGCTCGTCGAAGACGTACGTGACGTCGGTGAGCGAGGAGCCGAGGTGGCGGATCATCTTGGTGCGCTGCGCCTCGCCGCCCGACAACGTGCCCGACGGGCGCTCCAGCGACAGGTAGCCCAGCCCGATCTCCACGAACGAGTCGAGCGTGTGCCCCAGCGCCGCCAGCAGCGGTGCCACCGACGGCTCGTCGACGCCTCGCACCCACACCGCCAGGTCGCCGATCTCCATGGCGCAGGCCTCGGCGATGTTGATCCCCCCGATCCTCGACGAGCGCGCCGCCTCACTGAGCCGGGTGCCACCACACTCGGGACAGGTCGTGAACGTCACCGCCCGCTCCACGAAGGCGCGGATGTGCGGCTGCAACGCGTCGACGTCCTTCGACAGGAACGACTTCTGGATCGTCGGGATCAGGCCTGCGTACGTCAGGTTGATCCCGTCGACCTTGATCTTGGTCGGCTCCTTGTGGAGCAGGTCGTCGAGCTCGGTCTTGGTGTACTTCTGGATGGGCTTGTCCGGGTCGAAGAAGCCGCAGCCGCGGAAGATGCGGCCGTACCAGCCCTCCATGCTGTAGCCGGGGATCGTGAGCGCACCCTCGTTGAGCGACAGGCTGTCGTCGTAGAGCGCAGACAGGTCGAAGTCGGTGACCGATCCCATGCCCTCGCAGCGCGGGCACATGCCGCCGAGGCGGGTGAAGGTCGCCTTCTCCTTCTTCGTCTTGGCCCCGCGCTCGACCGTGATCGCACCGGAAGCCCGAACCGAGGGGACGTTGAACGAGAACGCGTTGGGTGGGCCGACATGGGGTTGCCCCAGCCGGCTGAACAGGATCCGCAGCATCGCATTGGCATCCGTCGCGGTGCCCACCGTGGACCGGGGGTCGCCCCCCATCCGCTCCTGGTCGACCAGGATCGCCGTCGTCAGCCCCTCGAGCACGTCGACCTCGGGCCGCGCCAACGACGGCATGAAGCCCTGCACGAACGCGCTGTAGGTCTCGTTGATCAGTCGCTGCGACTCCGCGGCGATCGTGCCGAAGACCAGCGAGCTCTTACCCGACCCCGACACCCCGGTGAACACCGTCAGCCGCCGCTTCGGGATCTCCAGGCTCAGATCCTTGAGGTTGTTCACACGCGCCCCGTGCACCCGGATCACGTCGTGGCTGTCGGCAACATGCGGACCGGGCGACTGCCCGTTCGCCGTCTTGGCCGTGCTCTTGGCCGTGCTCATCGTGTCTCCATCCGTCTAGGCGGAGCCTGCGTCCGCGGTCTCCGCCCGTTTCACGAATTGGTAGTATGACTCTCAATACGAGAGTAGTAGTATCAATGGTGTGAGTGGGAACGTCAAGGGGCGCCGCGATCGGGTGGACGACGGTGGGGGCCAGGCCCGGACTCGCCTGGCCCGACGGGCGGTCGTCGATGCGGCGCGGACCCTCTTCGTTGACCGAGGCTACGGCGCGACGACCATCGAAGCTGTCAGCGAGCGCTCGGACGTCCCGCCGGCCACCGTGTACCGGCTGTTCTCGTCCAAGCTCGGCATCTTGAAGGCGCTCCTCGACGTGTCGATCGCCGGTGACGACCGGGCACTCCCAGTGGTCGATCGCCTGGAGGTCGTGGGATTGTTCGCAGAGGCCGATCCCGAAGAGCTCCTGGCCGGCTTCGCCCGGATCAGCGTCGCGATCAACCAGCGGAGCGGGCAGATCTACCAGATCATGGCCAGCGCCGCCGCCTCGGAGCCGGAGGCCGCCAACCTGCTCGGGCAGTACACGCAGCAACGCCAACAAGGCCAGGGACAGATCGCTCGAGCGCTCGCTCGAGCCGGCGCCCTGCGCGCCGACCTGCGAGAGCGCGACGCCGGCGACATCATCCACGTCCTCATGTCACCTGAGGTGTACAGGCTCTTCGTCACCGACCGGGGCTGGGGTCCGGCGCGCTACGAAGGATGGTTGAAGAACGCGCTCGTCCAGCAGTTGCTTTCCACGACGACACGTTGATGAGTGCTGCTACTTCGGCTGAGGCGAGGCCGGCGCCGGCTCCGCTCCGGCTCCGGCGTGTCGTGCCGGTCATGGTCATGGTCGTGGGGCGGGGGCGTCGGGCTCGGCGTCGCGTTGCGGAAGCTCGACTCCCGCAAGCTCATAGGCTTCGGGTTGCTCGAGCGTCTCCCGCTCCAGCAGGGCACGCGCCAGGGTCTCGAGCCGCCCACGCTCGCGCTTGAGGAGCTCGATCACCTCGTCCTCGGCGCCGTCGACGATTCGGCGGACCTCCTGGTCGACCAGCTGCTGGGTCGGGCCCGAGGCCGGTGACGCGCCCGGCAGCAACACGCCGTCGTCGCGGCCGTCGGTGACCGCGATCGCCCCGATGGCATCGCTCATCCCCCACCGACCGACCATGCTGCGGGCGACCTGCGTCAGGTTCTGGATGTCCGACTCCGCACCCGTGGTCAGGTCGCCGAAAACCACCTTCTCGGCGGCGCGTCCACCGAGCGCCACCTTGATCCTGGCCACCAGCTCGTCCTGGCGGTAGCTGTAACGGTCACTCTCGGGAGTGGCAAGCGTGACACCAAGGGCCTGACCACGGGGGATGATCGAGACCTTGCGCACTGGATCGGCGCCCGGCGTGAGCATGCCCACGAGCGCATGACCGGACTCGTGGTAGGCGGTGCGCTGGCGATCCTCGTAGGTCATCACAACCTGGCGCTCGGCGCCGAGGATGATCTTTTCGATTGCGTCGGAGAAGTCGCGCTGCTCGACCGCGGCGTGATCACGGCGGGCGGCGAACAGCGCCGCCTCGTTGACGATCAGCGCGAGGTCGGCGCCGGTCGCGCCTGGGGTCGAGGCTGCGACGCGGTCGAGGTCGACATCGGGCGCCAGCGGCACTGAGCGGGTGTGGATCCGCAGGATCCCTACGCGGCCGTTGCGGTCGGGGGGTTGGACGGCGATACGGCGGTCGAAGCGCCCGGGGCGGAGCAGCGCCGGATCGAGCACCTCGGGACGGTTGGTCGCGCCGAGGACGATCACATTCGTATCCGGCTCGAACCCGTCCATCTCGGTGAGGATCTGGTTCAGCGTCTGCTCGCGCTCGTCGTGGCCGCCGCTGATCCCGCCGACGTTGCCCGACCGAGAGCGGCCGACCGCGTCCAGCTCGTCGATGAATACGATCGCCGGCGCCGCCTCCTTGGCCTGCTTGAACAGGTCGCGCACCCGCGACGCACCCACACCCACGATCGCCTCGACGAACTCCGAGGCCGACAACGAAAAGAAGGCGGCGTTCGCCTCGCCCGCCACGGCGCGGGCAAGCAGCGTCTTGCCGGTCCCGGGTGGCCCGTACAGCAGCACCCCTCGAGGAACCCGAGCGCCGAGCTTCGTGTAGCGCCCGGGGTTCTTCAAGAAGTCAACGACCTCGACGAGCTCGTGCTCCGCTTCGTCGATCCCGGCGACGTCGTTGAAGCAGACTCGTTCCCGGGCGCCCGGCGTCACCCGCCGCGCCGTGGAACGACCGAAGCCTCCGAGGATCCCGCCGCCACCCCCTCCCGTCTGCCGACGGAACAGCCAGATGAAGAACCCGACCAGGAGAATGGTCGGCAAGAAGCCGAGCACAAGTGTGACCAGTAGCGACCTGCCCTCGTCCGGCGGCTCCGCGTTGATCACCACCTTCTGATCCGTGAGCAGCTTGGTGACCGCGGCAGGGTCGATGAACGTCGGGACCTCGGTCTTGAACTTCGTGACCGCCACCGGCTTGGCGTCGCCGGGCGGATTGAACGTCGCCTCGCTCTTCAGCTCGCCCTCGATGGAGTCCGCCCGGGAGCTGATCTCCTTGACGTTGCCGTCCTGGACCTGGTTGACGAAGAACGGCTGGTACGGGACCCGCTTCCGTTCCTCCGGCCGGCCGGTCATGAACGAGAGCACGAGGTTCACCGCCAGGAGCGCAAGCACGAACCAGATGAACCGCCTCCCCCAGGGGATCATGGGCCGCTTGGACGGGGCGGGCGTTCCACGTCCGTCGGGCGCCGGGTCCACGCGCCAGCCTGATTCCGTCTTCGGGGGCGGGGGCGGGGGTGGCGGCGAGGTGGGGGTACTGGACGACTCGGGTGCCAGACCGGTCACTGTAGTCCCCAGAGGGGGCTGTACGGCGTGGACGGCATCCGCAACAGTCATCAAGCACACAAGCACCCGTGGCCCGAAGGAGACTCGATGTCTGACAGCACAGGGTCAGCTGACCTCGCATCCGACGCCGCGACGACGGCCGCCTCCTCGGGCAGACCCGGTCTCATCCGCTCGATCGCACATCGCCTGGCAGGGGAGCGGCCTGCGTTGCCGGTCGAAGGTCGCCTCCCTTCGTTCGGGGGTGCGACGGGATGGCTCAACTCAGACCCGCTGACCCCCGAGGGCCTGCGCGGACGGGTCGTCCTCGTCGACTTCTGGACCTACACCTGCGTCAACTGGCTGCGCACCCTCCCGTACCTGCGGGCCTGGGCCGCGAAGTACCGGGACGACGGACTGACGGTGGTCGGGGTCCACACACCCGAGTTCGGCTTCGAGCGGAACGTCGACAACGTCACGACGCAATCGCGCGGCCTCGGCGTCGAGTACCCGGTCGCGATCGACAGCGATTACGCAGTGTGGCGCGCCTTCGCCAACCACTTCTGGCCGGCGGTGTACATCGCCGACGCCGAGGGCCGAATCCGGTTCCATCACTTCGGCGAGGGCGAGTACGCGATGACCGAGATGGTCATCCAGCAGTTGCTGCTCCACGCCGGCGCAGGCGACATCGATGAGGACCTGGTGATGGTCGAGCCCCGCGGCTTGGAAGTGGCCGCCGACTGGCTGACGGTGCAGTCGCCGGAGACCTACGTCGGCTACCGCCAGAGCACCGGCTTCGCCCAGGAAGACGTCGCTCGCTTCGACCAGCCGCAGGTCTACGCGCCGCCCCTTCGGCTGCCCCTCAACTCCTGGGGGTTCTCGGGGAGCTGGACGCTGACCGGGGACGCAGGGGTCTTGAACGAGCCCGGCGGACGGATCGCCTTCCGGTTCCACGCACGCGATCTGAACCTCGTGATGGGTCCGTCGTCCCAGGGAGCGTCCGTCCCGTTCCGCGTCTTCCTCGACGGCCAGCTCGCGAACGACGCTCACGGCAGCGACGTGGACCCGAACGCCAGCGGGGAGGTGAGCGACCAGCGCACCTACCAGCTGATTCGCCAGCCCGGACCTGTTGCCGACCGCATCTTCGAGATCGAGTTCGAGGAAGCGGGCGTCGAGGCGTATTGCTTCACCTTCGGCTGATCCTGGCTGCGTGCGTCCGGCCTGGGTGCGCATGCCGGTGCCGACGGGCGATACAGTCGAGTCGGCGGGTTTGCCGGAGGTGACGCGTGGTGCGCCGTGAGCATGACGGACCGGGCGATGACGCTCTGGTCGTCGGGGTCAGCGGCCGGGATCATGAGGCGCTGAGCGAGATCTACCGCCGTTACGGCGGCGCGGTCTGGTCGGTCGCCCGGCAGGTCTGCGGCCGCGCCGAGCTCGCCAAACAGGTGTGCCAGGCGGTATTCACCGAGTTGTGGTCGCACCCTGAGCGCTTCGACCCCGCGGAGGGCGCACTCCGGTCGTGGCTCGTGGCGCAGGGGCACGCCCGCGCTGTCCACATCGTGCGTTCGCACGGCGCTCAGCGCCGCCAGGGCAGTGACGCTCGGACCGAGCAGACGCCGCCCTCGGCGGAAGTCGAGATCGCCGTTCACGCCCGGGCGCTGACCGACGAGGGCAGGCGAGCGATCGACCAGCTGGTCCCCGGCGAGCGGGAAGCGCTCCTCCTTGCCTACTTCGGCGGGCACACGACCTCCGAGACGGCTCGGCTCCTGGGCACGCTCGAAGACACGGTCAAGAACCACCTCCGCAGTGGATTGCTGAACCTGCGACGAACACTCGAGGTCGAGGGGGTGATGACGTGAGCCACGTTGACCCGGTCAGCGACCACCCCCTGGATGACCTGGCCGCCTACGCCGTCGATGCACTCGAGCCCGCGGAGCGGCTTGCGGTCGACGACCATCTCGCCCATTGCTCGGCCTGCAGCGCGGAGCTCGCCAGCCATCGGGAGGCGCTAGGTGCGCTCGCTACGGCCGAGGCCCCGCCGCCCGAGGTCTGGCAGGACATCGCCGCGGCGATCGGCGCTCCCGGTCTACCGGACCCCCACACGGGACGCCGCGTCATGGCCGAACGCGACGAGTCCGCGTCGAGCCGTCCCCTCGACGAAGGCAGCAAGGATGGCGACGACAGAGTCGCTCCGGTCACGCCTCTGGCCGGGGCGGCACGTGTTCGCGCGCGACGTCCATCCCCTCCCCGCTGGGTGGCCGCCGCCGCCGTCCTCGTCGTCGTGGCCGGCGTTGCGGGGCTCCTCGGTTTCGCCCTCGGGAACTCCAACGACGACGCCGACATAGGGAGCCTGGCGCAGCAGGCGGCGGACGACCCGAACGGCGTTCTCGCCACGCTCGCCGACGGTGAGGGCCAACCGGTCGCGCGGGTCGTTGCCGACGACGACGGAGCGTTCATACTGCTGGATGCGCTGGACGACCTGCCGGAGGGGCGGGCATATCAGCTGTGGTCCGTCGGCGAGTCAGAGCCCGTGTCTCTCGGCATGCTGGGCCGTGACGGGACGAACACGGTTGCGTTCCGGCTGCCACCCACCATCCGCGAGCTGGCGATCTCGGTCGCGCCGACCAGCGGCGACAGCGCCCCCAGCGGGGAGTTCCAGGCCTCCGGAAACGTCCTCCGCTAGGGGAGGGCCGGCATCCGCCGCCCGGATGCGTGGCGGGACTCGACCTCCAGTAGGCTGCCCGCCCGCATGCGGGCCGTCCAGATCGTCGACCTGACCGGGCCGGAGAGCGCGCTCCGCATTGTCGACCTGCCCGAGCCCGGGCCGTCGCACCCTCTGACCCCGGGCAGTGGCGTGCTCGTCGAGGTGCACGCTGCCGGTGTGTCGTTCCCCGAGTTGCTTCAGACGCGGGGTCAGTATCAGGTCAAGCCGGACCTGCCGTTCGTGCCCGGCAGCGAGGTGGCCGGCGTCGTGACGAGCGCTCCGGAGCGCGCCTCGGTGCGGCCCGGCGACCGCGTGGCTGCGTTCTCGTTCCTCGGCGCCTGGGCGGAGACGGCCGTCGCCCCTGAATCGATGGTGTTCAGGCTCCCGGCTCAGCTGGACTTCGCGCAGGGCGCCGGCTTGATCCTCAACTACCACACCGCTTACTTCAGCCTGAAGCTTCGGGGCCGGCTGGCCGAGGGTGAGACGGTTCTCGTCCACGGCGCTGCCGGCGGTGTCGGTACGGCCGCGATCCAGGTCGCGAGGGGCCTCGGCGCTCGGACGATCGGCGTCGTGTCGTCCGACGAGAAGGCCGAGGTTGCGAGGGCCGCCGGCGCCGACGAGGTCATCCGTTCCGACGGTCCCTGGAAGGACGAGGCGAAGGCGCTGTCCGATGGCGGCGTTGACGTCGTGCTCGACCCGGTGGGCGGCGACCGCTTCACCGACAGCATCCGTTCGCTACGCGAGGGCGGACGCGTGCTGGTCGTCGGCTTCACCGGCGGCGCGATCCCCGAGGTCAAGGTGAACCGGCTTCTGCTGAACAACACCGAGGTGGTGGGCGCGGGCTGGGGTGCGTACGTCATGAGCAAGCCCAGCGCCTGGCGCGAGATCGGCGCCGCGGTGAGCGGGCTGGTCGACGCGGGCCAGGTTCGCCCGATAGTCGGTGCGCAATTCCCGCTCGAGCACGCCGGCAAGGCCCTCAAGCTCCTTGACGAGCGTGCGGCGCTCGGCAAGGTCGTGCTCGACGTCCGTTGACCACCGCCGGCGCCCGTCAGGCCGGCGCTCGACGTGCCGCTACTTCAACCCCTTCGAGCACGCGGAGCGCGTTGGCGCCGAGGATCCCCTCAACCTCCTTGTCGGCGAAGCCGCCGCCGAGCAGCCCGGCCGTCAGCTTCGGCAGATCGGTCTCGCCATCGAATCCGGCCATGACGCCGGGCACACCATTCATGTCCGTGCCGACGGCGAGGTGCTCAGGACCAACGATCCCGGCGATGTGTCGGGCGTGAGCCACCAAGTCGCTGACTGCTGCGGACGCCGGAGCGACGGGTGCGGTAGGGCCAGAGTCCGACCACGCCGCCGGTCGACGCGATCGCCCGTAGCTCATCGTCGGCTAGGTAGCGGGCGAAGTCCTGCAGGGTGCGGGCGCCGCTGTGCGACGACACCACCGGAGCGGTCGCAACGTCGACGACGCCCAGCAGTGTGGGACGGTCGGCATGGGCGACGTCAACCAGCACGCCGAGCTGGTTCATGCGCTCGACGACCCGCGCCCCGACGGGGCTGAGGCCTGGAGAGGCGTGGCGTCGAACCGGCAACGGTCCCGCGTACCTCTGCCACGGCAGGCACGTGGTGCCCAGCACGTTGTCGCCTAGATGCACCAAGACGATCACGCGGACACCGCGCTCGTACCAAGCGTCGATGCGATCGACGTCGCGGCCCACGGCGTCGGCACCCTCGACGCCAAGCACCACCGCAGGCAAGCCCCGAGCGCGGGCATCCACCAAGTCCTCGACGGACTGGGCGACGAGAGCCCCGGCATCGACGGCTTGCCGCTCGATCAGGGCCAGCTGTGCCTCGACCGCATCCCAGGGCCTCCGGCCGACATACCAGCGGGTGACGATTGGATCGCCCACCGCCTTGGCGACCACAGCATCCACCCCGGCCCTCCGCAGCACGTCGAAACCGACCTCCGCCGGGGCACGAATGGTGACGCCACGCCAGACGGTGCGGAACGGCTGTGGCACGAACCCGGGGCCGTGCGTATGCAGATCGAGCACGAAGGACCGGCGATGGAGTCGTTCCGCATCGACGACCGACTGGACCACGGCCGTCACGCCTCGAAGACGACGGTGCGTTCCGTTACCGAGGCGGCGGATGCGTCTCCGCCATGAGGCGACTCATCGCGCTCGGCGTGACGCAGCAGGTGCCGGATCGCATTGCCGAACAGGTCGAGCTCGGTCGACGCGTAGTGCTCGCCTCCGAGGCTGCGGATCCGCTCGGTCTGCCGGGCCAGGGCGTGTGCGTCCTGCCGGAGGATCTGCTTGCCTCGCTGCAACACGACGGGCCGCACCATGGCCGCCGGCAGGCGGCTCTGGAAGCGGACGACGAACCAGGCCCGGGTCCGGAACGGTGACAGCGGAAGATGGACGATCGTGTTGACGATTCGGAACCAGCCTGCGACCGCGTACTCGATCTGGGCAATGGAAGGGACGAAGAAGCGGTCCCAGTGGTCGAACGTGCGGCCCGAGTCCTCGCGAAGGCGGATCGGTCCCATGCCCACGGGCTCGCCGAAGTACTGCACCTCTACACCGTCGGCCACCGGGCGGCGCACCGCGGTGATGGGGCGCGGTTTGCCGCCGCGGAAGATCCCCCGATGGAGGAAGGCCGTGTGCGGAACGTCGAGCGCATTCTCCAGCGCAGCGTGCAAGGTGCACTCGAGGTCACACCGAAGGATCACCTCGCCGGCGCCGGGGCCCTCGACCGCAGGGAGGGCGAATGGTCGCCGAACCGGTTCGGCGTCCGGTTCGCCCCAGGCCCACACGATGCCGTCCCGCTCGGCCGCGGCGTGAGACGGTACGCGCCGGGTTTCGGCGGACTGCGTGCGGCCGTCGGTAAGCCCGGGGACTCGTACGCACTGCCCGCCGCGGTCGTAGGTCCAGCCGTGATAACCGCACTCGAGCACGCCGTCGTCGGTGACCCGGCCGAGCGACAGCGGGTAGTTGCGATGGGCGCAGCGGTCGAGGAGGACCGCCGGCGCGCCTCCGGCGTCGCGGAACACGGCCAGGGGCGTGTCCATGAGCGTCACGGCCAACGGCCGACGACCCAGCTCCGACGATCGGGCGACGGGATACCACCAACGGCGGGGAAAGGCCACGGAGGACGACCCGGACTCCATGGACCCATGATGCCGGTCCGCCCGCGTTGACGGCACACGACACCACGTTTGAACGAGCCGCCGGGTGGCCGTACGGAGGGCTCCGGGTGGTGGTCAGTCGGCCGTGGTGGTCCGGCGAGCGACCGAGACGCTGTAGGCGCCGGTCCGAGCGTGGAGGATCGGGTCGTCCGTGAGGAGGATCCCCTCGGTCACGCGCGTCGGGTCGAACACGAGCACGTCTCCACCGCGTTCCCGATCCGACGCCAAACCCGTCACCTCCAGCCGCGCGAGCTCGACGACCTCACGATCCTCGGGCCACTGTTCTGTGGGGTCGTCGACCGGATCCTCTCCCTCGGCCAGTTGGAGCCGCAGCTGGAACACGGCCGGCCCCTGCGCGAGGCGCTCGGCCAACTCGTCGCGCAGGAACTCTGGAGGGCGCGCCGCGGCCTCATCGTCGGAGAGGCCCTCCTCGCCCTGGTCGGGGACGAGACGATATCGCCCGTACCTGACCACGCCGTCGGCGTTGGCGAAACCAAACGCGTGCAGGCCGTTGTATGCGAGGGTCGCATAGCTCGCCGGAATCGGATGGGTGATGGCCGCGTTGACCGCCGCCATCGCCTCCGGATGCTCCCCGAGGTACGCACCCACGCGCTCCAGGTCGGGCTGCCCGGTCTCCGGATCGACCCGCCGGGCATCGTTGAAGGCCAATAGGTCCTCGGGGGTCCGAGCGAAGAATCCCGGCAGAGACAGCGCGACGATGTCGGTCGTCGTCGAGTCGGGCAGATAGAACTTCACCGCCATGCCCCGAGCATCCCGGGCTCCGTCAGGCGCGGCCGGATCACCGCTGCCGTTCGAGAAGCGCACATGCGCACGGATTTCGCCACCGGTCAGATGTGCGGCGCGGCTGAGGCGCGCAGCCGCAGGCGTCGGGACGAGGCGGGCGGCGCACAGCACACCCTTGGCGTGGGCGGCGCGATGGCCGGGATGGACGCCGTAGACGCGGTTCAGCGAGTCCACCAGGCGTTCCGAGACGTCGTGCGCCATGGCGTGCAGCTTATGAGACGGTCCTAGCAGTTCATTCGGCCGCAAGCGCCTGCTCGACCGGCGTGTCGCCGGCGACCAGTTCCAGGGTTTTGCCGATGCCCCGGGCGTCGCTGAGCAAGCCGGCGATCACCGCCGCCACATCGTCGCGGCTGATCTGGCCTCGGGGCACCGACGTCGCCAGCCGCACGCGCCCCGTCCCTGGCGCATCGGTCAGCCCACCGGGGCGCAGCACGGTCCAGTCCAGGTCGCGGCGGCGCAGGTCGTCCTCGGCCTCGGTCTTGGCGCGCAGGTAGGCCGCAAACGTCTCATCCGTGCCTGGCCGGGGTGGTACGCCGGCGCCGATGGACGAGATCTGCACGAAGCGACGCACACCGGCCCGCTCGGCGGCGTCGGCCATCAGTGCCGAGGCGTCGCGGTCGACGGTCCGCTTGCGGGGGATGCCGCTGCCCGGCCCGGCGCCGGCGGCGAACACCACCGCATCGGCCCCCTCGAGGTGAGCGGCCACGGCGTCGACTTCGGTGGCCTCCAGGTCACAGACCAGGGCTTCGGCCCCGGCGGCCTCCACGTCGCCCATGTGGTCGGGGTTCCGCACGATGGCCACGGCGGTGTGGCCCGCCGAGGCCAGGAGCCGCTCGAGGCGAAGTGCCACCTGACCATGACCACCAGCGACGACGACGCGCACAAGCGCGAGGGTACCGGCCACCTGCCCGCCGCCGGGGTTGGGGCTGGGCTCGGTCGCAGGCTCAGGATGGCTGTGTGGGTGCCTCGGCGCTCACCATCCAGGGCGTCCCGAACCGATCGACGCACATGCCGAACGCCGGTGACCAGAAGGTCTCACCGATGGGTTGGGTCACCTCCCCGCCGTCCGCCAACGCCTCGAACACCCGCTTGGCCTCGTCGACCCCCGCCACGTCGTAGTTGACCATCATCCCCTGCACCGGACCGAATGTGTCGGTCGTGGGGTCGTCGGAACCCATCAGGAGCTGGTCTTCGGACCTCAGAGCCGCGTGAATGATCAGGTCTCCCTGGGTCGCGGGAACCGCCTCCTCCGACGGCATGTCCTTCATCGGCAGAAGCACGAGCTCACCGCCGAAGATCTCCTGATAGCGGGTGAAGGCATCCCGGCAGTTGCCACCGAAGAACAGGTACGGATGAAACGCCATGGTCGACCTCCCTTAGAAGCACCCGACGCCGTCACCCTGGCTGACGCATCGGGTGTCCGCAACTCATCCTCCACGTCCGCATCGACGCCAAGCTCGGCATCGAGGACCGCGCCGCGGCCCTGGCGACTGCCTTCGAACGCGGCCTGGTGCCAACTCCGAACGAGACCGAGAGCGCCGACCGGAGCGAGCCCCGACCGGTTTCCGGTGATCACGGGCGTTCGCCGACGGCCCAGGTCGGGAGGATCTCCATGGAGTGCAGGCGCCACCCGTCGCCAGTCCGGACCAGGTCGAAGCTGTAGACCGAGCCGATCTGGAACCGTGGGGCCGGTGCAGGGTCGCCGCTGCCGACGGCGAAGACGCCGACGTAGTTGGCGCGCGCCCGTGCCCGGTCGCCATCCAGGTCGATGACGAGGTCGGTCGCGAGGTGCTGGGTGCGCAGCTCGGGCGTGTGATTGCGGGCGGCCTGCGCCACGATCGCGTCGAGGCCCTCCGCGTGCCCGCCCGGCGTTGTGATCGAGGCGTCCTCGGCGAACACCAATGCCAGGTCCTCGAACCGCTGTTCGTCGAGGACAGCGCCGAATCGGTGGATCAGGTCGCTGATGGTCTCACGGTCGAGCAGCTCGCGCAGTGTCGCCTGCTCGCTCGGGGTCTCGCGGGTCACGGTGTCCATGGTGCCTCCTGGTTCGTTGGTTCTACCAAGGAGATCCGGCTCCTGCGAGGGTATCGTCCGTTGGTGACACCAACAACCAGTACGGTGTGGTGCATGGATGTCGAGGCCGCGCCCACCAGGTTGCGGGGCTTGCCGAGCTGGCTGCTGGGCCAGGCGGCCCTCCGGGCGCAGCGTCTCGGCAACGCAGGGCTCCGGGCTGTCGGCGCGCACCGTCAGCAGTACGCGTTGCTCTCCGCCCTCGACGGGGTCGGACCAGCCAGCCAGGCCGACCTGGGCCGGCGCCTCGGTATCGACCCTGGTGACATGGTCCGCCTCGTCGGAGCGATGCAGACGGATGGCTGGCTCGAACGCAGGCCCGACCCCGCCGACCGCCGCCGCAAACTCGTGGCCATCACCGCCGCCGGGCGCCGGCGTCTACGCAAGCTTGACGCCGTCGTCGCCCAAGTGCAGGACGAGCTGCTCGCAGCCCTCACCCCGACCCAACGCAACGCACCTCGTCCGGCTCCTTACGCTGATCGTCGGGCAAGACGGAACGATCACCCCGAATGAGGCTGGACGCTCGGTCGCCACAACTGCTCCACCCGCCGTTGCGGCCCAACAGGCCACCGAGAACGAGGCCTACCCGTCAAGCCGCCGCCGTCTGTCCGACCTCGATGAGGTGCCCGTCGGGGTCGCGGATGTAGCAGCGGATCTCGCGGCCGAGGTCCTGGGGCGGGGTGATGAATGCAGCCCCGCGGGAACGCCACTCCTCGTACACGGCGTGGACGTCGGCGACGCGGATGTTGAGGAAGCTGCTGGCCCGGCTGGGGTCGGGCGGCGTCTCCAGGATCACCTCGGGCTTGTCGACGGTCGGGCCACCGCCGACGTTGATGATGATCCACGAGTTGGCCAGCTGGACGATCGACGGCTCGCCTTCCATGACCGTCTCACCGCCGAGCACGTCGGAGTAGAAGGCGCGCGACCGTTCGACGTCTTCGGCGACGATGAAGTGCGTGAGCAGGATGCCCTCGCGGGGGATTGGAAGCTCGGCCATGGCGTCGTCTCCTTCGGTGGCCCGACGCCCGCCGTCCGCCAGTCTCGCAGCGAGGCGGCGCGACCAAACGGTCGGGAAGGTCTCTGGTCGCCCGCGGTCAGCGACCGTCGCAGTGGTGTTGGCACCCCGGGGGCCACCCATCCAGACTTCGACGGTTGATCCCCGAATGGAGCGACCATGACGGAGCAGCAGGAGGGCACGGTGGATATCAGGACCCCGGACCAGCGTCTGCGTGTCTTCGTGAGCTCCACGTTGGCCGAGCTCGCAGACGAGCGTGCCGTTGTGTCCCGCGCCATCTCCACGCTCGGCCTCACGCCGGTGCTGTTCGAGCTCGGGGCCCGGCCGCACCCGCCCCGCGAGCTGTACCGCGCCTACCTGGCGCAGTCGGACATCTTCATCGGCCTGTACTGGCAGCGGTACGGGTGGATCGGGCCTGACATGGAGATTTCGGGGCTGGAGGACGAGTTCCGGCTCTCTGGATCGATCCCGCGGCTGCTGTACGTCAAGACCCCGGCGCCCGAGCGGGAGCCTCGGTTGGCGGCGATGATCGCGGAGCTCCAGGCGGAGGGGTCCGAGTCGTACCGGTCGTTCCGCACCCCCCGGGAGCTCGGGCGTCTGGTGCGGGACGACCTCGCTCTGCTCCTGAGCGAGGCGTTCACGAGGCCAGGCACGCGCGGCGGTGGCGCGGCATCGGCTCGCTCCGCGGGCGACGGGCGTGCCCCGCGGTCGCTGCCGGTGACGTCGACGTCGTTGATCGGACGGGAGCGCGAGGTTGCCGAGGTCTCCGAATTGCTGCAGTCGCCCGGGGTTCGCTTGGTGACTCTCACCGGTCCCGGCGGCGTCGGTAAGACGCGGCTCGCCATTGCGGTGGGCGAGCGCCTGGACGACCGCTTCCCGAAGGGGACGGCCTTCGTGTCGCTCGCGGCGATCGACGAGCCCGACCTGGTTCTGCCCCGCATAGCGGAGGCGGTGGGTGCGCCCATGGTGGGCGAGCGGCCGGCGCTGGACGTCCTGATCGACCAGTTCGCGGACGACCCGGCCCTGCTGGTGCTGGACAACCTGGAACAGATCGTCGACGTCGCGCCCTCGCTCGATGAGCTCCTGGCTCACTGCCCGGGTGTCGAGATCCTCGCGACGAGCCGCACGGTTCTTCGCCTCGGGGCAGAACGCGAGTACCCGGTCGACGCGCTCATCGTGCCAGCGTCGTCGGAACCCCAGCCGACCGACGAGTTGGCGTCGCTGCCGGCGGTGCAGCTGTTCGTCGATCGGGCGAGAGCGGTCCGCCACAGCTTCACCCTGACCGACGACAACGTCGTCGCCATCGTGCAGATCTGCCGGCTCGTCGACGGTCTCCCTCTTGCCATCGAGCTGGCCGCCGCCCGTACCCGGGTGCTGCAGCCGGCGGCGTTGCTCGCCCGGCTGGAACGAAGCCTCGACGCATTGGGCACCGGATCGGTCGACCTCCCCGAGCGGCAACGAACGCTGCGCGCGACCGTGGAATGGAGCATCGGGCTGCTCGACGAAGCCGAGCAACGCATGCTGGCCACCTTGTCGGTGTTCGTCGACGGGTGGACGCTCGAGGCCGCCGTGGACGTGGCCGATCTCAGCGAGGACCGGACCCTCGACCTGCTCGACGCGCTAGCGGGGCACAGCCTCATCACCGTCGATGCGGTTGACCCGGGGCCGAGGTTCCACATGTTGGCCGCGGTACGGGAGCTCGCAGGAGAGCGCCTCGCCGCCAGCCAGGACCTCGCCGACGTCGAGAGGCGGCACGCGGACCACTTCGCTGCGTTCGTGGTGAACGCCGAATGGCCCGCGGAGGGACAGGCACAGTGGGCCGAGCGCGTGCGGACGGACGAGGAGAACACTCGGGTCGCCATCCGCTGGTTCCTCGCGCATGACGTCTCACCTCTCCCGCACATGTTCCGCATCCTGTGGCTGTTCTGGCAGATGCGGGGCCGCATGCCCGAGGGCCATGCCTGGATCGACGAGGCGCAGCACAAGGCGGAAGACTTGGACGACCACGCTCGCGCCGAGCTGCTGTTCACCTCCGCCGTGACGGCCGTAGAGGTCGGCGATGACGAGACCGCACTGGCCGCCGTCGACGGACTCGAAGGTCTCGCAGGGCACATCGACGACCCGTACCTCGAGAGCGCGGCGCAACTGGCGAGGTCCTGGATCCTCCCCATCGTCGACGATTTCGACGGCGCGCTTCGCGCCGCCTCCAGCGCGCTGGATGGCTTCCGCGCGCAGAACGACCCATTCGTGCCGTTCGCCGCGCTGACGGTCGGCATGGTGCAGATTGCGCTCGGCAACGACGATGCAGCACGTGCGGATCTCGACATGGTCGAGGAGCTCGGTGGCCGGTTCGACAACGTCTGGCTCCGGTCCAGCGCCCGCGCCCAGCTCGCGTTGCTTGCGGTGCGGGCGGGTCGGCTCGACGAGGCGCGGGCGCTCCTCGTGCAGTCTGTGGACGCAGACGATGATTCCGAGCTGAGCACGTTGACCGTAAGCCTCTCGCTCGTGATCGCCGCCGAGCTCGCACTCGCCGAGGGAGACGCACGGCGCGCGGCGGTGGCGCTCGGCGCTGCCGACGGGCGGCGCCGCCGGGCAGGGCTGAAGGCGTGGCCATCGACGCGGCGCCGGGAGGCCGAGCTCGTGAAACAGGTTGCGCAGGCGGCCGACTCCCGGGACATCGAGGATGCCCGTGCGGCCGGGGCCCAGCTCAGCCACCGTGAAGCCGTCGCGTTCATACGCGGTGGCGCCTGAGCAACCGACCCCGCACCGCGTGCCGCTTGAGCTCAGTGCGTCAGCTGGGTTCTCACCCCTTGCCGCCTTCTGAGCCGACCCACTGCACCAGCTCGAGGGTGATTCCCTCGGGACCCTCGAAGAACCGAAGCCGGCGACTGATGTAGTCCATCTCGTCGCTGAGCATCTTGACCCCGTGGTCCACCAGATGGGTCGTGACCGCGCCGATGTCGTCGACGCGGAAGGCAAGGTGGTTGTAGCCCCTTCGCCGCCGATTGGTCGGGTGCTCACCCGGGTCGTTCGGCGGCGTGGGGTCGAACTCGAGCAGCTGGATCTCGAAGCGAGGCTCGGATCCTTCCAGCGCGAGCGTGATGTGCTGGGCCTTCATCGCCGGCATGCCCATGTATTGCGCCGGGAGGCCCCCATCGATCGTCACGACGTGCTGCTTCCGGAAGCCGAGCAGCTCGAAGAACTCGATCGCCGTCGCCGCGTTCGACACTGCGATGGTCACATGATCGGGGTTGCGGAGCACGGTCGTCCTCCCTTCCGTCGTTGGCCGACCGGACGGTCAGGACCGGTGCCTGGACCGACCGATCGCCCGGACGGACGCACGCCCGCACGCAGGCTGACGCCACCCCCAACGTTACGCATCCCGCCCGTCGGACGTAGCCGTGACGCCCTGGTGAGATTCCCGCCGGTCTCGGGGCGAGTCGCTATGCAGCCTTCGGCTTCTGGAGGGCCGCGAGCTCCTCTTGCACCGCTTGCTGGTGCTCTGCCAAGTCCGCACGAGCCCGCCGCGGGCTCCATCGACCCTTCATGACGAAGAGGAACGGCAGCAAGAGCGCCTCGCCTCCTACGCAGATCCACCACCACCGGCGCCACTCGCCCGGCGATGCCGCGGCGGCTCGTTGCACTTCCGGTCCATGGGCCGCCAAGAAGGTCAGATCGTCCCGAGGGACCTGAGCGACCGCGGTCAGGTCCTGCAGCGCGACAGCGGAGCTCACGTGGAGGTTCTGGGAGATCTCGGCCACGGCGGTGTTGATCGCAGCGGTGTTCGTGGGATCGGCCTGGAGCTGCGCCTGGGTGCTGGGATCGATGGCGTTGAGCGTTGCCACCTCGTCGGGGAACTGGGCGACCAGTGCCTGGACTTGCGACCCGTTCTCGACCAGTGGCGTCATGCTGGTCACGACGTAGGGGAGGGCGAACAACGATCCGGCGACGACCAGGCGCAGAGTCCACCCCCACACAGCCAGGCCCGTTGCCATCAGGGCCGGGTTGCGACCCTCGATCGTCTCCGTGAACGCCGCCAACCACGGGGCGAAGACGAACGCCAGGAACACGGCCAGCAGGCTCAGGATCAGGACGAACGTGTAATAGCCGGTGTCCGGATGGTTGGTGCGCAAGGCGAACAGCACGGTGCCGACGATGCTGCCGACGACGCCGATGAGCATTAGGGGCTTGCGCACCAGGAGCTTGTCGGAGAGGAGACCGACGAGCACCAGTGCTCCGGCGTTGAAGGCCCAGACCCAGTTGCCCAGACCGTTGGCTCGCTGCTCCGTGTACCCGAAGATCGTCGCCATGTACACGACCAGAAATGCGATCAACGTGTAGTAGACGACGAGGAAGACGCCGATGCCCAGCGACGAGCCCACGATGTCCACGTGCAGCATCTGCCGCCACGGGTGCTTCGACTGTTCCTCGATATCGATGCCCGCGGCGCGTGCCTCGACGAGCTGGCGATCGCGGACCTGCACCATCAGCTGAGCCCGGAGTGGGGGCGAAAGCTCTCGCAGACCGACGAGCGCAATGACGAACACGACCAAGCCGACGATGCCGCAGATGATGAACTGGTCCTGCCAGGCGTGGAGGTGATTCAGGGTGTGGCTCGAGACCAGCGCCACGGTGAGGCTGGCGACGACCGGGCCCATCGTCCAGAACCCCGTAGCCAGGCCTCGCCCGAGTTGCGGAGAGAAGTCGCGGACAAGAGCCGGCGTCGCCACGAGGATGATGCCCTCGACGAAGCCGAGGGTGCAGTAGAGCACGGCGTAGACCCAGAGGTTGGGGGCATTGGGTAGGCCGAACAGCACCACCAGCGCGGTTACCAGGAGCCCGTAGGTCACCAGGTTGGACCTGCCCCAACGATCCGCGAGCCCGGCGATCAACGAGGCGAACGCGCCGACCACATTGGCGACCACGATCACGTAGACGAAGAACGGCCACGTGATGCCGAAGTCGGCGATGATCGAGGGCGTCACCGCGGCCGGCACGTAGAACTCGTAGTACAGGACGATCGTGGCCAGCACCACGATTCCGAGGATCATGTAGCGGTGGCGGTTGTCGGGATATCGCTCCAGCGTGCGATCCCACAGGCGGCGAACGATCGATGTCGAACCGACGAGCTGCATGTCAGTCCCCACCACTTCTATTGGTCAGGCGGTACTTCTGCCGCGATCGTGAGCCTGGCGGTGAGGCCTGTCATCACGGGCAATACCACTCTGCGCTGTGGGCTACCTGGTATCGGGGGAACCAGCTAGTGGGTATGGCCACGCGCAGTGGCGGGGCGGACGCATAGCACGACAAGCCGGGCGCGCGGTGGCCGGGTCGCCGCCACGGGGATCACGTCCTGACTACGCGATCGGGGGAGGTCGCCGCCGTGCTCATGCCTCATGGTGGGCGGGTGACGGTCCACCGACCGCTTGGTCCAGAGCCTCGGCCCCCGGCCACCCACTCGTCGTTCGGCTCCCGGAACCCGGTGGCCCTGATCATCGAGCCCACGTCGCCGGTCCCCCGGCGCCGGCGGCGTGGGCTCGCTACGGCCCCCCGGCCGGGCGACTCGGGAGGTCGGCCGGGTTCCACTCGAGGCGTCGGGGTGGTTGGTGCGGTCCGACGAGGCGAATCCCGCCCAGCGACACACGTCGCCGGGCGCGCAACCTCAGCGGGCCTTCCGACATCACCCGCCGACCAGGTGGCAGCGCCGCGACGTCACGGACTTCCACTCGTGAATCCGATGTTCTTGTCGCTCTTCGCCACCGTGCTGCTCCTCGTCGGCCTGCTCGTGGTGGTCCTGCTTCATCCGGCGAGTCCCTGACAGCGGCGGACCGGTGCCCGGGGCAAACGGCACGCGCGCGTTGTGACGTCGACGTCCCGGGCCCGCGTGGTTCGCGGCCATGCCCCCGTCAGAACTCGGTCAGCACGTAGGTGTCGCGGGCGGCGACGACCCGGTAGACCCAGCCGACGCAGATCAGGTCGTCGGGCGCGCCCGATCCGCGGTACGCGGCGAACACCGCGTAGAGGTGCCCGTCGGGTGCAGTGACGAACGACAGCCCGCCGACGCCCGTGAAACTGGCGTTGGTGCCGATGCTGGGGTCGCCGCTCGTGCGCAGCCAGGGCCGGTCGCGGCTGACCGCCCGGCACGGGCCGAGCGGGCCCCGGCACGTGGCGAGCCCGGTCGCGTAGTCGGCGGTGTCCCACCGATTGGCCGACCAGGTCAGCAGCCACTGGCCCGTGTCCGGGTCGCGTGCCACGGCCGGGTTCTCGATCGGGCCGATTCCCGCGGCGCTCCGGCCCAGGACGGCGGGCAGGCGTCGACCGGACGTCGACGGAACCGGGGGCCCGTGTCGAGATCCGTCCTCCCAAGTGAACCGGCCGGTGAGGATCGTGCGCTTGGCCGCGCCGCGAAGGCCGCCACCACCAGCGCTCAGCTGGGCACTGACGATCCTGCCGGTGGTGTGCGCGGCGTCGTCCTCGCGCCACAGGAGGAACCAGCGGGTGCCGTCGGCGACGGCATAGGGGTCGAGCGCCCAGAACCCAGGCTCGGCGCACACCATGGGCTCGTGCGCCGGTTCGAAGGGCCCAGCCGGTGTGGGCGAGGTGGCCGTGCCGATGCACTTGTCGCCGCGGTTCGGGCCCCTGGCGGCGGTCGCGGCGAAGTACATGACATACGTGGCACCGATCCGGGCCACCGATGGCCCCCAGATGGCCCTGTCCGCGGGGTCGACCCACGGGGGACGGTCGGGCATGGCGTCCGCCTGCACTGCGGCGGTGGCCGTCAGCGATCGGCTCGTGTAGCGGGGGACCCAGTACATCGGGCAACCCCCCGGGAAGCACTCCGGAGCGGACGTCGCGTACATGTCGACCTCGCCGTCGGCGACGATGGGGGCCGGATCGGCGAGGGGACGATCGATCTTCCAGAACGCGTCGTGGGACCAACTCTGCCACGGCCGCGATGCGCTCGCCGCCCACAGTGAGACCGCGACCGCCGCAACGACAACGATTGCCAGCCGGCGGCGGCTCGAGGAGGGCGGTTCACCCCGTAGCGACCGCTCATCTCGTCCGGCGGCTAGGGCTTTCGGTGGGACCGACATCGCACCGCATCTCCCGATCCGGCCGCGTGGGCGGCCTGGGGGCGACGCGACCCCACGCAGCTCACTGCGCTGCGACGACGTCCATGGTGGTCAGCTTGTCGAGCAAGCTGCGGGCCACGCGGAACAGTGCCACCTCCGCAGCGAAGCCGTGGCCTGTCTGCCGGGCAGATGGACACACGTGCACCTCGAGGTCCGCCGCCACCTCGTCGAGGTCGTGCCGCGGATCCTCGATGGCATAGTGGGCGTGCAAGGTCAGCAGCGCGTCCCGACGTTGGCCCTCGGCGACCTGCTGCTGGATCTCCGCTGCGCGTGCGGCGGTGGCAATAAGCCAGGACGCGCCGGGTGAGGTGACCGCGGCGGGGTGGTCGACGTGCGCGTCGGTGGCGAGCTGGTCCGGTGTCGGCGGGAACATCACTCGTCCCCCCTTCCAATCGGCCGACCTGTGTGTTTACGGTCGCGCCTGCGGCGCTCGATATCTGCGCTGGCAGCAGCAATCTCGTCACCCCGCAGGCAGGGCTTTTCGTGTTCCTGCTAGCTGGAACGCAGGAGCAGCGGTGCCCCCGACGACGGTCGGTCCCCAGCCGAGATCAGCGGACGAGGCGGGGGAGGACCGCAGCCGCCACGACCACTCCGGTCATGAGCGCGCCCGCCAACACGACTGCGTCCAGCCACAGGTGCGCGTGCGTGCCGATCAGCAGGCCCCGAAGCGCGTCCACCTCAGCGGGTTTATATAGCTGAACCAGCGGATCCATACGGGCATCACGCTGATCGGATAGAGCGCGTTGGACGCGAAGAACAGCGGCATCGTGATCGCCTGACCGATGCCCATGAGGCGCTCTCGACTGAGGACCAGGCCGGCGATCGTCATCGACAGGGTGGCGAAGAACGCCGCGCCGACCACGGCCGCGGCGGCCGCACCGATGATGCGCCACGGTGCCAGCTGCATCTGGACACCGAGCAGCAGCGCGAGCATGACCACGACGACGACTTGCACGATCGCCCGGATGCCGGCCGCGAACCCCTTGCCGGCCACCAGCGCCGAGCGGGGCGTCGGCGTCACCAGCAGCTTGGCGAGGACCCCGGCGTCGCGTTCCCAGATCACCTGGATGCCGTAGAACACCGCGACGAACAGGGTGGACTGCGCAAGCACGCCCGGCGTGAGGAAGTCGAGGTAGGGCAGCCCGCCTGTCGGTACCGGATGCAGGGCGCTGAAGGTCTTGCCGAAGATGAGCAGCCACAGGGCGGGTTGGATCGCCCGAGTGAGCAGTTCGCTGCGATCGTGGCGGATCTTCTGCAGCTCGACCACACAGAACGCGAGGATGCGGCTGGCGATCCAGCGGACGGTCGCCGGAGCCGCAGTGCCGGGCTCAACCGAGTCGTTGGGCAGTGCGGCGGGCCGAGCGGACATCGCGCAGGTCGCCCCCTTCCTCGAACGCGTGGCCGCTGTGCCGGCGGAACACGTCCTCGAGCGTCGCCTCGGGTCCGATGGCGGCTCGGAGGTGGGCGGGCACGCCGACGGCCTCGATTCTCCCCGCATGCATGATGGCAACGCGGTCGCAGTGCTCGTCCGCCTCCTCCATGTAGTGGGTCGTGACCAGCACGGTCATGTCGAGGTTGCGTCGAAGCTCGTGGACGCGGCCCCAGACACTGTCCCGCCCGACCGGGTCGAGGCCGATGGTCGGCTCGTCCAGCACCAAGAGGCGCGGGTTGCTGACGAGCGCCTGGGCCAGCTCGAGCCGCCGGATCATCCCTCCCGAGTAGGTGCTGGCCAGACGGTCGGCCGGTCCCGCCAGGCCCACCACGGCGAGCACTTCGTCCGTGCGCGCCGCCCGCTGGCGACGCGGCACGTCGAACAGGCGGGCGAACAGCCCGACGTTCTCGCGGCCGGTCAGCGACCCATCGGCGGACAGCTGCTGGGGTACGTAGCCGATGAGCCGCCTGACTGCGAAGGGTTCGGTCGTGACGTCGCGCCCGAAGACCGTCACCTCGCCACCATCCGGAGGCAGGAGCGTTGTCAGGACGCGGATGGCAGTCGTCTTGCCCGCCCCGTTCGGCCCCAGCAGCCCGAATATCTCGCCGGCACTCACGTCGAGGTCGACCCCGTCCACGGCTGCGACTGGTCCAAAGTGCTTGCGCATGCCGCGGCACCGCACCGCCAGGGTGGCATCCCCCGCCACTTCCGCGGTGCTCACGAGGCGGACGTGGGAACGGCGATGTCAATGCTCGACCGCGAACCGGTCAGAACCTCGCCATGTCGCGACTCCACCGCGAGACGGGCGAGCTCGACACGCGTCTTGGTACCCAGCTTGCGGAAGATCGAGCGCAGGTGGAAGCCGACGGTGTGGTGGGAGAGGAACAGGCGCTCAGCGGCCTCGCGATTGGTGAGGCCCTGGGCAACCAGCTCCGCGACGCTGCGCTCGGCGCCGGTGAGGCTGTCCCACCCGACGCCCGCTATGTCCCCGGGGTGTCGGCGCTCGGTGCCGGCGACCGGGGTGAGCCGGAGCAGGATCCCGTCTCGGGATCCACCGTCGGGCAGGGGCTCCACTCGCAGTGACACCATGCCGGCCCGGCTGAGCTCGAGCATCATGCTCCCGCTGCCACCAGCGGCCTGGAGCCGAACGGCGCTTCGCCGCAGCGTCGGTTCGTCCTCGGATGCCAGGAGCCGGTCGGCCGCGGCGTTGGCGACCATCCGCCGCCCCGTGAGCAGGACGAAGGGACCTTTGGCGCCGCGCCGCGTTTGCAAGAACCGGTGAAGGAGGAGCCGCTCGGGCAGACCGGTGTCCTCCATGAGGCGCTGCTCGATGTCCCGCGCCGCCCACGTGGCGAGCGGCAGCATCAACGGACTGGCCTGCGTCGCCAGGCAGGTGAGGTCGACCGCCCCGACCATCTGTCCGGACCCGGGATCGGCGATCGGGGCCGCCGAACCGGCGACGGCTGTGAGGGCATCGGCGAAGTGCTCGTCGCCCTCGACGCTGACGGGACCGCGCTCGACCAGGGACGTACCGATGCCGTTGGTTCCAACAGCATCCTCGGCGTACACGTACCCGGGCGCCAACAGGACGCGGTCGAGCCGATCGGCCAACCACGCCTCCGACACGCGGCGGTCGACCACATGGCCCCGCGCGTCGGCCAAAACGACCCCGACCGCGGCACCGGCGAGGTCGCCGGCGAGCTGGTCGAGCACCGGCCGGGCCGCCCGGACGAGCGGTCCATCGCCGTCGACGTCGGGATCGAAGGGGACATCGAAGCGGTCAGGGCGCAACCCGACTGCGACCGACCGCCGCCATGACCGGCCGATCGGCGCCCGCACGCCGTCGGGCGGCTCGCCGCCGGCGACGACCCGGGCCAGGCCGCTCCGGAGGTCAATGGTGAGGCGCCCGGAAGGCAAGTACACACGTCGCAGCGTCGGCGTCGGAGGCGCCTCCGGAGTGAACGTGGCCGTGGCAGCGTCCATGTGCGCACTCCCTTTCAGCCGTGCATGACGTGGACCCAAAGCCACTTTCGCGCCCGCCACGCCTCGCGTCTTCGCTGGCAGCAGGCATTTCGCGTGCCGGGAGACGGGACCGTCGGGATTCCTGCTAGCTGCAATGCGGTTGCCGGCGGTGGATGCGATCCTGAAGCACACTTATGGCTCTGCGCCTGCTCATCGTCGACGACAGCGACCATTTCCTCGCGGCCGCCCAGGGCCTGCTGGAGCGCGAGGGGCTGAACGTCGTGGCGCTCGCCTCGACGAGTGCCGAGGCGGTCCGGAGCGCGCGCGAGCTCCGGCCGGACGTCACGCTGGTCGACATCGATCTGGGGGACGAGAGCGGCTTCGACCTGGTCCGGGAGCTCACGGCGTCGGCCGATTCCGCCCGTGTCGTCCTGATATCGGCCTACCCCGAGGCGGACCTGCGGGACCTCATCGACGCCAGCCCGGCCGTCGGGTTCCTGTCCAAGTCCCGACTGTCGGCCCGCGCCATTCGCGACCTGCTCGACGAGGCGGGAGGCGCCGAGCGCGACTAGTGGACCCTCGCGGAAGTCATCGTGGCGTCTCGCCGGCCAGATCCGCCGCTGGACTGCGTCCTCGTCGTCGCCGCAGCCGCTGGCTGCGCCTTCCTCCTGCGTTCTTGCCAGCGACGCATCTGACTCGGCGATCCATAATCCACGGAACTTCCGCGAGCGCCCACTAGTGGACCCTCGCCGGGTCAGCGCCGTTCGAGGAACGTGATGACGGCGAGCACTCGCCGGTGGTCGTCGGCGGTCTCGGGTATGTCGAGCTTGAGCAGGATGCTTCGCACATGCTTCTCGACCGTGCCCTCGGCGACGTACAGCCGCCGGCCGATGCCGGCGTTGGACAGGCCGTTGGCCATCAGCTCGAGCACTTCGCGTTCGCGGGGCGTGAGCACGTCGAGGGGATCGTCGCGACGGCGTGCAGCGACGAGCTCCTGGACCAGCCCCGGGTCGACGACCGAGCCGCCCCTCGTGATGCGCTCGACGGTCTCCACGAACTGCTCGACGTCGATGACCCGGCTCTTGAGCAGGTAGCCGACTCGGTTGCCGCTGGCGAGGAGCTCCATCGCGTGCTCCAGCTCGGTGTGCGCGGACAGGAGCAGGATCCCCACATCCGGGAACTCGTCGCGGATGACCTGGGCCGCCTCGAGGCCCTCGACCGAGTGGTCGGGTGGCATGCGGATGTCGACGATGACCAGCTCCGGCTGCTGCTCGCGCACCAGGGCGAGTAGCTCCGGCGCGTCGCCGGCCTGGCCGACGACCTCGAACCCGGAGCGCTCGAGGAGGCTGGCGACGCCCTCGCGCAGTAGGACGTCGTCGTCCGCCAGCGCTATGCGCGCCTGTGCGTCCATGGCTCCTTGCCACCCGGGCGAGACCTCGTCGGCATGGCGCGATTATCGGTCATGGCGGCTCGCCCTGCCTGCCCTCCATGGGCCGCAAGCGGCCGGCCGGCGCAGAGGACTACGCACGCGCGTGAGGTCGAGGGCCCGAGTGCGCCCGCATGCTGTTGCCATGGAGCTGCACCGGATCCGGTTCGTGGACCGCCACCGACCTGCGCGTTGGGTGGATCGCGCCGGCACGTGAAGGAGGTCCCGACGATGAAATGGTGGAGACGGCGCCCGGGCTGCGCACCGGACCGCTGGTTGGCAGACAAGATGCTCGACGAGGCGCTACACGTCTTCGCGACTCTGCAGGCCGCCGTGTACCTCGACGATCCGCGGCTGGATGGTCAGCTCCGCGAGCGGTTCAGGGTGGCCGCGCTGGACGTCCTCGACGACGTCGCATGCCTCGCATCCCTGACCGTCACTGCGCCACCGTGGCCGTCGTGGTCCCGCAGGCCGGAGCAGGCGACTCGGTCCGACGAGCGACCCAGTTGGACGGCAGTGCAGGCGCTCGGTGATTACACCCAGCGTCTGGTTGCCGTGGCCGCGGTGCTCGCCGACCGGGAGGACGAAACCGCGGCCGCATTTGCGCGCCTTGCTGCGACGGCTGAGGTCAGGATCGAGGTCCTCGCTTCGTCGTGACCCCGGGGGCCCCGCCCCGCGCCACGGCCCACGTGGCTACTCGGCCACCTACAGTAGGGCCACCGCGTCGAGAGGGGGACGGTCGTGCGTGTTCGCGTGCAGGCGTTGGGTGCAGTGTCGGCGGCCTTGGTGGGGATGGTGACGCTGGTCGCGCCGGGTGGGGCGGCGCCGGCCGGGCAGCGCGCCCCCGGCGAGAGGTACACGGCCGGTGCCGAAGGCGCCGGCGATGCGTACTTCCCGTTCGCCGGCAACGGTGGCTACGACGTTCGCCACTACGATCTCGGCCTCACGTACATGCCGCCGGCCCCCGCCCCAGCGCCGCTCGTGGGTCAGCTGAGCGGTGTCGCGACCATCGACCTCGTGGCCACGCAAGACCTGGACCGGTTCAACCTCGACCTGCGCGACATGGACGTGCAAGCGATCACGATCAACGGGAAGCGTGCCCGGGAGGTGGCCCCACCCGCCGCCGGCGCCGAGGTCGACGGCCCCGCGTACTGGCAGACCCAGGACGACGCGGCCCGCATTTGGGAGCTGACGGTCCAGCCACGACCCAAGATCAAGAAGGGACAGACGGCGCGGGTCGTGGTCGCCTATGGCGGCGCGACAACACGGCCGGAGGACATCGAAGGAGCGCTCTACGGCTGGGTGACCACGCGAGACGGCGCCATGGTGGTCGGCGAGCCCGAGGGCTCGATGACCTGGTACCCGGTGAGCGACCATCAGACCGACAAGGCGACGTACAGCTTCGAGATCACCGTGCCCGAGGGCAAGGTCGCCGTCGCCAACGGGCTTCCCGCCCGCGAGCCCGTCACCCAGAACGGCCGGACCACGTGGTTCTGGGACGCCCCGGACGCCCAGGCGAGCTATCTGACCACAGCCTCGGTCGGCGACTACGAGTTGCGTCACTCCGAGACCCCCGGCGGGCTGCCGATCATCGACGCCGTCGACGACAACCTCACGCCCGGCAACGCCGCCACCACCGATGCCAGCCTTGCCCTCCAAGCGGACATGATTGCGTTCCTCGAGGGGACCTTCGTGCCATACCCGTTCAACTCCTACGGCTCGATCGTCGACGACGACACCGTCGGCTACGCACTCGAAACGCAGACCAGGCCCGTGTACTCCCGCGTCGCCAGCGAGTTCACCACTGTCCACGAGCTCGCCCACCAGTGGTTCGGGAACGCCGTGAGCCCGGGGCGATGGCGGGACATCTGGCTCAACGAGGGCTGGGCCACCTACGTCGAGTGGCTGTGGAGCGAGCACTCAGGGGACGAATCCGCCCAGTCCTTGTTCGACGAGATCATGGCGATTCCGGCCGACGACGAGTTCTGGGATCTGGTGATCGCGGATCCGGGCCCACTCGGTCTCTTCCACGATCCGATCTACGAGCGCGGTGCGGCGACGCTGCACGCCCTGCGCGGCAAGATCGGCGACGATGCATTCTTTGCGGCCACCCGGGAGTGGCTGACGCGCCACGACGATTCGACCGGCACCACGGAGGACTTCCAGGCGGTGTCCGAGGAGGCCTCCGGCCAGGACCTCGACGCGTTCTTCGACGTCTGGGTGCGAACGCCGAGCAAGCCGACCACCTGGTGACATCCGGGCTGGAGGATCTCAGATGATCCCCAGCCGGGAGCAGATGTCGGCGACCTCATCGAAGATCGACAGCGGCACGATGTAGGGGTCGGTCGCGGAGATCTCGGCGACGTGCGCGGCGATGTCATCGGCCGTCGGCGCGCTCGGCGCGTCGGCGAGCCAGCCCTCGCCGAGGCCGACGAACACTCGGGCGAAGCGGCCGGCGCAGGCGGAGTAGCAGCGGTGGCCGAAGTCGCAGGCGTGGCTGGCGATGAACACGACGAGCCTCGGGCTTGATGGCGTCGAGGAATGCGATCTCCTCCGGGGTCTGCTCACGGTCGGCAACGGTGTCGGTAACCATGCGGGAGTCGAACGGCAGGACCGCCCCGTCCGTCGGTCGTGCCGCCGTGATCGTTGACGACGACGGACGCGCCGTGCCGCGGCCAGCGCGCGGTGACGATCGCGACCTGTCCGGTGAAGTCGACCATGGCTGCCCCTAGCGCGGGCACGAGACTCCGTGAACAAATGTTAGGTTCCGGGTAGTACTCTGCCCGCTGCATGAGCGAACGGGCGCAGAGCGACGGCGTCGCGCTGGCTCAGCTGATGAGCCCCGAGCTGGCGCGGAACCCCCGGCCGACGTACGCGACGCTCCGTGAGACCACGCCGGTGCTGCGCGTCGACGGCGTAGGTGTGGTCGTGACCTCCCGGTCGGGCGTCGACGAGGTCCTCCGCAACCCCGATGTGTTCTCGTCCAACATGTCGGCCCACGACCTGAAGACCGAGCGGCCCCTGATCCCGCTGCAGATCGACCCGCCGGCCCACAGGACGTACCGCCGGATCCTCGATCCGTTGTTCGCGCCGCAGCGCATGCAGGCGCTGGAGGAACCGGTCGCCAGACTGGTGAACGATCTCATCGACGGGTTCATCGACGACGACGAGATCGACTTCGCCCAACAGTTCTCGGTGCCGTTCCCCTCGCGGGTGTTCCTCACCATGTTCGGACTGCCGTCCGACGAGCTCCCGACGTTCCTGCGCATGAAGGACGGCGTGATTCGCCCGGACGTCGTCGTGGGCCACGAGTTCGGTCATCCCGAGACCGACGGGTACCAGCAGCGGACCGCCGATTCGATCTACGCGTACTTCGGGCGGGTTCTCGACGAGCGCAAGGATGGAGGACGTGACGACCTCCTCAGCCACGTCATGCGCGCCGAGGTGGACGGCGATCGCCTCACCCACGAGGAGATCCTCGACATCTGCTTCCTATTCCTGATCGCCGGACTCGACACGGTGACCGCGTCGCTCGACTGCTTCTTCGGTCACTTGGCGCAGGACCCCGACGGCCGCGGCAAGCTCGCCGACGAACCGGAGGCCGTCCCGTCGGTGGTGGAGGAGCTCCTCCGGTGGGAGACGCCCGTCATGGCCGTCGCGCGGGTCGCCACGTGCGATGCCGAGGTCTCCGGCTGCCCTGTCGAAGCTGGCGAGAACGTGATGGCCATCATCGGCGCCGCGAACGTCGACGGCTCCGAGTTCCCCAGTGCGGGGGAGCTGCGCTGGGACCGGGACGCGAACCGGCACCTCGCGTTCGGCGGCGGCATCCATCGGTGCCTGGGGTCCCATCTGGCCCGCCTGGAGCTGAGGATCGCACTGCGCGAGTGGCACTCGCGCATACCCGACTACTGCGTGAAGCCCGGCGCCGAGCTCCGCTACACCGCAGGGATCAGGACGCTCGAGAGCTTCCCGATGCTCCTGCACCGGACGGCCTGACGGCCGGCAGCATGCCGTTGAACAAATATTTGGGTCACGGCTACTGTCGGGGCGTGGTGGACCAGTCGGCTGCCGTCGGGGACGTCGATCGGCTCGGGCTGCTGGCATCGGCGATCGCCGGGCGCACGCTCGAGGTGACAGTGGCCGGTGCGGGCGAACGGACGTGGACCGACGGCACGACGATCTTCATCGAGCCCCGTGCCCGGCCGGCCGAGCAGGTCCGGATGGTGGCCGTGCAGGCGTCGCTCATCGGCGCCGGGAGCCTCGAGCCGGGGATCGTGCGGCAGCTCGGCCACCGGTCGGCCCTGGCGCGCCGCTACCTCGCAGTCGAAGGCCACCGGGCCCTGGCGACGAACGAGGTCCTCCCCCAGGCGGTGCGCTCGCTCGTCGACGTCGAGGTCGCCGGGAGCGTTGGCCGGGCGGACGACTCGTTGGGGGTTGCCGTCGCTCGGCGGGCGATCGACGACCCGCCCGCAAGCTTCGGTGTCATCCGGCCGCGGCGCCTCCTCACCTCGCGGGAGCGGACAGTTGCGACGGCGGGGATCTCCGACCAGGTTCAGGGCAGGCCGCAGCAGGGGACTGGATCCCAGGTCGATGAGGACGATGCCGACGACGCCGATGGGCGGCGCGCCGGGCACCTGGCGTCGAGCCCGGTGGGTGGCCGCGGGGCACTGGGCCGCCTCGTGAAGCGGATGCTCAGCGCGACCCCGGAACCAGGTGCCGGCGGCCCGCCGGGCGTCGGGGCGCCGACCCACGTCGGCCGGGCCCGCGCCCGCCGACGGGGCAAGGTGACGCCGACCAGTGTCGCTGCGAGGGCGGCCGCCCACATGACCGAGTTCGAGCCGCGCGGCAGGACCTACCCCGAGTGGGATGTCTATCGAAGGCGCTACCGGCCCGATTGGTGCACCGTCCTGGAGCACACCCCGCGCCCCCAGGACCTGGCGCCCATGGTGATGCCGGACGCTCTCGCCTTGCGTCGGCCGCTCGCCCGCCTCGGCACGGGCCTCGACCGGACCCGCCGGCAGCCGCAGGGCGAGGACATCGATATCGACGCGGCGGTCGAGGCGCAGGTGGAGCTGCTGGCAGGCTCCCCGCCGGACGAGGCTGTCTACGTCGAGAGCCTCCGGCGGCGTCGCGATCTCGCCGTCTTGATCCTGCTCGACGTCTCGGGCTCGGCGGGCGAGCCCGGACCGGCGGGCCGGCCGGTGCACCAGCACCAGCGCTCGGCGGCCGCTGCGCTCGCCGCGGCCCTCCACGACCTCGGCGATCGTGTGGCCGTCTATGCGTTCAACTCGCACGGTCGCAGGGCGGTGCACGTCAGGCGCATAAAGGGTTTCGACGACCGTTTCGACGGCCGGGCGGTCCTGCGCCTCGGGGGTCTGATCCCGGGCGCCTACACCAGGCTGGGCGCTGCGATCAGGCACGGCGCGTCCGTGTTGGAGGAGCGCGGCGGGACCTCCCGTCGCCTGCTCGTCGTCCTTTCCGACGGGTTCGCGTACGACCACGGCTACGGGGGCCGGTATGGCGAGGCCGACGCACGACGGGCCCTCACCGAGGCCCGCCGTCGCGGCCTCGGCTGCCTGTGCCTCAGCGTGGGGGCCGGCACCGCGCCCGCGGCGCTGCGGCGAGTCTTCGGCACGGCGGCCCATGCCACGGTTCCGCTGCCCGCGCAACTTCCCGGCTTGGTCGGGCCGCTGTTCCGCGCGGCGCTGCGATCAGGAGAGACGGAGCGCCGCGTGTTCCAGCGCAAGGAGCGCACGAGGGAGTGTCTCGAGCTCGAGACGAGGTTGTCGCCATGACGCCGGGGGCTCGGCCGTACTACGTGCCGGTCGGCATCGAGGAGCAGGTCTTCAAGGCGGCGTACCGGCAGGGCATGTCGGTGGTGCTCAAGGGCCCGACCGGCTGCGGCAAGACCCGGTTCGTCGAGGCGATGGCACACGACGTCGACCGGCCGCTGATCACGGTGGCGTGCCACGACGACCTCACCACGGCCGATCTCGTGGGGCGGTTCCTCCTCCAGGGCGGCGAGACCCGATGGGTCGACGGTCCGCTGACCCGGGCGGTGCGGGAGGGGGCCATCTGCTACCTCGACGAGGTCGTCGAGGCCCGCCAGGACACGACGGTCGTGATCCACCCGCTCGCCGATCATCGCCGGCAGCTGCCGATCGATCGTCTCGGGGTGCTGCTCGACGCCGCCCCTGGTTTCTGCCTCGTGGTGTCCTACAACCCCGGCTACCAGAGCGTGCTCAAAGACCTCAAGGACTCGACGCGCCAGCGCATGGTCGCCATCGAGCTGAGCTTCCCGCCCCCGGACGTGGAGGAGAAGATCGTGTCGCACGAGGCCGGCGTCGACCACGACACGGCGGCGCTGCTCGTGCAGCTCGGCCAGGCGATCCGTCGCCTGGAAGCGGCTGGGCTCCGCGAAGTGGCGTCGACCCGACTGCTGATCGCCGCGGCGGGCCTCGCCGCCGAGGGCCTTCCGGCCCGAGCAGCGGCACGGGCCGCCATAGCCGGCCCACTCACCGACGACCCCATGGTGACCGCCGGCCTCTTCGAGATGATCGACGCCTACCTGCCGGACGATGGCTGACGCACGACGGTGGCAGCGATGCCCGGTTGCATGACGACACCAGCGGCCGCACCGAAGCGGAGGGGGACAACGTGACGTACGAGAGCCGGGTCGAGCCGATCAAGCTCGGCTACCTGTTCGACTTCGTCCTGCCGGATGCCTATCCGGCGGAGATGCGGGACGACCTGACCCGGTCCTTCGAGCTCGTCTTCGACGAGGGCCTGAAGCAGGGGCTCATCGATCGGCCGGTCGAGATCGTGTTCCGCGAGGTCGAGGGCCTGCCCAAGGGGACCGTCAAGGCCGTGATCGACGCCTACGGCGAGCTCGTCGACGAGGGCTGCCTCGCCGTGTTCGGCCCGGCGATCACCGACAACTGCGTGCCGACGAGGGAGGCGATCGAGCAGCGATTCCAGGTGCCGGCGATCAGCGTGACCGGCACGGAGGACTGGCTGGGAGAGTGGACGTTCTCCCTCTCGATGGGCTCGATGACCGACGAGCCGATCTTCTGGGCGGACCTCCTGGCGAAGGGTGGGCACGCCGAAGCCGGGTTGCTCGTCGAGCAGTCACTGGTCGGCCAGAGCTACGCGACGACCTTCCGGCGTGCCTGCCGGCAGAGGGGCATTCGCATCGTCGCCGAGGAGGTCGTCCCTCAGACCGCCCAGGACATCAGCCGGGCCCTGCACGCGCTGTACGAGGCGAAGGCTCAGGCGCTCGTGCACTGCGGGTTCGGCTTCGGCATCGTCTTCGTCAACCCGGTGCTCGAAGAGCTCGGCTGGGATCCACCGCGCCTGTTGGGAACCGCGTTCCAGAACGCGTGGATCAACCCGGTGATGTGGAACGCCATCGTCGGCTGGACGGGCATCGACCAGTACGACGAGGCCAACGTCGTCGGCCAGCGGTACCTCGACCGGTACGAGGCGCGCTACGGGCGGCGGCCGGAGTATTGCGTTCCGGTAGTGAACCGGGACCTCGCCACCGTCCTGCTCCACGCGTTCGCGGATGCCCACCCGCTGTCGCCGCGTGGCGTGAAGGAGGCGCTGGAGCGGGTGAAGATGCTTCCCGCGGCCTCTGGCGCTCCTGGGACCCGCATCTCCTTCGGGAAGTGGAACCACCGGGGCTGGATGGGTGCGGGCTATCTGGTGGCTCGCAGGCTCGACGCGGACGGCAAGACCTCCCACCTCGTCGACCGCTTCGGGCAGGCGTGAGGTCCATGACCGCCGAGTTGACCCATCCCGCGCCGGCCGTCGCGCCGGCACCGAACCGCCGGAGACCCTGGCGGGCGGCCGCGGTCGTCCTGACCGCCCTCGTCGGTGTGGGCGCCGTGATCGCGGTCGCCGTCGAGGCGCGCCGCGGCGCCGTCGCCGACCGGATCGCCAACCCCGACGTCTCGGGTGCACCGCGCCCCGTCGAGCCACTCTGGGGGATTTCGAACTGGCTCACCCTCCACCAGGTCGGGACGATCGTCATGATGATCGTCCTCGTGACGGTCGTGGCGCTGGGATGGCGACGGCATCCCCGCCACCCGGTCCTGCTCATGGTCATCGCGACCACAGTGCTCGTCTGGCAGGACCCGATCATGAACTGGGCGCCCTACGCGGTGTACAACCCCCAGCTCTGGCACTGGCCCGAGACGTGGCCGCTGGTCTCGCTCTCGCCGACCGTCGAGCCGTTCATCGTGATCGGCTACGCCACCTTCTACATGGCCCCCTTCTTCCCGGCCATCTGGATCCTGCGACGCACCCAGGCGCGTCGACCACCCGAATCCTTCGTGTCGCGGCACCCCCTCGTCGCCTTGGCGGGCATGATCCTCGCCATCGGCTTCCTGTTCGATGCGTGCCTGGAGATCTTCCTGGTTCGCACGCAGCTGTACGTCTACTCGCAGGTGATCCCGTTCGGCTCCATCGCCTCCGGCGAGTGGCACCAGTTCCCGCTGATCTGGGAGTCGTCCCTTGTCACGTTGGTCATGATCGCTGCCGGAGTCCTGCTCTACCGCGACGACACCGGCCGCACCCAGGCCGAGAAGCTGGCCCACCGCATCCGTGCCTTTCGGCCGTACCCGGCCCTCGGCACCTTCCTGGTCATGTTCGCCATCGTCAACGTTGCGTACTTCGCCTACGGCGCCGGGTTCGCCGTCATCAGGGCCAGCAAGGCCGCGACGTCGGTCGCGTGCCCCTGGCCGTACCCGGAGGCGAAGGTCTACGACCCGAACGCGTTCTACGAGCAGGCCGGCCAGCCCGGGCCGTACTTTCCGGGCATCTGGGCCGGGTGGCCGAGTGGCCAGTCGGGCAGGCCCGACGTGGACCTGCCGCCGGACGGCGGGCGCTGCGGAGCCGGCGGTGGCTGAGCGAGGGAGCGTGGTCATCACCGGCGCGTCGCGTCGGCCTAGGCCTGGCCTCGGCCGCCCACCTCTACGCCCAGGGTTGGACGGTCGTCACCGCCATGCGCTCGCCCGACGTGGGGCTGGAACGACTACGGGCCGCAACCGGTGCCGCCGCCGGCGACCCGCGGCTCGTCGCCGTCCGGCTCGACCTCGACGACCCAGCCTCGATCGTGGCCGCCGCCGGTGCGATCAGCGAGGCCGTGGGCGCACCGGACGCACTCGTCCACAATGCCGGCGTTGCCGCCGTCGGGTGCGTGGAGGAGGTGCCGGCGAGCGTCTGGACGCAGATCTTCTCGACCAACGTCTTCGGACCCGTGCGGCTCACCCAGCAGCTGTTGCCGTCGATGCGGGCGGCGGGGCGGGGGCGGATCGTCGTGGTCTCGAGCCAGGGCGGCGTGCGGGGCATGCCGGCGATCAGCGCCTATTCGGCCGCCAAGGGGGCTCTCGAACGGTGGGCCGAGGCGCTTTCACACGAGGTGGCGCCGTTCGGCATCGGGGTCACGGTCCTCGTTGCCGGCCTCTTCAGGACCGACATCCTCGAGTTGACGCAGACCCACGCCGATCCGGACGGGCCCTACGCCGCGCACCACGCCGGGCTGAACCGCACCGGCCGCTGGATCGTGCGGGCGGCCAGGCGGCCGGAGCGCTTTGGGCCAGCCCTGGCGCGGGCCGTCCAGGACCGGGCTCCGTTCGCCCGCCACGCGGTCGGGCTCGACGCCAGGCTCGTGCTGCTCGGCAATCGCTTCCTGCCGGCCCGGTGCTTCCAGCGGGCGGTGGGTCTGGCCATTCGCCTGCCACGGCCGGGGACGCTCCGCGCGGACCCGGCGCGGTTGGCCACCGTTGCCCCTCGGGCCGGGGAGAGGGAGGCGCTCCGCTGACCCGGTCGGTCAGGGGCGGCGGGCGGCTCCACGGAGGACGCTCTCGCGCCCGAGCGTGAGCGCGGCGCGGGCACCGACCTTGCGAACGATGTTCTCGTGCATCCACATGGGATCGAACAAGGACCATGCCCGGATGTCGGCGGAGGGGCCCTCGATGCGGACATCGCCGGATCGGGCACCCTGGGCCAGGAGCCCCTTGAGGTCTCGCAGCAGCGACGGGAAGTTCTGCCCGAGGTTGGAGGTGGTCGGCGGCGACTCTCGCAGCCAGGCCAGCTGGATGTTGTACTCGTCGCTGAAGCGCACGACGACGTTGATGTTGATCCACATCAACGCATCGAGCTTCTCGACGCTCGTGGCGTCCGACCCGAGGACACTCCGCCAGCCGGATCGGACGGTGGCGGGGAAGGTCCCCATGATCGACGCCAGCAGATCTTCCTTCGAGCCGATCGTGCGATAGACGCTGCCGGTGCTGAGGTCGGCGGCCGCGGCGATGTCCCTGATCGTCGTGGCCTCGTAGCCCCTCCGGCCGAACTCCGCCCGGGCGACGGCCCGAAGCTGTGCGACCCGATCGTCCTCGCCCGCCTCGAGCTCGTCCCAGGAGTCGATGACCTGTTGCGCGGCCTGGAACGCGGGCGACCGGTCGAGCTCGTCGTCCGCCGGCGCCTGCACGGCGACGCCCTGCAGCATGATGCGGCACCTGATCGCGGGCAGCTGATCGGCGCCGCGCATGTCACGGAAGACGCCGAGGCTGATGTACAGCATGGTCTCGCACAGCCGTTCGGCCAGCGTGTCCAGGTCGATTCCCGCTCGGATGTAGCCGTTGGCCTGTCCGGCCCGGAGCGTCTCGAGCATGGCGGTCTCGATGGCCGTCGGCGCGAGCTGCGCGACGCGCACCAGCTGGTCGCCGGCACCGGCGGGTGGTTCGTAGAAGCTTTGGAGCACGGCGGCGCGATGCCGAGCGCCGCAGGCGGCGATGGCGGTGCTGAGCGCCACGATCTTCGCCGAGTCCGGCTCGGGCCCCTGCAGGTCGTCGAGCGAGCGCTTGGCGATGTCGTCCAGATCGGCCCGGTAGCGCTCGATGAGCTCGACGACGATTGCTTCCTTGGACTCGAAGTGGTGATACAGGCTGCCGGGCAGGATGCCGCAAGCGTCGGCGACCTGCTGGAGGGACGTCCGCAGCCCGGAGGAGGCGAACAGCCTCGCGGCCGTCTCGAGAATCTCCGTTCTCCGCGCACCGTCTACCGACACGACGTCCATTCCTAGCGTGTCGACCTGTCGGCGACGACGGTAGTGAAGGGCACGGTTGCGGGCTCCGGCCACCGGCGGGGCAGCGGCGTCCCTGTGCTAAGCAGTTGCTCAGCCCTATGTCCGACCCCATCCCAGGCGCCACGAGGTACGCGGGCAGCCGGGTGCAGCGTGTTGAGGACCCCCGCCTGCTGGCCGGGCGGGGGACGTTCGTCGACGACGTCGTACGGCCTGGGATGCTCCACGCCTGCTTCGTGCGCAGCACGCTGGCGCGGGCCCGCGTCCTGGCAATCGACACCTCCGAGGCCGTGGCGCTGCCGGGAGTCCGTGCCGTCCTCGTGGCCGCCGACCTCAACCCGGGCGTGCACGATGTCTGGTTCACCGGGGACGGGGAGCACTCGCCACGGACGCCCCTACCGCCGCTGGCCGACGGGGAGGTGCGGTTCGTCGGCGATCCCGTGGCGCTGGTGGTGGCGGAGAGCCGGTACATCGCCGAGGACGCCGCGGAGCTGGTCGTGGTCGACTACGAGCCGCAGGCGCCGGTCGTGGACTACGTGGGCGCTCCCGAGCGGGACGAGCTGGTGCACGCCGAATTCGCTCGGAACATCGCCGGCGAGCTGCAGGGTGGCTCGGCCGACCGTGTCGACCAGGTGCTGACGTCGGCGCCCCAGGTGGTGGAGCACACGATCTTCCAGCGGGCGTACGCCGCCGCACCGATCGAGACGCGTGGCATGGTCGTCGAGTGGGAGCCGGCGACCGAGGAGCTGACGATCTGGGCGGCGACCCAGTCCCCCCACGAGGTGCGGTCCGTCTGTTCGCGGGCGCTGGGCCTGCCCGAGCACCGCATCCGGGTCATCATGCGCGACACCGGTGGTGGGTTCGGTCAGAAGGTTGTGCCGCAGCGCGAGGAGCTGTGCCTCGCGCTGGCTGCGTCCAAGGTGCCCGGCGCCCTCAAGTGGATCGAGGACCGCCGCGAGAACCTGTTGGCTGCGGGGCAGGCCCGGCACGAGCACGCCACGGTGCGCATGGCCTTCGGCGACGACGGCACCATCCTCGCCGCCACCATCGATCACACCCAGGACGTCGGCGCCTACCCGATCCCATGGCCGGTCGTCGCCGGCGCCGCCGTGGGGATGATCTTTCCCGGCCCCTACCGCATCCCGGCCACGGCCTTCTCCCACCGCTCGGTGTTCTCCAACACCGTCGGCCGGACGGCGTACCGCGGGCCGTGGATGTTCGAGTCGGTTGCCCGGGAGGTGGTCCTCGACATCGCCGCCCGCCGGCTCGGCGTCGACCCCGTCGAGCTGCGCAGGCGGAACATCCTGCGGGCGGACGAGCTGCCCTACCAGAACGGGAACGGCCTGCCCTACACGGACATGTCTCCGGCCGAGACCTTCGAGCACGCCCTCGAGCTGCTCGGCTACGAGGAGTTCCGGCGGGAACAGGCGGCGGCCAGGACCGAGGGCCGCTACCTGGGCGTGGGCACGTGCAGCTACGTCGAGCCCACCACCCCTGGCCAGAACCATTACGCCAGCGAGGGTGCGACGATCCGCATCGAGCCCTCGGGGACCGTCACCGTCTACGTCGCCGGCGGGTCCACGGGCAACAGTCTCGAGACCGTCGCCGTCCAGCTGACGGCCGACGCGCTCGGCGTGCCGATCGACCAGGTCCGCACGATCCAGGGCGACACCGCGTTGACGCCGTACGGCGCCGGCACCGGTGGCAGTCGCAGCGGCTCGATGCTCGCCGGGGCCGTCGCGGCGACGGCGTCGGTGTTACGTGACCGGCTCGCGGCGATCGCCGCCCACCGGCTCGAGGCGGCGCCCGACGACATCGACTTGGCGGACGGCCGGGCCTTCGTGCGCGGCACCCCGGCGGTGGGCATCAGCGTGGCCGACATGGCCGCGATCGCGTACTTCCAGACGCACCTGCTGCCCCCGGGCATCCCGGCCGGTCTCGAGGCGAGCGAGCGGTATACGACGTCGCCGCTGCCCAACTGGGCGAACGCCACGCACGTCTGCACCTGCGAGGTCGACGTCGCCACCGGGGCCGTTCGGTTGCTGCGCTACATCGTCAGCGAGGACTGCGGGCCGATGATCAACCCGGCCGTCGTCGAGGGCCAGATCGCCGGCGGCACCGTCCAGGGAATCGGCGGCGCCCTGCTCGAGGAGCTGGCCTACGACGACGTCGGCAACCCGATCACGACGACGTTCATGGACTATCTGCTGCCCACGGCGGCCGAGGTGCCCACGATCGAGTATGGCCACGTCGTCACGCCGGGATCGGGCCCCGGCGGCTACAAGGGCGTCGGCGAGGGCGGAGCGATCGGCGCCCCGCCGGCGGTGATCAACGCCGTCGCCGACGCCCTGTCACCGTTCGGGGTGACCGTCGAGCGGCTGCCGCTGAGCCCGGAGGTGGTCGTGGGCCTGGTCGAGCGGTCGGCCGGCTGACGCCCTCACTCGCCGGTGGTGGCCGCCGCCTGGCGAGCCGCGGCGAGGATGCCCTGGTAGCCGGTGCACCGGCACAGGTTGCCCGCCAGGCCATGGCGGATCTGCTCGTCCGTGGGGTCGGGGTTGTCGCGCAGCAGGGCGGTCACCGACACCACGAACCCGGGCGTGCAGAACCCGCACTGCAGCCCGTGGCAGTCGCGGAATGCCTCCTGCACGGCCGACAGGCCGCCGTCCTCCGACCCCAACCCCTCCACGGTGGTGACCTCGGCGCCGTCGGCCTGTACGGCGAACACCAGGCATGCCCGCACCGCGGCGCCGTCGAGCAGCACCGTGCACGCGCCGCACACACCGTGCTCGCACCCCAGGTGGGTGCCGGTCAAGTGGCAGCGTTCCCGGAGGAAGTCGGCGAGGGTGAGCCGGGGCTCGACAGTGGCGTCTCGATGCTGGCCGTTGACGGTCAGGCTGATGTTGACGTCAGGCATCCAGCGCCTCCCCGGCGGCGGCCGACCAGGCGCGCGCCGCGACCACCGCACCTATCCGGGTCCGGTAGGCGGAGGAGCCGTGGAGGTCCGACGGGACGGCGTCGAGCTCGGCGACCGCCAGCCGGCCAACATCCGCGGGATCGAGGTCACCGACCGCGGCACCGATCGCGGCCGCCTCGGCCTTGGCGGCCCGTACCGGCGTAGGCCCGAGGCCGATGAGGCCGATACCGCACCGCCGGACCCGGTCGTCGGCATCGAGCTCGATCGCCACGGCGGCGCCGGCGATGGCGAAGTCCCCGTGGCGGCGGGCGAGCTCGTCGACGGCGAACCCGCAGCGCCCCGACCACACCGGGAACGTCACGCCGGTCAGCAGCTCGTCGGACTCGAGCGCCGTGCCCCACAGTCCGGTGAAGAACGCGGCGGCTGGGATCCGGCGCGTGCCCCGTGGGGAGAGCGCTTCGAGCTCGGCGTCGAGCGCCACGGCCACGGCCGGGTACTCGGCCGCCGGATCGGCGTGCGCCAGCGACCCGCCGATGGTGCCGCGGTTGCGGATCTGGAAGTGCCCGACGAACGGCGTCGCCCGGGCGAGCAGCGGGGCGTCGGCGGCCACCGCGGCGCTGTTCTCGACGGCAGCGGCAGTCGTGCCGGCGCCGATCCAGACCTCATCCGTGCGGCGCTCCACGCCGCGCAGCCCGTCGACCCGGCCGACGTCGACCAGGTCCCCGAATGCGGTGAGGCGCAGCGCCAGCATCGGGATGAGGCTCTGGCCCCCGGCGAGGATCTTGGCCTCGTCGCCGAGCTCGGCGAGCAGGCCGACGGCCTCGGCCGCCGTCTCGGGCCGGTGGTAGTCGAACGGGGCGGGCTTCATAGCGCGTGCGGCGGCACGGTACCAGGCGTGCTAAGCACTCGCCCAGCACCGGGGAGCGGGAGGGAGGCCGATGGGAGAGCTCGACGGCAAGGTGGCGGTCATCACCGGCGCGGGGTCGGGGATGGCACGAGCCGCAACCGGGGTGTTCGTGCGGGAGGGTGCGAGGGTCCTCGCCGCCGACATCAGCGGGAGGGAGGACGAGACGGCCGCCGCGCTGGGCGACGCGGTCGTGCCCTTCCGTGTCGACGTCGTCGACGAGGTCCAGGTCGAGGCCATGTTCGCCGCCGCCACGGAGGCCTTCGGGCAGGTCGACGCGGTGCTGAACGTGGCCGGAATCGGTGGCGCGCAGCCGGTTGTCGACGTCACGCTCGACGACTACGAGCGCATCATGGCGGTCGACCTGCGCGGGGTCATGCTCGGTACCAAACACGGGATCAAGACGATGGTCGCCACCGGCGGCGGCGTGATCCTGAACTGGTCGTCGATCGGCGGCATGAACGGCTCGCGCCTCCCGACCAGCGTCTATTCGGCCGCCAAGGCCGGTGTCATCGCGTTCACCAAGGCCGCCGCCATCGAGTACGGCGAGCAAGGCATCCGGGCGAACGCCATCTGCCCGGGATTCATCGAGACCGAGATGTCCGGCGGGAAGGGCGCGGCGGCCCGGTTTCCCGCGCTGGTGGCCGGCTCGGCGCTGAAGCGGGCGGGCCAGCCCGAGGAGGTGGCCGAGCTGGCGTCGTTCCTCGCGTCGGACCGGGCCGCGTACATCACGGGTGCCATCATCCCGATCGACGGCGGCACCACCGCCTGCCTGCCGAGCTGACCCCCGGGAACAGGGACGGTCGGTATCGCATGCCACGCCGGCGTCGTCCGGGGCGGGCAATGGCCCACCGCTGATGGTGGCGCTCGCCGTTACGCCCGACCGGCGCTGGGCCGCGACCATCGCAGAGCTCCTGGCGGCGACCAATGCCGCCGGGTTCTCGGCGCTCGGCGCGTTCTCTGACCGGGCCGGCCCGAATGTGCGGCAGCTCTACGACGCCGCGCCGGTCCGCTGCCACGAGGTGCTCGCCCTCGTGGTCAGCGACGACGAAGGCGAGACCATCCGATCCGCACGGGCGCTCGCCGACGCCGCCGCGGTGATGGGCGCCGACTGGGTGCTCACGGTGTTCCGCTGCCCCCTGACCGCGGAGACGGCGCCCATCGTGCAGCGGTCCGCCGCCGTGATCGCCGAGGCGGGCGCCGCCATGGCGGTGGAGTTCAGCCCGCTTGGCCCGATCTCATCGATCCGCAGCGCCCTCGGTGTCGTCGAGGTCGCAAACGGCGGCGGCGGGCGGGCGGGGCTGCTGATCGATAGCTGGCACTTCGAGCGCGGCGAGAGCACCTGGGACGACCTCGAGGCGGTTCCCGCGGACCAGATCGCCTATGTCCAGTTCAGCGACGCCCTCGCGCCGGCGGGCGACAGCCTCGCCCGCCAGACCATGCACCGGCGGGCTCTGCCCGGCGACGGCACCCTGGCGCTCGACCGGTTCGCAACTACGCTTCTCGAGCGTGGGTGGGACGGCCTGGTGAGCGTCGAGGTCCTGAGCGCCGAGCTCCGGACGCTGCCGGTCGATGAGGCGCTGCGGCGCCTCCACGCCACCACCGCGCCGTACTGGCTCTGAGCCTCCGCGGCACGCGACATGGGCCGTCCACCCGGGCGCGGTCGGCGGCATCGTTGCGTCCGGTACCTGGCCGAGCACATCCCGGGCGCCCGCTTCGTCGAACTGGACGGCACCGATCACTTCGTCGCCGTCGATCCGGACCAGATCCTCGATCCCGTCGAGGACTTCGTCAGCGGCCTGCGGTCCCGGCACCGATCGAGTCGTCGCTCACGACTCTGCTGGCGGTCCGCATCGAGGAGCCGATCGACGTGGCTTGGGTGCGTGCCATCCTGCGGGAGGTCCTCGACGAGCACCGCGGGTTGCCTGCCCTCGCCGACCAGGAGACGGTGCTGGCCACGTTCGATGGTCCGGGACGGGCGGTGCGCTGCGGGCTGGCGCTCGCCCAACGCGCCGCTGCCGCCAACCTCCACCTCTCGGTCGGCCTGCACACAGCCGAGATCGCCCGCAGCGGCGCCCACATCTCCGGCGACGGCGTCGCAGTCGCCCAAGCCGTCGCCGATCGCACCGCGCCCGGCGAGGTGTGGGTGACCTCCACCCTGCGGGATCTCACCGCTGGGTCGGGCCTCTCGTTCGAGCGACGGGCGCACCTCGATGCGGCCCCGCCCGGTCGTCGGCTCGAGCTCGACGCCGCCCATCCATAGAGCGCTCGGCTCGGCAAGTCGGACGCTCGGGCGACCCCGTGATTGAGGAAAGGGCGCCGTAGTCTGGCGGCGTGCGCAACCTGCGCCGGTGGTCACCCGTGTCCGCCCCGCGTGCCGGCGCGCGCGTCCTCGAAGGAAGTCATTGTCGACAGATCAAGTCAGCCTGTTCCTGGCGTTGCTCGCCCTGCTCGCGGAGATCGCCACCGTGGTGCTCGTCGCCGCGCTCGTGGTCCGCGCCGCCCGACCGCGGGCCGGCTGGGCCGCCGAGCTGCTCGACGCCGTGCGGCCCGTCGCCCTCGGGGTGGCGGCCGTTGTGGCGATCGTGTCGATGCTGGGCAGCCTCTACTACTCGGAGGTCGCCAACTTCCCGCCGTGTCGCCTGTGCTGGTACCAGCGCATCGGCATGTACCCGCTGGCGGTGATGCTGCCGCTGGCAGCCTGGCGCCGTGACTGGTCCGTGCGGTGGTACGCGTTGCCGCTGGCGGTGGGCGGAGGCCTGGTGTCGGTCTACCACGTGCTGATCGAGCGTTATCCGTCGCTCGAGTCGGGGTCGTGCGATCCGACCAACCCGTGCTCGATCATCTGGGTCGAGCGGCTCGGATACCTCACCATTCCGACGATGGCGCTGTCGGGATTCGCCCTGATCGCCGTCCTGCTCTTGCTTCCCAAGGAGATCCCATGACCCGCTCATCCGCCCCTGCCACGCGGCGGCGGGGTGCCAAGCAGAGCCGCACCCCCTACTTCGTGATCGCCGGCATCGCGGCCGCCGTCCTCATCGCCCTCGTGGTGGCGTTGGCGGCGGGCGGGGGCGGCGACGACAACACCAGCACCGGTGGCGCCAGCGCCGACCCGGCGACGACCGGCACCGTCGCAGTATCCGGGAACCCGCTTCCGCAGTTCACCGACACGTCCGATGACCCCGCGGTGGGCATGACCCTGCCCACGCTCGAGGGCAACGACCAGAGCGGCGCCCCGATGACGATTGCGGCCGACGGCCGCCCCACGATGATCATGTTCGTCGCCCACTGGTGCCCGCACTGCCAGCGGGAGATCCCCGTCGTGCAGCAATGGGTCGACGACGGCCGCCTGCCCGAGGGGGTCGACCTGGTGTCGGTGTCCACGGCCATCGACCCCAGCCGCCCCAACTACCCACCGGACGAGTGGTTGGCCGACGAGGGCTGGACTGCGCCCGTGCTCGTCGATGCCGACAACAGCGCGGCTGCGGCGGTCGGGCTGTCCGCCTATCCGTTCTTCGTCGCCATCGATGGCGACGGCAACGTCGTCCTGCGCACCACCGGTGAGCTCACGACCGACCAACTCGACTCCGTCGCGTCGACCCTGGCCCAGACGCCCACTGGCGGGTGACCCCGCCCGACACCGTCCCGGACGCCAGCCGCCGTCGCACCCCGGATCAGGTGTGTGGCGATCTCCTGGACCGAAGGTATGCGAAGCCCCCGCCGGCAACGGCGAGGATCACCACCGCGACCACCACCCAGAGGACGACGTTGCCGTCGGAGTCGTCGTCGGTGTCCTCGGCCGCTGCTTGGTCGGCCTCAGTGGTCGTCGTCGAGGTGGCCGTGGTCGTCGTCGTGGCGGCCGTGGTGGTCGGCGCCGCGGTCGTGGCCGGGATGCTCCCCGGCCCTCCCGGGACGAGGTCGAGCACCGGGCCCGGAGCGGGTGGTTCGGGGGCGCCCTCCGGCCACACGTCGATCCACCGGTCGACCTCGCCGTTGTCATAGGTCTGCACCGTCTTGAACTGGAGCCGACCGGGGTCGCCCGGCAGTGGCCCCAGCCGGATGGGCAGCTCGAGGTCGCCCGGCGTCGGGCCCCCCGCCCAGGTGACGCCGCTGGCAGGCCCGCCCAGCTGGCCGTCCATCGGGGTCGCCGTCCAGCCCGGCACCGCCGGCAGTGCCGCCACCGTGATCGGCGCGGGGAAGAACAGCTCGACGGTGGTCGTGCCGGCGTCCGGCTGCTCGCCCTCGACGAACAGCGTGAGGTCGACGACGCTGCCCGGCGCCGCGGTCGACGGCTCCCACTCGTTGTGGGCAGCCGCCGGCGTGGCCCCCGCCACCAGTGCGGCAGCGGCAGCCACCCCCGAAGCGATCACTCGTCTCATCCGGTGCTCCCATCCCAGCCGTCGGGGCCGACGATGCGCGACCCATCCGTTGTCAAAGTCGCCCGAGGGCGCCACGCGGTTCCCGCCGGCCTGCCCCCGCCGGCGGCTCGGTACTCAGGTGCCCGTGGTGACCTGCCCGTGCACGGCATCGGGGATGCCGCCGACGCAGAACTCGTTGCCCTCGGGGTCCCGGAGGACGACCCAGCTGATGCCGTTGGCCTCGCGCCAATGCGGCAGGCCGTCGACGCGCTCGTCGACCAGGGAGGCGCCCAGCCGGAGCAGGCGGTCGACCTCGTCCTGCGGCCGGGGGACGGCGAGATCCACGTGCACGCGGTTCTTGCCGGGCGTGGGACGTTCGACCCGGAGGAACAGGATCTGGCGGACACCTTGATCGTCGGGCGCCCGCAGCCGCACGAACTCGTCACGCTCGTCGACGACGGCGTAGCCGGTCGCTCGAGACCAGAACCGACCGAGCAGCCGCGGGTCCTCGGCGTCGAAGGTGACGTTGTGGATGAACGCCGACATTGGCGGATGCTCCTGTTGCCTCCCATGGCGCCGCAGCCGCCGCGTCATGGACACCGATCCGCGGCCGGTCTTCGACCCGGGGGCAGGGCGAGTCATGACCTGGCCGCGACGCGGTCCTATGCTCACGCCGTCCAGATCATTTCCCAACGACCCCGGGGGGCTCAAACGTGGCTTTCCGCAAACTCGGCGCCGTTCTGGTCGCCGGCACACTGTTCGCCGCTCTCGCCGCCTGTGGCGACGACGACGACTCGGCCGAAACCTCCGAGACCACCGAAGCGGCGGCGGGTAGCGCCAACTTCACACCCGTCACCGACGACACGCTCACGGTGGTCACCAGCCTGCCCGCACCGGGCTTCTGGGAGGGCGACGACCCGTCCAACATCACCGGTGGCTACGAGTTCGAGATCGCCAAGGCCCTGCAGGAGCGGTTGGGCATGGGCAACCTCGAGATCGTCAACGTCAGCTTCGACCAGCTCGTCGCCGGGCAGGTGGGTGACTTCGACGTGGCCCTGTCCCAGGTGACGATCACCGACGAGCGCAAGCAGGTCGTCGACTTCACCGAGCCCTACTTCGAGTCCGATCAGGGCGTGATAGTCATGGCGGGCACCAACGTCGACACGGTGGACGAGGCGAAGGCGTTGCAGTGGGGCGTGCAGAGCGGTACGACCGGGGCCGACTACCTCACCAATACCCTGCAGCCAGACAGCGAGCCCCAGGTGTTCCAAGCTTTGGATGTCGGGTTCGCTGCCCTCGAGGCGGGGCAGGTCGACGCGTTCATGATGGATACCGCCATCGTGCTGGCACAGGCCAGCGAGTCGAACGGCGCCGAGGAGGTCGCCGCCCAGTTCAAGACGGGCGAAGAGTACGGCGGCATCCTGCCCAAGGGCTCGACCAACGCCGACGCCATCAACGGCGTACTGACCGAGCTGAAGGACGACGGCTCCCTGTCCGAGTTCGCCGAGCAGTGGTTGGGTGGCGACCCGAGCGCAGTTCCGGTTCTGACGCCGTAACGCGCGCATGGCTATCGCTGGCGGGATCGTCGAAGAGCCGGCGGTCCCCGCCATCCAGCGCACCCACCCGATCAGGACGCATCTCGGGCGGTCGATCGCCACGCTCGTGGGTGGGCTGGTGGTCGCCGCCGTCACGGCCCTCGCGCTCAAGCGCTTCTACGACTCCCTCGGGGTGGTGGGCACGGCCCGGACCGTGTGGGCCATCTGTTTGGCGGTACTTGCGGCGGCGGTCACAGTCGTGCTGGCCGCCTGCGGGTTGATGGCGGTCGTCCGGTCGCTCCGCGCCGCCACGCTCGCCCACACGGATCGCGTGGCCGCCCGCGCGTCGGGAGCGGCGGCCACCGACTGGACGTGGTACGTGGCCGGGCTCGGCGTCACGGCGCTGGTGCTGGCGTTCCTGGCCTTCTTCCTGTCGGCGAACGGCGGCGCGGTGCGCGACCAGTACCTCGACTGGGACGCCATCGACGAGTTCCTGCCTACTCTCTGGAAGGGTCTCTGGCTGAACATCAAGGTCTTCGTCGTCGCCGAGGCCCTGGTACTCGTCTGGGGGCTGTTCCTGGCGTTTGCGCGCATCTTCCCCGGCAAGGCCGGGCGCCCCGTGCGATTCCTGGCCGTCTCCTACATCGACCTGTTCCGGGGCTTCCCCGCCATCATCACGATCTACCTCATCGTGCTCGGGTTCCAGGCCGCCGATGTCCCGCCGTTCGACCGGCTCCAGGGCGAGACCAAGCTCTTCTGGCTGAGCACGACCGCGCTCGTGCTCGTCTACGGCGCCTACGTCGCCGAGGTCTACCGGGCCGGCCTCGAGAGCATCCACTGGAGCCAGACCGCCGCGGCCCGCTCGCTCGGCCTCTCTTACGGCCAGACCATGCGCTATGTCATCACCCCCCAGGCGGTGCGCCGGATCATCCCGCCGTTGCTCAACGACTTCATCGGCCTCCAGAAGGACACCGCATTGCTGAGCGTGATCGGCCTGCTCGAGGTCCTCAACCGTGCCCGGCTGACGTCGAACCGCCTGTTCAACCTGTCGCCCAACCTGGCCGCGGGCGTCGCGTTCGTGCTGATCACCATCCCGCTGGCCCGCTTCACCGACTGGCTGGTGGCGCGCCAGGCCCGGGCCCGAGCGGGCGGCTGAGCGGTGGCCTTCCTCGAGCTCGAGGGCGTGCACAAGTGGTTCGGCACCAACCACGTGCTGCGCGGCGTCGACCTTTACGTCGACGAGCACGAGGTCGTCTGCCTCATCGGCACGTCGGGCTCCGGCAAGTCGACGCTCCTCCGCTGCATCAACGCCCTCGAGGAAATCGAGAAGGGTGCCATCCGGATCGACGGTGAGCAGGCGTCGGGACGTGGGGTGGACCTCGACGGGCTGCGCCAGGACGTCGGCATCGTGTTCCAGAGCTTCAACCTGTTCCCGCACATGACCGTGCTCGAGAACGTCACCCTCGCCCCCCGCAAGGTGCTGCGGCTCCCGCGCCAGGAGGCGGCGGACCGTGCGCACAGATTGCTGTCGCGCATCGGCCTCGACGAGAAGGCCAACGACTACCCCGACCGGCTCTCGGGCGGTCAGCAGCAGCGCGTCGCGATCGTGCGAGCCCTGGCCATGCAGCCACGGCTGCTGCTGCTCGACGAGATCACATCGGCGCTCGACCCCGAACTGGTCTCGGAGGTGCTGAACATCGTGCGCGAGCTCGCCGCCGAAGGCATGACCATGCTGCTCGCCACCCACGAGATGGCCTTCGCCCGCGAGGTCTCGTCCAAGGTGTGCTTCCTCGACGCCGGCGTCATCTGCGAAGAAGGCCCGCCCGAGCAGATCTTCGGTGAGCCGCAGAACGAACGCACGCGGACGTTCCTCAAGCGCATCATCGAGGCCGGCCGGCTCTAGCCAAAAGCACGCCCGCTACTGTGGCGGCATGGCCGCGCTGACGCTGCCGGCGTCCTGGTACGTCGATCCTTCGGTGTGGGAGCTGGAGCGGCGGGCGGTGTTCGGGCACGAGTGGCTGTTCGTCGGTCACCGGCAGGGGCTGACGGAGCCCGGCGACTACCTGGCGTGTGACATCGCAGGATGGCCCCTGGTGGTCGTGGTCGACGACGAGGGTCGGCTCCGTGCCTACCACAACGTGTGCCGGCACCGCGCCGGGCCACTCGTCCACGACGGCGGCGGTCGGGTTCCCAGCCTGGTGTGCCGCTATCACGGCTGGGCCTACGGGCTCGACGGCCGCCTCCGGTCGGCGCGTGACTTCGGCTCGGCCGATGGCTTCGACCCGGCCGAGGTGTCGCTGACGAGTGCCGCGGTCGAGGAGTGGCGGGGGCTCGTGTTCGTCAACCTCGATCTGGAACGCGCCGCACCGCCCCTGCTGGAGGCGCTGGGGACGTTCGTCGACGAGTGCGCTCCGTACCCGATCGAAGAGCTGGTGCTGGTCCACGAGGCCGAGCACGACCTCGCCTGCAACTGGAAGGCGTACGCAGACAACTACCTCGAGGGCTACCACATCCCGCTCGTCCACCCCGGCCTCAACAAGGAGATCGACGCCAAGCGCTATGTCGTCGACGTCGACGAGCGCCACCGCTGGGTGCGGCACTCGGCTCCGACCCGCGACGGCGCCGTCAACGCCGGCCGCTGGCTGTGGCGCTGGCCCAACCTCGCGTTGAACCTGTATCCCGACGCCATGAACGTCGAGCGGTACGACCCGGTGGCGCCCGGGCGGACACGGCTGCGCTACTCGTACTCCTTCCGCCATCCGGGTTACCGCGAGGCCTGCGACGCGGTGATCCGCACGTCGTCGCAGGTCACGGCCGAGGACGTCGCCATCTGTGAGTCGGTGCAGCGCAACCTCGAGAGCGGCACCTACGACACCGGGTGGCTCAGCCCCAGGCACGAGGGCGGTGTAGCGGCCTTCCAACGCTGGATCCGGGAGACCATCGAGGGCTGAACCGCAGCGACGCCGTGCCTACCCTTGACATAGTTTCCATTATGAGCAAATGTTTCCGGTATGGACGAGCAGGTGTTCACGTCGGCCGTGCACTATCGGGATCCGAAGGCGGCGTTGGCGTGGTTGGAGCGCGCCTTCGGATTCGAGGTCACGATGGCCATCGACGGGCCACCGGAGGCACCGGAGATGTGCCACTACGAGATGAGCTGCGCCGGACGAGGGCGAGTCATGGTTGGTGCCGAGTGGGCGGAGTGGGTCCGCAGTCCCGCCAGCGTGGGCGGGGTGAACACGCAGTCGGTTCACGTGCAGTTGTCGGGCGGACTCGACGAGCACTGCGAGCGGGCACGGGCCGCGGGTGCGGTGATCGCAGCCGAGCCGGAGGACCAGTTCTACGGCGATCGGACCTACCGGGCCCTGGATCTCGACGGGCACCGCTGGACGTTCTCGACCCACGTACGCGACGTCACCCGAGCCGAGGCTGAGGCCGCCATCGGACAGCCGATCGTTGCCACCAGCTGGCAGTGAGCGAAGCGGCGGCCGCCGGGCTGGACGACACGCTGGCGGCATTGGCTGATCCGCTCCGGCGTCGCGCGGTCGAGCTGCTCGCGAGGCAACCCCGACGGGCCGGGGAGCTCGCCCGCGAACTTCGCACCACGCCGTCGACGATGAGCAAGCACTTGCGGGTGCTACGCCGACATGGCCTGGTCACCGAGACCCACCCTGACTTCGATGCCCGGGTTCGGATCTATGCACTTCGTTCCGCACCGATGACCGAACTGCGGAGCTGGATCGACAACGCCGAGCGGGGCTGGGCCGACCAGCTGACCGCCTTTGCAGCGCACCTCGAGCGCGAGTCGTGACCGAGGCCTCCCGGGTCCTCGTGGCGCGTCGAGTGCCGGTACCTGCGGCGCGTGCGTTCGCGGCCTTCACCGAGCAGATCGCCGAGTGGTGGCAGCCCAACGGGCTGTTTCAGTTCACCGACGGACGCACCGGCGCCCTTGCCTTCGAGCCGGGTCCCGACGGCCGGCTGGTGGAGACCTACCCCGACGGCAGCTCGTTCGTGGTCGGCCACATCCGCACGTGGGACCCACCACGCCACCTCGTCATGAGCTGGCGCCACGCCAGCTTCGCCGCCGACCAGGAGACCGAGCTGCATGTTCGGTTCGACGACGTGGAGGATCCCGCCGGCGCAGTCGTCCAGACCCGCGTCACCGTCGAGCACTTCGGCTGGGACACCATCCCGCCCGAGCACGCGGCTCGGCACGGCTTTCCCCTCGCTACATTCCAGCTCCGCTTCGCGCAGTGGTGGGAGGCGCTCCTCGGAGCGCTCAGCAACGTCGCCCGCCACCATCCCTCCGCGCCGCCGACAACCACGGGCGAGATCTGACCACCGGGCACCTACGGTCACACCCGGGGCCAAGCGCACCCGGAGTCGCCCTCCTGTCTGTTCCGTCCACTTCGAGAGGCTCTACTGGGAGCGATACCAGGGAGAGCCCAACATGACCGTCCAGATCGCCTCCGTGACGTTCGACTGTGCCGACGCCCTCACCGTCGCCCAAGGAGCGGCGGCTCCCCGCCTCAGACGACGGGCCCTACGATCCAGCCCGCACACGGTTCCATCAGGCGGTGGACATTCGCCAGCGGACCGGACATACTCACGCCCCCTATGGTCACGACCGTCGCCGTCGGTGTCGATGGGTCCGCCACGGCCGCTGAGGCCGTGAAGATGGCGGCCGAGGTCGCGCGGCGGTTCGAGGCGGAGCTGGTCCTGCTCACCGCCTACAACCGCCCGGACACCAAGGACATGCGCGAGGTGGTCGCTCAGACGGAGGCGGAGCTCCGGCAGGAGGGCATTCGCTGCCGGGCGCTCGCCGACGAGGGCTATTACGCCGCCGAAGTACTCGTCAACCTTGCGAAGAAGTGCGGCGCCGACATCCTCGTCGTAGGTAACAAGGGCATGCAGCGCCGCGCGCTCGGCAGCATCCCGAATACGGTGGCGCACACCGCTGAATGCTCGGTCCTCGTCGTCAAGACGACGTAGCCCGACCCGCGGATCTCCTCGTTCCGGCCAACCGCGTGCTCGCCGCGATGAGTTTGGCGTCGTACGAAAGTCTGCATTACCGATCGTCGCCGAAAGGAGGCTCCAATGCCGAACGTGATCGCCGACATCACCATGTCGCTCGACGGGTTCGTGACGGGGGTGGGCGCCGATGAACAACACGGGCTCGGCGATGCGCCTGAGCTCCACACGTGGGTCATGCAGCAGGACGCGGTCGACACCGAGATCCTCGAACAGGCGACGGCGAAGAGTGGTGCCGTGGTGATGGGGCGGCGGCTGTTCGACGTCGTCAACGGGCCCGATGGTTGGAACGAGGAGATGGGGTACGGCGCCGATCAGACGGGGACGCCGCCGTTCTTCGTCGTCACCCACTCGCCGCCGCGAGATGTCCGGCTGGAACGCGAGCTGGGGATGCGTTTGAGCTTCGTCGGCGATCTGGTCAGCGCGATCGACCAGGCGCGGTCCGCCGCGACCGATGGTGACGTGGTGATCATGGGCGGCGGTGACGTCATGGGCCAGGCGCTCGAGCAGGGTCTCGTCGACGAGCTGCGCTTGCACCTCGCCCCGATGGTGCTCGGTGGCGGGACGCCGCTCTTCAAACCAGGGACGCGCCAGATGTACCGGCAACGCGACGTTCGCCCGTCGCGGAACGCCGTGCATCTCACCTACGAGCGCGTATAGATCGAGACGCCAGCCGCGGCGGCGGCTACTGCTCGAGTTGGAAGTGCCAGACGATGGCCGCGGGGTTGTCGTGGTAGGCGGCGTTCGTGGCTGCGGGGCAGAGTGTGTGAAGGACCCAGATGCTTGGTGCGTCATCCCCAGTCAGGTCTTCGATCGCGGGCTTGGCGTCGGGGTCGATGAGCGGAGCTGGTCGCCGGGGCTCGGCGCAGAGACGGACCTGGAGTCCCAGCGGGCCGCGAGGTAGTCGCTGGTGAGGCGGTTCCAGTGGGGCAGCACGCCGAGCCCACCGTTGCGTGCGTGGACGGGCACCGGTGGGCCGAAGTAGCCGAACAGGCCGCGGGAGTCGGAGATCACCCCCAGGCGTCCGCGGCTTCGGCGAACGTTCGAACTTCGGCGATCCTCGCCAGGGTGAAGTCGCGATCGTGTTCACCAGCGAAGGCGCGCAACAGCGCCGCACCTTCTACTGCCAGCACATAGGCGAGAGGATGCTGATAGGTCACAGCAACCGACGCTACGCGTGGCGCCGAACCCCGCATCGATCCGGTGTGGGCGCACGAGACGCCGAGTCGCCCATCGGGGGAAAGCACGGGGCTCACCCATGGCTGCCCTATGCGCTTGGCGGATGGGCTGGCACCAGAAGGGCAGCGCCCGGCAAGCTTTCGTTCGAATTGTCGGTCACCACGTCGGCGGAGGAGCGATCGCCATGCCCAAGTATCTTGCGCTGTTTTCCTACTCAGATGCGTCGATGGCGGCGATGATCGAGAACCCGGCCGACCGCGGAACGGCACTGGAGCGCGTTCTCGAGAGCGTGGGTGCTCGGCTGGAAACGATGTACTGGATGTTCGGCGCGCACGATGGGATCGCCATCGTCGAAGCCCCCGACTCGCTCACAATGGCGGGCATCAGTACAGCCATCAGAAGTACCGGGGCCGTTCGTTCAGAGACGCACGAGCTGTTCTCAAGCAGCGACATCCAACAAGTCCTCGAGCACGCCAAGCACGCTCGAGCGAACTTCACCCAGCCCGGTCAGTCGTAGAGGTCTCGCAAGTACGCCTGGCTGCCGCTCATCGGACGGGCGGCGGGCGCTTGCAGGGACACGTCTGCCCTTCGGTCCGGTTTCCCGGTCGCAATCCCGGCAGCCGGCCCGGCACAACCTCGAGCAGCCGGCCGTACAACCGCGCCACCACTCGCGGAGCACCGTTGGATCGTCACCATCGACGTCGCGTCGTTAGGGCCACAGCGATGCTCCGTCGATCGGGCCCCCGTCATGGTGTCGGTCCTGCATGTCCCGGTGCGCAGCCAATGACGCACGGGACCCGCGCCAAGCCTCCCCGCGTGTCCCGCCATGCGTCGATCCTGCATGTCGTATTGTTCGACCCCGCTGTGGCCGACGCGCCTGACCCGGTGGAGGCATCTCGCCGCTATGCGGAGGTTGGCGGCGACCTACGAGCGACGGGTCCGCCTCACCAACCGCTGGCGCCCGGGCGTGGTCCGCCGCCTCCGGCTGCGGCCTGGCGACCACGTCCTCGATGTTGGCTGCGGTACGGGGGCGATCCTTCCTCACCTCGTCGCAGCTGTTGGTGCGAGCGGTCACGTCACCGGCATCGATTTGAGCGAGGCCATGGCGGCTCACGCCCGGACCCGCGTGGCCACGAACAGGTGGGACAACGTCGACGTCGTCGTCGGCGACGCCACGACAGCAACACTGCCCGCCGACGTGGATGGCGCGCTGTTCTTCCTCGTCCACGACCTGGTGCGCTCGGGAGCCGTGATCGACCGCATCGTCGCCGCCTGCCGCCCCGGCGCTCGCGTCGTGGCGTTTGGCCCCAAGTGGGCGTCGCACTGGGCGAAACCCCTCAACGCGTTCGTCCGTCGGGGCATCAGGCCGTACGTCACGACGTTCGAAGGGCTGGACACCCCCTGGGACCACCTCCAGCATCGGCTCAGCCAGTTCACGGTCAGGCCGCTCGCACTCGGAACGCTCTACCTCGCCGAAGGGACCGTCGCGAGAGCTAGGTCGCTGAGTCATCCGGCCGATCCGGCACACGGCGACCGGGTCTCCGGGCGCCTCAGGACGATCGGAGGTCGGTCGGAGTGATCGCTTGGTCGATGACTCCGAGTGCGTTCCATCTCCATCCGAACCGTGCTCCCGTCCGTCCCGGATCGTCCGGGGGTCGCCCTGGGATATCGATCAGTGCCTTCCACAGAGCCCACCCTCGTGCCCGCGCCCACGTGCCGGCGTGGGCTCGAACCGTCGATCGGAAACGTTGACGGCTGGTGCCCTCGAACATCGTCCACCCCGCCGTGAGGTCGCAGGCCGGGTCGCCGACCGCGGCGCATCCGAAGTCGATGACGCCGCACAACCGGTCGTGGCGGAACAGCAGGTTGGAGCCGGTGACGTCGCCGTGGACCCAGACATCGGGGCCGTTCCACTCCGCGGCGAGGGCCGCCTCCCAGACCGACATGGCGCCCTCTTGGTCGACCTCGTCGCCAAGGTCGGCGATGGTGGCCCGCGTCTGCTCGTCCCAGGTCGCGACCGGACCACCACGGTTGAAGCTGTGGGCACCCGCCGGTGGACCGCCTGCGGTGTCTACTCGTTGGAGGGCGATGAGGAATCGGCCGAGATCCTCCGCGAATCGCTCGTAGTCCGTCACGCTGGTGACGCCGGCGGGCTCGCCCGGCAGCCACCGATAGATCGACCACGGCGCTGGGAAGCCGCATCCAGGTGTGCCCTTGGCGATTGGCTGCGGGATCGGGAGAGGCAGCTGCGGTGCGAGGATGGGCAGCCATCGATGTTCCTTGTCGACCTGCGGGACGTACCTCTCGTGGCTGGGGAGGCGCACAGCCATCCCGTCGCCGAGGCGGAACGTGGTGTTGTCCCAGCCATCGAGCGTCACAGGACGGATCTCGAGCCCGGACCATTGCGGGAACTGCGAGGCGACCAGACACGAGACCACGTCCACCGTGATGTCTGCCTTGCGCACTGTTCAGTCGTAGACGTCCGCCGAACCGCAAGACCAACAAATTCGAGCAGCGGCATCAGGGCGCTACGCCCGCTCAAGCGCTCGCGGATGGGACCCACGAGCCTGGCACCTCGAGCGCGGCGCGGTCCCAGCCGGCGAGCTCGGCGGCGGCTTCGTAGCTCGTCTGGAGGAACGCCAGCAGCGCCGCGTCCGGGTCCGGGGCCGTGCGCACGGCCGCATACGGCAGCAGGAACTCGCCGAGATCGTGATCGTAGGAGGCGGCCGCCGGCTCCACCGGCCAGTCGGCGAACCCCTCGGGCTCCGGATAGGCATACGCGTAGAACGCGCCCTCCTCGCCGCCCGGCCAGTAGCCGCAGCTGGAGACCTCGTGGCTGTAGGCCAACTCCTGGACCCAGTCCGGGCAGTTGGGGACGCCGCCCGGATGCGTGGGAGCCGGCCGGCCCGAGAAGCGCGTCGTGCAGAGGTCGGCTCCACCCCAGAAGAAGTGAACGGGGCTGACCTTGCCGACGAACCGCGCCCGGAACTCGAGCAGCACCCGTTGCATCTGGACTAGGGCGAGCCAGAAGCGGTGCGCGGCGTCTGCGTCGTAGGACTTGTGGACCTCGTCCTGGTCGAACGGGATCGCCTCCGCAACCTCGGACGGGCGGGCGAGAAAATGGACCCGCACCCCCAGCTCGTCGAGCGCTGCCATCGTGGCCGCGTAGAAGCTCGCCACCGACCGGGGTTCGAGGGCGACCTGTCGCCGCTCCCCATCGGTCGTTCGCAGATCGAGGACGTGATCGACGAAGTCGAACTCGATCTCGAGGCCGCGGTCTCCTGTGGGCATGAGCGAGGTGGTGAGGCCACGCGCCGAGACATACAGCGCAACCTGCCACCACTGGTTGATCATCGGCATCAGGCCGAGGCGGACCTTGCCGACGATCTGGGTCCACATGTGCAGCGTGTCGCGGGTGTCCGGCCAGCCAGGCACCGTCAGATCCGGCCAGGCACCGGGCTCGGGATTCATTGTGGCGCTCATTTCCCGGGCCCTCCTTTCAGGTGATTGTGGTGGTCGTTCGGGTCAGGTCTACAGCGGCCGGCACGGCGACCAACAGTGCCGGTGGCCTTGCGGAAGGCGGGCCCGGCGCGTCGTCGTACCGGCCCGCCGACCACCCCTGGCCCAGAGCGTTGCGCTGACGTAGGTTGAGATGTCAAGCCCAGCGCCGGGGGCTTCCCTGAGGCTCTCGGCATCAACGTCCTCGGTGTCCCCGCTGACTAGCCGGGAGGTGCATCCAGGGGCACCTGCGAGGTTTGAGCGCGCTCTGGATGACTCGCGGGCGTCAGTTGCCGCTCGCCGGTCCGCTGGCGTGCGCAGTGGCCCGGAGGGGGAGCGCGACCAGCCGTGCGAAGCGCGAGATCAAGACGGCGGGCAGACGCTGCTGGCGCATGGGAGTCCCATGCGGCGGGACAAGCGCGGCGGCGCCGGCGCCATCACGGAGGTCCAGTCCTCGCTGTGCTCCTGGCGGCCGCGCTCACCGCGTGCGGCGGCGACACCCCGTCGATGCTCGACCCGCGATCCGACGACGCCCGCCGGGTGGAGGGGCTGTGGTGGGTCCTGTTCTGGATCTCGTGCGCCGTCGTCGCGGTGGTGACGGGCTTCCTGCTGGTGGCGGCACGCCGCCGGCGCGCCGAGCTGCACACCGAGGACGACATCGACCGGCGGCCCGTGCCGTGGGGCGACCGCTTCGTGGTCATCGCCGGCGCGGCCATCCCGGGAGGGATCCTGGCCGGGTCCTTTGCGTTCTCGCTCGCGGTGCTGAACGACATGGGTTCGGCAGACGATCGACCGCTCGAGGTCGAGGTCGTCGGCCACACGTGGTGGTGGGAGGTCCGGTACCCGAACGGGGCGGTCACCGCCAACGAGATCCGCATCCCGGTGGGGGAGGCGGTGCAGCTCGCGCTGCCGACGGCCGACGTCATCCACAGCTTCTGGGTGCCGGAGTTGCAGGTGAAGAAGGACCACATCCCCGGTGCCGACAACCAGCTGTCGGTGGTCGCCGATCACGCCGGCCACTTCCGTGGGCAGTGCGCGGAGTTCTGCGGCCTCCAGCACGCGCACATGGAGATCCTGGTTGTGGCCATGCCGGGCGATCAGTTCGATGACTGGGTCGAGCGCGAGGCCGAACCGGCGGCCGAGCCACAGGGGGCCGCAGCGGAAGACGGTCGGCGGATCTTCGAGCGTGCCTCGTGCGCAGGCTGCCACACGATCAGGGGAACGTCGGCGGAGGGAACCCTCGGTCCCGATCTCACCCACCTGGCCGATCGCGAGACGCTCGGCGCCGGTGTCGTGCGCCTCACGCCCGAGTCGCTCGCCGACTTCATCACCGACCCGCAGGACGACAAGCCGGGGGTCAGCATGCCCCCGACGGAGCTCACCCCCGACCAGGTCGACGCCGTCGTCGCCTACCTGACGGAGCTGGAGTGAGGCCAGCATGACGACGACCGCGGCACCCGAGGCGACGGCGACGACGATCTCGACCGTCGAGCGCCTGGACGCGGTGTGGGCGGAGCCACCCGGCCTGGGATCGTGGCTGGGAACTGTCGATCACAAGCGAATCGGGCTCAGGTACATCTACACGGGGATGGCGTTCTTCGTTGCCGGCGGCATCGAGTCCCTGCTCATCCGCACGCAGCTGGCGGGGCCGGACCTCGACGTGATCGGTCCCGAGGCGTTCAACCAGCTCTTCTCGATGCACGGGATCACGATGATGTTCCTGTTCGCCATGCCGGTGTTTTCGGGCTTCGGCAACTACTTCCTGCCGTTGATGGTCGGCGCGCGCGACATGGCGTTCCCGCGCCTCAACGCCTTCGGGTACTGGGTCCTGCTGGCCTCGGGCTTCTTCCTGTACTCGTCGTTCCTGGTGGGGCGGGCCCCTGACGCCGGCTGGTTCAACTACGTGCCCCTGTCAGGAGAGGCGTTCACGCCGGCGATCAACATCGACTACTACGCGGTGGGCCTGATCTTCCTCGGCATCTCCAGCACGGGCGGGGCGATCAACTTCATCGTGACGTTCCTGAAGCTCCGGGCGCCGGGGATGATCGTCAGCCGCATTCCCATCTTCGTGTGGGGCGAGCTGGCGATGTCGCTGCAGATCGTGTTCGCGCTGCCGGCGCTCACGCTCGTCTCGGTGCTGCTGCTCCTCGACCGAAAGTTCGACTTCCACTTCTTCGACGCCGACTCCGGCGGCGATCCGCTGCTGTGGCAGCACCTGTTCTGGGTCTTCGGCCACCCCGAGGTGTACATCGTCGCCCTACCGGGTTTCGGCATCGCCTCGGCGATCATCCCCACCTGGGTCCGCCGGCCCATCGTGGGTTACACCTACATCGTCATCGGCGAGCTGAGCGTGGCGCTGATCGGCTTCGGGGTCTGGGTCCACCACATGTTCGCCGTAGGCCTGCCGAACATCACCCTGGGCTTCATCTCGCTGGCGAGCTTCATGGTGGCGATCCCGAGCTCCATCCAGGTGTTCGCCTGGTTGGCGACGCTGGTCGCCGGACGTCCGGTGCTGCGGACGCCGCTGCTGTTCGTGCTCGGCTTCATCTTCATCTTCGTCATCGGCGGGGTGACCGGCGTGATGTTCGCTGCCATCCCCTTCGACCAGGCGGTACACGACTCGTACTTCGTGGTCGCCCACCTGCACTACGTGCTGGTCGGCAGTGCGGTGTTCCCGATCTTCGCCGCCGTCTACCACTGGGGACCGAAGATCACCGGCCGGCTGCTCGACGACCGTTGGGGCAAGGTCAGCTTCTGGCTGATGTTCGTCGGGTTCAACCTGGCGTTCTTCCCCCAGCACCTGCTCGGCCTCTTCGGCATGCCCCGCCGCGTGTACACCTACGACAGCGATCTCGGCTGGGGCGGCTACAACATGGCGTCGACGATCGGCGCGTTCATGCTGGCGGTGGGGATACTGGTCACGATCGTCAACTGGTTCCGGAGCCGCACCCGGGGCGCCCCGGCGGGCAACGATCCGTGGCGGGGGGAGACGCTCGAGTGGTACGCCTCATCGCCGCCGGCGCACTACAACTTCGTCACCATCCCGACCGTGCGTGGTCGCGAGCCCATGTGGGACCAGCCGGAGCTGGCCGGTGGTGTCCAGTCGCCGGAGGACGGGGGCCGGCCTCTGACCGACGGCCACGTCACGCTGTCGACGAGCATGCTCGACGCTCGGCCGCAGGCGATCGTCCACATGCCGCACGCGTCCGTGTGGCCGTTCCTGCTCAGCACCGCGCTGCTCGTGCTCGCCTTCGCGGTGCTGCTGGACAACTGGGCGCTCACCGTCGCGGCGGTGGTCGCCAGCGTCGGCGGGCTCATCGGCTGGTACTGGCCGCGTGGACAGACCCAGGAGACGTAGGGGATGGAGGTGACGACGACCCACGAAGCGCTGCTCGGTGAGACCGGCATCCCGGGTGAGCTGCTGCCGCAGCGGTACGACGGGCCTCGGGCATTCGGCTGGTGGGGCATGGTGTGGCTCATCGGCACCGAGGCGACCCTGTTCGCCCTGCTGATCGCCAGCTACTTCTACCTGCGGTTCCGCAACGGCCCGATCTGGCCGCCCGACGGCATCGCCACGCCCGAGCTGGCGCTGCCGCTCATCATGACCGCGATCCTGTGGTCGTCGAGCATTCCGGTCCACATGGCCCACACGGGCATCCGGGCCGGCAACGTCACCCGCCTGAAGGTCGGCCTGGCGGCGGGGTTCGTCCTCGGGGCCACGTTCCTGGTGATGACCCTCGGTGTCGAATGGCCGGAGAAGCTCGACGAGTTCGGCCCCACCACCAACGCCTACGGGTCGCTCTTCTACACGATCACCGGTTTCCACGGAGCCCACGTCCTCGCCGGGCTGATGTTGAGCCTGTGGACGCAGGTGCGGGCCTGGCAGGGAGCCTTCGACGAGTCGCGCCACCTGACCGTCCAGAACTTCACCATGTATTGGCACTTCGTCGACGTGGTGTGGGCGTTCGTTCTCGCAACCATCTACCTCACACCGCATTTCTGATGAGCATCGACCAGGACGTCCGCGACATCACCCGGCGGGAGAGCCGCGGCTCTCGCGCCCTGTGGTTCGGAGTCCTGGGCAGCCCCGTGGCGTGGCTGGGGCACCTGCTGCTCAACTACTCGCTGGAGGAGTGGTTCGCGTGCTCCCCGGCCACCACCGACCGGGGCGAGATCCTGGGATTCTCCGTCGACGAGGTGTCGTGGACGCTCAACTCCCTCATGGTCCTGATAGCGGCGGCCGCCGGCCTGACCGCGCTCGCCAGCTGGCGGAGGCTGCGGCGGGCCTCCGACGGCGACGTGCTCGAGCGTGAGCAGTGGATGGCGTTCGCCGGGATGGTCGAAGGGGTCATCTTCGTCGGCGCGATCCTCCTCGGGTTCCTTCCCCCGTTGCTGCTCGACACCTGTGCGACGTCGCCATGAGCGTGCTCGTCCCCATGACGCTCGCGCACACGCCCGTCGCACGGTCGGACCTGTGGAGCTCGTGGCGCCCGGACCCGTTGATCCTGGGGATCCTGGTCCTGACCGCCCTCCTCTACCGTTCGGGGCTCGCGCACCTCGGCGCCCGACGACGGCAGCTGGTCCGCCCCGTGCACGTCGCTGCGTTCGCCGGCGCACTGCTGGTGCTCGCCATCGCACTGGCGTCGCCGCTGGAACTGGCGGCGTCGTCCGTGTTCGCCGCCCACATGGTTCAGCACCTGCTGCTCATGCTGGTGGTCGCCCCGCTCCTGGTCTGTGGCCGCCCGGTGCTGGTCCTCGGCCGGGCCATGCCTCTCCGGGGCCGCCGGCTGTTCGTTCGTGTCCGAGCTCGCCCATCCGTCAGGTCCGCCAGGGACGTGCTGTTCCATCCGGTGTCCGCCTGGGTCGTTGGGGTGGTCGTCCTGTGGGCCTGGCACCTCCCGGCCCTGTACGAGGTCGCGCTCCGCCGCGACGCCCTTCACGCGTTGGAGCACGCAAGCCTGATCGCGACCGCGGCGCTCGTCTGGGCGTTGGCGCTGGGGCGGGCCCGCCGCTCGCTCGCCATCCCCGTGGCGTCCGGCCTGCTGCTGGCGACGGCATTGCAGAGCGGCGCCCTGGGCGCCGTCCTCGCCCTGGCGCAGCGACCGCTGTACCCCATCCACGCATCGGTCGCGCCGAGCTGGGGACTCACCCCTCTCGAGGACCAGCAGCTGGCCGGAGGCCTGATGTGGGTGCCGCCCGGCATCGTGTACATGGTCGTCATCGCCGCCCTCCTGGCCCACTGGCTCGGATCCCTCGAAGTGCGCGACCGGGAGCAGGCTGCGACCGCGAGGGGGCCGTCGTGAAAGCCAGCCGGGTGGCCCTCCTGGTGACGGTCGTACCCGCCCTGGCGGCGGGAGCCTGCTCGTACTTCGAGCAACCCGAGCCATACCGGCCGCCGGCGTCGTATGAGCCCCCGGACGCCGAAGCCCTCGCCCTCGGCGAGCAGCTCTACCAACGCGACTGCTCGTTCTGCCACGGCGACGCGGGCGGCGGCACCTCGAACGGCCCGGACCTGGTGACCGGCGAGAACGGGCCCGCGTTGACCGACTTCATGCTGCGCACCGGGCGGATGCCGATCGGAGACGCGGACGAGCGGGTGAGACCGCGCGACACCCCCTACGACGAGGAGGAGATCGCCGCGCTGGTCGGTTACATCGACGAGACGTTCGACCAGCCCGGTCCCGGCATCCCGGAGGTCGACGCCGCGGCCGGAGCCCTCCCCGAGGGCCGGGACCTGTATCAGGAGCACTGCGCCGCCTGCCACGCCACCACTGGCATCGGAGGGGCCATGCTCGCCCAGCGCGGGGGCGAGACCGCCGGCATCGTCATCCCGAGCCTGGACTCCGCGACGCCGACCGTGGTCGGGGAGGCGGTTCGTACGGGGCCCGGGGCGATGCCCGCGTTCGGCCCCGGCGTCGTGAACGCGGAAGGGCTCGACGCCATCGCCGAATACGTCGACTACCTGAAGAGCCCGGACGACCGCGGCGGCGCCCCGATCGGCAGGATCGGACCGGTGGCCGAGGGCGCCGTCGGCTGGGTCTTAGGGCTCGGGAGCCTGGTCCTGTTCATCCGGTGGGTCGGAACCAAGCGGGGGGAGCAGACGTGAACGTCGGCCGCGTCCGCATCCTCGCCGCGATCGGCGCCAGCATGCTGGCGTCGATCGGGCTCACCATCGTCTACGCGCTCGGCGGCGACCCCCAGATCGAGGGCGCGCTGCTGGGCGTCTCACTCGGCGGCATCGCCATCGGCCTCGTGCTCTTCGGTCACCACATGCTGCCCGGCGACAAGTTCGTGGAGCCGCGCGACATCGTGCCGCACGCCACGGCCGAACGGCCGGGCGTGGAGGCGGCGTTCGAGGCCGGGGCCGAGCCCATCGAGCGGCGTCGCGCCATCGCGGTCGCGTTCGCCGCGTCGCTCGGCCTCCTGGGCATCGCCGCCTTGTTCCCCGTTCGGTCGCTGGGCACCAGCCCCGGCCGCTCGCTGTTCCGCACGCAGTGGCGTCGGGGCCGGCGCGCCGTCACCGACTCCGGTGTCCCCATCCAGGTCAGCGACCTCGATCTCAACAGCGTGGTCACCGTGTTCCCGGAGGGCCACGAGGACGCCGCCGACTCCCAGACGCTCCTGATCCGCCTGCCCGACGACGTCACGCCCCCGGGCCCGAGCGACTGGTCGGTGAGCGGGGTCGTGGCATTCTCCAAGATCTGCACCCACGCCGGCTGCCCGGTCGGCCTGTACCAGGCGGAGACGCAGGAGCTGTTCTGCCCCTGCCACCAATCCACCTTCTCGGTCCCGGAGGGTGCCAAGCCGACGTTCGGACCCGCCACCCGCCCCTTGCCCCAGCTCCCGATCGGCGTCAACGAGGCCGGCTTCATCATCTCGCTGTCCGACTACACCGAACCCGTGGGCCCCGGGTTCTGGAACCGGCCCGATGATTAGGCGCCTGGCCCGCTGGATCGACGACAGGATCGGCGGCTCGGCCTTCGCCGAGTCGGCGCTGTCCAAGATCTTCCCCGACCACTGGTCGTTCATGTTGGGCGAGATCGCGCTCTACTCGTTCCTCGTCCTCATCATCACCGGCATCTTCCTGACGTTCTTCTTCGATCCCAGCGTGGCCGAGACCACCTACAACGGTTCGTACGAGCCCTTGCAGGGCACCTCGATGTCCGAGGCGTACCGGTCGACCGTCGAGCTCAGCTACGACGTCCGGGCCGGGCTGGTCATGCGGCAGGCACACCACTGGGCCGCCATCGTCTTCATCGCCGCCATCGTGGTTCACCTGCTGCGCGTGTTCTTCACCGGCGCGTTCCGCCGTCCCCGAGAGATCAACTGGATCGTGGGGGTGACGCTGCTCATCCTCGCCTTCTTCAACGGGTTCACCGGCTACTCGCTGCCGGACGACCTGTTGTCCGGGACCGGGCTGCGGATCGCGTATTCGATCGCCCTGTCCGTGCCCGTGATCGGCACCTGGATGGCGTTCCTGATCTTCGGGGGCGAGTTCCCCGCCGAGGCGATCATTCCCCGCCTCTTCGTGACCCACATCCTGCTCGTGCCCGCCGCCATCGTCGCCCTCCTCAGCGTGCACCTGGCGCTGATCTGGCGCCAGAAGCACACCGACTTCGCGGTCCGGGGCCGCCGGGAGGGCAACGTCGTGGGCCCCAAGCTGTGGCCCACGTACGCCGCCTTCTCGACGGGTCTGTTCTTCGGCGTCTCCGCGGTGATCATGACGATGGGTGGGCTCGTCCAGGTCAACCCGGTGTGGGTCTACGGGCCGTTCCGGGTCTCCGAGGTGCCGTCACCGGCCCAGCCCGACTGGTGGCTCGGGTGGTTGGAGGGGGCACTGCGGATCTTCCCGCCGTGGGAGATCCGCGCGTTCTCCTACGAGATCCCCAATCCCTTCTATCCCGGGGTGCTCGTGCCGACCGTGACGTTCGGCGCTCTCTTCCTGTGGCCGTTCCTGGAGGCGCGCTTCACGGGTGATCGTGGGCCCCATCACCTGCTGGACCGCGCCCGCGACCATCCCGTGCGGACCGCATTCGGTGTAACCGCACTCAGCTTCTTCGTGTTGCTGCAGATCGCAGCTAGCAACGACCTGTTGGCGCACAGGTTCTCCGCGTCGGTCGCCACGATCAGCTGGACGTTCCGCATCCTGGTTCCGGTGGTCCCGCCGGTGCTCGGCTACGCGACCTACCGGCTCATGACGGCGCTCAAGGCCAGTGGGGTCGAGCGATTCGCCGAATTGCCCATGCGCGCCGTGCTCCAGCCCAGCGGCGACGGAGCGGAGCGTCCCGAAGCGGAACCCGCGTATGCACCGGACGCCGATGGCGCCCAGATCGCCATCTTCCCGGATCCCGACGGGCGCTGGCGCTGGTCGTACCGCCTCACCGAGAACGGTCTCGAGCTCCGGAGCAACAAGAGCTACGTCACGCCCGATATGGCCGAGCACGCCGCCGTCCAGGCGTATCCCGACGTTCCCGTCGCCCGGTCCACCGATCCGGTTGCACCGACGTCGCCGTCGTAGCCCGGCTGGTTCGGAGTGCCGCGCCGAACCTGCGGCGGGCGCCTCGTGTCACTGCGCGTGGGCGGTGATGATCCAGGCACGCGAGTCGAAGTACACGGCATCGCCGGTGACGTGTGCCGCGAGCATGGCCCGCAGCCGACCGAGCGCGTGCTCGGCCGTGGACGCGTCGAGGCTGTCGAGTAGGCCGCGGGCATGTCGCAGGCTCAGCACGGCGTCGCTCGCTGCGCCGACGTCGGGGCCGTAGTGCACCGGTTCGTGGCTGTCGGCGAACGCGACGTCGGCAAAGCCGGCCACGGTGAGCAACCGCTCCGTGGCGGCAGGATCGGCGAGGGAGAACGGTTCCAGGTCGGTCGCCGACGCCCTGGGAGTGCTCGATCCGGCAAGGGCTTCGCGGGTGGCCGTGAACCACTCGTTGCGCTCGGCGTGCTGCCAGACCATCAACACCAGGCGTGCACCGGCGCGCAGCGCCCGACGGATGTTGGTGAATGCCGCACCGGGGTCGGCGAAGAACATGGTTCCGAAGCGGCTGATGCAGAGGTCGAAGCGCGCCGTTGGGAATGGCAGCGTCTCGGCGTCACCGTGCTGGTAGCTGATGTTGTGGAGCCCCTGTTCGCGGCTGAGCCGGCGGGCGCGTTCGAGCATCGGTGCGGACACGTCGACGCCGACGGCGCTTCCGTCGACGGCGGCACGGGCGGCCTCGCGGGTGGTCTGGCCCGTGCCACAACCGACGTCGAGCACCCGGTCGCGTGGGCGAACGGCCGCCGCGGACGCGAAAGTGGACGTTGTGCCGGTGCAGCTCGGCGTCGTAGAAGTCGGTGTTGCCGATCGTGTTCATCGTCACGGCGTCATCGGGCCGTTGCGGAGCACCGTCCGTACGGCATCCACCGAGACGGTGTCGGGTGCGAACTCGGGCAGCCACCACGTGGCGCCCGCCTCGGCGAAGGGCACCGGGTCGACCCCGAGGGGGAGGCCGACGACGACCTCATACGGCGCCGCGTCGTGGCCGCGCAGCTCTGCGACGGAGGCGACCACCTCGCTGAGTTGGTCCGGGTGCTCGAGGTTGGCGGGAAAGAACCCGTCGTACCGTGCGGCCCGTCGCAGCGGCTTGACGTTCCCGGGGAATCCTGCGACCCACACCGGCACGCCGGGGCGCTGGACCGGCCGCGGGAGGAACTGGACCTCGTCGATGGTGTAGTGCGCGCCGCGGTGGTGCACCGGCTCACCCGACCAGGCGGCCTCGAGTATCTGTAGCGACTCGTCGAGCATCTGGCCACGCAGCCGGTCGTCGAGCTGCTCGCCGGTCCTGGACAGCTCGCCGGCGAAGCGGTCGGCGCCGATTCCGACGCCAAGGATGAGGCGACCCCGGCTCAGCGAGTCCAGGGTGGCGGTCTCCCGGGCCACCTTCGCCGGTCGGCGGCGAGGCAGGGGAGTGACCATGGGGCCGAGCCGCACCCTTTCGGTGGCGTTGGCGATGGCCGCCAGGGATATCCACGGGTCGGCCACCTCCCTCACCGGCGCTCGCCAGCGAAGCTGGTCCCATACGAAGACCCCGTGCCAGCCGGCCTCCTCGGCCTCGGCGGCCAGCCGCGCCACCGTCAGGGGGTCTGCGAGCTCGTCGAAGAGCGGGAGCCACAGCGCCGAGCGGGTACCGGCGCGGCCCGCGCGGTCACTCGTTGCGGTGCGGTCATGAGCTGGATCCATGCCGCTACCGTCCCTCAGGGCAGGATCCGTGTGCCGTCGAGGTAGCCGAGATCGATCAGCTCGGTGCCGGGTGCGACGCGTGCCAGCTCGTCGCGAATCGGCCGCACGTCGGTCTCGACCGAGAACCCGGGAAGCCAGTTGTCGTGGTGCGAGAGCACGACCCGCCGGGGATGGAGCAGCCCGACCTCCTGCGCCACGAACTGGGCGAGTGAGCCCTGGATCGGCTCCCCATCGATGTTCCCTCGACCGGCGGCGGCCACGATGGCTACGTCGGGTCGGAGGTCGCGCAGGATGGCGGACCAGTGCCCGGACGTGTCCTGGTAGAAGAGGCGGCCGTCGGGCGTGTCGAACACGTAGACCAGTGCGCCGCCGTCGCCCCGGTCGCCCTGCTGCGCGCGGAGGAGGTGCTCACGCGACGACGGCTCCAGGCCGCCGAGGTGCTCGAGCAGCTTCTCGAAGCGGGCCCGCTGCTCCTGCCATGTGAGGCCGAGGTCGCCGAGGCAGACCTCGTCGGCCTGCGTCATCTGACCCTGTGACCACACGCACGAGTGCTGGCTGGGAAACGCCGACACGCGCACCTCGTCGGACAGCGCGATCGTCTCGCCGCCGGCCACGCAGATCATCCGATCGACCGGTACGCCCGCCTGCTCCATGATGCGGACGGTCTCGTAGCTGCCGATGATCCGGGCGCCCGTGCTGCGGGCGATCCGCTCGGCGCCGTACAGGTGATCGAAGTGGGAGTGACCGACGACGATCCAGTCGCATTGGTCGACGTCGTCCGCGGTGAGCCCGGTGCCTGCGGCGTTCGGCGCGCGGTCGATGTACGCATCGAGGAACACCGTCAGGCCCCCGGTGCGCAGCGCGAACGTGGCGCACCCGTACCAATCGAGGCTCGTCGCCATCGGGAGCGGAGCCTAGGTCCGTCAGGGACCGGCCGGGCGTTCCTCCGGGCCGTGCACGAGCGCCGCCCAGAGGGCGAAGGCTAGGACGAGTACGCCGACGAGGACGTCCAGGAAGACGAAGGTGTTCTGGAAGGCGCTCAGGTCCGACGGCGAGATGTCGACGTAATGGAGGAGACTGATCAGCCCGCTGGCCGAGTATGCGCCGATCCACGCCGCGGCCTTGGTCCAGTCGCCGCGCCGGAAGTGGCGGTAGCCGATGACCGCCGCGGCCGTGAAGAGCACCCAGCTCACCGGAATGATCCACCGGGTGACGAGGGAGCCGACCAGCGACGGATCGTCGGCGGTGTAGTCGTCGTAGCGCAGGGTGTTGTCGGCGTAGTGCACGAACGACTCGATGACCGCCACGACCAGGAGCACCCGGAGCCTCTGGTCGGCCCATCGATCGGTCGGATGCCGTCGTGCGCCTTGCGCTCCGTGTCGGGGGTTCGCAGGCCAGGTCTCATCGTGCATCTCCCGACTGTCCGGGGGGGCACTAGATAGATCGCTCTAGCAAGAACGTAGCGTAGGCTCGGGTCCGTGATCACGACAAAAGACCGGATCCTCGACGCCAGCTCCGAGCTGTTCCGGCGACAGGGCCTCACCGGCACCGGGATCAAGCAGATCCTGGCGCAGGCCGATGCCCCGTTCGGCTCGCTCTACCACCACTTCCCCGGCGGCAAGGACCAGCTCGCCGGCGAGACGATCAAGCGCGCCGGCGCCTACTACGGACAGCTGGTGGCCGAGAAGATCGCCGAGCAACCCGACGTGGTTTCCGGGATCCGCGCCGCGTTCATCAGCGCCGGGGAAGCGCTCGAGGAGACCGGCTATGCCGATGCCTGTCCCATCGAGACCGTGGCGCTCGAGGTCGCCAGCACGAACGAACCGCTTCGTCAGGCGACCGCCGAGGTCTTCGAATCCTGGATCGTGGCGCTCACGGCGATGCTCACCCACGAAGGCGTCGAGCGCACCAACGCCCGGGCCCTGGCGCACACGATCATCTCCGCGCTCGAGGGAGCGTTCGTCCTGGCTCGGGCCGCCCGGCGGACCGATGCCCTCGACGCCTGCGCCGACGCGATGGCCGACCTCGTGGACGCGGCGCTGCGCTGAAGGACGTCGTGCAGTTCCCCCGCGGGAAGTCATGAGGCGTTCTCGGACCCTCGAAAGCGGCGATCGGCGTAGGGTCGGAGCGCACGGCTACAACCGGGGAGCGATGAGCGATGAGCGTCTACAAGGTGATCGAGATCATCGGCACGAGCACCACGTCCTGGGAGGATGCGGCGGCTGCCGCGGTGGCCAAGGCTCGCGAGACCCTGCGTGACCTGCGCGTGGCCGAGGTCGTCAAGCAGGACCTCGACGTCGGTGAGGGCGGCTCCCTCACCTACCGGACGAAGTTGTCGGTGTCCTTCAAGTACGAGGACAGCTAGTCAGGGGCGCGCGAACGCGCTCCCGCGACATGCTGTTTGGGTGCCCGTGTCGGACCCGAAGGCCAATCTTCACCGCTACCTGCAAATGGCCCGTGACGTGCTCCTCTGGAAGGTCGAGGGGCTCTCGGAGTACAACGTCCGCCGACCCATGACGCCGACGGGCACCAACCTGCTCGGGCTGGTCAAGCACGTTGCGAGTGTCGAGGCGGGATACTTCGGTGTCACCTTCGGTCGACCCTTCGATGAGCCTCTGCCCTGGTATGAGGACGGCGCGGAGCCGAACGCGGACATGTGGGCCACTGCGGACGAGTCGCGCGAACAGATCATCGACTTCTATCACCGTGTCTGGGCGCACTCGGATGCCACGATCAACAGCTTGGAGCTGGACGCGGTCGGTCACGTACCACACTGGCCCGACGAGCGAAGCGAGGTGACGTTGCACCTGATCCTGGTGCACATGACGGCGGAGACCTATCGGCATGCTGGCCATGCCGACATCATTCGTGAGCTCATTGACGGCGCCGTGGGGGCCCGACGAGATAACGACAACATGGCGCCGGGAGACCAGTCCTGGTGGGACCAGTACCAAGGTCGGCTTGAGCGCTTCGCGCGCCAGGCCGAGGCAGGCTCCACGGGGAGGTGAAGGTTCTCCGGTTGCTACGTCCCTGGTGACTGGGATCGGCCGCTGGTAACGCAGCCCTGCCGATCTCGCGCCCCGGCGTTCTGTGTCCGGAATCGGGCCACGGCAGAGGGCGCTCACAGCGGGCAGTGCGTGACCCAGCGGGGGCTACTGACACCCGGCCCGGCGGGCTGAGTCAGCCGTCGAGCTGGGCAGGCTCTTCGAAGTCTTCAAACCAGTCGTCCACCCGGTCGGTCCCCAGGCCGCCGCCGTCGGCGTCTTGGGTCTCGTCGCCCATGCCGTCTGCATCCACGTCGGGCTCCACCCCGACGAGACTGCTGGCCGAGAAACCGGATACGGCATCATGGCCGCCCCCTTGGTTCCCCGCGCCGATCGTGGGACGGCCCGGCTTGTCGATGTGGATTCCGTCGAAGACCGTTTGGAGCCGGCCCGAGGACGACGTGTCAGGAGACTCGGTTGCGTGCGCCTGAGCAGCCAGTGCGACGCTGATGAACGCGGCCACCCCGGCGGCGACGAGCGGCCGCACCAGCCGTTGGTGGTGCCGGCCGCCCGGTTGCCTGGCGTCATGTTGCAGGGGCTTCTCCCTATCTTTCGTTAGCGGCCCCTTGGTGCCCTTGGTGTTGGCCGCGCGTTGTCGAGCGGTGTTCTGCGCGCGACGCGACACCGAAGTGCTGGTGCGGGATGCCGTAGAAGCGGAACTTCTCAGGCGAGCGGCCCGTACCCTCGGGTCGTGGCCGACCAGGCGTCGAGCAAGGTGGACGGCGTATTGAGGACCAGGCGCTCACGCGGGCCGGGCTGCTCGACCCCGGCGTGGGAGTGCGCGGCAGCGACCTGGGGACACGTAACCGCACCCAGATCGGGCAATCGGTATCGATCGCCCAGTTCGCCTTTGCCCCGTTACTGCGCATTCCGTGGCTTTAGGTGGTGACCGCGAAGAGTTGCCATGGCGCGGGTATGCCTTTGAGTTTGTGCTCGCCGCGGTCGTCGAAAGTCGTGCCCGAACCTGCCACGAGATCGACGACGGTCCGCGACACGAGCACCTCACCAGGCTGTGCGGTTTCGCACACACGGCATGCGAGGTGGACGGCGATGCCCGCCAGCTCGGTGCCGCGTCGTTCGACTTCACCGGTGTGGATCCCCACTCGGACATCGAGGCCGATCTGGCGGGCCGCGTCGCGGATCGCGGTCCCACAACGGATCGCACGGGCGGGGCCGTCGAACGTGGCGAGTATGCCGTCACCGGTGAGCTTTTCTTGGTGGCCCGAGAACCGCGCCAGTTGTCGGCGAACGGCCTCGTCGTGAAGGTCGAGCACCGTGCGCCAGGCCTCGTCGCCGACTGCGGCGAGCTGGTCGGTGGAGCCGACAACGTCGGTGAACACCAAGGTGGTGAGCATCCGAGTGTGATCGACGGCGACGCGGGTGCCGGTCAGGAACTCTTCGATCTCGTCGACGACGGCAGGACCCACCGCCGACCCCAAGAACACGGACACGGCGTTGTCAGCGCCGGGAAGTTCCACCAGCCGGGCGTGGGGGATGTGTTGGGCGAGATACCGGCCATGCTCGATGGAAACGAGGCGGTTCTCGACCGTGTGCATGACAAGTGTCGGGGCACTGATGGCTGGCAGGACCGCTCGTACGTCGGTCGCATATAGGCCACGGAAAATGGCGCCCACGACGGCGGGAGACATCGACTGACGTTCACCGCGAGCGAGATCCCGCAGTCGCTCGTCGTCCACCGGAACATCGGGCATGGTCGCTTGGAGGAAGCGTCCACTCCCCCAGACATGCTCCGCCCACTCGACGAACCGCTCGTACTCCTCCGACGTCAGGCCGGCCTCGTAGTCCTCGGATTGGGCAATCGTCGCGAACGAGTTGATCAGAATCAGTGCGCGGGTCCGTTCAGGACGGGTCGCCGCATACAGCGCCGCCACCGGCCCAGCCAAGGCCTCTGCGAGCAGCACGACACGTTCGAGTCCCGCGGCCGTCACCACCGCGTGCAAATCGTCCGTCCAACCCTCCAGCGTCGGCAGATCACCCAACGACACCGGATCCGAAAGCCCCGTCCCCCGTGCGTCGTACGCCAAGACCGTCGCGAACGACGACAAGCGCTCACGCAACAGCCCGTGCACCCGCGATTCGAGACTCTCGCCATCCTGGTTCGACATCCACGCCGCAACCCGCACGATCACGTGCGGCCCACCCGCGCGAACGCTGAACGCCAGCCTGGCGTCCCCACTGATCGCGTACTGGACATCGGCCTCGGTGCCCACGACCACATCGTCGCGCCCTGTCGACGAGCTAGCCACGCCGACCCACGCAAGTCGCGCTGCCGCGCCAGATCTGGCGATAGGGCCCTCCCACCCACGCAGATTGCACTTGCGGGGCCGCTGCGCAGTTACAGGTGCGGCCGTGACGGGCCGTCGAAGAGATCTCGTCGGCACCTAGCGCAGGTAACATAGTGGTGACGATTGAGCCCGCTTCGATTGGGCACGTAGCCCCAAGGGAGGATGCCGATCGTGCATCGTGTTCTTCGTACTCCCATCTTCTGGATCGCTGTCGCTGCCGTCGCCGTTGTGGTGATTCTGGTGTTCACAGTGGGCGGTGGCAGCGGTGGGGGTGGAGTCGGCTACTGACACACCCGGTGCGGTCCCAGCCTTGGGCTGGGTTCGTTTGCTCTCCTCCGACGGACCCAATCGAGGATCGGGGCCACATGGTCCGGCTGGGGTGGGATAGGCCCGGGCAAGGTGTGACAGGCTGATCAGCAGCCCAGGGACACCTGAGCTGAGGTGCCCATCACGTCGGCAGCGTTGGCGAGGCGGAAGGCACGAGCCGCATCGCCAACACTCAGGATCGGAGAAGCCATGGACGAGTTCGGTACGACCGCGCACGCTGGTGGAGATCCGGTCCCCGACCAGCTCAGGTCCCTGTTCAACAACCCGGACGACGTGCGGGTGCAGCAACTCCCATGTGTGCTGCCAGGCCTGGACTCATTGGCGGTGCACTTCGGCGCAGGAGCAAGAACCGTTCCGCACCAACACCGCATGGGTCAGCACCTGGTCTTCGTGGACGGGGTAGGTGTGGTCGCCGACGAGGGCGGTGTGCATGTCGTCCGAACAGGCGATGTCGTTAGCAACCCGCCAGGCGCCTGGCACTGGCACGGTGCCACTCCCGGTACGGCGGCGACACACGTGACGTTCGAAGCTCCCAGTGATTTCGATCTTGATGTCGAGCGCCGGGACTGGGACGACACCTACAGCCCAGACCTGGGTACGTGAGCTGACAGGAGTCCGGGGTGAAATCCCCGCCTTGCCGTCACTACTGGGGTCCATCACGTCCCCCACGAACTGCGAGGTCATCCTCCGGGCGTAGCGGGCACGGGCTGCGGCGGGCGAGCCCGTTCCGGACGATGCCTTGAGGCTGGCGCGTCAGCTTTGGCTGGGCACATACCTGCCGATCGGAGCCGTGCTGGCCTAGCCCTGTCCCACCCGCGCGGCCACCTGGTAGTCGCCGAGTGACCGGGGTGCAGTGATCGCGGCGCGGGGCCGCTCCGTCAGCCGGCGATCAGGAGGAGGTCCTCGCAGAACTCACCAGTGTCATTGCGGCCCGTCGATTCCTTTACGACACCGACGAACTCGAGGAACTCGTCGTCGGACGGGTCGGTGGGCGTGCCGGCATTGTCGATGAGGACCTCGACCCGGGTTATGCCGGTGTCCCTCAGCACAACCGGGCTGTCAGAGCCCGATACGACCAAGTTCCCCGCGCCCTGACCGATGATCGTCAGTGTCCCGTCACCGTTGTCGGTCACGCGCAGGTCCTTGGTGGCTGTCGCGAACGTCTGGACGAAGGTGTGACCGTTGGGCAGGGTGAGCGTGTCGGTGCCGCGAAGCTGTTCGCCGCCGTACGCGAGGCCGTCGGGCCCGTGTCGATTGAACAGAAAATGCCCGTCGACGACGCGGTCGTGTTGCAGCGTCAGTCCGCACTCGACGACGGTGTCGTGCTCCTCTTCGTGGAAGTGGTCGTGCTCAAGGGGTTTCGCCCCCGCCGCTGCTGGCACCGCCAGCACCGCTACCACCGCCAGTCCCAACGCGATCCCGCCAGTGTATGTACGCCGCATTGCCCGCCTCCGTTCGCCGCAACACGCTGTAGGCGCGTCGACCACGCCCGACACTATGTCGTGGGCCTTAACGCCGCCTGAAGGCCCGTCGTGCCGGGCGACACGGTGGAGACGGCGGTCTGGCCGGCGTTGCCGCCGCTGGGATCGCGCCATATCTGCCAGATGGGCGGGAGCTGGCAGCCCGCGGCCGCACATATCGCATGAAGGGAGCTCGCCCGCCGCTTCCTTCACTGGCTTGGACCCGCCAGCCCCTCCCAGCTCGCGAAGTGGGCAGGCATCGATCGCTCCGACGCCGAAACCACCTGGAGAGCGCTCGGTCGCGAGCTGGTCCCCGTCGTGACCACCCATGGGACCGGAATGATGCTGGCCGCTGACCAAGAACGTGTGTTGACGGTCCAGGGCCGAGCAGCCGGAGCCCGACTGCTGCCGCTCGGCGATCCGTACCTGTATCCGCACGGCGGACTGCGCATTGCCGCCACACCTCCCGACCTCGCCCAACGCGCGCGTGACCTCGGCGCCAGCGACCGCCTCGTGAATAGCCTGGCCGGCCGGGTCCTGCTCGACGGACCATCGTCTGCTCGTGGGGTCGCGCAGGCACCTCGTTCGCCGTGATCCCCTGGCGCCCGCTCTCACGCCAAGAGCACGACGAGATCGAACGCGAACTCGAGAAAACAGCAGGACCCCTCGGCGCCGCCCCCCGCGTCCGCTGGCTCACTGACTGAAGCAGGTTCATCAGCCTTCCTCAACTGGGCACCGGCCGATCCGAGCCGGTGTTCGGGGACGGCCTTGGAGGACTCTGGGCGGATCGTCGGTTCACGAACCTTGCAACGCGGTGCTCGGTCGTGAGCTCATCATCGATCCCCGCGCCAGCTCACCAACAGGACCCTCGCCCCTCGGACGAGTATCACGGGTTCAGGGCTGGACGACGACCCAGCCACGGCGTTGCAGCTCGGCTGCCAGCTGCTCGGCCGGCATGCGGCGCAGGACCTGCTCGGCGGCCGACACCCGAGCGTTTGGCGGCCGGGGTGCGGCGGGCTCGCCCGACGACTCGGTGTCCTGGAGTTGGCCAATGAACGTCGCCACTTCGTCGCGCGTGAACTTGCCGGCCGCCTGGCGCTGGGTGAACCCCATCGGCCCGCGGGCGTCGCGAAAGTCGGTGTGTCCGGCGTCCCGCAGCAGCGTGAGCAGCTCCTGCACCTCGCGCCGCGACGCCGGCGGCCCTGCCTGCTGTCCGAATGCCATGCCCCCAGTCTCCCCGCCCGGCCACGTGCTCCCGGGGATGGGCCCGACCCTCAGCCCAAGCGCTCCATGTGGCGGCGCGCGCAGCGGACCACGAAATGGCTGTACCCCAGCCCCTGTGGCAACCCCGCGAGCACATAGTCGTGTACCTCCCCCGAGCCAGCGTTTGGGGGCGCATCTACGGCTCGGAAGCAGGCGCGTCGGCGTCTCGCTCGATGAGCTGCTTGAAGCGAACCATCTCCTCGGTCGTGTCGTTCTCGAGCCAGGTCCGAAGAAGCGGTTCGGCGAGCCAACGCCACGGTCGCTTAAAGCTGAACACCTCCCGGTGCGTCACCACGGTGCCCGCATCGGTCCGTTCGACGTCGAACGTGCCCTCGAAGTCGAGGAACCACCGAGCCGGGCCCGCGACCGGCGACCCAAACTCCAGACGCGAGTCGGTTCGGGTGAATGGGTACGTTCCCGACGGGCCGGGCAATCCTCGGATGCGGCCCGAGAATTGAGCCGTCCCGCTATCGCCTTCGCTGTGGATCGCACCCACTCTCCCGATCTTGTGATCCGCCTGGCGGTAGCGATGCAGGTCGAGCACAAAGTCGAAGACGTCGACCGGCGTCGCAGAGACGGTCGTGGTCGCTTCGCCAACGATCATGCGGACGAGCGTAAGCCACGGAACCGGCGGCAGGGTCAGGCTGTCGCGGCCCTCTGTGGCGATCGACGCCAGGTGGGCGAGGGAGCGATCGAGTCAGGCCTGTGTGCGCTTGGGCTTCCGACGGCGCTGGTAGCACTACGGCTGCGCACATGCTCACCGGTGAACGCTCGGCGCGCCACCTCGCCGACCAGGTCGTCGGTGTCGTTATCGGCGGCGCGCTCAACCGCTTGTCGGGCCCCAGGATCGCGGTCGGCCAGGCGAAGCAGCACCGGAATAGCCTCGTGGCGCAGCTCCGAGCTGCGCATTTCGTGCGCGTCGCAGGATCAGCCGTCATCGACGCGGGAGACGTGCGTGTCGGCGCGGCCTCCGTGACAGATCGCCGAGTCTGGGCGCTCCTCGTCAACGCGGCGCCACGGACGCGACCCGGTGTTCAGGTCGGCCCGGCGAACCATCGCACGCGGCGGACGTCGAACGGCTCCTGCTTGCCCTTGAGTACGAGCTGCTCGGGTACGCCAACCGGTTCGGGGAGGAGGTGAGCGAGCCGGGCGGACAGCAGGACCTCGCCAGCCGCGGCGTGGCCTTGGAGGCGCGACGCTGTGTTGACGACGTCGCCGACGGCGGTGAAGTCGTGGACAGCGGTGTCGCCGATGTTGCCGATGAACGCTTCGCCGAAGTCGAGTCCGATGCCGATGTTGAAGTCCGGAACGCCCGATGTGCCGTAGCCGACGCGCTGGAGCAGTTCACGAGCGTGCTCGACCATCACTTGGGCGACGTGCCGACGGACCTCGTCATCGACCTCGGTTGCCGCTGGCACGATGAAGGGCGGGACGTACAGCGCCATGACCTCGTCGCCGATCAGCTTGTCGATGAGAGCCTCGGGGAAGAAGACCCTCTCGGCGTGGGCATAGAAGCGGCGCAGCTCGGCGCCTACCTCAGCCGGGGCGCGCGACTCCGAGTCGGATGTGAACCCGCGAAGGTCGGCAAACAACACACCGATCTCCACCGTCATCCCCCCGGGCGGCGCCAGCTCGACGCACGTCGAGCAGAGGTTCGGATTCTTGCGTGACGGCCGGTAGCCGAACGGTCGCACGAGACGGCCGCCGACACCGGCGAACGGTGCACCGCAGTAACCGCACCGAGGCGTGGTCGGGAGCGTACGCAGGACTCGCTTGAACGCCCGGGTGCTCGGTTGCGCTGCGTACCTCCAGTACGACTCCCAGTCAGCGGGAGCCAACGGTTCGTCGGCGTGCTTGCGGGCCTGCCTAAGGAGACCCTTCAGCGCCCGGCGCTGCAAGAAGGTTCGACGTCGAGCCGAGCCACTCCGATCGTTGCTCGATTCGTCGTCAGCCACCCGCCCAGGATGCCCCATGGGCGGCCCCGCCCGTCGTCCCAGCACCGAGCAACCGGTTGCGACAGAACGACGGTTCGGAATCGGTTCGTCGGCGGCCCAAGGAACCTCAAGCGAGGCTCGTTCGTAGTCCGTCCGCCGCGCCAGCTCTGCCGATCCGCACTGTGGCGTTCTGTGCTCAGGACCCGGCAGGCAAACGCCGGCCGCAACGGACACTCCGTGCGCGCGGTGCGCGACCTACCCGGCGTTCGGTGCCACCACCCCCGGGCCAGTGCAGGTCACGCCTCCTGTGACGCCGTTCCGTACTCGCGAGCCGCGTACACAACGCCGAGTCGGGCGCGACCGAACGGGGGCGACGTTCCTGCCCACGCGGTCGATCTTGAGCGCCGGCGCGAGGTCGTTCCGGATGCGGGTCGGCGGCGCGTGCCTCTACGTCGGGCGCCGCCCCCACGACTGGATAAGCGTGAACGTGGTGCCCCAGCGTCCTGGCTCCTTCAGCTCGATCTCCGCGTCGCTGCGCAGCCGCTCCAGGACGTCCGGCTCCGCCAACGAGAGCAGTCGCGACTCGAGGGCGGTGGCGAACTGCAGGGGTAGTCGCAAGTAGGGATGCCCGGGTGGGAGCGCGAGGATCTCGGCTCTCACGTTTGCCTCGATGCCCGCGCCGCGGAACAGATTGAGGTGCGTCCGTCCGGCGTCCCAGTTTGCTCCGGTCCGCCGGAACGCCTCCACAATCAGTGTGATCAGCCTCTCGAGTGCAGGGGCGGGAGGGTTGAAGTGCCACGAGGCGACGTCGGGGTCTTCCAGCACGACTGTGCCGCCCGGACGGACCAGCCGCAGATACGTCGCGAGCTGCTCGGGTCCGCGGGCGAGAGGGGTGATCTCATACCGGGCGTGGACCAGGTTGAACGACTCGGGCTGCAGGATCGTGGAGAAGAGGTCGTCTTTCACGAGCGTGACATTTCCGAGCCCGGCGCCGGCCACGAACTGCTTGGCTTCGGCGAGCATGGCGTCGTCAATGTCGGTCCCCACCACCTCGCCGTTGGGTCCAACCCACTCGCTGAGCAGTCGCAGCCATCCCAGCACGCCGCAACCGATGTCGGCGGCTCGGCCGCCGCGATCGTCGCCGAACTCGTCCAGCAGCCGGCGGCCTGCCGGCTCCCAGACCCGGGATTGGAGCTTGAGCCGTTCCAGCTCGGAGACCTGGCCGGCGAGCAGGTACTCGGACGAACTCATGGCAACTCCTCTCAGACACTCCCTCATGGTCCGAGCTCAATGTCCCGGTGTTTGGTCAGCGTGACAAGTACAAGGCATGAACCTGGTCGATTGCCGGGAGACGTGGCGCCGTTCGTGGCAACGCGACGGTTGAGGGCGACCCGGAGGTTCAGACAATGAACTGTCCCGGTCACTGGCAGGGTGGCAGGCTACGGGCGTGAGGACCTACGGGCAGTACTGCCCCGTCGCGCGGGCGTCGGAGCTCCTGGGCGAGCGCTGGTCCACCATCATCCTCCGCAACATCCTTGTCGGCTGCGTGACCTTCAATGAGATTGCGCAGGGCGCCCCGGGCCTGTCTCGCGGTCTGCTCTCCAAGCGGCTGAGGGAGTTGGAGCGCGCCGGGGTCATTGAGATCCACCCCAAGCCGGATGGCCATGGCTCGACCTACGAGCCCACGCAGGCGGGTCGAGAGCTGTCGGAGGTCATGTTGGCCCTCGAGAGCTGGGGTCGGAAGTGGGCCGAGCTGAAGCCCGAACACGCCCATCCCGGGGTGGTGCTGTGGGTATGGGCGAACTTCTTCCTGGACCGCGATCGCCTCCCTCGGCGTCGAGTGGTCGTCCGCTTCGAGTACCCCACGCTGCCCGGGGCCGCCTGCCGGAGCTGGCTGCTGATCGAACGGGGCGCCGCCGAGTATTGCCTGAAGTACCCGGGCGGTGAAGAGGAACTGATCGTCGTCGTCAACGATCCGCTGGCGTTCGCCCGCTGGCACATCGGACAGATCGAGTGGAGTGATGCCTTGCGCTCCGGGGCGATCGAGGTGAAAGGGTCCCTGGCGCTCGCACGGGCGCTTCCGACCTGGAACCGCCATGGCTGGGAGGCAGACGACCCGCGTGGGCGTTTCGCGCCGGCCCCGCACCAGACCGCCCTCTCGCCTGCAACCGCTCCCGCCTGAACCAGGTCCACCTCGGGCAGGTCTGCTGGACTGGTCGCGTGGCGCGGCCCTACGTGCTCGCGATCGAACCTGGAGGTCCGATCGAACGCGTCGGCTACGGCGGCGGCCAGGTTCCCGGCGTGGTCTGGGACTCGTGCCAGACGGCGCCGTTCGGATCGATTGCGAAGGCGTGCGTCCGGAGGTCGATGTCCAGGGCAAATGTCAGTTGTCGGAGTCCGTCGCTAGGCGACCCGAACGGCTGGAGCGGGCCCCACTCGCCCGACGGGAGCAGATCTGCGTGCCAGGTCGAGTAGTCGGGCCCGGTACCGGCCACCGCGCCGGCGAGGCCGGCGTTGTTCCAGATCGGCGTGATCGTGCTGAGGAGGTCGGCGGGGCCGCCAAACCGCACCCAGGCGTTGCTGGCGGGTGCGCGTCGCCAGATCGTGTCGTCCGAGGCCAGACCGAAGATGTCCGACTCCGAGCCGTCGAATGAGCCTGTCCGCAGCGAGGCGATCGCACGGAACTGGTCTCCGGGCGTTCCGAAGGGTTGCCACCCGCTCCACTGGTCGAGGCCATACACGCGCGCCGAGTTCCTCCAGACGGTGTTGTCGTCGGAACGGATGCCGATCGCCTCGACCGTGAGGTCGTCGGGCCGGCCGATGACGAGCGAGCTGAGGCGCAACCATCCCTCGCCGAATTCCTGCCAGCCCCGCCATCGTTCCGGTTGGTACTGGTCCAGGACGTTGATCCACACCGTGTCGTCAACGCCGAGACCGAACACAACGTTCACCAGCGAGACGCCAATGCTCGGAACGACCACCTCGCGCAGCCCGGCGGCGACGCCGAGTTGCACCCACCCGTCGGGGACGACGCTGAACCGCCGCCACCAGTCGGAGAGGACGCCGAACCGCAGCCACCGTCCCCAGCCGTCCATCCCCCATGTCTGGGCGTTCATCCATGAGCTGCCATCGCTGGCTGCACCGAACACTCGCAGCCGCCCGTCCCACGCGATGTTCACGCCGAGACTCACGAGCCCAGGATTGCTTCGGCCCGGGAACCTTCGTCCGGCATCCGGCCGTCTGCCGAACAGAGACCAGCCGGTCCAACCATCGATCGACGGGGTCGTCGACACGTTCTGCCAGACCGAGCCGTCCTCGGCGAGGCCGAACACCTCCAATCGGCCACCGCGGGGTGCCCGAACGGGCGACACCACGCGAAACGGTTGGTCCGAGTCGCCGAACAACTCCCACATCGGTCCTCCTCCCGCTGCCTCGTCGGCCGCTGCGCTGCCAGAAGCCCAGTCGTCCGCCCGCACCGTCCCACCGGATCGTGAGCAATCACACGGCCACCGTCAACGCCAAACCGCACTCGAGCGATGAACCCGTGGGGCCACTGGCTCCCGCAACGTAGACCGTTAGCCTGCGCCCCCGTGAGGATACGAAGGTGACAGTGCGGGTTGGCTTCTACGGCGCAGGGTTCGTCAGCCGAATCCACGTCTCGGCGCTCGCCGCCAGCCGTGTCGACAACCAGATCGTCGCCGTCCACGACCCCGACGAGGCGCGGGCCGCAAGCTTCGCTGCCGAGCACGACGCTGTCGTCGTGGGCGAGGACGAGCTCCCCGGGCTCGCCGATGCCGTCTACGTCACGGCGTGGACGGCGGCGCACCCGCGCCTGGTAGACAAGGCAGCCGCCGCCGGGGTGGCAGTGTTCTGCGAGAAGCCGCTGGCGTTCGACGCCGCGACGGCGGAACGGATGGCCGCCACGGTCGCGCGCGCCGGCGTCGTCAACCAGGTCGGCCTCGTCCTGCGGTTCCTGCCGTCGTTCCGCTGGGTGCGACAGCTGGTCCGCGACGAACGTGCGGGCCGCGTGCTGGCGGTGGTGTTCCGCGATGACCAGTACATCCCCGACCAGGGCATGTACGGGTCGACGTGGCGCACCGATGCGAGCATCGCGGGTCGGGGCACCCTGCTCGAGCACTCGATCCATGACGTCGACATCCTGCAGTGGCTGCTGGGGCCGGTGACGGCCGTGAGCGCCACGACGCGGGCCATCCATGGCCACGATGGCATCGACGACGTGGCGGTTGCGCGGCTTGACTTCGCCGGCGGACCGGCGGCGACCCTGACATCGGTCTGGCACGATGTGCTCGAGCGGCCCAGCCTCCGGCGGGTGGAGGTGCTGTGCGAGCGCCTGTTCGTCGCCCTCGAGGGCGACTTCACCGGCCCGGTGCGCTGGCAGTTCACTGGCGAGGAGGAGAACGTGCTCGCCGGGCGCGAGCTGGCGCTCGCGATCGCCGAGGCGGGCGACTCGACGACGGTCAATCCGGCCACGGCATTCCTCACGGCGGTACGCGAGCGCATCCCCGCCGAGCCGTCGCTGGCCGAGGCGGTTCCGGCCCATCGGGTCGTGGACGCCATCTACGCGTCCGCGGACTCCGGCGGCGCGGCCGTACGCGTCGACCCGCGCGTTCCGGCTGGGTGACGGGGCGCGACATGGACGCGAGCCCGCCGGGGTCCGCGCACTGACGGGCGGCCCATCCCCACCACCCCGCGCGATGATGGACCGCGCGGCGAACCGCGCCCGGGGAGGTTGGTGTGGACGGGATACATGACATGGGCGGCACCCAGGGTTGGGGCGCAGCGACGATCCCGCCCGACGAGCCGGTGTTCGCCGAGCCATGGGAGGCCAAGGCGTTCGCGTACGGTGCCCTGTCGGCGCGGCTGTCGGGCCAGAACCTCGACGCCATGCGCCATGCGATCGATCGCCAGCATCCCTACGACTACCTGGTCGACGGGTACTACGGCCGATGGTTGGCGTGCGTGGAGACGATGCTGGTCGACAGCGGCGTGCTCGCCCCCGGGGCGGTGGTCGCGCGGGCGCGCAAGCTCCGCGGTGAGGACGTCACCGAGCCCGACGACCCGACGCCCCACAAGCCCGACTACCAGCCGACGGCCTCCGGGTCGCTCCGCCAGATCGACGCCGAGCCCCGCTTCGCCGTCGGCGACCGGGTGCGGGTGAAGGCACACGCCCACGCCGGTCACAACCGACTCCCCCGGTATACGAGGGGCCACGTGGGCACGGTGGCGGAGATCCATCCGGCGCAGGTCCTCCCCGACACCAACGCGCACTTCATCGCCGAGAACGCCCAGCACGTCTACGCCGTGGCCTTCGACTCGAAGGAACTGTGGAGTGACGAGGCCGAGCCGTTCACGCTCACGATCGACATGTACGACGACTATCTGGAGCCGATCGCATGACCGCGGTGCCGCGCCCCAGGACCATCCCGATGCGGCGCTCCGGGCCGAGGCGCTGGAGTCGCTCCTGCTCGAGCGCGGGCTCATCGACCCGAACGTGGTCGACGGGTTGATCAAGCGCTACGAGAACGACGTCGGCCCCATGAACGGTGCTCGGGTCATCGCCAAGGCGCTGGACCGACGCCGACTACCGGCAGCGCCTGCTGGAGGACGGGACCGCCGCCATCGGCGAGCTCGGCTACTCGGGGCCCCAGGGCGAGCACATCGAGGTGCTCGAGAACAGCGACAAGCTGCACAACGTCGTCGTGTGCACGCTGTGTTCCTGCTATCCGTGGCCCGTGCTCGGGCTGCCGCCCTCGTGGTACAAGGACCCGGCCTACCGGGCGCGCATCGTGCGCGAACCCCGGCAGGTCCTGGCGGAGATGGGCTTGGCTCTGGACGACGACGTCGAGATCCGGGTGTGGGACAGCAGCTCCGAGGTCCGCTACCTCGTGCTACCCGAGCGGCCCGACGGCACGTCCGACATGTCCGAGGAGGACCTGGCTGCCCTGGTGACCCGCGACGCCATGGTCGGCGTCGCCCGGGTGGCGGCGCCTTGAGCGATCTTCCAGCCGACCTGCCCATCACCGGGCCCACGGCACCGCCGCGCTCGAACGGCGAGATGGTGTTCGACGCACCCTGGGAGAGCCGACTGTTCGGCGTCACCATGGCGCTCGTGGACGCCGACCGCTTTCGCTGGAGTGAGTTCCAGCGACGGCTGATCGCTGCAGTCGCGGGCTGGGAGGCGGACCACCCCGACGGCGAGGGCTATCGCTACTACGAACGATGGGCCGAGGCCCTCGAATCCTTGCTGGACGACCTCGGCATCGTCGCCACCGAGACGACCGACGCGCGGGCGCATGCCCTCGCGGCGCGCCCGGCCGGCCACGACCACCACGACCACCACGGGCACGGATCCGGTCCCACCAGTCACGATGTCCCGTGAACGCAGGCTCTCGGCCGTCGTCGAGGCCAAGTGGGAGGCCGGCTACCGCACCGACGTCGCGGTGCGCCAGTTCCGCTTCGTCGCCGACGAGCCGCCAGGGTCCGGTGGTGAGGACGCCGGGGCGATGCCGACCGAGTACCTCCTGGTGGCGCTGTCGTCATGCTTTGCGATGGCGCTCGGGCACGTCGCGCGCAAGCGCGACCTCGAGCTCGGCCCGCTGACCGTCAAGGCCGTCGCGACGTACGACGGGCCGTCGTTCAGCGCCATCGACCTCGAGGTGGTCTTCGAGCAGGGCCCACCCGACGACATCGACGCGCTCGTCGAGCGCGCCTCGCGGGTGTGCTACGTCTCGAACACGTTGCGGCGGGCGCCAGAGCTGACCGTCACCGTGGCGCCCGCCTAGTTCCTGGGCGTCAGACCGTCCAGGTGTTGATCTGGAACGCGCCGGCGCGCCAGGCGGTGAGGGCCGAGTCGAGGACGTCGAGCGGATGGAAGGCCTGGACGCCGGGGATCAGGTCGTCCTCGCGGAAGCCGTAGAGAGCACCCATGGCGAACCGGCAGGCATGAACCGTGGCGCCTTCCTTGAGCAGGGTCTTGATCTGGTTGTTGATGGCCAAGTGGCCCGGGAACGCCTCCTGGCCGACCGAGGGATAGCCGCGGGTACCCGAGGCCAACAGGACCCCCGGTCCGTAGAGCACGATCGTGACGTCGAAGCCCTTGCGGACGAGGCGGGTCGCCGTCAGCAGGTTGACGAGCGCGACCGACCCCTCGTAGGGCACGGTGTGGATGAAGACGAACGCCTTCTCGCCCGGCTGGGCCTGGATGTCCTCGAACACCTTCTCCTCGGTGTCGAAAAGCGTCTCGCCTTCGTCGGGAAGCGGGGTTTGCACCGTCTTTGGCACCTGGTTCTCCTTCTGCTCAACGTGACTACGGATGGGTGGCGGCTACACGGCGGGGCCGAGGGGGTGGCGTGCACGCGGCGTCCACACCTTGCGATGGCTGCCGGGCATCGACTGCAGCACGAACGATCGGAAGCGCCAGGGCAGCCGCCGGTAGATGGGCGCGAACAGCAAGAGGAAGAGCTGGCCCTTGACGCCTTCGTGGGGTCGAGGGCACGCGTGGCCGTAGCGCGCCGCGACATCTCGCTGCGCCGCCATCAACAGGTAGTGCTCGGAGTTCGTGCGGAGCCAACGGGCAAACCTCATGGTCGTCAGACGTTGGCGAGCGCGTTCTGGGCCGCGAGCGCGATCGGTTCGTTGAGCGCACCGATGGGCGGTGAGTACACGTTTTCCATGTAGGCCAGGTCCTCGAGCGTGATGCCGGTCTTGACCGCCATCGCCAGGAAGTCGGCTCGCTCCTTGATGCCTTCCTGGCCGACCATCTGTGCGCCGATGAGCCGCAGCGTCTCCGGCTCGGCGAGCAGCTTCACCTTGATGGTCTTCACGCCGGGGTAGTAGCGAGCGCGCGAGATGCCCTGGGCCACGCCCATCACGTGGGGGATCCCGAGCGCCTTGGCGACCGTCTCGCCGTACGCGACGCCGCCGATCATCCACAGCCCCGCCACCATCCCCCACGGCACGTACACCGGCTGGTACTCCCGCTTGCCGCCACCGGCGTTGATCCCCGCAACCTTCCCCTGGGCGTAGGCGTGCGAGCCGGAGAGGCCCTGGACCGGCAGGTTGCCGACGCCAAGCGGCACCTCGACGCAGTCGCCGCACGCGAACACCGCGTCGGCGCTGGTGCGCATGCGGTTGTCGACGGTGAACCCTCCCGTCGGCCCGGTCTGGAGGCCGGCGGCGGTCCCCAACGTGGTGTTCGGCACCTTCTTCGTGCAGACGACGGCGATGTCGGCCGGCAGCTCGCCGGCCGACGTCCGGACGGCGCGGATCTTGCGCTCGCCAAGGAACGCCTCGAGCGTGACGCCGTAGTGCATCTTGACGCCCAGCTCGGTCCAGGAGTCCTCCACGGGCTGGGCGATGTCGGGGTCGGCCAGGTCGCTGAGCGCCCACGGCCGGTGATCGATGACGTGCGTCTCGATGCCCCGATGGGCGAGTGCAGTGACCATCTCCAGCCCCAGCGGCGTGGCCTCGACCACGACCGCCACCTTCACGTCGTCGAGGACCTTGTCCCACTCCATCGCCCGGCGGATGTTCTTGACGTAGTAGAGGCCGTCGAGGTCGGTGCCGGGCACCCCCGGGTCGGCATAGTCGAACCCGGTGGCGAGGATGAGGCGGTCGTAGTCGACGTCCTCCTGCCCTTCGACGGCGACCCTGCCTGCCTGCAGGTCGACGGCATCGACCCGCGTCTCGTAGTGGATGTCGATGCCCTGCTCGACGTACGCCTCCTTGGTGGCGAGGAACAGCGCCTCGAAGCTCGCGATCTCCTTGCCGTGGACGTAGGGAATGCCGCAGGGGCTGTACGCGGCGTCCTCGAACTCGGTGAAGACGATCACCTCGCCGTCGGGTTGGGCCCCCTTGAACGCACCTGCGGCACCGATGCCTCCCGCGCCGCCCCCGACCACGACGAGCCTCGGTGCCATCGACACCCCCTCGAGATCCGATGAGCGAAGCGTCCGCTCCGGCCCGGCTGAGGCGTCTACCATAGAACACGCCCTTCGTACTTTGCTACGAAGTGTTTTGATGACCGCACAGAACCGTTCGGAGACCGAGGCGATCACGCTGGACACCGACGAGCGCGGTTCAGGGGCCAGCGGCCTCCACGAGATCGTGAGCTCCATCGGGCCGAAGCTGCGCGAGTTGAGGCTCCAGCGGGGGATGTCGCTCCAGCAGCTCGCGGCTCAGTCGGACGTGTCGGCCGCCGCCATCCACAAGATCGAGCGGGGGGGCATGGTGCCCACCATCACCACGCTCCTGAAGATCGCCGTCGCGTTCAACCGGCCGGTGTCGTACTTCGTCGAGGAGCAGCTGGGCGAGAACCGCCCCGTCGCCCACATCCGCAGCGACGACCGCGGCCCCATCTTCACAGCCCACAGCGGCATCGAGCTGGCCGGCATCTCCGGTCCCTATGGCCGCTTCTTCCTCGCCGGCGCGGTGGCCACCGTGCAGCCCGGGGCCAACAGTGGCGACAAGCCCATGGAGCACCCCGGGGAGGAGCTGATCCTCGTGCTCGACGGCACGTTCGACGTCGACGTCGATGGCCAGCACTTCGCCCTGGAGGAGGGGGATTCGCTCCACTTCCGCACCGATCGGCCGCACCGCTGGCACAACGCCGGCAAGTCGCCGATCAAGGCGGTGTGGCTGGCGCTGCGCCCGTTCTGAGCGAGCGACGTCTTTGAAGATCTTCGGGTGCTATGGCCCGGATTTCCTTCAAAGACGAGACAGCGTGCGGTCGAGCGCCATCACCGCGTCGACGAAGCACGAGAGCGGTGCCTCGGCCACGCCCGCACCCACCTGGCCGACGCCGGCCGACGCATGGAGGACGCCGGTCGTGATCTTGGGCGTGATGCCCAGCTCGGCGACTCGCCGCGCGTCGACACCGAGCGGCGTGCCCCGGAGGTCGAGGCCGGGCATGCACAGGCGCTTGCTGCGCCCGGCGCAGACGAGGTCGAGCTCCTCGGTGGTCGCGCGCGCGTCAGCCATCGTCCCGCCTACGAAGGCGGCCACGGCCGGCGAGCCGGCGGCCGCCGCCGCGCCCAGGCCGACGAGCTCGAGCACCGCGCTGTCGCCGACGTCCGGCGCCGCCGTTTCGGGGCCGTAGTCCGCGTAGTACAGCGCCTGTCCGATGGCGGGTGCCGGCGCCAGGTACCAGTCGTCGGACCCGGCGAGGGCGATGCCGAACTCGGTGCCGTTGCGGGTCATTGTCGTGACGATCGACGAATGCGCGACGTCCATCGCCCATCCGGTCAGCGCCCGGGCCGCCGCCATCGCGAGGTTCAGGAAGAAGAGGTGGTTGCCGGCGAGGAAGCGGGCGAGATCGACCCGGCGCGGGTCCTCGAGCGCCGCCAGATGGGGCAGCAGGTCACGCAGCAGCAGGTTGGTGCTGCCCTGTAGCCGGATGTGCACGTCGTCCCCCATGTGCAGGCCCTGCGTGGCGATGCTCATCACGTCGACCGGTCCGTGGGAACGGATGGCGTCGTCGAGGAGCGGTCCGGCCACGGCCGCGAGGAACCGCAGCCGGTCGATTGCGGCGGCCGTGTCGCGGCCGAACCATGCGGTGTCGCCCGGCCCCTGGTTCACCGGCGCGAACGCACGGTTACCCCCGGCCGCGTTCTCGACGACCCAGACCGGCTGCGACGGCCCGATGGCGGTGACCATGGGCACGCAGGTGTCGTGCCGGTTCGCCGGCTCGAGCCGCACCCGGCCGCTCGCCAGCTGCCGGTCGGCGCCGGCGATGTCGTCGGCCCAGCCCTCGGCGACCACCGCCGCGCGCATCGAGCGGCGCAGGGGATCGACGGCGTCCGCATAGTCGATGGGCGGCCCGCAGTGGAGGAGCGTCGTGCCCCCGAAGGCCGGCACGACGTCTGTGGCGGGAGCAAGGCCGGTGGCCTTGGGCGCGCCGCCGTCGAGGCGCCGTAGGACCTCGGCGTTGGCCGCTTCGACCGTTGCGGACCGGGGTCCGTAGAGCCGCGCCAGGGCGGCGACGAGCTCGGGATCGCCTCCGCCGGGGATCCGCCAGTCGACGTTGACCACATCGAAGCCCTGCCGGGCGACGGCGTCCGCGAACAGTGGCAGCCCGATGTTGACGACCCGCGCGCGTTCGGGCAAGGGCGGGACGCCGTCTACGCCGGCGGTCACGCCGATGCCTCCTCGATCACCCGCCTGGCGTCCTCGACCAGGTTGTGCTCGGCGCGATCCGCGGCGTCGAGCCGTCGATGCGCCGCGGCCGCGAGCTCGTCCGCGTCGGTGACGACGTCGGCGAGCATCGCGTCCATCGGTTCGGGCGCCGCGCCTCCCGCCGCCACGCGCGTCGCGACGATCGCGGCCGGATCCAGGGCGTCGGCGAGGCTCGCGGCGTCGATGGCGAGTCGCCGCCCGAGCTGTTCGCCGGCGACCTGCTCGAGCAGCGACGGGGTGAGATCGGACGCGGTGCGGCCTTCCGCCGCCAGGCGCCGCACCGCGGCACCGACGATCTCGTACGCCGTCCGGTAGTCGACGCCACACCGCACCATCAGCTGCTCGGCGACGTCGGTCGACTGGCTGAAGCCGAGCGCCAGGGCCTCCCTCAGCCGGCCCTCGTTGATGGTCAGGGTGGCGACCACGGCGGACGTCAGCTCGGTCATGCGCCGGGCGTGTTCGAGGGCCGCGGGCATTTCGCCGTACGCGAAGATCAGGTTGTCGCTGCGTGCCGACGGGCTCTTCTGCACCGCCAAGACCCCGGCGACGTGCCCGATGAGCACACCCGTGGTACCTCGGATCATCGAGAGCGAGTAGGGGTTGCGCTTCTGCGGCATCAGCACGCTCCCACGCGTGTACTCCTCGGCCAGCTCTGCATAGTCGAACTCGGGGCTGACCCAGATCTCCAGGTCCTCGGCCAGTGAGCTCTGCGTGAGGGCCAGGCTCGCGAGCGTCGATGCCAGCTGGACGAGGCCGTCGACCTGCCACATGGCGTCACGGGTGTTGGCGATCACCGACGTGAAGCCGAGCCGGCCGGCGACCGCGGTGCGGTCGCGTTGAAGCCGCGTGCCGTTGACGCAGCCGGCGCCGGCGGGGCTGGCGTTGAGCCAGTCGAACACGTCGAGGAGGCGGCGCCCGTCGCGGAGCACGGGATAGGCGAACGACAGCAGGTAGTGCCCGACGGTCGACGGCTGCGCGTGCTGGAGGTAGGTCTGATCGGGGAACAGCGTGTCGCGGTGGTCGGCCGCCCGCTCTGCGAGCGCCCTGGCCAACGCCGCCCCCGCGAGTACCAGCCGGCCAGTGCGCCGCCGGGCATCCAGCCGGAAGGCCACCCGGGTCGCCTCCCGCCGGGGACGACCGGCGTGGAGCCAGCCGGCCGCGGTGCCGATCTGCGCCGCGAACGCCCGCTCGCGGGAGTTGTAGGGCTCGCCGTCGGCCGGGTCGTAACCGATGGAGTCCATCGACGCGTCCAGGACCACCCGCAGCAGGGCGACCGCCGCGGGGCCCGGGATGATGCCCCGGTCGAGCAGGTCGAGCACGTGGGCAAGGTCGGCCTGGTTGAGGCCGTGGTGCAGCGTGGCGGCGCCCCGCGACTCGTACCCGAACCCGGCGCCGACGAGCTCGGGGGCCGGACCGGGAGCGGTGGTACCCGGTGTGCCGGTCATCCGTGCCCGGCCCCCATCGCGTCGCCAACACAACCCAGCCAGCCACCGGTGTGCCAGAGCACGAGCGGGCCCCCGAGCGACCCGAGGGCGGCCACGGCGCGGGCGACATAGGTGGCGTCGGCCATGATGCCCTCGGTGCGCATGGCGAGGCGGGCTGCATCGCACGTCGTGGCGTCGGGCCGACCGAAGCCGGCGCGCAGGCCGTCGACCAGTCGGAGCCGATCGATGTCGGGCGGGCCCGTGCCGAGCGCAGCGGCCGCCTCGGCGGAGAGGCGGACGACCTCCCGACGGGTCTCCGCCAGCGGACGGCTAACGGCCACGCCGACGAGCGTGCCGGGGACGCCGAACGTCGACCACCCGGCGAGCAGCCCGGCAAGCGTGCCGCCGGAACCGACCGGCGCCACCACGTGAGCCGGCCGGACCGTGACCTGCGAGGCGAGCTCCTCGGCGGCAAGCGCGTACGCCGTCGCCCCGAGCCCCGAGGCGGCGCCGCGGGGCACGACGTACGGACGGCGTCCCCGGCTGCGGAGTCGGTCGGCGGCCGCGGCCGCATGCCCCGGGGTGGCGGCGCGCTCGGGGTCGCCGGTGAAGCAGACCCGGGCACCGAACGCCCGCATCATCGCCAGGTTCGCGTGCGCGGCGGCCGGCTCGTCACCATGCAGAACGAGGGTGCACCCCAGCCCGGCCGTCGCCGCGGCCGCCGCCAGCGCCGAGCACAGGTTGGAGCCCGGCCCGCCGCACCCCACGACGTGGTCGCAGCGCCGGTCGAGCGCCTCCGCCACGAGCACCTCCAGCGTCCGCACCTTGTTGCCGCCGAGTGCGAAGCCGGTCAGGTCGTCTCGCTTGATCCAGACGTCGCGGTCGAGCGACGCGCTCAGCCGCGGCGCGTGAACCAGCGGCGTGGGCAGGACGGCCAGCGGGAAGCGGGTGGGTCGCGTCAGCACCGATCCCCCCGGAGCCGGTCGAGGACCGACCGCACCGCGGCGGTGTCGCCGGCGGCGATCGGGTCCTCCACCGCGGACTCCGCCTCGGCCCGGGTCATCAGCCCGGCCGCCTCGACCGCGTCGGTCGCCGACCGGCCGTCACGCCGGGCCGCGCCGAGCACGTCCTGGAGCGCCGCCTGGGCGCGGTGCTTGCCGAGGCGGGCGGACAAGGTGCCGAGGATCCGCTCGGACGCCAGCAGCCCCTGGGCGGCGCCGACGTTGGCGCGCATCCGCTTGGCGTCGACCTCGAGGCCCTCGATGCAGGCGATGCCGAGCCGGAGCGCGGCCGAGGTCAGCAGGCACATCTCGGGGAGCGCCACCCACTCGGCCTTCCAGGCGCGTCCGTCGCGCTCGTGGAGCTGGACCTGGCCCTCCATCAACACCAGTGCGTGGGCGCGGGTGAGGCGGGCCAGCGTGTCCAGGTGCTCGCTCGCCTCCGGGTTTCGCTTGTGCGGCATCATGATGCTGCCCACGACGTCGGCGGCGACCGCCTCGCGCAGCTCGCCGATCTCGGGCCGCTGCAGCTCCATCACCTCGTTGCCGATGCGCGCGAGCGTGCCGCCAATCCCCGTCAACACCGTGGCGAACTCGGCGATCCGGTCCCGGCTGGTGAACCACGCGATGCCCGGGTCGCCGAGGCCGAGCCGCTCCGCGAACCGGGCGCGAAGCGCGGGTCCGACCTCGCCGTAGAACCCGAGCGTGCCGACCGCGCCGCCGAGCTGCACCGTCGACCAGCGGCGCCGGCCCTCTCGCAGGCGCTCCCGGTGGCGCCCGAGCTCGTCGGCCCACGTGGCGAGCTTGAACCCGAACGAGATCGGTGCGCCGGGCTGGGCATGGGTTCGGCCGGGCATCGCCGTGCGCTCGTGCCGGGCGGCCAGGCCGGTGATCGAATCGACGAGCCGGCCCACGTCCCGGTCGGCGAGGTCACCGACGTCGCGCATCATCAGTGCGAACCAGGTGTCCGTGAGATCCTGCACGGTGGCGCCGTAGTACACGTGCTCGGCGACATCGTCCGGAAGGACCCGCCGGAGGGCGCGGATCAGGCCCAGCGTGGAGTGTGCCGTGCGGCGCGTCTCCTCGGCCAGGAAGTCGAGGTCGAGGTCGTCGACCCGTGCGTGCTCGGCGATCGTCTCCGCCGACGACGCGGGGATCACGGCGAGGTCGGCCTGGGCGGCCGCCAGCGCGGCGAGGATGTCGAGCCACCGCTGCCAGCGCGCCCCCTCGTCGAACAGGGCGCGCGTCTCGGCGGTCGCCCACAGGTGGGCGTAGGCGACGCTGTCGGTCAGGCGGGCGCCCATGCCGGGTCGTGTCGACGGGCCAGTGCGGCGAGGGCGTGCCTGACCTGCTCGAGGCTCGCACCCCAAGGGACCACGGCGACGTCCCCGTCGATCTCGGTGCGGTCCTCGAGCAGGCAACACTTGGTGAGCAGCGGCCGGGAGTCCGAGGCCAGCATCCTCGGGCAGGTGTCGGGCCCGGGCGCGCCGCGCCCGTAGAACCAGCGGTGGAGGTGCTGGGACCGGGCGCAGCCGAGCAGCGTCCAGTCGCGTTCGGCGGGGCGCTCGTCGAGGTAGTGGGCCTCCCGATCCCCGAGCTGGATGCCGGCGCCGCGGCACGGCAGCAAAACCACCGCAGCGTCTGCGGCGAGTGACTCCAGCTCGACCAGCTCGGGCTCGAGCACCATCGGCGGCAGGTCCTCGGCGACATCCAGGACCCGCTGTGCCTGGTCCAGCAGCTTGGGGGGATGCGGCGGCACCACCTCGCACACGCGGACACGCACCGGGTCGGGATCCAGCAGGAAGCTCACGTGCGAGTACCGGCCCTCCACCACGACGGCCCGCGCCCCCGGTTGGCTGTGGGCGACCTTCGCCAGCTGCGAGGGCACACCCGTGTCGATGTCGGGACGACGCAGGTATGCCGTCTCGGCCGGCAGCGCCAGCACATCCACCGACGCGGCCGGCGAGAACAGCGGCTCCGGATCGGCGGGCTCGACGGCCACGAGGGCGGTCCCCTCGCTGTTCTGCACCACCACGTAGCGGGTGCGCCGGTAGCACTCCCGCCCGAGGAAGTGCTCGGTCAGGCTCGCGGCGGTCAGCGGAAACTCGACCCGTGCGACGGAGACCTCGCGGTAGGCGCGTGGCCTCCGGTTGGCCTTCATCCCCCTGGGACCCCGCCCACCGGCGTCCGGGCGGTGAGCGCGTGGAGCGCGATCGTCGTGTCGGCCCGGAGCCCGAGCCTGAGAGCCTCCAGCCCCACCGCCTCGCGCGGGGCCACGTTCGCCAGGTTGACGTCGGGCCCGATGCGGCGGATCAGCCACGCCTGCTGGTGCCGGTGGGGCGCCTCGAATATCAGGCGGTCGGCGCCGACGCCGTCGAGGAGCGCGTCGACGACCTCACCACGGACCGACCCGTCGGCGGCGTAGAGCCCGACCATGCCGCTCTCTCGGCCCTCGGTCAGGACCGCGCTGGCCCCGGCATCGAGATCGGCGCGCGCGAGCTCGACCCAGGTGGCCGGCGTCAGTACCGACGTCGGGTCCTTCATCCCCACCTCGGAGACGACCGTGAACGTCGCCGTCGCCCGGCGGATCAGTGCCGCCTTGGCGTCCTCGCCGAGGAGTCCGAGGCCGTCGCTCACCTCGACCTGCGTGAACCCGCAGTCCGCCGCCCACTCGAGGCACGCCTCGGCGCGCCCCTGGAGGGCAGCGACCTCGAGCAACGTCCCTCCGGGGCACGCGGTCACGTCGTGCCGCCGCAGGAGCCGGAGCTTGGCGTCGAGCGCGGCGTCGAGATAGGCGCTGCCCCAGCCGAACTTCCAGACGTCGATGTACGGCGCGGCCGCCCCGAGGATGGCGCGCACGTCCGGCAAGGGCAGGCCAGCGTCGATCACGCAGGACAAACCGTGCCGGCGAGGCTTGCGTGACCGGTCGGGCAGGCGTAGGAATGCCGCCGCAGGCACTGTTCCGATACTAGAGGATCGTTCACTATGGTGCAGGTCCTGGCCGAGCTGGCCGAGGCGCTGCGTTCGTCCCCGGGCTGGCGGGCCAAGGCCGACATCGCCGTCGTGCGCAACGTGTTCGGCGGTAGTGACTGGCTGCGCGGCCCCGGGGACGACGGTGCGGCCGTGCGGGTCGGCAGCGAGGAGGTCATCGCGTGCGGCGAGGCGATCCTGCCGCCGTTCGTGGAACGCGATCCGTACGGCGCGGGGGTGGCGGCGGTGGTGACCAACGTGAACGACGTAGCCGCCATGGGCGCGGTCCCCTTGGCCATCGTCGATACCGTGGTCGGCCCCCGCGACACCTGTCGCGCGGTCCTGGACGGGATGCGTTTCGCGTCCTCGCTCTACGACGTGCCCGTGGTGGGCGGCCACCTGACGAGCAGCGCCGATCGGGTTGCGCTGTCGGCGTTCGCCCTGGGACGGTGCCCGGGCCGCCCGCTGTCGGCGATCCGCGTCGGCCCGGGTCAGGCGCTGGCGCTCGTCGTGTGCCTCGAGGGCAGGATGCGGTCCGACTTCCCGTTCTTCCCGTCGTTCGACGAGCGCGGCACCCGTCTCGCCGGCGACGTGAGGTTGCTCGCCGAGCTCGCGGCCGACGGCGTGGTGGAGGCGGCGAAGGATGTCAGCATGGCCGGGATCTTCGGCTCGATCGCGATGCTGCTGGAACCGACGCGTTGTGGCGCGTCGATTCCCATCGATGCTGTTCCGGTACCCGCCGGCGTCGACTTCGACGCGTGGGCGGCGTGCTTTCCGTGCTTCGCGTTCCTGGTGACGATCGCGCCCGGAAACGAGGACCGGTGCCGCCGCGCGGTGGAGCGGCGGGGGCTGACGTACGCGCCGCTGGCCATGATCGACGCGTCGGGGGTGCTCGCGTTGGCCGACGGCGGGGACCGAGCCGTTCTCGTCGACCTGAACGCCGACTCCGTCACTGGCTTGTGAGTGGACTCTCGCGGAAGTCATCGTGGCGTCTCGCCGGCCAGATCCGCCGCTGGACTGCGTCCTCGTCGTCACCGCAGCTACGGCTGCGCCTTCCTCCTGCGTCCTTGCCAGCGACGAATCTGACGCGGCGATACATCCACGGGACTTCCGCGAGCGCCCACTACAGGTCGATCTCCATCGGGACGTGGGGCACCCCGACGTAGATCTCCGGTTCCCCCGAAACCCGCCAGCCCAGGCGCTCGAAGAACGCGACGTTGCCGGGCTGGATGTGCGCGGTCATCAGGCGCCCGCCGCGGCTTGCGGCCGTGGCCACCGCAAACCACACGAGCGGGGCACCGAGGCCGTGGCCCCGGGTGCCGGGAAGGACCGCCAGCCGGTCGCCCTGCCAGTGGCTGGAGTCGTCGAGGGGGTAGAGGCGTACCGCGCCGCCCGCCATGTCGTCGCGGAACCCGAGGACCTTGATGGTCGCCGCATCGTCGTCCCGGCTGTCGCGATCCGAGCCCTGGAACAGGCGTTGCTCGCGGACGAACACCTCCTCGCGGATGCGATGGTGCTCGGCCACCGCCCAGGCGTCGGCCGCCACACGGCAGGCGACGCGGGTGCGGTGCAGGACGTCAGCCACGCGTCGCAATGGGCTTGGGCCCGATCTGCAGGCGGTCCTGCACGGCGGCCATCGGCGAGCACGCCTGGCAACGCGAGCACCCCGCCTTGGCCGACTCCGCACCGAGGCCGCGGTCGGCCAGGTATGGCGTCACCCGGCGCACGATGCGTTCGACGTAGTCGTGCGCCGGCGGCGACCAATCGGCCATGAGGCTGCCGGCCACCGGCCGCAGCGGCACCACGAAGGGGTAGACGCCGATGTCGACGGCCCGCCGACAACCCTCCACCGTCAGCTCCGGATCCTCACCCATTCCGAGGATCACGTAGGTGGTGACCTGCCCCTCACCGAACAGCCGCACGGCCCGTTCCCAGGCACGGAAGTAACCCTCGATCCCGGTGCGCGCCTTGGCGGGGGCGACGCGCGCGAGCACGGCCGGATCGAACGACTCGACGTGGATGCCCACGGTGTCGACGCCGAGGTCGGCCACCCGGTCGATGGCGTCGAGATCGTCGGGCGGTTCGAACTGCGCCTCGACCGGCAGCCCGCTGGCCTCCTTCACCGCGGCCGCGCACTGGGCGACGTACAGCGCGCCGCGGTCGGGGCGCGGGTGCTGCCGGTCGTGAGGGTCACATCGACGGCACCGTCGAGATCGCGCGCGGCCACGGCCACCTCGGCGAGTTGCCCCGGCGTCTTCTTCGCCGTGGTGCGGCCGGCGTCGAGGGACACGCCGATGCCGCAGAACGCGCACTGGTCGTCGTTGCCCCAGTAGGCGCACGTCTGAAGCACCGTGCTGGCCAGCGAGTCCAGGTGGAGCAGCGCGATCTTCCAGTAGGGCGTGCCGTCGGCGGTGGTGAGGTCGTAGTAGCGGGGCCGGCGTTGAGAGCGCGCGGGCGCAACCCACCGCCCGCTCTCGTAGATGCCGAAGCCACTGCCGCCAGCCCGCAGCTCGAAGGGGGACGAGGTCGTACGTCCCGGGTTGGTGTCGAGCGTGACCGCGTAGTCGTCGACCCAGATCATGCTGACGTCGGACGGGCCGGCGCCCCCGGACCGGCCCTCGGTCTGCACGTCGGTCCGCAATCCGTGTGCCTGCAATCGGAGGACGAGCTCGGCGGTGTCTCGCTCCAACGTTGCCTCCGCTCTCGTCGGCGACGTGTCGGATACTACGACGACCGCGCCCACCATAGAAGACGGTCAGGGCACGTTCGCCTGGAGCTCCCTCGCGACCCGCTCCCACTCGTCGGCGTTCGTGGCCGTGTGGACCACGGCGCTCGTCTCGGCGCGGAGCTCGCCGGTCGTCAGATCGACTTGCGTGGTCGTGAGGATGAGCACGGGCGCCCCGGTGGCCTCATCCGCCCCGACCTCGGTGAGGATGGCCCAGCCCGTGCCGACGTGCAGCCGCAGCTCCGGCACGCGTCGGCCTAGAGCGTCGGCGTGGAGATCGGTCCAGTCCGCACCGGCCGCTCGGCCCCGCTCGACCGCGGCCAGCCTCGCCTGCCGCCGCTCCTCTCCCGCCAGTTCGCGATCCCGTGCCGCAGCCGCGGATCCGAAGATGTCGTCCGGCTCGAGGCCCTGCGCGCTCGTGGCCGTTGCATCGCACGCGGCGGCCACGTACTCGACCGCCCGCGGCTGGCAAGCCACCAGGTCGGCGGCGGTGGTCGCCACGGCCCGGAGCTGCTCGCAGGTGGCGGCGACCAGCACCAGGGCCCGCTGGTAGCCGTCGACGTTGATCATGGCCAGCGGGTACAGGCGTGCCTCGGCGGCCCGCCACGACTGCCGGGCGCGCGCCGAGCGCGTCGTCGCTCATCGACGCCATCGATTGACCATGTTGGAGGGCATGTCTACTATCCTCAACGTTCCGCCAAGCCAGCCAGCGAGGTAATGGCGTGGGTGGTCGTGCCCTCATCGCCCTGGGAGGCAACGCGTTGTGCGGCGCCGACCAGACGGGCACCTACACAGAGCAGCGCGACAACGCCGCGCTCCATGGCAGCTTCGATCGGCGAGCTTATCGACGCCGGCTGGCAGGTTGCGGTGGTCCACGGCAATGGCCCCCAGGTGGGCGCCCTCGGGGTGCAGCAGGAGGCCGCGGCGGCAGACCTCGTGCCCCCGCAACCCCTGTTCTCGCTCTCCGCCATGACGCAGGGCTATCTCGGCAGCCTCATCGCGCTCGCCCTCCACGAGCGGCTCGGCCCGGACCACCGGGTTGTGAGCGTGGTGACCCATGTGGTCGTTCACGGCGACGACCCGGCATTCGCGGAGCCCACGAAGCCAATCGGGCCGTTCTATTCGGCGAGCGAAGCCCGCCGGCTCGCCGCGGAGCGGCGCTGGACCCTGGCGGAGGATGCGGGCCGAGGGTTCCGCCGCGTCGTGCCATCTCCGGAGCCCCTCGGCATCCTCGAGCTCGACACCATCCGCCGGATCTTCGACGCCGGCCTCGTCGTCATCGCCTGCGGCGGTGGCGGGGTGCCGGTCACAATGAGCGTCGATGGCTACGTGGGGGTCGACGCGGTGATCGACAAGGACCTTGCTGCCCAGCGCCTGGCGTCCGCGCTGGGGGTCGACGTCCTGGCGCTGGTGACCAGCGTGCCGGCGGTCCAGCTCGGCCACGGCACCCCCCGGCAGCACGACCTCCACGAGCTGAGCGTCGATGACGCCGAGCGCTACCTCGTCGAGGGCCAGTTCGCGGCGGGAAGCATGGCCCCGAAGATCTCCGCCGCCATCCGCTTCGTCCGAGAGGGCGGCGACGCGGTGGCGATCACCACCCCGGAACTATTGGCGGCCACGATGGCGCCATCGGGGGGGCGGCCGGCGGGAACCCTGGTCACCGCCAGGTCGGACCGTCCGGTCAGTCCTTGAGCGAGGATCCCGTGTTCGCTGGGGTGCGCGTCCTTCGCGACCGCTACGTCGACTCGGTCGAGCTGCTGGCGATCATCCGCCGGATGCGTGAACGGGAGGGCGTCGCCTTCGCCACCGCGCTCATGGGGACGCCGCCCAACCTGGAGGCGTTGCAGGAGCACGGGTTCTCGGGCCCGGCGCTGGCGGCGGGTCCCAACGACCTCGTGCTCGCGGCCCGGGCGACCGATGCGGCGCAGGCGGAGCAGGCGCTCGACCGAGCCGAGCAGGCTCTGTCTCCATCCCGGCCGGCCGTGGCCGCCCCCGCCGAGCGCGAGCCCCGGTCCCTCGACGCAGTCCTCGGCGGCCCGGACGACCCGAACGTCGCCATCGTGTCGGTGGCCGGCGGGTATGCCGCGCTGGAAGTGCACAAGGCTCTGGCTGCGGGCCTGCACGTCCTCCTGTTCAGCGACAACGTGAGCATCGACGAGGAGATTGCGGTGAAAGAGCACGCCGCCGCAGTCGGGCGGTTGGCGATGGGGCCTGGCGCGGGCACCGCCAGCATCGGAGGCTGCGGCCTCGGCTTTGCCAACGCCGTCGCACCGGGGCGAGTGGGCGTGGTCGCCGCAGCGGGCACCGGAGCGCAGGAGGTCATGGCGCTGCTCGACCGTTGGGGCGAGGGGGTCTCGTCCGTGATCGGCGTGGGGGGCCGCGACCTGTCCCCGCAGGTGGCCGGGCGCTCGGCCCGGCTGGCAATGCAGGCCCTCGCCGCTGACCCGGGCACCGATGTGATCGTGCTGGTGTCGAAGCCGCCGTCACCCGAAGTCGCTATCGAGGTGGTGGCAGCCGGTGGCGACAAGCCCGTGGTCGCGGCGCTGATCGGGCTTGCGCCGGACGCGTCGGTGCCGGGGGCCGCGGCCGTGGCGACCACCCTCGAGGCGGCAGCCTCGGACGCGGTGAGGCGACGCGGGGGGTCCCCACCCTCCGATTGGTCGGAGTGGCGGTCGCACGTGGCGCTCAGCCTGGTCGACCTGGATCCGGGGCGACGCACCGTGCGTGGGCTCTTCTCGGGCGGAACGCTCTGTTACGAGGCGCAGACACTCCTGCAGCGCTGGCTCGGCGACGTGTGGTCGAACGCGCCGCTGGACGACCGCCACCGGGTCCCCGGGCCCGTGGGCGCGCACGTGTGCCTCGATCTGGGCGAGGAGGAATACACCAGGGGTCGGCCGCATCCGATGATCGACGCCGAGGCCCGGCTCGGACCCCTGGCCGCGGCGGGTGCGGACGACGAGGTGGCAGTGGTGCTTCTCGACGTGGTCTTGGGCTACGGCGCGCACGACGACCCGGCGTCCGTCCTGGCGCCCGCGTGCGCGGCGGTGGCCGGGCCCACCGGCCCGCGGGTCGTGGTCTACGTCCTCGGCACCGACAAGGATCCGCAGGACCTGGCCCGCCAGCGCCGGGCGTTCGAGGAGGCCGGCTGCCTGGTTGCCCCCACGGCCGCTCGAGCCGCCCTCGCCGCCGCCGCGATTGCCGGACGACGGCCGCCCATCGTCGTCGAGGATCTGTCGTGACGCCGGTCGGCATGGTCACCTACTCCACCAAACCCCGTGGCGGGGTCGTGCACATGCTGGCGCTGGCCGAGGCGCTGGCGAGGCGATCGTTCCCCGTCGAGATCATCGCCCTCGGCGACGAGACGGCTCGGTTCTACCGCCCCGTCCGGGCGCGGTGCTCCTTCGTCCCGCCCCCCGAGCCCGCCCCCGCGCTCGAGGCGCGCGTGTTCGATGCGATCGACGCCCTCGAGGCGGGACTGATCGCGCGGGAGGGGTCATTGCCTCCGGTGCTGCACGTCCAGGACTGCATCGCTGCCCGCGCTGCCCTCCGCGTTCGGGATGCGGGTGCGCCGGTCTGCGTCGTGCGGACGGTCCACCACGTCGACGACTTCACCACGCCCGCCCTGATCGAGTGTCAGCGGCGCTCGATCGTCGATCCCGACCGCGTGCTGGTGGTCAGCCCGATCTGGCGGCAGCGCCTCGCCGACGACTACGGCGTCGAGGCCGACGTGGTGACGAACGGCGTCGACTTCGACCGGTTCACGGCCGACCCACCCCCGGGCGTGGTCACCGCTCTGCGCACTCGCGCGGGGGCGGCGGATCGGTTCCTCGTCCTGACCGTCGGCGGCATCGAGCCCCGCAAGGGCACCGACCACCTGTTCAGGGCGATGTCGCATCTGCGCCGACGCTGGGATCGTCCCCCGGTGCTCGCCATCATCGGCGGCCATGCGTTCCAGGACCACACGCCTTATCGCGACCGCGTCATAGCGTCGATGGCCGACCTCGACCTCCAGTTCGACCGTGACGTGGCGCTCCTGGGCACGGTGCCCGACGACGAGATGGCGGCGTGGTATCGCGCCGCCGACGCCTTCGCATTTCCCTCGGTCAACGAGGGGTTCGGTCTCGCCGTGCTGGAGGCCATGGCCGCCGGCCTCCCGGTCGTCATCACCCGCCTACCCGTGTTCGCCGAGTACCTGCGCTTCGGCGTGGATGCCCTCGCGGTGGCTCCCGGCGACGACGAGGCGCTCGCGGACGCACTGGACACCGTGGCGCACGACGACGGCGTCCGGGAGAAGCTGCGCCACAGCGGGCCCAGGGTGGCGGCGAGGTTCAGCTGGGACACCACGGCGCTTCAGCACATCGCGCTCTACGAGGCGTTGCGGCTGACCTGACCGCCGTCAGAGCCGGCCCCACCGCCGCGCCCACGGTTCGATGTCACATCGCCAGCACCAGGCGGGGCGTTCGCTCACGGTCCAGCGAGGATCGGGCAGCAGCCCGCGGTCGAGCCAGTACGCGAGCGCGTCTCGCGACGCATCGAGTCGTTCGCCAATCTCGGCAAGCCCGATGGGCTCATGCTTGGCGTGCGGATCCGCCATAACGCAGCGCCGGGAGCAGCTCCCGGGGCAATCCAAGCCAGTCGGTGTCGGACATCCACACGTCAGGTCCTGACCCGTTGAGCTCCACAGTGCGTTCTCGCCGCAGGCATGGGCTGCGTCCAATCACTCCTGCGCCAGGAACCATCGAATGTGTTGCCACTTCCCGAACAACGCTGCCCCAACACAACCCTCGAGGTGGCGATGTCACGGCAACCGGTTTTGCGGCGACGCGGGCGGGCCCCCGCCGGGCGGGAACGGCGGGGGCCCTGTTGCCGGGGACCGTGGCGTCCGGGGCTCGGTCTCCAGCGAACGTCAGCCGCTCGAGGCGGGTCGCTGCCCGATATCCACGGTGACGGTCATCTGCTGGCTCCCTCGCTGGAGGACCACCGTGACGTGGTCGCCGGGCGAGGTGTCGGACACGGCGCTGGAGAGGTCGTCGGCCGACTTCACGTCATGGGAGCCGAACTTGAGGATGACGTCGCCCTCCTGGATGCCTGCCGAGGCCGCTCCTGTACCGGGTTCGACCGTCACGACAAGGGCGCCGTGATCGACCGACAGGTTCAGCTGGTGCTCCAGGGCGGGGGTCATGTCGACCGAATCGACTCCCAGCAACGGGTGGACCGGCTCCTTGCCGCTCTCGAGGTCGTTCACGACCTGCTTGGCCTGATCGATCGAGATCGCGAAGCCGATGTTCTGCGCCTGGCCGGCGACGGCGGTGTTGATGCCGATCACACGGCCGTGGCTGTCGACCAGAGGTCCGCCGGAATTCCCGGGGTTGATCGCGGCGTCGGTCTGGATGACCTGCTGGAGGCGCACCCCGTTCTCCTCCGAGATCGTGCGACCCAGCGCCGAGACGATGCCCTCGGTGACCGTCGGCCCACCCTGCAACGCCAGCGCGTTGCCGATGGCGACGACGGGATCTCCGACCCCGACATCGTCGGAGTTGCCCAGCTTCACGGTGGGCAGGTTGGTGTCGTCGACCTTGAGCACGGCCAGGTCGGCGGTGGGATCGGCCCCGAGGACCTTGGCGGACTTGGTGGTGCCGTCGGAGAGCGTCACCTGCACCTGCTGGGCGCCGTCGACGACGTGGTCGTTGGTGACGATCTTGCCGTCGGAGCTCACGATGAACCCGGTACCGGCGCCCTCCTGGACCTCGGGCGACACGAGGCTCCCGACGCTCAGGCTCTTGGTCTGGACCGACACGACCGCCGGCTGGACCTGCTTGAGCACCGCGGCCACGTCAACGCCGTCGATCGTCGCGGAGCTGTGGTCGGGGATGCTGGCGGTGGCCGCGGCCGGCGAGCCGCTGTTGTCGTTGTCGTTGTCGGTCACGAGTGCGATCGACCCGGCCACGAGGGCGCCGGCTACCGCCCCGGCGAGCGCGGCGGCGGCGAAGCCACGCCGCCGTGGCCGGCGCGCGCCGGCGTCGGGCGGCTCTGGCGGCGCCGGTGGCGTCGGAGGTGCGGGCGTGGTGGGCGTGGTGGCTTCGGTCCCTGTGGTGCCTGTGCTGCCGGGGCCGCCTGTGCTGCCTGTCGGATCGGTCATGGTCACGTCGGCAACCTCCTCGGATGCGATCTATCTCACCTGGCACGGTAAGGAGGAACCCGTCAGTGGTCGCCCGGCGTTGAGTCAGGCTTGCGTCAGTCTTCGGTCAAGCCTCGTCGTGACCGGTCGGGGTGGCGGCCTCGGGCACGTCGTCGTCCGGGCCCGGCAACAGGAGCCGGAAGACGGGCGGCCGGTAGGTGAGGAGGTCCAGGGATCCCAGGTCAGCGTGTGCGAGCTGGCGTGCCAGCGGGAGCCCGATGCCGTGGTCCTTCCGGTCGTTGCCCCGCTCGAACAGCTGCGGCGCGGCCGCGGGCTCGATGCCGTCGCCCTCGTCGGACACCTGCATGACACCGTTGGGGCCTTCGCCCCGGACGTGGAAGGCGACGCCCCCGCGGCCATGCTCCAACGCGTTGCTCAACAGGACATCGACGATCTGGCCGACGGCGCCGGGCGTGGCGTGGACGGGCACGGCACCCTCGGTGCGCACCTCGATGCCACGCTGCTCCCGCCGAAAGCGTGGTTGCCAGTCGCGGGCGTGCTCGCGGACCATGCCGCCGAGGTCGAAGGTCCGCCGTTCCCCGGCCCGGCCGGTGCGGGCCAGGCGGAGCAGTTCGTCGATGGTCGCGTCGAGGCGCGCCGCCTGCGCCAAGGCCTCGTCGGCCTCCGCCTTGGTGTCGGGATCGGGGGAGGCAGACAGCTCCTCCAGGCGCAACGTCAGGCCGGTTAGCGCCGAGCGCAGTTGGTGGCTCGCGTTGGCGGCGAACTGGCGCTCGGCGTCGACCAGGGTGGCGATGCGCTCCCTGCTGGCGTCCAACGTCTCGGCCAGGGCGTCGAGCTCGGGCACGCCGGAGCGCGGTGGCCTGGCAGAGAAGTCGCCGCCGCCGAGTCGATGGGCCGCCCGGGCCAGCTCCTCGATCGGCCGGGTGAGCCGACGCGCCTGGACCGTCGCCAACACCCCGGCCAGGACCAGGCCGACGGCGGCCACGGCGGCCAACGTGAGGACCGAGCGCCTGACGGTCTCGATCACCGGCGTGGCAGGGGCCACCAACTCGACGACCGTCCCAGCGCCAGCGTCGGTTTCGACCGAGAGCGTCGGGTTCTCGGGGCCGTCGCCGGCCACGATGCGGTCACCGTCGGCCAGGCGGAGGATGGTCTGGTCCCCGGCGGGAGTGAGCTGGTCGAGCAGCGCTTGGGTGGGCTGATTGCCGCGGGTGACGATCGGCTCGACGGTGACGGCGATGGCCGCCGCCGAGCGCTCCAGGCGGCTGATCGTCGCCTCCCGGGCCAAGCGGTCGAGGACGAAGCCCAGGGGCACGCCCAGCAGGACGATCGCGGTGAGGGCGATGAACATCGTGGAGGTCAGGAACCGGCGGCGCACCCGGATGCTCCAAGGACTCGTGAGGGCCGATGCCTTCCACCGCCCGGTCGGCTCGCCGGGTGCGTGGCCTCACCGCGCGTGGTCCGCGGCATCGGCCCTCGTCAGACCGGCTCGAGCCGGAAGCCCACGCCCCGCACGGTGACGATCCGCCGGGGGTTCGCGGGGTCGTCGCCGAGCTTGCGGCGCAGGGCCGACACGTGCATGTCCAGCGTCCGCGTCGGGCCCCACCAGTGCTCGTCCCACACCGCCCGCATGATGCGGGTCCGCTCGACCGTGCGCCCGGCCTCGCTGACCAGCAGGTGCAGCAGGTCGAACTCCTTCGGGGTGAGGTCGAGCTCGGTGCTCCCCAGGTAGGCGCGGTGGGCGGTCCGGTCGACACGCACGTCGCCGGCGGTCACACGGTCGCCGTCGGTCGGCTCTACGGCGGCGGGCGTCACCCGCAATCGGGCGCGCAGCCGCGCCACGAGCTCGGCGACCCGGAACGGCTTGGCCACGTAGTCGTCGGCGCCGGCATCGAACCCGACCACCACATCGACCTCCTCGCGACGGGCGGTCAGCATGACGATCGGCAGCGCCGGATGGCTCGCCCGGATCTGCCGGCACACCTCCAGCCCGTCGAGGTCGGGCAGGGTCAGGTCGAGCACCACCAGGTCGATGTCCTCGGAGTCCACCCGCCGGATCGCGGGCTCGCCGGCCCCCAGGTGCTCGACGGCGAATCCCTCCCGTTCCAGCGCCCGCACCAGCGGCCGCGCGATGGCCGTATCGTCCTCGACCAGCAACAGGCGCTTCGGTGTCGTCGCATGGGAGGCCACCGGGTCAGCAGCGGCTGCCAGGCACCTCATCCCACTGTTCCGTCGGCGTATGGGCTCGGCCTATGACCCTGCACGCACGGACATCGGTTTGTCTGCACCGGGGACGACGTTCAGTTGCCGGCCACCCCCTGTAGGCGGGCCGTCTCGGCGTGGAGGCGGGCGATGCGCTCGGCTGTCGGCGGGTGCGTGGCGAACAGCTGGGCGAACGCCACCCGACGCCCTGCGAGTGGGTTGACGATGTAGGCGGTGGCGTGGGCGGGATCGACGTGCATCGGCACGGCGCGTGCCGTGGCGTCGATCCTGTCCAGGGCCCGGGCCAAGGCCTCGCCGCTGCCAAGCAGGTCGGCGCCGGATCGATCGGCCTCGAACTCCCGGCTGCGGGAGATCGCCATCTGCATGACCACGGCCGCCAGCGGCGCCAGTAGCGCCATCGCGAGGAGGCCGATCGGGTTGCCGCGGCGCCCCCTGCCGCCGCCGAAGAGCGTCCCCCACAGCGCGATGCGGGCCACCAGGGTGAGGCCCATGGCGATGGCGGCTGCGATCGAGCCGATCAGGATGTCGCGGTTGGCGACGTGCGACAGCTCGTGCGCCAGCACGCCCCGCAGCTCGTCGTCATCGAGCAGGTCCAGCGCGCCCTGCGTGACGCAGACCGCGGCATGACGCGGGTTGCGTCCGGTGGCGAAGGCGTTGGGCTGCGCCGTCGGAGCCACATACAGCTCGGGCATCGGCATGCCAGCGCGCCCGGCCAGGTCGGCGACGATGACCGCCAAACGTGGATGCTCTGCCGCAGTCACCCGCCGGGCGCCCGCCGCCCGCACGGCCAGGCCGGCGCTGAACCAGTACGTCCCGCCCACGATGAGCAGGCCCACGGCCAGTCCGATCAGTGCGCCACCGCGGGGCGCGATGAGGCCGCCCACGAGCACGAACAACCCACCCAACAGGGCCAACAGGACGAAGGTCTTGGTCGTGTTGCGACTCATCGGTCACCTCCAACCCGGTCGCCGTCCGGCAATGTAGGAAGCGCTCCGTCAGCGATCGACCGGTGTCGTGTCAAGGTTCCGTATCGGTGAGGTCGGGGCCGGGAACCCCGCTGCCCGGTAGGCGTCGGCCTCGTCGAGGGTCTCGTGGTCCAGCAGGGTGTGAGCGAGGTTGTCGAGCCGCTCCCGGTTGGCGCTCAGCAGGTCGAGCGCCGCCGCGTAGCAGTCGTCCACGATGCGGCGAACCTCTCCGTCGACCAGCTGCAGGGTGGCGGGCGACGGGCCGTCCGCCGTTGGCAGGCGGGGCGCGCCAGGTCCGGACAGGACGGTTATCGGCCCCACGGCGTCGCTCATGCCCCAGCGCCCCACCATCTGGCGGGCGATCGCCGTGACCTGCTCGAGGTCGGACTCGGCGCCGGTGGTCACGTGCCCGTACACGAGCTGCTCGGCGGCGCGGTCGCAGTGGCCACGCCGGCGCGTCAACGATCGCCCGGCGTCGCGTCAAGGATGAGCGAACCTTGACCTTCCTCCGGGCGAGCGTTGACGCACCCCTTCGTACCGTCGACCCATGGACCCCGCTACCACCGCCAGCACGGCCGCCACCATCCACCGTCGGCGCTGGGCGACCCTCGCGGTGCTCTGTCTGAGCCTGCTCGTCATCGGGATCGACAACACGGTCCTGAACGTCGACCTCCCCACGCTCGTCGAGGAGCTGGGAGCCTCGGCGAGCCAGCAACAGTGGATCGTCGACGCGTACGTGCTGGTGTTCGCGAGCCTGCTCCTGACCGCCGGGATGCTGGCGGACCGGCTCGGACGTCGCGGCACCCTCCAGGTGGGCCTCGGCGTCTTCGGCCTCGGCTCGATCACCGCGGCGTTCGCCAACTCCGCGGGCATGCTCATCAGCGCCCGGGCGGTGATGGGCGTCGGCGGGGCCGCGATCATGCCGCCGACGCTGTCGATCCTCACCAACGTGTTCACCGACGCGCGGGAGCGGGCCCGGGCCATCGGCCTGTGGGCCGCCGTGGCGGGGCTGGGGATCGCGATCGGGCCAGTGACCGGCGGCTGGCTCCTCGAGCACTTCTGGTGGGGGTCGGTGTTCCTGGTCAACCTGCCCGTGGTTGCCGTCGCGTTGCTGGCTGGGCGGCTCCTGGTGCCGACGAGCCGGGACCCGTCACCACGGCGGCTCGACCCGGCGGGGACCGTCCTGTCGTTCGTCGGCCTGGCTGGCCTGCTCTACGGCATCATCGAGGCGCCTTCACAGGGCTGGACGCACGGTCCGGTGGTGGCGGCATTCGCCATAGGCACGGTGGTGCTCGCCACGTTCGTGGTATGGGAGCTCCACACCGACCATCCCATGCTCGACATGCGCCTCTTCGAGAACCCCCGGTTCACGGGCGCGTCCGTCGCGATCATGCTGGTGTTCTTCGCCTTGTTCGGAACGCTCTTCCTGCTCACCCAGTACCTGCAGTTCGTTCTGGGCTACGACCCGCTGCGCGCGGGTCTCGCCGTTGCGCCTGTTGCGCTGGCACTCCTGGTCACGGCGCCGCTGACCCCGTTCCTGACGGCCCGTGTGGGAACGAAGGTCATGGTGACTACTGGCCTCGTCATCGTTTCGGCGGGCCTCGCGATCCTCTCGACCGCCGGCGTGTCCAGCGGCTACGGCCTGGTCCTCGCCACGATCCTGATCCTCGGCGTCGGCATGGGCCTGGCGACGGCGCCGGCCACCGACTCGGTCATGGGCTCCATACCCCTGGCGCGGGCGGGCGTGGGCTCGGCCGTCAACGACACCACGCGCCTGGTGGGCGGCTCGCTGGGCGTGGCCATCCTCGGCACCATTCTCAGCGCGAGCTACCACGCTTCGATCGCCGGCTCCGTCGCCATTGCCCGGCTGCCGTCCTCCGCGGCCGCAGCCGCGAGCAATTCGCTGGGCGGCGCCGTCGAAGTAGCTGGGCACCTAGGCGGCGGCGCCGCGCAAACCGTCCACAATGTGGCCAACCAGGCATTCGTCCACGCCATGGGCCAAGCCGTGCTGGCGGCAGTGGCGGTGGCGCTGGCCGGCGCCATCTTCGCCCTCGCCTGGTTGCCTGCCCGGGCGGGTGCATCCGTCGACGTCGACGGCACACACGTGCGCGCCCCCGCTCCGGACGGCGAGCACGATGGCGCGGGTGAGGTGGCCGCCTCGGGCCCCGTTGGACCCCGGGCCCACCGACTCCCGACCGCGGCGGCGGCCAGCCCTCACCCTCTGGTGGGTGATGGCAAGCAGGCCCCGTTCCGACCATCGCCGCGCGGGCAGCGGTCACGCTGACGCCGTCGAGCGGCGGCCATCCGCGCCGGCGTTGGCTAGGCGCTCGTCCCCGGGTGGCGCACCCCGCGGTGGCCGTGGCCGCGGACAGCGGGAAGCGCGCCGACCTCGTCCCGGCTCAGCGACAGCCGGACCTTGTCCGTGCTGAGTTGTGCCACCGCCGTCATCGGGATCGTGACGTCGCGGCGGCGCCACAGGTGGCCCCGCTCGAGGACCAGGTGCGTGATGCGTCCGTCGTCGTCGACGAGGAAGCTGTCCACGTGGCCGAGGAAGGTCTCGTCCGCGGCCTCGACCGCCGAACCCCGCCGGAGCTCCACCTCATGGGCCGGGATGCGGTCGTAGGCCATCAGCAGGCGGTCGTCGGCTGCGGGCGCGGCGGTGGTGGTTAGCTCGAAGCCGTCGGCGTCGAAGAACGGCGCCGACAGGACGGTCGCCACGCCGACCTCCCAGTCGTCCTCGTCGAGCGTCGGCCAGTCGCCGATGCGCACGAGGGCGGTCTCCTCGACCTCCGGGTAGCGCCGCTCGATCTCGGCGACCGTGCAGTCGAGCCGCAGCGCATCGCCGTCGTCGGCACTCGCCCGCTTCACGTCCTCGATCGGTACGAGGTGGGAGAGGTGGGCGTGGCGTTCGACGACGATGTGCGTCAACCGGCGGCGACCGGGGTCGACCACGAGGTCGCGGACCGTGCCACAGCGTCCGTCCGAGCACTCGACCGGCAACCCGAGCTCCATTCGCATGACACCAGCCAAGCCGACAACGGGCGACAGTCCAAGCTCCCGGGTCACACCGGAAGCGAACTTGCCGCAGTTAGCGATGCCATGGCATCGCCAACTGCGGCAAGTTGGTGGTTTGGCCGTCAGATGGCGCCGCTCCGCCGCAGGTGGCGGAAGGCGAACCAGCCGGGGGCGATCGGCAGCCAGAAGGTCGCGAGCCGGAACACCAGCACGCCGGCGATGGCGGGCCCGGCCGGGGCTCCCAACGCCGTCAGCCCGGCGACGAGCGCCGCCTCGACTGCGCCGACGCCGCCCGGGGTCGGCGAGGCGGCAGCGACCGCCGAGCCGCCGAGGTACACGAGCGCCACCTTCGTCCACCCGAGGCCGCCGGCGAAGGCATGCAGTGCGCACAGCAGCGCGGCGATGTAGAAGGCCGTGATGGCGAACGAGCCGCCGAAGAGCTCGGCCGCTCGCACCGGGCGGTGCAGCACCTCGCGCAGTGCGCCCAGGGAGCGCCTGATCGGTGCCAGCAGCCGCCTGCGCCCGGTGATCGTTCCGAAGGCGAACCCGGCGACCGCCAGGACGCTGACCGCGACGACGAGCGCGAGCCACCCCTCGGGGAGGTGAACACTCGGGACCTGGCCGTGCCCGACGACGAAGCCGGCGACGACCAGCATGAGTACGTGGACAAGGAGCCCGGCGAGCGTGCCGCTGGCCGAAGCCCCCACCGCGTCGGCCCGGGACAGGCCCGAGCGCTCCAGGTAGCGGACCGAGATCCCGATGGCACCGAGCCCGGCCGGCGTGAAGCGGTTGGCGAAGGTCGACGCAACCTGGGCGGACACCGTCCGGCCCAGGGGCAGGTCCATGGTCACGGTCCCGAACTGGGCCACGGCGGCGGCAACGTACGTTCCGGCCGACATGACGACGGCGGCGACCAGCCAGCCGACCTGGGCGTGCCCGAGCGTGTCGAGCGTCTGGTGCAGCTCGCCGACCTGGGGCAGAAGTAGGTGCACGGCGAACAGCCCGAGCACGAGCCATAGCACGGTTACCGGGCGGACCCGCGCCAGCCGGTCGAGCTCGGCTGCGTCGGCCCCGGTGCGGTCGGCGGCAACGCGTCGCAGCTCAGCCAGGGCATCGGGCTGGTGCCGTCGCGCGGCACGAGTAGTCACCGACAACGCCAGCGGCTGGAGCAGCGGGAGCGCCCGGACGACGGCAGCAGGCCCCAAGACGTCGACGGCGGCGTCCACCGCCCGGTCCGGACCCACGAGGAGGGCGGTCGACGCCACCAGCTCGGCGACGTCCTGCGCCAACCGGCGGTCGCTGGCCGACAGCTCCGCAAACCCGAAGTCGACGATCCACGGTTGCCCGTCGCGGCCGACGAGCACGTTCGCGGCGCGCAGGTCGCGGTGGGCGATCTGCGCATGATGAAGCCGATCCACCTGCTCCCAGACGGCGCGCAGCAGCGCCGGCGTCAGCGCCCGCGGCTGGAGGCCCGCGAGCGGCCGGCCCGGCACGTCCTCCAGGACGAGCAGCGCCGGACCCGACCCCGCCTGCACCCCGGTGACGGTGCCGGGGACCCGCACGCCGGCCCGCTCCGCCAGCAGGAGGAGTAGCGCCTCGTGCTCGACCTGCTGCTTCGGTGTGACGAACGGCGCCTCGTCCTCGACGTGGCGCAGGACGACGTACCGCCACAGCTTGAACAGCATGTCGGCGTTGCGGTGCTCGCGGTCGACGGCCTTGACGAACAGCCGACGACCGCTTGTGGTCAGGGCGAGGAACGGCGCCGACCCGCGGGCGTCGGCATAGACCGGCACCACCGTCGACGGCGCCAGCCCTGCGGCCTCGAGCACGCGGGCGATTCGGCCGGCCGTCACGCCTCGGACCGGTGCGCCCACGGCGAGGTGCCACGCGGCGCCGATCATCCAACCGAGGGCCACGCCGCCCAGGACGTCGTCCGGCAGGTGCGCGCCGACGTAGACACGCGCGGCCGACACCAGCGCCACGACCAGCCAGGTGGCGTGGCGTGCCCGACGGGGCAGGAACGGTCCGGCCGCCGTGGCCAGCGCCGCGGCCACGGCTGCGTGCCCCGACGGGAAGCCGAGGCCGGTGGTGCCGGCGTGGCGGACGACGACATCGGACAGCAGGACGTCCGGGCGGGCGCGGCTCACGAAGTCCTTGACCACCTTCGCGAGCAGCCATGCCGTGGTGCCGGAGACGGCGAGATCCCGGGCGAGGCGGCGACGTTTCGTGACGAGCGCGACGGCGGCGCACGCCGGCACCGCAGCGATGGCGCCGGCCTGCATCACCGCGATGAGGGGAATGTCCAGTGCTGACGGGAGGTGGTTGACCAGGCGGAAGAGATCGCGCTCGAGGGTGCTGACCCGTTCCGTGCTGGCGATGGCGGCCGACGCGGCGAGCAGCGCGCCCCCGACGACGACGCGCAGCACGTCGCCGGGATGCCGGCGGATCGGCATGGCGGACTCCGGCTCCGGTGGGGCCTGGGCGTCGCGGCTCGGTCCGGTGGGTGTCGCCGGCGGCCCCCGCTCGGCCACCGTGGTCATGGTGACACCCGGGTCCCGGTTGGACCGTCGACGTCGGTGGGCGACCGGCGATGCCAACGAGGGACGGCAGCCGCGGTGGCAGGCTCCATGAGGCGACCGTATGGATGGCCGTGTCAACGCTCGACCGGTGGAAGGTCAATGTTTCGTTCTGGCGACCGGCGAGCGAGACCTGGCGAAACCTTGACGCGACCAGGGTCGAGTGTTGACGCAGCCGTTCTTACGTTGAGGTCATGGCCGATCACGACGACGCTGCAGCTGGGCCGGGCGGCCCCTCCCTCGACGGCCGACCGCACGCGATCGAGGCCGAGGGCCTCGTGAAGGCGTACGGCGAGACCCGGGCGCTGGACGGGCTCGACCTGGTCGCTGAGGCCGGCCGCATCCTTGCGGTCCTCGGGCCCAACGGAGCCGGGAAGACGACCGCGGTGCGCGTGCTCACCACGCTGACTGTCGCCGACGCCGGCGTGGCTCGCGTCGCCGGCCACGATGTCCGGTCCGAGGCCGCCGAGGTCCGCCGGCACATCGGCCTGGCGGGGCAGGATGCTTCGCTCGACGAGTACCTGAGCGGCCAGGCGAACCTGGTGATGATCGGCAGGCTCACGGGACTGTCCAAGGCCGAGGCGATGCGCCGCGGCGGCGAGCTGTTGGAGCGCTTCGAGCTCACCGGAGCCGCCAAGCGGGTGGTGAAGACCTACTCCGGCGGGATGCGCCGACGGCTCGACTTGGCCGCGAGCCTGATCGGCCGTCCGGACGTGCTGTTCCTCGACGAGCCCACCACGGGACTCGATCCCCGGAGCCGAATCGTCATGTGGGACATCATTCGCGACCTGGCCGCAGAGGGCGCGACGCTGCTGTTGACGACTCAGTACCTCGAAGAGGCCGATCAGCTGGCCGACCGGGTCGCCGTCGTCGACGAGGGCCGAGTCGTCGCTGAGGGCAGCGCCGCCGACCTCAAACGCGACATCGGCGGCGAACGGCTCCAAGTAATCGTGGCTCCAGGCCACGATCTGTCGGCAGCCGGTCGGATCGTCGAGATCTACGCCTCCGGGTGGGTACACCTCGACCCGACCAGCCGCCGGGTCGAGGCCCCCATCGCTCCCAACAGCCATCCCATCAGTCACGTCGCTCGCGATCTCGCGGCCGCCGGCGTCGACATAGACGACATCGGCGTGCGGACCCCGTCCCTGGACGACGTGTTCCTCACCCTCACCGGGCACGCCGCCGAGATCCCGGGCTCCCAGGGGAGCCACAGAGCCGACGGTGCCGACGGCCGGGAGGCTGCGTGATGTCGCCCACGCGCCCCATCGCCACCACATTGCCAGCGCGCTTTGCCACCAACCCCGCCACCGGGCCAGCCCCCGGGCCCGGTGGCGGGCTCGCCCGGCTGGCAAGGGAGACGTGGATCCTCACCCGTAGGAGCCTGACCCGCATTCGCAACGAACCTGAGACGCTGAGCGACGTCACCATCCAGCCCGTGATGTTCACGCTGCTGTTCGCCTACGTCTTCGGCAGCGCCATCAACCTCGGCGGGCCCTTCGGCGGTACGGCCGCCTACCACGAGTACCTGATCGCCGGCCTGTTCGGGCTGACCGTCATCGGCACCCTGGCCGGGACCGCCGTGGGCATGACCGCCGACATGGAGACCGGCCTCATCGAGCGGTTCCGGTCACTGCCCATCTCGCGTTCTGCGGTCCTGGCCGGGCGGACGGTGTCGGACCTGGTCACCAACGTCCTCGGGCTCGCCGTCACCGCAGCCACCGGCCTGGCCATCGGCTGGCGCATCCACACGGGACCCGTCGACGTGCTCGCGGCTCTGGGGCTGGTGCTCCTGCTCTCCTACGCCGTCAGCTGGGCCGGCGTCTGCATGGGGATGGTGTTCCGCAGCGCCGAGGCGGCTCAGCAGGCCGCGTTCATCATCTTCCTGCCCCTCGGGTTCGTGTCCAACGCATTCGTTCCGACGAGCGGCATGCCGGGATGGCTCCAGGCGTTCGCCAACTGGAATCCCGTGAGTGCGGTCGCCGCCTCGTGCCGCAACCTCTTCGGCAACCCGAACCCGGCGTCGTCGATCGACGCTTGGCCCATGCAGCACCCCGAGGCCTACACGGTGCTGTGGGCGATCGGGGTGGTGGCCGTGTTCGCTCCCGTGGCCGTCTACCTCTACCGGCGCAGGGCGAGGAGTTGAGGGGCGGCGCATGGACCTCAATGGGTACGTGGCGATCAGGGTGCGCAACCTGCGCAAGGCCTACGGCGGACACGACGCCGTCCACGGCATCAGCTTCGACGTCGCCCCCGGCGAGGTGTTCGGCTTCCTCGGCCCCAACGGTGCCGGCAAGACCACCACGATCGAGATCCTGGAGGGCTATCGCGCCCGCACGGCTGGCGACGTTCGAGTCCTCGGCGTTGATCCCGGCAAGCCCACCAGGCGCTGGCGCGAGCGGATCGGCCTGGTGCTCCAGGAGTGTGAGCTCGACCCCAACCTGACCGTCCGCGAGACCGTGGGCCTGTTCGCCAGCTTCTATCCGTCGCCGCTGCCGATCGACGAGACGATCGAGCTGTCCGGCCTCGGCGACCAAGCCGGCACCCGGGTCGGCGCCCTGTCCGGTGGGCAGAAGCGGCGGGTTGACGTGGCACTCGGGATCGTGGGCGACCCTGACCTCATCTTCCTCGACGAGCCCACCACCGGGTTCGACCCGTCGGCGCGGCGGAGTGCCTGGGCGATGATCGACGGGCTGCGGCGGCTGGGCAAAACGATCTTCCTGACGACCCATTACATGGACGAGGCCCAACACCTGGCCGACCGGATCGCCATCCTGCGGGCGGGCGAGCTCGTCGCCGCCGGCAGCGTGGACGAGATCGGGGCCGGACTCCAGGCCGACGCGGTGGTTCGCTTCCGGTTGCCCGGGGGCGTGACCGCAGACGAGGTCGGCTCGGTGGTGGCGCGTCCGGTGGACCTGGCAGGCGACATCGTGACGATCCACTCCCCGGATCCCCAGCCAGTGCTGTACCGGCTCACCACCTGGGCCGAGCAGGGCGCGCATCACCTAGGCGGGTTGGAGGTGCTCCGGCCCACCCTCGAGGACATGTTCCTCGAGCTGACGACCGCCGGGCCCGAACGTGTCTGACTGGCGGCTCGTGCTCGTCCAGGCCCGGGCGCAGCTCACCAGCGTCTCCCGCAACCGGCGGGCGATCGTGATCAGCCTGGTCATCCCGGTCGTCATCCTGGTGATGTTCAACTCCATCTTCGGCGGCGGCAACGACACGGTCGACCTCGCCGGCGCCAGGATCACGGCGGCCGCGTACTTCGCCGGGGCGATGGTCGCCTACGCGCTCATCGGCATCGCGTTCATGCAGGTCGCGCTCACACTTGTCAGCCAACGCGAGACCGGTCAGCTGAAGCGCTATCGCGGCACACCGGTTCCCGCCTGGACGTTCATCGTCGCCACGGTCCTGCGCGTCGCGGTGATGGCCGGAGCGGCGACGGCGATCCTGCTCCTGATCGCCCGGCTGGCCTACGGCGTGGACGTCTCGGCGGAGGCGCTGGCCGAGATCGTCGTCTATGTCGCGCTGGGGACCGCGACGCTGTGCAGCGCCGGCATCGCGGCCACCACCGTGGTGCCCGACGTGGAGAGCGCCAGCGCCGCGTTGCCGCTCGTCGCGGTGCTGCTGTCGTTCATCTCGTCGATCTTCGTCCCGGTCGACCAGCTGCCCACCTGGCTGGCGGATGTTGGGCGCATCTTCCCGCTGTACCACGTGGCGGTCGGCGTGCAGACGGCGCTGGGTGCCTCTGGCGACACGTCGCTGCGTGGGGGTGACGTCGCGGTGCTCGTGGCGTGGGCCCTGGGGGCCGTGGTCGTCGCCGCCCGCGGGTTCCGCTGGGAGCCCCGGGCGGCTGCGGCATGAGGGGTGTACCCAGCCCCGAGCTCGGCGTGGTCAGTGTGGTGTCGGACCCCACCGCTGAGCCGCCGCGCGCGAAGATCGGCCCGTGATCCGCTGGGGTGTCGTCGGGCCGGGAAAGATCGCAACACAGTTCGCCGAGGGAATGACGATGGTGCCGGACGGCACCATCGTGGCGGTCGCTTCCCAAGCCATCGAGCGCGCCGATGCGTTCGCCGACCGCTTCGGCATCGCCAGCCGCTACGGCGACTACGAGAGCCTGGCGGCCGACACGGATGTCGACGCCGTCTATGTCGCCACGCCGCACTCCTTCCATGCGGCGAACTCGATCCTGTTCCTCGGGGCGCACAAGCACGTGCTGTGTGAGAAGCCGCTCGCGATGACCGCACACGAGGCGGAGGCCATGGTGCAGGCGGCGCGAGCCAACGGCGTGTTCCTCATGGAGGCGATGTGGAGCCGCTTCCTGCCGGCCTACCGGATCCTCGTCGACCTCCTCAGCGAACGGCGGATCGGGGACCCCCTCCTGGTCGAGGCCGACTTCGGGTTCCGGGTCCCGGTCGATCCCGACCACCGGCTGTTCGCTCCTGCGCTGGCCGGAGGCGCGACGCTCGACCTCGGCGTGTACACCGTCCAGCTCTGCACGCTCGTGCTCGGGGCTCCCGAGCGCGTCGTGGCCGACGGCGTGATCGGCTCGACCGCCGTCGACGAGGTCGTCGCCGCAATCCTCCACCACCCGGGGGACCGGCTCGGCGTGGTCAAGGCGGCGATACGGGCGACACTGGCGTGCCGGGGCCGCGTCACCGGCACGGACGGCTGGATCGGTCTGCCTGCGCCCATGCATCACCCCCAATGGCTCGAGGTGGGCGGCACCGCCGGCAGTGAGCGGATCGAGGCCGGCTACGAGGGCGAAGGCCTCCGCTTCCAGGTGATGGAGGTCAACGCCTGCCTCGCTGCCGGTCGGCTGGAGAGCGCGGTCATGCCCCTGGACGAGTCGCTGATCGTCGCCCGTGTGCTCGACCAGATGCGGTCGCAGGTCGGCATCGAGGTCTGATGGAGGTCTAGTGGACCTGCGAGTGCCACTAGAGCGAGATCCTGAGCGGCGGGAAGCGGCTGGGGAGCCCGTTGGCCACGACCTGGTACAGCTCCACCTCGTCGGGTAGCCCACGCAACGCGTACGTGCCGAGCTTCCGCAGCCGCACGCCACCGGGCAGCGGCACGCCGACCGCCGTGCGGAAGTCGCCGGACACGACGATCTGCCCTCCGTGCGATGCGCTGCAGATCCTCGCCGCGGCGTGCACCGCCATCCCGATGTAGTTCGCCTTGGCCAGCCGGGGGTAGCCGCTGTGGATCCCCACGCGGACGCGCACGTCCTCGTCACCCGCCGCTGCCCATGCGCGCAGCTGGCGTTGCACCGTCAGCGCCGTCGAGAGAGCGGCCGCGGGTTGCTCGAACACGGCGAAGAACTCGTCGGCGCGCGTCTCCACGACGCGACCGTGGGAGACGATTGCGGTGTCGCGCAGGAGATCTCTGACCCGCTCGAGGAGTTCGCCGTAGCCATCGCCGAGGCGGTGGACCAACGCGGTCGATCCCTCGATGTCGGTGAGGAGCATCGTCACGAAGCCTGAGGGCAGCGGGATCGGTTCGCCCCCCCGGAGCGCGAGCTCGCGCTCCGACTGCAGCTGGTTGGTGATGAAGCCGACGGGCACGATCTTGAACCTCTTGGCCGCGTTGAGGAGCCGCTTGCGCGCCCGATCGCGGGCGGCGTCGTCCTCGAACACCACCTGGTTGAAGCGCGCGAGGGCGTTGCGGACATGGCCGGCGTCATGAATCGGTAGCCGCCGTCGACCGCGGGAGTCGATGTAGGCGAACGCGCTGTCCGGAAGCCTCGCTCGCTCTGCCGCTCCCAGTTGCGCCATGCCGCGAACCATAAGCGGTCGGTGCATCGGTAGTGCGAGTGGCCAGCGCCCCGGAATCCGCCCTCCAGCGCGCGGCGAGAGGGCCTCGGCGATGGCGTAGTATGGGAGCGCTCCCAAGGCTCGACTGGAGGAGGGGCCATGCAGAGCAGGACGCCGGTTTTGTCGCGATGCATCGTCAGCCTGGTGGCAGCACTGATGATCGGAGCGTTCGTCGCAACGCCCGCATCGGCGAAGCCCCCGGCTCCGGGTGACCAGCTGTACGTGCCACCCGCGCAGAAGGGGGCGAAGGAGCAGATCGCCGAGCTGACGTCACAGGGGGACAAGGCGGCGGCCGCTCGGATCCGCGCGATCACCCACACGCCCCAGGCCGTCTGGTTCGAGGCCGGGACGCCCAAGTCGGTGAAGCAGGACGTTCGGCTGACCGTCAAGCGGGCCGCCGCCAAGCGTTCCGTGCCCGTGCTGGTGACGTACAACATCCCGTTCCGCGACTGCGCGCAGTTCTCTGCCGGAGGTGCCACCACGCGGGCCGAGTACGAGGCGTGGATCGACGGGTTCGCGGCCGGAATCGGCGACTACCCGGCGATCGTGGTCCTCGAGCCCGACGGGCTGGGCATCATCCCCTGGTACGACCCTTATGGCAGCGCCGACGGGTCCGGTGCGCTGGAGTGGTGCCAGCCGGCGGAGGCCGACCCGGCGACGGCGGCGTCCGAGCGGTTCGCCATGCTCAACCACGCCGTGGACGCCCTGACGGGTCTGCCCAACGTGACCGCCTACCTCGACGGCACGCACAGCGCCTGGCTGGGCTCGGGAGACATCGCCGATCGGCTGGTCCGGGCCGGCGTGGCCGACGCCGACGGGTTCTTCCTCAACGTCTCCAACTATCAGCTCACCGCCAACAACGCGCAGTACGGCCGCTGGATCTCCCAGTGCATCGCCTACGCCAGCGAGGTGGCCGCCGGCGACTTCTTCAACTGCCCGAACCAGTACTGGAACGGTGGCCCGCTGCCGGCCAAGATCGCCGAGCTGCTGGGCGAGTGGACCGGTGTCGAGCTCAATCGCTTCGGCGTGTGGAGCGACGATGCCGACGACCCCGCGCTCAACACGTCGGGGATCAACCTGCGATACGCCAACATGCTGGGCGACGTCGAGCCCACGGCCCGCTACGTGATCGACACCAGCCGCAACGGGCAGGGTCCGTGGGCGGCTCCCGCCTATCCCGACCCCCAGGATTGGTGCAACCCGCCGAATCGCGGCCTGGGGCGGGCACCCACGCTCGCCACCGGTCAGCCGCTGCTGGACGCGTACCTGTGGGTGAAGACGCCCGGTGAGTCAGATGGCGAGTGCACCCGCGGGCTCGGTCCGGCCGGTGAGACCGTCGACCCGGAATGGGGGCTGATCGACCCCGGCGCCGGCGACTGGTTCCCCCAACAGGCGCTGCAACTTGCGGCCAACGCCGATCCACCCCTCGGTCCCTGAGCCGATGGTGGCGACTCACACCTGCGTGTCGGCAGTGGCCTCGCGTAGCGCGGCGTAGGCGGCGCGGACGTCGGCCACCTCCGTCGTGCCCGGGCCGGGCTCGACGACGTCGCCGGCGCCGAGCTTCCAGGTGTCCGCGACGTCGGCCGGCTCACTGCTCGTCGCCACGGCGGCGGCCTGCACGCAGGCGCCGGCCGCCACCTGCTCGCGGACGTGGGGAACCAGGACCTCGCGTCCGCTCAGGTCGGCAAGCACCTGGCGGTAGGCACGCGACCGGGCGCCGCCGCCGACGACGATGAGCTGCCCGCCGGTCGGGGCGAACGCCGCCAGCGCGTCGAGGCCGTCCAGCAGCCCGCAGACGACGCCCTCCACCGCGGCTCGGGCCAGCTGCTCACGCCCGACGTCGCTGCGTAGCCCGGCCAGGACGCCGGTGGCGTTCGGTCGGTCCGGGGTTCGCTCGCCGTCGAGGTAGGGGAGAAGGGTGAGCCCGCCGGCCCCGGGTGCGCCCGCTAGGGCGAGACGGTCGAGCTCCTCGTGGTCGACGCCGAGCAGCCGGCGTACCGCGTCCGTCACCTTCGTGGCATTGAGGGTGCAGACCAGCGGGAGGTGGCGCCCGGTGGCGTCCGCGAACCCGGCGACGATGCCCGAGGCGTCTGCGGTCGGTTGGTCGCTCACGCCGTAGACGGTGCCCGAGGTGCCGATCGACACCACCACGTCGCGCGGCCGCAGGCCCACGCCCAAGGCGCCGGCCATGTTGTCGCCGGTCCCGGGGCCGACCAGTGCACCGTTCCACTCGCCCGCCGCCTCGAGCGGCCCGAGCACCGGCGGAACGACATCGGACCAGTCCCGCTCGGGGTCGACGAGCGCAAGCAGGTCGTGCCGGTATGTGCCGTTCGCCGCCGACCAGTAGCCGGTGCCCGACGCATCGCCCCGGTCGGTGACGAGCCTGCCGGTCAGCTCGAGCGTGAGCCAGTCGTGGGGGAGGACCACGTGGGCGAGCCGCTCCCACGCCCGACGCTCGTGACGGTGCAGCCACGCCAGCTTGGTGATGGTGAAGCTCGCCACCGGGACCAGCCCGCAGGCGTCGGCCCACGCCTGGCGGCCGCCGGGAAGCCGGCCGATCAGCCACGCCGCCTCCGGTGCCGACTCGGTGTCGTTCCAGAGCTTGGCCGGGCGGATGACGCGCCGGTCGTCATCGAGCGCCACCATCCCATGCTGCTGGCCGGCGACGCTGATGGCGGCCACTTCGGGATCGCCGGCTTGGCCCCAGGCGGCCTCGAACGCCTGCCACCATGCGCTCGGATGCTGCTCCGACCGGGGCGGCCGGGTCGGTGGGTGCGGCGACGATCCGCCCCCGACGACCTGCCCGGTGTCGAGGTCGCGCACCTCGACCTTGGTGGCCGTGGTTGACGAGTCGACGCCGGCGACGAGGGGCACGGGCCGTGCCGCGCCTGGGGCAGGATCAGCGCACCCGGGCGACGTAGCGGCCGACGAGGTTCTCCAACCTCTCCTGGCCGCCCGACACCCGCGTGGGCTCGCCGTGGTCGAGGGCGCGCTCGTGGAGCGACGCCAGGCTGCTGTCGCCGCCGAGGATCGATAGCCCGAGGTCCCCGTCCCAGGCCGCGTAGCGCGCGGCACGGTTGGCGTCGAGCTCGCCATCCTCGAGGATCGCCGCGGCGACGAGCAGCGCCCGCGCCAGGGTGTCGATCCCGCCGATGTGGCCGTGGAAGAGGTCGGTGCGATCGATCGACTGGCGGCGCAGCTTGGCGTCGAAGTTGAACCCACCGGTGGTGAACCCGCCGGCGCGGAGGATCTCGAGCATCCCGAGCGTCATCTGCTCCACCGAGACCGGGAACCGGTCGACGTCCCAGCCGAGCCGGTCGTCGCCCGCGTTGGCGTCGACCGAGCCGAAGATCCCGGCGTCCGCGGCGGCGGCGACCTCGTGGGCGAAGTCGTGGCCCGCCAGCGTGGCGTGGTTCACCTCGATGTTGACCTTGACCTCGCCGACGAGGTCGTGGCGCTGCAGGAAGGCGTGGACCGCAGCGACGTCGTAGTCGTACTGATGCTTGGTGGGCTCGAACGGCTTGGGTTCGATGAGGATCATGCCGGTGAACCCGATGCTGTGCTTGTGCTCGACGACCATGGTCAGGAACCGGCCGAGCTGGTCGAGCTCGCGGCGCAGGTCGGTGTTCAGCAGCGTGTCGTAGCCCTCGCGCCCGCCCCACAGCACGTAGTTGTGGCCGCCCAGGCGATGGGTCGCGTCGAGGCAGTGCCTCACCTGGGCCGCGGCGTACGCGAAGACCTCGGGGTCGGGGTTCGTCGCAGCTCCCGCCTGGTAGCGCGGGTTGGTGAACAGGTTCGCCGTGCCCCACAGCGGCGCGATGCCCGTGCGCTGCTGGTGTCCGGCGGCCAGGTCCACCATCTCGTCGAGCAGCGCCGCCGACTCCTTGAACGAGGCGCCCTCGGGAGCGATGTCCCGGTCGTGGAAGCAGTAGAAGGGCACGCCCAGCTTGGCGAAGAACTCGAACGCGGCGTCCATCTTCCAGCGCGCCGCTTCCAGGGGGTCGAGCCCCGCGGCGAACGTAGGGTGCCAGGGCCGGTCGAGCGTGCCGGACCCGAAGATGTCGAAGCCGTCCCAGTTGAACGAGTGCCAGTAGCACGCGGCGAGGCGGAGGTGGTCCTCCATCCGGCGGCCCGCGACGACGCGGTCGGCGTCGTACCAGTGGAAGGCGAGCGGGTCGTCGCTGTCCGAGCCCACGTACGGGATGCGTTCGGTGACGTCCGTGAAGAACTCTGCCATCGCTTCGTTCCCGTCGTTCGAGGGCGGCCGCTGGGGTCGGACGTGACGGTAACCGAGCCCACCCGGGTCACGTCGGACGACGACGTGCCAGGCGGCCGACGGCGTCAAACCGCCCGTGCCCGGAGCACAGCGGCTGTGTGGGCGGCGTCGTATCCCGGGGCGACGCCGTCGACGATCAACGTCGACCCGTCGATGTTGCGGGTGCGCAGGGGCAGGATCGCCCGGTAGGCGGGCGATTCGTACCACGCCTGGGCGGCGCCGACGTCGGGGAACTCGATGATGACGACGGTGCCGGGCCACGGGCCCTCCTTCACGTCGACCTCGGCGCCGTGCACCAGGAACCGGCCGTTGAAGGGGTCGAGCGTCGACTGGATGCGCTCGATGTACTCGAGCACCTCGTCGTTGATGCGGGGAGTGCGGAGATGGGCGAGGGCGTAGGCAGGCATCGGTCCTCGTTTGGTCCTGAGGGATTTGGTCGTTGCCCACACGATGACGGGCCCACGTCGCCGGGACGATTACCTGTGACGTCATCGTCTCGACGCTGCGCAGGTCCGTGCGCAGCCGGCGATGGTCAGGACCGGGTGCGGTAGATCCGTCGAGCGTTTCCGCCGAGCAGCATGCGGGCCCAGTCGAGGGCCGTGGCTTCGTCGAGGGCGCTGGCGGCCACCAGACGACTCAGCGCACCGGTAACCGCGTCGCGGCACCACCGGGCGGCGAGGAAGAATGCCTCCGGCAGCTTCATCGCGTCGGTCGCCACGAGGACCTTCGACACCGGCGCCAGGTCCAGCGCATCGAGGACGAGGTCGGCACCCCGATGGGGTGCCAGCGTCAGTGCGAGCGACAGGTCGACGAAGGCGTTGGCGTGGACGCTGGCGAGCCACGATGCCTGGCGGACGAAGGGGTAGCAGTGGAGCGCGACCACCGGGATCGATCGATTGCGGGGATCGCGGAACAGCGGGCCCAGCAGCGTGGGGTCGGCACGGTGGAGCGACAGGTCGGCGTCGCCGATCCCCGTGTGGACCTGGAGCGGGCGCGGGTCGGTTCGAAGCACGTCGAGCGCCTCGGCCAGGAACCACGACACCAGCTCGGGCGCCTCGAGCCTGCCCCTCGTCCGCCGCCAGCGCCGGTATGCGGAGGCCGCCTCCTGGTCGTCGGGCAGCGGAAGGTCGAGCCCGGAACGGTAGGCGGCGATGGTCTTCAGCGCCGCTGCGCCCGCCGCCAGGCCCGCGGTCACGGACTCCCGGAATCGCTCGCGCACGCGAGTCCACGTGGGCCAGTCGGCGGCTGCTCCCTCGGCCACCGTCTCGATGCGTAGGACCCGGTCGACCGGGCAGCCAACGGCTTCGGCATGCTCGGCGATGGTCATCGCGCCGGGAAACCGGTAGCCGTCGTCGACGAGCATCGCTTCGAAGTGGCACTGGTCGAGAAGGTCCCGGGCGGTGGCCGGTCCGCCGGCGAGGTCGCGTTGCGCTCTCAACCACGTCAGGTTGTGCGTGGTCTGCGGGACCGAACCGGGGGCCTCGGTCAGCACCTCCTCGAGCCTGTAGCCGGCGGTCGGGTGCGCGAGCAGATGCGCATGGTGGTCGAAGAACGGCAGCCGGCTGATGGCCTCATCGAGCTCCACAAGCCTTTCGGCCACGGCCGAAACTCCTTGACAGGGTGGTGCGCCCGCCAAACGATTGGAGGCCCTCGCTCGCCCGCGATGGCTGGGCTCGGGTGGTTGCACGCATGATTCGACTGCGCCTCAGTGTCGACGACGTTGCCCGAACAAGGTTGGCTGCGCCCAGCCCCTATTGCGAGCTCTCCGTTAGCGCTCAGGTCATACAGCAGCCGACAAGCCCCTTTCGCCGACTCTGCGCGGCCAGCGAGGCCCGCCTGCCGGCATCGGCCGGTCGCCTTCTGGAGTTGGTGCCCGCTCATGGCAACGTGCCCGACTTCCTCGCGCCGGAGGGGGCGCACAGCTTGGAGGAAGCCGTCGACATCGTCATCTCCACGCCCGCCCAAATGATCCGGAACGACCTGGCGACCCTCCCTTGGCCGCCGGCGTCGTCCTGGATGCTCGATCTAGCGGACGGCTGCGCTTCCGCCAGGAAGGAACTGGCTTCGTCCTTGCGCGACTACCACGACCAGGTGCTCGAGCTTCTATGGCCGGCGATCGAACACTTCCTCGAGGCTGACCTGCGGTTCCGCGCCGGGCAGCTGGCGACGAAGGGTGTCGCAGCGACAGTGGATGGCCTGCACCCGGGCATTCGGTGGTGCGACGGCGTGGTCGAGGTCGACGGGCCCCTCGATGCGGATGTCGACCTGGGGGGTCGAGGCCTCCAACTCATGCCGTCGCTGTGGACCCGCCCGGGCTTCACCGGGGCCTGGACGCAACCCACGCTCGTGTACCCGCTAGGTCGTTTCGGTTGGATGGCTCCGGCAGGAACCAAGAGCCACCGCGACCCGCTGGCCGCGGTACTGGGCACCACCCGGGCACGGGTGCTCCGCGCGCTCGCCGACGAGCACACGACGAGCGGGCTTGCGCGCGTGCTGGGGATCAGCCTGGCCTCGGCGTCCACTCACGCCGCCGTTCTCCGCGATGCCGGCCTTGTGACCAGCCGACGGCAGGGCCAGTCGGTCCGACACACCCTGACCAGCCTTGGCACCCAGTGGACGTCGAACGACCGGCCGAACGCGACGAAGGCCATCTGATTGCCGCCCCATTTAAAGGAGAATGCGATGCGACAGCACAGCCGGTGGTTGCGATTCCTGGCCGTCCTGATGGGTGTCTCGTTGGTGGCTGCTGCGTGCGGCGATGACGATGATGACACCCAGGCGGAGGGTGACGAGTCGAGTGATACGACAGCAGAGGAGGGTGGCGCTTCGGCGGCGCCCGCGGTGGGTGAGGCGGCGCCTACGTGCCAGGGCGAGAGCGATGGCGTACTCCGGATGGGCGGTCTGCTCCCGCAGACGGGCGACCTTGCGTTCTTGGGTCCTCCCATGGAGGCCGGTGGCGCCTTGGGGATCCAGGATGTGAACGCCGCTGGTGGCGTGTTGGGTAAGCCTGCCGAGTTCATCGCTGGTGACTCGGGCGACGGCGATCCCGATATTGCGAACCCCACGGTCGATGGCCATTTGGCGGCTGGTGTGGATGAGATCTTGGGTGCGGCGGCGTCGGGTGTTTCGCTCAACGTGATCGACAAGATCACCAAGGAGAACTGCAAGATCCACTTCTCGCCGGCGAACACGTCGCCGGAGTTCACCGACTACGACGACGGCGACCTGTACTTCCGTACGGCCCCGTCGGACGTGTTGCAGGGCCGGATCCTGTCCGACCTGATCGTCGAGGACGGTCACAGCACGGTGGCGTTGCTGGCCCGCCAGGACTCCTACGGTGAGGGCCTGCTGGAGTTCACCAAGCAGCCCCTCGAGGAGCAGGGTGCCGAGGTCGTGGTCGAGCGGGTGTACGACCCCGAGGCCCAGACGTTCTCGGCCGAGGTCGACGAGGTGATCTCCGCCGACCCCGACGCGTTGGTCATGATCGGTTTCGCCGAGTCGAGCATCATCCTCAACGACCTGTTCGAGCAGGGGTTCACGCCCGACGAGAAGGGCATCTACCTGGTCGACGGCAACGTCGGTAACGCGCTCGGTGAGGAGTTCAGCGAGCCCGGCGCCCTGGTGGGTGTCAAGGGCACGCTGCCGACGGCCGAGCTCACCGAGGACTTCCGGGGCCGGCTGCTCGGGGTCGATCCCGCGCTGCAGGACTTCAGCTACGGGCCCGAGACCTACGACGCCGTGGTGATCACGGCGCTCGCAGCCGAGGTGGCCGGCAGCGACGACCCGGCGCAGATCGCCGCCAACATCAACGGCGTCACCCGCGACGGCACCGCGTGCACGACCTACGAGGAGTGCAAGCAGCTCGTCGCCGACGGCGAGGACATCGACTACAACGGTCCGTCCGGACCCCAGGAGTTCAGCCAACCAGGTGAACCCACCGCGGCCACCTTCGCGGTCATGTCCTACGGCGACAACAACCAGATCGACGACACCGCCACCGAATTCCGCGAGGCGTCGTTCTAAGTGAACCTAGAGGGGGGAGGGAAACCCTCCCCCCTCTAACACCCCCCACCGCTTTGGCGCCGCCTTTCGGCGGCACTCACTGCCTGTCACTCGACCGGCGAAGCCGGATCGAGCGACGGTGGGGGGCTCCGGCGGAGCCTCTGCCCCCCGCACCCCCCGCCGCGACCGCGCGGCGCACCCGTCGGTCAACCCCTGGCGGAGCCTCTGCCCCCCGCTGCCCCCCGCCCGCTCCGTTTGCGCTGGTCAGAGCGTATCTGACGGGTGTGGGTGACCGACCGTCACACGGCAGGGCGCAGCGCCGAGTACCGGGAGAGTCGGGGAAAGATGACCAGGTGCCGCACCGGCTGCTCGGCGTGGTCCTGGGTGGCCCCGGGCGCGTAGCCACCGGCGCTGGCGTCGACGTCCGCGCTGGGCGGGTGTCGAAGATCGTCGGGGGTGAATGGGGCCATGTGTCGAGCTTGCGGGACGTCGGTTTCGGCATCGTCGTCAAGCGACACACAGTCGGTGTGTCAGTCGTCTGTGGCATTTGGCGACATTTGTGATCGCGCTGCACCTGAGGTGGCTGCAGGCCCCGAGTGAGGCGGAACCGTCAGCCACACCGGAGGAACCGTGCGCAAGCTCATCGCCACCCTGGCTGCCAGCGCCGCCACCCTGGCCATGGCCGGCTCGGCCGTTGCCAACCAGGCCGCTACGTCATCGGCCGACCTGGCCAACTGCTCTACCGCATGTGCTCGCATCCTCGCCGACTCGAACGAGGTGGCGGTGGAAGGCATCACGCTCGACCATTCGGGCTTTGAGATCAGCTAGCCGTCGTTGAACAGCCGGGCGGCGAAGGTAGCCACCCGCGCCGCGTCAGTACTTGTCAAAGTGGCCTGCGTACTGGGCGTTCGGGCCGAGGGCGGCATACGCCTCCGCCTCCGAGCGCCGCACCGCCAGGTACGACCGGGCGAGCGGCTCGCCCAACGCCTCCAGCAACACGTCGTCCGTGCCCAGGAGGTCGAGCGCCTCGAGCGGAGCCTGGGGGTAGCGCTGGACACCCGCTCGCGCCCGTTCCTCGTCGCTCAGGGTCACCGGGTCGACGAGCAGGGGGTCGGGTGGCGCTAGCTCGCGGTCGATCCCGTCGAGGCCGGCCGCGATGAGGCCCCCCAACGCCAGATACGGGTTGCTGGAGGCATCCGTCGGCTTGAACTCGAGGTTCGTCGACGCCTGCTCGGCGCCCCAAAAGGTCGACGGCACGCGGACGGTCGCCTCCCGGTTGTCCGGGCCCCAGCACGTGAAGGCCGAGCTCCAATGCTGCGGCAGGAGCCGTTGATACGAGTTCACCGACGGCGCCGTGAGGCCCAGCAGGCCGGGAACATGGGCGAGGATCCCAGCGGTGAAGCGCGTGGCGAGCTCTGAGAGGCCGAACCGGCCCGCTCGGTCGTAGAAGACGTTCCGGTCGCCCTCCCACAGGCTGAAGTGGATATGCGCACCGTTGCCAGCGACGTCGGGCCACGGCTTCGGGGCCAGCGACGCGGTCAGTCCGAATCCGGCGGCCACCGCCCGGATGGTCTCGCGCACGAGCACCTGCGTGTCGGCGGCAGCCAGAACCGGCCGGGGGGCGACGGACAGTTCCTGCTGGCCGTGGCCGAGCTCCGCGTAGTACTGCTCGGTCTGGATGCCTTGCATGCCCAGCGCGCTCGTGATCGCATCGGCCACCTCGTGGGCAGCCGTCATGCCGACCGTCGAGAAGCACAGGCTGCGATCGATCGGCACCGGGCCCTCGTCTCCGGGTCGAGCGAGACTGAACTCACTCTCCACCGCGGCGCGTAGCTCCCAGCCGCGCTGGGCGAGCCGGTCGGCCATGCGCCGGAGAAAGCTGCGGGGGCAGGCCGGGTAGGGCCGGCGCTCGAGGTCCATCATGTCGACGAGCAGCACGGCGGCCCCGGGTGCGTAGGGCAGAACGGCGAACGTGTCGAGGTCGGGCACGAGACGCACCTCACCGACGGGCCCCATGCCCTCGACGGGCTGCAGCTGGTCCAACGAGTTCATCGCCTGCATGGCCACCGTCAGGCCGATCCCGCTGTGCAATCGCTCGGCCAACCGGTCGACATGCACGACCTTGCCCCGCACGATCGCGCCGTTGTCGCAGTACAGGAACCGCACCAGCCGCACATCGGCGTCCCGGCACGCGGTCACGATCTGTTCGGGCGTCACCGTCGCACCTCCAACCCGCCTCAGACAGGGTCGATTCAGCCGGCGGACGCGCCACCCTCCTGAGCGGCCGCGGTGGCGTCGCGCTCGATGTCCTCGGTATCGGCCTTGAGCTCCTTCGCCTCGACGCTCTCGGCGCGGCGCATCGCGTCCTTGACCTTGGCGCCCATGTCGGAGACGGCAACCACGACGAGCCCGGCCTCGCCCGCGTCGAGGCGCTCGCCCAGCTCCTTGAGGTCGCTGCGGCTCATTCCGGCGGCGGCGTGCCCCGCGACCGCGCCGAGGACGGCCCCGCCGGCCGTGGTGGCGGCCAGCAGCCCGCCGCCGATGGCGGCGAACGGGAACAGCGCCACGACCAGGCCGGTGGCCAGGCCCACGCCGCCGCCGAGGACACCGCCGACCCGAGTCGGGGTCTCGTGCTTCTTGGTGATCTTCACCTTGCCGTCGGCTCGTCGCTCGATCAGCGCGGCGTCGTATGCGTCAACCAGTCCCGCCTCGGTGTGAAGGTCCTTGACCAGCTCGTAGTCGGCCTCGGCGTCGGCGACGCTCGGATAAACGCCGACGTAAGCCATGAAGGTGTCGACGGCCATTCGTTGCCCTCCCTGTGTTGGGTGCGCGGCCAAGACAGTAATGACTCGCATCCGCACCCGGCGGTACCTTCACCGCACACTCGCCCCCCGAATTCACGAACGCGTCACCGGAGTGCGCCTCGTCCGGTGCCAGCGTGCCAGGGGGTTGACTCAAGGGGGTGGTCAGGTGGCCGAGGTCGTCCCAGTGGACCGGTTTCTCGAGTGGTATCCGGGGTGGACGCCGGCGCTGACGGCATCGCCGTGGGTGGCCGAGCCGAGCGGGCCGTTCGTCAAGGAAGATGAGGATCGCTTCTGGTTCATCGACTTCCATTGGCCCCGGGGCTTCTCGCCGTTGGGGTACCTGTACATCACGGACTGCGCGGCGTGGGGAACCCAGACGGCGGCTCACTGGCTGCCACTACCACCAGGTAAGGGTCTGGTGCAGCGCATGGGCGGACCCTTCCCGTACGAGTCGGCGGTGCCGAACCCCTCGGCTTGGGAAGTCGGCTTTCGTGCCGCGCGGATCGAGCGCACGATGCCGAGCTTCCTCCAGCGCTTCGACGCCATTTGGGATGAACGCAAGTGGGAGCTGGAGCTGGGCCTCCAGTACTTCGAGGCGTACGACTTCCAGGGCAAGTCGCTCGAAGACATCGGGCAGTACCTCGCGGACGCCCGCTCGTTCCACCGCCGGGCCTGGGAGATCCACTTCGAGATCATGTACCCGCTCCTGGCCATCTACCTGCAGCTCTACGGGTTGTGTGCCAGCAACGGGCTGGACCCCGCCAACATCTCGAAGTTCCTTCAGGGCCGTGACTCGAAGATCATGGAAACCGACCGGGCCATGTGGGACCTGGTGGCAGAGGCGAGGCGCCTCGGCATTGCCGACTTGTTCGCCACGGCACCGGACCAGATCCGAGATCAACTGGCGAGGGCGGGAGGCAACGCCTCGGTCTGGCTTACCAAGTTCGATGACTTCTTGAAGGTGTACGGGTGGCGGACCGAAGGCATCGCCGACGCCAACCTCCCACCCTGGATCGAAGACCCCGTGTCACCACTCGGACAGATCCGCAACTTCCTGGCGATGGACGAGCCCCACGACTTCGAAAGGGCGGCTGCCGCCGCCCGGCACGAACGGGACGAGGCGGTCGAGTCCGCCCGCAGCCAGCTGTCGGGCGAGACGCTCACCGCTTTCGACGAACTGCTACGAGTGACGCAGGTTGCCAACTTCGCCTGGTGGAACGAGGACCACAACTACTGCATCGACCTTCGGGCGACCATTCCGCTGCGGCGGGCTGCCCTTGCCATCGGGGCGGCGTGTAGCGCTGACGTCTACGACGACGGCTTGTTCTTGTTCTTCCCGGAAGCGATGGACGTTTGCGCCAGCCGCAGGCCGTGGCGCGCCCTTCAGTCGCTGATCACCGCCCGGCGCGACTACTACGACCATTACAACGCCATCCGAGAGACCCTCCCGAAGGCCGTCGGCACCCTTCCAGAGAACGTCGATGACCCAGTGCTCATCGAGATCTTCGGCCTGCACCACCATTGGTTCGAGGCATTGAGGACCGACAGCGGCAGCTCGGTGCTCAAGGGTTTCCCGGCATCGGCCGGCACGGTGACGGGACGTGCACGCGTCATGGTCTCCGCGACCGAGCTGGTCGACCTCCGCCAGGGTGAGATCCTGGTCTGCGAGGCAACCTCACCCAACTGGACGCCAGCGTTCGCCGTCATCGCGGGCTGCGTCTGCGACGGCGGTGGGTCGCTCACCCACGCTGCCATCGTCAGCCGGGAGTACGGCATCCCCTGTGTCGTCGGATGCTCGGTGGCGACGACCCGCATCCGGACCGGGGACCTCGTGGAGGTCGACGGTGCGAGGGGCACCGTCACCATCATCGAGCCGGCCACCGCGTGAGCCTTGCGGAACCGGCGGTCGCGGTTGGGCGGAGCCGACGTCCTACGAGCTGCCGATGTCCTTGTTCTCGGGCACGAACTGGCTGGCGATGAGCGTCGCGCCCTGTGGGTCGTTGATGATCGTCATCCGGACCCAGGGGGCGTCGAGCGGCGGGACGGCCAGCGTTCCTCCCAGTTCGGTCGCCCTCGCCGCCGTGGCGTCCGCGTCGTCGACCGCGAACGTGACGCTCCAATGCGGCGGCGTGTCGGGCTGGTCGTCCGCTAGCGGAACGATGCTGGCGACCACGTCCTCGAATCCCGGTGGACCACCCGTTTCCGCCAGCTGCTTGCGCAGGTCGGGGTTGTTGCGCTCCAGATAGTCGCCATAGCCCGGCAGGGTCCACATCTCTGCGCCACCCCCGACGTCCAGCGTTCGCCAGTCGAACATCGAGCCGTAGAAGGACCTCGCGGCCCCGATGTCGCGGGTCCCCAAGCCGTTGAAGCTCAACGAGCCCGGCTCGTTGACGATCTGGGCACCCTTGTTCTGCTTCGCCTGCCACACGCTGAATGCGGCGCCCTCGCGGTCGGCGACGACCGCCATCCGCCCAGCGTCCATCACGTCGAACGGCTCCATCAAGACGCCGCCGCCGGCAGCCTGGGCCTTCGACGCAGCCTCGTCGGCACTGTCGACCCAGATGTAGGTGTTCCACATCGCCATCGGCGGGACGCCCTCGGGAATCGACCCGACCGCGGCCACGTCGCCGCCATGCAGCCGTGCCATGAAGTACTTGCCCTCAGAGTCCGGCGGCATGACGTCCTCGAACTCCCAGCCGAAGAGCCCCCTGTAGAAGTCGACGGCGGCCTCCGGGTCGGGCTGGCTCGTGTCCACCCAGCACGGGACCCCGGGGATGTATCCGTCTCGCTCGGGCATGACTGCTCCCTTTTCGCTCGCTTCAGGACCGCGTCTCGGTTCGATGCTTAGTCGGCCGTCCGCCCGTCCGCTCAGTTGTCGCGTCCGGGCCGCCGCTCGGTCTCGCGGTCGGGATCACCGCGATAGCCGGGCGGGTACGTGCGGCGGATCTCCGCGTCGGTCGGGGTTCGGCGTTCGCGGGCCTCCGTGGGCAAGAGGTCGACGATGGCGGCCATGATCCGCTTGGTGTCCGTGTCTGGGTCGTCGTACGTCAGCGCAACGGGCGGGCCGATGCGCACGCTGACGCGGGGGCGGCGGAGCGGGTCCATGCGAGGCAGGCGGGCGTTCCTCGGCCAGACCCGCTCGGTCCCCCACAGCGCGATCGGGATCACGGGCGCCCTGGTCATCGCAGCCAGGCGGGCGGCGCCCCACCGCCCCCTCAGCTCGGGCTCGAAGAACGCCGGCCCCCGGGGGATCGTGCCTTGGGGCGCGATCATCACCACCTCGCCGGCCCGCAACGCCAGGGCCGCCGCGTCGAGGGGCTCCTCCGAGCCGGTGCCCCGGTCGACGCGGATGGTTCCGACGGCCCGGGCGAGCGGGCCGAGGACAGGCGCGTCGAGCACCTCCTTCTTGCCGAGGCCGCGGACGGACCGTCCCGCCCGGGCAGCCACCAGGCTGGTGACCGCGGCGTCGAAGTAGCTGCGGTGGTTGAAGGCGAGGATCGCCCCACCCTCCTCGGGCACGTGCTCGAGGCCTTCGATCTCGATGTGGGCGTTCGGCATCGACCCGACGCGAGCGAAGGGCCGGAACCACTGCTGAAGCTCGCGGCCGGCCACCTTGACGACACCGTCGGGGACGTCGAGGTGACGGATGGGCCAGCCCATCGTGCGGGCCAAGAGGGTCAGCCGAGCGTCGGGGTCGACCACCGTTGGGTGTCCGACCGAGGCGAGTAGCGGCCCCGCGAAGAAGTTGTCGGCGTAGGCGTGAGCCGAGCGGGGCGAGACACGGGCGGCACGCAACCAGGCGACGCCGGCCTCGGCCTTCGCCCGTGCCCAGACCAGCGGGCCCTCGATCGGGGCGAGCGGACCCCGGCCCTCGGCCCACGCGGTCCCGACGACGTCGTCGGCACCCAGCAGGCGGCCGAGCGGCTCGGCGATCGGTGGGGGCGCGGCGCTGACGAGGAGGATGCGCGCACCCGCGGAGCGGTGGTCGTCGAGCAGCGGTCGGAGGTGGGGCGCCGCGTCGTCCACCACGGCCTCGGCCGCCGTCGCGGCCGCGTCCCGTACGGCGGTGTCCGGCCAGCCGCGGCTGGCATGAACCCCGAGCAGGGTCAGCTGCGTCGACAGGAACGCGGTGGCGGCCGCGTCCACGGCCGGGCCCAGCGGCCCCGGCGGTGCGGCGACGCCAGCCCGGTGCATCGCGTTGCGCAGGATCCGCCCGGGGCGGCCTGTGAGCAGGGTCCGGTCGAGGTCCAAGATGGCGGCTGTACGCGCCATCCGACCACTCTACGGCGGGCGGGCGGACTCGGCGGCCGGTGGCGCTACGGTGGCGCGATGGCCGACGAACCGGTCCATGGAGTCACCTTCCAGCGCCGGATGTCGGACTTCGAGGCGCTCATGTGGAGGGTCGAGAAGGACCCCTGGCTGAACCCGAGCGGCGGCGTCGTCGCTGTCTGCGACCGACCCCCGGATACCGACGACTACCGACGCCGCATCGCCCACGCGGTCGTCGAGATACCTCGGCTCCGGGAGCGGGTGGTGCCGGGTGCCGGACCGCTGTCGCCGCCCCACTGGGCGCCGGACCCCGAGTTCGACCTCGACTACCACGTCCGCCATGTCGCCCTGCCCGCCCCGGGGTCGCTGCGACAGCTGTACGACCTCGTTGCCCTCCTCATGCAGGACCCGTTCGACCGCACCCGCCCGCTGTGGTTCTTCGTGATCGTCGACGGCCTCGAGGGTGGTGGCGGCGCCATGTTCGCCAAGCTCCACCACACGATCGCCGACGGCCACGCCGCGCTCCGCCTGGCCGAGCTCTACCTCACCCTGGAACGGGACGCGCCCCCGCCGCCGGACGTCGACCTCGACCGCGTGGTGCGCGAGTCGGTCGCCGAGGCCCGCGGCGCGTCTGGGAGTGGTGGAGGCATTGCCGGCGCCGGCGCGTCCGCCATCGGGACGGCGCGGCGAGCTCTGGCAGCGCCAACTGGGACGGGCCCGCCGCGCTGCCGGCGAGGTCGTCCTGTGGGGAGCCGATCCTCGGCGCCCGCTGGACCTCGCCGCACGGACGGTGGCGACGGTCGAGCAGGTGCGCAACCAGGTGGACGCCACCGGCAGCGCTGCGGGAGGGTCGCCCCTGTGGCGTGGGCGTAGCCGGCACCGCCATTTCGACGTCATTCGGGTGCCGTTCGACCCACTGCGTGCTTCGGCCAAGGCGCTCGGCGGGACCGTCAACGACGCGTTCGTCACCGGCGCCGTGCTCGGCGCTGTCCGCTATCACGAGCGCCGGGAGACACCGCTAGAGGCGCTGAACATCAGCTTCGTCGTCAGCACGAGGGGAACCGGCGGCGACGGCACCAACGCATTCGCACCCACGCGGGTGCGGGTTCCCGCCGGACCGATGCCGGTGGAGGAGCGGTTCGCAGCGATCCGCACGACCATGGCCGCCGGCCGCGAAGGCGCCCGTACCGGCGGCGCCATGGGCAGCGTCGCCGGGCTGGCCAACCTGCTCCCGACGTCGCTGATCACCGGCGTGGCCCGCTCACAGACCGCCAACATGGACTTCGCCACCAGCAACATGCGGGGCGCGCCCGTGCCGACGTACGTGTCCGGCGCCCGGATCCTGTGGACGGGCACGCTGGGGCCGGTCGCCGGCACCGCATTCAACCTCACGGCCATGTCCTACGACGGCAGCTTCGACATGGGCCTCCACGTCGACCCCGCGGCGGTTGCCGACTGCGACGACCTGCGCCGCTGCATCGAGGCGGGCTTCGACGACGTGCTGGACGCGGGGGGCCAGGTCCTCGACGCCGCTCGCGAGGTCGGCTGACCCGCCGGGCTTCGGCTGACTCCGGCCGGTCTTCTTGGCGCCGAAGTGGTTGCTGGGCAGCCAATTCCGCACCGAGAATCGCGGTCCGGCCACCCAAACCCACGGCGTGATCCATGGCAGCGGCCTCTACAGCGTTGGATTCGACCGCCCACCGTCGGTCTGCCGGGTTCCCGGGACGTTGTGACTAGCCTGCTCGGGGCGTGTCCGGGACGAGGTGGTGACAGCGCGGCAGTGGGACCTGACCAGCTCGACCTGAACTACGTGCGGGGCGACTTCTGGGCGGATGAACCCCACGCGGCCCTCGCCTGGTTGCGTGAGCACGATCCCGTCCACTGGAACGAGCCCGCCGGCGTGTGGGGCATCACCAAGTACGACGACGTGAGGGAGATCTCGCGGCGGCCCGAGGTGTGGTCGAGCGTGGGAGGCATCCGTCCCGACAGCGAGCCGACAGGCATGATGATCGAGCAGGACGATCCGGTACACCGGCAGCGCCGCCAGCTCGTGGGCAAGGGCTTCACGCCACTGCAGATTCGGCGCCAGGAAGACAAGGTGCGCTCGATCGTGGACCGCCTCCTCGACCACGTGGTCGCCCGGGGCCAGTGCGACTTTGTCGGCGACGTGGCCGCGTGGCTCCCGCTGGTGATGATCGGCGACGCGCTCGGCTTCGAGGAGGCCGACCACCCGACGTTGCTGAAGTGGAGCGACGATCTGATGCGCGGGCTCGGGCAGGACGACGCCGACAGGCTCGCGGCGATGATGGCCGCATTCGAGGGTTACACCGCCTACATGGCGGACGTCATCGCCGACCGGCGGGCGCACCCGGACGACGACCTCACCAGCATCCTGGTGCACGCGGAGGTCGACGGCGAGAGCTTCGACGATGCGACGCTCGTCCTCGAGACGCTGCTGATCCTCATCGGTGGGGACGAGACCACGCGGCACGTGATCACCGGCGGCCTCTACCAGCTGCTCAGCGACCGGCGGCGCTGGGGCGCCCTGCTCGCGGATCGCTCGCTGCTGCCGGGCGCGGTCGAGGAGATGCTGCGCTGGGTCTCGCCGATCAAGAACATGGCGCGGACCGCGACGCGCGACGTGGAGCTGCGTGGGCGCCGCATCCGTGCGGGCCAGAAGGTCCTCCTGCTGTACCCCTCCGCCAACCGCGACGAGGAACAGTTCCCCGACCCCTTCACGTTCGACATCAAACGGGCCCCGAACGAGCACCTGGCGTTTGGTTTCGGGACGCATTTCTGCCTCGGGAACTCGCTGGCGCGCCTCGAATTACGGGTGATGTTCGAGCAGTTGCTCGAGCGACTGCCGGGCATTCGCCTGGTCGATGCCGACGAGCCCGGTCATCGGCCGGCGAACTTCGTCAGCGGCTACGAGACGATGAAGGTGGCATGGTGACCATCCGGGGACGCACGGCACTGGTGACCGGTGGCGGCAGCGGCATCGGGCTTGCGTCGGCGGCCCGCCTGGCAGCGGATGGCGCGCATGTCGCCATCTGCGGTCGCACGGAGGAGAAGCTCGCCAAGGCCGAGGCCGAGATCGCGCCGGGCGTCGGTGACGGGGGGTCGATCCGGTCGATCGTCGCAGATGTCACGATCGAGGAGCAGGTCGCCGCGGCCGTCACGTTTGCGGCGCAACCGGCGGGCGGGCTGGACATCCTGTTCGCCAACGCGGGGGGATCCCACCACTTGGGCCCGTTCGACGCCGCGGACCTCGACGGTGTCCGTACGACCATCGATCTCAACCTCGTGGGCACGATCATCTGCATCAAGCACGCGGTGCCGGCGATGCGGGATCGGGGCGCGGGCTCGATCATCGGGATGTCATCGGGGGCCGGGCACTTTCCGCATCGCTGGTTGTGGGCCTACGGCGCGTCCAAGGCCGGCGTCGAGGAGGTGTGCCGTTACGCAGCCGAGGAGCTCGGCGGCGACGGCATCCGGGTCAACGTCCTGCAACCGGGGATCATCGACGACGAGCTGATGGCACCGATCATCGGCGGGGGAAAGCTGCTGGACCATTACCTCGCCAACATGCCGCTCGGCCGGGTCGGCACCGTGAACGACGTCGCGGAGGCGGTGCGCTTCCTGGCGGGCCCCGAGTCATCGTGGATAACTGGTGCCTGCCTGCCGATCGATGGTGGCCATCACCTGCGGTCGGGCGCCGATTACTCGTTGCTGTTCCAATAGGAGGTGGCCATGGGTCGCATGTTCGCCAGGTTCATGACCGGCATGCTCCTCGTGCTCGTCGCGACCGGGATCGTCTTCGTCGCGGGAATGCGGACGAAGTCACCGCTCGTGCTCGACACGGTCCGCCGGACCGGCCGCGCCATGAGGCCGCTCGCGCTGAAGTCCGCTGGAACGCCCGGCGCCTACGCGTCCGTGATCCGGCACGTCGGCCGGACGACGGGCCGCGCCTTTGAGACACCGGTGGGCGCGGTGGCGATCGACGACGGGTTCGTGATCGCACTGCCCTACGGACCGAACACCGATTGGCTCAAGAACGTGCTCGCGAGCGGGTCCGCCACGATCGTCGACGAGGGAAGCACCTACGACGTGGACCGGCCGGAGGTCCTTCCCATGGCCGAGGCCGACCGCTACTTCTCACCCCAGGATCGGCGCGCCCATGGCGTGTTCGGGGTCGATCAGTGCCTTCGCGTCCGACGGCTCGAGCCCGAGGAGCCCGTCCAGGGCTGATCGAGCGCCCATTAGGGGACGATGACGGCGCGCCCCTCCAACGTTCCTGCGGCGAGCGCGTCGTAGGCGTCGCCCGCTGCGTCGAGGCCGAAGCGTTGGACGTGCGCCTTGACGAGGCCCCGACGCGCCAGGTCGAGCACCTCGCTCAACTCGGGCAGCGTCCCCCAGTAGGTCGTGGCCAGGGATGCCTCGTAGGGCAGGGAGAAGAAGCTGAAGCCAAACGTGCCGCCACCGAGGCCGACGACGGTCACGTGGGCCAGCGGCCGGCTGACCTGGGCGGCGAGTGCGATTGTCGAGTCGACGCCCACGCAGTCGAGGGCGAGATCCGTCCCCTGGTTCCGCGTGATGTCCCTGATGACGCTCGCGGTGGCTTCGTCGGATGCGACGACGTGATCGGCGCCGAGCGCGGCCGCCAGCTCGAGCGCCTCCGGCTTCGTGTCGACGGCGACCACCGTGGCCGCGCTGGTCGCCTTCAGGATCTGGACGGCCAGGTGCCCCAGGCCCCCGGCTCCGATCACCACCGCCGTCGAACCCCCATGTAGCAGGTGCAACGAGCGCTTGATCGCGTGATACGGCGTGAGGCCGGCGTCGGTGAGCGGGGCCGCCTCGACGGGGTCGAGGTCGCCGAGTGGGACGAGCCACCGTGCCTGCGGCACGAGCATCAGTGGGGCCATGCCCCCGTCGCAGCCGAGCCCGGCGCCGGCGCCAGCGAGCTCGGCCGCCCGCTGGCAGAGGTTCTCCGCGCCGAGATGGCATCGATGGCACCGCCCACAGCCCCACGCCCCGTACACGGCGACGGGCTCACCGGGCGACACGTGGTCGACCCCGGCGCCCACTGCCTCGACGAATCCTGCGTTCTCGTGGCCCAGGGTGAACGGCAGCGCGAACGGGAGCAGTCCGGCGTCGAAGTCGTGCATCAGATGAAGGTCCGAATGGCAGGCGCCCGCCGCCGCTATGCGCACCACGACCTGGCCCGGCCCCGGTTCGGGATCCGGAACCTCCCGAAGCTCGGGCGGCGACTTCCAGGCAGTCAGCTGCAGCGCTTGCATCGTTGCTCCCTCGGGCCGTCGGCGTGCCCACCAGCGTGCACCCATCGGCACTCTCGACCTTGACACCGGAGCGCGGCGGGGCTTGGCTCGCAGTGCGACGCAAGGACGTCGCGCCTCGAACCGAGGGAGGTGCTCCATGTCAGGTCGCGTAGTGCACTTCGAGATCCCCTACGACGATGGCGACCGCGCCCGTGGCTTCTACGAGAAGGCGTTCGGGTGGAACCTCATGTCGCTGCCGGACATGGGTTACACGATGGTCATGTCCGGGCCGAGTGGCGATCAGGGCCCGACCGAAGCGGGCTTCATCAACGGCGGGATGATGCAGCGCCAGGAGCCGTTCACCGCCCCCAACATCGTCATCGACGTGGACGAACCTCGAGGACGCGCTCAAGGCGGTCAACGAGGCCGGCGGGACCACGGTCTCCGAACGGCAGGCCGTGGGGGACATGGGCTTCGCCGCCTACTTCAGGGACCCGGAGGGAAACCTGGTCGGCCTCTGGGAAACCGCACATTCCGGTTGACGCACCGTTCGCCCTGACGCCCGCCGGGTAGCCAGGCGAGAATCACCCATCACCATCGCCGGGCGGCTGCGCCGCCGAGATGTGCCGCGCCCCACGTCATGGAGCTGCCGTGAAGATCAGCATCGCCCTCACCAACTACTCCTGGCCCGACGGACCGGTCCATCTCACGGGCCATCTACTGGACCTGGCCCGGCGCGTCGACGACGGGGGCATCGACACCCTGTGGGTGGCGGACCACCTCCTCCAGATGGACCCGACCGCGACGATCGACGAACCGATGCTCGAGGCCTACACCACCCTCGGATATCTCGCCGCCGCCACCGGCAACGTGAACCTGGGGACGATGGTCACGTGGGCGTCGATCCGCCCGCCCGCGCTGGTCGTGAAGATGGTCACGACGCTCGACGTGCTCTCCGGCGGCCGGGCGTGGCTCGGTGTCGGTGCCGGGTACCAGGGCGACGAAGCGGTGCTGACCGGTCTGCCGTTCCCGGAGACTGCGGAACGATTCGTGCTCATGGAGGAGCTCCTGCAGCTCGCCGCACACATGTGGGACGGGGATCAACGGCCGTTCGACGGACCACGCCACCGGCTCGAACGACCGATCAGCAACCCCCAGCCGATCGCGCGACCTCGCGTCCTGATCGGTGGCATGGGCGAGCGGCGGACCCTGCCGCTCGTCGCCCGCTACGGCGATGCGTGCAACCTCTTCGACATCCCCGACGGTGGCACCACGCTCCAGCACAAGCTCGACGTGCTCGCCCGGGCCTGCGATGCCGTCGGCAGGGATCCCGACGACGTCGAGGTGACCCTCAGCAGCCGGCTCGGCAGCGACGAGACCGCGGGGGCGTTCACCGACCGGTGTGACCAGCTCGCCAAGCGCGGGATCCAGCACATCGTCCTCGTGACCAGTGGCCCCTGGAGCCAGCCCGAGCTCGACGTGATCTTCCAGGCCGTGGAGCCCGTCCGCGCGCTCGACTGACAGGGTCGGCCGGCGGCGGGGGCGCGAGGATCGTCCCATGGGCCCCCAACCCGGCCGGCCGGTCCAGCGGCCGACGCTCGAGGCGGTGGCGGCACGAGCCGGCGTCGGCCGCGGCACCGTGTCGCGGGTGATCAACGGGTCGACGCAGGTGAGCGCCAGGACCCGCGAGGCGGTGCTCAGCGCCATCGAGGACCTCGGCTACGTCCCCAATCGCGCCGCTCGGTCGTTGGTGACGCGCCGGACCGACTGCATCGCCCTGGTGGTGTCGGAGTCGGAGGACCGGGTCTTTGCCGAACCCTTCTTCGCCGGCGTGGTGCGCGGGGTCAGCGCCGAGATCGCAGGCACTGCATTCCAGCTATGGCTCGCGATGATCACCACCTCGACCGACCGGGGTCAGCTCGGGCGGCACCTGACGGCCCAGCACGTCGACGGCGCCATGCTGCTGTCGATCCACGGCGACGACTCCTTGCCGAGGCTCCTCGAGGACAGGGGGTTGCCGACGGTCCTCGGCGGCCGGCCCACCGGCTTCGTCCCAACCAGCTATGTCGATGTCGACAACCACGCGGGTGCCCGCCTTGCCGTCGATCACCTGGTGGCCCGCGGCCGCCTGCGCATCGCCACGATTGCCGGACCGCAGGACATGTCGGCGGGGGTCGCACGGCTCGAGGGCTACCGCGACGCCCAGCGCGACGCCGGGCTGCTGGACGAGTCGAAGGAGCTGGTCGCTTACGGCCAGTTCAGCGAATCGAGCGGTCAGGTCGCGATGCAGGAGCTGTTATCGCGCCGGTCCGACATCGATGCGGTCTTCGCCGCATCAGACCCCATGGCCTTCGGCGCCATGCGGGCCATCAAGGAGGCCGGACGCCGGATCCCGGACGACATCGCGGTGGTGGGTTTCGACGGATCGCCTGCGGCGGGGATTACCGAACCGCCGCTGACCACCGTTCACCAGCCGGCCGAAGCCATGGGCCACCACATGGCCCGGCTGCTCGTGGCGCTCATCAGCGGAGAGCCGGTCGACGAGCGTGCCGTCATCCTCGTCCCGGATCTCGTCGTCCGCGACTCGACGTGACGCACCGACCTGCTACGGGCCGTGGAGGACGCCCGGCTCACAAGGCGAGGTGATACCAGCCGGTAAGCATCAGGGGCCCATACGTCGAAAGACCCAGGCGGGTGGCGACATCCGCGAACGAACCCCAGGCCTCGACCCGGAGGCGGGCGCTGGCGGCGGCGGGATCCTCGCTCGACTGAGCCGGGCGCACCCGCGCCGCGAGTGGGACGTGGGGGTACACCCGGGGGTCGAGCTCGTCGGAGGGCGCCAGGCCGGCCCGTTCCCGCGCCAGGTCGAGCGCCACCCTCAGCCCGCCGAGCTCGTCGACGAGCCCGCGCTCCTTGGCGTCGGCGCCGGTCCAGACGCGGCCCCGGGCAATCTCGTCGACGCGATCCCGTGGCTGGCGGCGACCCTCGGCGACCTTGGCGGTGAAGTCGTCGTAGATCCGGTCGAGCCAGGCGTTGAGCCGATCCCACTCGTCCTCCGTGAACGCACGGAGCGGCGAGAACATCAGCCCGTGCCTGCCGCCGGCCACCCCCTCGTGGCCGATGCCCAGCCGGTCGGCGAGGCCCTCGAGCACCTGCTTGCCGGAGACGACGCCGATCGAACCCGTCAGCGTCCCCGGCTCGGCGACGATCGCGTCTGCCCCCATCGACACGAAGTAGCCGCCCGAGGCCGCCATGTCACCCATCGACACCACCACGGGCTTGCCGGCCCGCCGGGTCACGGCCACCTCACGCCAGATGGCGTCGGACGCCACGTAGGAGCCGCCCGGGCTTGTCACCCGGAGCACGATCGCCTTGACGTCGTCCGCCTTGGTCGCCGACCGGAGCGCAGCCGCCACCGTGTCCGCCCCGGTGCTCGTGCCCACGAGCGGCTGGCGCCGGCTTCGGCCGAGGTGGATCGGACCGGCCACCTGTACGAGCGCCACGGTGTCGGGCGGTGACGTCGAGACGCGGGTCGACAGCTCGGCCAGCCTGGAGCGGCGATAGCGGCCGAGGTACTGCAGGACCGCGTCGGCGCCGGTCCGGGCCCGGACCGCGGCGTAGACGTCGTCGCGGTAGCCGAGGCGGTCGACCAGACCCGACTCGAGGGCCTCACTGGAGAACAGCGGCGCCCGGTCGATAAGGCCCTGCACCACGCCCGCATCGAGGCTGCGGTTGGCGGCAATGGCGGTCACGAGCTGCTCCATGACCGACTGCACGACGCGCTCGGTCGCCTCCCGGTGCGCGGCCGTGAACCCTCGCTCGGTGAAGACGTTGCCGGCGTTCTTGTACTCGTGGCGCTGGGCGATCTGGGGTGTGATCCCGGCCTTGTCGAGCACGCCCCGCAGGAAGGGCACCTCGGTGGCGACGCCCGTCAGGCCCAGATCACCCGACGGCTGCAGCCAGATCTCCTCGAAGCTCGTCGCCAGGAGGTACGAGACGCTGGCGTTGCCGAACTCCCCGAAGGTCTCGGCCCAGGCGACCGTGAGCTTGCCGTGGTCGCGGAGGTCGCCGACCGCGTCTTGAAGCTCCTGGGCCTGTGCGAGGCCCAGGGCCGACCGCGACCCGCCCAGCTTGACCACCAAGGCCCGGACCCTGGCGTCCCGCGCCGCCCGGCGCAGGCCCCGCAGGACCGTCCGTAGCGACGAGCGGCGCCGCGCCAGCAGGGCACCCATCGGATCCTGTGGCGTCTCTTCCAGCAGGGGCTCGGTGAGATCGAGCTCCAGGACGAGGTCGGCGGTCCGCCGGCGTCGCGCCTCGTCGATGCCGGTGACCACGGTTTCGGCTGCGTGCTTGGCTCTGGGGAGCATGGTTCGAGGCTAGGGGCTCGTTGGTGGGGGCGGCTCAGGCCGATTGGTGGCGTCGATAGATCGCCGTCTCGGCCGCCGTCAGGGCCACGAACACGATGGCGAGGCTGCCGACCACGTCGGAGGTCCAGTGGACCCCGAGCCACACGCGACACCAGGCGACGAGCACTATGACGGCCCACGCCGCAGCCGCCAGCGCCACCCACAGCCAGCGGCGGGTCACGTAGAGACCAGCGATGGCGGGCACGAAGCCCCAGGTCGCCGCTGCGGCGAGCACGTGTCCGCTCGGGTAGGAGAAGCCCGTCCCCGGCACGAGCCGGGCTCCGCTCGGGCGCGGTCGCGCGACGATCTCCTTGGCCAGCCACTCGAAGGGTGGGCGGGCCGCCAGCACGACGAACATCACGAGCGCGACCCAGCGACAGCGCGCGGCCGCCAGGGCGACGCCGACGGCACCGAACATGAGCACGACCGGCGTCGAACCCAGGCGTGAGATCCACAGCGCCACCCGGTCGACGCCGGGCGACCGATGCTCGACCACGGCGTCGGTGATGGGGCGGTCCCAGACCAGCAGTCGACCTCCGTCGATGGCGGCGAGGACCCCCAGCACGACCGCAAGTGCGGCGGCCCCCACCAGCAGCCAGGGAAACCGTTCCCCGATGCGCCGCAGGGTGATCGGCGGCGAGCGATGTAGGTCAGGGGCCGAGATGGTCATGTCCAGTGCCGCTGTGGACACGTTGGCCGCCCGGGCCGGAGGGATCAACACCGTTGCTCTCGTCAGAGTCGCCATGCGTGCGTTCCGGCAGGAGCAGCACCGCGCCGACGAGGAAGGCCAGGGCGCCGACGAACGTGCCGAGGTTCATGAGCGTGACGTTGCGGGGCTGGTCGGATGCCGGCACGACGTAGGAGGCGATGGCCGACGCACCGAAGGCGATCGAGCCGAAGAGGTTCAGCGCCGTGATGCGCCACGACAGGCTGCGGGGTTTCCACGACCACAGGCCGTGGCTCACCTCCGCCCACGCGAGCCCGCTCGCCACCAGGAAGCAGATGGACCCGAAGGCGTCGGGGGTCCACACCAACCTGTCGGCCCGCGAGGCGGAGAGGTGTTGGAGCATCTCGTCGAACGTGCTGATGTTGAACAGCACCGTCCCGCCGAGCTGCACGACTGCCGCCCACCAGTCGATGCGGTGCGGTTCCCAGGTGACGAGGCGCCGGCGCTCGGCGACGCCGGCGTCCGGCGGTGTGCGGGGCGCGTTTGCCACCTCCAGGTACTGCAGGGCCGCGGCGGTCGTGAAGAACAGGGACCCGACGAAGAACGTGATGCCGTCGACGGCGACCCCGACCGCGTTGACGTAGCGGGGCGCCGCGCCCAGCGCGAAGCACGTGGATCCGACTGCGAACAGCACGCCGATCCACCAGCCGATCGCGCCGGGTGCCCACCAGGTCGACCCTCGGCCGGTGTCGAGCAGCGAGTGCTGCTTGCGTCGTGCGCGCGACGTCCAGGTGACGATGCGCCCGTCGGGTCGACGGAACGTCTCACGGGTGATGAACGGGCCCACCCCGCGGGCCTCGATCCGACGCCACCGCTCCGGCAATGTGAGCCCCGTCCGACTACGGGTCGCCGGTCTGCTTGCGGCCTCGGTTGGGTTGTCGATGGACGAACAATGTGAGCGAGCCGCGCCATTCGGCATCATCCGATCCGGGTGATCGGGTCCCACCGCTTCGGGGTAGGACTTACGCATGGCCCGAGCCCTATGGAGCGGTGTGATCAGCTTCGGGCTGGTCAGCGTGCCCGTGAAGGCCTACCCCGCGGTGCGCGACCACGACGTTCACTTCCACCAGATCGACAAGGGTTCCGGCTCGCGGGTCCGCAACCGCAAGGTCTCGGCGAAGACGGGCAAGGACGTCGACAACGCCGACATCGAGATGGGTTTCGAGACCGGCAAGGGCCGTTACGTCACCTTCAGCAAGCGTGAGCTGGACGAGCTCCGCCCGGCGTCGAGCCGGGCCGTCGAGGTCACCGACTTCGTCTCGCTCGATGACATCGACCCGATCTACTACGAGCGCACGTACTGGCTGGCACCCGCCGATGACACGGCCGTCAAGCCGTACCAGTTGCTGCGGGCCGCCATGGAGGACCGAGGCCTGGTGGCCATCGGCACCGTCGTCATGCGCAACAAGCAGTACCTCACCGCCATCCGGCCGCTCGAGGGCGCACTCGCCATGTCGACGATGCGCTTCGCGGACGAGGTCGTGCCCCGGTCGGGCGTGGAGGGGGTCCCCGATCGCCGGACCAAGCCCGACCCCAAGATGCTGCGCATGGCGAACCAACTCGTCGACTCGCTTACCACCGACTGGGACCCTCGGCGCTACCACGACACGTTCACGGAGGAGCTCCGGGAACGGATCGAGGCCAAGCGAGCCGGCAAGAAGCTCGAGATCGAGCCCGAGGAGGGCGACGAGTCCAAGGTCATCGACCTGATGCAGGCCTTGGAGGAGAGCGTCAAGGGGGCCAAGGGTCCCCGGCGGGGGCGCCGCAAGCCCCGAGGTCGGGCCCGCAAGTCAGCTTGACCCGCCAGTAACCACAGGATGCCAACGGGCCGGCGGCGTCCCTGATCGTCAGTGCTGGCTAGGAGCCCCGCTCCCAGGGAGCAGTGTCGTCCATCTTGGCGTAGTACTTGGCCAGGTGGGACTTGACGCGATCCCGGTCGGACTCGGGGAGATCGACACCACCGCTGTCTTCCGGCTCCTCTCGCATCTGTGCTTCCCGCCGTGCCGGTCCTACCCGAGCCAGGTGGCGGGTATGCGCAGGCGCGACTGGGCCCATCGCTGGCGCCTCGTATCGTCTGGCAAGGTGCGTGGGAACCCGAGATCGGAGGGGAGCTGACCGTGGGGCGACTCGACAACCGCGTCGCGATCGTCACCGGCGCCAGCCGCGGGCTCGGCAAGTCGATCGCCGAGCTCTTCGCCGCCGAGGGCGCGGCGGTGGCCGTGGTCGCCCGGACCGAGGTCCAGTGGGATCCTCGGTTGCCGGGCACGGTCCACGACACGGTCGCGTCCATCGAGGCGAGCGGCGGTCGCGCGGTCGCGATCCCGGCCGACCTCGTCAACCCCGAAGAGGTCGACAGCATCGTGGACCGGATCAACGCCGCGCTCGGCACGGTCGACATCCTCGTCAACAACGCCGCGCTCACTGTGCCCGGTCGCCCACCCAAGGGTGCGCCCGACGGCGGGTCGGCGGCCGCCAAGCCCCCAGTGCAGGCGCCGCCGCCCGTGCCCGGCGGCTGGTCGATCCCGCGCGGCTCCTTCCTCGCCTTCCCGCTGAAGGGCTTCCGGCTGCACTTCGAGATCGGTCTGATGGCGACCTACCGGCTCATGCAGCTGGTTCTGCCGGACATGATCGAGGCGGGACGGGGCTCGATCGTCAACATCAGCTCCGCGGCGGCGTACGTACCCGGCGCGGGGCCCTATCGCACGTCCGGGCCCGCCGGCGCTTTCGCCTACGGCGGCAACAAGGCGGCGATGCACCACCTCACGCAGGCCGTTGCGGCCGAGATGCAGCAGTACGGGATCCCGGTCAACGTGCTGATGCCGTCGGAGCCGGTCCTGTCGCCCGGCAACCTCTACGCGGGCGCCGGCGACATCGACTACGCCAGCCCGGAGCGGTTCGCCGAGGCGACACTGCAGGTCGCACTGGCAGATGCCACCGTGACCACCGGGCAGCTCCTCTGGACCGAGGACGTGCTCGAACCGGAGCTCGGCAGCCGCGGCTGGCTCCCGCGCTCCTGAGGGGCTTGGTCCGCCAGTGCGAGGCGATGGGTTCCCCGGGAGGGGGGCCGAGGCCATTGGTTCCGGACGTGGAACTCATGACCTCGAGCCCGCTGGGGCGGAACCCATGACCTCGCGTGTGGTGGGCGGTGGGCGCGCCCGGCTGGCAACCCCTTCCCCGCGGAGGTGGCGGCTCGTTAGGTTCCGATCGTGGCAGTGAAGCAACCGACGAACCCTCGCGGCCGCGGCGACGCCGTCGCGTTTGCGGCCGTCACCGGCGCGCTGGCCGGTGCGGCGCTCTGTGGCCAGCGCGGCAGGCGGGCCGGCAGCGTTGGCGCCCTGGTGGGCGCCGTCGGGCTGGGAGCCTCGGAGGCGCTGGCCCGGGCTCGGCAGCGCCCGGGCGAGATCCCGGCGCTGTGGCAGCGCATCGCAATGACCTCGGCCCTGGTCGCACCGCTCGGGTGGGCGGCCGGGCGGTTCCTGGGCGCCGGGCCGGCCGTGGTCGGTACCTCCGCGGGCACCGTCGCGGGTGCGCTGGGCCTACGCCCGCAGAAGGTCGCGCTGGGGCCGCTCGTCGGCGCCGCCGTGGGGGTGGCGGCGGCCCGTCGACCGCGACCGGTGCCCGCCGCCGCGGTGGCGAGCATGGCGGTGCTCACGTATCGGCTGGTGTCAGCGGCGGTGTTCCGTGACGCACAGGTGACCCTGCTCGCCGAGCGGGTCCGCGCCGAGGACCTCCCCTTCGTCGTCCCGCTCGAGGCTCGCTCGCGTTACGTCGGCACTGGCTACGTCGAGCGGTTGAGCGAGGTGCTCGGCGGCACCTACACACCCGACGCCACCGACATCGGGATCATCGCCTCGCTGGACGCCCTTGCCGGGCCGGACTTCGATCCCGAATCCATCGACCCGCGGGTTCGCGAGTTCTACGAGCACACGACACGGTTCACGCTGGACATCGTCCCCGAGTGGCGGCAGTGGGTTCGGCCCGGCTACCTGCTGTATCGGGACCTGGTCGCCCGTCCGCTCGGACAGGCGAGCGTCCCGATGAACCAGCGGGAAGCGCAGCGGGGGATCCGCAGCCGGATCGACACGATCAGCCTGGGTCAGGACGGCGCCGTGGCCGTACGGGGCTGGATCCGGTCGTTCGCCGACAACGACGAACCGATCTACGTGGGGATCTACACCACCTACCGCCACGATGGGCGTGGCTACGTCAGCGTGGGCTTCCCTCTCCCACAGGCGAGCTTCACCGCCACCCTTGCCCCCCGATCCCGGCCCGATGGTGGGCTGGTGCTGACCAGCCGCAGCGACCTCGACCATCCGGGCCACTACCTCACCATCGTCGACCCCGAGACGCGGGAGCTCACCGCGCTCGCGGTCCGTGGCTTCGCCGAGCAGCTCGACGTGTACGTGCAAGACGGGGAGCTCCGGGCCGAGCACGCCTTCTGGGTCTTCGGGTTCCCGTTCCTCGTCCTCCACTACCGCATCCGGCTCAAGAGGCCGAGCGGATAAGCAGGAAGTGGGCACCTAGCAGTACGGCATTTGCAGTGCAAGCCCCAGCTACACAGCTCGGCCTCCGGGCAACGCTGACCACCTTGAGCGGAGACGACGTGCCTATCCGCGCACCCAACAAGGCAAACCCCACCGATTTGGTGCCTTAATGTGAGGTCCGCGCGGGCCGTCCAGAAGGGCAAGGGTGACCGGTGGAACGACGAGATCTGATGCGAAAGTCTGCTGTGGGGATGGCTGGCGTGGTTGGCGGGCACGCGTTGGGCGCGGCAGGCGTCGCGGGCGCGACGTCGGTCGGCAACGGCCACGATGCGCTCAGCCGGCTCGGTCTGATGTACCTGTCGCACGTGAACGACCCGGCGACGACCAGCCTGTTCCCCGGGGACCCGGCGTTCTCGCTCGAGGTCATCGCCACCATTCCCGCAGACGGGTTCTACATGCAGTTCGTCCGGGAGGGCGAGCACACGGGGACCCACTGGGGCGCTCCGGGACACTTCCAGGAGGGCGGGTTGCTCGCCGACCAGCTCGACCCAGGGGACCTGTTCCTCCCGGCGGTGAAGATCGACATCCGCGCCCAGTCCGCCCGGGACGCCGACTACGGGGCCACGATCGACGACATCAGGCGGTTCGAGCATCGCCACGGGCGCATCCCCCGGGGTGCGGCGATCATCCTGTGGACCGGTTGGGAGGACAAGTGGGGGACGGACGCGTACCCCAACCTCGATGCCGAGGGGATCATTCACCAGCCGGGGTTCCTGCTCGAGACCGTCGAGTGGCTCATCCAGTCCCGGCGGCTGGACCGTCGCGGGGCCCTGGGCACCGACACCTTCAGCCCCGACAGGGGCGTCGACACCGACTTCGGCGTGTCGGTCGCGCTCTATGACCGCCACCGCATCAGCCTGGAGAACCTGGCCAACCTCGGATCGCTGCCCGCCAAGGGCGCCTGGGTGCTCGTGGGTGGACCACGCCACAAGGCGGGTTCGGGGTCGACCGCCACGATCTTCGGTGTGCTGCCGCGCTGAGGCGGCCCTATTGCTTGGGACCCTCAGTGGGTGGGGGTCCTGACCCAGCCGACCGGGCGCCGCGTCCCCGGGATGTCGGGCACGACCTCGGCGAGGTCGGCCACCTCGGGCACGACGCGGGTGGCGCCGGGTAGCCACTGCTCGGCAGGGCGGCCGGGGCCGGGGCGCATGTCCGGCGTGACCTCCGGGCGATAGTGCACCGCGATGCCCTTGCCCTGCCGCTTCCCGCTGTACATGGCGCTGTCGGCCTGGTGGACAAGGGCGTCCGCGGTGATGCCCGTCTCCCGCCGCGGGGGCGCCACGACGCCCAGGCTGCCGCCCAGGGTCACGATGTGCCCGTCGATCCGGAAGGGCTGCCGCAGCGCCGCCAGGATGCGCTCTGCGACGACATCGCTGTCCCCGTCGATGACGATGGCGAACTCGTCGCCGCCGAGGCGTGCCACAGTGTCGCCACTGCGCACGCAGCCCCGCAGGCGCTGTCCCACGGCGGTGAGCAGGTAGTCGCCGGTCGTGTGGCCGAAGGTGTCGTTGACCACCTTGAAGTCATCGAGGTCGACCACGATGAGCGCGAAGGGCCAGCCATACGCGCGATGGCGCTCGATGGCGTAGTTCAGCTGGTCATCGAACAGCGAGCGGTTGGCGAGGCCCGTGAGAGGGTCGTGGAGCGCCTGGTGGGCCAGCTCGGCCTGCGCGGCCGACACCCGCTCGAGCAGCGCGGCGTTCTCGAGGAGCGTGATGACCTGGCGGACCAACACGAGGAGTAGCACGACCCCGGCCACCGTTGCCTCCAAGGGGTCGATCCTCGAGCCGACGGCCAATTGACCGGCCACGACCGCACCGGTCAGGGCGACCAGGCCGTAGGGCAGGAGCAGGTGAGCGCGGTCGACGACGACCCGCTGGCGCAGGTGCCGGGCCGTCGGCCACCCATCCGTGGTTGTCAGGGCGGCCACGGCGATGAGCAACGGTCCGGCGATGAAGCCCGCGTTGCTGAGCGGCGGCATCTCGTCCGCTCCGCTGCTGACGATGTAGGCGAAGATGCTGTCGGACACCGATATGGCCACCAGGCCCGAACCCAACAGCCAGAGCTGGGGCCGGAGTTGGCGGGGCACGCGGCCGGTCGCGATCAGAAGCACGACGATGACCACGAGGATGAGATCGGTCAGCGGGTAGGCGATCGCCACCGCCAGCGCCGGGACGCTCGGCGACTCGGCGTGCACAACGGCCCCCAGTGACGTGGCCCACGTCAGGATGAACAGCGAGCCGACGACGATGGCACCGTCGAGCGAGAACACCAGGCGGTCACGATGGAGGACGTGGCCGGAGTTGCGGAGTGGCTCGATGTCCAGGGCCAACAGGGCCGGAAGCGCCAGCACCGGCATGGTGAGGTAGCCGATGTCGGCGATCGACGGCGAGGGAAGTGGGGTATCCGAGAAGATCTGGTACCACGACCAGAACGCCTGCCCGATGCTCCAGCCGAGCATGCCGACGGCCATCAGGCGGCGCCAGGTGCGCTCGACGCCCGTGACCCGGCGTGATGTCCACCAACACAGCGCTGCCGCCGACAGACCCGCGACGAGCTGGGCTGAGTCGTCGACGATGACCTCGCCGTCCCCGGACAGCACCCCGGAGCTGTCGAGGAAGAGCACCACAAGGACGAAGCAGGCCACGACCCCGAGCCATGTCCTCAGCCCCGTCGTACCCATGTGGATCTTCCCCAAGGGACGGCACACGCGTCGGAACCCGAGCCGACCCGCTCACAGCGTAGTGCAGCCGCTACCCCCGTCGTTCGGGTTCGCGGCCGGGAGGCATTGTCGGACCGGGCGTTCGCGGGCAAAGGTCTTGTTGGCCCCGGCGCCCATGGTCCCGTAACCCGGGCGGGGTCCGTCGGCAAAGACCGAGGAGGTGGCCGTGCCCGGCACGTTGCAGTTTGCGATCTCGATTCCCCAGTTCGTCGCCGACGGAGCCTTCGACCCCGCCGGTCTCCGCACGTACCTGGCGCGAGCCACGGCGCTCGGCTTCGACAGCGCCTGGACCCTCGAGCAGGTCCTGGGCACGACGCCCGTCCTCGGGCCGATCGAGACCATGACCTACGCCGCCGCCTGCTCCGAGGACCTGCGCCTGGGCTGCGCGGTCTTCGTGACCCCGCTGTACAGCCCCGTCCACCTCGCCAAGAGCTTGAGCACGCTGGACCAGCTCAGCCGGGGGAGGGTCGAGGTCGGCGTCGCCACCGGCGGTCGTGCCCGCCCGTTCGCGGCCTTTGCCGTTGATCCCGCCAGCCTCGTGTCCCGCTTCACCGAGGGGCTCCGGCTGATGAAGGCCCTCTGGACCGAGACCGAGGTCAACTTCCAAGGGCGGTTCTGGCGGCTGGAGGGCGCCGCCATGACCCCCCGTCCGTTCCAGAAGCCCCATCCCCCGATCTGGTTCGGCGCCAACCACCCGGCCGCCCTGGCCCGCGCGGTCGCCCACGGCGACGGCTTCTTCGGCGCCGGATCGACGGCCACGGACCAGTTCGCCCAGCAGGTGCCGATCGTGAGGGAGGCGCTGTCCGCGGCCGGGCGGGACCCCGCCAGCTTCGGGTTCGCCAAGCGCGTCTACATCGCCGTCGACGACGACGCCGACCGGGCCCGGCGTCGCATTGCCGCCGCCCTCGTCGACCTGTACGGCGACTTCGGCCGGCACCTGGAACCGGCGGCCGTCGCCGGCGACGTGCCCGGCTGCATCGAGGGGGTGCAACAGGTCGCCAACGCCGGCGCAGAGCTGATCCTGTTCACGCCGTTGTTCGACGAGCCGGAGCAGATGGAGCGCCTCGCGGCAGAGGTCATGCCGAACATCTCCGGTTCGGCCTCGAGGCCGAGCGGATAGGCGCGGGCGTGGGGCTGCCTAGACGACGCTGATCGTCAGGCGTCAGGCGGGGCGCCGTGGCGCGCCAGCGCGGCGTTGGACCAGCCGGCCGCGCCGGTCAGCTCGGCACCGAACCAGTCCGGTGGATCGAACGCCTCGGCCTCCTGGCGGGAGGCGAACTCCACCTCCACCACGGCCAGACCCGCCAGCGCCCCCCCGTACAGATCGAGCTCCGCGGTGAGGCCGTCGAGGTCGACCCGGTGACGCGTCTTCTCCAGCTGCCGGTCGCCCGCCAGGCGCCACAGATCGGCGAATGCGGCGGGTTCGATCGCCATCTCGACCTCGTCACGCTCCAGGCCCGCGCCGCCCTTCACCGTCAGGACGTGGTGCGTGCCGTCGCTGCGGACCCGCACCTCCACGTCACCCTCGATGGCGACGTACGCCTGCCGCAGTGAGGCCCCGTCGCCCAGGCCGGTCGGCATGCGGGCGACGCGGAACTTCCGCTCGATCTCCGACACGCCACCACCTCACCAGGGCGGGTGCTCGGGAGCAAACACCGGGCGGTCAGCGCGTGCCGTCGAGGCCACCCGCCAGCAGCGCGTCGAGGACCTCGTCGACGCTCGGCGCAGCGGCCATCTCGCGCGCGATGCGACCGGCGTTGCGCCGATGGGACGCGGTTCCGAGGACGGCCTCGATGGCATCGGCGATCCGAGGCACGTCACCGTCGCCGAGGACGCGGCGAGTGCCGTCGTCGTTCCCGCCCTCCGGTTCGACGACCTGACCGGCGCCGCAGTCGGCGACCCGCCGGCCATTGACGAACTGGTCGGCGAAGAGCGGGGTCACGACGAGGGGTACCCCGGCGGCCAGTGCGCCGTACACCGTGCCCGATCCGCCATGGCACACGACGACGTCGGCCTCGGGGAGAACGTGGGCCTGGTCGACCCACGGCTCGACGTGGACGTTGGCGGGCACTGGCTCGAGTGCGGTCCGATCGAACCGGTGCCCCACGGTGAGCAACACCCTGACGTCCAGGTGGGCCAGCGCCGCCAACGCCATACGGTAGATGCCGGCTGCGATCGACATGTGGCCCAGCACCGTCCCGAACGTCGCGTAGACGAGGGGTGCGTCGGACGCACCCCACCAGTCCTCCAACGCCGTGTCGTCGACCGTGCCGGGTGCTCGGAACCGGACCGTTGCCGGGAACGGCGAGGGGTCGAGAGATGCAGGGAAGCGGGTGAGGTAGGGCGAACCCTGGATCTCCTGAACGAGGCCTCGTCGGTGGTCCTCGAGCGCCGGGGCGGCGGCGGCGATGGAGCCAGCCTCCGCCTCCGCCAACGAGATGGCCACCTGCGCGTGGGGAATGCGCATGTCCTGGGCGACGACTGCGGAGGCGTACTCGCACGGCTCGCGGAGCACGAGGTGCGGGGACCACTCCCCACATGCCCGTCGCATGCCCGGCAGCATGGCGGTGGTCGCCATCCGGCCGAAGAGGTCGCGGTTCCCGAGCAGCGACGCCTCGCCTGCCGGGGCGACGGGCAGGCGTTCCCTGATCGGCGCCACGTCCACCTCCGGTGGCTCCCCTCCCGTACGGAAGCCATAGCCGGCGCGCCGGACCATGTCCCGCAGTGCCGGCGGTCCGACGATGAGCGTCTCGTCGCCCCGCCTGCAGGCGGCGGCGAGAAGCGGGAGCAACGGGTCGAGGTGGCCGGCACCACCGAGAGAGCAGGCCGCCAGTACCCGCATCGTTCAGTGAGCCCCGAAGAACTGCTCGAGCAGCGGTGCAACCACCTTCGGGTCGGCCATGTGCGACTGCCCCTCGATGCTCCGACGCTCGGCATGGGGGATGCTCGCGGCGACGGCGTCCGCAACCGGGTCGAGCGCGAGAACCCACTCCGGGGCGCCCGGAACACGCGCCGCAGTGCCGGTGGCGACCAGGGTGGGCTGCGTGATCCCGGCGAAGCGATCCGTGGGTGGCCGGCCATCACCCAAGCAGGCCGCGTCGTACATGAGCGTGTGCGCAAGGGCTTCCATCGCCGGCCAGAATGGCGAGCTCTTCGCCCCCGCGATCTCCGCTCCGGACGATCCGGTCAGCTGCATGAAGAGCACCAGCGCGTCCCCGCGTCGCCCGTCGTCGAGCGCCGCACCGAGCCGCTCGACGTACTGCTGCCATCGCGACGGCCAGTCGTCGGCCGTGTTGTACGGCACCTCGTAGACGGCGAGCTTGTCCGCGGCGACCGACGCCGCCGCGGCCTCGAGGACCAGGGCTCCGCCGGTCGAGACGCCGTAGAGGTGCGCCGTTCCACCGGCCTCGACAAGAAGCGCTTGTATGTCCTCGATCTCGCGTTCCAGGGCGTGCGTAGGGTGTCACCGCTGCCGTCTCGGCCGCGGCGAGCGTAGTTGTAGACGGTGAAGGACCGTGCCAGCTCCCCAGCGAGCGGGGCGCTCTCCGAGCCGTCGTCGAGACCCCCGCCGACCAGGACGACGGCGGGTCCGGTTCCTACGGCCTCGTACGCGATCGACGTGCCATCCTTCGAGATCACGCGGCGCATATAACTCCTGTTCACCGTCGCCGACGACGCGAATCCTGACGCGTCGAACCAACCACACCGCGATAGCAGCTGACCCCGAGAGGGCTAGCGACTTTGCGGCCGCACGGCGAGGCTGATAAATCTACAACCGAATGGTTGTAGATGAGCTGACCGACGAGACGGTGGACCGCGTGTTCCACGCGCTGGCCGACGCCACCCGCCGCGACATACTCCGTCGTTCGGCCGGGGGGGAACTGTCGGTGTCGCGGCCTGGCCGCGTCCTACCCGATGAGCTTCGCCGCCGTCCAGAAGCACGTGACGGTGCTGGAGCGGGCGGGGTTGGTCACCAAGGAGCGCCGCGGCCGGGAGCAGCTCGTCAGCACGGACCCCGACGCGGTAAGCCGGGCACGCCAGGCCCTCGATCGGCTCGAGACCGCCTGGCGCGGGCGGGTGGACCGGATGTCCCACCTGCTTGCCCAGGACACCGATCCAGCCCGGGCCAACCGGACGAGAGGACGGAACCGATGAGCGTCATCAGCGTCGACAAGGACTTCGACAGCCTGACCCTCACCTTGGTCGCCGAGTTCGATGCCCCGATCGAGCGGGTGTGGCAGCTGTGGGCCGACCCGCGGAAGCTCGAGCGATGGTGGGGGCCGCCGAGCTACCCGGCGACGGTGGAGAGCCACGACCTGACCGCGGGCGGTGACGTCACCTACTTCATGACCGGCCCGGCGGGGGAGACGAGCCGCGGCTGGTGGCGCGTCACGTCGGTCGACCCGCCGAAGTCCCTGGAGTTCACCGACGGCTTCGCCGACCAGGACGGGACACCGATCGCCGGCATGCCGACCACCACCGTGCAGGTGCAGCTGTCCGAGCTCGACGGTGGCACCCGGATGGTGCTGCGCTCGGTCTTCGACTCACGCGAGCACATGGAGCAGGTCGTGGACATCGGCGCGCCCGAGGTCCTGCGGGAGTCCGTCGGCCAGATGGACGCCCTCCTCGCCGCCTGACCGGGGCGGCGACCCGGCCGACGCCCGCGAACGACACCCACCGAACCCGAAAGGAAGCATTTCGTGCGCACGTTCAAGCTCCAGGTCCAGACCACCGTCGACGGCCACATGGCCGGCCCGAACGGCGCGATGGACTGGTTGACGTTCCCCTGGACAGACGACCTGAACACCTATGTCGACGGCCTCACCAAAACGGTCGACTGCATCGTGCTGGGTCGCAAGCTCGCCGAGGGGTTCATCCCGGCCTGGGCGGCCGGGCCCGAGGGCGAGGACCAGGAGTCGATCGACTGGATGAACAACACGCCGAAGGTCGTGATCTCCAACAGCCTCACCGAGTCGCCGTGGGAGAACGCGGTCGTCGCCGGCGGCGACCTCGTCGACACGGTGAACGAGCTCAAGGCCCGGCAGGGCGGGGACATGATCGCCTACGGCGGCGGCACCCTAGTCTCGGGCCTCATCGCCGAAGGACTGCTCGATGAGCTGTACCTGTTCGTCAACCCGACCGCGACCGGCGCCGGCATGCCCGTGTTCCCCAAGCTCGAGCACAACCAGCAGCTCCGGCTCGTTGCCGCTCGCCCCTTCGACTGCGGGATCACGGCGTTGCACCTCGAGCCGCATCGCTCCTGAACGAGGCCGCCCGCGCCGGGTCGCGCCGTCGCCGGCGATCAACGACAATGGGCGCGATGACAGGGGAGCACGACGACACGATCACCTACCGAGGGGCCCGGTTCGAGGGCGCCGACTTCAGCGCCGCGACCTTCCGCGACTGCGACTTTCGGGGGGTGAAGGTCGTCGACACATGGCTCGTCGACGCCAACATCTCCGGGCTCATCGGAAATCTCGTGGTCAACGACGTCGACGTCACCGCCTTCGTCGAGGCCGAGCTCGATCGGCGCAATCCCGAACGCGCCCAGGTTCGGCGGATGGAGACGGCGGACGATTACCGCGCCGCGTGGGACACGATCGAGCGCCTGTGGTCAGACACCGTCGGGCAGGCGCGGCGGCTGCCAGAGCACGCCCGGCACGAACGCGTCGACGACGAGTGGTCGTTCGTGGAAACGCTGCGGCACCTCGTGTTCGCCACCGACGCCTGGGCGAGCCGCACGATCCTCGACGATCCGATGCCGTATCACCGGCTCGGCTACCCGCACAGCTCCTATCCGCCCGCGGACGCGGTCGCGCTCGGTGTCGACCTCGACGCCCGGCCGTCGTTCGACGAGGTGATGGAGATACGGACCGATCGCATGGCCGTGGTACGCCGCATCGTCGACGGCCTGAACGACGACGAGCTCGAGCGGCTGTGCACGCGCTCGCCGGCGCCGGGCTATCCCGAGGAGCGGCGCCGGGTCGGGAAGTGCCTGCAGGTGGTGATGACGGAGGAGTGCGAGCATCGTCGTTACGCCGTGCGCGACCTCGCGGTCCTGGAGGAGGGCACCTAGCGATTGGAGCCCGACGGACGCAGGACGGCGGTGTGCGTGTAGGCCACGCGTGCCCGGTCAGAGGAGGGCGCTAGCGAACTGGGCGTGGTGGTCGGTCCACCAGCGGCGCCGGCGGTCGTAGCGCTCGCCGCCACCGGTCCGGTTCCACAGCTCGACGGACACCGGGTCGCCCGCCGCAACGCTGCGTCGGACGGCCGCTTCGAGGCGATCGATGGCATCGCTCATGGCGGAGAGCAGCTCCGCCCGGCCGCCGAGGTCCAGCCCGTAGGCATCCGCGACCAGCCGTAGCCGTGCCAGCCGGTCGGCGGACCGCCAGCCGAGCCGGGCCTGGTCAAACTCGTGTTCGATCGGTACATAGAGGCGGGCGAGGTGGGCCAGGTCGTAGACGGGGCGGCCAGGGGCAGCGAACTCGAAGTCGAGCAGCGCGATAGCGATGCCGTCACGGAACACGACGTTCTCGGGGCAGACGTCGTTGTGGCACACAAGCGTCCCGCCGGCAGGGTCAGCCAGACCGTCCTCCCACGTGAGACCGTCAGGGTCGAAGCCGCGGGCGGCGTCATGTAGCCCGCGCAGCAGCCTGGCGATGGACACCAGTGCGGTGTCGGACTGGCTCCAGTCCGGATAGGGCGGCACGGGGACGTCGCCCTCTATGAACACGAGGCGCTCGCGCCCGTCCTCGTCGATGCCGACCGGCATCGGGGCGCCCTCGAACCCAGCGCGTCGCACCGCCCGCAGGAAGGCGTGGATCGAACGCGAGTGCGGGCTCGAAGGGCGAAGCACATGCGGACCGACGCGGACGACCTGGCCCGCATTCGCGATCCCGCCGTCGAGCTGCTCCTCACCCACACTGCCACCTTGACAAAGACGGCGGCGCTGAGCCTCGTTATGCGCGAGTGCGAACCAAAACTGAGGAGGCGGCACCAGCGCCCGATGCCCCCCGCTAATCGACCGCGAGCGCGCCCTCCGCAGCGTCGTCGCTGGGTGTTCGACCTGCTGGGGCTCTGTATCCCGTAGGAGCACCGACGACCGAGGCAGTTCCTGCGCTCGAGATCGGCAGATCGGTCGGGCCGATTCAATTCGTTGGCGGCTCCGGCGGCGGAGCGTCGGCCGGACGTCAGGTTCGTCCGTCGATCGTGATGCGGGCGCTCCGGACCTCGCCGCCGGTCCAGTTGACCACCTTCGCCCACACGTCTTCCTTGAAGCTGCGGGTGCTGTCTGGGGGGTAGTGCACGTTGTAGCTGACGGTCCGGGACTTGGCCGCGGTTGCGCCGGCCGTCTTCATAATGTCGGGGTCGGGGTTCTTCGCCGCTATGGAGGGGGCCAGGAGGGCTTGGCAGGCCGTCGCCTGCTCCTCGTCGTCGGGGTCGCCTAGAGAGCACCTGTCCGTGGTGTGCCAGATCTCGATCGTCTTCACACCGCCGTCGGTGTCAGACCCGGTGGCTATGAAGGTGACCGTCTCGTCGGGGTCGGCGTCAGCCTGCTGCGGGGCCGACCCGTTGGCGACCGTCATGTAGGGCCTCTGCTCGACGTTGAAGTGCGCGTCCATCACGACGGACGGCGACGATCCGTCCGACGATGGAATCGTGACCACGTCGGAGCTGTCGTCGTCATCGCCGCATCCCGCGGCCGCGACAACGAGCGCGACCACAGCGATCAGCCGGATGCCCCTAGCCGTGACTGGGAAGCGCATCGGCAGAACCTCCTGCTGGCCATCGACTGGGGACGATGGATCCGATGGGATCTACGTGCATCCTTGCGCCAGGATGGTGAACGCCCCCGGCGTGGACTTCTACGTCAAGCGACACACAGTCGCCGACGGCGAGCGCACCGTCGTGCACATCCCTGCGGGGCCGCATCGCTGACTCCCTGTGGCGAATCAACCGGTCGACCCTCTCCGGTCGAGTTGCGCCGCCAGGCTGGGGTCCGCCCGAAAGTGCGTTCAGAAACGGGGTGACCCCCACCCGCGGAGGGCCGACAGATCGTCGTCGGCGCTGGCGTGACTGCGACGTTGCTTGCCGCGGGCAAGCCCGTCGAGAGTGCCACCGCACTGTCACCGCCATCCGGGCTGGCGGTCCGCGGCGAATGCCTAGTGACCCCGGGCGTCAGGCATGACAGAAAGGGGGTGCACCAGCATGGTGCGCATCATCCGATACCCGCTTCGCATCGGTGCATCGGCCGTCTCCGCTCTCGTGCTGGCCGCCATGACGCTGGCGGCGAGCGGGCTACCCGCCCATGCCGCGGACCCCGCGACCCCGGATAGCCAGGACGCGGCTCCGGTGCGAGGTGCGATCCATGGCTATGTGTTCGACGGCGAGCGCTACCGGACCATCGACTTCCCCGGCGCCACCAGGACCGAGGCGTGGGACATCACCAACAGCGGTGATGTCATCGGCTACTACGCCAACGCCGATGGCCGGCTGCACGGTTTCCGCCTGGACAAGCGCGGCAAGTACACGACGATCGACCACCCGTATGGGGACCTAGAAAACGACCTCACCGGCGGCAACGACCGCGGCGTGACCGTCGGCTCCCTCCTCAGGTACGACCCGAAGATGGGGGAGGCACACGGTTATCGGCGGGACGCCCGCGGCAGGTTCACCACCATCGACGTGCCTGGCGCGCTGACCACCCTCGCCTGGAGAACCAACAACCGCGGCCAAGTGGTCGGCATTTACAGCGACGTGGACCGGCAGGTGCCGCTGCGGTTCCTCCGCGGATACATCTACGAGCATGGGAGGTTCACCAGAATCGACGCTCCCGGCGTGTCCAACACCACCCTCGCCGACATCAACGACCGCGGCCAGTCGGTCGGCCAGGCGTTTGATTCGGCCGACCCCAAGAACACGCACTACACGTTCCTGCGGGAGCGCGACGGCACCTTCACCAGGCTGCCGGATGTGCCGGGCGCTGCGCAGACCATCCACCTCGGGCTCAACAACCGCGGTCAGACCGCGGCTACCGCCGCGTTTCTCAGTGCGGACGGCAGCTTCGTGACTCTCCGCGCGTACCGATATGACGACGGGGAGCCCACGCCGATCGCAGTGCCAGGAGCGGTTTCAACGTTTGCCACGGCGATCAACGACCGTGGCCACATTGTGGGCTACTACACCGACCCGGCTCCGGGAACGACGGGACCCTCGGCCGAGGCTGGGGCGGCCGACGGCAGAGCCGGTATGCCCATGGGCCTGGATCCGCTCGACATGATGGACCGCATGCTCCCGTAACCCGGTCACCCAGCCTGCCGCATCCATAGGCCGGGGAAGTCGCACGGAGTGGCCGCCCCTACCACCCCGGCCTGCCTCGCTCTGCGATGCAGATCTGCAGACATGGCGCGGTGTGGAAGACGACTCCCGCGAGTGGCACCGGCTACTACGTGTGATGCGGATGGGTCTAGTGAGCGACTCGGATCACAATGACCCGGGTGTTCGAATCCTCGTCCACGAGCGAGCTCACTGCGAAGGGACGTTGACGGTCGACGCCGACGGCGAATGCCGCGACTGATCCGGACTCACTGCCGGACTCGAGTTCGCCGGCGAAACGAACTTCCTTGATGACCTTGAGGCCACTGGGGTTGCTGACCGGGTAAAGCGTCTGGCCGACAGTTTCGGCAAAAACGGATCCTGGGGCGTGCCCTGACTTATCAAATGGGCCTCCCTGGACTGGAGCCGAGATGTCAACTACCAGAGCGGCATCGCCGGCAATCTGCACTGACTGGTCGCCTTCAATCCGAACGTCGCTGCCGTCGGCGTAGCCGACATAGTATCCTGCTCCGCCGGTTCCGTTGAGGCGGAATGATAGCTGGTCGTAGCACGCTGGGGCGTCATGCCGTCCCGCATCAAGCAGGTAAATCGGATCCGCGATCCCTGCCTGGACTTGCTCCGGACCTGTCGTCCAATTACCCGTCTCAGCGCACCGCTCCGCGCCCCCATTGGTCGCGGAGGCGCCTTGCTCGTCCGCCGTGGCACTGGACTCACCATCGTCCGACGATGTAGTTGGACTGTCGGACGCGGCCTCCGTCGTCGTGCTATTGGCCGCTGACTCGTTGCCATTGTCTCCGCTGCACGCGAGAAGAGACAAGGCCATCAAGACAGCCATTCCTGCTGCCACCAGCCTTACCGAGGATGTCCGCCGCATGGTGCCCTACCTCCCGCTCCCCGCCGCCTGCGGTGAGCCGCAAGTAGTGACGCCTGACCTCCTCGATCGGATGACCAACCGGGAAGAAAATCTTCCTGAACGGTCGCTGATGCGTGACGACATGGCCGCGACGTGGCCAATCGAGCCGACGCCGCACGTAGCGAGATCGTCCGATGTGGCTGCTGCACCAACCAGCCCTGCGCCGGGACCCGGCACGCTACGGCTCGAAGCTGAGCAGGTCACCCGGCTGGCATCGCAGCTCTGCGCACAGCGCGGCCAGCGTGGTGAATCGGATGGCCCGGGCCTTTCCGGGCTCGAGGATCGAGAGGTTGGCCAGAGTCAGGTCCACGCGGTCGGCCAGCTCGGTGAGGGTCATCCCGCGGGCCTCGAGCAGCGCGTCGACGTGCACCGTGATGGCCGAGACGTCGGTGTCCGGGGGCATCAGATGGTGAGCTCTTGCTCTTCGCGCAGCTTGACGCCGTACTGCCAGATCTGTGCGAGCGCGAGCAGCACCACCGCCGAAACGATTGGCGCGAAGGAGATGTCCGTGCTCGTCCGTTCGAGCCCGAGGTCGTCCTGGATGATGACAGCCACGAGTGACCGTGCCACGGTGAGCACGAAATAGCCGAGCGTGAGGGCGGCGAGGACCCTTATCCGGCGGACGTTGGCGCCGACGAACGGGGCACCGGCCCGGGCCGTCGCCACGATGCCACGGAGCACCTCGGCACCCGCCAACACGATGAAGCTGGATGCGGGCCCCACGAGCCACCACCCGAGCCGGTAGCCGAGCCCGGCGGGCACCGCGGCGAGCCCCTGAGCATCGTCGAGCACCACCCCCTGCGGCAGCCAACTGACGCCCGGCGCCCTGATCCGCTGCAACCTCGAACTTGCCGCAGTTGCGGTGGTCATGGCATCGCTAAGTGCGGCACGTTCGGACCAGATGGTCCGGTGGCGGGCCGTAGCGGTGGCGCACCTGCCGGCCCTCCCGTCCGAACGTGCCATTGGTCACTGCGGGAATGTGGCACGCGGCGCAGCCGGTCGCCCCGGTCTCGACGATGCTGCCTCCCACAGGAAGGCAAGTCGAGGGAGGCGATGTGACTGCCATCTTCCTTCTGGTCCCCGGCCTGGTGTTTGCGCTAGCGGCGGCGGGGATGGTGTGGATTCGGATCGCGACCGCCGAGTACCGCCACAAGTGGAGCGTTCCGCAGGAGGAGTCGCAGGGCGCGTACGTGCGGCGGTGAAGCGGCCGCTACGGAGCGGGTCATCCCGTGCGCCGTGCAACCTCGCTGGCGAACGCGTCGAAGAGGCGCTGCTGGACCGCGTCGGTGCCCGCTGTGTCCTCCGGATGCCACTGGACACCGATCACCCATTGGTCCGGGAGGGCAAGCTCGATGCCCTCGACCACGCCGTCCTCGGCCCACGCCACGGCCTCGAGGTCGGTACCCAGCTTGTCGATCGCCTGGTGGTGCTGGGAGGAGACGGTGGCGGTCGTGGCCCCCAGCGCCGTCGCCAGCCTGGATCCCTCTTGCACGCGGACCGCATGAGCGCACGAGCCGCCGGCCACGCCCGGGACGCCATGGGGCACGGGGCCGGGACCGAGGTGCTGCTCGAGAGTGCCGCCCAGGGCGACGTTGAGCACCTGGTGACCGCGGCAGATCGCCAGGGTCGGCACGGACCGGGCGATGGCGGCACGGGCCAGGGGGAGCTCGAAGCCGTCGCGCCGGGCGAGGACGCCGTAGACCTCCTGCTCCCGCGGCTGGCCGTAGGTCTCGGGATCGAGGTCGCCACCGCCGATGAGCAGCAGACCGTCGAAGCCGTCGAGCAGCTGGTCCGCCTCGTCCTCACCGAGCTCGTCCGGCATGACGATGGCGCCGCGGGCGCCGGATCGGCGGAGGGCCGTCAGGTAGGTCTCGGGGGTGGCGACTCCGCTGGTCGCCCAGCCTTCGACCCGTCCCGACCTCACCAGGTAGGCGGGTACGGCGATGAGCGGCGGCCTCGTCATGCCATCTCGAAGTTACGCCGCAGCTCCCAGTCGGTGACAACGCGGGTGGACGCGGCCCACTCCTGGCGGGCCGTGTTGAGCAGGTGGAAGTGGACGTCCTCGCCGAACGCCTTCACCGCCAGCTCGCTGCCTTCGAAGACACCGATCGCCTCGACCAGGGTCGAGGGCACGTGGGGCACGTCCTCGGCCTCGTAGGCGTTGCCTCTGAGCTCGGTGCCCGGGTCGAGGCGGTGTTCGATGCCGTGCAGCCCGGCGGCGATCGTGGCCGCGTAGGCGAGATAGGGGTTGCAGTCAGCCCCGGGGATCCGCGACTCGACCCGGAAGCCGGTCCCGTGGCCCACGAGTCGGAGGCCGCACGTGCGGTTGTCCCGACCCCACGCGATCGCAGTCGGTGCCCACGACCCGGGCTGGTACCGCTTGTACGAGTTGACGTACGGCGCGAACAGGTAGGACAGCTCGCGGCTGGCCGCCGCGAGCCCGCCGAGGTAGTAGCGGAACGTGTCGGACATGTGGTCGGGTGCGCCGTCGTCCCAGTCGAGCGGCTCGTCATCCTCCGCGCTCCACAGGCTCGAGTGGAGGTGGCAGGAGTTGCCGCACTCGTCCATCGTGTACTTGGCCATGAACGTGATCGCCCGGTCGTTCAGCGCCGCGATCTCCTTGGCGCCGTTCTTGTAGATCGTGTGGCGATCGGCCATCTCCAGGGCGTCGGCGTACCGCAGGTTGATCTCGTGCTGGCCTCGCCCGGCCTCGCCCTTGGAGAACTCGACCGGGATGGCGGCACCGTCCATCGCGTTGCGGATCTGACGGATGAGGTACTCGTCCTTGGTGGTCTGGAGGATGTGGTAGTCCTCGATGACCGCCGAGTGCGGCGTGAGCCCGGCGTAGCCCCGGGCAGCCGCGTCGTCGTAGGAGTCCTTGAACAGGTAGAACTCGAGCTCCGAGCCGCACTTCGTCACGTACCCGGCGGCCGCTGCCCGCTCGATCTGGCGCTGGAGGATCCGCCGGGGCGACACCTCGACGGGCGCCCCGGTCTCCTGGTCCGCGAGGTCACAGAGCACCAGCGCGGTCTTCTCGAGCCAGGGGACCACCCGCAGGGTGGCGAGGTCGGGCCGGAGGACGAAGTCGCCGTAGCCGGTCGCCCAGTTGGCGAAGCGGTACCCGGGGAGGGGATCCATGTCGATGTCGACCGCCAGCAGGTAGGTGCAGGCCTCGACGCCCGCTGCCAGCACGTCGTCGAGGAAGAAGTGGCCAGTCACTCGCTTGCCCATCAGCCGGCCCTGGAGGTCGGGGAAGGCAACCAGAACCGTGTCGATGTCCCCTGCGCCGATCATCGTGGCGAGGGTCTGTTCGTCGAGGCGGCCGTGCTCCATGTCCGTGCTCCTGGGCCGACGCGACCCGGTCTGGGTGTGGCGGTTAGCTGCCGCCGGGCGCCGGGGCCGGCGA
>CAVWNW010000021.1:0-17466 GCA_963756425.1 uncultured bacterium | reverse complement strand
CGGCATTGGCGTCGTGACGGCCGCCACGACACATCGCAGCCTCTATGTCGCCACCACCAGAGGTCGTGCGGAGAACCGGATCCTCGTCATCACCGACCAACCCGGCCAGGCGCGCGACGTGCTCGAACAGATCCTGACCAACGAGCGCGCCGACGCACCCGCTCTCACGCAACGACGGCACCTGGCCGCCCAGGTCCCCGGAGTTCGCCGGACGCCGAACGACCTGCACTCGGCCGAGGAGGCTGTCGCGGTCGCTCGGCGAGCACTCGACGATGCAAGACGCCGCGCCCAGCCCTTCCTCCGGCCCCTCGCCGCCACCGAGGCCGACCTCCGGGCCGCCGAGACCGAACTGCGAGCCACCCATGCCACCCTCGCCGAAGCGCCGCTCTGGCGCCGACGAGGGCTGGCACAGCGCCTCGAGCGCGTCGACCCAGGTCGTGCACACAACACGAAGTCAGCGAGACCTCGCCGCCAGCGAGACGGCCCCCTTCATCACCGAGATCGAGGCGCGGGCCGCCGACCTCCAGCAGGCCGAGCACGAAGCCACGTACGCCCGGCTTCGCGACCGCCTCGACCGGCTCACGCTTGCGACACCCCGGGGGCTCGAGCGGGGCATTGGCATCGACCCGCCCGGGCTCTGACCCGCCACATCGGGCGCCGTCGACTGGCGTCCCGATGCCCGGGTTCGCGCCGTCGCCGCGATCATGGGCGACCCTGCGCTGGCGCACTACGTGGCCGGCTGGCCGGCTCCGGGGGATGTCGGCTTCGTCGTGGACGACGACCGGCCGGCCGGTATCGACCGCATTGTCGGCTTGGGAAGGGCTGGCGCGTCTGGATCGCGACCAGGACCTGCGCTGACTCGGCTCGTTGACCGTAAGTGGCCGCTGGTGCGCTCGGTTCCGCCCGCGATCTGGCACGAAATGGCACGCCGACGTCGACCCCTTCCGAGTCCCGACGTTGAACCAGCTGGCCTCGACTCTCATGTGTGCCCTGTGGTCCCGGCCGGGTCACGCCTTGATGTCGTACTGCTCCGCGGCGGTGTCAATGGTCAGCCCGGACCCGAAGTGGGGGCCGCCGCCAGTGTTGTAGACGTCAGCGATGCGCTGGGGGTAGGAGCCACCGTCGATGATGGCTTCGGACCAGGCGTCGAGGTGACCGAGGAGCTCGTCCAGGTTGTCGCCGAGAGCGTCGAGCACGGGCCGTTCGAGCTCGTCGGTGCGGACCTCGATCTCTTCCCGGAAGGCCCGGCCGGCGTCGGTGAGCTGCTCGTCGGCGGTCATGAGGCCGCGCCGTGCGAGCCGCTCGAAGCCGGCATCCATGTCGGGCCCGGACCAGCCACGGGTCGGGGCGTAGGCGCGCGGCGGGAGCCCCCACCACTGCTCCGTGAGCAGCAGGACCTCCAGGGCATCGGCGCCGCCGACCGCCCAAGAGATGACGTGGCTGTCACCGCGGTGCTCGCGCAACAGGTCCGCTGCCCGCCACATGGCGCCCATGGGGTCGGTGGGGAAGCCGAGCGAGCGCAGACCTCCGTAGACGCCGCGGCCGGCCCATGGCGCGGCATCGGCGCCGCGGCGGAGCAGTTCGGTGACCCGGTCGAGGCCTTCGGGCCGCTGGCCGAGGATGCGCGAGAGCATCGCGGTCGCGGCCTGCTCGCGGGCGGCGAGGATCTCGTCGCGGCCGGTGATCTGCCAGCCACCGGCGACCGCCGCCACCACCACCTGGGGCTTGAAGACCCCGAACGCGGCCGCCACGACCTCGCCCGGCACGCGGCCCATACAGGCGCCGCGGCTGACGAAGTAAGACATCAGCTCCGGGCGGGCGACGCCGTCCGCGCTTGCGGGGCTGCCGTCGAACCCGAGGGCCTCGTATGCCGCGTGCGCCTCCGGCGCGAAGTAGATCCCCGCGGCCACCGGTTCCACGGCGTTGCGCAGGTGGCGGGCCTTCTCGGTGAAGTCGGTCATCCGCTCAGTCCTCCCTTACTCGTAGCCGACTCGACCGCGATGCGGCCGGTCTGGCGACATCAATCACTCCGCATGATTCCGCGGGATGTCGGGCTGGTCGCCTCACGTTGATGGCTGGAACTCCCCGACCTTCCAGGACTTGTCGAAGAACGGCGCCGTCGGGCTGTAGAGCCGAAGCACCGCGAAGTAGCCCTTGCCCGGCGTCGTCTGGATCCAGTTGCCGTCGGGGACATCGGCCGGCTGGGCCGGGCCGAGGTGGAGGGTGGTCGAGCCGTCGGCGTCCGCGACCGCCGCCGGACTCGGGTACGACTGGCTTCCCGCGTGGGAACCGCTGGGGCGTCACGAGCATTGATCGCGTCTGGTTGTCGTAGAGCGTGACCGACCAGAACCGGACCTCGGGGATGCCGGGGGGCAGCGTGACGGTGTAGGACCGGGCGCCGTCGAGGAACGCCTTGTTCGCGTCCATGAAGGCGACGAGGTACTGGCTGCCGATCCCGGTGAGGCGCATGGCCATGGCCGGGGTTATCCCGGTGTAGCCGTAGAAGAACATGGTGCGCAGGTCGTGCTTGCGCGCGCCTGTGGGCGGGTGGGGCTTGATGCCCTCGGGCGTTACCTGGGGGATCGGGCGATCGAACAGGTAGCCCCCGCCGAACAGCATGTTGGTCCACGCGGAGTCCGGGTACCAGGCGACGTCCTCCTCGCCCCGGGCGTCGAACATCAGCGCCCGAGACGTCGCGTTCCCGATCGCGGCGGCCTCGTCGAGGATCCGCCGCATCCGGTCGTCCGGCGCGAACGGCTTGCCCTTGACCACGCCGATCTCGGCGAGATGGCCGACGATCTCCGGGCTGGCGGCCTCAACGGCCTCGTCCTGGAGCAGCGCGTGCACGGTCTCGAAGAACCCGGCATCGTTCGGGGGGATGGTGTTGAACGTGAGGCCGCTGCCCTCCACGAAGGTGGTCTCGGGAAGGTCGGCGGCCGGGCCGGGCAGCGGGATCTCGCCCTGGAGGAGGGTGCCGATGCTGGTCCCAGCGCCGCCTACCGTGTATGGGTAGATCTTGAGGGCGGACTTGATGGTGGCGACAGTCGGGGCGGGATCGTCGTCCTGCATGAACGACCGGCCCAGCATGACTGCCCGGTTGGTGCGCGAGTGCCCGACGTAGAAGCCGCCCTGGGGGAGTGGTCCGTCATAGCCAGGCGGGACGAGCAGGAACTTCCCGCCGGCGCCGCGGTCGGGACCCGGCATGCCGAAGTCGATGATCCACTGGAACCACATGTCGTCGAACGTGCCGAGTGCCATCGGTGGTGTCTCGACGACCATCGGCCCGTCGCCGAGGTCGACGATGGCGAGGTAGTAAACGGTGTCGGCGTTGGCGGTCAGGAACCGCGACGACGAGTCCATCAACTCGGAGAAGATCAGCACCGAGTTGTCGGCCACGCCGACGTCCAGGAACCCCTGGCGGATCGCCTGGGTCGACGCCGCCGGGAACGCGGTCAGGAACGTGTTCAGGGCGTGCACGAAGTCGAGGTGGTCGTACAGGGCCTCGACCGTCTTCGCGGTCGGGGCGCCGTCGGTGAACTCCAGCGTGCCGATCCGGCTCTCGACCCGATCGGGCGTCGAGAGAGCGGCCTGTACATCTGCGGCGAGCTCGGTCATGTCAGGGGACCTCCTAGGTCAGATTGCGGAGAGGATGAGGGAGACCGCGAAGCCGATCGCCACCAGCGCACCGGTGGCGACCTTCTCGACCTCGTAGGCCTCGGGGAGCATCGTGTCGGTGATCATGGCTATCAAGGCGCCGGCCGCGAAGCCCTGGGCGGCGGCCCCGGTGCGACCGCTGGCCGGGTCGAGCAGCGCGAACCCGAGCGCGGCACTCACGGCAGCCACCACGATTACCAGGAGCCACATACGCGTCACCCGCGCCCGGGACCAGCCCGCGATCCGCAACCCGGCGGACGACGACAGCCCCTCGGGCAGGTTGCTGAGCAAGACACCGACCAGCAGCGCCACGCTGACGCTGCCCTGGAGCACGGTGAGGCCGAGCACGAACGACTCGGGGATCCCGTCGAGAACCGAGCCGAACACGATGGCGAGCGGTGAACCCGACTCCTGCGCGCCCTCGGCGTCCTTGCGGTCGCCGGCCCCTTTGCGATCGAGCCACCAATCGCCCGCCGTGAACGTGGCCGCGCCGAGCAGCGTGAACACGCCCACCTGCGCGACGGAGCTGGTCTTGAGGGCCTCGTCGATCAGCTCGAACGCGACCGAGCCGATGAGCAGGCCGGCACCCAGCCCCATGACCACGGCGATGATCCGGGGGCTCGGCGTTGCCACGTACGCGATCAGCGCGCCGACGAGCAGGGCCGACGCCCCGACCGCACCCCACAAGAACGCCTCGAACATGGCAGATCCCTCGATAGGTCCGGCGCCACGAGATGGCCGCATCGACGCGACTCGCCCGATCCAACCCCGTGGGGGCCACCGGGGGCATCACCTAGACGGCATGAAATCGGCGTCCGCCGGGATCGTTTGGTGCAGCGCCTCTCAATCTGCTCGGCCAGGCCCGCGCCTACGATCGCCGGACGAGGACGGGCGCCTCTGGCGCCCGCCCGCAGGCCAGGCGCCGGCTTTGCCGGCGCCTACTTGATCCAGTAAAGGCGGATTCGGCAGGTGGCTGACCTGACCTTCTGTCCTGACCTTCGACCCTCCGCCCAAGCGAGCATGCCGGCAACGGAACACAGCCGCCCGCAGCCCAGACCTTGCATGCCGGGCGCGTGAGGGCGGGTGCTGGCACTGCCCCGTGTGCAAACGCTTTGCAAACCAACGGCCCGTGATCGAGCCGCACGTATCGGTGTAAGACGGACGGTGCGATCAGCGAATGTGCAGGTCAGACGATTGTCCACCACGATCCGGCACGAGCTAGTAGCCGTCCGACCAGACTGTAAATCTGCCGGCGTACGCCTACCGTGGTTCGAATCCACGCCGGCCCACACATAGCGTGACCACGGCGAGCGGCTCACGGCGGCGGGGCACGCAGCTTGCGTTCCGGACTCGATCCCGTCCGCGCCGGCCCCCACAGCGGGCTTTGGCTGCGGTGTTCAGGGCCCGGCGCAGTCGGTCGGCTCTCTCGAGGAACAGACATGCTGCAGGGGGGCCGTGGTCGACGAGGTTTCGGCGGTCGGCGGACGGCTCGCCGATCCCTCGTCCGAGATGAGCGTCGTGGCGACCGCCCCGAGAAGCGTGCCAACGGCGAGAGATGTGGCGACGACGATCACTCGTGGCTTCATCGTGTCCCCTGTGGTCGAGGCATCGCCGCCACCGTAGGGAGGAGGGGGATGGCCGGAATCGGCAGTCGACGCCCAACTTGCGACCTCCTGCTACCTATCCTGGAGGGGTGCCAAGGGCGGCTCGCGGGGGCCGCACTGCGGGTCAGATAAGGGGCGAACACGTCGGACCGTCGTGACGATCTGCTCGAAAGGGCACAGCACCTGGCGGTGCTCGACGAGACGCTGCGTGCCGTGCTGGCGAGCTCGCACGGCCGGGTCGTGCTACTCGCTGGTGAGGCAGGCGTCGGCAAGACGGCGCTGGCGCGCGCCGTCTGCGCCGAGCACCAGGGCTCGCATCGAGTACTGCGGGGCAGCTGTGATGCGCTGTTCACCCCACGCCCACTCGGGCCGTTCTTGGACGTTGCCCGGGAGGCCGGCGGTGAGCTGGAGCGCAAGGTCGGGCGCGTTGCCCGGCCCCACGAAGTGGCGATGGCGTTGCTTGAGGAGCTGCGTGGCACGCCCGCGTTGCTCCTGCTGGAGGACCTGCACTGGGCGGACGAAGCCAGCCTCGATGTGTTGAGCCTGTTGGCGGGACGTCTCGAGGACCTTCCGGTCCTGGTCCTCGCCACGTATCGAGACGACGAACTAGGACCTGCTCACCCCTTGCGAATCGTCGTTGGCGAGCTGGCGACGAAGGACACCGTGGCCCGCATGAAACTCGAGCCACTGTCGGCGGCGGGAGTCGAGCGGCTCGCCGGTTCGAGCGGCTCCGACGTCGAGGACATCGACGACCTCTATCGACGCACCGGTGGCAACCCGTTCTTCGTGACCGAAGTGCTCGCGGCGGCGTCGGACGAGGTCCCATCCACCGTCCGCGATGCCGTGCTCGCCAGGGCCGCTCGCCTCAGCCCCCACGCGCGGGCAGCGCTGGATGCGGCGGCCGTCGTCCCGCCGGGCTGCGAGTACTGGCTGCTCCACGCACTCGCCAGCGGCGCTCCGCATCATCTCGACGAATGCCTGTCCTCGGGAATGTTGGTAGCCGGTCCTGGGACCGTGAGCTTCCGGCACGAGCTCGCCAGACAGGCCGTCGAGGAAGCCCTTCCACCAGCACAGCGTGTGCGGCTGCACCGGCTCGCACTCGGCGCGCTGGAGGCCGTCGCGTCGGCTGACCCTACGCGTCTCGCTCATCACGCCGAAGCAGCGAATGCCGCAAGCGCCGTGGTCCGGTTCGCGCCAGTCGCCGCCCAACGTGCCGCTGCTCTCGGGGCGCACCGCGAGGCGGCCCAGCAGCTCGCACGCGCCCTTCGGTTCGCGGAACACGCTGCCCCTGAACTGCTCGGCGAGCTATCGGACCGGCGCGCGTATGCCTGCTACCTCTCCGGCGAGTTCCCCGAAGCGGTAGAGGCGCAACGCGACGCGTTGCAACACCATCGCCGCGTCGAGGACTGGTTGCGCGTGGGAGACGCAGCCCGGTCGCTGTCCCTACTGCTGCGCTATCAAGGTGACGTCGCCCAGGCCTGGGAATACGGGCGCGAAGCAGTGACGGTCCTCGAGCGACGGCGTGCCGCCAGCCACGAGCTCGCGATGGCGTACTGCAACCTCTCGCATCTGGCCGCCGCCCGCGAGAACGCCGAGGAAACACGATCGTGGGCAACGAAGGCGGTCGAGGTCGCCGACAAGATCGGCGACGACGAGGCACGGGTCTATGCAGCACTCAACCTGGGCTCGATCGAGTTGCTCGCCGGTGACCGCGCGGGGCCCATCAAGATCGAGCGAGCTCTGCACACCGCTCTCGAACGGGGCCTGGAAGAGCACGCTGGTCGGGGCTATGTGGCATTGACGTGGTGGTCGCCCCGCGCTCGCGCCTACGGAGCCGCCGACCGTCACCTTGATGCCGGCCTGCGCTACTGCGACGAGCGCGGTCTCGACCTGTGGCGGACCTACTTGATCGCCTACCGCGCCCGCGCCAGCCTCGACCGCGGCCGTTGGGACGACGCGGCCGCGTCGGCGGCCCGGATCGTCCGCGACCCGCGCACGTCACCGGTTCCGCGCATCGTTGCGCTGGCCGTGCTCGGCCTCGTCCGCGCCCGTCGCGGTGACCCGGATGTGTGGGCGCCGCTCGACGAGGCGTGGGCGCTGGCATGCGACACGGGCGAGCTGCAACGGATCGAACCGACCGCCGCCGCTCGGGCCGAAGCGTGGTGGCTCGCTGGTCGCCCGGACAGGGTCATGGAGGCGACGTCGCTGGCGCTCGACCTCGCCTCGTCGCATCCCGCCAGCTGGGTCGTCGGCGAGATGTTGTCCTTGCGACGCCGAGCGGGCATCCCGGTCGACACGGCCGCTGACGTCCCAGAGCCGTTCACCGGCGAGCTCGCCGGGGAGTGGGAGCGCGCCGCCGTCGAGTGGCGTCGCCTCGACAGCCCCTACGAAGCAGCCCTGGCGTTGACGGAAGCCAACGACGAGGAGGTGATGCGCCGAGGCCTCGACGAGCTGCTGCAACTCGGCGCACGTCCGGCGGCGGCGATCGTGGCGCAGAGGCTTCGCCAGCGCGGCGCTCGGCACCTGCCCCGTGGGCCGAGGACGGCCACCAGGGTCAACCCTGCGCACCTGACCGCCCGGGAACTGGACGTGCTCGCCCTGCTCGCAGCCGGGCTCCAAAACAAGGAGATTGCCATCGAGCTCGTGCTGTCGCACCGGACGGTCGATCATCACGTCGCCGCGATCCTGCGGAAGTTGGGCGTCCACAGCCGCAGGGAGGCAGCTCGCGAAGCCGCCCGGCTCGGGCTCGTTGCCCAAAGTCAGTAGCGCGGAAAGTCCAGGTCGACCTTCTCGGCGTTCAGCCCGGGCAGGCGTCCACTCGCGGGTTGAAGTCGGCGAACACGCCGTCCGGGTTCGCCTTCCAGATCCAGGCATGGAGGATATAGACGGGGAGGAACGGGTGGTGGTGGAGCATCTCGCCGAACAGCATGGGTGGGTCGTCGGGGTCGACGAACTCCTCGGGAACGATGTATTCCACGGCCACCAGCTTCACGCGCCCCTTGCGCTTCACCTCGTACACCAGGGCCTCAGGGTCGTTCGGGTCCAGGACGTCGTCGATGTGCCTCACGAAGTGAACGCCCATCCCGCCGTCGGGGCTGTCGAAGCAGGTGGGCACGTCGGGGTTGTTCGGGTCGAGCGAGAAGGCGGAGAACCCGTCGGCCCGTGCCGTCCGCAGCGAGTGGTATCTCGCCGTGGCCCTCTTGACCTCTCTCAGCTCTCCCCGCGGGATTGGGCTCTCGTGGGCGTCGGCCGCCGCGTCCACCGTGCCGCCAGCCGGTAGGGCCATTCCGACCAGCCCCGCCAGAGCTGCGGCAAATGCCAGCCGTGTCCTGGGCCTCATGAGAGGGAGCCCGGGCCATCAGGGAAGGTGCGTTCCATCAGGTATCGAGGCACTTCGATCACCCCTCGTTCGTAGCGATGTGCCAGACGTGCGTGCACGATCGTGTTGGCGTGAGGGAGGCCGGCGCATCGGTGGCCGCTACCCATCTTGGGATTTCGGGCCACCCAGACTGGATCAGCCGAAGGTCTACAGCTGATGTGGCGTCGTCATGACTGACCAACACCGGCTGCAGTGGCTGGGATCGCAAATCCACGCCGGCCCACCAGCACGTCGTACGGTCGGTGCGGTGGACACGCATGACGTCGTCGCCGTCGGATCATCGCCGCTCACCGGCGCCGCGGTCGTGGCCGTCGCCCGTGGGGGTGCCGTTGTGGCGTTGGACGACGAGTCCCGCGTGGCGATCGCCCGGGCGCGCGCCGCGGTCGAGGAGCTCGTGGCGCAGGCGACCCCGGTCTACGGCTTGTCGACCGGGTTCGGTGCCCTCGCCGTCCGCCACATCCCCGTGGAGCGGCGGGCGGCGCTGCAGGGGTCGCTGATCCGCTCGCACGCCGCCGGCATCGGCGCCCCGGTCGAGGACGAGGTGGTACGGGCGATGATGCTGCTCCGCACCCGGACGCTGGCCCAGGGCCTGTCCGGCGTCCGTCCCGCCGTGGTGGACCTGCTGGTGGCCCTGCTGAACCATGGGATCACGCCCGTGGTGCCCGAGCACGGGTCGCTCGGCTGCAGCGGCGACCTCGCGCCCCTGGCCCACGTGGCGCTGGCGCTCATGGGCGAGGGCGACGTTCGGGTCGCGGGTGCGGCTTCGGCCGACGGGGCTGGCGCGTCCGTGCTCGCGTCGCGGGCGCTGGCCGACGCCGGGCTGGAGCCGGTCGAGCTCGCCGCCAAGGAGGGACTCGCCCTGGTCAACGGCACCGACGGGATGCTGGGCATGCTGGTGCTCGCCTGCCACGACCTGGCGCAGCTGCTGCCCGCTGCCGACCTCGCCGCCGCGATGAGCGTCGAGGCCGCCCTCGGCACCGACCGGGTCTTCGCACCCGACCTGGCGCGCTTGCGGCCGCATCCCGGCCTGGCGACCAGTGCCGCGAACATGGTTCGGCTGCTGGCCGGCTCGGAGATCGTGGCCTCTCACCGCACCGGTGATCCCCGGGTCCAGGACGCGTACTCGCTGCGCTGCGCGCCGCAGGTGGCGGGCGCGGCCCGTGACACGCTGGCCCACGTGGAGGCGGTGGCCGAGCGCGAGCTGGCGGCGGTGATCGACAATCCGGTTGTGCTCGCGGACAGGCGGGTCGAGTCCAACGGCAACTTCCACGGGGCGCCGCTCGCCCACGCCTGCGACTTCCTGGCCATCGTCGCCGCCGACCTAGCGGCGATGGCCGAGCGCCGGGTGGATCGGCTGCTCGACCCGGCACGCTCCCACGGGCTGCCGCCGTTCCTGGCCGCCGACCCCGGTGTCGACTCGGGGATGATGATCGCCCAATACACCGCCGCCGCCCTGGTGGCCGAGAGCCGGCGGTTGGCCGTACCCGCCAGCGCCGACTCGATCCCCACGTCGGCCATGCAGGAGGACCACGTGTCCATGGGATGGGCTGCCGCCCGCAAGCTGCGGACGAGCCTCGCGAACCTCGCCCAGGTCCTCGCGGTGGAGCTGCTGGTGGCGGCCCGGGCGCTCGACTTCCGCCGGCCGCTGCGGCCGGCGCCCGCGACCGCCGCGGTCGTGGACGTGGTGCGCCGCGAGGTCGACGGCCCCGGGCCCGACCGGTTCGTGGCCCCCGAGCTGGCGGTGGCCGAGCGCCTGATCCGCAGCGGCGCGGCAGTCGCCGCTGCCGAGGATGTCATCGGGGTGCTGCCGTGAGCGAGCGTCCCGCAGGGCGAGAGAGCGAGAGAGTCCCGAGCGGCCCGGCCGAAGGCCAAGAGCGGGTAGCAACGAGCACCGCCCCGGCGGGCCCGCGGGTGGTCCGGGCGCCGCGCGGCATCGAGCTGACGTGCCGCGGCTGGGTGCAGGAGGCGGCGCTCCGCATGCTGATGAACAACCTCGACCCCGACGTGGCCGAACGCCCCGACGACCTGGTGGTGTACGGCGGCACCGGACGCGCTGCCCGGTCATGGGAGGCGTTCGACGCCATCGTGTCCAGCCTCCGCGACCTGGCCGACGACGAGACGCTGCTGGTGCAGTCCGGCAAGCCGGTGGGCGTGTTCCGCACCCACGAGTGGGCGCCCCGCGTGCTCATCGCCAACGCCAACCTGGTGCCGGACTGGGCGACGTGGGACGAGTTCCGCCGGCTCGAGGCCCTGGGCCTCACCATGTACGGCCAGATGACGGCGGGATCGTGGATCTACATCGGCACCCAGGGCATCCTCCAGGGTACGTACGAGTGCTTCGCGGCGATCGCGGCCAAGCGCTTCGGTGGGTCGCTGCGGGGCACCGTCACCCTCACTGCGGGGTTGGGCGGGATGGGCGGAGCGCAGCCGCTGGCCGTGACCATGAACGGGGGGGTGGCCGTCTGCGTCGACGTCGATCCCGACCGGATTGAGCGCCGGCGCCAGCACCGCTACCTCGACCGGGTCGCGGCCGACATGGGTGAGGCCTGGACACTGGCCGCGGCCGCCAAGGCCGCCGGCGAGCCGCTCTCCATCGGCGTCTGTGACAACGCCGCCGAGGTGGTGCCGGCCCTGGCCGCCGACACCGCCCTCGTCGAGCTCGTCGACATCGTGACCGACCAGACCCCGGCCCACGACCCGCTGTCGTACGTGCCCGTGGGACTCGACGTGCACACCGCCGCCGACCTCCGCCGGCGGGACCCCGATGCCTACCTCGCCCGCAGCCGGCAGTCGATGGTGCGCCACTGCGCCGGCCTGGTGGCGTTCGCTCGGCGGGGCGTCGAGGTCTTCGACTACGGCAACGCCCTGCGGGCCGAGGCCAAGGCCGCTGGCTACGACGACGCCTTCGCGTACCCCGGCTTCCTGCCGGCGTACATCCGCCCGTTGTTCTGCGAGGGGAAGGGGCCGTTCCGCTGGGCGGCCCTGTCCGGCGACCCGGCCGACATCGACGTTACCGACCGGCTGGTGCTCGACGAGTTCCCCGAGAACGACACGCTGGGCCGCTGGATCCGCATGGCCCGCGAGCGCGTCCAGTTCCAGGGCCTACCGGCCCGCATCTGTTGGCTTGGCTACGGGGAGCGGGCCCGCCTCGGCCTGCGGTTCAACGAGCTGGTGGCGTCGGGCGAGATCAGCGCACCGATCGTGATCGGCCGGGACCACCTCGACTCGGGGTCGGTGGCCTCGCCGTACCGCGAGACCGAATCGATGCTCGACGGCAGCGACGCGATCGCCGACTGGCCGATCCTCAACGCCCTGCTCAACACCGCCAGCGGCGCCTCGTGGGTGAGCTTCCACCACGGCGGCGGGGTGGGCATCGGCCGGTCCCTGCACGCCGGCATGGTGGTCGTGGCCGACGGCACCCCGCTGGCCGCCGAGAAGCTGGAGCGCGTGCTCACGACCGACCCGGGGATCGGAGTGGTCCGCCACGCCGACGCCGGGTACGGCACGGCCCGCGACGTGGCCGCCCGACACGGCATAAGCCTGCCGATGGCCCCACCCGGCCCGTGAGTACGTGGTACGCCGACTATGCCTGGCTCGGCGGCGAGGAACTGGCATCCGGGGTGGTCTTGGAGGACTCGGGCGACGGGCGGCTGGCGCGGGTGGTGGCCGGTCAGTACCCGCCGGCGGGGGCCATCCACCTCGGCGGGATCGTGGTGCCGGGACTGGCGAACGTCCACTCGCACGCCTTCCACCGAGCGCTCCGAGGTCGCGCCGAGGCGGGTGCGGGCGACTTCTGGCGCTGGCGGGACCGCATGTACGCGCTCGCCGCAGTCCTCGACCCCGACGACCTGTTCGAGCTGGCCCGGGCCACGTACGCCGAGATGGCCCTGGCGGGGATCACCGCAGTGGGCGAGTTCCACTACCTGCATCACCGACCCGACGGGCGGCCCTACGCCGATCCCAACGTCATGGGCGGGGCGCTGGTCGCCGCGGCGGCGGAGGCGGGCGTCCGGCTCACGCTGCTCGACACCTGCTACCTACGGGCGGGCTTCCGGGCCGGGTCATCCCTGAGCGGTGCGCAGGTCAGGTTCAGCGACGGCGATCCCGAGCGCTGGGTCGACCGGGTGGAGGACCTGGCGGCGCGGGCCGGAAGCGGCTGGCGCGTGGGGGCGGCGATCCACAGCGTGCGGGCGGTCGACGAAGGGTCGATGGCCGTGGTAGCGGGCTGGACCCGGGCGCGGGGTGCGCCGCTCCACATGCACCTGTCGGAGCAGCCGGCCGAGAACGAGGAGGCGCTGGCCGCCACCGGCCGCACGCCCACCGGGCTGGCCGGGTCCGCCGGCGTGCTCGGGACCGACACCACGGCGGTCCACGCCACCCACCCGACCGCCCCCGACGTCGAGGCCCTCGGGGCGACCGGGACCGGCGTATGCCTGTGCCCCACGACGGAGCGCGACCTCGGCGATGGCGTGGGCCCAGCCGGGGAGCTGGCGGCGGCTGGCTGTCCGCTGTCGCTGGGCACCGACAGCCACGCCGTGGTCGACGTGCTCGAGGAGGCCCGCCTGGTCGAGCTCCACGAGCGGCTGCTGCACCGCCGCCGCGGTGGGCTGGCGACGGCAGCGTTGCTGGAAGCCGCCACTGCCGGCGGCTACCGGGCACTCGGATGGTCAATCGACGATGATCGGGCAACGTCGCCGCTGGGCGCCGGCCGCCCGGCCGACTTCGTGACGCTGGACCGCGCCTCCGTGCGCCTCGCCGGGCTCGACCCCACCGAGGGCGTGGCGGGCCTGGTGTTCGCCGCCACCGCGTCCGACGTCACCGACGTCGTCGTGGCGGGCCGCCCCATCGTGCGGGATCGCTGCCACGTCACGATCCCGGATGTGGCCGGTGACCTGCACCGGGCGATCACGTCGGCATGGTCGCGGGTAGGGCCGTGACGCGGGGCGGCCACCCGTGACCGCAACGACGTGGGACCTCCTGGTGGCCAACGCGGCCCTCGCCACCATGGACCCGGCCCGGCCGGGTGCCTACGGCCTGGTGAGCGACGCGGCAGTGGGCGTGACCGACGCGGCGCATCGGCTGGGTCGGGCCGATGGCCGAACTGCCCGCCGGCGCCGGCGCCGCTCACACCGTCGACGCCGCGGGCGCCCTCGTCACCCCCGGGCTGGTCGACTGCCACACCCACCTGGTGTTCGGCGGCGACCGGGTGGCGGAGTTCGAGGCCCGGCTCTCGGGCGCCAGCTACGAGGAGCTGGCGCGTCGGGGCGGTGGCATCGCCTCTACCGTCGCCGCCACGCGCGCTGCGGGCGAGGACGACCTGGTCCGTGACGCCACCCGCCGGGCCGAGCAGCTGCTCGGCGACGGCGTGACCACCGTGGAGATCAAGTCGGGCTATGGGCTCGACCTCGAGGCCGAGACTCGGATGCTGGCGGCGGCCCGCCGTGTGGGCGACGAGCTACCGCTGCGCGTACGCACCACGTTCCTCGGTGCCCACACGGTCCCGGCGGAGTACCGAGGCCGGCCGGATGCGTATGTCGACCTCGTGTGCAACGACATGCTTCCCGCCGTGGCCGCGTCCGGCTCGGCGGATGCGGTCGACGCCTTCTGCGAGCGCATCGCCTTCTCGGCGGACCAGGTGAGGCGGGTCTTCGACGCAGCCCGCCGGCACGGCCTGCCCGTCAAGCTCCACGCCGACCAGCTCTCCGACGGCGGTGGTGCGGCGCTGGCAGCGTCGTTCGGCGCCCTGTCCGCCGACCACCTCGAGCACACCTCGCCGATCGGTGTGCGGGCACTCGCCGACGCCGGCACCGTCGCCGTCCTGCTGCCGGGCGCCACGCACACGCTGGGCGAGCGGGCGCGTCCGCCGGTGGCGGCGCTGCGGGCGGCGGGCGTGCCGATCGCCGTCTCCACCGACGCCAATCCCGGGACGTCGCCACTGTTGTCGCTCAGGATCGCGGCCAACCTGGCCTGCACGCTCCTGGGGCTCACCCCGGCCGAGGCGCTCACCGGCATCACCCGCACCGCCGCACGGGCGCTGGGGTTGGCGGGCACCGCCGGGGTCCTCGCCCCCGGTGGGGCCGCTGACTTGGTGGTTTGGGACGCCGGGCAGCCAGCCGAGCTCGTCTACTGGATGGGCGGGCGGCTCGCCAGCACCGTCATCGTGGCCGGCGAGGTCGTCCGCTCCGGTTGATCGAGGGCAAATTGGGTACTGTGTCGGCGCTTCGGCTGCGCGTTTTGCGTGTGGCTGCGCGGGTGAGGGGCCCAAATCGGGGGGAGGATCGACGGATGGCACGTCAGTCGGCTCTAGGGTCGGGTAATCGTCGGTGGCGCGTGTTCGCCTCAGCAGTGGTGACGGCCCTGGTGGTCGTCCTCGCGACGCCGGGGACGGCGACGGCGCAGGAGGACCCCGACCCCCGCGAGGGTCTCGGGGCCGGCTGGCTCGACGCCGAGACGGCCATCCGGAACCTGGAGCACGTCGCCCACCACGACAAGCCCGCTGGCTTCGTCAACCCGGCGAACCCGGGCGACTTCGGGTTCGTGACCTCGGACCTGGCGTTCAGCGGCGACCATGCCTTCGTCGGGAACTTCAACGGCTTCAACATCTACGACATCTCGGATCCCGCCGACCCGACGAACGTGACCAACGTGGTCTGCCCCGGTGGGCAGGGCGACCTGTCGGTCCACGGCGACCTGCTCTTCATGTCGGTGGAGGAGAGCCGTGCCCGCGAGGACTGCGGCACGAACCCGGCCGTTGGCACCCGCTTCCAGGGCGTCCGCATCTTCGACATCAGCGACGTCCGCAATCCGGTGCAGGTGGCGACGGTGCAGCTGTGCCGTGGCTCCCACACCCACTCGCTGGTGACCGATCCCGACGATCCCGACAACGTCTGGGTGTACGTGTCCGGCACCGCGGGCGTGCGCCCGGCGACGACGATGGCGGGCTGCAACAACAACCCGGCGACGGGCGAGAACCCGTCCCGCTGGCGGATCGAGATCATCAAGGTGCCGGTGGCCGCACCCGAGACCGCGGCGGTGGTCAGCGAGCCCCGGCTGTTCACCAACCCGCAGACCGGGGCGATCGACGGCCTCCAGAACACGCTGCCGACGCCATTGCATCCCTCCGGCATGCCGTGGGGTCCCTCGCCCATCACCGACGCCTGCCACGACATCACCTCGTTCCCGGAGATCGGCCTCGCCGCCGGCGCATGCGAGGGCAACGGCATCCTGATCGACATCTCCGATCCCGAGAACCCGGTGCGCATCGACGAGGTGTCGGACCCGAACTTCGCGTACTGGCACTCCGCCACCCTCAGCAACGACGGCACCAAGGTCATCTTCACCGACGAGTGGGGCGGCGGCACCGGCGCCCGCTGCCGCCCGACCGACCAGCCGCAGTGGGGTGCGGACGCGATCTTCGACATCGTCGGCGGGCAGATGGAGTTCCGGAGCTACTACAAGCTGCCGGTGTCGCAGACGACGCAGGAGAACTGCGTCGCCCACAACGGGTCGCTCCTCCCGGTGCCGGGGCGCGACATCCTCGCCCAGGCGTGGTACCAGGGCGGCATCTCGCTCGTGGACTTCACCGACTCCGCCAACCCGGAGGAGATCGCCTTCTTCGACCGCGGGCCGATCAACGCCACGTCGCTCGTGCTCGGCGGGTTCTGGTCCGCGTACTGGTACAACGGCAACATCTACGGCAGCGAGATCGCCCGCGGGTTCGACGTGTTCAGGCCGCTGCCGAGCGAGCACGTCACCGAGGCGGAGATCGCTGCGGCCGGTGAAGTGCAGCTCCCGGAGTTCAACGCCCAGCACCAGACGCAGTTCACGTGGGCACCGAGCTTCGCGGTGGCGCGCGCCCGGTTCGACCAGCTGGTGCGGACCTGCACCTCGACGGTGTCGGGCCAGCACAACCGTCCCCTCGTGGTCAGTGGCGTCACCTGCCTGGACGGGGCGACGGTGTCGGGCCCGGTCACCGTTCGGGCCGGCGGCTCGCTGCTCGCCATCGACTCGTCGATCTCGGGCCCGGTTACGGCCTCCGGGCGGCCGCGGTGCACCTGTACCACAGCACCGTCGGGGGCCCTGTCCGCATCACCGGGACCACCGGCAGCGTCGCGGCGGTCGACACCACGGTCTCCGGTCCTCTCGTGCTCGCGAACAACACGACAGGCGACGTCGAGCCGATCGTGGCCGACAGCACGGTGAACGGACCGCTGTCGTGCACCGGCAACTCACCGGCGCCGATCAACCTCGGCGCAGCGAACACGGTCAGGGGCCCGGCGACCGGTCAGTGCGCGGCGCTCGACTGAACCCGGGCACCAGATCCGAGCGGCGTCACGGACAGGGAGCCCAGGAGCTCCTGCATACGCCTGATCTCGATGCTCTGATCCGCCGCCGCCTCCCGGGCGAACCGGTCGGCGGCGGGTTCGAGCCCGCCACCGGTCGCCGTACAGGTCATCCACCATCTGCAGCGCCCCTGATGGTGGGTGATCATGCGCTCGCAGGAACAGGCGGTCGAACGCTGCGCCCTCGCCCGTCGAGCTGTCGGAACTGCTCGTCGGTCAGCATCCCCGGCATCAGCTCGTGGTCCGCGTGGTCTGGCGGGAACGTCCTCGCCGCGCTCGGTCAGCCACCGTTCCATCAGGGCGATCTCGTCGCCCTGGGAGACCGCGATGCGCTCGGCGAGCAGCGGTAGGTCCTCGTTCTCGGTGTGCCCCTCGACCAGCGCCGCCATCTCCAGCGCCTGCTGGTGGTGGTGCGATCATGCCCTGCATGAACGGGTGTCCGCCGGCGTGTGCCCCGGCGGTCTCGTGGACGTCGCCCTCGGAGAGC
>CAVWNW010000020.1:0-23621 GCA_963756425.1 uncultured bacterium | reverse complement strand
GGTTGAACTTCCCCGACGGATTGTTGAACGAGAACGCCACGATCACTGCGATCGGGATGAACAGGTAGACCAGGACCAGCCCGGCGACGAACCGCAGGATGAAGTCCCCGAGCCGTCCGGGTCGGCCCCGGCGTCGCCGCGCCGGGGCGCGGCGCCAGCGACGTCGCTGGCGGGACGGGCCTCGATCGTCGGCGCCGTCGGCGTGGCCGCCATCAGCGCTGCCTCTCGTGACTGGCGTGCATGGATCGGTGAGTCAGCGCAGGCACGGGAGGCAGCACTACACGAGATCCTCGGTGCCGAGGGCATAGGTGTAGCGCCAGGACCGCCACCAGGATGATCGCCATCAGCAGGAAGCTCAGCGCCGCCGCCGCCGGGTAGTCCTTGAGCACCAGGAACTGCTGCTGGACGACGTTGCCGATCATCCGGTCTGCGTGCTTCCCAGGTAGTCGGCGTTGATGAAGTCGCCGCTGGCGGGGATGAAGACGAGGAGGCTCCCGGCCAGCAGGCCGGGCATGGAGAGCGGCAGCACGACCTTGCGAAATGCCCGCCAGGCCCCGGAGTAGAGATCGCGGGACGCCTCCAGAGGGCGGGGTCGATCTTCTCGAGGCTCACGTACAGGGGGAGCACCATGAACGGCACGAAGTTGTAGATGAGCCCGCCGATCACGGCCCAGCTCGTGCTGAGGAGGCGGCCCTCGCGGGGCAGGAGGCCGATGGTGTCGAGGGCGTCGACCACCCAGCCGTCGTCGGCAAGGATCGTCTTCCACGCCAGCGTCCGCACGAGGAACGTGACGAAGAACGGCAGGATCACCAGCCCGAGGAGCAGGTTCTTGTAGCGCCCGGACTTGAAGGCGATGACGTACGCCAGCGGGTAGGCCATGACCACGCAGGCGAGCGTGGCCACGCCCGCGTACCAGAACGAGCGCATGATCTGCTGGCGGAAGTCCGTCAGCGCATCGCCGTAGTTGGACCAGTCCCAGCTGAACTTCAGCTCGGGCAGGAACACCGAGCCGGCGTTGCTCGACAACGACGTGCGGAGCAACGAAACGATCGGCACCACGAAGAAGATGACGAGATAGACGAGGGCGGGAGCCACCAGCAGGTACGGCCCGACGCGGCTACGACGGCGCCCGCTGGTGGCAAGTCCCGCCATGCCTACTCCCCCGTCACCTCGGCGTAGATCGTGGCGTACTCCGCGTCCTGCTCGTCGGTGAGCGCCGGCCAGGAGTGGAGCAATGCGAAGGTCGCCTCCGGCGGGTTGATGAGCGGGTTGTTGGCCACCTCGGGGTCGAGCTTGGCCAGCTCATCGGTCATGTCGCTCAGCACGGGCACGTACTGCACCTCGTTGATGAGCTGGGCATAGTTGGCCCGGTCGTAGACGTAGTTCATCCACTCCTCGGCGCCGAGCTGGTTGCGGGTGGTGACGGGTATGATCATCACGTCCACGAAGGTGGTGCCTCCGGCCTCGGGCACGATGAAGTCGAGGTCGGGATCGTCGGCCTGCAGCTGCACCACGTCACCGGAGTAGGCCTGGGCGATCACCAGGTTCCCGGCCGCCAGGTCGTCGATGTAGTCGTTGCCGGTGAACCGCCGGATCTGGCCCTTGTCCTTCTCCTCGGCCACCTTGTCCGCCGCCCGTTGCACGGACTCGGTGGACGGGTCGGTGGGGTCGTCCCCCTGGGACAGCATGACCATGCCGAGCGAATCCTGCGTGTCCGCCAGCAGCGACACCCGCCCCTTGAAGGCGGGATCCCACAGGTCCTCGATGCTGGTGATGTCGCGCCCCGCCAGCCGCCGGTTGTAGCCGAGGCCCACCATTCCCGACATGTACGGCAACGTGTACACCCGCTCGGGATCGATCGATGCCTCGAGCAGATCCGGCCGCAGGTTGGACTTGTTGGGGATGTTCTCGTCGTTGAGCGGGTTCAGCCACTCGAGGCGGATCAGGCGGCCAGCCATGAAGTCGGTGGGCACCACCAGGTCGGCCCCGATGTCCTGGCCCCGCTCGAGCGGGTCCCTGACCTTGGCGAACCATTGCTCGTTGTCGTTGAAGTCCTCCTTGTAGTCCACGGACAGTCCCGAGGCCTCGGCGAACTGATCGACGAACCCCTCGGCGATGTACAGCGGCCAGTTGGAGATGCGCAGCGTGTCGTTCGAGCTCTGCGTCGTGTCGCCGCCGGAGGCTGACGTGTCGTCATCGTCGTCGCCGCCGCAGGCCGCGAGCCACGGCGGCACGAGTGCGAGGCCCGCGACCGTGGCGGCGCCCCGCCCGAGGAAGCGACGCCGGCTGGCGCGGATTGCGGCGAAAGTGGCGAACGGATCGTCCGGATGCGGTCGGGGTTTCCTGCTCCCAGCCATGGCGACTCCTCGGTGTGCGGCGGTTACTTCTAGGTCATCGACGATTGGGCGAGTTAGGTGTCGTCCAACAGCTCCTCGAGGTCCTCGGCCGTGGGGATCTCGGCGGCGGGCAGAACCAGCGACGCGTCGTGTGGCCAGCTCGCCCACACCTCGTCGCCCGGGCGGAGCAGGGGCAGGTCGACCTCGTGGCCGAGCTGGGCGACGATCGCGGACCCGTCGCCCGCCACCAGCAGCAGCCGCACCAGGGGTCCCTGGAACGTGAGGTCGGTCACGGTCGCCCGGACCGCACCCGTGTCGGTCGGCTCCTCGGTCGTGATGCGCACGCGCTCCGGCCTGGCCATCAGGGTGGCGGTGCCCCCGATCTCGATGCGGACGTCACCGCAGGCCGACGCCATCGTGGTGCCGAGGACCTCGACATCGAACGCCGGCGTCCCGTCGGCGGTGGGGGCCGCGGCGCCGATCACCCGGCACGGCCACAGGTTCGCCTGCCCGATGAACCCCGCGACGAACACGCTGGCAGGCCGGGCGTAGATGTCGACCGGGGAGCCGATCTGCTCGACGCGCCCACCATTCATGACCGCGATGCGGTCGCTCATGGTGAGCGCCTCCTCCTGGTCGTGCGTCACGTAGACGAACGTGATGCCCACCTCGCGCTGGATCCGCTTGAGCTCGAACTGCATGACCTGTCGGAGCTTGAGGTCGAGGGCTCCCAGCGGCTCATCGAGCAGCAGCGCGCTCGGATAGTTCACGAGTGCCCGCGCCAGCGCGACCCGCTGCTGCTGGCCACCGGACAGCTGCGCCGGCTTGCGCCGCGCGAAGTCATCGAGGCGCACCACCGCGAGCATCTCGTCGACACGCTTGGCGGTCTCGGCCTTCGACAGCTTGCGGCTGCGCGGCCCGAAGGCCACGTTCTCAGACACCGACATGTGCGGGAACAGCGCGTAGTGCTGGAAGACGGTGTTCACGTTGCGCTTGTAGGGCGGCGTACGGGAGACGTCCGTGCCCTCGAGCCGGACTGCGCCTTCCGTCGTCTCCTCGAACCCGGCGATCATCCGCAGGGTCGTCGTCTTGCCGCACCCGGACGGGCCGAGCAATGAGAAGAACTCGCCCGCGGCGATGTCGAAGCAGGCGTCATCGACCGCGATGAAGTCGCCGAACCGCTTGGTCACGTGGTCGAACTCGATGACCACCGAGCCCGGGACTGCGCCCGCGTCCACGTCCGCCCCGGCAGTCGTGGCCTCCGACGGGTGGGCCTCGCTGCTCAGCGTGGTGTCGTCACCCAGGGCCGACCCCCCCTCCTGTTGCTGCCCGCTGTCCGACACGAAGATTCGCGGACAATGCGCGGCTCTGCAACTGATCCTGTCGTCGTTGGATAGCCCCGCAACCGAATCCCTTGCGGGACCCAGTGCGGCCGGTGGATGCTCTGGCAGAGGCAGAGACGCAGAGGGGGAGACGATCGTGCCGCACGAGAACTTCATCGGCGGGGCGTGGAAGCCCGCCGCGACCGGGGCCACCGACGAGGTGCTGAACCCGGCCACCGGCGAGGTGATCGCCCAGGTGCCATCGAGCGACGCCACCGACGCGGACGCCGCCGTCGCCGTGGCCGCCGAGGCCTTCAGCAGTTGGGGCGCGACCACCCCGCGGGAGCGTGCCGAGAAGCTGCTCGCCCTGGCCGACGCCATCGAGGCCAACCTCGACGACCTCAAGCGGATCGAGATGACCAACGTCGGCAAGCCCGTCTCGATCATCGACTTCGAGTTCGACCTGACGGTCGACAACCTGCGGTTCTTCGCCGGCGCGGCGCGCACCCTGCAGGCCCAGGCCGCGGGCGAGTACCTCGAGGGCTACACGTCGATGCTGAGGCGCGACCCAATCGGCGTCTGCGTCGGCATCGCGCCCTGGAACTACCCGCTCAACATGGCGACATGGAAGCTGGGCCCGGCGCTGGCCGCCGGCAACACCTTCATCCTCAAGCCCTCGGAGCTCACCCCCCTGAGCGCCCTCCGGCTGGCGGAGATCTCGGCCGACATCTTCCCACCTGGTGTCTTCAACGTGGTGTGCGGGCAGGGCGAACAGGTGGGCGACGCCTTTGTACGCCACCCGGGGGTGGCGATGGTGTCGCTCACTGGCGACGTCGAGACCGGCAAGCTGATCGCCCGCAACGCCGCCGACTCGCTCAAGCGGGTCCACCTCGAGCTGGGTGGCAAGGCACCGGTGCTGGTGTTCGACGACGCCGACGTGGATGCCCTGGTCGGCTGCCTGGCGGAGAACGCCTACTACAACACCGGCCAGGACTGCACCGCCCCGTGCCGCGTGGTCGCCGGACCGGGCGTCTACGACCAGCTGCTCGGCAACCTCGGCGACGCCGCCGCTGCCCTGGCCGTCGGCGACCCGACGCTCGAGGACACCGCCGTCGGGCCACTGGTCTCGGCCGACCAGCGGGAGCGGGTGGCCGGCATGGTGAGCCGGTCGGTCGAGGGGGGCGCCGAGGTGGTGACGGGAGGCGAGGCGATCGACGGCCCCGGCTTCTTCTACCGGGCAACCGTGGTCGCGAACCCCGAACAGGATTCGGAGCTGGTGCAGCGAGAGGTGTTCGGCCCGGTGGTGAGCGTCCAGCGCTTCAGCGACGAGGACCAGGCACTGGCCTGGGCCAACGGCGTGGACTACGGGCTCGCCGCCAGCGTGTGGACCCGCGATGTCGGCCGTGCGATGCGCATGTCACGGGCATTGCGGTTCGGCACGGTGTGGGTCAACGACCACATCCCCCTCGTGTCGGAGATGCCGCACGGCGGGTTCAAGCAGAGCGGCTACGGCAAGGACATGTCGCTCTACGCCGTCGAGCACTACACCGAGCTCAAGCACGTGATGGTCAGTCACTGAGCCCGCGAGGGCCCAGGTCCTCAGTCGCCGAGCCCGGGACCGCCCAGCTCGAACAGCAGCGGCTCGATGTAGCCGTCGGGGACGAACGATCCTTCCGGACCGGCCCGGTATCTGCCCTGGACCTCCCCGGCGACGAGCCACTCGAGGGCCCGCACGGCCCTGTCGATGTCGGCCATGTCGTTGTAGGCGCCCAGGCTGATGCGGACCATGCCGGGTGCGCCCCGGTGCTCGTCGACGCGGGCACGGTCGATCCTCCGGGTCGACTCGACGCGTCGCACTCCCAGCAGGTGGTGGATGTAGGGCTGGGCGCAGAAGCACCCGTGGCGGACGCCGATGCCGTGCTCGTAGCCGAGTACGGCCGCCGCCAGGCCGTGGTCGATGCCGTCGATGGTGAACGGGATGACGCCGACCTTCCGGCCGACGATGCCCGGTGCCTCGTGCTCGGCCGGTCCCTGGAGCCGGAGGCCGGGTACGCCGGCCAAGCGGGCCGCGGCATAGCGGGCGAGCTCTGATTCGTGGGCCGCGATGCGGTCCAGGCCGATCTTCCGCAGCACCTTGATGGCGGCCGCCAGCGCGACGGCGCCAACCACGTTGGGGCTGCCCGCCTCCTCGCGGTCGGGCAGGTCGGCCCACACCACGTCGTCGACCGTGACCGCCCGGATCGTGCCCCCACCCGCGTGGTCGGGTTCCGTTCCGAACCAGGAGCGACCCCCCACGAGGGCGCCGGTCCCGAACGGTGCGTACATCTTGTGCGCCGACAGCGCCACGAAGTCGAGGTGGCCGGGGTCGTCGTGCGGGCGCATGTCGATGGTGCGGTGCGCAGCCAGCTGGGCGGCGTCGACCAGGATCCGGCCGCCGACCGCGTGGACCTTCTCCGCCAGCCGGTGGACGGGTGGAACCAGGCCCGTGACGTTGGAGGCGCCCGCTACGGCCAGCAGCGCGATCCGTCCAGCGTGCTCGGCCAGCAGGCCGTCGAGCGCATCCTCGTCGAGGGTGCCGTCGGGGAGGGCGGGCACGCGCAGGGTGTGGGACCGTGCCCGCCAGGGCAGGTCGTTGGAGTGGTGCTCCAGCATGGTCGTGAGCACGACGGAACCCGCCGCCATCCGCATCGAGCGCGCCAGGCGGTTCAGCGCCTCGGTGGTGTTCTTGGCGAACACGACGACGTCACGCTCCGGGTCGGCGCCGACGAACGCGAGGACGTGGTCGCGCGCCCGCTCGTACGCCGCCGTGCTGAGACGGGACATGTAGCCGGTCCCGCGGTGCACGCTGGCGTAGAACGGTAGGAACTCCTCCACGGCCTCGACCACCGGCCTAAGCGCTGGCGTGCTGGCGGCGTTGTCGAGGTTGACGTAGGGCACGAGCTGCCCGTCGAGGACCGGGACCGGATGGTCCACGCCCACGAACTCTCGCCGCACGTCCAACGCCCGTTCCGCCGTTACGACCACGTGAGCGACGGTAAGCCGGCCCTCGCCGGCGCACATCGGTAGGACTACACAATCGGAATCTCGGGACGCCGTCGCCTGCGTAGAGACCGCGGGTGGCGGGTAGCGGTCAGGCCAGGCGGTTCTCACGACACGGAGGTGGCCATGGCCGAATGCGAGGTCTGCGGGAACGACTACGACAAGTCCTTCGAGGTGATCGCCGCGGGCGACCGCCACACGTTCGACAGCTTCGAGTGTGCCATCTCACGCCTGGCGCCCCGATGCGAGCACTGCGGGTGCGCCGTCATCGGCCACGGGGCCGAGGTGAGCGGCCGCTTCTATTGCTGCGCCCACTGCGCCCGCGAGTCGGAGCACACCGACGAGGTCGTCGACCGGGTTCCCTCCGCCTGACGGATCAGGCCGCGAATCCCCGGTCCTGCCAGCGGAACCACATCCCGACGAGCGGCAGGTACGCGGCGCGGGCTCGGTGCAGCGGTATGGCGCGGTGCTGGAGCTCTGCGAACGACGACAGCGCGGCCTCGCCGAGCAGGTGGCCGGCCATCCTGGCGCCCAGCCAGGTGTTGAGCGCCACGCCGGAACCGTTGCATCCGGTCACATACCAGGCCCCGTCGAGTCGGCCCACGTGCGGCATCCTGTCGATGGTGACCGCGACGTTCCCGCCCCAGGCGCGCTCGATGCGGGCCCCGGCGAGCTGGGGATGGACCCGGAGCATCGATCGGTACAGGAAGTCCCGCGCCTGGGGGATCGTCGACGGCGCCAGGCTCCGGCGGCCACCGAACAGGACACGGCGATCGGGCGTCAGCCGCCAGTAGAAGAGGAAGTTCTTGCTATCGACGAGCATGCGGCCGCGGGGGCTCACCGAGCGGGCCAGGTCGGGCTCGAGCACCTCGGTGGCGATGATGAAGCTCCCCACCGGCAGCACCCGGCGGCGCAGCTCGGGCAGCAGGCCATCGGCATAGGCGTTGGTGCAGACCACGACGGTGTCGGCGTCGACCGCCCCGCGAGCCGTCACGACGCGGATGCCGGCGCGGCCACTTCCGCGCCGCTCGATCGCGGTCGCCGCCGTCGCCGGGTGCAGCGAGGCGCCGGCCGCCAGGGCCAGGCGGTACAGGCCGGCATGGAAGCGCGCCGGGTGCAGGCCGCCCGTGCGTTCGATGACCACACCGGCGGCGTAGGCCGTCGATCCCACCTCGTCGCTCAGCTGGTCGCGGGGCAGGAACCGGACCGGCTCGCCCAGCTCGTCGCCGTGCTCACGCGCCATCGCCATCAACGACGCCACCAGCCGCTCGGCATGGGCGAGATAGAGCTGACCGGCCCGGCGGTAGTGGCAGCCGATGGACTCGGCCTCGATGAGGGCCTCGACGTGGTCGAACGCCTGGTTGACCTCGTCGTACAGGCGGCGCCCCAGGGGACCGTACGCGTCCGTCAGGGCCGCCGGCCCGGCCTTCAGCTCGGGAATGACCATGCCGCCGTTGCGGCTGCTGGCACCCCACCCCGCCCGATGGGTGTCGAGCACGACGACCGACCGGCCCGCCCGGGCGAGGTCCCGGGCGCACGAGAGTCCCGCGTACCCGGCGCCGACCACGACGTAGTCGGCCGATCGTGGAAGCAGTGTCGCGGGCAGGTCCGGGAACTCGGCCTGCTCCTGCCAGAGCACCGCCTGGCGGTACGACGGCGACAGCAACGCCGTGGGGGTCACCCTTGGCCCGTCACCGGGGGCGGATCGTCGCCGCCGCCATGGACCAGCAGGTTGGCGCCGGTGATGAACGACGCGCCCTCGGACGCCAGGAACAGGCACGCCTTGGCGACGTCCGGAGGCCGGCCCATCCGGCCGAGCGGAACGGTGGCCGCCACCGCCTCGAAGTAGGCGTCGCCGCCGTAGGAGCTGTGGAGCTCGTCGGTCTCGAGTGCACCCGCCGTCACGCAGTTGACCCGGACCTTGGGGGCGAACTCGACGGCCAGGCTCTCCGTCAGGTTGATGAGCCCGGCCTTTGCCGCACCGTAGGCGGCGGTGCCGGGCGACGGTCGCAGGCCGCACAGCGACGAGATGTTGATGATCGAGCCGCCTTCGGCCTGCTTCTGCATCACCTCGTTGGCCCGCTGGGAGACGACGAAGGGGGCCACGAGGTTGAGCGTGATGATCGCCGCCACGAATCGCGGCGACACGGTGGCCGCGTCGGCGGGCGGGGAGCCGCCGGCGTTGTTGATCAGGACGTCGAGACGGCCATGACGGTCGACGACCGCCCGGACCAGGGCGTCGACCTGGTCGGGGTCACGCACGTCGGCGGCGACGAAGGTCGCTGCACGGTCGCCGGCGGGCGGCGCCGACGGCCGTCCCGGATCCGACCGGCCGCACACGACGACGTCGTGGCCCTCCCCGAGGAAGGCCTCGCTCAGGCCGAGCCCGAGCCCTCGGGTCCCCCCCGTCACCAGCACGATCATGGCCTCTTCATAATCGATCGGACCTCCTGGGTCCCGCCGCTACCCTGCTGCCCGTGCGCTGGCGCCTTCGATGGTGAACTAATCAGATCGCGGTCGCGGCACCGCCGACCCTCGTGGTGTCGCTGCTCCTCGCCGGATTCGTCGACGAGACGGTTGCGTTCCTGCCGTACGGCGCGCTCGAGCCCCTCCGCCACGACCTCGGCCTGAACTACGCCAGCGCCGCGGCTCTCCTCGCCCTCTACCCCGGCGTCAGCCTGGTGGGAGGCGTGTTCGGCATGTTGGCGGACCGCCACAGCCGGAGGCTCATCGCCGTGGGGGGCGCGCTCGGATATGCCGCCGGTCTGTTCCTGTTCGCCGCCGGCACCAACGTTCCGATGCTGGTGGCCGCCGTCACCGTGATGGGCTTCGCCGGTGACGCCATGGTCCGGGCCACCGATGTTGCGCTGGTGGACGTGGCCGGCGACAGGATCGAGCTGGCCGTCGCCCGCGCGACCCTGCTGGGGACCGTCGGCGACCTGGCCGGCCCGGCCTTGTTGGCGGTGTGCCTGACCTCCGGCCTGGGCTGGCGGGCGGCCTTCGTCGTCGCGGGACTCGGGATGGCGGGCTACGGGCTGCTGCTTGCGAGCCAGCCACTGCCCGCCCCGTCCCGGCCGCCCGACGTCACCCGGGACGGGGATCCGCGGGCGTGCCAGGAGATCGGCGCCGTGCTCCGTGACCGGCGGGTCTTCCGGCTGGGCCTCCTGGCGGCGCTCGTGGACGTGTTCGACGAGCCGTTCCTGGCCTTCGCCATCGCCTACCTCGTGACGACCCGCGGCCAGCCCGCCGGGATGGCCGCCCTCACGGCGGGCGTCGGCCTGGCGGGTGGAGTGGCGGCCGCGGCCTGGGCGTCACGCGCCGAACGTGCGGCGATCGCGCCCTCGGCCGTGGCGGCGCCGCTCGTGGGCGGCGTGGGCGCGATCGTGTTGGCGCCCCATCCGGTTGGCGCTGCGCTCGGCGCCGCGGGCGTCGGTGCGGCGGTGAACCTGGCGTGGATCTCGCTGGAGGCGCGCGTCCTGACGCTCCGCCCGGGTCAGGCCGGAACCACGTCCGCGGTGGTGTCCGCGGTGGCGCAGCTCGCCGTCCTGGTCCCGCTGGTCGCCGGCGTGCTGGCCGACGGAGCCGGCGTCTCCACCGCTCTGCTGCTCTACCTGGCGCTGGCCCTCGTGTTCGCGATGCTGAACCGGCGAGATCGCGGGGCGCCAGTCCGCGTTGCCGACGACGAGGTACTAAGAAGTTCCCGGAGGTGATGCCGTGCATCACGAGACCTCGATCGAGATCGCCGCCAGTCCCGAGCTCATCTGGTCGACGCTCAGCGACGTCGAGCGCTGGCCGGAGTGGACCCGCTCCGTGTCCGAGGTCGAACGGCTCGACGCGGGCGACTTCGGCGCCGGCAGCCGGGCCCGCGTCAAGCAGCCGGGGATGCCGCGGCTGGTGTGGGAGGTCACCGAATACGTTCCCGGGGAGGTGTTCAGCTGGGCGTCGAAGCTCCCGGGTGTCACCACCACCGGAGGCCACCGCCTGGTCGCCGACCCGGGCAGTGCTGGGAGCGGGGGTGATGCGCCGAGCGACCGCATGACCGTCACGCTCACCCTGGAGCAGGAAGGCCTCGCGGCCCCGGTCGTGTGGCGGTTGACGGGGTCCCGTAGCCGCCGCTACGTCCAGATGGAGGCGGACGGGCTCAAGCGGCGTTGCGAGTCCGGCGGCGCGTGAGGCGATGACCCGGTCACGCGGCCTCATCGCCGCGGCGGCGGTGGCGGCGCTCGTCGTGGCGGGCATCGCTGCTGCCCTCGTGCTCGGCGGCCGGTCGAGCGACGAAGCGGACGCCGACGAGCCGCGCATCGTCCAGCCCGGCGCGCCCGGGGAAGAGGCCCGGGAGCTCTCCGAGGGCGACGTCCCCGAGCCGCCCGGGCACGGGCCGGCGGACACCCAGTTCATGCAGGGCATGATCCACCACCACCAGCAGGCGCTGGAGATGACGGCGCTGGTCGAGGGGCACACCGAGAACGACGACCTACCTCTCCTCGCCGAGCGCATCGCCATCTCCCAGGGCGATGAGATCGCCCTGATGGAACGGTGGCTGACCGAGCGCGGCGAGGACGTTCCCACCGACCACACGGACCACGAGATGATGCCGGGGATGCTGACCGACGAGCAGTTCCGCGAGCTCGATCTGGCCAGGGACGCCGCGTTCGACCGCCTGTTCCTCGAGCGCATGATCACCCACCATCAGGGTGCGCTGCAGATGGTGGATGACCTCTACCGCACCGGTGGCGGGATCGAACCCGCCGCCGACCGGTTCGCCCGGGATGCGGCGGCGGATCAGAACATCGAGATCAGGCGCATGCAGGAGCTACTCGGCTCCCTGCCCTAAGCGACCGCTCGATCAGTGCGGCTTAGTCGAGCGCCGCGGATTGACCGGTCGCCGGGCCCCTGACCGTGTTGGCTGCCCCGAGGTTGATCGGCGCCGGTGAGTTGCCGGTGCACGAGAGCGGTCCGGCGACCGTGCTGTCGGCCACGATCGACTCGACGTCGCCTGTCGTGTTGTTCGCGAGCGAGAGCGGACCGGCGAACGTGGTGTCGACTGCCGCGACGCTGCCGGTGCTCCCGGTGATGCGCGCTGGGCCCCCGACGGTGCTGTGGTATAGGTGCACGGCCGCCGCTCCGGAGGCCGAAACCGGGCCCGAGATCGACGAGTCGATGGCGAGCAACGAGCCGCCAGCCCGCACGGTGACCGGGCCCGACACCGTCGCTCCGTCCAGGCACGTGATGCCACTGACCACGAGGGGACGGTTGTGCTGGCCGTCAATCGTCGTGGTGCAGGTCCGCACCAGCTGGTCGAACCGGGCGCGCGCCACCGCGAAGCTGGGTTCCCACGTGAACCGCGTCTGGTGCTGGGCGTTGAACTCCGGAAGCTGCACTTCACCGGCCGCAGCGATCTCAGCCTCGGTGACGTGCTCGCTCGGCAGCGGCTCGAACACGTCGAACCCCCGGGCGATCTCGCTGCCGTAGATGTTGCCGTTGTACCAGTACCCCGACCAGAACCCGCCGAGCACGAGCGACGTGGCGTTGATCGGCCCGCGGTCGAAGAAGGCGATCTCCTCCGGGTTGCTGGAGTCGGTGAAGTCCACGAGCGAGATGCCGCCCTGGTACCACGCCTGGGCGAGGATGTCGCGCCCCGGCACCGGGAGGAGCGACCCGTTGTGGGCGACGCAGTTCTCCTGCGTCGTCTGCGACACCGGCAGCTTGTAGTAGCTCCGGAACTCCATCTGCCCGCCGACGACGTCGAAGATCGCGTCCGCACCCCACTGGGGTTGGTCGGTCGGGCGGCAGCGGGCGGCGGTGCCGCCGCCCCACTCGTCGGTGAAGATGACCTTGGTGCCGTCGTTGCTGAGGGTGGCGGAGTGCCAGTACGCGAAGTTCGGGTCCGACACCTCGTCGATGCGCACCGGGTTCTCGGGATCGGAGATGTCGATCAGGATGCCGTTGCCCTCGCAGGCGCCGGCGGCGAGGCCGATCTCCGGGAACGAGGTGATGTCGTGGCAGGCGTCGGTGATGGGCGAGGGACCCCACGGCATGCCGGAGGGATGCAACGGCGTCGGCAGCGTGTTCTGGAGTCCGTCGATGGCACCGGTCTGCGGGTTGGTGAAGAGCCGGGGCTCGCTGACCACCGCCGCGGTCTCGGGTGCGGCCACGGGAACCTTGATGATCTCGATCCGCCAGCGGGACGGGTTCTCGCCCGTCGCCGGGTTGTTGTTGCAGCCCGCCATCGTCGCCGCCGGGCGCACGCCCGCGGTGCCGGACACGTACACCCAGACGTTGTCGGGATCGTCGGGATCGGTCACCAGTGAGTGGGTGTGGGAGCCACGGCACAGCTGCACCGTCGCCACCTGCACCGGATTGCGGACATCGCTGATGTCGAAGATGCGGACGCCCTGGAAGCGGGTGCCAACCGCCGGGTTCGTGCCGCAGTCCTCGCGGGCACGGCTCTCCTCGACCGACATGAAGAGCAGGTCGCCATGGACCGACAGGTCGCCCTGCCCACCGGGGCAGACCACGTTGGTCACGTTCGTCGGCTCGGCCGGATTCGAGATGTCGTAGATGTTGAAGCCGTTGAAGTTCCCGACGAAGGCATGGTCGCCGCTGAACGCCAGGTCCGACGTCACGAACCCGAAGTCGCCCGGATTCGCCGGGTTGACGAAGCCAGCGGGCTTGTCGTGGTGGGCGACGTGCTCCAGGTTCCGGATGGCCGTCTCGGCGTCGAGCCAGCCGGCCCCGAGACCCTCGCGGGGGTCGGGGTCCTCCTGCGCCGTCGCCGTCCCCGGCGTCGCGAGGACGACCACCAGGGCCGTCACTACTGCTGAGGCGAACACGCGCCACCGACGACTACCCGACCCTAGAGCCGACTGACGTGCCATCCGTCGATCCTCCCCCCGATTTGGGCCCCTCACCCGCGCAGCCACACGCAAAACGCGCAGCGAAGCGCCGACACAGTACCCAATTTGCCCTCGATCAACCGGAGCGGACGACCTCGCCGGCCACGATGACGGTGCGGGCGAGCCGCCCGCCCATCCAGTAGACGAGCTCGGCTGGCTGCCCGGCGTCCCAAACCACCAAGTCAGCGGCCCCACCGGGGGCGAGGACCCCGGCGGTGCCCGTCAACCCCAGCGCCCGTGCGGCGGTGCGGGTGATGCCGGTGAGCGCCTCGGCCGGGGTGAGCCCCAGGAGCGTGCAGGCCAGGTTGGCCGCGATCCTGAGCGACAACAGTGGCGACGTCCCGGGATTGGCGTCGGTGGAGACGGCGATCGGCACGCCCGCCGCCCGCAGCGCCGCCACCGGCGGACGCGCCCGCTCGCCCAGCGTGTGCGTGGCGCCCGGCAGCAGGACGGCGACGGTGCCGGCGTCGGCGAGTGCCCGCACACCGATCGGCGAGGTGTGCTCGAGGTGGTCGGCGGACAGGGCGCCGAACGACGCTGCCAGCGCCGCACCACCGCCGTCGGAGAGCTGGTCGGCGTGGAGCTTGACGGGCAGGCCGTGCCGGCGGGCTGCGTCGAAGACCCGCCTCACCTGGTCCGCCGAGAAGGCGATGCGCTCGCAGAAGGCGTCGACCGCATCCGCCGAGCCGGACGCGGCCACGGCGGGAAGCATGTCGTTGCACACGAGGTCGACATACGCATCCGGCCGGCCTCGGTACTCCGCCGGGACCGTGTGGGCACCGAGGAACGTGGTGCGTACGCGCAGCGGTAGCTCGTCGCCCACACGGCGGGCCGCCGCCAGCATCCGAGTCTCGGCCTCGAGGTCGAGCCCATAGCCCGACTTGATCTCCACGGTGGTCACGCCGTCGCCGAGCAGCTGCTCGGCCCGGCGGGTGGCGTCACGGACCAGGTCGTCCTCGCCCGCAGCGCGCGTGGCGGCGACGGTAGAGGCGATGCCACCGCCCCGACGCGCCAGCTCCTCGTAGCTGGCGCCCGAGAGCCGGGCCTCGAACTCCGCCACCCGGTCGCCGCCGAACACCAGGTGGGTGTGGCAGTCGACCAGCCCGGGGGTGACGAGGGCGCCCGCGGCGTCGACGGTGTGAGCGGCGCCGGCGCCGGCGGGCAGTTCGGCCATCGGCCCGACCCAGCCGATGCGCGCGTCGGTCACGCCCACTGCCGCGTCGCTCACCAGGCCGTAGGCACCCGGCCGGGCCGGGTCCATGGTGGCGAGGGCCGCGTTGGCCACCAGGAGGTCCCACGTCGTTGCGGTCACGGGTGGCCGCCCCGCGTCACGGCCCTACCCGCGACCATGCCGACGTGATCGCCCGGTGCAGGTCACCGGCCACATCCGGGATCGTGACGTGGCAGCGATCCCGCACGATGGGGCGGCCCGCCACGACGACGTCGGTGACGTCGGACGCGGTGGCGGCGAACACCAGGCCCGCCACGCCCTCGGTGGGGTCGAGCCCGGCGAGGCGCACGGAGGCGCGGTCCAGCGTCACGAAGTCGGCCGGGCGGCCGGCGCCCAGCGGCGACGTTGCCCGATCATCGTCGATTGACCATCCGAGTGCCCGGTAGCCGCCGGCAGTGGCGGCTTCCAGCAACGCTGCCGTCGCCAGCCCACCGCGGCGGCGGTGCAGCAGCCGCTCGTGGAGCTCGACCAGGCGGGCCTCCTCGAGCACGTCGACCACGGCGTGGCTGTCGGTGCCCAGCGACAGCGGACAGCCAGCCGCCGCCAGCTCCCCGGCTGGGCCCACGCCGTCGCCGAGGTCGCGCTCCGTCGTGGGGCACAGGCACACGCCGGTCCCGGTCGCCCCGAGGGCCTCGACGTCGGGGGCGGTCGGGTGGGTGGCGTGGACCGCCGTGGTGTCGGTCCCGAGCACGCCGGCGGACCCGGCCAGCCCGGTGGGCGTGCGGCCGGTGGCGGCCAGCGCCTCCTCGTTCTCGGCCGGCTGCTCCGACAGGTGCATGTGGAGCGGCGCACCCCGCGCCCGGGCCCAGCCCGCTACCACGGCCATCGACCCTTCGTCGACCGCCCGCACGCTGTGGATCGCCGCCCCCACGCGCCAGCCGCTTCCGGCCCGCGCCGCCAGGTCCTCCACCCGGTCGACCCAGCGCTCGGGATCGCCGTCGCTGAACCTGACCTGCGCACCGCTCAGGGATGACCCGGCCCGGAAGCCCGCCCGTAGGTAGCAGGTGTCGAGCAGCGTGAGCCGGACGCCCGCCTCCGCCGCCGCGGCGACCAGCGCCCCGCCCATGACGTTGGGATCGGCGTAGGGCCGCCCGTCGGGTCGGTGATGCAGGTAGTGGAACTCGCCCACTGCGGTGATCCCCGCCAGGGCCATCTCGGCGTACGTGGCCCGGGCCAGCTCGAACAGGTCGTCGGGGTCGAGGACTGCGGCGAGCGCGTACATGCGGTCCCGCCAGCGCCAGAAGTCGCCCGCACCCGCCTCGGCGCGACCTCGGAGCGCTCGGTGGAAGGCGTGCGAGTGGACGTTCGCCAGTCCCGGCACCACGATCCCGCCGAGGTGGATGGCCCCCGCCGGCGGGTACTGACCGGCCACCACCCGCGCCAGCCGCCCGTCGCCCGAGTCCTCCAAGACCACCCCGGATGCCAGTTCCTCGCCGCCGAGCCAGGCATAGTCGGCGTACCACGTACTCACGGGCCGGGTGGGGCCATCGGCAGGCTTATGCCGTGTCGGGCGGCCACGTCGCGGGCCGTGCCGTACCCGGCGTCGGCGTGGCGGACCACTCCGATCCCCGGGTCGGTCGTGAGCACGCGCTCCAGCTTCTCGGCGGCCAGCGGGGTGCCGTCGGCCACGACCACCATGCCGGCGTGCAGGGACCGGCCGATGCCCACCCCGCCGCCGTGGTGGAAGCTCACCCACGAGGCGCCGCTGGCGGTGTTGAGCAGGGCGTTGAGGATCGGCCAGTCGGCGATCGCGTCGCTGCCGTCGAGCATCGATTCGGTCTCGCGGTACGGCGAGGCCACCGACCCCGAGTCGAGGTGGTCCCGGCCGATCACGATCGGTGCGCTGATCTCGCCCGACGCCACCAGCTCGTTGAACCGCAGGCCGAGGCGGGCCCGCTCCCCGTAGCCAAGCCAACAGATGCGGGCCGGTAGGCCCTGGAACTGGACGCGCTCGCGGGCCATGCGGATCCAGCGGCCCAGCGTGTCGTTCTCGGGGAACTCGTCGAGCACCAGCCGGTCGGTAACGTCGATGTCGGCCGGGTCGCCGGACAGGGCCGCCCAGCGGAACGGCCCCTTCCCCTCGCAGAACAACGGGCGGATGTACGCCGGCAGGAAGCCGGGGTACGCGAAGGCGTCGTCGTAGCCAGCGGCCTTGGCCTCGGCCCGCAGGGCGTTGCCGTAGTCGAAGACCTCGACGCCCCGCCGAGCGAACGCCACCAGGCCGGCGCAGTGGCGCACCATCGACTGCCGGCTGCGGGCGAGGTAGGCATCGGGGTCCCGCCGGCGGAGGTCGGCGGCGGTGTGCACGTCGAGTCCCACGGGCACGTACGACAGCGGGTCGTGGGCCGGGGTCTGGTCGGTCACGATGTCGACGAGCTCGACGAGGGCGGTGTCGGCGGCCAGGGCCGGCACCACCTCGGCGGCGTTGTCACAGACGCCGATGGAGAGCGGCTCGCCGGCGGCCTTGGCGGCCGCGGCCAGTGTCCAGGCCTCACCCATGTCGGCCGCGACCCGGTCGAGGTAGCGGTGCTGGCGCCGGCGCTCAATCCGGTCGGGATCGACGTCGACGCAGACGGCCACCCCCCCGTTCATGGTCACGGCCAGCGGCTGCGCGCCGCCCATCCCGCCCAGCCCCGCAGTGAGGGTGACGGTGCCCCGCAGCGACCCACCGAAGCGCTTGGCCGCGATCGCCGCGAAGCACTCGTACGTACCCTGGAGGATGCCCTGGGTGCCGATGTAGATCCACGATCCCGCCGTCATCTGGCCGTACATGGTGAGGCCCAGGGCCTCGAGCCGGCGGAACTCGTCCCACGTCGCCCAGTCCGGCACCAGGTTGGCGTTGGCGATGAGCACGCGGGGCGCCCACTCGTGGGTGCGGAACACGCCCACCGGCTTGCCGGACTGCACCAGCAGCGTCTCGTCGTCGGCCAGGTCGCGGAGGCTGGACACGATGGCGTCGAACGCCTCCCATGACCGGGCAGCGCGTCCGGTGCCGCCGTACACCACCAGGTCGTCGGGGCGTTCGGCCACGTCGGGGTCGAGGTTGTTCATCAGCATGCGGAGCGCCGCCTCCTGCACCCAGCCGCGGCACGTCAGCTCGGTGCCGCGCGGCGCCCGGACCACCCGCGGGCCCGCCGGGGCGGGGCTCGTTGCTACCCGCTCTTGGCCTTCGGCCGGGCCGCTCGGCTTGAGCTTTTCCTCGCTCAGGCCGCTCGCTCTCTCGCCCTGCGGGACGCTCGCTCACGGCAGCACCCCGATGACATCCTCGGCAGCGGCGACGGCCGCGCCGCTGCGGATCAGGCGCTCGGCCACCGCCAGCTCGGGGGCCACGAACCGGTCGGGCCCGGGGCCGTCGACCTCGCGGCGCACCACGTCCACGACCGCGGCGGTCGCGGGCGCCGGCCGCAGCGGCCGGCGGAAGTCGAGCGCCCGGGCCGCCACCAGCAGCTCCACCGCGAGGACCTGGGCGAGGTTCGCGAGGCTCGTCCGCAGCTTGCGGGCGGCCGCCCATCCCATGGACACGTGGTCCTCCTGCATGGCCGACGTGGGGATCGAGTCGGCGCTGGCGGGTACGGCCAACCGCCGGCTCTCGGCCACCAGGGCGGCGGCGGTGTATTGGGCGATCATCATCCCCGAGTCGACACCGGGGTCGGCGGCCAGGAACGGCGGCAGCCCGTGGGAGCGTGCCGGGTCGAGCAGCCGATCCACCCGGCGCTCGGCCATCGCCGCTAGGTCGGCGGCGACGATGGCCAGGAAGTCGCAGGCGTGGGCGAGCGGCGCCCCGTGGAAGTTGCCGTTGGACTCGACCCGTCTGTCCACGAGCACAACCGGATTGTCGATCACCGCCGCCAGCTCGCGCTCGGCCACCGCCTCCACGTGGGCCAGCGTGTCACGGGCCGCGCCCGCCACCTGCGGCGCGCAGCGCAGCGAGTACGCGTCCTGGACCCGGGGATCACCGGTGCGGTGAGAGGCCACGATCTCCGAGCCGGCCAGCAGCCGAACCATGTTCGCGGCACTGGTCGCGAGGCCGGGATGCGGCCGCAAGCGCGCCAGGTCGGGTGCGAAGACCCGGTCGGTGCCGAGGGCGGCCTCGACGCTCATCGCGGCGGCGAGGTCGGCAGCGGGCAGCAGCTGCGCCAGGTCGTGGCAGGCGAGCACCAGCATGCCCAGCATCCCGTCGGTGCCGTTGACCAGGGCGAGTCCCTCCTTGGCGGCGAGCTCGACCGGCTCCAGCCCGGCGTCGGCCAGCGCCCGCGACGCGGGCACGGACGCGCCAGCCCAGTCGGCCGAAGCCACACCCGCGACCCGAACGTCGCCCTCGCCCATGAGCGCCAGGGCCACGTGGGCCAGGGGCGCGAGGTCGCCGCTGCAGCCGAGCGACCCGTGCTCGGGCACCACGGGCGTGATCCCATGGTTCAGCAGGGCCACCAGCAGGTCCACCACGGCGGGACGGACGCCGGACAGGCCCTGGGCCAGCGTCCGGGTGCGGAGCAGCATCATCGCCCGCACCACCTCGTCCTCGACCGGGGCGCCGATGCCGGCGGCGTGCGAGCGGATCAGCGACCGCTGCAGCGACGCCCGCCGCTCCACGGGGATGTGGCGGACGGCGAGGGCACCGAACCCGGTCGACAAGCCGTAGACCGGGGTCGCCTGCGCCACGAGCTCCTCGACCGCGGCGCGCGCCCGGGCGATCGCCATGCGGGACTCGTCGTCCAATGCCACAACGGCACCGCCGCGGGCGACGGCCACGACCTCGGCGCTCGTGAGCGGCGATGATCCGACGGCGACGACGTCATGCGTGTCCACCGCACCGACCGTACGACGTGCTGGTGGGCCGGCGTGGATTTGCCGTCCCAGCCACTGCAGCCGGTGTTGGTCAGTCATGACGACGCCAGGTCGGCTGTCGACCTTCGGCTGATCCAGTCTGGGTGGCCCGACATCCCAAGATGGGTAGCGGCCACCGATGCGCCGGCCTCCCTCACGCCAACACGATCGTGCACGCACGTCTGGCACATCGCTACGAACGAGGGGTGATCGAAGTGCCTCGATACCTGGTGGAACGCACCTTCCCTGATGGCCCGGGCTTCTTCTCATGAGGCCCAGGACACGGCTGGCATTTGCCGCAGCTCTGGCGGGGCTGGTCGGAATGGCCCTACCGGCTGGCGGCACGGTGGACGCGGCGGCCGACGCCCACGGGAGCCCAATCCCGCGGGGAGAGCTGAGAGAGGTCAAGAGGGCCACGGCGAGATACCACTCGCTGCGGACGGCACGGGCCGACGGGTTCTCCGCCTTCTCGCTCGACCCGAACAACCCCGATGTGCCCACCTGCTTCGACAGCCCCGACGGCGGGATGGGCGTTCACTTCGTGAGGCACATCGACGACGTCCTGGACCCGAACGACCCTGAGGCACTGGTGTACGAGGTGAAGCGCAAGGGGCGCGTGAAGCTGGTGGCCGTGGAATACATCGTTCCCGAGGAGTTCGTCGACCCCGACGACCCACCCATGCTGTTCGGCGAGATGCTCCACCACCACCCGTTCCTCCCCGTCTACATCCTCCATGCCTGGATCTGGAAGGCGAACCCGGACGGCGTGTTCGCCGACTTCAACCCGCGGGTGGACGCCTGCCCGGGCTGAACGCCGAGAAGGTCGACCTGGACTTTCCGCGCTACTGACTTTGGGCAACGAGCCCGAGCCGGGCGGCTTCGCGAGCTGCCTCCCTGCGGCTGTGGACGCCCAACTTCCGCAGGATCGCGGCGACGTGATGATCGACCGTCCGGTGCGACAGCACGAGCTCGACGGCAATCTCCTTGTTTTGGAGCCCGGCTGCGAGCAGGGCGAGCACGTCCAGTTCCCGTGCGGTCAGGTGCGCAGGGTTGACCCTGGTGGCCGTCCTCGGCCCACGGGGCAGGTGCCGAGCGCCGCGCTGGCGAAGCCTGTGCGCCACGAGCGCCGCCGCCGGACGTGCGCCGAGTTGCAGCAGCTCGTCGAGGCCTCGGCGCATCACCTCCTCGTCGTTGGCTTCCGTCAAGGCCAGGGCTGCTTCGTAGGGGCTGTCGAGGCGACGCCACTCGACGGCGGCGCGCTCCCACTCCCCGGCGAGCTCGCCGGTGAACGGCTCTGGGACGTCGGCGGCCGTGTCGACCGGGATGCCCGCTCGTCGTCGCAAGGACAACATCTCGCCGACGACCCAGCTGGCGGGATGCGACGAGGCGAGGTCGAGCGCCAGCGACGTCGCCTCCATGACCCTGTCGGGGCGACCAGCGAGCCACCACGCTTCGGCCCGAGCGGCGGCGGTCGGTTCGATCCGTTGCAGCTCGCCCGTGTCGCATGCCAGCGCCCACGCCTCGTCGAGTGGCGCCCACACATCCGGGTCACCGCGACGGGCGCGGACGAGGCCGAGTACGGCCAGCGCAACGATGCGCGGAACCGGTGACGTGCGCGGGTCGCGGACGATCCGGGTCGCCGACGCGGCCGCGTCGTCCCAACGGCCGCGGTCGAGGCTTGCGCGGGCGCGGTAGGCGATCAAGTAGGTCCGCCACAGGTCGAGACCGCGCTCGTCGCAGTAGCGCAGGCCGGCATCGAGGTGACGGTCGGCGGCTCCGTAGGCGCGAGCGTGGGGCGACCACCACGTCAATGCCACATAGCCCCGACCAGCGTGCTCTTCCAGGCCCCGTTCGAGAGCGGTGTGCAGAGCTCGCTCGATCTTGATGGGCCCCGCGCGGTCACCGGCGAGCAACTCGATCGAGCCCAGGTTGAGTGCTGCATAGACCCGTGCCTCGTCGTCGCCGATCTGGTCGGCGACCTCGACCGCCTTCGTTGCCCACGATCGTGTTTCCTCGGCGTTCTCGCGGGCGGCGGCCAGATGCGAGAGGTTGCAGTACGCCATCGCGAGCTCGTGGCTGGCGGCCCGCCGTCGCTCGAGGACCGTCACTGCTTCGCGCCCGTATTCCCAGGCCTGGGCGACGTCACCTTGATAGCGCAGCAGTAGGGACAGCGACCGGGCTGCGTCTCCCACGCGCAACCAGTCCTCGACGCGGCGATGGTGTTGCAACGCGTCGCGTTGCGCCTCTACCGCTTCGGGGAACTCGCCGGAGAGGTAGCAGGCATACGCGCGCCGGTCCGATAGCTCGCCGAGCAATTCAGGGGCAGCGTGTTCCGCGAACCGAAGGGCACGTGCGAGCTGCTGGGCCGCCTCGCGGTGCGCCCCGAGAGCAGCGGCACGTTGGGCGGCGACTGGCGCGAACCGGACCACGGCGCTTGCGGCATTCGCTGCTTCGGCGTGATGAGCGAGACGCGTAGGGTCGGCCGACGCGACGGCCTCCAGCGCGCCGAGTGCGAGCCGGTGCAGCCGCACACGCTGTGCTGGTGGAAGGGCTTCCTCGACGGCCTGTCTGGCGAGCTCGTGCCGGAAGCTCACGGTCCCAGGACCGGCTACCAACATTCCCGAGGACAGGCATTCGTCGAGATGATGCGGAGCGCCGCTGGCGAGTGCGTGGAGCAGCCAGTACTCGCAGCCCGGCGGGACGACGGCCGCCGCATCCAGCGCTGCCCGCGTGTGGGGGCTGAGGCGAGCGGCCCTGGCGAGCACGGCATCGCGGACGGTGGATGGGACCTCGTCCGACGCCGCCGCGAGCACTTCGGTCACGAAGAACGGGTTGCCACCGGTGCGTCGATAGAGGTCGTCGATGTCCTCGACGTCGGAGCCGCTCGAACCGGCGAGCCGCTCGACTCCCGCCGCCGACAGTGGCTCGAGTTTCATGCGGGCCACGGTGTCCTTCGTCGCCAGCTCGCCAACCACGATTCGCAAGGGGTGAGCAGGTCCTAGTTCGTCGTCTCGATACGTGGCGAGGACCAGGACCGGAAGGTCCTCGAGACGTCCCGCCAACAGGCTCAAAACATCGAGGCTGGCTTCGTCCGCCCAGTGCAGGTCCTCCAGCACGAGCAACGTGGGCGTGCCACGCAGCTCCTCCAGCAACGCCATCGCCACTTCGTGGGGCCGGGCAACGCGCCCGACCTTGCGCTCCAGCTCACCGCCGGCCTCCCGGGCAACGTCCAAGAACGGCCCGAGTGGGCGTGGGGTGAACAGCGCATCACAGCTGCCCCGCAGCACTCGATGCGAGCCCTGGTGCTCGGCGCAGACGGCGCGCGCCAGCGTCGTCTTGCCGACGCCTGCCTCACCAGCGAGTAGCACGACCCGGCCGTGCGAGCTCGCAAGCACGGCGCGCAGCGTCTCATCGAGCACCGCCAGGTGCTGTGCCCTTTCGAGCAGATCGTCACGACGGTCCGACGTGTTCGCCCCTTTCTGACCCGCAGTGCGGCCCCGCGAGCCGCCCTTGGCACCCCTCCAAGATAGGTAGCAGGAGGTCGCAAGTTGGGCGTCGACTGCCGATTCCGGCCATCCCCCTCCTCCCTACGGTGGCGGCGATGCCTCGACCACAGGGGACACGATGAAGCCACGAGTGATCGTCGTCGCCACATCTCTCGCCGTTGGCACGCTTCTCGGGGCGGTCGCCACGACGCTCATCTCGGACGAGGGATCGGCGAGCCGTCCGCCGACCGCCGAAACCTCGTCGCCCACGGCCCCCCTACAGCATGTATGTTCCTCGAGAGTGCCGACCGACTGCGCCGGGCCCTGAACACCGCAGCCAAAGCCCGCTGTGGGCCGGCGCGGACGGGATCGAGTCCGGAACGCAAGCTGCGTGCCCCCGCCGCCGTGAGCCGCTCGCCGTGGTCACGCTCTGTGTGGGCCGGCGTGGATTCGAACCACGGTAGGCGTACGCCGGCAGATTTACAGTC
>CAVWNW010000019.1:0-526338 GCA_963756425.1 uncultured bacterium | reverse complement strand
GTGGCGACGATCGCCCCGGCAGCGCCCAGTTCCAGCGGGGCAAGTCACGGTCAGCAGCGAAACGGTACAGGACGGCCAGCCCGGTGACGACAACCCCCGCGGCCAGCAGCCAGCGGACGACCATCACCACCGCCCGCAGCATGCCCTCGCCCCGGACGAGCTCAGGGTCTGGGGCCAGATGACCAGCGCAACCAATGCGGCGAGGCCGAGGAACAGCAGCGCGATCGTCAGCAGTAGCGCGGTGCCGCGAGCTTGATGAAGCCACGGGTTTCGTCCTCGTGGTATGCCCGGTTGATGGCGGTCATCAGGTTTTTGACGCCGCTGGACGCCGACCACAGAGCGAGGGCGATACCAACGAGGGCGCCGAGGCGCAGCCCGGAGGGAGAGCTCTCGACGACGTCGGAGAGCTGGCTGCGGACGAGGCCTTGGACCTCGGTTGGGGCGGCGGCGAGCACGTCGTCGACGTTGCGTCGGATGTCATTGGGGTCGGCGACGAGGCCGTAGACCGATACAAGCGCCACGAGTGCGGGGACTAGCGCGAGCAAGGCGTAGAAGGCGACGCCGGCGGCGAGGAGCGAGACGTCGTCCCGTTTGATGTTGCGTTTCACGCGGGCGAAGACGTCCTGGTAGCCGCGGATACCGATCTCGGTCGGGCGCTCCGCGCTACGGCCTCGCTCCAACCCCTCGTCCCGAAACTCCGACGTGGTACCCGCCATGGCGCTGCGCTACCCGCCGCTCCCACGCCCACACCAGCCATTGGCTGCCCAGTGCCCTCGCCGGCTGCGGCTCCGATTTCTGGCGCCGAGCTGGGTCGTTGGTTCCCCACGAGCGGTGTGCTCCTTCTGCCTTGTTTGGTGGAAGCTGGGTTGTTCGTGCGCGGGGACAGGCTGGACCGGCCATAGACCATGTGCCACATGCCAGTGTCGTCCCAGGTCACCTAGACGCCCACACCTCGTCGGCCGCCACCAACGCCTCCTCGACAGTCACGAACCGACCCACGTCGTGATCGGCGACAGCCCGGGCGGGTCGCCGAGCCGGATGAAGTGGAGCCCTTGCCAGGCGACGTCCTGTACGTCGAGGCGAAGTGCGACGGCACCGAAGCCGCCGTCATCCTCGTCGGTGACTTCGACATGACCGGCATCGAGCCGTTCTGGGGTGCTGTCAGCGAAGTGCTCGGGACGCGCGCGGTCGCCGTCACTGTTGAGGCCCGCGGACTGACGTTCATCGATTCCTCTGGTGTGATGGCGCTGGTCGCGCCCGTGTTGCGGCCACCGAGTCCGGCGTGGCGACTTCCCGCGCACCGGTGAGGACCGTGCGGCGGCCCTGCCGTCCGCACCAGGCCGACGCACCGGACGATCGGTCAGGGTCTCCCAGCGGTAGGCCGCAGGTTCGAGCCCTGCCGGGGGCGCGATGACCAGGCCGTTCGTCGCCGCTCGCTCGCCACGTGCAGCGGGTGGCGCACCGGAAGGTGTACCGGGCTGGGACACCCGGATCGCTCCACGACGGGGCGGCACTCGCGTGCTCGGCGGCTGCGGGCTGTATCAACCGGGCAGCGGCGGGTAGTTGCTGCCGGTGAGGGACGGCCACCCGATCGGCTTGGAGTACTCGTGAAGACACTTGTGACCGGCGCCACCGGGTTTGTCGGCCGACATGTCACGGCCGCGCTCGATGCGGCAGGCCACGACGTCACCGCCATGACGCGCCGTCCGGAGCAGTACCGCGGCACGGGGGCTGCGGTGGGGGGTGACATAGGCGACGTTGGGAGCCTCCCGTCGGCGCTCGATGGCCAGGACGTCGCCTTCTACCTGGTGCACTCCCTGGCCCACACCGACTTCGCCGAGCGCGACCGGGCCGGCGCCCGCGCCTTCGGAGATGCTGCGGCCGCTGCCGGCGTCTCGCAGATCGTGTACCTGGGCGGCTTGGGCGAGGACGACGACGCCCTCTCGCCTCATTTGCGCAGTCGGCGAGAGGTGGAGCGGATCCTGTCGGACACCGTGCCGACGACGGTGCTACGGGCCGGCATCGTCATCGGCGACGGCAGCATCAGCTGGGAGATACTCCGCCAGCTCGTCGAACGGCTCCCCGCCATGGTCACGCCGCGGTGGGTGCAGACCCATACCCAGCCGATCGCCCTCGCCGACGCCGTGCGATTTCTCGTGGGTGTTGCCGGCCTCGACGCGGCGATCGGCGAGACCTACGAGATCGGTGGCCCCCATGCGCTCAGCTACCAGGACATGCTGATTACGGTTGCCCAGATGACCGGCCGCCGACGGGTCATCCTGCCGGTGCCGGTGCTGACGCCCCGGCTCTCGTCCCAGTGGCTCCGGCTGGTCACCGACGTCGACCTGACCACGGCGGCCGCATTGGTCGACTCGATGACCAACGAGGTCATCGTGCACGACCACCGCATCGAGGAGCTCGTCCACCACCGACCCATGGACTTCCCCGAAGCGGCGGCCGCAGCCCTCGCGGCCCGCGCGTACCGCTTGCGCGGCTCGGCGGATGCAGGCAGTTCGTGATCTCCTGACGCCCCAGCTCCTCCCCGAGCCCATCGAACCTGCGCATGCCCGGCGGCGGCGCCGGCTCGTCGTTGCCGCCACCCTGGCGGTGGGGACGGCGATGCTGGGAGCCACGCTGGCAGCCCCGCGTGGTTCCCGGGCCTTCACGCTGCTCGGCTTCCTTCTCGCGGCCATCTGGGTGACGGGCAGCGTGGCGGCGGGCCCGCTCCATCTCAGCCGGTCCACCGACCGGACGGAGAGCCCGCGCAGTTTGCTGGCGGCGGTCGTGCTGGGGGGTCTGGCCTTCGCGGCCTTCCTTGGAGCGTCGCTCGTGGCCCGCCATGTGCCAGGCCTGGGCGGTGCCATCGACTCGGTGCTCGCCACGGCCGACGCCGGACCCACGGCGCTGGTGTTGGCGATCGCAGTCGTCAACGCCGTGGCGGAGGAGCGCTTCTTCCGGGGTGCACTCCCCGTCGCCCTCGTCGGCGACCATAGGGCTGCGGTCGCAACCGCCATCTACGTGCTGGTCACGGTGGCGACCCTAAACATGGCCCTTGTCGTGGCCGCGGCAGCGATGGGCACGGTATTCATGCTGGAGCGCCAAGCCACACGGGCCATCCTCGCTCCGACCCTCACGCACATCACCTGGTCGACCCTCGTGCTCCTGGCTCTACCCGGCTGAGCCAGCAAGGCCAGCTCGATGACATGCCACCCAAGAACCGGTCACCTACCGCTGAGGCGGAGGCGGCCTGGCGTTTCGATCGCTGTTGCCCGGCCCCGAACTACGCCCTGTCGGTCAGCACGGTGTCGAGCTGGTCGGCGTCGGCGGCCCACCCGACCCCCGGCCGGCGGGCGAGCCCTCTGGACCCCAGGGCCGCTGCACAGCCGCAGCACCTCGGGGAAGCCGTCCCAGACCACCGCCAGCGTTCGTGGGCCGACTCCTCGGCGGCGTCACTGCCCACGCTGACCCCGACCGCCCGCAGGCGGTCGACCCGCCCCACCGCCTCGATGACGTCGACGGCTAGGTGTCGGCCCGCGCTCGACTGCCTCTCAGACCCAGGTCGCCAACCGAGCCTTACACCGCCATCGGCGTGACCGAAACCCGTGGAGTCAGCGACACGGGGTAGACGATGTCGCCGACGACAACCAGCGCAACGGATACCAGTGATCGCCATGGACGATCGGTCACGGTCTCTCGGACTACGGGTCGGGGGGAGGTAGCGCGCTACCAGCGGCGGCCGTGCGAGAAGCCGGTGGTCGTCTCGAGCTATGTGGGCGTGGGCGCTGGCGGCGGAGGGGCCGGCGGGGTCCGCACCGGTTCCCCAGACTCATCAGCGACCACGTCACGCCGGCGGGCGCGGCGGGCCGCCACGGCGATCGCACCCAGACCCACGACGATCGCGGCCAGCGACACCAGCCAGCCCAGGACGGGGACCAGCGCGATCACCCGCAGGATGCCCCAGCCCACCAGAAAGGCGACGATCGGTGAGGCCCCAGTGACGACGCGGCGGCCGAGGATCCACGCCCCGGCCGTGTACCCGATGCCGTAGATCAGCCCGAGCGCCAGCAGCAAACCGACCCCGAGGGGCAACCCGACGAGGGTGACCATGGCAATGGCGGCGACGATGGGTAGACCGATCAACAGCACCAGTCCCCACAGGACCACCGCCCCGAAGCCGCGGGCGGCGGCAGCGTCGACCGCGACAGCGGCTCGGGGCGCGAGCAGGCCCAGCAGGAGACCCAGGATCAGGCTCGAGACGGTGAACGCCAGCCACACGGCGAGCCAGCCCACCACTGACGTGGCCTTGCTCCACGCCCGCGGGTTCCAGCGCTCCCACGACCCATCGAGGCGGCCGTCGCCCTCCACGACCGGCCGGTGCCGCGACACGACATCGCCCTCGATCCGCCCGCCATCCGCGACGGTAACCGTGCCGTCGGCGGCGACGACATCCTCACGGGCGGTGCCCCTGATGAGAACGTCGCCGTTGAACGCGACGAGCGCATCGTTCACCGTGCCCTCGACGACCACGGGACCGTCGAAGATGATGACGTTGTCGACCGTCTCGCCCGCTCGGACCTCGGCCCGACCGGTCAGCACGACGATGTTGTCGGGCTCCTCTTCGCTCTGCGCACTGGCCGCCGGCGCGGCCGCCATAAGGGCCAGAAACGCGAGGAGCAGGGTGATGGAACGCACGGACGACGAAGCGCATGGACCAGCTCCTACCCGCATGATCGCGGACCCAGAAGCTCAGAAGAAGCGCCACGTCCCGTCGTGGACGGCACCGATCGCGACTGCGGACCCGTGTTTGACCGTCGGCAACCAACCCAGATGCAGTGGAGCTCGCCCACCGAGTCTTCGGCGCACAGTGCCCGCACCGGACAGCCCCGGCAGATCTCGACCGCTCCACTGACCCGTTGCTGGTCGTAGAACGCGCGTGCTGATACAGCGTTCCGAGTGCGCCGAGCCCCGTTCGTCCGGCCAGATCGATCGCCCCGCCGTGCATCAGGTTCGCGACGGCATGCACCAGGCCAGCCTCATCCGCCGCTCCCGTCAGCACCACGACAAAGCCGTGGGTCGGACAGGTGGTCGCCGACCTCGGCGAACCGCGCCGGCAGCCACATACCGACGATCCTGACGAGAAGCGCCCGGGTGGAGGCACGCGAAACTGTGGCCGGCCAACCCCGCCTCATCGATCAACAGTGCCGCGGTCCGCCGCTCGTGGTCCGTCACCGGCAGTTCGAGGTCGAATCCGACGAGAGGACACCGCACACAGCAGATCGTCAAGACCGGGAGCGCCCTGAGCACGACGATGCGCGACTCGAACACAGCGTGTCGGCGCCGGCCATGACCTCACTCGTTCCCCGTGGGTTTGCGGTCGATACGACCATCACGCAGCGCTCCACAGCGGCAAGCCCGGCGGGGGGCTCGATCACATGGAGCTCGAAGTGCTCACGCTGATCGGGCCCCCCATCGTGGCCGTTTGGCTTCTCAGCTCGTGGGAAGGCAGGTGTCGTCTGGAAAGGGACCACGGGACGATGAGGAGGGCGAGATGAGCGACCAGGACCGTCCGACGGCCAGCGAGCCGGCAACAGATGACCCCGGAGATCGGCTCGAGCGGCCCCGACCGCAGCAGGGCACATGGCAGGAGGATGCGTCAGCCGGCGACCGGGCTCGGGAGGCTACGTCGACCGGTAAGGAAAAGGCCCGGGAGGTCGCGTCGACGACGAGCGAGCAGGCCCGCCAGGTGGCTTCGACGACCCAGGACGAAGCCCACGAGGTGGTGCGAGGGGTCAACGAACAGGCTCGTCGGCTCGCGGGCGATACTCGCCAGGAGTTGCGCACCCAGGCCAACGCGCAGGTCGATCGGCTGGCGCAGGGCTTGAACGATGTCAGCAGGCAGCTGCGCTCGATGGGCGAGAAGGGCGAGGCAGGTGCCGTCAGCGACATGGCCCGCGAGGCGGCGGTGCGCACGCAGAAGTTTTCTGAACGTCTCCGAGGGGATGGGATCGACGGCGTGCTCGGCCAGCTGCGCAGCGTTGGTCGCAATCGGCCTGGCCTCTTCCTCTTCGGCGCGTTCGGCGTGGGACTCGTCGCCGGTCGTGTGGTGCGCAACCTGGCGCAGGAGCCGAGCGACAACGGGTCGTCCGACGTCGGGCCGACCGGTGGTAGCGCCCCCAGCGGTTCGGTCGAGACGGGATACGAGGGGTCGCCGGGAACCGGGACCAGCCAGGCGACACCCCGCGCACCGGACTACGAAGCGCTCCCCACGGCGCCGGCGTCCAACGAGCCACGAGGGGGTTGAGATGAGCGCCGATGAGCACATCCGCTCGACCACCAGGATCGAGCGCCCACACGATCCGTCCCAGCCGATCGAACCGGAGCAGTCGTTGGGGGAGCTGCTGGGCCGTGTGTCGCGGGACTTTTCCGAGTTGGTGTCGACGCAGGTCGAGCTGGCCAAGGTCGAGCTCCAAGAGGAGATCGCCGCTGCGGGAAGGGGTGCCGGGATTCTGACCGGCGGGGCGTTGTGCGCCCTGCTGGCGGTCGTGCTGTTGTCGTTCGCGGCGGCGTGGGGATTGTCCGAGGTTCTGCCCGAGGGTGTGGCGTTCTTGATCGTGGGCGCGGTCTACGCCGTCGCCGCGGCCGTCTTGGTCCCCAAGGGCAAAGACAGGCTGAGTCGGGTCCGACCGGTCCCCGAAAAGACTGCAGAGACGATGAGGGAGGACGTGCAATGGGCACGCGAGCAACTGAGTTGAAGTCCGACCTGGAACGCCAACGCGAGGCGCTAGGCGACGACCTGGAGGCAGTCGGCGACCGGGTTAGCCCAGGGCGGATGGTAGAACGCCGAAGGGCGGCCCTCCGGCAAGGGTTCGGCCGCCTGCGCGACAAGGTGATGGGTACGGCTGACGGCACTCGAAGCGGCATGTCCGATGCCACTAGCACGGTCACCGACAAGACCGCCGAGACGACTCAAGCTGTTAAGGAGCGAGTGTCCGACGCACCCCAGGCCCTCGGCTCGGTAACCGAAGGTAATCCGCTGGCGGCGGGTTTGATCGCCTTCGGTGCCGGCTTGCTCACCGCCACTCTGGTGCCGCCCACCAAGCAGGAACACCAGGCTGCGGAGCAGCTGAAACCGATGCTCGACGAGGCAAAGGACGAGGCCAAGTCAATGGCCCAGGAGGCCGCCGAGCACCTGCGTCCCGAGGCCGAGGACGCGGTCACCCAGGTGCGTGAACAGGCGGCGGGTGCGGCAGAAACGGTGAGAGACGAGGCCAGAGGCGCCGCACAACAAGTCAAATCTGACGCTACCGGTGCCGCCGAGGAGATCAAGGACACAGCCAAGAGGCCGTCGAACTGATCACCCGCCAGATCTCAGCGACGTCTCAGCGCGTCTCCGCGACCCGGCGACTCCGCGAGGGTATCGGCCGCGGAGTGACACTTCTTCCGCCGCGCCTGCCCATCGACGTCGCCGGCGATCGTCGGCCCGCGGTCGTGACCGTCCACTACGTCCTCGTCACGGCGGCCGCTCAACCTTGCGCTCGTCGTCGCCGCGGCCGCTCTGGGCACCATCTTCAATGTTCCAACGCCTCGCACACAGGGCCTTGGGGCTCCGTCGTTCACCACCCAGGACCGCTGGTCGGTCCTCATGCTCGTTGCCCGCCTGACGTCACCTCGCCGCCTGCCGGAGTTGTGACGAGGGCGGGCCCAGGATCCGATTGGCGACCCGGTGGGTGGGTAGCGGCCGAGCGGGACGCTGCTCGACGACGGAGGGACGCTCATGGCGGACGCAGATGGCCTGAACGGGACCCGCGGTGCGGGAGGCGAGACCCACCAGACGGTGGCCGGCGAGGCGCCGGTCCTCACGACGCAACAGGGCATTCCGGTCGCGGACGACCAGAACACCCTGACCGTGGGGGAGCGCGGGCCCAGCGCTCTCGAGGACTTCCACTTCCGGGAGAAGATCTTCCACTTCGACCACGAGCGGATCCCCGAGCGGGTTGTGCACGCTCGGGGCTATGGCGCGCACGGCTACTTCGAGGCGTACGAGTCGCTCGCCGAGATCACGCGGGCGGACCCGTTCAAGGAGGCCGGGCGCCGGACGCCGGCGTTTGTGCGGTTTTCCACCGTTGCGGGCAACAAGGGGTCCAGCGACCTCGCCCGGGACGTGCGGGGCTTCGCGGTCAAGCTGTACACCCAGGAGGGCAACTGGGACCTGGTCGGCAACAACATCCCGGTGTTCTTCATCCAAGATGCCATCAAGTTCCCGGACGTCATCCACTCGGTGAAGCCGGAGCCCGACCGCGGGTTCCCGCAGGCGCAGTCGGCGCACGACACGTTCTGGGACTTCGCGTCGTTGATGCCCGAGACGGCGCACATGCTGATGTGGGTCATGTCGGACCGGGCAATCCCCCGGTCGTTCCGGTTCATGGAAGGATTCGCGGTCCACACGTTCCGGTTCGTGAACGACGAGGGTCGCTCGACGTTCGTGAAGTTCCACTGGAAGCCGAAGGCCGGGATGCAGTCGGTGGTGTGGAACGAGGCGGTGAAGATCAGCGGTGCAGACCCGGACTTCCATCGGCGTGACCTGTGGGATGCGATCCAAGCCGGGGACTACCCCGAGTGGGAGTTGGGCCTCCAGCTCTTCGACGACGAGTTCGCCGACCGGTTCTCCTTCGACGTGCTCGATGCCACGAAACTCATCCCGGAGGAAGACGTCCCAGTGCGACGGGTCGGCCGCCTCGTGTTGGACCGCGTGGTCGACAACTTCTTTGCCGAGACCGAGCAGGTTGCGTTCTGCACCCAGAACATCGTGCCAGGAGTCGACTTCACCAATGACCCTTTGCTCCAGGGGCGCAACTTCTCCTACCTCGACACCCAGCTCAAGCGGCTCGGGAGCCCGAACTTCACCCACCTGCCGATCAACGCGCCGAAGTGCCCCTGGGCCACGCTGCAGCAGGACGGCCACATGGCGATGAGCAACCCGCATGGGCGCGCGGCGTACGAGCCCAACTCGTGGTCGCAGCCAGCCGACCGGGGCCCGCGGGAGGACCCGGCCCGGGGTTTCAGGTCGTTCCCGACGCCGGAGTCGGGCGAGAAGCGGCGGCTCCGGCCCGAGAGCTTCGCCGACCACTACAGCCAGGCGCGCCAGTTCTGGGACAGCCAGACCGACATCGAGCAGACCCACATCGGCGACGCGTTCGTGTTCGAGCTCAGCAAGGTGGAGACCGAGGACATCCGGATCCGGATGGTCGCCGGGCTCCGCAACGTCTCGGACGAGCTGGCGACCAACGTCGCCAAGGGCCTGGGCCTCGCGCTGCCCGAGCCGCTCAAGGCCGCCCGCACCCCGGTCGACGGCCTCGCGCCGTCGCCGGCGCTCAGCATCATCCGCAACGGTCCCGACAGCTTCGCGGGGCGCAAGGTCGGTGCCCTGGTCACCGACGGTGCCGACGGTGCGCTGCTCGATGCGCTGCGGGCCGCGTTGGACGAGGAGGGCGCGATGCTCGAGCTGGTCGCACCCACCGTCGGTGGGATCGTGACCAGCAGCGGGGACCGGACCCCGGCGGACCGCAACGTGGGTGGGGGGTCGTCCGTGCTTTTTGACGCCGTGGCGCTCATGGCGAGCGACCAGGGCGCAGCGGCGCTTGCCGGCGACCCGGCCGCACGTGACTTCGTCGCGGATGCCCACGCCCACAGCAAGTTCATTGCCCACGTCGACGCCGCCGAGCCGCTGCTGGCTGCCGCCGGCATCGGTGACGAGCGCGACGAAGGGTTCGTGCCGCTCCGCAACGCCGCCGACGCGGCGGCGTTCGTGTCGGCATGCCGCAACCTGCGCTTCTGGGACCGCATGCACTCCCGCCACCTTGCCAAGCGGTAGCCAGGCCGACGAGGGCGTAGTTCTGACCAATGGTCATCAGATCCCAGCACAGCAGCGTCATCCTTCGGGCCGTGCCGACGACCGCGACTGGCACCGACCTACCCCCCTGTCGGTCAACAGGGTGTCGACTGGTCGGCATCGGTGGCCCACCCGGCCCAGCAGGCGGGCGACCGTGCCATCACGCCGGGGCGGCCGCACAGCAGTGGCCGGGAGCCCCAACGTTCCGACGTACCGCGGTTAGCTCGCGCTCTACGTGGGTATCCCGGGGCGGATGGACGCGATAAGCATGCTCAAGGATGACCACGAGGCCGTGGGGCGCCTGTTCAGGCGGTTCGAACGGACGGGGGACCGAGCCTTCGTGGAGAAGCGCACGATCGTCGACCGCATCATCGAGGAGCTCTCGGTGCATGCGGCGATCGAGGAGCAGCTGTTCTACCCGGCCGTGAGGGCGACGGTCCCCGATGCCGACGACCTCCGCATCGAGAGCCTCGAGGAGCATCACGTCGTGAAGTGGCTGCTCTCCGAACTCGACGGCAGGTCCCCGGAAGACGAGCGTTTCGACGCGAAAGTGACCGTCCTCATCAACAACGTGCGCCAGCACATCGACGTGGAGGAAGGTGAATTGTTCCCCATGGTGCGCGACGAGCTGGGCCGTAAGGCACTGAGCGACCTCGGCGAGGCCATGGCAGTAGCGAGGAAGATCGCCCCGACCCGTCCGCACCCCCGTGCACCTGATACGCCCCCCGGAAATCTGGTCGTGGGTACTGCCGCCGGCGTCGGCGACCGCATCGCGGACATGCTGAACGGTTTGGCCCAGGGCGGCGCAACCGCGATCGGCGACATCATCGCCACCGTGCTGCGACGCGACAGGCCCCGGGTGTCCCCACGAGGAGCGAAGGTGGCTCGCAACACCGCCACACAGGTGCGATCTAGTGCCTCGGATGCGACAGAAGCCGCCATCGAGGCCACGCGCAGGGCGAAGCACGCCAGCGATCGGACAGCACGCACCGCCCGGGCCTCGGGATCATCGGCCAAGGCCGGCGGCGAGCGCACCGTGCGTGCTGCAAAGCGCGGCGGCACCAGCACCGCACGAGCCGCAAAAACCGCGGCCAAGGGAACGGTCACTTCTGCCCGCAAGTCGGCGAAGCAGACGGCAACCACCGCCAGGCGAGGCGCGACCACTACTGGCCGCACGGCTCGCAAGGCAGCCACGAGTACGACCAAGACCGCACGGCGCGCAGCACGCGAGACGGCGTCGACCGCTGGCACCTCCGCCATGAGGTCGAGCTCGGACGGCCACACATAGCGGTGGGGCGACGAGAAGGTTTCGATCCGGCCGTCGATCAGCCAGTAGTGGTGCGAGACGGCGGTCTGGGCTGCGATGTCGTACTCCTCGAAGCCGAGATGCGTCGCGGTCTTCGTGAACGTGTGGATGGTCTCGCCCGGCGGGAGCCGTTGGAGCTCCGGGATGTAGACCTCGATGACGAAGTGGCCGCCGGGCTCGAGATGGGCGGCGACGTTGCGGAAGCAGGCGACCTGTTCCGCCTGCGTCGTGAGGTTCGTGATGGTGTTGCGGACGAGGTAGGCGAGCGTGAACCGCTGGTCGACGGTGGTCCTCGCGAAGTCGCCGATGGTCACGCCGATATCGCCGGCACCCGGCTTCGCCTGCAGCTGGGCGACCATGGCCGGCGACAGTTCGATCCCGTGCACGCGCACCCCCTTGCGGCTGAGGGGCAAGGCGATGCGGCCGGTACCGATGCCGAGTTCCAGGGCTGCGCCGGTTCCCGCCAGGTCGGCGAGGAAGTCCACTGCTGGGTCGACGACCGCAGGATCGAACAGGTCGCCCCACAGCACGTCGAACCGCGGACGCGATTCGCTCGCCGAAGTGGACGGCAGGCACCGGCCGCACCATGGCCGCACCATGACAGCGACTCTCGGCGAGCCGCCAGCGAATTGACCGGCGAGCGCGACTACCAGGCCGTCGACGTCGTGGCGGCCTCGGTGGCGCTGCGGCCGTCGAGGTAGACGAAACCCTTGGTGCCGTCGACGGTGATGGTCTGGCCGGTCTTGATGGCCGTCGTGCCGACCTCGGTGCCCACCACGGCGGGGACGCCGAACTCACGCGCCACGATCGCGGTGTGCGACAGGACGCCACCCACGTCGGCGACGATGGCGCCCGCGACCGAGAACACCGGCACCCACGGCGGCAGGGTCATCTCGCACACCATGACCTCGCCGTCCTCGAGCGCGGTCGCCTCGTCCAGCGATCGCACCACCCTGGCCGTGCCCGTGTAGACGCCCCGTGAGCCGGCGACGCCCTTGAGCGCTCCCGGGTCGGCGCTCTCCTCCGGTGGGACCATGCCGAGCAGCCGGTACACCAGCGCGTCCATGAACGGGTCGGGCGCGTCGGGCGGTGGTGGCGGGTTGCCGAGCGTGGTGGGCGCCGGGACGCGGCTGGCGGCCTCCATGCTCGCCCGCCGCTCGGTGACCGTCTCCCGCTGGTCACCGCCGTCGGCCAAGGCGGCGACGACCTCGTCGCGGTAGAGGAAGAAGACGTCGTCGGGCCGGTCGAGGACGCCCTTGGCCACGAGCCGCTCGCCCACGGCGAGTGCGAACCGGCGGAACACGCTGATGAAGAGCTGGTCGATGTAGAACGCGTGGTCCTCGGTGAGCGGGAAGCTGTAGCGCGCCGCCTCGTACAGCTCGTCGAACTTCGCCAGCGTCTCGGGGTCGTCGGCGAGCTTGGCGCGGGCTGCGTCCAGGAGCTCCACGCGCCTCGCGACCTTCTGCTGGTAGACGACCTCGGGATCGTCGCTCTCGTCGAGCTCCATCATGTTGGCGATGCTCGCCAGGGGGATCGACGGGTTCTCACGCCACGGCACGTCGGCGAGGTCGTACACGGCGTCGTGGCGCCAGCCGTAATCGAACAGGAACTCGTCGAGCTTCTGCCGGAACGCCCGGCCCTCCTCGGTGGCGTCGAGCCTGTCCGGAATGTCCTTGGGCTCGGTCGACTCGAACAGCTGCTTCAACGTCGGGCTGGCGAGCGCCACGCGGCTCATCGCCCACAGCCCACGGCTGGCGTCGACGGACGTGGTCTGGAAGCCGTGGAGCGTCTGATAGGACTCCGTGGGGTCGTCCGGCTTCATGATCGTGTCGTAGAGGTCGCAGAACGCACTGCTGGACAGGAGCACGAAGTTGATGTGGCCGTGGATCCACCACTGGTGCCGCATCTGATCGGTCAGGTCGTCGAGCTTCCCGATCAGCTCGTCGTCGCTGAGTCCCGAGTAGTCCTCGGTCTTGAGCGGAACGTTGTTGGCGATCACCTCCGGCTTCCACTCCTCGTCCCAGGTCTTGCCGACCCCCGGGACCATGTCCGCGAGCTTGCCGTGGTAGCGGGTCATCCGGTCGGCGATCTCGGCCTCGTCGGGGATGGGGTGGAAGGCCACGTAGAAGTAGTGGTTGACCTCCTTGGTGCTGACCATGATCGGGCAGTCGTACTCGGCCTGCGCCTTGGTGAACCCCTCGGCCAGGGTGCGCACCACCAGATCGAACGACAGGGGGGTGACGGGCCGGGGCGCATGCATCTTGTCCAGCGCCCAGAACCCCTCGATCTCGTCCGGCCCAGGGAACGTGATCTCGCCGTTCGTCGTCGTCACTGTCGACCCCCCTACTGTGACCGGCCCGCCCACACACGGACCCAGCGGCTCACTGTAGTTGAGCGCGCAGAAACATCAGGCTCCCTGACGTATGTGGGCGACCAGTACCGTCGGCGGCAATGGACCTGGTGACGCCCCGCAGACCGGACTGGCGTGCCGTGCTGGCGGAGCGGAGGCCGCCCCGCCGAACCGACGTGGCGCACCGTGTGGTGCTCCTGGGCACGGCCGGCGGTTCGAACCCCAAGGCGACCCGCTCCGGGTACGCCAACGCGATCGTGGTCGACGACGCCGCGTACCTCGTCGATTGCGGCGAGGGTGCCCACCGCCAGCTCTGGCGTGCGGGGTTGACGCTCAACCCCAACCTCGGGCCGGACCGGCCGTTGGTCCGAGCCCTGTTCGTGACCCACCTCCATGCCGACCACGTCGTGGACCTGGCCAACCTGCTGCTGGGGAGCTGGCCACCGCAGACGATCGACGTGTACGGCCCCGGTCCCGCAGGCCTCCCGATACCGGTGTTCCCGCCCGGCGACGAGCGACCCCTGGTGTTCCCGGACGCGCCGACTCCCGGCGTCCGGGCCACGGTCGATCACCTGCTGCGCGCCCACGCCTACAACATCAACCTCCGCGTCGCCGACGAGGGCCGCCGCAGCGTCACCGAGTCGGTGCGGGTCCACGAGGTCGGCATCGTCCGCGACGGGGTTGCGCCCGACATCGACCTCGGCTGCGCCGGCGCCGGCGCGGCGGCGGCAGCCCCGGACATGGATCCTGTTGTCATCCATCCCGAGGACGACCACGGCGTGCGCGTGAGCGCCATCCTGGTGCAGCACGCCCCGGTCTTCCCGGCCTTCGGCTTCCGCTTCGACACCCCGCACGGCTCGGTCGTGTTCTCGGGCGACACCGCTCCGTGTGGCAACGTCGTTCGACTGGCCCGCGGTGCCGACGTGCTGGTCCACGAGGTGATCGCCGTCGAACTGCTGGCCCAGCGCCTGCGCCGCCTGCCCAACTTCGAGGCCATCCGCAACCACCTGGCCAGCTCGCATTCGACCCCCGAACAGGTCGGCGCGATCGCCACCGAGGCGGGTGTCGGCACCCTGGTGCTTTCGCACCTGGTGCCCGGTGACGTCGACCTGACCGAGGCGGAGTGGGAAGCGCGCGTGCGCCCGCACTTCGCCGGCGACATCGTGTGCGGCGTCGACCTCGACGAGTTCGCTCTGGGGCCAACCACCCAGGGTGGGTGATGCCCCACGGGGCGCACGCCTCCCAGCGTTGAGCGGAAGGCGTCGACCGAGGAGGCACACCGTGGCTCAGGACAAGCCGAACATCCTCGTCATCTGGGGCGACGACATCGGGATCACCAACCTGAGTTGCTACAGCGACGGGCTGATGGGCTACCGGACGCCGAACATCGACCGCATCGCCAATGAAGGGATGCGGTTCACCGACTCGTACGGCGAGCAGAGCTGCACGGCGGGACGGTCGTCGTTCATCACCGGCCAGAGCGTCTTCCGCACCGGGTTGAGCAAGGTAGGGATACCCGCTGCGCCGCTGGGCCTGCGGGCCGAGGACCCCACGATCGCGGAGTTGCTCAAGCCGCACGGCTACGCGACCGGGCAGTTCGGGAAGAACCATCTCGGCGACAGGAACGAGTTCCTTCCCACCGTGCACGGCTTCGACGAGTTCTTCGGCAACCTCTACCACCTGAACGCCGAGGAGGATCCGGAGTCGCCCAACTACCCGCCGCCGGACGACTTCCCGCACTTCCGGGAGCGGTTCGGGCCGCGCGGCGTCCTGCACTGCTGGGCGGCCGACGAGGACGAGGCGACGGAGGAGCCCCGCTGGGGACGCGTCGGCAGGCAGCGCATCGAGGACTCGGGCCCCCTGACGAAGAAGCGCATGGAGACGATCGACGACGAGGTCCTAGAGCACGCGCTCGACTTCATCGACCGGCAGCACGCGGTGGGGACGCCGTTCTTCGTCTGGTTCAACACGACCCACATGCACCTCCGGACCCACACCAAGCCGGAGAGCCTCGGCCAGGCGGGGCGCTGGCAGTCGCCCTACCACGACACGATGATCGACCACGACAAGGCGGTCGGGGCGCTGCTCGACAAGCTGGATGCGCTCGGGATCACGGACGACACGATCGTCGTGTACTCGACCGACAACGGTCCCCACATGAACACGTGGCCTGACGGCGGCATGACGCCGTTCCGCAGCGAGAAGAACACGAACTGGGAGGGCGCGTTCCGCATCCCGGAGCTCATCCGCTGGCCGGGACGGATCGCCGCTGGCGGCGTCTCCAACGAGATCATCCAGCACCACGACTGGCTGCCGACGTTCCTGGCCGCGGCCGGCGACCCGGACATCGTCGACAAGCTCAAGGGAGGCCACCAGATCGGTGACCGGACGTACAAGGTCCACATCGACGGCTTCAACCTGCTGCCATACCTCACCGGCGAGGTCGATCGGAGCCCGCGCCAGTTCTTCGTCTACTTCTCCGACGACGGCGACGTCCTTGCGTTGCGCTTCGACAACTGGAAGGTCGTGTTCATGGAACAGCGCGTCCAGGGAACGCTGCAGATCTGGGCCGACCCGTTCGTGCCGCTCCGCCTCCCGAAGCTGTTCAACCTGCGCACCGATCCCTTCGAGCGGGCCGACGTCACGTCCAACACGTACTGGGACTGGGTGGCCGAGAACGGCATCCTCGCCTTGACAGCCGCGGCGGTGGTCGGCCAGTTCCTCGAGACCTTCGAGGAGTTCCCGCCGCGGCAGAAGGCCGCCAGCTTCACGATCGACCAGGCGGTCGCCAAGCTCGAGGCGTCTCTAACCTCCGGGCACTAGCGGGCCCGGGCCGGGGCGCCCGTATCCAGCCGGACCAGGAAGTCCACGGCGCGCCCGAAGATCGCCTCGATGTCGGCGTCGGTGGCGCCTTCGAAGAAGTGGTCCGCGCCCGGGACCGACTCGAACTCGACCGGCACGCCCGCGGCCCGCAGCGCAGCGGCCAGGCGGACGCTCTGGTCGTGGGGCACCCACCTGTCTTCCTCGCCGTGCTGCAGCAGGAACGGTGGCGCGCCGCCGTGGACGTGCGCCACCGGGCTGGCGGCCCGCGCCCGGTCGAGGTTCTGACCGATGGGCCCGCCCAGCAGGTGGGCCTCGTACGTGTCGGCGGCGTCGTGGTCCAGCGCCGGTAGGTCGGTGATCGGGTACCAGCAGACCACGCCGGCGACCCGGGGTGCGCCGGCGACCAGCGCCGCCAGCGCCGCCAAGTTGCCGCCGGCCGACGCGCCCCACAGGTAGGTCCGCTCGGGGACCACGCCGAGGTCGCCGGCGTTGGCCTTGAGCCAGCGGAGCGCCTCCAGCGTGTCGTCGAGCTGGGCGGGAAAGAGCGCCTCGCCGCTGAGGCGGTAGTCCGGAGCGGCGACGACGAACCCGGCGTCGACCAACCGCTCGAAGGCGCCGGGCGACCAGTCTCGGGTCTCCCGGGGCGGCCGGCTCCGATGGCTCACCCGCCAGCCGCCACCGTGGATGTACACCAGCAGCGGCCGGAGCCGGTCGGGATCGTTGCCGGGAGTGCCCGGCGTGTAGACGTCGAGCTCCAGGGCCCGGAAGCCCTCCCGTTCGGCGAACACGATGGCCTTCTCGACGTGCACCGCTGCGCTCCGGGGTGTTGTCAGGTTCCCTGGCATTCTGACACCGGCCCGTCGAGCCCGTAGGGTCGAGGCCGGCGGCCCGCCGCAGCAGTACGAGGGGAGGACCGGTTGGGCAGCATCCTGGGCAACCGGGTGGCGCGGCTGGAGGATCCCCGGTTCCTGACCGCCGGCGGAACGTACGTCGAGGACGTGGTGCTCCCCGACGCGGCCTGGCTGACCTACGTCCGCTCGCCGGTGGCCCACGCGCGGATCACGGGCATCGACCTGTCCTGGGCCAAGACGGCCCCGGGCGTGCTCGCGGTGCTGACGGGAGACGACCTGGCCGAGCTGGGTCTGGCGCCGCACTCCACCTCCGGCCTTCCCGAGGGCATGCGGCGGCCGTTCGTGGCGCGCGGCGTGGTGCGCTTCGTGGGCGAGGCGGTCGTCGCCATCATCGCCGAGGATCGGGCGCGAGGGAGCGACGCCGCCGACCTGGTGGTGGTCGACTACGAGCCGCTCCCGGCGGTGGTCGATCCCGAGGCCGCGCTGCGTGACGAGTGGCTGCTGTTCCCCGAGGTCGGCACCAACGTGGTACAGCGGTTCGCCTCCGGCTCGCAGGCGGACTTTGACGGCTGCGAGGTCGTGGTCGAGGAGCGGATCGTCAACCAGCGCCTCACCGCGGCGCCCATCGAGGGCCGCTCGGCGGCGGCGTATTGGACCGACGACGGCCGCCTCGTGCACTACGCGGCCTGCCAGGGCGCGCACCCCGCCCGCGACCTGCTCGCGACCGTCTACGGGCTGGACCCGGCGCGGGTCCGGGTCGTCGTCCCCGACGTGGGCGGGGGGTTCGGCGCCAAGTCGCGGACGTTCCCGGACGAGGCGGCGCTCGGGTTCTATGCCCAGGTGGCCGGCCGTCCCGTCCGTTGGACGGAGACGCGCACCGAGAACATGGTGGCGATGGTCCATGGTCGGGGCCAGATCCAGCACGCCCGGCTGGGCGGCACCCGCGACGGGCGCATCACGGCGTATCAGCTGGATGTCGTGCAGGACGCCGGGGCGTACCCGGTCCTCGGCGCCCGCCTGCCGGCGATGACGATGCTGATGACGACCGGTGCGTACGACATCGCCAATGCCGGCTTCAGCGGCGTCTCGGTCGTCACCAACACGGTGCCCACCACGGCATACCGGGGGGCCGGGCGGCCCGAGGCAGCGGTCGCGATCGAGCGCATGGTGGACCGGTTCGCGGCCGAGATCGGGATGGACCCCGCAGACGTCCGGCGCCGCAACCTCGTCGCCCCCTTCGACGACCGCTACACCACCGCCATCGGGACGGTGTACGACGTCGGCGACTACCCGGGGGCGCTGGAACGGGTGCTGCGGGCCGCCGACTACGGGGCGCTGCGCCGGGAGCAGGCCCGGCGCCGGGACGCCGGTGACCCCCTGGCGCTCGGCATCGGCATCGCCACCTACGTCGAGATCACGGGTGCCGCGGGTGGTGGCGAGTTCGGCGCCGTCGAGCTCGACGGCGGTCGCATCCGTGTCCGAAGCGGGTCGACGCCGACCGGCCAGGGCCACGACACCACGTGGGCGATGATCGTGGCCGACCGGACCGGCGTGGCGCTGGAGGACGTGACCGTGCTCCACGGCGACACCGAGCAGATCCCCCGCGGCGGCCTGACTGTCGGCTCCCGCTCGGTGCAGCTCGGAGGCGCCGCGATCGCGGCCGCGTGCGACGCGCTGGTGGAGCTGGGGCGGGGTGCGGCCGCCGAGCTGCTCGAGGCCTCGGTCGACGACGTGGTGCTCGATCGCGAAGAGGGTCGATTCCACGTCACCGGTGCGCCGGCGCGGGCCGTCGACTGGGCAGACCTGGGGAGCAATGCCGGAACGGACAACGGCACTGGGTTGTCGGCGGAGGCGGATCACGTGCCGGTCATGCCGACGTTCCCGTTCGGCGCGCATGTCGCGGTCGTCGAGGTCGACACCGAGACCGGCGGCGTCGTCCTCCGCCGGCTCGTCGCCGTCGACGACGCCGGCCGGATACTGAATCCGGTCGTGGCGGAGGGCCAGGTGCACGGCGGCATCGCCCAAGGGGCGGCACAGGCGCTGCTCGAGGCCGTCCGCTACGACGAGGAGGGCCAGCCGCTCACGACCAACTTCGCCGACTACCCCGTGATCTCGGCGACCGAGCTGCCGTCACTGGAGCTGGTGCCCATGGCGACACCCACGTTCGTGAACGAGCTCGGCGCCAAGGGAATCGGCGAGTCGGGCACCATCGGCGCCATCCCCGCGGTGTACAACGCGGTTGTCGATGCCCTCGGCCACCTCGGCGTCCGCCACCTCGAGACCCCCCTGACCCCCGAGCGGGTCTGGGCCGCGCTGGCGGGCCGTTGATCGGCGCCGGGGGGTCGACGGTGACCACGGTGTCGGAGCTGTTGGAGGTCGCCGTGGCCGCGGCGCGGGCGGGTGGCGCCGTCCTCATCGAGGGCCTGCAGCGCCCCAGGCAGGTGGAGCTCAAGAGCGAGCGCGCCTCGATCGTGACGTGGGCGGACGTCACCGCACAGGCGGCCATCCTCGAGGTCATCCGCGAGCGCTTCCCGGGCCACGCCGTCCTGGCCGAGGAGGATCAGGCCGGCGGCGGCGGGGCAGCGGCGGACGAGCCAGGCGTCACGTGGCTCGTCGACCCGCTGGACGGCACGTCGAACTACGCCCACGGGGTGCCGTTCGCGTGCACGTCCGTGGCCGTGCGCGACGCCGAGGGCCTGGCGGCGGGTGCCATCGTCGATCCGTTCCGCGAGGAGCTGTTCACCGCGGCCCGGGGCGGGGGAGCATGGCTCGGCGACGAGCGCCTGGCCGTGTCGGCCGTGGACTCGCCCGCGAGGGCTCTCGTCTGCACCGGCATCCAGTCCGACGATCCCGACGCGATCGCCGCCTTCGGGCGGCGCATCGTGGCGCTGAGCCGGGAGTGCCGCGGGGTGCGCTGCGTAGGGTCACCGGCCCTGTGCCTCGCCTACGTGGCCGCCGGGCGCATCGACGCGTTCCTGGAACGGGATGCCACGTTCGCGTGGGACGTGGGTGCCGGGGCGCTGCTGATCACCGAGGCCGGCGGCCGCATCGAGGACCTCGACGGTGGGCCGCTCAACCTCGGCCCCGGCCTGGCCAACGTGCTCGCGAGCAACGGTGGCATCCACGCGGCGCTGACGGGCATCGTCCGAGCGGCGGAGGCCACGCCGGCGTGAACGGGCTCACGGGCAAGCGCATCGTCGTCACCGGCGCGGCACGCGGGATCGGAGCGGCGCTCGCCGACGAGCTCCGCGTGCGGGGCGCCGAGCCCGTGACCCTCGACGTCACGGCCGGCGCCGACATCACCTGCGACGTGAGCGACCCCGGCCAGGTGTCGGCCACGTTCGCCGAGGTCGGCCACGCCGACGGCCTCGTGAACTGCGCCGCGCTGCTGGTCGGTCGCAAGGCGTACCACGAGATCGAGCTGGACGAATGGGACCGCATGTTCGCGGTGAACGTGCGGGGGTCGTTCCTGTGCGCCCGGGCCGCCGCGGCGGCGATGGGCGATCGGGGCGGGAGCATCGTGAACGTCGCGTCGGAGACCGCCGTCACCGGTTCCCACGGCTTCGTGCACTACGTGGCCTCGAAGGGCGCCGTCGTCGCCATGACCCGCGCCCTGGCCAACGAGCTCGGCCAGCACGGCATCCGCGTCAACTGCGTGGCACCCGGCTTCACGCCCACGCCGGGATCGGAGGTGCTCGGCAGCTACGACCCCAGCCGCACACCGCTGGGCCGGGTCATGCGTCCCGACGACCTGCTGGGCACGTTCTGCTACCTGCTCTCGGACGATTCGGCCTTCGTCTCCGGGCAGACGCTCCTGGTCAACGGCGGCCGGATCCCGAACTAGTCCCGGTCAGGGGGTGTAGTTCGCGCTCGGATGCGTCGCGGCCGCCATCGCCGCCGCGACGGTGATTCACTGGCGGGGTGAGCGCGCTTCGGGGCGACGAGCCCGGCGACCGGGAGGCCGCCAAGGCCGCGGCGCCGCCGGCGCTGCAGTCGGTCGGCATCGCCCTGGACATCGTCGATGCGCTCGCGGACGCTGACGAGCTGAGCCTGAGCGAGCTCGCGCGGCGGGTCGGCGTCGCGAAGAGCACGGCCCATCGCACCTGCGCAGTGCTGGCGCGGCGCGGCCTCGTCGACCGGATCCCGGATCGCGGCTACCGGCTCGGGCTCCGCCTGGTCGAGTACGGGCACCTGGCGACGGAGCGCACCGCCGTGGGTCAGCAGGCGCTGCCACTGCTGGTCGAGCTGCGGAACACACTGGAGGAGACGGTGCAGGTCGGCGTGGCGGCGGGGGTCGACGTCGTCTACGTCGAGCGGGTCGAGGGACAGCGGGCGCTGCGCTACTCGACCAACTCGCGCCGCTCGCCGCTGCACCGGTCCAGCGCCGGCAAGGTGCTGGCGGCATTCAACCCCGCCCTGGCGGACGCCCGGCTGCGTGCCGGCCTACGGCCGAGCACCGGCTACACGATCGTCGTGCCCGAGCTCCTGGTCGCCGAGCTCGCGCGGATCCGGGAGCGCGGCTACGCGCGCAGCGTCGACGAGACCGAGCTGGGGATGTCGTCCGTGGCGGTGCCGGTGCGCGAGTCGGCCAGGGGGCCGGTGGTGGCGGCGATCTCGATGGTCGGCCCCACCCCCCGCGTGGTGGGCGACCACGAGGCCCGCCACGTGCGCATCCTGAAGGCCGGTGCCCGCAGGCTGACCCAGGCGATCGCCGACGGCGGTTACGCCGTCCGCCCAGATTGAGGCACGCGCGAATCCCTAGTCAGGAACCCAGGCCGAGCAGCCCCCGGGCCTTGTCGAAGGCCGTGGCCGCGGAGCCGGCGTCCACGTGGACCCCGATCATGCCCACGGCGCGGGCACCTTCGACGTTGTCCTCGGCGTCGTCGAGGAACACGATCCTCTCGGCGGCGAGTCCCAGCGCGTCGGCGGCGATGAGGTAGGCCTCCGGCTCGGGCTTGCCGACGCCGATGTCGGACGCGTCGACGAAGGCGTCCAGCTCCTTGAACGCGGGACGAGTGTCGAAGAACGAGCGGCTCTGGATCGCGTAGGCGTCGTTCGAGAGGACCCCGACGCGACGACCCGCCCCCCGAGCGTCGCGCATGAGGGACAGCGCTTCGGAGTCGAAGAGCTCGTCGGGCACGAGCTCGGTGATCGTCCGGAACATCGTCCGCCAGCTGTCGTGGCCGGTCCTCCGCGCCACGCTGTCCCAGTAGCCGTTCAGCGTCAGTGCGCCAGAGACCTTCTCCTGCCACAGGGGATCGCCCTCGGGGTCGATCGGGCCTCGGCCCGGCACGGGCACACCGGTGGCCGTGGCGTAGGCGTCGAGCGCCCGCCAGGGGTCGAGGATCACCCCGCCGATGTCCATCAACAGCCCGTCGTACATCTGTGGCACGCTCCGGTTCGTCGCGGGAGGGGATCAGTCGGTGCCGCAGAACCGCGCCACCACGGCGCTGGCCTCGGGCGACTCGTCCAGCACCAGGTGCCCGGCGTCGGGGAACGTGGCCAAGGTGCCGTGCGGCAGCAACTCGACCCAGCTGCGGGCGAGCTCGATCGGAACGATCCGGTCCTCCTCGCCCCACACCACGAGCGCGGGGGTGTCGACCCGGCCCAACCAGCGCGGCAGCACACGGTCGAACGGGTGCTCCCACAGCATGATGGCCGTGGTCCGCATCTCGCGATAGCGGTCGACGGTGAAGTCCACGTCGTTCGGATCGGCCGGCAGGTACGGCACGAGCGTGTCCATGCGGTGCACGAGGCGGCCCATGAGCTCGTCGGGAGGGACGCGGAACACGTCCTCGAACGCGACCCCGCGCCCGCGCAGGCCCGCGGGTGCGACCAGCACCAAGCGGCGGAGGCGGTGCTTCTGCTCGATCGCGAACCGCGCCGCGATCAGACCACCCAGCGAGAGGCCGGCGAGGTTTACGTCTGCAGTCAGTCCGAGCTGGTCGAACAGCTCGACGTAGTGCAGGACCAGATCGTGCACGTCCTGCAGTCCCTCCAGGTCGCCCGAATCGCCGTAGCCGGGATGATGGGGAATGAGCACGCGATGCCGCTCGGTCCACCGCTCGGCGAATCCCCAGCCGTGCCAGGTGCCCGCGCCGTGTAGGAACACCAGGGGTGGCGCCGCGGGGTCGCCCGCCGCCAGGACCGCCGTGGGCGTCCCGTGGACGTCGAGGTCGAGCCGCTCGAACGGAACGGTCGTCACCGGGGTCACGCCGCCTCCTTCTTCGAACGGAGCCTCGGGATGACCTCTTCAGCGAACAGGGTGGTGTTCTTCACGACCTTCCAGTTCGGCATGTCGCCGAGGGTGAGGTTGAGGTTCAGGCGGCTGCTGCCCGACTCCTCGATCCAGACGGCAATCGTGTCGGCCACCTTCTCGGGCGTGCCTGCGATGATCCGGTTGATGGCGACCAGCTCCTCCCAGTTGGCGGACCCGTGCACGTCGGCGGCCTGGATCCGCTTCCGGAACTCGGGCACCGTCACGTAGCCCGGTGGGTTCAGGTACCGCGGGGTCGTGCGCAGTGCATTCTCGAAGAAGTACATGACGTGGGGCAGGAACTCCTCCTCGGCCCGCGCGTCGGTCTCGGCGACGTAGGCCATCACGCCGATCGCCACCTTGTCGGGGGTGGGGTCATGACCGTGGGCCGCCAGGCGCTCGCGGAAGTGATCGAACACCTTGAGCTGCGCCGTCCGGGGAATGAACACGACCGAGTATCCGAACCCGAGCTCCGCCGCCAGCTCGATCGTCTCGGGGGATCCGGTGCCGACGATGTAGCACTCGGGGTACGGCTGCTGTAGCGGTCTCGGCCACGGGTTCAGGTAGCGGTACGTGTAGAAGTCGCCGGCGTAGCTCTGGGGGCCGTCCTGCGTCCAGCAGCGCAGGATGATGTCGATCGACTCGCGGAACCGGGCGCGGGCGGTCGCGGGGTTGACGGCGTTGGCCCAGTACTCCATGCCGGTGCCGAGCGGGAAGGCGACGCGCAGCCTGCCACCGGACATGACGTCGAGCATGGCGTACTCCTCGGCGAGCCGGTTGGGGTAGCCGAGGTTCGGTGGGGTGCCGAAAACGCTGATCCAGCTCTTGGTCTGGGGGATGAGCGCGGCCGCGGTCAGGTTGGGCGCGGGGTTCATCGAGTACTGGGTGTTGTGGTGCTCGTTCAGCACCAGCCCGTCGTAGCCGAGCTTGTCGGCGAGCAGCATCTCGGACAGGTACCGGTTGTAGAGCTCGTGCCCCTTCGCCGGGTCGTAGTTGGTGTTCGGGTAGTCGACCCAGAGGGACGGATGGTCGCGGTGATCGGGCGGCAGGTCGGTGTACGGGAAGAAGTGGAAGAAGTGGAACTCCGCTTGATCGACCAGACCCATCGGACCCCCCTCGGTCGGATGATCGCTTCGTTCGGTGTGCGACGACGAGCCCGAGCGCGTCAGCCGCCGCCGCGGGAATCGGCCAGGAACTCGACCAGCCGGCCGCCGACGCCGTCGGGCTCGTCCCATTCGAGCAGGTGGCCGGCGCCGGCGACGACCTCCACGGGTAGGCCGTGCTCCGCCCAGGCCGCCGACCCGGCGACGGGGAGCAGCTCGTCCAGCTCGCCCCACAGCACCAGCGTCGGGCAGGCGAAGCGATGGATGCGCCGGACCTGACCCTGGTCGCCGAGCGGCCACACCAGGCTGGCGGCGGCCACGTCCGACAGGTAGCGGGCCACGGGCCCCTCGTCGGGGCCGAGCTCGGCGAAGCGCTCCACGAACGGGTCGGGCACGCCCTTGGCGAACAGGTGGCCCATCCGGTCCGCGCTGGGCAGCGCGTAGATGTCGAGCCCCGGCTCCGCCTCGTCGAAGATCCCGAACGGTGCCAGCAGCGCGGCCGCCGTCACGGCCTCGGGCCTGAACACGGCCAGATCGGCGGCGAGCATCCCGCCGACAGAGGCACCCACGACCGGGCAGGGGAGCGCGCCGGTGGCGTCGAGCGCGTCCCACACGATGGTGAGCCACCCCAGGTAGTCGTCGGGCGGCTCGAAGCCGGAGCGGCCGTCGAAACCGGGTATCCGGGGGACGACGACGTCCCAGCCGGCGTCGCCCAGGGCGTCGAGCGCCGGCGAGTTGGCCGGGTGGCCGGCGATCCCGGGCAGGTAGACGAGTGGGGCGGGCTCGCTCATTGCTTCCCGCTCTTGCTGCTTCGCAGCGGGCCGCTCGGGCCTCGCTCGCTGCATTGCGGACGCTCGCTCATGCCGGCACCGCGTTCGCTGGCCACCAGCGATCCTCGGCGTCGGCGAACAGGCCCCGGAGCCCCGGAGCGACCTTCTCGCCGAAGAGCTTGGAGTTGTGGCGGGTGAGCTCGTCGCTCATGTTGCCGAACTGCAGCATCGTGAGCATGTGGCCGCAGTTGAAGGTCCGGGCCACGTGCTCCAGCGTCTCCCGCACGGTGTCGGGGCTACCGATGACGACGTAGCCCTTCTCGACCATCTCGTCCCACGTCAGGTCGTGCTTCGCCTGCTTGGCCCGGGCCACCGCTCGCACTTGGGACTTGTAGCGCGCCCGGGCGGACGCCTCGGTGACGTAGCCGGGCGGCTCGGCGTAGCCGGGGTAGACGTGCAGCGAGCGGTTGAAGAAGTACTCGGCGGGCTCCTTGTACAGCCGGTAGGCCTCCTCGTCGGTGTCGCCGACGCCGATGAACTGGAGGAATGCCAGCCGATAGGGGTTGGGGTCCTTCCCGTTCTCCTCGACCCGGCGCCAGTAGCCGCCCACGGTCTCCTTGGCCATCAGGTGCCCGTAGTACGACAGGGCGGCGTAGACGTAGTCGCGGTGGAGCAGTAGTCCCACGTCTCGACGGAGCCGCCGCCCGGGATCCAGATGGGGGGATGTGGCCGCTGCAGGGGGCGGGGCAGCGCGTTCACGTAGCGCATCTTTGTGAAGCGCCCATTGAAGGCGAACGGCTCGGTCGCGCTCCACGCCTTGAGCACCAGGTCCACGCCCTCGTGGTACTTCCGGCGGAGGATGCCGGGGTTCACGCTGTAGGCGTAGGCCGTGTCCATCGACGTGCCCACGGGGAAGCCGCTGATGAGCCGGCCGTGGGACAGGAGGTCGACCATCGCCATCTCCTCCGCCACCCGGACCGGCGGGTCGTACAGCGCGACGGAGTTGCCAAGGACCGTGATGGCGGCCCGGGAGGTGCGCGTGGCCAGGATCGATGCGATCACGTTCGGCGAGGGCATCAGGCCATAGCCGTTCCCGTGGTGCTCGTTCACGCAGATCCCGTCGAAACCGCATTGCTCGGCGTACACGAGCTGCTCGATGTAGCGCTCGTAGGCGGCGGCGACGACCTCGGGCTCGAACAGGCCAGGGTCCACGTCGACCCACACGCTGCGGTGCTTGCGGTTGAAGTCTTCGGGCAGCTCCGGGTACGGCATCAGGTGGAACCAGAGCAGCTTCATGGGTCCTACGGTCGCCGAGTCGAGGGCCAAAGTCCACGTCCGTCTGGGACACTGATCATGTCCCAACCGATAACGTTCGGGAATGGCCAGGGGGGTCGACCTGCGCCGGCTGCGCTACTTCGTGGCGGTGGCCGAGGAGCTGCACTTCGGGCGGGCGGCCGACCGGCTCCACATCTCGGCACCGCCGCTGTCCCAACGCATCCGCGAGCTCGAGGACGAGCTCGGGCTGCCGCTGTTCGAGCGCACGAGCCGGAGGGTCGTGCTGACGCCGGCGGGTGAGGAGCTCCTGGGCGGCGCGCGCGACGTCCTGCGCGCCATGGACCGCTTCGATGCCGCCGCAGCGGACCTCGCGTCGGTCCCGGCGACCCGGACCGTCGGGTACTGCCACGGCAGCGAGGACGGCATGATGCGGACCATCCGGGCCTTCCGGGCCGAGCACCCCGACGCCGTCGTCCGGCCCGACGGCCTGACCTCGCTGCTGATCCTCGACGGGCTCCGTGCCGGCCGGATCGCCGTCGGCATCGTGCGGGGACCGGTGGTCGACCCGGGCCGGTTGGCGTCGGTGCCGCTCGCCCGGGTGCCGGTCGACCACGTCGCGGTGCCGCCGGACCACCGGCTGGCGCAGCCGCCGACCGTCGTCCGTGCGCAGGACCTCGACGGCGAGCCCGTGCTGGTGGTCGAGCGGTCCGATGCGCCGACCGCCCACGACGAGATCCAGTCCTACTGCACGGACATGGGCGCCCGACCGCACTGGGTCCCCCACGCCGCCGTGCAGGTGGAACGGATCCTCGACCTGGTGGCGCTCGGCACCGGGATCGGTTGGCTCAACTCGTGGCAGGCCGAGCGGGCCGGGAGCCGGCCCGACGTCGTCGTCCGCCCCCTACGTCCGGTGGGTCTGTACGACGAGTTCCGCGTGGCCTGGAGGGCGGGTGATCCGTCACCCGTGACCGCCGCGTTCGTGCGGGTCGCGCTCGAGACCTGTGGTACGGGATGACGGGGTGACGTCGTCGAAGGACACCAACGGGGCAGCCGGCGAGGGACGGTTCGGCGCGCTCTTCGCCGCGGCGAGGGAGCGGATGACGCGTGAACAGGATCGGTGGTCGGCCCTGCTCGCCAAGCACGAGAACCATCCGCTGATCAGCGTCGGCTTGCGCACCTACCAGCGTGATCGTGAGGTCGCAGGCTCGGTCGTAGGGGCCGCGATCGCCTTCCGGCTCTTCCTGTTCTTCGTGCCCCTGTTGCTGTTCGTGGTCGGGCTAGCGGGCTTCGTGAGCGAGTGGGTGGGAGTAGACGACGCCAGTCGCACCGCCGGGATCAGTGGAGCGTTGCGGGAGCAGATCCGCACGGCGTTCGAGCAGGCTGGCACCACGCGTTGGGTCGCCACGTTCGTCGGGCTGGTCGGCATGGCGACCACGGGACGCACATTGAGCAAGGTGATGGTGGCGGCGAGCACCCTGGCTTGGAGGCTCCCGATGACCAACAAGGCATCGGTCCGCGTGATCGGCGCGCTCGTCGGCCTGGTCGCCGGCGTCACGGTGCTGTCGGTTCTCGCGAACCGGGTGAGGGAGGAGTTCGGCATCGGTATCACGAGCGTGTCCTTCCTCGCCGTGTTTGCGCTGTACGCGGTGGCGTGGACGGCGGTCACGAGCGTGCTTCCGCGGGGGACGCGCGACCCCAGTGTGCTGCTGCCGGGTGCGGTGCTGGTGGCTGCGACGATCGTCGGGCTGCAGGCGGTCAGCCAGTTCTACCTACCCGGCCAGATCGGGCGGGCCTCCGAGCTCTACGGCGCCGTCGGCGCGGCGATCGTGACGCTGGGATGGTTCTTCATCCTCGGCCGGGTGATCGTCATCGCACTCGCTCTGAACGCCGTGGTCCACGAGCGCCTCGGCAGCATCTCGCAGTTCGTCTTCTCCCTGCCGGTGCTGCGGATCCTGCCCCGGCGCTCGGCGTGGATCCGGCACTACTTCGGCCTCGAGGAGGAGCGCACGGCCCGGCACTGACGACCATTGTCGTAGACGTCGTTGTCGGGGAGACTTTCGGCGACGGACGTTGGTAGGTGCGCAACGACCGTCCCAGGAACCGGAGGGAATTCCATGGACGTTGGCAGCTTCATTGCGGCGCTCGCCCTTGGCTTCGTCGCTGGCGCCATTGGGCGTGCGCTCATCCCCAACGATGCCTTCGAGGGCATGAGCGGCTGGAGGTCGTGGGCGGTCTCGGCCGCGCTCGGCCTCGTCGGTGCGGTGGTCGGCTATTTGATCTTCACTGGCCTGTTCAACATCGGTGACGAGGACAAGTTCGACTGGGGCGGCATAATCGGCGCGATTATCGGCTCCGTGATCGTCGTCGCGGTTGCGTCCTGGGCGATGAAGAGGTTCGGCGGCACCCGCCGCGTGGCCTGACCCAAACTTGCCGCCGTTAGAGAGGCCATGGCGTCGCTAACGGCGACAAGTTCGAGCAAGATTGGTCGCGTGCCTGCGCACATCGTCGGCACGGGGATGACCCCGTTCGGGTTCGCGCCCGAGAGCACGGTCCGCTCGCTGGCGACGGCGGCCGTGGACGAGGCGCTGGCCGATGCCGCCCTCAGCGCGAGCGACGTCGACATGGTGGTGTTCGCCAACGCGGGCGAGGGTGTGCTGACGGGCCAGGAGATGATCCGCGGCCAGGTGGTGTTCCATCGCTACGGGTTCGGCGGGATCCCCATCATGAACGTCGAGAACGCGTGCGCCTCGGCGTCGACGGCACTCCAGGTGGCCTGCATGGCGGTGGAAACCGGCACTGCCGGCGTGGCCGTGGCCGTCGGCGCCGAGAAGCTGACCAACCCCGACAAGCGGCGGACCATGGCGGTGTTCAGCGCCGCGGTCGATTTCGACGACATGCCGGCACTCCGGGACCAGGTGGAGCGCGACCTGCTGGGAATCGGCAGCGACGAGGGCGATGACCCCGGCCGCGGGCCGGTCCAGTCGGCGCTGATGGATGTCTACGCCGGGATGGCCCGCCGCTTCTTCGCGCGTGGTGGCGGCTCGGCGACCGACGCCGCTGCGGTGGCGGTGAAGAACCGTGCACACGCGTGGTCCAACCCGCGGGCGCAGTTTCGCGGCCCGGTGACGGGCGACGAGGTCCTCGGCAGCCGGATGATCGCGGAGCCGTTGCGGCTGCTCATGTGCTCGCCGATCGCCGACGGCGCCGCTGCGGTCGTGGTGTGCTCCGAGGAGCGAGCGCACACACGGGATGCGGCGGACGCCGTCCGGGTCGACGCCTGTGCGCTGCGGTCGGGCGGCACAGGCGACGTCGAGAGCGACGGTGCCGTCCGGCGGGCGGCGGCGGCCGCGTACCAGGCCGCCGGCGTGGGACCCGCCGACCTCGACGTCGTCGAGGTCCACGACGCCGCGGCGCCGGCGGAGCTGTGGACGTACGAATACCTCGGCCTGTGCGAGGCGGGCGGTGCCCCCGCACTGCTGGCCGGCGGCGTGACCCGGCTCGGCGGGCGTTGCCCCGTCAACCCCAGTGGAGGGCTGTTGTCGCGGGGGCATCCGGTAGGGGCCACCGGGCTGGCCCAGGTCGTGGAGCTCGCTGACCAGCTGCGCGGCCGGTGCGGTCCCCGCCAGGTCGACGGCGCCCGCCTGGCCCTCGCGCAGAACAGCGGCGGCCACCTGTCGGGCGAGGAGGCGGTGGCGGTCGTTACGATCCTGTCGCGAGGGAGCTCGTAACCGAGCGCCGGACGCGGCTGCGGCTCGTCGCCGTGCGCGCGATCGCGGTGGCGAGCGCCGCGGTCGTGCGGGCGCCTCCGGGCGTGGCGCCATCGAGGAGCTCGTTCCAGTAGAGGGCCCATCCACCCGCGATCGCACGGCCGACGACCGGGGCCGTGAGCATCCGGCCGGTCGCGGCGACGACCCCGGGTCGGCTCACGAGTGCCGCCTGCACGGCGGCGTTGGCACCGTGGAAGTCGGCGTAGCGCTGCGCCAGGAACGAGCGGTAGCGCCCGGCCGGCGCCGCCGGGCACGCGAGAACGGCCTCGGCGGCCGCCCGCCCGCTGGCCAGCGCCTCCGATATCCCCTCGCCTTGGAGGGGGTTGACGAGACCGGCCGCATCGCCGGCGAGCAGCACGCGACCGCGCGCCGGGATCGTTCCCACCATCCCCATCTTGAGCCAGCCGCCGAGCCGCCCAGGGGGGAGGCGCACGTCGCGGTCGAGCACCCCGAAGCGGCGGAGTACATCGACGAACGCGCCCAACGACCGTGCCGCACGCCCGGCCGCGGCCCTGTCGCCGAGCACGCCGACGCCGACGCCGAGGTTCGCCCGACCTCCGGGCCCGGGGAACAGCCAGCCATAGCCGGGAAAGCCGCGCCAGCGGGCCTCGTCCCACAACACGATCGTGGGCAGCTCCACGTGGGTGTCGATGTAGGCGCGCAGCGCGAAGCCCCAGAGCACGCGGCGCTCGTCGACCAGGCCCGCGGCCGACGCGACCCGGCTGGTCGCCCCGTCGGCCCCGATGACCGCGTCGGCATGCAGGCGCGATCCGTCCGACAGCTCGAAGCCCGCCAACGCGCCACCGTCGAGGATCGGGGCGCCGGCGCGGGCGGTGTGCGAGACGCAGCCGGCGTCCAGCGCGGCGGTGCGGAGGGCCTCGTCGAACGCGAGCCGGGGGAGCGCGACGCCATGGCCGGGGTAGGTCAGGCCAGGGCGGCAGGGCAGCCGGACGGACCGCCCGGTGGGACCGACCACGCGCATGTCACCGACGCGCTCGGTCCCCGCCAACCGCACGCCGAGGTCGTCGAGCACCTGTAGCCCCCGGGGACCGACGAGGTCGCCGCACGCCTTGTCTCTGGGGAACGCGGCCTTGTCGACCAGCGCGACGCGGGCTCCCGCCCGGGCCAGCACCAATGCGGCCACGCTGCCGGCGGGTCCGGCACCGATCACCGCGACGTCAACCCGGTCCGCCGCCACCGTGCTCCGTAGGTAGAGTCGACGAACGGCCCGATATGGCGAGGTGCCTGTGCTGACCCGGTCGCGTCAGGATCCCACCAGATTCGCGCAGCAGCTCTTCCAGGGCCTGCCCCAGCGCTACGACCTGCTCGCGGAGGCACTGTCGTTCGGACAGAACCGACGGTGGCGCCGGGCAATGGTCGACAGCGTCGTCGACGCCGGCCCGACGACCGTGCTCGACGTGGCCACCGGCACTGCGGGCGTCGCCGTCCAGCTCGCCCGCCGGACCGACGCCCGCGTCACCGGGATTGACATCACCGAGGCGATGCTACGGCGGGGCGTGGCGGCGGTCCGGCGGGAGGGCCTGCAGACGCAGATCGCGCTCGTGTCGGGCCAGGCCGAACAGCTCCCGTTCCCGGATGCCACGTTCGACGCGCTGACCTTCACCTACCTGTTGCGCTACGTCGCCGACCCGGCGGCGACGATCGCCGAGCTCGCACGCGTCGTGCGACCGGGCGGCGCCATCGCCAGCCTGGAGTTCCACGTCCCACCGCAACCCCTGCTGCGCGGCGCCTGGTGGCTCTACACGCGCGTCGGCCTGCCGGTCCTGGGAGCGCTGGGAGGCAGGGAGTGGTACCGCGTCGGCCGCTTCCTCGGCCCGAGCATCTCGGCCCACTACGACCGCTACTCCGACGCCTGGACCATCGAAGCGTGGCAGCGGGCCGGCATCTCCGACATCGGCATCCGCCTCATGAGCCTCGGGGGCGGAGTGGTGATGTGGGGGCGCCGCACCGATGGCTGAGCGTCGCCCCGCGTTCTACGCCGCGACCGGCCGCGCCGGCGACTGGTGGACACTCCTGCACCCGCCGTACACCGCGTGGCATCTGTCGTACGTGGCGATCGGCGCTGCCCTGGCGCCGCACCTCGACGCCGAGCGGCTCGTCGCCACGCTGCTCGCCTTCTTCCTCGCCGTCGGGATCGCCGCGCACGCGTTGGACGAGCTGAACGGCCGCCCCCTGCGGACGTCGATCCCCTCGTCGGTGCTCGCCGCCGCCGCAGCCGTCGCCCTGGCCGGCGCCGTCGCCATCGGGATCGTCGGCGTGACCCGCGTCGGGCTCGTGCTGGTCCCGTTCGTGGTGGTGGGTGCGTTCCTGGTGGCTGCATACAACCTCGAGCTGCTCCACGGACGGTTCCACACCGACGCCATGTTCGCGGTCGCGTGGGGTGCGTTTCCGGTGCTGACGGCGTACGTCGCCCAGGCCGAACGGCTCCGGGTGCCGGCGGTGCTCGCCGCCGCGGCCGCCTACGCCGTGTCCAGGGCGCAACGGAGCCTGAGCAGCAGCGTGCGCTTCGTTCGCCGGCAGACGAACCGGATCGACGTCACGCTCGACCTGCGGGACGGCAGCGAGCGCCGGGCCCATGAGGAGCTCCTGCTCGACCCACCCGAGGCGGCCCTGCGCACCCTGTCCTGGGGCCTCCCGGTGCTGGCCGCGGCGCTCGTCGTCGCGCGGATCTAGTAAGTGGCCGACCGCCTCCGGGGCCGAGTCCGCCGGGGGCGCCGCCCCGACGCCCCTCCGTACACTGACCGGCGTGATCTGCCCCGCCTGTGGTGCCGACGTTCCTGACGGCGCTCGGTTTTGCCCCAACTGCGGCACCGACCTCCAGGCGCGCGGCGACGAGCGACGCGTGGTGACGGTCCTGTTCGCCGACCTCGTGGGCTTCACCGCGCTGTCGGAGGATCGCGACCCCGAGCAGGTCAAGCGGCTTGCCGACCGCTGCTTCGAGCGCCTCGTCGCCGACATCGAGGCGTTCGGTGGCCGGGTCGACAAGATCGTCGGCGACGCCATCCTGGCCCTGTTCGGCGCGCCGATCGCCCACGAGGACGACGCCGAGCGGGCGGTGCGGGCGGCGCTCCAGTTCCATCGCACGCTCGACGGCGCCCGAGCGGACCTGGGCGTCGACGTGCGCCTCCGCGTGGGCGTGAACACGGGCGAGGTGCTGGTGGGCTCTCTGCGGGCGGGAGGCGACTACACGGCCATGGGCGACGTGGTGAACACCGCGCAGCGGCTGCAGTCCGCCGCCGAGCCCGGCCACGTGCTCGTGGGGCAGGCCACGTACCTCGCCACCCGCCGGGTCGTGACCTACCGGTCGATCGGGACGATCGTGGCCAAGGGCAGGAACGCACCGGTGTCGGCCTGGGTGGCCGAGGGCGCCCGCCTACCGCCCGGCTACCGGCCCGATCGTCACCGAGCGCCGCTGATCGGCCGGGACGACGAGGTCGCGCTCCTGTCCCACGCGCTCGACCTGGCGGTCTACCAGGGCCGCGCTGCGCTGCTCCTGCTCGTTGGCGACGCCGGCGTCGGCAAGTCGCGGGTCGTCGAGGAGGTCGCGGACATGGCTCGGGGGTGCCACGACGGCCTCGTGCTCCAGGGCCGCTGCGTGCCCTACGGCGAGGCCAACGTGTGGTGGCCGCTGGCGGAAGCGGTGCGGTCTGCATGCAGCCTCGAGCCCGGCGACGATCAGGGCACCGCGGCCGACAAGGTGCGCGCGGTGGTTTCCGTCTTCACCGGTACCGGCGACGACACCGATCGGGTCGTCGAGGGCCTCCTGCACCTGCTCGGGTTCGACGTGCTCCGCGGTATCGATGCCGCCCGGGCCCGGGAGCAGGCGACCGGTGCCCTGCTCACGCTGGCCGCCGCGGCGGCCCGGCAGCGCCCGTTGGTGATCGTGCTCTCCGACCTGCACTGGGCGGACGACGCGGTGCTGGGCGTGGTCGAAGACCTGCTCGAGCGCCATGCCCGGCGGCCCATCGTCGTGCTCGCCACCGCTCGGCCAAGCCTGGCCGAGCGCTGGTCGCAGCCGGAGGGTGGGCACCACTCGGTCATGGTCCACCTCGATCCCCTGGGCCGTGACGCCGCCACGCAGGTCCTGGAGCTGCTCGCCGCCGACAAGACCGTCGCACTCGACGACACCGTGGTGGCTGCGCTCCTCGACCGGGCCGGCGGGAACCCACTCTTCCTCGAGGAGCTGGTGTCGTGGCTCGAGGACGCGCGTTCGACGGACCTGCCCGACACGCTGCGGGGACTGGTCGCGGCCCGCCTCGACGGGCTCACGCCGCCGGAGCGCCTCGTCCTCGAGGACGCCGCCGTGCTGGGGTCCAGCGGTCACGTCAAGTGGCTGGCCACCATGCATCGCGAGGCCCATGGGGGCGACGGTGCGGTCCGCAGCGTGCTCGGCGGCCTCCAGGCCAAGGACCTGCTCGCCCTCGACGGCGAGTCCTGGGAGTTCCGCTCCGACGTCGTCCGCGAGGTCACGTACGGCACGATGACCAAGGAGCGGCGGGCCGCGGTGCATGCCGGCATCGCCCGGTGGCTCGAGCGGGAGGAGAGCCCCCACCATGACGCGATCGTCGATCGCATCGCGCATCACTACGCACGGTCGGCGGCGTTGACGGCCGATCTCGGAGGTTCGCCCGGGGTTCCCCGAGACATCGCGGCGCGGGCCGTCCGCTGGCTGCGATCCGCTGGCGATCGCGCTACGCAGGCCGACACGCCTCGACAGGCGGCGCTGCTCTACTCCGAGGCACTGGACGTGCTTGACAGCGGCCCGGCGGTCGTCGCCCCGGGCCGAGATCCCGTCGGCAGCGACGATCGCATCCCCCTGCTCCTCGCCCGGTCGGCGGCCTACGCGGAGCTACGCGAGGTGGGCCCGGCGCGGGCCGACGCCGAGGGCGCGCTGAGCCTGGCGGAGGCCGCCGGGGACGAACGATCCGCGGTACGGGCGACGGTCGCCGTCGCCGAGGCCGCCCTGCGCAGCGGGTCGTCGGGCGAGGCGGAGGCGCTGCTGGGCGTGGCCCTGGCGCGGGCCGAGGCCGCCGGCGACGACGAGGGCCGGGCGACTGCGCTGCGGGTGCGGGGTTTCGCCGCCCTGCTGTGCAACGACCCGGACGCAGCGATCGCCTCCCTGGAGCCGGCCCGGGAGCTGTACGCCGCGCTGGGTGACCGGCGCGGGCTCGCCTGGGCGCTCCAGAACCTGTCGTGGGCACACTTCATCGCCGGCCGGATCGACGACGCAGAGGCCCTCCTCCACGAATCGGCGGCCCTCTTCGCCGATCTCGGCGACCGGGGCGGGCTCGCCTGGGCGCTCGGCCTCATGGCGTTCACGCGGTTCCACTCCGGGTATCCGGACGAGGCCGAGGCCATGGCCGAGCAGGTCTTCAGTGGTGCCGAGGCGGCGGGGGACCGCTGGGCCGTGGGCATGGGACAGGTCCTCACCGCCAGCATTCGGCTGTGGACGGGACGGGCCGAGTCGGCTGTCGAGCGTGCCCGTGAGGCCCTGGCCACCTTCGACGCCATCGATGACGACTACGGCCGGGTGCAGGCGCGGCTCCCGCTGGGCCGGGCGCTCGTGACCGTCGGTCGGGTTGCCGAGGGGTTCGACGTGCTGGAACAGGTCCGCACGTCGCTGCTGCCCAGCCACTCGCCACGATTCATGGAGTTCCTGGCGACCGGGCTCCTCAGCGCCGCGGTCCAGGTCGGCGACCGCGATCGGGCGACGGCCGCGGTGGCCGTCCTGCCCGACCAGGTCTCGTCCGACGACCTCGCCAGTGCGGGCGCGAGCGAGCACCTCGCGTCGCGAGCCCTGCTGGCACTCCAGCGCGGCCACCCAGACGAGGCGCTCGACCTCCTGCGCGAGCTGGACCGCGCCACGGGGCGCGCAGCGCCGTGGGCTACCCGGGGGCCGTCAGGGCACTGGCCTTTGCCGCAGCCGGGAGGGTGGACGACGCGCGCGCCGCCGTCCAGCAGGTGGAGGGTGACGACCGATCGACGTACCTCGACCGGTCATGGGCCGGGCTCGCCGCCGCGGCGGCGAGCGCCCGCGGCGGTGGACGCGCCGCCGTCGATTCCCGGTTCACCGAGCTCTGCGCCCAGCTCGACGCGACGGACGATCGCATCGCACAGGCGTTGGTCCGGCTCGCCCGGGCCATGGCCCTCGAGGTGGTCGGCGACCCGGCCGCCGCGGCGCTGCTCGACGAGGCGTCGGACCGCTTTGCGAGCCTCGGCATCGACCCCGTTGGGTGGGCGACGGTCATCCGCCAAGCGGTCGGGCTGACGCCCGCGGAACCTGCACCCGCCTGAGCCTCTCGCTCAGCCGGGCCCCACGGCTCGGAGGAACGGTGGGTCAGGGTGTGTCGGCCGGCAGGTCGATGACGACCGGCTCCCCGATGCGGAGGAGGTCGAGTGCCAGCCGCAATGGGGGCCCGGTCGGCACCGACGCGACCTCGACCCGCACGGGATCGCCGGCTGCGTCGAGCGTCAACAGCACGCTGGCGTCCCCGGCCGGGCGACCGTCGACGACCTCGCCCAACACGCTGGCCGGCAGGGTGGCACGGAGCACGCGGTGGCCGCGCCCGTCGGTTCCCGCATCCTGGCGATCCACCGTCGAGTCGAGCCACGCCGGCAGCAGCGCCGCCCCCTTTCCGGGTCCTTGCCCGCCGCTCTCCTCCGTGATCGGGAGGTACGTGGCGTCGCCCAGGGACTCACGCGACGTGGCCAGCCGGCCCCAAACGACCGGCCCGGCGCTCACGGTCTCGGTGGCCCGTCCGTCGCCGTCGACCGCGATCTCGTGCACGCTCTCGGCGGACGTCTCCACCTCGCCCTCGACCGTCAGGTCGACGGCCAGCCACAGGCCGGGACGCACGTGGCTGACGTCGGTCGCACTCGTCGTGCCGGCGTAGCCGAAGGAGCCGCCGGCCACGAGGCGATCGGCCGCCTGCGCGAACGCCTCCTGCGGTGAGAGCTCGTCGATCACCGTGGTGGTCGTCGGTTCGGGGGACGTCGTGACGCCCGCCTCGACGTCCGTGTCGGGCCGATCGTCGTCACGCGTGGCCACGAACAACCCGACGCCGGCGGCGAGGACCGCGACGAGGGCCAGCCCCACGACCACCGGGCTGGCGCGTCCCCGGCCGGCCACGCGGGGGGTGCCCGTGTCCGGGCCCGAGGCCGGCGGTGCACTCGTCGGGTCCGGATCCGCGGGCGCGGCTCCCGTGGGCGGCTCCTCGACCGGATCCCCTGCGGGCGGCACGCCCTCCGTCGGCGGCTCCTCGACAAGACCCCCTGCCAGTGGCGCGGCAGCCGTGGGTCGGTCGTCCGCCGGGCTGGCGGCCACCGGCGGGGCGAGACGAGGTGGCTCGGGGACGAGGGCTGTCGGCGGGTGTGTCGGCGGGTCCGGCGGCGATTCGCCGGGCTGCCCAGCGGACCGACGTCGGGCCACGATCGCCGCCGCCGCCGCCGCACCCAGCGCGGCGGCGGCGAGCGACGTCACGCGCCTGCTCCACCGTGACCGCGGCAACGTGCCCATGGGCCCCCACAACTCCGACCAACCGAGTCGCGGGCAGCGCCGCGCAACCCCAGCACGCCCGCTCGTTCGACGGCCCGAGACACTAGCCGGGCGCCGGAGGCGGAACGCGCACGGTCACGGGCCGGCACGCGCGGCGCTGGGGGGCGATGGGTCGCCGTTGGGACATGCGGGTAAGAAGGGGGCCGTGACCCTCGTCGAACGTGTGCTTCCCCGGCGTCCCTTCGAATCGCTCCGCGCCTACATGGATGCGGGTGGCGGCCAGGGCATCGAGTCGGCGCGGAGCGTCGAGCCCGACGCGGTGATGGCGGAGGTGGAGGCGTCCGGGCTCCGGGGCCGGGGAGGCGGGGGGTTCCCCACGGCCACCAAGTGGCGCACGGTGGCGGGCAACCTGTCGCCCGACCTCCCGACCAGCGTCGTCGTGAACGGCGCCGAGGGTGAGCCCGGTACGTTCAAGGACCGGGCCATCCTGCGCGCCAACCCCTACGCGATGATCGAGGGTGCGCTCATCGCCGCCCACGCCGTGACCGGGAGCGACGTCGTGGTGGCGCTCAAGGCGTCGGGCACGGTCGAGCGGGCCCGGGTGGAGGCGGCCATCGCCGAGATGCGCGACGCCGCCATGCTGGGCGATGTCGACGTGACCGTGGCGGCCGGTCCCGACGAGTACCTGTTCGGCGAGGAGACGGCGCTGCTCGAGGTCGTGGACGGCCGGCCACCGTTCCCCCGCATCGCCCCGCCGTACCGGCGCGGCGTCGTGGAGCTGGTCGAGCACGACGACGACGTCGACAGCGGCAGCGGCCTGGCGGCGCACGTCGAGATGGCCGGCCCCGGGCACGAGACCGGGGCGCCGCCGGCGCTGATCGGCAACGTCGAGACCATGGCGAACGTCCCCGCCATCATCCAGCGGGGCGCCGACTGGTTCCGCGCCCATGGCACGGCGCGGTCGCCCGGCACCATCGTCTGCACGGTGACCGGCGACGTCGCCCGCCCGGCGGTCGGAGAGATCGCCCTGGGGACCACCGTGCGTGCCGCCATCGACGAGGTCGGCGGCGGCCTGTTGCGGAGCAGGGTCGTGAGGGCGGTCCTCTGTGGGGTTTCTGCCGGGCCCCTGCCGCCGGAGCTGCTCGACACCCCCTTGACGTACGAGGACATGGCCCAGGCCGGCAGCGGCCTCGGCACCGCCAGCCTCATCGTGGTCTGCGAGGGCACCGACATGACCGCGGTCGCCGCCGGCGCGGCCCGATTCCTGGCGGTCGAGTCGTGTGGCCAGTGCACTCCCTGCAAGCGCGACGGCCTGGTGCTCGCGGAGGCGCTGGAGCGCCTGTGCGCCGGTCAGGGCAAGGAGGACGACCTGGACACGATCACGTCGGCGCTACGCACCATCGCCGACGGTGCCCGCTGCAACCTCGCGAGCCAGCAGCAGGCGGTCGTCGGCCGGATACTGCACCGCTGGCCCGATGAACCCGCCGCCCACGCGGTCGCCGGGGCGTCCGGCGGCACGGTCGAGCCGCTGCTCGTCAGCGAGGTCGTCGAGCTGGCCGACGGCGAGGTCACCCTCGACGTCCGCCGTCGCACCAAGCAACCCGACTGGACCCACGGCCAGGAATGGTCGGGTTCCTACCCCGCAGACCTCCTCTCGGACCACCGCCAGCACCGGCAGCTGGACTGACCGTCAGGGGGTCTTCGAGGCCAGGACCTCCGCGGCATTGATCTCCGGTGGAGAGGCGAGCAGCCGGTCGGCGTTGGCCAACAGGGCCGCGGCGATCGGGCCGTCCAGGTGCGCCTGGCGCTCGGCATCCCCCGGGAACGCGTCGACGATCCAGAACGTCACCGGGTCGGTGCGCAGGGCGAACCACACCGGGGTGCCCTCCTCGGCGTTCGCCAGCTCGACGGCCCCGGTGAGGAACTCGGCGAGCTCGTCCTGCGTCTCGGGCTTGGCGGTCAGCTTGACGACGAGTGCAACGGTTGTCATGCGACGAACCTACGCCGGGCCGGCGGGGGCGGCCATGCGGCCACCGGCGCGTTCCGGCCCGTTTTCCTAGTCTGCGGTCATGCACGACGCACAGCGCCGAGTCGGCGTCCTCACCCATGTCACCCTGATGGCGATCCCGATCGTGATCGCGGTCGCGGTGGGGTGCTCGTCGGGGGACGCCGACGGGGACGACGCCTCGGGCACGACGGGGACGACGGACACCACCGCGGTCCAGGACGTCGTGGTCATCGCCGCCGACTTCAAGCCGCTGGCGGAGATGACGCGCGTGCGCGGGTTCTTCGTCGACAACGTGGCCGGTGACCTCGAGGGCACCCTGGCGGTCGCCAATGATCCGGAGGGCGGCAGCTATCCGGTTGGCACAGTGATCCAGCTCATTCCCCAGGAGGCGATGGTCAAGCGGGCGCCGGGCTTCGATCCCGGCTCCAACGACTGGGAGTTCTTCACCCTCGACGTCACCGCCGCCGGCACCACGATCGTGAGCCGCGGTGGGAGCGAGGTGATCAACCGGTTCAGCGGCACGAGCTGCGCGGGCTGCCACAGCGACGCGGAGCCCCAGTTCGACTTCGTCTGCGAGGACAACCACGGCTGCGCGGCGCTACCGGTGGGCGACGACGTGATCACGGCGATCCAGAACGCAGACCCCCGCCCCCGCAGCTGATGGCCCGGCTCACCGCAGCTCATCGATGAGTGCTGCGTAGCGGTCGATGATCGGCAGCGGGGCGGCGGGCTCCCCGCCTGCGTTCGGGGTGGCGCCGAGGACGGCGCGCCCCACACCCAGGTCGCGGTAGCGCCGCAGGGTGTCAGGGGACGGATCGCCCCAGGCCACGATCGTGATGGGGATGTCGGGACGCCCGGACGCAGCCGCGACCTCGCGAAACAGCCCGACCTTCTGGGCCACGTCGCCAAGCGCGACGTCGATGGGCATCCATGCGTCGGCCCATGCGACGGCGTGGGTGGTGCCGAGCTTGCGGCCCGTTCCGCACAGGATCGGCGGGTGCGGCCGCTGGAGCGGCTTCGGATGCGACCACACGGGATCGAAGTCGTAGAACCGGCCGCGGAACTCGGACTCGTCCTCGACCCACAGGGCGCGGAGGGCGCCGATGCACTCGGCGAGGGCGCGGTAGCGCTGCGACCAGGGGATGTCCGGGCGGTGGTTGGCGAGCTCCTCCCGGTTCCAGCCCGCCCCGACACCGAGCTGGAGCCGGCCGCCGGACAGCCGGTCCAGGGTGGACACCGCCTTCGCGAAGTCGAACAGGTCGTGCTCCAGCGGCAGCGCCACGCCGGTGCCGATCAGCAACCGCTCGGTGGCGCAGGCGGCGGTCGTCAAGCTGACGAGCGGGTCCATCATCCGGAGGTACTGCGGCGGCAGGTCGCCGCCGGCCGGATACGGGGTCCGGCGCGCAGTCGGGATGTGGGGATGCTCGCCGACCCAGAACGACTCGAAGCCACGCTCCTCCAGCCAGCCGGCCAGCTCGCCCGGAGCCGGGTCCTCCGGCGTGTTCATCGACGAGAACCCGAGCTCCACGTTTGCCTCCGTGCGTCGAACCGGCAGCGGTCAGCGTGACGGGTCGACGAGGACCTTGCCGGCGGACTGGCGATCGGCGACCTGGCGGAGCGCCCCCGCGACATCGCCCAGCGGGTACACGCCATCGATGTGGGGCGCCACCCGGCCGGACGCGAGCAGGTCGAGCAGCTCGGCCCGGTCGCGTTCGGCGAGCTCCGGAGCGTGGAGGCCGAACGTGCGGATCTCGAACCCCTTGACGATCGCGCCCTTGAGCAGCACGAGGTTGAGCGGGATCCGGGGAATGTCGCCGGACGCGAAGCCGAGCGTGACGAAGCGTCCACCCCAGCGGACCGAGCGGAGAGCCCGTTCCGACGTGGGACCGCCGACCGGGTCGATGACGACGTCGACGCCGTCCGGGAGGATGGCGCGGACCGCGTCCCGGACGTCGTCGTCGACGTAGTTCACCGCGTGCTCGGCGCCGCGGTCGCGGCACAGCGCCAGCTTGCGGGGCGTCGACGCCGCGGCGATCACGCGGCCGCCGAGCACCTGGGCCAGATCCACGGCGGCGAGGCCGACGCCGCCTGCGGCGCCGAGGACGACCACCCAGTCGCCGGGTCGTACCTCGGCCACCGATCGCAGCGCGTGGTACGCCGTGGCATAGGCGACCCAGAACCCCGCGGCGGCGCGGAGATCGACCCCGGGCGGGATCTGCATGAGGCCGGCGGCCGGCATCGTCACGTACTCGGCGAAGGCGCCCACCATGGTGGCGCCGAACACCCTGTCTCCCGGCCCAGCGGTGTCGACGCCGGGTCCGACGGCCACCACCTCGCCGGCGACCTCGCTGCCGGGCACGAACGGCGTCGGCACGGAGACCTGGTACCCGTCGGCGACGATGAGGACGTCCGGGAAGTTGACCGCCGCCGCGCCGACCCGCACGAGCACCTCGCCCGGACCGGGCTCGGGACGGGGGACGGACTCAACGACCAGCGCCTCGGGCGGCCCGTGCTCGCGGCAGACGGCCGCCCTCATCACCTGCCCGGTCACCGCCACAGCTTCATGGCCCCCATCGCTCCTCCGTGCTCGGTCAGTCGTCGGCGAAGAACGCGAAGTCGTCGATGACGGCGGCGTGGCGGGCCTCGACCAGGGCGAGGCCCGCCGGGTGCGTGAGGATGTGCAGCCGGTCGGACTTGATGCCCCGGACCACCACCGGCCCGACGGCCTCGGGCGCCATCATCGTGACCGGTGGCTCGCGGTCCGGGGGCGACGGCAACGGCCCGCCGTGACGGGCGGGGCGGTGGCGGGCGGAGGTGGCGGCGAGGTTCGAGCGCACCATGCCCGGGCACAGCAGCGAGACGCCGATGCCATCCCCGGCGAGCTCGCCGCGAAGCGACTCGGCGTAGCCGAGCAGGGCGTGCTTGGTGGCCGTGTAGAGGCCGAGGTGGACGCCGCTGACGCTGGGGGGCGCCAACAGCGCGGCCAGCGAGGCGGTGATCACGATGTGCGCCGAGCCGGCGGCGCGGAGGTGGGGCAGGAAGGCGTCCACGGCCCGGACGGCCGACATCAGGTTGAACTCGATGATCCAGGCCCAGTCGGCCTCGGAGGCGGTGGTCAGCGGCTGGTCGGCGAAGACACCCACGTTGGTGGACAGCATGTTCACGGCGCCGTACGCCGCCACCGTGCTCTCGGCCAGATCGGCGAGCGACCCTCGGTCGGTGCCGTCGACCCGGGTTGCCGTGGCGGTCCCACCCGCATCGGTGATCTCGTCGCGCACGCCTTCGGCCGACGCCCCGTCGATGTCGGCGACCACCACCCACATGCCCTCGGCGGCGAGCCCGAGGGCGATGCCGCGCCCGATGCCGCTTCCCGCGCCGATCACGACGGCGACTCGGCCGCTGAGATCCTCCATGCGCCGCTGCATTCCCCTCGCTCGAGCCTCCGACAACCCGTGGCCGGTAGGGCCACGGGTTGTCGGGAGCCTAGGACAGGGTCGAGAGGGCGCCGGCGCGGTGTCCAGCGCCGCGCACGTTCTTACCGGTAGTCCGCCTGGGAACCCGCGGCTCCGATGAGGGACGAGACGACGATGCCCAGCGGCAGCGCGCCCCAGTACGTCACGTTGGCCCCCACGTTCCCGAGGAACAGCATGAGCAGCCACGTCGCCGGGAACGTGGCGACGAGCAGCAGGACCAAGCCCATGAGCAACGCAACGATCATCCCTACCTCCCCTGAAGATGGTGTGTGAGGCATACCGGATCCGCGGGGCCGGGTGGTGGATCCACGGGTGGCCCGGTTGCCGGCGGGTCGTCGTGGCGGCCGCATCCGTGCCATCGTCTCGGGGTGGACTCCCGGTCGCGGGTCATCGGACGACGGCTGGTGGTCGCCCTGGTCGTGCTCGTGCAGCTGGCGCTCGTGGTGCGCGGCTACCGGTCCGCACACAAGGAGTTCGCGTTCCAGATGTTCCCCGAGTCGAGCACCTGGCGAGCCGAGATCGTGAGGGTGACCACCGACGGCGACCGGGTGCCGATCACGGAGCCCTGGGCCGGGTACCGGTGGGACGAGATGGTGACGGGGCGGGGCCTGCGCCATCCGGAGCTCCGCCACCACGCCGACGCCGGGCTCGACAACCAGCTGGCGCTCCTCGACGCCGCCCTCGACTACGTCGCCGGGAACACGCCGCAGGACGACGAGACCCGCTATCTCGAGGCGCAGGTCACGACGTGGAGCAACACCGACCGGCCCGAGGTGACGGTGCTCCGCAGCGACGACCGGTCGGACGCCACATGACGGCGACGGCCGTGCCCGCCCGCGCCGCGGGCCTCGTCGGCGCGGTGGACGAACTGCTGGGGCGGCGCGTCAGCATGCGGTCCCTGGCGTTGCTGAGGATCCTCGTCGGGCCGGTGACGTTACTGCACCTGCGCCCGTTCGTCGCCGACGCGCTTGCCGGCAGGATCTATCGCGACGCGTTCTACGAGCCGTACGCGTCGTGGTATCCCGAGCTTCCCCGTCCCCTCTACGGCGCCCTGCTGGCCGTCGGCGTCGTCGCGGCCGTGGCGATGTCGCTGGGGTTCTGCACCCGGGTGGCTACGGGCGCGACCTTCGGCGTCGTCGCCTACAACCTGTTCCTCTCGACCACGCACGTCCACAGCAACCGCGCCTATCTCGTGATCGTGCTGGCGGCGCTGGCGGTCGCCCCGTGTGGACGCGAGCTGTCGGTGGATGCGTGGCTCCGGGAGCGGCGGGGTGAGCCGCCGCTCGATCCTCGCGCCCCCGCGTGGCCGCTGTGGCTGCTGAGGTTCGAGGCCGCGGTGGTCTACGGGGCGTCGGGCGTGAGCAAGCTCGTCGACCCCGACTGGTTCGGCGGCACCGTCACGTGGCACCGGGTCGTGCAGGTCCGTGACCGCCTGGACGCCTCGCCGCTCCCCGGATGGGCGGTCTCGCTGCTCACTGACCGCTCGTTCCACACGGTCGGCGCCAAGCTGATCGTGATCACCGAGCTGTTCATCGCGATCGGCCTGTGGTGGCGGGCCACCCGCTACGCGGCCGTGTGGATCGCGGTGTGCTTCCACGTCGCGATCGAGGTCTCGGCCTCGGTCCAGGTCTTCTCCTACCTGGCGATTGCCGCCCTCGTCGTCTGGGCGGTGCCGTCGACGCGCGATCGCGTGGTCGCGATCGACCCGGCGAACCCGAGGCATCGGCGTCTGGCTCGGGTGATCGGCCCCCTCGACTGGCTGGCGCGGTTCCGCGTCGTCGACGGCCCCTCGGGCGGACCGGTCTCGCTCACCGACCGCGACGGCGGCGTGCAGTCCGGCCCGGCGGCCGTCGCCCGGGTGCTCAGCCGGTTGCCGTTGACGGCATGGTTCGCACTGCCCACCCTGGCCCTGCCGGCCGCCCGCAGGGGGCGCCGCGCGGCCTCCGGCGAGACCGACCAACCCCGCGACGGCGAAGCGACGCCCCGTCCGGGCCTCACCGCCGGCGGCACGCGCTGACCATGGCTCGCAGGTCGGACCGTCTCCGGGTGCGCGTGGCGCTCGTCGCGCTCGCCTTCGCGGGCGTCGCCGTGGCGGTCTTCGGGGTGCTGTCGCCGCCGGAGCACTGCCCGGCCGTGGACGCAGCCGACCTGCGCGCCTCGGCCACCGAGGCCGTCGACTGGTTCAGGCGCAACCAGGAGTCCGATGGCACCTGGCTCTACCTGTACGACGCCGAGACCGACACGCCCGCCGCCGACTACAACGTCGTCCGCCACATGGGGGCCGGGATGGGCCTCTACCAGGCGGCGTCGGCACGGATCCCGGGTGCGCTGGAGGTCGCCGACCGCGGCAGCGCATGGGCGCTGGAACGGCTGTTCCGACACGACGACTGGGCCGCCCCGCGCTACCGCGGCGAGGTGTCCGCGGGGGCGACCGCTCTCCTGGTCGCGGGGCTGGCAGAGCGGCGCGCCGACACGGGCGACGAGCGCCACGACGAGCTGCTGCGCCAGCTCGGCCGATTCCTGGTGGCCCAGACCGAGCCCTCCGGTGCGGTGCTCGCCTTCTACGACGCCGGCGCCGCGAGTCCCGTGCCCGGCGTGTACTCGAAGTACTACACGGGCGAGGCCTACTGGGCACTGGCCCGCCTGCATCGCCTGTTCCCCGGGGAGGCCTGGGGCGACACCGCCACTCGCATCGGCGCGTACCTCGCCACCAGGCGCGACGTCGACGAGGACCTCTGGCCGCCGATTCCCGACCATTGGGCCGCCTACGGGCTGGCCGAGACCGTCGCGTTCCAGGAACGGGGCGACGGCCGGCCGCTCACGGACGCCGAGCTGGCGTACGCGCGCCGCCAGGCTGGCCTGTTCGGCTCGCAGGTGCGATGGGTGAGCCAGCGGTTCGGGCCGTGGGGCGTGGTCGTCAGGGGCCCACACGTCCCCCGGGGCGGCGGCTACGGGGTGGTGGGGGAGGGTCTCACCGGCCTCTGGCAGGTGGCGGAGGCCGACTCCCGCCTGGCCGACCTGCGCGCCCCTCTGGCCGAGCGGGCCACGTGCATCGCCGGCCTCGCGGTCCGGGAGCAGTCCGATGCGGCCGATGCCGGTGGCGCGGTGGCGCCGGGACGGGTGCGGGGCGCGTGGTTCCGAGACGGCGAGACGCGCATGGACGACCAGCAGCACGCGCTGTCCGCCGTGCTGAGGACCCTCCCCATTGTCGACGCCGCTGGTGCCGGTGACTCGGCCGCGGGAGGCACCGGATCGGTGGTCCCGGCGCAGCCGGCCCCGTCGGCCTGGCTGTGGCTGGTCGCGCTGGTCGCCGTCGCCAACGCCTGCCGGGTCGCGCTCGGCGTGCCCCGGCGCGATCGGTCCCCGCGGGACGTCGCGGTGGTGGCGGGGATCGGCGCCGCCGCGGGGGGCCTCGCCGTCTTCCTCGTCTCGTTGGCGAGTGGGCCGCTCCTCGACGCCCTGGACGTCAGCGCACCGGCGTTCCGGATCGCCGCGGGCGCGGTCGGGGCCATCGCCGGCGCAGTCGCGTTCGTGCGCCCGGCACCCTCGCCGGAGCCGGCGTTGCCGGGCCGGCGCGCGGCCCTGGTGCCGGTGGCCGTGCCGCTCGTCGCGGGCCCCGCGCTCGTCGTGGTTGCCCTGAGTGCGCACGCCGACCGGGGTGCGGGCGTGGTGGCACTGGCGCTAGGGATCGCCGTCGGCCTGGTCGCTGTCGTCGCCACCCGGGTGGGGGTGGATGGGGTCCGCGGCCGGGGCCTCCGCTGGGCGACGCGCGCGATGGCCGCGGCCGCGGTGGTCGCGACGGTGCTGCTCGTGATCGACGGCGTGTTCGCCGTCTGACGCGCCCGGGATCGCGGTCGAGGAGAGAGCGACCTGCGGCCCGCTACGGGTGGGAGAGCTCGGCCGACCGGGCGGGCGTGCGCTCGCCGGACTTGCGGCGCTCGACGTCGCCCTTGGACCCGACGGCCTTCACGTAGTCACGGAAGCCGACGTCTTCCTCCTCGACCGTGACGGCCCGCAGGTGCTTGCGCCACGTCACCTGGGTCTTGATGAGCGCATCGTCGGGCAGACCCTCGATGGAGGAGACGAACTGCCGGAGCTCGCCCAGGGTCATGCGGCGCGCCCCAGCTCGGCCGGTGATGGTGCGTTTCATGGAGGGACGGTACCCGGCCGGCGCCGCGTCAAAGCTCGGCCTGGCACCACACGTGGCCCTGGCTGTCGACCACCGCCACGCTCGTGATGCTGTCGGGGTCGATGTCGAGGGTGGCGCCCCAGGACGTATCGTGCTCGACGTCGAACGGCACCAGCTGCGGCGCCTGATGGCTGCCCTCGATGCGAAGGGCATACGTCTCGTCGGGGACGCCGTAGCGCTCGATCTGGGCGCTCCAGCCGGGCAGCGTCATGAACAGAGCCGGCTCCGGCTCGCGGTGTACGAACACGTGCCCGACCACCTCGCCGGCGGGAGTGCGCATCGCGGCCTCGGCGGGGGTGGGACCAGCCGAGGGGCCGAGGCTCAACGCCAGCGCCAGGGCGGCGACGCAGGCCGCCAACGCGAGCATGGCGACGGCGCGGGGGGTGCGTCGGGAGCGGGGCGCCACGGGGCGCGCCGCCCGGGTCAGAGACGTGAGGACGCGATCCTGGAACCCCGCCGGGGGCTCGGCGCTGGGCGCGAGCATCAGGTACCGGTCGGCGTCGGCGGCGAGCGTGTCCACCAGCTGCTGGCATGCGACGCACTCCTCGAGGTGGGCCAGCGCCGCGGCGCGCTCGGTGCCCCCGAGGATTTCCAGCGCCAGCTCCGGTGCCACTTCGGCCAGGTCGGCGCAGTCCATCGCCGTCACGGTGCGACCCCCGCGAACAGGTCGCGCAGCTTGGCGAGGGCGAGGCGGAGGCGAGTCTTGACCGTGCCCAGCGGCACGTCCCACGCCTCGCTGATCTCCCGGGTGGTCAGTCCGTAGTAGGCGGCGGCCATGAGGGTCTCGCGTTGCTCGGCGGGCAGGGACCGCAGGCCGTCGGCCACCGCGGCGAGGTCGCCGATGGGGCTCACCACGTCGGCGTCCCCGGAAGGGTCGTCGATCGCTCCGCCGGGATCGATGGCCACGCGATCGAGTCGGCGCTGGCTGGTCCTGACATGGTCGAGGGCGACGTTGCGGGTGATCCGGAGCAGCCAGGCGGAGACCGATCCGCGGCGCGGGTCGTAGCTGGCGCCGTACCGCCACGCGCGCAGGAAGGCGTCCTGCGCTACCTCCTCGGCGGCCTGGCGGTCGCGTGTCATCGCGAGCGCGAGCCCGTAGACGCGGTCCTGGAACCGGCTGACGAACACCCGGGCGACGTCGCCGTCACCCGTGGCGAACCCGGCAACCAGGGCCTCGTCGGACGCGTTCCACACACTGTTCTCTACCGCCACAAGCGGACGCGGAGATCTGTCCCCACGAGATCCCGCCCGCATCGCCGGCAGGTAATTCCGGGTATGCACACGCAGACCAGTCCCCCCTCCGCTGCGTTGCCGGCCCCCTACGCCCGGCGCGCGCTGCCGCGCTGGGCCTGGTTGGTCGCAGCGAAGGCGCGCTGGTAGCCGCACCCGCCGGCGCGGCCCGGCGCAGCCACGGAAGGTTCCCCCCACAAAGGAGATGCAGCAGATGAAGCGACTACCCACATCCGCGGCCATCGTCGCTGCCGCGCTGGCGCTCGGCGCCTGCGGCTCGAGCGGCGACGACAACGGCAGCTCGTCGTCGGCGACCCCAGCCGGCGGCTCCGACACCGTCTCGGTCCAACACGTCGACGGCATCGGCGACGTCCTCTTCGACCAGAGCGGGGCAGCGCTGTACACGCCCGAGCAGGAGGCGAACGGCAAGGTGCTGTGCATGGACAGCTGCCTGGCGTTCTGGAAGCCGCTGGAGCCGGGCTCCGGTACCCCGACGGCCGAGGCCGGCGTCGGCCGGCTGGCGGTGATCACGCGGCCCGACGGCACCAAGCAGGTCACCGACGACGGCAAGCCCCTCTACACCTTCAGCGAGGACTCGAAGGGCGAGGTCACGGGCAACGACTTCTCCGACGACTTCAACGGCCAGGACTTCACCTGGCATGCCGCCATGTCCGACCAGATGAGTACCGGTTCGTCCAGCGGCTCGACGACCGGCGGCGGCTCTCCCAGCACCAGCTCCGGCAACAGCTCGAGCAACAGCTCCAGCCCCTACTGAGGCCGGCATCGCGGACACTTCTTGGCGCAGGAGTAGTTGCTGGGCAACCATTCCGGCGCCAGGAAGCGCCTGACGCAGCAGGCCGCCGGTCGTCGAGAAGGGGGCCCCGTGGATCGCGACGAGCTCATGGCCGTGGCGCGCGACGTCGAGAACATCGCCATCGATCCGGCGGACATCCTGGTGACCGACCAGGTCGCGGTCGTGACCGGGGGTGGCGGGGGCATCGGGCAGGGGGTCGCCCTCGGCCTCGCCCGCTTCGGTGCCGACGTCGCCGTGCTCGACGTGGTTCCGGAGCGGTGCCGGGCGACTCAGGCGGCGATCGAGCGGCTCGGGCGCCGGGCGCTGGGCATCCCGTGCGACGTCATGGAGGCCGAACAGATCCGGAACGCGGTTGCCGCCACGCTCGAGCGGTTCGGGCGCATCGACATCCTGGTGAACAATGCCGGCGGCGTGCGCGGCGGGCCGTTCCTCACGATGCCCGAGGCGAGCATCCGCCGGCACGTGGAGATCAACCTCGTCAGCATGTTCGTGGCTACGCAGGCGGTCGCGACGGCGATGATCGATGCCGGTGGCGGCGGCTCGATCGTCAACGTCGCCAGCATCGAGGCGTTCCGCGCGGCGCCGAGGTTCGCGGTCTACGCCGCCTGCAAGGCCGGCATGGTCAGCTTCACGAGGACCATGGCGCTGGAGCTGTCTGAGCACCGCATCCGGGTCAACTGCATCGCCCCCGACCACACGGTGACCCCCGGGCTGCGCGGCAATCGCACCGGCCCGGTCGACCCGGGCACGTGGGCGGATTCGTCGGACGAATGGTCGAGGGTGGTGCCGCTCGGCCGCGAGGGCCTCGTCGAGGAGTGCGCCAGCACGGTGGTGTGGCTGTGCTCGAAGATGTCCGACTACGTCACCGGCGACACGATCCACGTCGATGGCGGCACCTGGGCATCATCCGGCTGGCTACGCCGCGGCGACGGCGGCTGGACGCTCGCCCCGTGAGGATCTGACTATCTGAGGATCTGGTCCCCGAGCAACTAGTGGGTGCCGGCGCCGCTCGGCCGGCCGGTCACGGCTCGAGGAGGTTGGCCTTCAACGCGGCGAGGGTGTCCTCGTCCACGCCGTTGGCGATCAGGAACCCGGTGGCCGATCCGTGCCGGGCGCGCATCCAGGCCAGCAGCGTCGGGATGGCATCGGCGTGCATCTCCCGGGCGGCGTCCGGCAGGTTGGCCAGGAACGCGTAGTAGTCGGGCTCGTTGACCTGCAGATAGGCGTTCCGCGCCGCCCGCGACTCTGCGGTCAGCATGTAGTCGTCGACGATGTCCTCGTCCCGCACGCCGACGGCGCTGAGGACGATCGCGGCCAGGATGCCGGTCCGATCCTTGCCGGCGGTGCAGTGGAACACCGCGGGAAGGGCGCCGGGCCGCGCCAGGAGCGCGACTGCGCTGCCGATCGCCCGCCCACCCTCGTCGGCCATGGAGACGTAGCCCTCGCCCACCGACCGCCGCGGCCTTCCCGGTGCGGGCGCGACCGGCCGCGTGGGCCCGCCCACCACGTCGATCATCGGGAGGTGGTGCACCGGGATCGCGCCGTCATGCCGGAACCGTCCGTGGTCGTCCCTCTCGTGTTGGGAACGCAGGTCGATGATCGACCGGAGGCCCAGGCCGAGCAGCAGGTCGATGTCCGCACCGTCCAGCCGGTGGAGGGTGTCGGCCCGGTACAGCGTCCTCCAGCGCACCCGCCTGCCGTCGCCGGTCTCGTAGCCGCCGAGGTCGCGGAAGTTGAAGCACGTGTCGAAGCGGACCAGGCGCTCGGCGAACGTCGTCACGCCTGTCAAGCTACCGACGTGGGTGATCCGGGGGCCTCGGACGCGCGGTGAGCGAAGGGCAGCAGATGGAGCCGTTCCGCGTGGAGGTCCCGGACGACGACCTCGACGACCTGCGCCGGCGACTGGCGCGGGCGCGGTGGCCAAGCCCGGCGCCCGAGCCCGGCTGGGAGCAGGGGATGGACCTCGGCTACCTCCGCGAGCTGGTGGGCTACTGGCGCGACGGCTTCGACTGGCGGGCGCAGGAGCGCCGCCTCAACCGGCTCGACCACGTCTTGACGGAGATCGACGGGCAGCGCATCCACTTCGTCCACGCCCGCTCTCGCCACCCGCACGCACTGCCGCTCGTGCTCAGCCACGGCTGGCCGGGGTCCGTCGTCGAGTTCCTCGACGTGTTCGGGCCGCTCACCGATCCGCCCGATCCTGCCGACGCCTTCCACGTCGTGGCCCCGTCGCTGCCCGGCTACGGGTTCTCCGGCCCGGTGTCCGAGCCCGGGTGGCATCCGCGCCGGATCGCCGATGCCTTCACGTCGCTCATGGACCGGCTCGGCTACTCCCGCTACGGCGTCCAGGGCGGCGACTGGGGGTCCCTCGTGAGCCAGAACATGGCGGACCTCGCCCCCGCCCGCGTGGCCGGCCTGCACCTGAACTTCGTCACCGTTTCCCGGCCGAGCGGCGAGCGTGACCGGGAGCTCGATCCCGAGGAGCGGGCCAGCGTGGAGCGGTTGGCCGCGTTCCAGGCGACCGGCGCCGGCTACTCGGCCATCCAGGGCACGAAGCCGCAGACCTTGGGCTACGCACTCGACGACTCGCCGACCGGGCTGGCCGCCTGGATCGTCGAGAAGTTCCGTGCCTGGAGCGACTGCGGCGGCGAGGTCGAGCGCTCCTTCACCAAGGACCAGCTGCTCACGAACGTCACGCTGTACTGGCTCACGCGCACGGCGACGTCGTCGGCACGGCTCTACTACGAGATGCGCAAGGCCGGCCGGGCTGCCCTGCCGCGGGCGCGCGTCGACGTCCCCACCGGCGTCGCCAACTACCCCGGCGAGATCGCCCGGCGGCCTCGGCGGTGGGTCGAGCACCGCTACCGGGTCACGCATTGGGTCGACCAGCCGCGGGGCGGCCACTTTGCGGCGATGGAGGTCCCCGACCTGTTCGTCGACGATCTCCGCGCGTTCTTCCGTACCGTCCGCCGTGCCGACGCGCCGAGTTGAGCCGGCCGGCGTGGGCTAGGCAATGGCCATGGAGACGCGCAGGATCGGGTCGCTCGACGTGTCCGTCGTCGGTCTCGGAACCAACAACTTCGGCTTCCGGATGGACGAGGCCGACGTCCCCGCGGTGGTCGACGCTGCCCTCGATGCCGGCATCACCTTGGTCGACACCTCCGATTCCTACGGCCGCAGCGAGCGGCGGCTCGCCCAGGCGCTGGGCGCCCGACGCGCGGACGTCGTGCTGGCGACGAAGTTCGCCAGTCCGCTCGGCCCCGATCGCCCGGGCGGCGCCCGCCCCGAGTACATCCGCAGCGCCGTCGAGCGCAGCCTCCGCGAGCTGGCCACCGACCACATCGACCTGTACCAGATACATCGCCCCGACCCCGATACGCCCATCGCCGACACGCTGGCCACGCTCGACGAGCTGGTGGTGGCGGGCATGGTGCGCGAGATCGGGTGCTCGAACTTCTCGGCCGATCAGCTGCTGGCCGCCGATCAGGCGGTGAAGGACGGTGCGGCCCGCTTCGTCAGCGTCCAGAACCACTACAACCTGCTCCATCGCGCCGACGAGGCGGACGTCCTGCCGACGTGCGAACGGCTGGGGCTGGCCTACATCCCCTACTTCCCGCTGGCCAGCGGGCTCCTGACCGGCAAGTACCGGCGTGGAGAGCGGCCGCCCGCGGGGACCCGCCTGGCCGCATGGGGTGACCGGGGCGACGCGCTGTTGAGCGAACGCAACTTCGATCGGGTCGACCGCCTCACCGCGTGGGCCGAGGCCCGGGGTCACAGGATCCTGGAGCTGGCCATCGCCTGGCTCCTCGCCAAACCCACGGTCGCCTCGGTGATCGCCGGTGCGACCACGGCCGGCCAGGTCGGCGCGAACGCCGCCGTGACCTGGCGGCTCTCGGCCGAGGAGGTCGCCGAGGTGGACGCGATGACGGCTGCGCCGTGATCCGCGCGCCGCGTGTGATCTGACCCCGTCGAAGTATCGGAGCATTAGCATCGGCCGGCGATGCACACCCTCCATGCCCGCAGGTGATGTGATGAGCGACCTGCCGGACTTGCTGCAGCTCACCGAGGTCGGCGACCGGCGCTACCAGGTCACCCAGCCGTCGGAGCCGCCCGAGGGGCGCGACGTCGTCTTCAGCGGCCAGCTGCTGGCGCAGATGATCATGGCGTCGGACCACGGCGCGGGCGGGGCCAAGGACGTGCGGTCGATTCACGCGGTGTTCGCCCGGGCCGGGACGTACAGCCAACCGATCGAGCTCGAGGTGGAGTCGCTGCTCGCCGGTCGCACCTGGGCCAGCGACACCGTGACCGCAACGCAGGCGGGGAAGGCCCTCAGCCGCGCCAGCGTGCTCTTGAACGTCGTCGACGACGACCTCATGCGGCACGAGCCGCCGATGCCCCCCGTCCCGGCCGCCGGCGAGGTGGACGCGGCGTCCGGCCAGGCGTTCCCCGGCGCCGAGCTCAGGCCGGTGCCCGGCGATCACGATGTGCGTGGCGTGCCTGTGGAGATGGCGTGGCACCGCTTCGAGCGCCCGCTGGGCTCGCAGGCGGCCAACCAGGCGGTGCTGGCGTGGGCGACGTGCGGCAACATCATCGGCCTCGCGATGCGCCCCCACCGCGACAGGGTGCGCATCGAGGACGCGCACGCGTCGATCTCCACGGGCGTGATCGCCCAGACGATCCACTTCGTCGACCGGTTCGACGTCTCCCAATGGCTGCTCGTTCGCCACGAGGCCACGAAGGCCGCCACCGGCCGGGTCTACGGAGACGGCCGCGTGTTCACCCAGGACGGCAGCCTCGTGGCCACGTTTCACCAGGACTCGATGGCCAGGATCGCCGGCGCTCCACTCGACCCGAAGAGGTCGATGTAGGCGTGGGGGACGGCGGCGCCGCGCCGTCGGTTTCATGTTGCGACCAAAAAGGCGCGATGGGGGAGATGCCTACACTCGCGGCATGAGCGACGCGATCCGCGCCGAGACGATCACCATCACCGGCCATGACGGCGAAGAGATCGAGGCGTACCAGGCGATCCCGCTCGACCAGCGCCCGCGGGGCGGCGTGGTCGTGATCCACCACATGCCCGGCTACGACCGCGCCACCAAGGAGATCGTTCGCACCTTCGCGGTCTATGGCTACAACGCCGTCTGCCCCAACCTGTTCCACCGCTATGCCCCGGGGGCGAAGGCGGTCGACGCCGCCGCCGCGGCCCGGGAGGCGGGCGGGGTGCCCGACGCCCAGTGCGTCGGCGACGTCGCCGCTGCCGCGGACCACCTGCGGTCGCTGCCGACCGCCAACGGCAAGGTCGGGGTCATCGGGTACTGCTCGGGCGGACGACAGGCGTACCTCGTCGCCTGCACGCTGACGCTCGATGCCGCCGTCGACTGCTATGGCGGGCGCGTCGTCGCCGGGCCCGACGACCTGTCGCCGGCCCGCCCGGTGGCGCCCATCGATCTGACGCCGAAGCTCAGCTGCCCGCTGCTGGGCCTGTTCGGTGCCGAGGACCACAATCCGTCGCCCGACGACGTGGCGCGGATAGAGGACGAGCTTCGCGCCCACGGCAAGACGTACGAGCTCCACTCCTACGAGGGGGCGGGTCACGCGTTCTTCTCGGTCGACCGCCCGAGCTACAACGTCGACGCGACGAAGGATGGGTGGAAGCAGATCTGGCGCTGGTTCGGCCGCTACCTCTCGGAAGCCTGAGATGGGGCGTTCTGGGCAGGAGCGGGGGAGCGCGCCATGAACATCGGCATGCTGCTGGAGCTCGCCGCCGAAGGCATGCCCGACCGCGTCGCCGTGGGTTCGAGGGCCGACGGCGTCAGCTACGGGCAACTCCTCGAACGTGCCCGCCGGGGGGCGGCGCTGGTGAGGGCCAATGGCGTGGAGCGTGTCGGGCTGGTCGACACGAACTCCCCCACGGTGCCGCTGCTGCTGTACACCGGCGCCCTCGCGGGCGTCCCCTTCACCGCGATCAACTACCGCCTGGCCGACGACCGGCTGCGGTCGATCGTCGAGCGCGTGGCACCGGCGCTGATCGTCACCGACGAGGCCACACGGGCACGGATCGGGGACGTCCCGGGACTCCGCCTGCTCGCCCCCGGCGAGCTGGAGGCGCGCCTGGAGCAGGCCGAGCGCGCCGCCGATCTGGACGTCGACACCGACGCGGTTGCCATCTGGCTGTTCACCAGTGGCACGACGGGCGCGCCCAAGGCCGCGCTGCTGCGCCACCGGCACCTGGTCTCCTATGTTCTCTCGACCGTCGAGTTCATGTGCGCCGGTGAGGACGAAGCGACCCTCGTCAGCGTCCCGCCTTACCACGTCGCCGGCATGGCGGCGGTGTTGTCGTCCACCTATGCAGGGCGGAGGATCGTCTACTTGCCACAGTTCGACCCCGACGCCTGGGTGCGCCTGGCGACGGAGGAGGCGGTGACCCACGCCATGGTGGTCCCCACGATGCTGGGACGGCTGCTCGACGCCATGGAGCGGGACGCCACCACGCTTCCGTCGCTCCGGCACCTGTCGTACGGCGGGGGGCGCATGCCGGTGGCCATGGTCGAGCGGGCGATGGACCGGCTGCCGCACGTGGGATTGGTGAACGCGTACGGGCTCACCGAGGCGAGCAGCACGATCGCGGTGTTGGGCCCCGACGATCATCGGACCGCGTACGGCAGCGACGATCCCGCCGTCCGCCCTCGGCTCGGCTCGGTCGGCCGGCCGCTGCCGACCCTCGAGCTGGAGATCCGTGACCCCTTGGGCCGGGCGCTGCCGCCCGGCGAGACCGGCGAGATCCACGTCCGGGGCGACCAGATCGCCGGCGAGTACCTGGGCCGCAGCGTCCTGACCCCCGACGGCTGGTTCCCCACCAACGACTCCGGGCACCTCGACGACGCCGGGTTCCTCTTCGTCGAGGGTCGGCTCGACGACGTCATCGTCCGGGGTGGCGAGAACGTGTCGCCCGGCGAGATCGAGGACGTGCTGCTGCAGCACCCTGCGGTGGCCGAGGCGGGGGTGACCGGGATCCCCGACCACGAGTGGGGCGAGGTGGCGGCCGCCGCGGTCGTGCTCGTGCCCGGGGCGACCGCCACCGGGGCGGAGCTGCAGGCATGGGTGCGGGAGCGGCTGCGATCCTCGCGGACGCCGGCGGTGGTCGACGTGCGCCCCGCGCTGCCGTACAACGAGACCGGCAAGCTGCTGCGGCGGGTGTTGAGGGACGAGCTGGGTCGGCCGGGCACCTCGGAGTTGACCGCACCCTGAGGACCGGCGCGGCTCCCGGGGGCGTCGCGCGGGCTACCGCGCCGGCAGGTCCAGCACCGTGGCCAGGCTCTGCATGCCCGCCAACCAGGACTCGGCATGGCCACGCTCGGGGGCGATCAGGACGTGTTGGACACCCGCTGCTGTGTACGCCTCGAACTGGGCCCGGACCTCGTCGGGTTCCATGTCGCCGTCCCAGGGCACGCGCAGCGAGATCGTGAACGCGTCGTCCGGCCGCAGGGCCCGGAGACGCTCCACCAGCGCCTTGGCGTCCTCCGGTCCGACGCCCACGCCGTGGAAGCCGTCGGCCCTGGTAGTCGCCCGCCGCAAGGCGCCGTCGCTCCGCCCGCCCACCCAGACGGGTATCTCGTGCGCCGGCTTCGGCAGCACCCGCACGTCGCTGAACGAGTAGAACCGGCCGTGGTGCGTGGCGGGGTCGTCGTGCCAGGCCGTGCGGAACAGGTCGATGATCTCGTCGAGGCGGGCGCCGCGATGGTCGAAGGGGGCGTGAAGCGCCTCGTACTCCGCCGCCGACCACCCGATGCCGACGCCCACGGTGAGGCGCCCCCGGCTCATGTTGTCGAGCGTCGCCAAGGAGTTCGCCAGAGCGAGTGGGCTCGGGTACTGCGGCCCGACGAGCACGCTGGTTCCGAGCCCGACTACCGACGTGCTGGCGGCGGCGAACGTGAGGGCGATCAGCGGGTCGTAGAGGTATGGCGACGGGTAGGGCTGGTCCTTGGGGACCACGAGGTGATCGCTGACCCACACGTCGTCGAACCCAAGCTGTTCGGCCAGCGGCGCGGCCTGCTCCACGGCCCCGGCGATCGCGGCCCGGCCGAACTGAGGGAGATGCATGCCGACGCGCATGGGCGGATGCTAACGGTCCGATCCCAGCGGCTTCTGACCCCGCTCTGAATCCCCGCGGGCCTATCGACGGTATGTCATGTCAGCAACGCAGCTGGCACGCACGCCGCGATCTTCGAGGCAGGGAGGATCTGATGAGGTTCACAGCGCGTCCCGTCGCACTGACTGCGGTGGCGCTCGGTCTGTTCGGGCTGCTCGGCCTGGCGGCCTGTGGCGACGATGACGACGACTCGGCGACGGATACCACCAGCACCACGACCGAGACGACCGAGGCCGCCGAGACCACGACGACCGAGGGCGCCGCTCCCGCCGAGGGCGCATCCACGGTGGTGACGGCGGACACCGACCTCGGCACGATCCTGGTCGACGGCGAGGGCAGGACGCTGTACCTATTCATGCCCGACGCCCAAGGCGCCAGCATGTGCCTCGACTCGTGCGCCACCACCTGGCCGCCGCTGGCCGGGCCCGCAACCGCGGGCGACGGCGTCGATCAGACCCTCCTCAGCACCACCGACCGGCCCGATGGCTCGGCGCAGGTGACCTACAACGGCTGGCCGCTCTACCACTTCGCCAGCGATGCAGCCGCGGGCGACACCAACGGCCAAGGCGTCGGCACGATCTGGTACGTCGTCGACGCCAGTGGCAACGCCATTACCAGCTGACATGCGGTAGGCCGCGGTTGGTTGGCCGGTGCCGGCCGTGGCCGCATTCAGCTCGGGCGATCGGGCCAGGCGATGTCGACGACCAGCCCGGCGTGGTCGCTGGCGAGCACGCCCGTGAGCGGCTCGTGGAAGGCGAGCTGGGCGGCGAGGATGCGACCGGCGCCACCCCGGCGCATGAACGGATCCCCGACGAACACGTAGTCGATGCGCTTGCGGTGGACGTTCAGGGCGGCCGCGATCGGATTGGTCTGCCAGTCCTGCGTGAAGCCGGGACCGTCTCCGGCAACCCGCCAGGCGTCCTGGTAGCAGGCAGATCGGCCGTCGAGCCTGGTGAGCGAGCAGAGGAAGCGGATCTCGTCGCTGTCGGGCTCCGCGTTGAAGTCCCCGCACAGGATCGCCGGCATCGCGTCCCGGGTCTTCCGCGGGCCGACGTCGGCGTCGAGCGCGCCCCGCTCCGCGGCGATGATCTCGTCGATGGCCAACACCTGGCGCCGGCGGTGGTGGCTGTCCCGCGGCGCGGCGGCGAGGTGGCAGGAGAAGACGTCGAGCCCCGACGTCCGGACGTGCAGCAGCTCCCACGGGACGCTGGCCACGAAGCCGTCGGCCCCGCCGGCGAGCGGGAGCGCGTGATACGCGCCGTCGTCGATCGGCCAACGGGACAGGATCGCAGACCCGAACTCGAGGCCGGGATCGGGCCACACCTGGGCGCCGAAAGGCCGGCCGTCGAAGTGCCAGTGCCAGCCCACGTCGGGCATCTGCTCGACGATCCAGCCCGCGGTGTTGGGCGTGCTCCCGTCCTGCCAGATCTCCTGGAGGCACACGACGTCCGGCCCGAGGCGCGCGAGCCACGCCACGATCTCATGGCGTCGCTCGTTCCAACCCGGCTCCAGCAACGACCCGGCGTTCAGTTGTGCGACCCGCAACCGTTCGGAGGACACGACGCCACGCTAGGCAGCCCGTGCGACACCCACCCACGCTCGGTCGGGGACCCGTGTGATAGTCCAGCCGCCGGCTTGCCAGCGTTGCACGACCAGACGTTACCGGGGTGGCCCGGGTCCGGCCGGACCGGTGGGCGCCGGGTCACGGCCGGCGGGCCGACTCCCAGGCGGCGTGTGCGGCCTGGACCCTCGCCCACAGCGCGTCCCACTCCCGGCCGCCGACCGGCGAGACGTCGAGCCCGAAGTGGTCGACGAGCACGTCGGTCAGCTCCGCCCGGGTCGCGAGCGTCCGCTGGGACGCTCGGTCGCCGATCCGCTTGAGCGACAGGCCGCGCAGTACGTCGACACCCGACGCGTCGCGCCGCTGCACGGTGAGCACCCGCACGAACCCCGACTCCGGCGACGTCGACAGCCAGGCGTGGCGGTCCGCGAACGCGTCCATCCCGGTGGTGGTCGACCGCCACGACATGCCCACGAAGCTCCCCGCCGGGTCGTGCGTGAGGTGCCAGTCACCGACGGCGCCTGGCGTCTCGTCCAGCACCAGCACGAACGGGCCCTGCCGATACTCGCCGGCGATCAGGGGGATGGGTTCGTGGAGGGCGTCGCCGAGGCCGGCGTCGACGTACCAGATCCCGCCCGGGTTCGTGTCCGTCGGCAGGCCGCGGACCGTCAGGACGAGGTGGTTGGCCATGCTGTCCTCGTTCGCGCCGTCGGGACCGTGCACACCACCCACGTGACGGACCACGTCGTAGCCGAGGGCCCGGAGCAGCCCGCTGAACGCACCGTTGAGGTGGTAGCAGTACCCGCCCCGCGGCCGGGTCGCGATCCGGGCCACCGACTCGCCGACGCCGATGCCCCAGCGCTCCCCGATGTGGATCCACAGGGTCTCGTACGGCACCCGCTCGACGTGGGCACGGTGCAGCCGGAACAGGCCGTCCACCGAGGGGGGCTCCACCTCCAGGCCGAGCCTGGCCAGGTACGCATCCAGGTCGGTCTGGGAGATCACGGCCACGCGGGGATCATCTACCCGAGGCGCGATAGCGGAGGAGGACCACGCCGGACGTGAACGGGTGGGTCTCCACCAGCTCCAGCTCGTAGCGACCGCCGGGCCCATCGAACAGCCGGCGACCCTCGCCCAACATGACGGGATACACGAAGAGCCGGTACTCGTCGACGAGCCCGGCTCGGCGCAGGGCATGCACCAGCATGATGCTGCCGGTCGTCACGATGTCGCCGCCCAGCTGGTTCTTGAGCTCGGCCACCTCGTCGGCGACGTCGCCGCGCAGGACGGTCGTGCCCTCCCATCCGGGTGCCTCGAGCGTCGAGGAGACAACGTACTTGTCCACACGGTTCAGGTACTCGGTGACCCCGGTGGTGTCGTCCGTCTGTTGCGGCCAGTAGCCCCGGAACGCCTCGAACGTCAGCCGGCCGACGAGCAGCGCGTCGGCGGTCGCCCGCAGCCGCTCTTCGACCTCGCGCATCTCCGCCACGTGCTCGGGCTTCTCCGAGCCCGACGGGACGAACCAATCGCCGGTCGCGTCGATGACCGAGTCGACGGTGATGTTCTCGGTGACGATCAGGTCGCGTGCCACGCTGTCTGTAGACGTAGACATGCACGTGAACTCATCGGTGTCTGGATGATCGGGAGGCGTGGCTGTGGATCAGCCTGACGAGGACAGGCTTCGTCACCTGGCGCGCGCATCGTCGCTCGCACTGGACCCGACCGAGTATGCGGACGTCCCGGCGGCCGTGGTCGCCCGGCTGCGGCCGGTGTGCCTCGGCCTGCCCGAGTCTGTCGAGAAGCAGGCCTGGGCGGGGACCCAGTGGCGCATTCGCGACCGGATGTACGCCCACGTCCTAACGGTCGACTTCGTGGACGGCCCCGTGACGGTGATGACGTTCCGATCGTCGGGACCGGAGCTCGGTGCCCTTCGTAGCGCGGGCCATCCGTTCTTCCGGCCCGCATGGGGCGCCAACCTCATCGGCATGGTGCTCGACGCCGACGTGAACTGGAACGACGTCACCGAGCTCGTCATCGAGAGCTACTGCGTTCTCGCCCCCAGGAAGCTGGTCCGGCAGATCGAGCGACCCGGCAACGGGGAAGGTCGGTGGTGACGGTGACATCCGCGAGTGACATCGACGTCGTGCTCGGCGAGCTGACCGAGTGGCTGGAGGCCAACTGGGATCCGGAGCTGCCGCTGGGCGATTGGTGGCAGCGGCTAGGGGAGTCGGGCTGGGCCCAGGCCCACTGGCCCCGGGAGTGGTACGGGCGCGACCTGTCGCGGGCCGACGCGCTCGCGGTGTCGGTGGCTATCCAACGGTTCGGTGCCGTCCCCGGTCCGGCCGGGTTCGCGACCGGGATGGCTGGTCCCACGCTCCTCGTCCACGGCACGGACGACCAGAAGCGGCGGCACCTGCCGGGGATGGTCACCGGCACGGACGGCTATTGCCAGCTGTTCAGCGAGCCCAATGCCGGGTCCGACCTCGCCGGGCTCCAAACCCTCGCGATGCCGGACGGCGACGACTGGGTCGTGAACGGCCAGAAGGTGTGGACGTCGGGTGGCCAGGTCGCCAACAAGGCGATGCTGGTCGCACGCACGAACGTGGACGTGCCCAAGCACGCCGGGATCTCCTACTTCCTCATCCGCATGGACCAGCCGGGCATCGAGGTTCGTCCGCTGCGAGAGATGACCGGCCGCAGGTTCTTCAACGAGGTGTTCATCACCGATGCCCGCGTGCCAGCCGCGGACCTCGTCGGCGGTGAGGGCAGGGGCTGGACCGTGGCCAACACGACGCTCGCCTTCGAGCGCGCCCTGTCGGGGGGCTGGGGCGCGACCACGACCGCGCGGCCGGGCCCGATCGCCGGTGACCTCGACCGGCCCGCTCGCGCGTTCGTCGTGGCCCCCGGCGCCGGCGCACCGTCGGTCGCCTCGCGGCCGGGGGACGCGCAGCGCCTCGCCGCACTGGCCCGCGAGGCGGGACGCAACTCCGACCCCACCGTTCGCCAGGGGCTGGCCCGGCTGTACACGCTGGAGCGGCTGCTCGCCCTGACCGGCCGGCGGGCCCGCGCCCTGCAGGAATCGGGTGGGGAGCTGCCCGGGCTGCCGAACCTCGCCAAGATGGCGCAGAACCATGCGATCCGCCTGGGGCGCGACCTGACCTTCGCCGTGCTGCAGGCCGCGGGGATGCTCCACGGCTACGACCCGCCGGCTGTGGCGGCCGCCGAGGCGGAGACCGGTATCGCCGACCTCGGCGGCCTGATGGAGGGCGCGCTCTTCGCCCAGGGGCCACCGATCTATGGCGGGTCCGACCAGATCCAGCGCAACATCGTCGGGGAGCGCGTGCTGGGCCTACCTCGCGAGCCGCGCACCGACCGGCGCGTGCCGTTCCGGGACCTGCCCAAGAACTGAGCCCCGCGGTCCGAGCCGGAGGTCGTGGTCCTACGAGTTCGCGACGTCGTGCTCGAGGAGCTCGGCGAAGCGCGTCCGGGCCTCGGCGCGGCGGGTGGGCAGGTGGGCGCTCGGCCACAGGCCGTCGACGGGCTTGTACTCGCGGAGCACCTGGCGGGCGACGGTGACCTTGTGCACCTCGGTGGGACCGTCCGCGAGCGCCAGGCTCTCCGCGCCGATCAGCATGCCCACGAACGGCATCTCGTTCGATACGCCGAGCGCGCCGTGCAGGTGCAGGGCGCGCTGCGCGATGTTCGAGAGCACCTTCGGCATCGTCGCCTTCACCGCGGCGATGTCCTTCCGGACGCGCCGGTAGTCCTGGTACCGGTCGATCAACCACGCCGTGCGCAGCACGAGAAGGCGGAACTGCTCGAGTTCGATCCAGCTGTCGGCGATCTGCTCCTGCACGATCTCCAGCGACGCCAGCGGGCCGTCGCGCGTCTGTCGGGACAAGGCCCGCTCGCACATCATGTCGAAGGCCCGTCGGCACTGGCCCACCGTCCGCATGCCGTGGTGGATGCGCCCGCCGCCCAGGCGGGTCTGGGCGATGGCGAAGGCGCCGCCCTCCTCGCCGAGCAGGTGGTCCCGCGGCACCCGCACGCTCTCGTAGCGGATGTATCCGTGTGAGCCCTCCCCCTCGGGCTCGGTGCCGATGCCGACGTTGCGGACGATGTTCACCCCGGGTGTGTCGGCCGGGACAATGAACATCGACATGCCCTGGTAGGCGCTGACCTCGGTGTTGGTGACCGCCATCACGATGAGGAAGCTCGCGTAGCGGGCGTTCGACGAGAACCACTTCTCCCCGTTGATGACCCACTCGCCGCCGTCGGGCTCGGCGCGCGTCCTGAACAGGGTCGGGTCGGCGCCAGCGTGGGGCTCGGTCATCGAGTACGCCGACGAGATCTCGCCGTTGAGGAGCGGCTCGAGGTAGCGAGCCTTCTGCTCATCCGTGCCGAAGTGGGCCAGGATCTCGGCGTTGCCGGTGTCCGGTGCCTGGCACCCGAAGACCGTCGGCGCCCACCGCGACTGACCGAGGATCTCGTTGAGCAGCGCGAGCTTCAGCTGCCCGTAGCCCTGCCCGCCGAGCTCGGGGCCGAGGTGTGCCGCCCATAGACCGCGCTCCCGCACCTGATGCTGCAGAGGCCGGACGATGGCGAGCGCCTTCGTGTCGCTCTTGTCGTATGGGTTGCCGAGCACCAGGTCGAGGGGCTCGATCTCCTCCCGCACGAAGGTCTCGACCCAGTCCAGCTTTTCCTGGAACTCGGGATCGGTCTCGAAGTCCCATGCCATCGGCCGTTCCTCCTGATGACGTTCTCAGTTAGCCCGAGTGCGGGGGCGGCTCGAGGGTCCGCTCACTGGCCCACGTGCAGGCCACCATCGACCCGCACGATTGCGCCGCTGGTGTAGCTCGACGCCGGGCTGGCGAGGAACAGCGCCGCGGTGACGATCTCCTCGGGCTTGCCGGGCCGGCCCAGCGCGTTGTCGGCCTTCTCCCGTTGCTCCTCCGGCCACGCCTTGGAGATGTCGGTGAGGAAGGGACCCGGCGACAAGGTGTTGACCCGCACCTTCGGCCCGTACTCGGCGGCCAGCGACCGGGTCATTGCGTTCAGCGCCGCCTTGGCAGAGCCGTAGGGGATGACGCCCGGCACCGGCATCAGCGCACCCGTCGACGACACGTTGATGATCACGCCGCCGTCGCCGTCGTACATGCGCTTGGCCACCTGGCTGGCCAACCGGAACGGGCCCTTGAAGTTGAGGCCCACGACGCTGTCGAACAGTTCCTCGGTCACCTCGTGGCTGGGCATCGCCGGGCTCATGCCGGCGTTGTTGACCAGGATGTCGACATGTCCGAACTCGATGTACGCGGCCTCGATCAACTCGTCGATCGCATCCCACTTGGCGGCGTGCACCGCGTATGGGAGGGCCCGATGGCCCAGCTCCCGGGCCTCGGCCGCCACCTTCTCGCAATTCTCGAGCTTGCGGCTGGCGATGATGACCTCGGCGCCGCGCTCGGCGAACGCCAGGACCATCTGGCGACCGAGGCCTCGACTGCCGCCGGTCACCAGGGCGACCTTGCCGGTCAGGTCGAAGTACGGATCCGGTGTCATGGGTGTGTCTCCAGGGGCGCTGCTCTGCACTGTGACACATCGTGCCCCGCCGGTCGCGGGCGCGGGGAGTAGGGTTCTCCGTCGGCAGAACTCAGTTCTCGGCCGGCCCGGGCCGGCCGGAGGGGCGAGGTGATGGCGAGGCCATCGAAGGCGCAGGCAGCCGTGGACGATCGGGACGTGGCGGAGCCGTCGCCCGTCGTCGCCCGCACGGCGCGCCGCGCCCTGGCCGCCCGCGAGAGCGCATACATCGACGAGGTCCAGCGCCTCCTCGACGCCGGTCTCGCCCTGATGGTGGAGCTCGGCGACGAGCGGGCGCCCCGCGTCGCCGAGATCGTCGAGCGCGCCGGCCTGTCCAACCAGGCGTTCTACCGGCACTTCGCCAGCAAGGACGAACTGATCGCCGCGGTCGTGGAGGCGGGGGCCCACCGCCTCGAGAGCTACCTGCGCCACCAGCTCGCCAAGGTCGACGATCCCGAGCTCAAGGTGCGGGCCTGGATCGTCGGCGTAGCGTCCCAGGCGCAGCGCCGGGCGGTGGCCCGTCAGACGAGGGCGGCCATGCACAACCTCGTGCGGCTGCCCGTCGAGGTGCGCCAGACGGTGCGCGTGCCAGCGACGGACAACGTGCTGGTCGACGCCCTCCGCGACGCGGGCAGCCCCGATCCCCAGCGTGATGCCGCCGCCATCTCGCTGCTGGCCATCGGCCGCCTCGAGCAGTTCCTCTGGCGGTCGCCGCCCAGCGACGATGACGTGGAGCAGCTCGTCGAGTTCTGCCTGGCCGCGATCCGGCGCTGATCTCAGAGGCGCCGGAAACCGTGTCCACACGCGTCGTTGGTCATTGTCCAACAACCTCGCCGCCTCTGGTTCCGGGGCTCAAGCCCGGCGTGCGCCTGCGGTCGGGCGACGCCGGCGGGGCGGGGCGACGACCATGTTGCGCGCCCCGGCCAGCAACAAGGCGGTGCGCTGCCGAAGGACCGCACCGAGGTCGACGCGTTCGTCCACCGTCCACTCCCGGATCCCGTCCATGACCAGCGCGGTGAGCATCGCCGCCAGGTCCCTGGGGGAGATGTCGTCCGGCAGCTCACCGGAGTCCTGGGCGTGGGTGAACACGACGGAGAACGCCCGCTGGAACCCGAAGTGTTCCTGGTCGTACACGACCTCGGACTCGGGGGCGCGGTGGAACTCCTGGATCATGCGGCCCACTGCAGCGCGCGGGGCCTTCTCGATGCGCCGGGCGAGCTTCGTCATCAGCTGGTCGAGCACGGTGTCGAGCGGGCGGCCGTTGGCCAGGGCACCGAGTGCGTCCTCGTACAGCGCCCTGGCGGTCAACCAGCCCATCTCCAGCAGGACCTGTTCCTTGCGCGCGAAGTGGAAGTAGAAGGTTCCCTTGGCGACGCCGGCTCGGGCAGCGATCTCCTCGGCGGTCGTGCTGTCGATCCCGGTCTCGAAGCCCCGCTCGCTCCACAGGTCGAGGGCGGCCTTGACGAGCTTCCGCCTGGTCTCGCGGGAGCGTTCCTGCGCCAACGACGATCGCTTGGGCCCGTCGTGGTGCGCGCTCAGCCGTACGACCGCAGCAGACGTGGTCCGCTTGGTGGAGGTTCGTGCCACGGAACCACTCCTTCGCCGGCGCTGCGCGGATGCCGACGCCCGGCCGTGCGACTATACCGAGCCCGCTCCACGGGGTCGGAACTCGACTCCGCCACAATCTGCGAGGTTTGGGCGCAATCCAAACGCGTCACAGGTCGCCGAGCAGGATCCAGGCGGGGTCGTGATCGCTGCCCACGCCGGCCGAGCTGGCGTTCCACGCCCTCCGCCGCTCGATCTCCGCGTGTGCCACCCTCCCCGCCAGGGCGGGACCGAGCCAGATCTGGTCGAGCAGCTCGAACGTGTCGGGGCCATTGGGGACCGACTGACGAAAGGTCCAGCGCACGCTGGTCGGTGAGTTCTCGGCGGTGGCCGGCGGCGGCGGACGGCTCTCGACCACGTCGGCGAGGGCGTCGACCAGGCCTAGGCCGGACACCATCGGGGCCAGCGTGTCGGCGGCGGGGGCGTCATTGAGGTCCCCCAGGACGAGGTAGCGCGTGTCCGGCCGCGTGCGACCAGAGACGACGCGAGCGATGGTCTCGGCCTGCCGCGTGCGCAGGCGGTCGTTGGCCAGTGCGGTGGCCACGGGGTCGGGGTCCTCGAAGGGGACGAACTTGGACTTGAGGTGGGTGACGAACAGCGTCAGCAGCTTCCGGCGGCGCGTCGCGTTGAACACCTGGAGCTCGAGCAGGTCGCGCCCGAACACCGGCGTCATCGGGTCGTCGGGATGAACCTCGAAGCGGTGTGAGGTCACGTTGCGGATCGGCAGCCGGGACAGCACCGCGACGTCGATGAAGCGCGGGTCGTTGCCCTCGACGAGCAGCTCGTACGCGTACGGGCGGGCCAGAAGGTCGCGGTTGAAGCGCCGCAGCGCGTCGAGGTTCTCGACCTCCAGCAGTGCGAGCACGTCGGCGTCCACGGCGGCGATGCGGGCAGCCAGCGCCTGCTGGGCGGCGGCGGGCTTGCCCCGGATCAGCTCGCCCCGGGCGCCCCTCTGGATCCGGACGATCGGCGTCGACGAAGTGGGGATGTCGAGCTGGGGCGGTGGGTCTTGGGGGCCCGCGCCCCGCCCCACGAAGACCCACTGGTACGTCGTGTGGACGTTCCGGTCCGCCGCGGGAAGAGCCCCCAGATCGGCCTCGAAGTTGAAGCGATCGAACAGGTTGTTGAGGTTGAACGTCCCCAGGCGGACATCCATGGGGCTGACCGGGTCAGCGGTGGCGGAAGGCGCCGGACAGGTCGGCGGTGTCGAATGCGGGGTCGACGGGGCGCTTGGTGGCCCAGCGGTACAGCGCGGTCTTGAAGACCGCGGACACGGCGGACACCACCGCCACGACCGCGATCACCCAGACCGCGGCAAGCGCCACGCCCACGACCTGGACGACGAGCACCCCGGAGGCGATCGCTCCCGCCCCGACTGCGATGCCCGGCAGCGCGGCGATGAAGCCCAGCAGGCCCATCCCGAAGCTGAAGGTGATCTGCTCCCCCCAGGTGGTCCGCAGCAGTTGCGACGAACGCTTGAAGCTGTCGATCGGCCCCATGTCCTCGAACACGATCACCGGCAGGGCCAGGAAGGACAGGACGCTGAACGCGAGGTTGCCGAGCGAGCCGAGGATCCGGCCGGCGAAGCCCAATCGCTCCTGGATCAGGTCGAGGACCAGCGCCACCACCGTGGCCAGGAGTGCCCAACCGAACAGGCGGCCCGCACGGGCGCGGGCGGCGTCGAACGCGGTGCCCAGGGTGGGATCGTGCCCATCCATCCGCTGCCCGGCACCGGCGACGACGGCGGCCTGGCCCAGGGCCGCAACCCAGCCGGCGGCGAGGGCCGCCACCACAAAGATCAACCACAGCGCGAAGTCGCTGGCATCGGACTCGTCCGTGCCGCCGAGCAGCAGCACCCCCGGCCCGGCGATGATCCCGAACGCCACGAGGGCCACGACCCCGGCGATGATCGGGATCGCGATCAGCTCACGGTCACGCGACAGCACCCGCCACGAGGCCTGGGCGAGTCTCCAGGCATTCGAGATACGTCCCACCGGGCGGCAGCTTAGGAGGCGGGCGGCGGCGGGACCGGGGAGGCGCGCTCACGGGCCCTCGGATCGCGCGGCGGGGGAGTGGTGCCGGATCGCCCGCCAGGCCCTCCGCGGCGTACCGTTGTCGGCTGTGCCGGACAAGCGCCAGAACTCCAAACAGCGCCGGGCAGCCAGGAACCGAGCATCGCGTGACGCGCTCACCGCCCGTCGGACCAACGCCGTACCCGGCGCGACATCCCCCGCCTCCCCACGCACCTCGGGTTCCGAGGGCGCAGGGCCCGGGGCGACCGCGAGCGCGACCGCCGGCAGGACCGGCGTCGGCGGCCTGCTGGGCGGCAGGGGCAACCGCCGCCCCGGCGATCTGGCCGTCATGGTGGCGCTGGGCCTCGCGATCGTGTCGGCCGTCTCGGTGCTGTTCTTCACCCGGGTTCCGGTCGACGACCGGGGCGAGCCGCTGCCGCGGACGTTCCAGGGGGTCGCAGTCGCCGCCCGCGAGGCCATCACCGGCGAGCGGGTGCCCGACCGGAGCGAGTCACTGCTCGAGGCCAGCGGCCCGGGCGTGATCCTGTACCTCGCGCTGCCGGTGGCGGTGGCGGCATTCGCATTCTGGGCCAACCGCCGCCCGGACCGCAGCCGGCTCCTCACGTTCGCGCTGGTGGCGATGGCCGGCCTCGTGCTGTTCCTGGGCGGCTACTTCTTCTTCCCGACGCTCGTCGCCCTGGCGGTGGCCAGCTACCAGATCCGCAAGGCCGATATGCCCGCGCGCGTCGCCGAGCGGGTGGCCCCGACCCGGGGGCGACGCGGCGCCATCGACGCCGAGTCCGAGGAGGTCACGGACGAACCGGTCGACGACGCCGACCCCGCCGACGGGACCGATATCGACACCGGCGACCAGGCGGGCGGCGAGTCGCGCGAGGAGGCCGACCCCCTGGCCGAGCTCGAGGCGGAGATGGACGCCGAGCAGCGCTCCCGCCCGGGTGGGCGCGGAGATCCGCCCCGCGGGTCCAAGCCCGAGGAGTGAATGGCGCGGCGTCGGGTCCCGGCGGCGACGTCCGGGTGCGGGCGGTGGTCGCCGGCCGGGTGCAGGGCGTGTGGTTCCGTGAAAGCTGCAGGCGCGAGGCGGAGCGCCTGGGCGTCGCCGGCTGGGCGCACAACCTGCGGGACGGTCGCGTCGAGATCGAGGCCCAGGGCAGCCGGGCGGCGGTCGACGCGCTGGTGGCGTGGGCCCACGAGGGTCCCCGGCTGGCGATCGTCGAGTCCGTCACCGTCGACGCGTTGCCGGTCGAGGCACGCGGCTCGGCGGCGACGCCGCGGTTCGCGGTCCGCTGACAGGGCCCGCGGAGCGCTCTCCTAGGGCGCCGCCACCGTCCCGCTGAGCGCGGCCGACGCCAGCACGGTGGCGGTCTCCAGCTGTTCGGCCGCCTGCGCCCCGTCCGCGCCGGTGGCGAGCCCGCTCGGCCGGGAAAGGGCGTAGATGCGGAAGTCGTAGTTGTGCGTGCCCGACGGCGGGCAGGGGCCCGACCATCCCTGGCGGCCGAAGTCGTTGAGCTCCTGGACCGCCTGCGAGGGCGGGCTGCCGCGCGCCACGCCGCCGAGATCCGGTGACAGGCCGGCGATGACCCAGTGGATGAAGCCGTCGGCGTCGGGATCCCGGACCACGACCGCCACCTCCGCGGTGCCTGCGGGTACCCCGGCCCACGCCAGCGGCGGCGACACGTCGTCGCCCACGCACGTGAACTCGGTGGGGATCGCCGCCCCGTTCTCGAACGCGGGGCTGGTCAGCCGCAGCGTCGTAGCGGTCGTGGCTGTGGCTCCGCCGCCGGTGGCGTCCTGCTCGCCGGTTCCGCCGCCGGTGCCCGCGGCGACGTCGGTCGTGGACGACGCTGCGGTCGTGGACGTTGTGCTCGCAGACGTCGTGGTCTGCTCCGAACTCGGTGCGCGCAGTTCCTGCCCCCCGTCGCCACACCCGGCGAGGACGAGGGCCACGACACAGGTCGCCATCACCCACCGCATCGGTCGAGTGTTGCAGACCGTGAACGTGACCCCATCGTCAAGAATGTCGGCCCTCGCTGAGCCGAACGGGCGGTCACCACGAGTCAGGTATCGGCCTCGATGGCAAAGGTGTTGCCGTCGGGGTCCCGGAACCAGGCGATCCGGCCACCACCGGCTCGCGGAGCGATGCCCTTGGCGTCCGCCTCGAAGGCGTCGTACCGGGCGAACTCGACACCCGCAGCAGTGAGCTCATCGACGATCTGGTCGATGTCGTCGACATACCAGGTCGCCAGCGTCGCCCGTGACTTCCCGGCGGTCTCGGACTGGTACACCTCCAGCGCCGGGCCACCACCGGAACCGTAGACCCGGCTGCCGTCAGCGATGTGGGCGCTGGGACCGCGCTGCACCACCGGCAGGCCGAGCTTGCCTTCGTAGAACGCGACAGCCTTGTGAATGTCGGAGACGGCGATCGAAGCCTTGAGGTGGTAGTTGCTCAGGGCCATGGAACGTCCCTCGGCAGGTCATCGAACACCCGTTCGTATGGTGCGCGGCAGGTACAACCGCCCCAGCCCGTACGTGCGGCCGGCCGGGACGGCCGGGGTGCGGACGCCCCGACCGTGCCGCTGTGACGACTGTACGTCTCCGGGGTCCGCGGCGTCACGGGCGTCTGACCCCAGACGCGGTGCCGCCCCCGACCCGTGGGCCGAGGGCGGTCTTCTTCCGGACGTGCTGCGACTTACTCGAGCGCCGAAAACGAGATGCCGGCCAGAACCGCCGGCGTCGCGATCGCAGCCGCCGTTGCCACGGCAGCGAACAGCCCGGCCCACAGCAGGCGGATCCGTCGGGTCATGTCAGCTCCTCAGTCGATCCCGTTAAGGCTGATGCCGGCGTGGACCATCGCCGGCACTCCGACCAGGACAGCGGCGGTCGCTGCGGTCAGCAGCCCGGCCCAGACCAGTCGTGCTCGCGTGAACATGTCGACTCCTTTCGCGGTGGCGATGCGCCGCCGCTACTTCGGTGCAACGACCTGCCGCGGATGGACCCCAGCAGCTCCGACGCGGCGCCGCCCCCGCCCCGAAGGCCGGAATCGGCAGTAGCAAGACGTCTCCTTACGTCACGGCGTGCAGGTCTCCCAGGTTTCGCCTCGGCGTGGCGGCGGGTCGTCATCTACCGAAAGAACACGGTCACGCTCTGGGGTGTTGCAGACTGTCGGCGCCCAGTTGGGTAGCCCCCTCGACTGCCTTGTGAAACCACAGCACCGATGCAATTGCTCTTGCCGCCTAGGGCGCGGTTGCGCGCACTCCTGGGGCCGGACGCGGCCGGCGCCCGGCAGAGCCTCGTCGCGCTCGGCCTGAACTCGACCACCAGCTTCGTGGCGGGGGCGTTCCTGGGGTCGATCACCGGAACCCTCGAGCGTTACCCGGGTCTGCTGGTGCTGGTCCCGGCGGCGATCGGGCTGCGCGGCAACATCTTCGGCTCCTTCGGCAACCGGCTGTCGACCTCGATCCATGCCGGCACGTTCAGGTGGTCACTGCGACGCGAAACCGTCCTGGGTCAGAACGTCGTGGCATCGATGCTGCTGACCATGGCGATCTCGCTGGCACTGGCGGTGGTGGCGAAGGCGATCGCGGTCGGGTTCGGGATCGCCGACTCGATCGACCTGTTGTCGATGTCGACCGTATCGATCGCCGGCGGGGTGCTGGGATCAGTGGTCGTGCTCGGCGCCGCGCTCGCGCTGACCGGGGGTGCGGTGCGCTACGGCTGGGATCTCGACAACGTGGCGGCCCCGCTCGTCTCGACCCTGGGCGACGTCCTGACGCTGCCGGCGCTCTTCCTGGGCACGCTGCTGCTGGGGATCCCGGTGGTCACCCCGACGGTGGGTGTGGTCCTGGTGGTGGTGTCGCTCGTCCTGCTCGTCGTCGGCTGGCAGTCGTCGACCGAGGGCCTGCGCCGCATCGTCCGGGAGTCCGTGCCCATCCTTGTGCTCGCCGGGTGCATCAGCGCGCTGGCCGGCGTGACCCTCGAGAAGTCGTTCGCCCGCTTCGAGGCCTTGCCGGCGCTGCTGGTGCTGGTCCCGGCGCACCTGTCGAGCTCGGGCGCGCTCGGCGGCATCCTGTCGGGCCGGCTGTCGTCGAAGCTGTTCCTGGGCCTGGTCGAGCCCGAGACCCGACCCAACCGCCAGGCCCGGCGCGACATCTCCCTCGTCGCCCTCCTCGCCGGGCCCGTGTTCGTCTTCAACGGGGTCGGCGCGCACTGGGTCGCCGCGCCTCCTGGGCGAGGCCAGCCCCGGACTGGGCCAGATGGTCGCCGCCTCGCTCATCGCCGGCGCGCTGGCAGCGGTCTTCGTCGTGATCGTTGCCTACTACGGCACCGTGGCCGCCTACCGGACCGGGGTCGACCCCGATACCTACGGCATCCCGCTGGTCAGCTCGTCGGTCGACTTCGTGGGCGCCTTCACCCTGATCATCGCCATCGCCCTCCTGGGGCTCGCCTGATCCGCCTATCGTCTGAGGTCGATACCCGCAATGGACGAAAGACCCCGAAATCTCCGGGCCATGCTCGCCGAGGTCAAGGACCTGTCGGAGCTCATGGTCGATCTCGCTTACGCCGCTCTCTACTTCGGCGATCCCGACATGGCGGAGGAGGTGGGCGCCCTCGAGGAGCGCATGGACGCGCTGGTGCACGACATGCGCTCGGTGTGCGTCATGGCCGCCCGCAATCCCCGCGAGGCCGACGCGATGGCATCGGTGCTGCAGGTGATTTCGGCCATCGAGCGCATCGCCAACGCCGCCGTCGACATCGCCCGGATCGTCACCCACCGGCTCGGCATCCCCCGCGAGCTCGTCGCCGACCTGTCCAACGCCGAGGAGGTGTCCCACCGCGTGCGGGTCCGTGACGGGTCGCACCTCGCTCGCCGCCCGCTGGCCGACCTCGAGCTGCCGGTCCAGACCGGCATGCGCATCGTCGCCATCCGCCGTGACCGGGAATGGATCACCGACGTCGAGGGCGAGGAGATCATGCTCCCGGGCGACGTGCTGTTCCTGCGCGGTTCGCCCGCGGGCATCACCCGCCTCAGGGAGCTCGCGGCCGCCCCGCTGTGGGAGCCACCGACACCGCCGGAGGACGGCACGCTCACCGACCTCGATCGGGCCATCGACGTGTTGGTGGAGATGAAGAACGTCTCCGAGACCGCCGTGGGCCTGGCGTACTCGGCGCTGGTGCTGCGGGACCAGGGGCTGGCCGCCGAGGTGCGCCACCTGGAGGATCGCCTCGACGAGATGAAGGACCGCCTGGAGCTGTGGGTGCTGCGCGCCAGCTCGGGCGACATCGATCCGTCCCCGCTGCGCGGCCTGCTCCACCTGTCCCAGGCCGCCGAGGACCTGGGCGACTCGGCGCAGCAGATGGTCTGGCTGATCGAGAAGCACGAGGAGGTGCATCCGATCATCAAGATCGCGCTGGGGGAGAGCGACGAGGTGGTGGTGCGGGTCCCCGTGGGTCCCGGATCGCCCGCCGACGGCGCGACGCTCCACGAGCTCCAGCTCGACGTGGATCCCGGGTTCCACGTGCTCGCGGTGCGCCGGGGCGGCCGCTACATCTACTCGCCCCGTGGGCACGTCCAGCTGCACGCCGGCGACGAGCTGCTCGCCAGCGGGCCCGACGAGGGCCACCCCCTGCTCGCCGCCCGGCTGGGCTGGCGCCTCGAGGAGGACGAGGACACCGGCCAGGAGCGGCTCGAACCGCTGGCCGGGGTCCGCTGATCCTCCGAACTTGCCGCAGTTACGGCGGTCATGACCGCACTTACTGCGGCAAGTTCGACTCTTGGGCGGGTCAGGCGGGCGGTGGCGAGACCGGCGGCTCCGCCGACGGCGGACGGGGGGCGCGGGCGATGGGATCGGTCGCCTCGGGACCCGGCAGGGGCTCCGCGCCGTTGTCGCCGGAGCCGTTGCTGCTGTTGCCGCCCAGGAGGTCGGCCACGGCGGTGAGCGAACCGGCGATGCCGGCCAGCTCGGTGGGCACCACGATCTTGGTGGCCCGCCCGTCGGCCATGGCGCGGAGCGCCTCGAGGTACTTGATGGTGAGCAAGGGGGTGTCGGGGGCGCCCTCGTGGATGGCGCCGTAGACCGACAGGATGGCCCCGGCCTCGCCCTCGGCGACGGTCTCCTGGCGGAACTTCTCGGCCTCCGCCACCCGCTGGATGGCCTCGGCCTCGCCCTCGGCCCGCAGGATGCGTTGCTGCTTGTCACCCTCGGCGCGCAACACCACGGCCTGCCTGTCGCCCTCGGCGCGGGTGATGGCGGCCTGCCGTTCGCCCTCGGCGGACGTCACCACGGCCCGCCGCGTGCGCTCCGCCTTCATCTGCTCGTGCATCGCGTGCATGACGTCGGCCGGCGGCTCGATCCGTTGGATCTCGACGCGGGCCACCCGGACGCCCCACTTGTCGGTGGCGTCGTCGAGGATCTCCCGCAGCTCGGTGTTGATCTTCTCGCGCGACGTCAGCGCCTCGTCGAGCTGCATGTCGCCGATCAGGTTCCGCAGGTTGGTCTGGGCCAGCTTGGTCACGGCCAGCATGAAGTTGGCGACGTTGTAGACCAGGCGCTGAGGCTCGGTCGGCTCGTAGTAGATGACGGCGTCGACCGAGACCACCACGTTGTCCTCGGTGATGACTTCCTGGGGCGGCACGTCGACGACCTGCTCCCGCATGTCCACCGGCCGCAGGGTCTGGTAGACGGGCGCGATCAGGTGGAAGCCCGGGTCGACCGTCTCCTTGTACTTGCCGAGCTGCTCGACCAATCCCTTCTGAAAGGGACGGACGATGCGCACGCCTGCGGCTACGTAGACGATCACGATGACCGCGAGCACGATGAGCAGGACGGTCACGGCGGTCATGGCGACACCTCCTTTGATCCGATCCTCATTGCTCGAACTCGTCTGGCGCCGACGGCGATAGCTGGTCGACGGCGGCCACGATCACCCGGGTCCCCTGCACGTCGGCGACCCGGACGGGCGTGCCGGTGGGGATCGCCGATCCATCGGTCGACTGGGCCCGCCACTCCTCACGGTCGACACGCACGAGCCCGACGTCTCCGCCGGCCGGGATGTCGCGGAGCACCACGGCCGCATGCCCGAGGAGGCGACGGGAGCCGATGCCGGTGTCGTCCACCGACCGGTTGAGGCGGTGCGCCAGCGGCCGCAGTGCCACCAGGACTGCGACCGACACGCCCACGAACACCAGCCACTCGATGACGATGTCGACCTCGAGGAACGCCAGAATGGTGGCGACGAGCGCGCCGATGGCGAACGGCAGCATGAAGAACGACCCGGGGCTGGTGAGCTCGCCGATGGCGAACACGGCGGTGGCGATGATCCAGACCCAGCGCCAGTCCTCGGGGCTGTCCATTGGCTGCCTCTTGCATTCGGCGTAGCCGGAACGGGGAACTGATGTCCCCTACACCCGAGAAATCTATCCCGCCCCCGGAGGAGAGGTGTGCTGCGGCGTGCCGTCGGTTTGGGCGCGTTTCGGCGACGGTAGCGTGACCGGCCATGAGCGAGCATTCCGATTCCGAGCTCTGCCTGCTCTCGGTTCACGCCCATCCGGACGACGAGGCGTCGAAGGGCGCCGGCACCGTCGCCCGGTATCACGCCGAGGGTGTGCGCACGGTGCTGGTGACGTGTACCGGCGGCGAGGCCGGCGACATCCTCAATCCCGCGATGAACCGGCCCGAGGTGGTGGCCGACCTGCCGGCTGTCCGGCTCCGGGAGCTCGCCCGTGCGACGGAGATCATCGGCTACGACGAAGTCGTCATGCTCGGCTACCGCGATTCCGGCATGCCGGACACCGAGCCGAACAAGCATCCCGACGCCTTCGCCAACGCCCCGCTCGACGAGGCGGTCGGGCGCCTGGTCGCCGTCATCCGCCGGGAGCGGCCGCAGGTGATCGTCACGTACCCCGACGACCAGAGCGGCTATCCCCATCCCGACCACTTACGTGTCCACGACATATCCATTCCGGCGTTCGAACGCGCCGGCGACCCCGACGCCTATCCCGACGCCGGCGAGCCCTGGCAGCCGCTAAAGCTCTATTACTCGGTGTGGGCGCGCCGGCGCATCGAGGCCATGCACCGGCGCTTCATCGAGCTCGGGCTGGAGTCGCCGTTCCCCGAGGAGTGGTTCGAGCGCGAGTCCCAGGACGACCGCATCACGACGACGATCGACCTCGCCGGGTTCAACGACGTCCGCTTCGACGCGCTGCTGGCGCACGAGACGCAGGTCGACCCGACGTCTCCGTTCTGGTTCGGCCTGCCGCGCGACGAGCAGGTGGCGATCCACCCGTTCGACGACTACATCCTCGCCCGCAGCCTGGTCGACACCGGGAAGCCGGAGTCCGACCTGTTCGCCGGCATCCGCAGCCGGGTGGGCCGGCAGGCGTAGACGAGCCTCGGAGCCTGAGGCAAAGCCGTGGGGGGAGTCGCCTTTCTGGGTGCCGAATGGCTGGCGCTGGCGCGCGAGCTGTTCGGCAACGTGGCGGCCGGTCCGGGGGCAACGGCACGGGTCCAACGCGTGGTCACGGGCGCACCGGGCGGCGACGTCGTGTTCACGCTCGCGTTCGAGGACGGGCGGCTGGTGGATGCGGCGCTCGCCAAGGGCAGCGAGCCGGATCCCGACGCCGAGCTGACCATTACCACGACGTACGACGACACGCTGGCGGTGGCGTCCGGAGATCTCGACCTCAGCGTCGCGGTCATGCAGGGACGCGCCAAGGTGGCCGGCTCGATCGGCGCGCTCCTGGCGATCCTCCCCGTCACGCGCAGCCGAGACTTCCGGGCCGCCCGCGCCGCCCTGCACGAGCGCACGGCAGCACCCCGATGACGCCCTCCGGTCAGCCGGTCCGCTGGAGGTCGCGCAGCTCCCGGTAGCCGATGAGGCTGGCGCCGGCCCGTTCGAGCATGGTGCGCAGGCTCCGGTCGGTGACCACCAGGTCGTGGTCGTCGACCCGCGCCGCCCAATCGGTGGTCAGCGCTCGCAGCTCGGGATAGTCGACGGCCGGATGGACGTAGACCTCGGTCACTCCCGGTTGAAGGTTGTGCACCGTGCGCTCGATGTCGCGGCGGCTGCCGACCCCGCCGTGGACGTAGACGAAGTGGTCCGGGAAGACCGCCCCCTCCTCCTCGGCAAGCTTGCGGAACGGGAACCCGATGGTGCGCTCGGTGGAGGCGCCGGACAGCCTTATGGGTAGGCCGAACTCGAGGGCGAGGTCGAGGTAGATGTCGAAGAACTCGGCCTTGAGCTGCAGGGTGCCCATGTGGCTGTCGAGGTGGCTCACGTCGAACCCCCAGAGGATCGCCCGTTCGACCTGCGCGCGCAGCTCGCGCCGGGACTCGTCGAGGTCGGCGTGGTCCCACACGTCGCGCAGGGTGCGGGGGAAGCCCCCGTCGCCGTCGAGCAACGAGGGGGCGTGGGTGATGGGCCCCCAGCGGTAGAGGTCGTGCTCGGCGTTGAGCGTGAGGTGCACGCCGACGTCCTCGCCCCGGTAGCGCGCCGCGGCGTCCCGGGCCCACGGGCACGGGACCATCAGCGAGGCGCTGGTGGCGACGCCGTCCCGCAGCGCCTCGTAGACACCCACGTTGGCCGCGTGGCACGAGCCCAGGTCGTCGCAGTTGATGATCAGCACCCGGTCATCCGGGCCGTAGCCGAGCCGTTCGGCGAGCGTGGCCATCGGACCGAGGCTATCGCCGGTCTCCGCCGAGCCTCTGAACGCATGCGCCGGCCACTCGCTCGGCCTCTCAGTCGACTGGCACGTCGGCGCTGCCGCAGGCGGTCCAGAGGCCCGCGCCGGCAACGCGGGCATCGCGGGCGGCCCGCTCGAAGTCGGAGCGGTGCGCGGTGTTGGGCGGGTAGGCGAGCGGCTCGGCGAAGCCGCCGGCCACCTGGGCGAGGTTCAGGAACAGGCCGTCGCGGTCGCGGTACGCGTAGGCGAGCAGGCGGTCGTACTGGTCGCGCGCCTCGATGTCGCGCTCCAGCCGAAGCGCCGTGCCGGGCGGCGCCAGGTCGGCGAGGTGGCGCGACGCTTCGGCCCCGAAGCACTCGTCGGGCCGGTCGGGGGCCACGGTCTCGGGCGTGTCGATGCCGATGAGGCGCACGTGCTCGTCGCCGCCGGCGAGGTCGATCACCAGCGTGTCGCCGTCGATCACCTCAACGACCGTCGCCCTCCCCGGGGAGTCCGGGATGCCGGAGCGGCGCGGGGACAGCGGCAGGGCGACCGCCGCGGCCACGGCCGCGGCGCCGACGACGGCCACGACCAGCGCCGGTGCGGCGGGGCGGGAGGTTGCGCTCGTGGACAAAATGGGCTCCCCGGTCGACGGCGTCGGTGGCTGGCGGCCGAGGGCCGCGATCCGGGAGGTCCGTGGAAGCGCGGGGGGAACCGGGGGGTGTTGGGTCGGTGCTGGTGCGGAGCTAGGCGCGCTCGATGATCGTGCCCGTCCCCAGACCACCGCCGCAGCACATCGTGATGAGCGCCCTGGTTCCGTCGGTGCGCTCGAGCTCGTGGACGGCCTTCGTCATGAGGAACGCACCGGTGGCACCCAGCGGGTGCCCGAGCGCGATGGCCCCACCGTTCGGGTTGGTGCGCTCGAGGTCGGCCCCCAGCTCGCGCTGCCACGCCAGCACCACGGAGGCGAAGGCCTCGTTGATCTCGACCAGGTCCATGTCGGCCAGGCTCATGCCGGTGCGGGCCAGCAGCCGCTGCGTGGCGTCGATCGGCCCGGTGAGCATGAGGATCGGGTCGACCCCGACGAGGCATGTGTCGACGATCCTGGCCCGGGGTCGCAGCCCGAGCTCGGCGGCCTTGGCGGCGGTCATCATGAGCAGCGCGGCGGCGCCATCGCTGATCTGCGACGAGCTGCCCGCCGTGTGGACCCCGTCGGGTCGAGCCACCGGCTTGAGGCCGGCCAGCGCCTCGATGCTGGTGTCGCGCAGGCCCTCGTCGCGGGCGACGTGGTGAGTGGTGCCGGCCGGCTTGCCCTCGTCGTCGACATCGGGGGCGTCGACCGCGACGACCTGGGTGTCGAAACGGCCCTCAGCCCAGGCCCGGGCTGCCCGTTGCTGGGACAGCAGCCCGAACTCGTCGGTGTCGCTGCGCGTGATGCCCCACTTGTCGGCGATGCGTTCGGCGCCCTCGAACTGGGACGTGAACTCGTAGCGCGGGAAGTACGTCTTGGGAATCGGCACGCCCAGGCCGAGCTTCTTGGACGAGTTGGATCCGATCGGCACCCGGGACATCAGCTCGACCCCGCAGGCGATGGCGACGTCCACGACGCCGGATCCGACCAGGCTGGTCGCCACGTTGGTCGCCTGCTGGGAGGAGCCGCACTGGGTGTCGACCGTGGTGGCGGCGGTGCCAAGCGGCAGCCCGGCGCTCAGCCACGCGGTGCGCACGATGTTGAACGACTGCTCGCCGACCTGGCTCACGCATCCCCCCACAACCTGCTCCACCTCGGCGGGGTCGATGCCGGAGCGGCCGACCACCTCGCTCAGGGCGGTGCCGAGGAGGTCGGCGGGATGCACGGTTGACAGTCCGCCATTACGGCGCCCGATGGGTGTCCGCACGGCCTCGACGATCACGACATCAGCCATGGCGTCACGCTAGTGGACCCCCTCCGCCACTCCGAAGGCCCGCCAGGTCGCTCGCTAGCGACGGCTGCGGCTGATCGCCTCGAGGACCAGCAGCAACAACACCGCCCCCACGAACGCCACGAACACGGATCCGATGTCGAAGTCGTCCATCGCATCGCTGCCGCTGTCGGTCGCCAGCTGGAACAGCGCTCCGCCGATGAGGCCGCCGAGGACGCCGACGACGATCGTGACCAAGCACCCGCCCTGACGGGCGCCGGTTACCCACCGCGCAAGCGTGCCGGCGATCAATCCCACGACGATCCAGCCGAGGATGGTCATCGGCGCCGCACGCTACAGCGCGGGTCGCTCAGGCTGCGGGCCGATCCCGGGCGCCCGGCGTTGCACCGCCTCGGGTGGCGGGACGTGGCCCGGCCGGAGCCTGGCCCCGGCGCCCCTGCCTGAGGGCGGCCCGGGCATCGACGATGCCCTTGCGGCCGATCTTCCGGGTCGCGTCGTCGAGGCGCCAGGCGTGCGGCCGCTGCGGGTGGGAGCTGCTGATCAGGGTGAGCTGCTTCGTCATGGCGCCAGTATCCCGAGGGGGTGTGACAATTTGGGCCCGACGGCCCTGGAGGTGCCATTGACCACGTCAAACGTCACCATTCGCCCGCTCACGGGCGCCGACCTCGACCGCTTCCTGGCGCTCGAGGGGCCTTCCTACGGTCCCCCCGGTCGGGACTTCCTCACCACCGCCGCCGAGAACCACTACCGGCCCCTGTGGACGTGGGTGGCGGAGCGGGACGGCGATGTCGTGGCCCGGGCGGCGTGGTGGGGTGCGCCCGACGATGACCACCCCATCGCGCTCGACTGGTTCGATCTGGCCGGCACGCCCGATCGGGTCGAAGTCGCTGGGGAGCTGCTGCGGGTCGCGAGCGAGCACGTGCGCACGGACGACGGCGGCTTTCCCGAGTACCACCTGTTCCTTCCGGCCGACTGGCACGACCGGCCCGACGTCCGCCAAGCCGTCGACGAGCGGACCGAAGCCGCCGGCCAGGCCGGCCTCCATCCGTTCGTGGAGCGGCTGCGGATCGAGTGGGTGGCCGCGAGTGGCGTCCCGACCGCGGACGACCGGCTCACGTTCGCCCCGGCGGTCGACGACGCGGAATTGGTCGACATCCTCGAGCGCGTCAACGTCGGAACGCTGGACGCCTACACCCGGCGTGACGTCGAGCGCCGCGGGGCGGCGGCTGCGGCCCGCGTGCAGCTCGAGGACATGGGTTGGATGCCGGCACCCCGGGAGTGGTGGCGACTGGCCTACACGGCCGACAAGGCGCTCGTGGGCGTGGTCATGCCGACGCGCAACTATCAGTCGTTCGTCATCGGCTACGTCGGTGTCGTCCCGGAGCAGCGTGGCCACGGCTACGCCGGTGGGCTGCTGGCCGAGGGCACGAGCTTCCTGGTCGGGCAGGGCGCCGACCGGATCGTCGCCGACACCGACACCGGCAATCGCCCGATGGCCGCTGCGTTCGAGCGGGCCGGCTACCGGGTGACGGCCCGCCGGATCGTGATGGCCTGAGCGCGGGCGCGCCCGGCGTGGAGGTCAGATCGGGGCGCCCGGGGCGACGAGCGGCCACGGCCGCTCACGCTCCACCACGCGCGCCAGGTCCAGCAGCAGGGCGTCGTCGTGGTGGCGGCCGATGAGCTGCATGCCGACCGGCAGGCCGTCCACCGTCCCGGCCGGCACCGAGATGGCCGGGTTGCCGACGATGTTGGCCGGGATCGTCAGAAGTCCGTTGTTCTCCGGGCCTACCGCCACGTCGCCGACCCGGGTGTTGATGCCAATCTCCGCGGGGAAGGCCACATCGGGATTGGTCGGGCAGACGACGACGTCGACCTCGTCGAACACGTCGGCCATGCGTTCGTTGGCCTCGGTGCGCTGCGCCTCCACCTTGCCGGCGATCTCCAAGTTGAACATCTGGTCCGCCAGGTCGAGCCCGAAGGCCATCTCCAGCGTCAAGTCGTCCTTGCACGCCGGCCACAACCCGGCGAGGGCTCGGCGCAGCTGGGACAGATTGGCCATGGCCCATTCGAAGCCGAGCCCGGGCAGGCGCACGGGGACGTCCACCATCCGCAGCCCAGCACCGTGGGCCAGCGCCTCGCCCGCCTCCCGCACCACCGCCTCGACCTCGGGGCGGACCACCGCGTTCCCCAGGTCCGGCACGATCGCGACCCGCAGCCCGGCCAGTGGGTGCGTGCCCAGGTGGCGCTCCCAGCCGTCGATGCGGGGCAGGCTGTAGGGGTCGCGGGCGTCGTAGCCCGAGCAGACGTCGAACCAGCGGGCCACGTCGCGCACCGATCGGGCCACACACCCGACGACCACCGTGAGGGGTGCGATCTCCGTGTGGGGACCGCGGGGGATGCGGCCGGCGGTGCCCTTCATCCCCACCAGCCCGCAGAATCCGGCAGGGATGCGAATCGAGCCGCCACCGTCGCTGCCGGTGGCGATGGGCAGGAGCCCGCCCGCCACGGCGGCGGCGGATCCTCCTGATGAGCCGCCGGCCGTGCGCCCCGCCCGCCATGGGTTGTGGGTCACCCCGTGGAGCTTGGTGACGCTCACGTTGAGGCCGCCGAACTCGCTGGCGGTCGTCTGGCCGACCTTGACGACCCCGGCGCCCTCCAGGCGCCGCACCATGGTCGTGGTGTGGTCGGCCACGCGGCCGGCGAACACCAGGCTCCCTTCGGCCTGGGGCCAGCCCTCGACTGGTTCGAGCTCCTTGACGCCGATCGGCACACCACCGAGTGGCAGCGCCACGTCGGCGTCGGCGGCGGCCGCCCGCGCACCCACGGCGTCGACGTGGCACAGCGCGTCGAGCTGGCTCCGCTCGATCGCTGCGAGGACCAGCTCGAGCTCCTCCGTGGGGCTGCGCTCGCCGGACCGGAAGGCGTCGACCAGCGAGCAGGCATCTCCCTGCCAGGGGGTGTCTGTCATGGCCTCGCAGTCTGGCACCTAGAGTCGCTCCGATGGACGCCCGCAAGTGGCTCGGACTCGAACCGACGCACAACCCCATGCGCTGGGTCCTGCCGGTCACTCCCGGAATCTCCACCGGGGCCCCGTTCCTGTTCGGGGGGTGCGCGCTCGGGGCCGCCATCGCCGCCATGGAACACAGCGGTCAGCGCCCGGTCGTCTGGGCGACCGCGCAGTACCTGTCCTACGCCCGGCCGCCGTCGATCCTCGACATCGACGTGACACTGGCGGCGACCGGCAAGCACGTCACCCAGGCCCGCGTGGTGGGCCACGTGGCCGACGCCGAGATCCTCACGGTCAACGCCGCGCTGGGCACGCGTGGCGACCAGGCGGAGGCCGTGTGGGTGGCCAGGCCCGACGTGCCCCGCCCGGACGACTGCCCCGTGCGCCCGCCGCGGCTGGCGACCGGCGAGTCGATCCACGATCGGATCGACGTCCGGCTGGCCCGCGCCCGCTCGTGGGAGGACATCGACGGTCATCCGGCACCGGACGGGCGGTCGTCGGTGTGGGCACGCATGCCCGACCTGCTGGACCTGTCGTCGGGTGCCAGCCTGGCGATCCTCGGGGACTATGTGCCCTTCGGCATCAGCCAGGCGCTCGGGCTGGCCGGGGGCGGCAACAGCAGCCTCGACAACACGCTGCGGGTGTACCGGTTGGTGCCGACGGAGTGGGTGTTGCTCGACATCCGCATCGACGCCGTCGCCCGGGGGTTCGGCCACGGCGTCGTCCACATCTGGGCCGAGGACGGCACGCTGCTGGCGACGGCCAGCCAGTCGACCATCGTCCGGGCCGGCGGCGAACGACGCGTGTGACAGCATCCGGTCATGCAGCGCTACGGCATGACCATTCCCTTCGACGGCGTCCCGTTGCACGAGCAGCGCGGCTGGATCGTGGAGCTGGCCGACCTCGGCTACACGGACGTCTGGTCGTCCGAGGCCAACGGCGCCGACGCCTTCACGCCGCTGGCGCTCGCCTCGGCGTGGGCGCCGAGCTTGCGCCTCGGCACCGCCATCGTGCCGGCGTTCACGCGGGGGCCGGGCTGCCTGGCGCAGAGCGTGGGCTCGCTGGCCCAGGCGGCGCCGGGGCGGGTCGCCCTCGGGGTGGGCACGTCGTCCGACGTCATCGTCGAGGGTTGGAACGGCATCCCGTTCCAACGGCCCTACGAGCGCACCCGCGACATGGTGCGCTTCCTGCGCCAGGCGCTCACGGGCGAAAAGGTGACCGCCGAGTACGAGACGTTCTCGGTGCGGGGCTTCAGGCTGGGGGTGGTGCCGCCCGAGCCGGTGCCGATCCTGGTGGCCGCCCTGCGGGAGGGCATGCTGCGGCTGGCGGGCCGCGAGGGGGACGGTGCGATCGTCAACTGGTTGTCGGCCGACGACGTGGCCACGGTGGCCCCGATCGTGCGCCGCGCCGCCGAGGGGAAGTCGAGCACGCCCGACGCCGCGCCTGACGCCGCGCCCGCCCCCGAGATCGCGGCACGCATCTTTGTGGCTGCCAGTGACGACGCCGACACCGTGCGGGGCATGGGGCGCTTCGCCATCGCCGCCTACCTCAACGTGCCGGTGTACGCCGCGTTCCACGAGTGGCTGGGGCGCGGCGACCGGCTCGGGGACATGTGGCGGTTGTGGAAGGAGGGCGATCGCAAGGGCGCGCTGGCGGCCATCCCCGACGACGTCGTGGACGAGCTCATCGTGTGGGGCAGACCCGAGCAATGCCGCGAGCACATCCAGCGCTACGTCGCCAACGGCGTGTCGACGCCCGCGCTGGCCCTGCTGCCGTTCGGCTACGACCAACGGCAGGCGATCCGCGACCTCGCACCTCGCTGACCGCTGAACGCGCCTCGGGGGAATCCCCGATGCCCGGTCGTGTGTTGGGGTCTTACGGTGGCGACCATGCATGCGCTTCGGCGGAGCTCCGCATGCCGTGAGCGGCGATGGTCGACCTCAACGCCCTGGCGGACCTCGGCCTCCTGGCTTACCTCCTGATCTTCGGGTTGGCCGCGCTGGCCGAGGTCGCCCTCCGCCGTTTCGGCATCTTCGGGAAGCAGGCCCCCGAGGTCGTCGCCCTCGACGAGGATCTGGCGGCCTGAGCCCGCGTCGGTCAGGCCCCGGCCATCGAGCGGGCCAGGGCATGCTCGACGAGCGTGACCATCACCGGCCCGACCGAGCGGCCGTCGCGGGCGTCGCAGGCCACCAACGGGACGTCCGCCGCGAGCGCCAACGCGTCCCGGACCGACTCCAGCGGGTGGCGCGGGGCGTCGTCGAACAGGTTGATGGCGACGACGAACGGCACCCGCCGATCCTCGAAGAAGTCGATGGCGGCGAACCCATCGGCGATGCGGCGAGTGTCGATAAGGACGATGGCGCCGGCTGCGCCGCGGGCGATGTCGTCCCACATGAACCAGAACCGATCCTGACCGGGGGTGCCGAACACGTAGAGGACCATGCCCTCGTCGATCGTCCGGCGGCCGAAGTCGAGCGCCACGGTGGTGGTGGTCTTGCCCCGCACGGCCGAGAGGTCGTCGATGCCCACGGACAGGTCGGTCATCGCCGCCTCGGTGCTCAACGCTGCGATCTCGGAGGCGGCCCCCACGAACGTGGTCTTGCCTGCGCCGAAGCCGCCGGCGATCACGATCTTCACCGGGATCGGTGCGTCGGCGGCGGCGCCTCGATACGCGCTCATGCCTGCGCCTTCAGGCCGTGAAGGAGCCGCTGCAGGATCTCCCGGTGGGGCCGACCATTGTCGGTGACGTTGGGTCGGTGCATGGCGACGTAACCGCCGGAGTCCAGGTCGGATACCAGGACCGCCGCCACCCCCAGCGGCACACCGAGGTGGGCGGCGATCTCGGCCACCGACACGGGGCCGCCGCACAGGTCCAGGATCTGGCCCTGCTCGAAGCGCAGCTGTCGTCGTGCCGCGCGACCATCGCTGGTGGCCACGACCATCGTCTCCCAGGGGAGGTCGCGCCCGTCCGGCTGGGTGCGGCCCTGGGTCAGCGTGTAGAACGGCACCAGCCTGGGGTCGTCGGAAAACATGTTCATCGCGGAGGCATGACCTGGCCGTCGGCCCGCAGCGCCGGCGTCATCACCTGACCGATGCGGGTGACCAGCAGGCTCATCTCGTAGCCGATGAGGCCGATGTCGCACTCCGTTCCACACATCAAGGCCAGGGCGGAACCGTCGCCGATCGTGGTCACGAACAGGTAGCCGCGGGTCAGCTCCACGATCACCTGCTGGACCGCACCGGCCTCCAAGCACCGCGCGGCGCCGGTCGTGAGGCTGGCAAGCCCCGACGTGACCGCCGCCAGCTGGTCGGCCGTGTCGCGCGCGATCCGGTGGGAGTGGGCGAGGACCAGACCGTCGGTGGTCACGACGAGGGCGCTGCTCACGCCGGGTATCCGGTCGACGAAGCTGTTGATCAGCCAGTCGAGCTCCCCACCGTTGTGGGAGTTGGTCACGGACCGTCTTCTCCGGGGTGGGTCTCGATGTCGACCGGAGGCGAGGCCCCGGCTGCGGCCCGCCCGGCCCGCTGGTTGGCCTGGAAGCGCGAAAGCATCGAACCGGCCTGCGGGCCGGGTCGCCAGTCGGCGGGTGTGGTGCCACCCACGGCGGTCGGGGCCCCGCCGTCGTCGGCGGACGTCTTGCGGAGCGAGGGGGCCAGGCTGGCGCCAGGCACGCGCCGGACCAGGCCGTCGGCGGTCACCGGCGTCGGGCTCGGGGTTGGCGATGCCGGGTCGGGTGGGGCGAACGGCGAGGCGGGCAGCGGAGCGGGTGCCTCGTACGCATGAGCAGCGGGTGCCTCGAACGGCGCCGACGGTGCCACATACGACGGGCCGGGCTCCGGGGAGGGTGCCTCGTAGGGCGGTGCCGGTGCCTCGAACCGCGGCGACGGTGCGTCGAACGGCGCTGACGTTGCCATGTACCACGGGCCCGGCTCCGGGGAGGGTGCCTCGTAGGGCGGCGCCGGTGCCGGCGCCACGAACGGCGGCGCGACGGGTGGGGCCGGCTCGGCGACGGCGACCCCCGTCTGGGGCTCGTGCGACGCCCGCGCCAGGTCGTGGTGCTGGACGACCCAAGGGCCGCCGTCGTACGGCCGGGCTCCGCCGACGGTGGACGTGGCGTAGGCCGGCGACTCCACGTCCGATGCCGGCAGCCGGCGTTCGCTGACGACGTCGGGCGGGAGCGTGACCAGGGCGGTGACCCCACCGCCCGGCGTGTGCGCCAGGCTTACGCGGAGCCCGAGGCGAAGCGCCAGGCGAGCCACGACGTGGAAGCCCAACGTCGAGCGACGGGGATCGAGATCGGGGGGGTTGGCGAGCAGCTCGTTGACCGTCTGCATGTGCTCGTCGGACACGCCGATGCCGGTGTCCTCGATGCTCAGCAGGAACGTGCGCCCCTCGCCGGGCACCAAGTGGGTCCGCACGCGGACGCCCGAGTTCGGCGGCGAGAACATGGTGGCGTTCTCGATCAGCTCGGCCAGCAGGTGGGACAGGTCGGCCACCACCCTGCCCGACACCTCGAGGTAGTCGCTCACGAGCACCTCGACGCGCGGATAGTCCTCGACCTCCGCCGCCGCGGCGCGGACGACCTCGGACAGTGGGACCGGTCGTCCCCACAGGCGCGGCGGTTCGTCGCCCGACAGCACCAGCAGCGACTCGGCGTTGCGACGGATGCGGGTGGCGAGGTGGTCGAGCTGAAACAGGTCGGACAGGGCCTCGGGCTTGTTCTCCTGCTGTTCGAGCTCGGAGATGAGCGCCAGTTGCCGGTCGAGCAGCGACTGATTGCGGCGGGCCAGGTTGACGAACAGGTCCGAGATCGACTGGCGCTGGGCAGCCTCGGCTTGGACCGCCGACAGCTCCGACTCGGCCAGGTCGGACGCCAGCCGCGCACTGCGGTGCTGTTCCATCTCGGTGTTCTTCCAGAAGATCGTCACACCGACGCAGGCGGCCAGCACCGACACGCCGTGGATGCCCGCCCAGAGCCATGGCTTGTTCTGCGCTGCGTAGTGGTTGTACACGCTGCTGGGGTCGACCACGCCGCCGACGCCATGCGAGACCACCGTGAACAGCGTGTTCCACAGGAGCGGGACCCAGTCCTGGTACAGGACGATGAGGCCGATGAGGATGAAGAAGTGGAAGTGGGCCTCGATCGACCCCTTGGAGAGGTGGACCAGCAGGTACGAGCAGAAGATGAGCCCGAAGGTGACGAAGAACCCGGCCAGACGCCGGTTGCGCGCCAGCCCGCGCGAACACGAGCGCGGCGGCTGGCGGCGCGACCTCCAGCACCATGTGGCCGACGTCGTAGCCCTGCCACAGCCCGAAGGCGAAGAGCGGCGGAATGTGCAGGGCCAGCACCCAGCACAACAGCAGGTGGCGCCGCTGGAACGTCTCGTCGTCCAGGGTGTTGCCACGGGGCAGGTAGTCGAGGATCGTGCGCACTGCCCGGCGCATAGGGCCGCGCCGGCGCACCTTCTCGGTCTGTGACGACCTGAGATGCATGGGCGTGGCCCCGGCGGCGCGGCCGTCATCACGACCGTCGGGGTGGGTGGCTCCAGAAGCACGAGAACCGTTGGTATGACCGCTGGGTCGTGCTGGACCAGCCGGATCGCCCCAGACCCGATCCTTCATAGGGTCCCAATTCTTAACACAACAAGTGGGCGGATTCCCCATCCGTAGGCACGTTCCGCGGTCTACGAGCATTCACGGTGGGCATCAGCGGGTCGTAGTGTCGGGCCATGGGTCAGGGCGCGCTCGAGGTGACGGACAGGCTGTGGAGCGGCGAGATCTCGGTGGAGCAGGTGCACCCGGTGGCCGTCAACAGCGACCTCGACGAGGTCGCGCCGGGCCTCGCCTTCATCACGGCCTTCGGCAACGTGACGGGCGTGGTCGCGGACGGGTCCCTGGTGCTCGTGGACACCGGGAGCCAGTTCCTCGCCCAGGCGAACTTCGACAAGATGCGGGCCTGGACCGACCTGCCGCTGACGGCGGCGCTGTACACGCACGGGCACATCGATCACGTCTTCGGCCTCGGGCCCTACGAGGACGAGGCGGCAGCGGCCGGTCGCGCGCGGCCACGGGTCGTGGCCCACGAGCTCGTGTCGGCCCGATTCGACCGGTATCGCCTCACCGCCGGCTACAACGCGGTGATCAACGCCCGGCAGTTCAGGATCCCGGGCCTGCAGTGGCCCACCGAGTACCGCTACCCGGACGAGACGTACGTGCAGCGGCACGACGTCGAGGTGGCGGGCGAGCGCTTCGAGCTGCACCATGGCCGGGGCGAGACCGATGACCACACGTGGATCTGGATGCCCGACCGGCGCGCGGTGTGCACCGGCGACCTGTTCATCTGGGCGTCGCCGAACTGCGGCAACCCGCAGAAGGTGCAGCGCTACCCGCGCGACTGGGCGGTCGCACTCCGAGAGATGGTGGCGCTCGAGCCCGAGCTGCTCCTGCCCGGGCACGGCTGGCCCATCGCCGGCGCAGACCGGGTGCGGCGGGCCCTCACTGACACGGCAGACCTTCTGGACAGCCTCGTGGATCAGGTGCTCGAACTGATGAACGCCGGCGCCCGCCTCGACGACATCGTGCACACGGTCCAAGCGCCGTCCGACCTCCTCGACCGGCCCTACCTGCGGCCCGTCTACGACGAGCCGGAGTTCGTGGTGCGGACCGTGTGGCGCCTCTACGGCGGCTGGTACGACGGCAACCCGGCCCACCTCAAGCCCGCCCCCGATGGCGAGCTGGCCCGGGCGCTGGCGGATCTGGCTGGCGGGGCGACGCGGCTGGCCGACCGCGCAGCGGAGCTCGCGGCGGCCGGGGACCTGCGCGTGGCTGGCCACCTCGCCGAACTGGCGGCGCAGGCGGCGCCCGACGACGCAGGCGTCCACCGGGTAAGAACCGAGGTCTTCAGCGCCCGGTCGACGGAGGAGCTGTCGACGATGTCGAAGGGCGTCTTCTCGTGGGCCGCCGACGAGTCCCAGGCCCGCCTCGCCGAGATGGGCGACTGACCGGGCTCACCCGACCGCGGCTGCCGCCGCGCGCAGATGGCCCTCCAGCTGGTCCAACGACGTGCGCGCGTTGAGCCCGCTGGTCGAGGGCATGACGTAGACGGACGCACCGCCGAGCCGCTCTGTCTGCCGACCCGGCTGCGCCCGCCGGTCCACGGCCGCCCGCCATCCCGCCAAGCCGACGAAGCAGACGCCGCCCGGTTGGAGCCAGCGCACAAGCCGTTCCACGCGGGCCAGGCCGGTCCGGTACTCCGCGGTGGTCAGCTCGTCGGCGGCCACCGTGGCCCGCTTGACGAGGTCGGTCATGCCGATGGCGTGATGGCGGAGCGCGTGGTCGGGATCGCGGTCGACCGACGCCAGGCCGGCCGCCAGCGCAGCCGGCCAGAAACGATTGCCCGGGCGGGCGAAGGCCACCCCGGCGTCGGCCGCATAGAGGCTCGGGTTGAGCCCGCAGATCAGCAGGCGCATGGCGGGTCCGACCGTGTCGGGGAGGGTCCGGGCGCGCCGGGCCCGGGCCGCTAACCCGGCCGGCACCCCCGCAGCGCCCAGCGGGTTGGGTTCGAAGCCGGCGCCGACGAGCAGGTCGCGCATTCGGTCGTCATCCAACCCCGGCGGTTCGAGCCGGTCGTGGGCGCAGACCGCCAGGTGGAGCACGGCCCCAACCGGTAGGGCCCGGTGCAGGTCCGCGAGCGCCAGGGGCATCCGCTCGGGCGCGACGTCCCGGAGGCACCGTTCGGCGGCCTCGTCGGCGCAATCGAGGGCTTGGTCCATTGGCGGGCGACCGTACGTCGGCTGGCGTCCCAACGGCGAGGCAATGCGTTCCGCGACTTCGTGGCTGAGGTCATAGGTTCCGTCTCGGGAACCCATGACCTCGGCTGGCCGGCGGCGGAACCTATTGCCTCGGCTCGAGATGGCCTGCCGGGCCTGGCTGGCGGCGGAACCTATTGCCTCGGCTCGAGACGGCCTGCCGGGCCTGGCGACAAGCTCAGTGGCGGCCCTGGGGCCTGCCGGCGTCGGGCTTGGTGTAGTCGCACACGCCGTCGGGGAAGACCTGCTCGAGGCGGGCCTTTTCGGTGGCTGTCGGTCGCCAGTCGCCGTACAGGCCCTTGCGGATCGCACGATCGACGGACTGCAACTGGCACTTCCAGATGCCGCCCTCGTACGGCCCTCCGGCCTGGCGGCGGGACGACGAGTAGATCGGGAAGTGCTGGGTGCAGGCGCCGTCCGCCCGGTCGTCGAGCACGCCGTCCCAGACGTTCCGGCCCGAGGCGATGAGGTTGCCGTTGGTGTCGAAGCAGGAGTCGACGGCCCGCGCCGGCTTGTTGCGGGCCACGCTGCGCTCGGGGTGGGCCGCGATGTTGGCCATCCACTCGTCGATCACCTCGAACGCCATCGGCGTCTGGTCGAATGCGCGGGCGGGCCGGGCGTCGGTGAACCAGATGACCTGGTTGGAGGCATCGCCGTCGGCGTTGAGCATCCGCTGGCGGGTGGCGAAGGACTGGTGCGAGTGGTGCATGTCCAGCTCGTCCTCGAGGTAGTGCCGCCAGTCGATGATCGGGATGTCGATGTCGCCCTGGAACTCCATCCCCGACGTGTAGGCGGCCCGCATCGCGTCGGGGTCGCCCTCGTGCCGGGGGGCGGGGGTGGCGCCGCCGTCGCCACTGAGGTTCATGTTGCGGGAGCTCCAGGGGTCGAAGTTCTGGGGGCTGAACGCCCCCTGGAACGGGAAGCCCTCGGGCACCATCTCCGCGGTGTTCTTCCAGCTGCCGACCTGTGCGTTGAGGTCGAGGAAGTCGGCGGGCGAGATCACGCCGTCGACCAGCGCCCGCAGGCCGTACTGCACGCCGACGTTGTCCCACGGCACCCGTGCGAACCCGTCGTCACCCCGGCCGTAGATGTTCACCGTGTCGCCCCAGTGGGTCCACTCGACGCCGGCGGTGCCCTGCGCCAGCTTGTCGATGTCGTTGACGTTGGTGAAGGTCGGGTTGAGCGTCAACGGGGTGAGCCCGAACCAGCTCGCCCGGCACTCCGTGAGTGCCGGCGCCGGCGAGGCAGGGTCGCGGTCCATGACCTGGAAGCCGAGGAGGCCGTACAACCCGTAGAGGCCGTTCCACTGGTCGATCTCGCCCTGGGAGAGGTTCTTCGGCGAGTTGGTGGCGTTGAGCCCCATGATCGCCTGGCGCACCTCCGGGTCCTTCCAGAGAGGGTTGGCGCGCCCGCTGACGTCGAAGTAGCGCTCCAGTAGCTCGCAGTCGCCGACGTGGATCGTCTGGGTGACCATGTCGGAGTACGAGTACTGGGGGATCGCCGCGTCGATGATCCCCCGGTGGTTCTGGGCGTACACGTACTGCTGGATGGCACCCCCCGAGCCGCCCACCGCCACCGTGTAGTCCGGCGCGCCGTGCGACTCGACCGTGTGCTCCTTCAGCATCAGGGCGGTCTCACCCCCGACCTGCAGGTTGTAGTGCGTGCTGGTGCGGGTGCCGCTCGACCACATCACGCCATAGCCCTTGCCGAGGAGGTCGGTGGGCAGCATCGACCCGGTGCTGGTGGTGCCCTGGAAGTGGCCGATGCCGACGCCTCCGTCGAAGCTGAACACCAGCCGGCGGTTCCACAGCGAGTCGTCCGGTGCGGCGGGATCGGCCTCCCCGGCGGGCGCCAGCATCGCCACGCTGTAGATGAAGCGGTTGATCGTTCCGCGCTCCCAGCGAACGATGAACGGCGCCGTCTGTCCGCCGAGCGTGGTGACCGTGGCGATGTCGGCCGGGAGCGGCCCGGCGGGATCGTCGAGCCAGCGGAACTGCCCGCCGGTCGTGCCGTAGACGTACCCGATGCGGGTGTTGGCGGCACAGTCCTTGCTCCAGCCGACGATCTGCGCGTCCGCGGTGGGGTAGCCCCGTCCGTCCTGCGGATAGCCACCTTCGGCGTCCTCAGCGGCGACGGGAATGCCGATCCGATCCTGGTTGTCCACCAGCGGCTGGCCGAGCAGCGACCGCCCGTCGAAGCGGGCTCGGGCGGTGGTGCAGACGAAGGGCTGCTGCTGCGGACCGGAGAACATCGGACCGCCGATCGGATGGTTGGTGAGCGTGACGCGAGCGCGGGGCACACGGTGCTTGCCCCCCTCGGCGGTGACCGTCAGCGTGTTGTCGCCGTTCACGAGGCCCTCGACCAGCCCGACGAGCGTGCGGCCGTCGCTGGCGTTGAACGCATCGGTGACGTCGCTGTCGCCGAGCCTGACGACCACGTCGTCGGTCGCCACCTTGCGTGGCACAGCCACCTGGACCAGGGCGTCCCCACCGGACACCTGATCGGCGCGACCCGACAGCACCCTGATCTCGAACCGGTTCGGGTTGTGACGCCCGGCTGCCGTCGCCTGCTCGGTCGTGGCGCCCGCCGGCACCATCGTGCCGGCCGCGACGGCGATGACCAAGGCGGCGAGCGCGGCTGCGCGTGCCCTGAATCCCCGCATCTGCTCTCCCCCTACTGACGGATGCGTCAGAGCGACGGTATCAGTCCCCGGGCGGTGGAGCCTGGGTGCCGACCCGCCGCGTCCCCGCCGCCAGGGCCTTGCCGAGCCGGCGCATCCCGGCCAGCCAGCGGTCGCGGTCGGCGGCCCGGCGCTGCTCGAACGTGGCCACCGCGGGGTGGGGGAGGATCAGGAAGCGCTCGGCGCGGATGCCCGCAACCACGCTGTCCGCCACCCGCTCGGGCGACAGGATTCCCGCCACGGCGGCTGCCTGCGCGGGGCGTGACGCGCCGGAGGCCATGGGACCCTCGGCACCCTCGGCCGCGGATCCTGCGCCGCCCCGCAGCATGCCGGTGTCGACCGCCATCGGGCACACGCACGAGACCTTGATGCCCAGGTCGCCGTACGTGATGGCCAGCCACTCGGCCAGGGCCACCGCCGCATGCTTGGTGACGGAGTAGGGGGCGTCACCGGGCTGGCTCAGCAGGCCCGCCGCAGATGCGGTCGACAGCAAATAGCCACCACCCCGCTCGAGCATCAGGGGGATCATCGTCCTGGCCGCGTACAGGTGGGCGAGGACGTTGACCGACCACACCGACTCCCACACGGTGTCGGGAGCCTCGATGCCCCCGAAGCCGAGGATGCCCGCGTTGGAGGCGAACAGGTCGATCGGCCCGATCTCCGCCTCGGTGCGCTCCACCACCGCCTCGACGTCGGCCTCCACGGTCACGTCGGCGGTGAGGGCCGTTCCCCGGCTCCCCAGTGCCTCGGCGGTGGCCAGCGCGCCGTCGGCATCCTTGTCCACGACGACCACCGCGCGGGCGCCCTCGGCGGCGAAGCGCTGGCACAGCGCTTGACCGATCCCGTTCGCCCCGCCGGTCACGACGCAGATGCGGTCACGCAGCTCCATCCCGGTCAACCCTTCCCGACGGCGGCCCGAATCGTCGCATCGGCCGACGCTCGCCGGTCGCGCCCCCACGGCAAGGGCATGAGGATCGGGACCTCGACACCGGCGTCGACATAGGACTGCATGGTGGCGTGCGCGACGTCCGCATCGCCCATGACGTCGATGGCGTCGACCATGCGATCGCTCACCGCGCCGACGGCGCCCTCGCGGTCCCCGGCCGCGAACCGCTCCCGGATCTCCGCCACCTCGTCGGCGAACCCCGCCCGCTCGAAGTTGCGGGCGTAGCTGTCCACCACGGCGTAGGAGTACAGGTCGCGCCGGGCGAGCTCGATGCCCTCGTCGCGCGCGCACACGCCTGCGTGCACGTAGGCGTAGATGGCGCACGTGCCCCCTCCGGCCGCCGCCCGGGCCGCACCGCCCTTGCGCACCTGTTCGACCGACCAGGGAACGTGGGAGGCCGGCAGGTAATTGAGCAGCACTCCGTCGGCCACCTCCCCGGCCAGGCGCAACATCGCGGGGTTCAGCGCGCCGATCACGACCTTGGGAAGCCGATCCCCGGAACGAACGCCGAGCCGGAAGCCCTTGACCCGGTAGAAGTCGCCCGCAAAGTCGACCTTCTCGCCGGACAGGCAGGCGCGGAGCAAGGCGACGTACTCGCGGACCCGCGCCACCGGTCGGTCACCGTAGGGGACACCGTGCCAACGCTGCGTGACCACGGGCGACGATATGCCGATGCCGAGCAGGACCTCCCGCTCCGGCCGCAGCGCCTGCAGCGTGGCCCCCGCCATGGCCACGACCATGGGCGTCCGCAGCTGGAGGGCCAGGACGCCGGTCCCGAGATCGAGGCCCGGGGCGGCGGTGCCCACGGCACCCAGCAGGGAGAACGCCTCGGGCCCGGTGGTCTCGGCGGTCCAGAAGCTCCGATAACCCAGTCCTGCGGCCGTCACGGCAGTCGACACGGCCAGGTCGGGCCCCAAGCTCATGAGCGATGCGAAGGTGAGGCCTGCCTGGTCCATTCCCATGGCCGGCCCAACCTAGTGGACCCTCGCGGAAGTCATCGTGGCGTCTCGCCGGCCAGATCCGCCGCTGGACTGCGTCCTCGTCGTCGCCGCAGCCGCTGGCTGCGCCTTCCTCCTGCGTCCTCGCCAGCGACGCATCTGACACGGCGATCCATCCACGGAACTTCCGCGAGCGCCCACTAGTGGACCCTCGCGGCCGCGGGACTTGCCCCGAGCGTCCACTAGCCGCCGCGCGCCGCCGGTGTGGGCACATACCATCGACCTCCTATGGACCTGACGGAGGCCGAGGGGCGCGTGCTCGGGTGCCTCATCGAGCGGGAGGCGGTTGCGCCGGAGGCGTACCCGGTCACGCTCAACGACTTGCGCCTTGCCTGCAACCAGACCAGCGGGCGAGATCCGGTGGTCGCCTACGACGATCGCACGGTGGAGGACACTCTGCTGGCGCTCAAGTCCAAGGGATTGGCGCGGTTCGTCCTGGCGCGCACCCCGGGCGAGCGGACCACCCGCTATCGCCACCGGGCCGATGAGCGCTGGCGCCTGGGGCGCGGCGACCTGGCTGTGCTGGCGACCCTGCTGTTGCACGGAGTCCAGACGGTTTCCGAGGTGCGGGAGAGGGCCCGGCGGCTGGCGCCGTTCGCCGACCCGGCCGACGTCGACGCCGTGCTCGACATGCTGGCCGCCCGCACCCCCACGCCATTCGCAGCCCGCCTCGAGGGCGATGGTGCGGGCGGTGAGACCCGGTGGGTCGAGGTCCTGACCGCCCCGTTCCCGCGGCTGCGCACGGGCGAGCAGGTTGCCGGCGGCGCTGCGCTCGAGGTCGTGCCGCAGGCGTACGCCGACCTGTCCACGCGGCTGGCCGAGCTGGAGAAGCGCCTGGCCGACGTCCTGGAGCGGCAAGAGCCGTCCACCCCGTCAGGCGCCGATCAACCACACGCGCCCCCTGCCCCTCCCGCCTACCGTTCGAGCGACTGGCGCGACGATCCGGCGCTGCCCCCACCGCCGCCGCCACCACCGGAGGTGGGCGGCAACCACCTCGCGACGCTGCCCCAGCTCACCGTGGCCGAAGACCCCTCCGGCCTCGAGGAGCGCATACGCGATATCGAGCGGCGGCTGTCCCGCATCGAGGCCGAGCTCGCGGCCCTGCGCTAGTGGATGGTCGCAGCCGGGCGACCTGGGACCCGTTCCCATGTGACCGATTCACCGCCAGCTGTCGTCGCCGACCGTCGAGTGACCGGTATGGTGGGCGTCAATGACGGAGACCCACACGCTCGACGAGGCGATCAGCGAGGCCTTGGCCGTCATCGACAAGGGCTTGGGCGATCTGCTCCACCGGGAGCTGGTGTCCTCTAACGAGGTGGCCGACCTGCTGCTCGACGTGCGGACGCTCCTCGCCAACCCGAGCTCGGGCAGCGACGATCGGGACGACTTCGACGTCCCGGTGCCGGGCTGACCCTCGCTCCATTGCTCCCCGCGTGATGGCGGGGGCTGGCGGCAGACGCTCAGCGCTTCAACGAAGTGTGCTTGAACTCGTTGAGCTCGGGGAACTCGGTCAGCAACGACACGACGCGTTCGATGGTCCGGATCGCCAGGTCCGCGTCGCCCCGGGGACGCTCCATGAGCCGCACGAAGACGGCTCCCTCGCCCTGGATGAAGGTCGGGACGCCCCACACCTCGTGATCCTCGGCCGCGGCGGTGTGTTCGGCCCGGACGCGCTCCAGCGGGTCCCCGCCGTCGATCCTCGCGAACACCTTGTCGGCATCCACGCCCACTGCGGTGAGGACGCGGCGGACCTCCTCGGGATCCTCCAGGTGCTTGCCCTCGTCGTGCCGCAGCGCGAACAGCGCCTGATGGGCATCGAGGAAGCTGTCGGGGAACTCGTCCCGCACCACCACGGCCGCTTGCATCGCGAGCAGCCCGGAGTCGTCCTCCGGCCGGGTCCAGATGTCGGGCTCGCCCTCGCCCACGTGGACCTGCGCCAACGAGAACGGCACGAATCGGACGGTCCATGGGGCGCCGGCGCGGAGCCCCTCGATGATGTGCTCGTGGGCGTTCCGCGCGAACGGGCACCGGTAGTCCCAAGTTACGGCGAAATCGTTCATCGGGTGGGTCAACCGGTCGGCACCCCGCGTCATTCCGGATGGGCGGGAGGAAGTGGCCACGCACGCCGCGCGAGGCGGGCCAGCACCACGCCGAGGATCGCGCCCGCCACCACGTCTGACGGATGATGGATCTTGACGTACACCCGGCTGCCCGCCACCACCGCGCCGATCGCGTAGTAGAGCGGCCACAGCGGATCGTTCTGGCTCAGCACGCCGGCCGCGGTCATGGCCGCGGAGGCATGTCCGGAGGGGAAGCTCGACGTGCGCGGGCGCCGCAGGCGCAGCGGCCGCGCCTGCTCCCAGGCGGGCCGGTGGCGCCGGAACAGACTCTTGACCGGCCCGTTCACCAACGCCGATTCCACACCCAGGATCGCGGCGACCCTGACCGCGTGGACGAGGCGCCGATCCGGCGCCAGCGCCCGCCCGGTGTTGACCAGGTGCCACACCAGGCTGAAGTCGCCGAGCTCCGACGCGGCGTACATCAGCCGGTCGACGTCCGGGTGCCCCCGGAAGCGGTCGATGCGTTCGTCGATGGCAGCGTCGAAGCGACCGATGGCCCCGGCGACGGCGCTGAGGCGGCCCGACATCGGGACGGCCGCGTCAGGCGAGCTCGAGCGCCAGCTGGGGCTCTGGCTCGGCAGACGGTCGCTCGGCCGGCACCCGGGCGGCGTCGGGGTCGCCGCCGAAGGCGGGGCAATAGGCACGGAACGAGCACCACTCGCAGAGCCGGGAGGGCTGGGGCCGGAAGTCCTCTCGATGGCAGGCGCGCTCGACCGCCTTCCACACCGCTCCGAGCGTGCGGCGGGTACCTCGCGTCGAGCGATCGCTCGGTTCGGTGATGATGGCCAGCGGATCGCGCAGGAACAGGAGCTGCACGCGGGCCGGTCGCCGGCCCAGCAGCTCCTCGCACAGCAGTGAGTAGATGTGGACACCGGAGAGCCGCTTGCGCTCGTACTGCGTCGATGGCGCAGCACCGGTCTTGTAGTCGGTGATCACGAGGCCGCCGTCGTCGTCGAGCTCGAGCCGGTCGATGATCCCGCGCAGGGGCAGGCCGTCGACCTCGGCGGTGAGCATCAGCTCGAGGCCGATCGCCCGCACGGAGCGCGGATCCTCCAGGCGGAAGTAGTTGCGCACCAGCTCCGCGGCCCCGGCGTGGAACGCGACCTCGTCGTCGCCGCGCAGCTCGAGGCCGACGTATTCGGGGTCGTCGCGCAGCTCGACACGGGCGTCGGCCAGGCAGGCCAGCGCAGCGTCGACCGTGCGCTCCGCGGGTGGCAGCAGGTGGAGGCGTTCGAGCGCGGCGTGGACCAGCGTGCCCCTGGTGGCCGCCGCCGACGGCGGTTCCGGCAGCCGGTCGATCACCGAGAACCGAAACGCCAGCGCACAGTCGGTGAACGACGACACCTTCGACGGGCTCAGCGATCGTGGCACTGGGAACGCCATGCCGCCGACAGTAGGCGCGGCGTGTGACACTAACGGCGGACCCTCCCGCCGGGGTGGGATCGACTCAGCCGAGGTCGAGGTCGGCCCGGATCGCGGCGGCGATGCCGGCCGGGTCCTCCATCGGTCCGAAGTGCGTCAGCCGGAAGCGTTGGAGGCGCCCGTCGGGCAACGCGTCGACGATCAGCGGCGCCGCGTGCGCGGGCCCGCCGCCGTCCACGCTCGCCGCGATCGTGACCGGGATCCGTACCTCGGCCAGGCGGTCGAACGTGGTGGCGGCGGCGGGAAGCCCGTTCTCGAACACGAGCGCCTCCACCTCCGGCGAGCACTTGAGCTCGACCGCGTGGTCGCCGTCGGCGGATTGGCATGGGCGCAACCCGTGGTCCACGTAGGCGCGCAGGGCCGCCGGATCGAGTGCGCCGAGCGGTGGCTTGGCGGCGAAGTTGGCATACGCCGCCTCGGCGTCGGGGAACCAGGGACGGCGACGCCGGGCCGTTGCGGCCATCGGGTTGGAGGCGGGCATGCCCGGCGACCTGGGGAACACCACTGGCTCGTACAGCCAGAGCCCGGCAAACGTCCCGGGCCGGCGCATCTCGGCCAGCAACAGCGCGGCTCCGCCCATGGAGTGGCCGACGGCCTTCACCCCGGTGATCCCGATCTCATCGATGACGGCGAGCACGTCGTCGACCATGCGGTGCCAGGTGAAGTCCATCGACGCGGGCGTCGAGCTGTCGCCATGGCCGCGGAAATCCACCGCCCAGCTGTGGGCCACGTCCGCCAGGTGCCCGGCCAGCGGCGCCCAGATCATCCCGTGGAACCCCGTGGGGTGGCAGAACAGCAGCGGCGGACCGTCGCCGCCGAGGTCGATGAGCGCGAGCGTGACACCGTCGGTCGAGGGCACCTGCCGGATGGGGGGCACGCCGCCATGCTGGCAGTGGCCCTCGGCCGCGGCCCAACCGGCGCGTCCGGCCGGTGGCGATAGGGTCGGCCCGATGCCGGAGTTGGTCGACGTCGAGGCCGTACTGGCCGCGAACCGGGGCTTCTACGAGGCGTTCGAGGCTCGCGACCTCGACGCAATGTCCGATGTGTGGGTGCACGACGACGACGTGGTGTGCACGCATCCGGGCTGGAGGACCCTGCACGGCTGGGGCGCCGTGGCCGGGTCGTGGTTCGCCCTGTTCGGCGGGCCGCAGCACCTGCAGTTCATCCTCACCGACGAGCGCGTGCACCTCGCAGGCGAGCTCGCGTGGGTGACCCTCGACGAGAACCTCATCGGCGAGCAGGTCGGCGGGACGGTGGCGGCGGTCAACGTGTTCCGGCGCATCGACGGCCGCTGGCGCATGGTGCTGCACCACGGCTCGCCCGTGGCGCCCAGCGCGCCCGGGTAACCTGCAGGGCGAGTGCAAGAAGCCGCCGCACCTGCCGTGCCCGCAGACGGGCGTGCCGCCCGAGCGCTCCGCACGCGCGAGGCCATCGTCGACGCCTGCATCGCGCTGGTCGAGGAGGGCGACCTTCGGCCGACCGCCCCCCGGATCGCCGACCGCGCCGGCGTCTCGGTGCGCTCGGTGTTCCAGCACTTCGACGACCTGCCGTCGCTGCACATCGCCGTCACCGAGAGCATCGCCGAGCGCATGGCCGCTCTGGTTGCCCCCATCGATGCCGCGCTCCCGCTCGACGACCGGATCGCCCGCTTCGTCGAGCAGCGGTCCAACCTGCTCGAGGCGATGATGCCCTTCCGGGTAGCCGCCGGCGTCCACGGTCCGTTCGCACCGGAGATACGGAGGGCGATGCGCGCCGGGTCGGCGTTACTGCGCGCCGAGGTCGAGCAGGTCTTCGCACCGGAGCTGGCCTGCGTCCCGGCGACGGTCCGCGCCGAGGTGACCGAGGCCCTGGCGGCCGCCTCGTCGGGGGCGACCTGGGAGACGCTGCGCGCGGAGTGGGACGACGATCCCGCACGCGCTCGAGTCGTGCTCGCCCGCCTGGTCCGGGCCGTCCTCGCGTCCGCGTCAACCTGATCGTCCCGACCGGAGAGTGTGGGGTGTGCGTGGGGTGGAGGACACGGCCGAGACGGCGGCCAGGGCCGTGGACGACTCCGGAGCGTTCGACGCGTTTGCCCAGCGGGAACGCGCCGCGTTGGTCGCGTTCGGGTGGTCGCTGACAGGGTCGCTTCCGGTCGCCGAGGAGCTGGCGCAGGAAGCGCTGGCCGCCGCCTGGACGGCCTGGGATCGGGTGGGTGGGTTCGACAAGCCCGGTGCCTGGGCACGCAAGGTCGTCGCCAACCGGGCTGCGACACGCCGGCGGAGCGCCGGCCGCGAAGCCCGTGCCTTGGGTCGGCTGTGGTCCCGCCGGGGCGCGGACCAGATCGAGTTGCCTCGGAACGACGCGGAGCTGTGGCGCCTGGTTCGCAGCCTTCCGGAACGCCAGGCCCACGCAGTGGCCCTGCACTATGTGGACGACCGCTCGGTGGCGGAGATCGCCAAGCTGCTCGACTGCACCGAGGGCACGGTCAAGACCCATCTCCATCGGGCCCGCGTGTCGCTGGCTCGGGCGCTGGACCTCGTGAGCGAGGGGGACGAGCGATGACCGATCCCACGACCGCCGTGCTGGCCGACGTCGACGCCCGCCTGCGTGCCGCCGGCGCCACGTTGCGCGCCGCCGTGGAAGAAACCATCGAGCTGCCGCCGTCGCTACCGAGTGGCCCACCCCGCCGGCCTCGGCGCCTGATCTGGCTCGCGGCGGCGGTGGTGGTGGTCGTGGCCGGCAGCGCGGCCGTCTTTGTCAGCCGGCAGCCTGCGGGGGACACGGACGAAGCGGTGCGCGCCGCCGGCGGGAGCCACGCCTACCTGCTTCCCGGCTGGCTTCCCGATGGCTTCGAACCGGTGCTCGCCCAGCGGCTCGACGGCGAACGCTCGACCCTTGGGTTCACGTACGGGCGTTCCACGTCGGCCGATGGGCAGATCTCGATCCTCCAGGCGCACGGCGACGAGCACGACGTCGGGACCCTCCCGCTCGGCGTCTCGGGCGAGCCCCGACCGACCGAGGTGCGCGGCCATCGCGCCATACGGGCGGAGGACGACACGAACACCGTCCTCCAATGGGCGGAACGGCCCGGCGCGCTGGTGACGGTGGCTGCCGAGGGCGTCAGCGACCGGGAGCTCGATCGGTTCGTCGAGGCGCTCCGCCCCGCCGGGGCGGACGAGATCGAAGACGCGCTCCGGCAGTACGGCCAGTCGACCCGGCTCGGTGACCTCTCGGAAGGCGAGGTCCTTGTGGCGCAGGGAGAGAACGCGGGCGGCCGATGGGAGCTCGTCGCCAGCGACGACGTGGAAGCGCTGGGATCACCCTGCGGGACGAATCCGGCCGGACCATCGTCGCCGGTTCGAGGGGCGAGCTCGACGACGACGGCTATGTGTCCACCGTCCACCGGCACACGGGCGGAACGCCCGCGGTCTTCGGGCTCGTCGGGCCCGCCGTGGCCGAGGTCATGGCGCAGGAGTCCAACGCGCCGCCCACTCGCCTGGAGCTACTCACGATCCCGGGCTGGGAGTCCCGCGCCTTCCTGATGTGGCCGGCGGGCGATCCGTCGGGCGTGGTCCTCGTGTTCCGCGACGCGTCGGGTGCGGAGATCGGCCGCACTCAATGACACGAGGCTGGCGGCCGGACACTCGACACCATCTGACCCCTAACCTGCCCACCCGTGTCGATGGAGCCGGCTACCGACGGTCAACCGCGCCAGCCTCATGGCGCCCGGAGGTCGCGGCTGGGCCTGGCGGCGCTCATGGTGAGCGCAGGAATCACGCACTTCGCAGCGCCTATGGCCTACGAGCGCATCGTGCCGCGCTGGGCGGGCGACGCTCGGCGTGTCGTGGTTGCGAGCGGCGCGGCCGAGATCGCATGCGGAGCGCTGTTGGCGAGCCGGCGCACCGGGAGGCTGGGCGCCTGCCTGACCGCAGCCCTGCTGGTCGTCGTGTTCCCCGCCAACGTGCAGATGGCCCTCGACGCCGGCACCGAGCACCAGGCCGTGCCCGACATGCCGGTGGGCCGCTTCCGAGCGATCGCATTCGCCCGGCTGCCGCTCCAGCTTCCGCTCGTGGGGTGGGCGGTCCGGGTGGCCAAGGGCCGCTAGATGGCTACAAAACTCCTGGCCAGTGACGGTGCGGCACGGTATGATACGAACGTATGTTGGGGTATGCGGGGGTGGCGGTCGGCGGGAGGAAGGCGGACGCTAATGCGGCGCTCAGCTCCGCTATTGATGCGCTCTCGACCCTCGATACCGACGCACTTGATGACGCTGACTTGGCCGACGTGGTCGTGGGGTTGCATCGCCAGCAGGCGCGGTTGGCCGCGGCGACTGCTCGGTTGACCGCAGCGATGGACGCGCGGCGGGCATGGGGCGACGATGGATCGCGGAGCTGTGGCGCCTGGTTGGCAAATCGTTGCCGGCTGCCGATCGGCCAGGCGCGAGCCCAGGCATGGTTGGGGCGCCGGTTGCGGAGCATGTCGGTCACGGCCCAGGCATTCGCCGCTGGGGACATCAGCGAGCGGCACGCCTCTGTGCTTGCGTCACTCGCGGGCGGCCGCACGGCCGCCTGCTTTGCGCGCGACGAGGCGGAACTGGTCGACGACGCACGATGCCTGACATGGCCCGACTTCTCTAGAGCCGTCGAGTACTGGCGCCAGTGCGCCGACCCCGATGGGATCGAGAAGGACGCCGCCCATGACGAGGCGTTGCGGCGAGTGCACCTATCCCAGGGCCTGCGGGGCACCGGCCATCTCGATGGGCTGTTGACCCCGCTGGGCCGGGCCACTGTGGCGTCGGCGTTGAGCCGCATCGAACAGGAGCTGTTCGATGCGGACTTGGCGGCGGCCCGGGCTGAGCACGGCGACGCCGCCACCAGCGGCCATCTGACTCGCACTCCCGCCCAGCGGCGACACGACGCCCTGGTGGAGATGGCGCAGCGGGCCGTAACGGCGCCCGCCGTGGGCAAGCGGCCCCAACCGCTCGTCAGCGTGTTGGTTGGCTACGAGACCTTCAAGGGCCGGGTGTGTGAGCTGGCCGATCACACCGTGATCACGCCCGGCACGGTCGCATCCCTGCTCGACGAGGCGCTCATCGAACGGGTGGTGTTCGACGGTCCCTCCCGGGTCGTCGACCTCGGTCGGGCCCGCCGCTTCACCGGAGCCGTGCGGCGAGCCCTCGACGTCCTCGATCGAGGCTGCACGCACGCTGGTTGCGACATGCCCGCGGAGCGCTGCCAGGGCGACCACATACAACCGTGGTCCCGTGGCGGCGACACCAACCCCGAGAACGGCCAACTCCGCTGCGCGTACCACAACCGTTGGCGCTGGGCTCACGGCGATGGCGACCCTCCGGCGGCCACTCCGCAACGGCCACCACCCGACGCCGACCTCGAACGACGCAAGGCATGGCTCGAGGCCTGGCGTACCCGTCTCCGCGCCAGTGTGCCGTCAGAGCCTGTCGTCGCAGTAACCGGCAGCAGCTAGCCCGACGCTCGGCGGTCGACTGGGTCCTTCGCCAGGGGAGCGGAGGCCCAAGGCCCCAGCAGCGCCAACCCGAGCAGCTTGCCCTGGAACCAGCGATCCTCGACCATGCCAGGTGCTTCACGGTCCGGAAACCAGGAGCTGGGGTCGCTCATCCCGGCAGCCTGCCACCGCGGCGGTTATACCGACTCCGCGTCCTCCTCGGCGAGGATGGCGTAGAGCTTGCGGCGCGTCTCGGCGAGCACCTCGAGGGCGCGCGCCCGCTGCTCGTCGGTTCCCGAGAACCCGACCTGGCTGAGGGCATTCATGACGCCGAACGACGCCTTGCGGAACTCGGAGACCGTCGACATCGTGTCGTCGTCGGCGTACTGAGCCCAGGGCGGGTTCTCCGTCGCCTTCGCCGCTTCCTCGCGGCCGGCGTCGGTGAGCGTGAACCGCTTGCGTCCCTCGCTCGTCTCGCTGGTGATCAGGCCCTCGTCCTCCAACAGCTGAAGTGTCGGATAGACGGAGCCCGGGCTGGGACGCCAGATGCCACTGGTCCGGTCGTCGAGCTCCTGGATCATTTCGTAGCCATGCATCGGCCGCTCGTTCAGTAGTGCCAGCAGCGCCGCCCTGACATCGCCCCGATTGCGGCGACCACGTCCCCGTCCGCGGCCTCGGCCCCGGCCTCGGGGGTCGAAGTCGAACGCGAAGTGCCCGGGGAACGGGGCCATCCAGGGCCCGTAGTGGTGCCCGAAGGTTCGATTCCTCATGTCTCTCCCATCGATCGCTTGTCGATGGGTTGACGATATATCGCTAACTAGCGAAACCCAACGGTCAACTCAGGGACTTGAGGGCGATCCGCAGTTCGTCGTTCATCTGTCCGGGTACCTCGTACCCCGCCTCGTCACGGATCTCGTCGAAGCGGTCGCGCACGGTCTCCGGAGTGAGCTTCGGGTCGACGATGCCCCTCGTGACCCCCAGGAAGACCCGCGCCACCCGGCCGCCGCCCAGCGTGTAGAGCTCGCCCGTCACAGGGCAGTCCTCGTGGGCCAGGAAGACCACGAGCGGCGTGACCAACTCGGGGAGCAGCTTGTCTGCGATCGGGCCGAGCAGGTCCTCGGTCATGCGGGTCTTGGCCACCGGCGCGATGGCGTTCACCTTGATGTTGTTCTTGGCTCCCTCGACCGCGAGCACCCGGGTGAGGCCGACGAGGCCCATCTTGGCGGCCCCGTAATTGGTCTGGCCGAAGTTGCCGAACACGCCGGCCCCGGAGCTCGTGTTGACGATGCGGCCGTAGTTGTGGGCCCGCATGTGCTCCCAGGCCGGCTGGGTGACGTGGAACGCGCCCCGGAGGTGAACGTCCAGCACCGGGTTGACGTTGTCGGAACCCATGTTCTTGAACGATGCGTCCCGCAGGATGCCGGCGTTGTTGATCACGATGTCGACGCGGCCGAAGCGGTCCAGCGCCGTCTGCACGATCGCCCGGCCGCCCTCGGGTGTGGCCACCGAGTCGTAGTTGGCCACGGCGTCGCCCCCTGCGGCCGTGATCTCGTCGACCACTGCCTGGGCGGCGGTGGTGCCGCTACCGGTGCCGTCGACCGATCCGCCGAGGTCGTTGGCGACGATCAGGGCGCCACGGCGGGCCAGCTCGAGGGCATGGGAACGTCCGAGCCCGCCGCCGGCGCCCGTGATTATCGCGACCTTGCCATCGAATCCGAGATCAGCCATGGCGGTCGAGCGTAGAGGCGCGCCTGACCCGGCCCCGAATTGCTCGCTCTGCTCGGGCGTGCCTGCCACGACCGCCGGCGGGACCAGGCGAAAAGAGCGTCAGGTCCCGGCGGCCAGGTAGCGGATGCGTTCGGCGACGTGCACGGCGTGGTCCCCGAGGCGCTCGTAGAACCGCGCCACGAGGGTGGCCTGGAGGGCGTCGGGGAGCGCGATGTCGGACTTGCCCAGCTCCTCGATCAACTGGTCGTGCATGCTGTCGATGCCGTCGTCGATGGTGTCGAGGCGCTCGGCGGCGTCGGCGTCGCGTTCGGCCCACGCATCGGCGGCGCCCTGCCACATCACGACGCAGGTGGTGCCCAGCTGCTCCAGCAGCCCCCGGACGGTGGGCGTGAGGCGCAGGGCGAGCCCCGTGGCGGCCCGCTGGGCGATGTGTTCGGCGAGATCGCCGCTGCGCTCCAGCTCGGGCACGATGCGAATCACCGACACCAGGTAGCGCATGTCGCGCGCCATTGGCGCCTGCGTAACCAGCTCGCGCTCGGCCAGCTGTTCGAGGTCGACCTCGAGCTGATCGACGAGCGCATCGCGGCCGGTCAGCATGCGCGCCATCTCAGTGTCACTGGCCAGCAGCGACTCGGACGCCGCCGCCACGCCCTCGGTCACAAGGGCGAACAGCCGGATGACCCGGGCGTCGATTTCATCGAGTTCCTGGTGGAACCGCCAGCGCAGCTCGTGGCGCGGCTCGAATGGCTCGGACACGGCGGCACCGTACCCCGGCGGTTCGCACTGCGATCACGCGCGTATGGCGTGTCCCCCCGACGGATTATCCGGTGCCGGCGGTCGAGTTCTCGATCGCATACGCCCGCAGGCGCTTGTAGTCGACCTTGCCGTTGGGCGCCCGGCCGATGGTGTCGATGACGAACACGCGCCTCGGTGCCTTGAAGACGGCCAGCTTGGACCGGACGTGGTCGACCACGGCGTCGGGCTCGACCTCGGCCCCGTCCGCGACCTCGACCACCGCGGTGACCGCCTCGCCGAAGCGGTCGTCGGGGATGCCCACGGCCACCGCATCCCGGATGCCGGGGTAGGTCTTGAGCGCCTCCTCGACCTCCTCGGGGAAGACCTTCTCGCCCCCGGTGTTGATGACCACGGACCCGCGACCGAGCAGGGTCAGGCTGCCGTCGGCCTCCACCCGCGCGTAGTCGCCCGGACAGGAGTAGCGCCGGCCCTCGAACTCGATGAACGTCGCGGCGGTCTTCTCCGGATCCTTGTAGTAGCCGATGGGCTGGTGCCCGCCCACCGCCACCCGGCCGATGTCGTCGGAACCCGGCTCCACCCGCCTCCCGTCGTCGGTGATCACGATGGTGTTCTCGCCCAACTCGAACTTGGCCGTGTCGCTGGCCGACGTCCCGGAGGAGACCGACTGGCCCATGCCGATGGCCTCGGACGAGGAGAAGGCGTCGACCAGCAGCATGTTCGGGTGGTGACGCAGCAGGCCCTGCTTGACCGGTTCGCTGAACATCACGCCCGACGAGGCGACCAGGAACAGGCTGGCGAGGTCCCATCGCCCGGGGTTCTCATCCAGGGCCTTGAGCATCGGCTTGCCGAAGGCGTCCCCGACGATGGCGATCTGGTTGACCCGCTCGCGCTCGATCGTGTCGAACATCTCCTCGATGTCGAAGCGGCGCGACACGAGCGTCACCGTGCTTCCGCCCAGGGCCAGGCAGATGAGCTGCGTGTAGAGGCCCGTGCCGTGCATGAGCGGGCAGGCCGGGAGGCCCACGGGCCCCACGTCCCGAACCTGTTCACGCACGACCGCTGGGTCGGGCTCGGCGTCCTTGTAGATCGGGTTCACCTGCGACACCAGGTTGCGGAAGAGGTCGTCCTGCCGCCACATGACGCCCTTCGGCATCCCGGTGGTCCCACCGGTGTAGAGCATGATCAGGTGATCGCCGTCGTGTCCCCACGGCCCGGCGGCCCGCTCCGGGTAGGACGCGGCGGCGTCCTCGTAGGCGACCGCCCAGTCGGGACGGGGGCCGCTGTCGTCGTCGACCCACAGCCACGTGTGGACACGGGGCACGCGCTCGCGGATGCGCTCGATGGTGTCGGTGAAGGCGCCGTGGAACACGACGGCCACGCAGTCGGCGTTGTCCCAGAGGTAGACGAGCTCGTCGTCCTGGTACCGGTAGTTCGTGTTGATCGGGACCAGCCCGGCCTTGAACCCCCCGAACATCGACTCGATGTACTCGGGGCAGTTGTAGAGGTACTGGGCCACCTTGTCCTGCTCGACCACGCCGGCATCGAGCAGGGTCTGCGCCAGCCCGTTCGCCCGGCGATCGAAATCGGCCCACGAGATGCGCCGGTCGCCCTGGATCTGGCAGGGGGCGTCCGGCAGCTGCTGGGCGATGACCTCCCAGACATCGGCGAAGTTCCAGCCTGGCATCGGTGCGCTCCTCGGGGGATCGGCGGCTCGTCGGAGGGTAGCGGTTGGTCCCGAGGCGGCCCACCCCACGTAGGGTCGTCGCCGTGGACTTCGAACTGCCGCCAGACGACGATCCGCGGCGGGTCGAGGTGCGGGCGTGGCTGGACGAGCATCCGTCGCCATCGGGCCGCGAGCTGGCCGCGGCAGGGCTCGTCGCGCCCCACTGGCCCAAGCCCTACGGGCTGGACGCCGATCCGGTCCACCAGCTGGTTATCGACGAGGAGCTGCGGCGGGCCGGTGTCTCCCGACCGGCCAACCCCGTCGGCATCGGCTGGGCGGGTCCGACGCTGCTCCACGCCGGCACCCAGGCGCAGCAGGAGCGCTACCTCCCCCGACTGCTGTCGGGTGAGGAGATCTGGTGCCAGCTCTTCAGCGAGCCGGGCGCTGGCTCGGACCTAGCGTCGCTAACCACCCGCGCGGTGCGCGATGGCGACGAGTGGGTCGTCACCGGCCAGAAGATCTGGACCTCGCTCGCCCACGAGGCCCGCTTCGGGATCCTCATCGCGCGGACCGATCCGGACGCGCCCAAGCACCGCGGCATCTCGTACTTCGTCTGCCCCATGGACGTGCCGGGCGTGACCGTTCGTCCGATCGTCGAGATGACGGGCGCCCACATGTTCAACGAGGTGTTCCTCGATGACGTGCGCCTGTCGGCGGGCACCTTGGTGGGAGCTGAGGGCCAGGGCTGGGAGCTCGCCAAGGTGACGCTGGCCAACGAGCGGGTGTCCCTGTCGACCGGCGGGGGCCTGTGGGGTCGGGGTCCGGCAGCCGAGGACCTGCTCGCCATCGTGCGGACGCGGGGACTTGTCGCCGACCCCACGCTGCGCGACCGGATCGTCCGCCTCCACATCGAGGGCGAACTGCTGCGTCTCATCCGCCTGCGGACGGTGAGCGCCCAGATCCGGGGCGAGCCACCCGGGCCCGAGGCGTCCGTCCGCAAGGTGCTGGCCGACGAGCACGGCCAGCACCTGTTCCGGCTGGCCAAGGACCTGGCGGGGGCGGCCGGCATGCTCACCGATCGCGGACCGCTCGGCGTCCCCGTCGACCTCTGGCACTACGGGTTCCTGTTCGCCCCCGCCCTGACCGTCGGGGGTGGGACCGGCGAGGTCCAGCGCAACATCATCGGCGAACGGGCCCTGGGTCTGCCGCACGACGCACCCCGCGACTGAGTCGCGGCCCGGTCGCCTAGGCCACCTCCCGGAAACCTGCCGCGGGAGTGGTGGCCATCGCAACCAATCCCGCGGCAGGTTCCGGTTGGGCCGAGGCACGCATCTGGCGTGCCGTCCACGCGGTGGCGAGGCCGGTGGCCAGGCCACCGAGGACGAGGGCCACCCGGACGTCGGTCAGCTCGGACACCGCTCCGATGATCGGGCTCCCGATCGGGGTCGAACCCAGGAACACGACGGTGAGCAGCGCCAGCACCCGGCCCCGCATCGGCGGCGCGGCCCGCAGCTGCACGACCGTGTTGGCGCCGGAGATCATCAACACATTGCAGAAGCCCACCGCCAGCGACGCGAGGACCGCGAACGGCAGCGCCGGCGCCGCGGCCAAGGCCAGGGTGGACACCGCCAGTCCGGCACCGGACCGCACCAGGAACCAGAGGTCCACGGAGCTCCGCCGCGCCACCACCAGGGCGCCGACCACCGATCCGAGGCTGAGCGTGGCGAACAGCATCGTGAACGTCGATGCCGTGCCGTGGAAGGTCCGCTCGGCCAGCAACGGCAGGGTCACCGGATAGTTGAACGCGACCGTCCCGACCACGGCCATGAGGATGATGGGCAGGCGCAGCTCGGGCGTCCGCCACACGTAGCGCAGGCCCTCGCGGAGCTGCCCCTTGGCCTTGGCGACCCGCGGCGACGAGCGGAAGCGCGCCCGGTTCATGCGCAGGAGGGCGGCGATCACGGCCACGTAGGTCACGGCGTTCACGACGAAGCACACGCCCGCGCCGGGTCCCGCGATGAGCACGCCCGCGATCGTCGGGCCGACCACCCGCGACCCGGTCATCAGCGCGCTGTTCAGCCCCACGGCGTTGGGCACGTCGGCCTCGGGCACGAGCTCGACCACCAGCGCCCGGCGCGACGGGTTGTCGAATGCGTTGATGATCCCGAACACGAGCGAGAGCAGGAACAGTGCGCCGACGGTGACGCGGCCGCTCAGGGTGAGCACCGAGAGCGTGGTCGCCAGGGCCAGGAATGCCGACTGGGTGAAGATCATCAGCCGGTGGCGGTCGACGCGGTCGGCGATCACCCCGGCCCAGGCACCGAACACCAGGATGGGCAGGAACTCCGCCGCGGTCACCAGGCCGAGCGCTACGCCGCTCCCGGTGAGGTCGAAGACCAGCCAGGTGATCGCGACCGACTGCATCCAGGTGCCGGCCTGGCTGATGAGCTGGCCGCCGAAGAACAGGCGGAAGTTCCGGCTGGTGAACGAACGGAACGTCTCGTGGCCGGCGATGCGCAGACGCTCGCTCAAGTACGCACCGCCCCCACGCCGGCAAGCTCCTCGATGGCATCGATGGCGTCGTGGAGCCGGCGCACGGCGTCGGGACCAAGCTCCTCGAGCCGGGCGGCGAGGAACGCGTTCCGCCGGGCACGGCTGTGCTCGAGGCGCCGACGTCCCTCGCGAGTGGTCGACACCCGGATGATGCGCCGGTCGGACGCGTCGACAGTCCGGTCGATCAGGCCCTCCACTTCGAGTCGGGTGACCACCTTCGTGATCGTCGGCGGCGTCACCTGCTCCGCGGCGGCGAGGTCGCCCAGCATGATCGGGCCCTGCAGGTCGATCGTGCCCAGTGCTGACTGCTGCGACGGCGACAGGCCGGTGTCGGCTTCCTGTCGCAGCCGACGGTGGAGCCGTGCCGACGCCAGCCTCAGCCGCCCGGCAAGCTCGGTGATCTCGAAGTCGGCTGTGGTCGTGCGTGCCATCAGTTCACCAGGTTAATTAGTCAGGCGAACTATTCCAACAGCCGGGGAATTCGGGCGATCCCTGGTTGATTTGGCAGGATCATGGGCGTATGGCGAAGGCCGCGGTCGACGGGTTCAGGCGGAACGAGTGGGTGAAGAACGTCGACGGTTTGCCGGGCGTGCCGGCCGGCACCCGGGGGCGCGTCTACCTCGTCGACGGCTTCACATGGACCCGGTATCGGGTGCTGTTCGACAACGGCGTCGACATCGGCTCGCTCGACGCTGCGGTCCTGGCGAGACCCCGCGACTTCGCATCCGCCCTCGAGCGGCGCGAGCAGGCGGCGATCGCCACCGAGGCCGCCGCCGAACACGCCGACGCGGCCGCCGAGGAGGGCGCTGCGCCCGCCGGCGACGACAAGACCGTCAACGGGGTGACGGTGCCGGCGCACTTGCTCGACCGATCTCGGCGGGCACGCGAGCGCCTGGCCGCGGCTTAGAGGCCGGCGGATAAGCCCGCACGCCACCATCTGCGGTCCCGAGGCCGGTGTCCGCGACCGGATCGCGGCATACCAGGAATCGGGCGTTACCGTGCTCAATGTGACACCGATCGGTGAGGACGTACCGGCCCTGGTCGGCCGGCCCAAGGAGTGGCTTGGTAACTGAGCTAGCGCCCGGCTTCGACACACTCGACCCCCGCACGGGCGAGGTGCTGGCCCACTTGCCAGAGCACGGGCCGGCGGAGGTGGCCGCGGCGGTGGCGCGAGCCCGGGATGCTTTCGGCACGTGGAGCGCCCTGCGCTTCGAGCAGCGCCTCGATCACGTGCTGGCCGTGCGAGACCTGCTCATCGACCGGATCGACCACGTCGTCGACATCATCTGCGGCGAGACCGGCAAGCTCGAGCCCGAGGCCCTCAGCGCCGAGGTGCTGGCCACGTGCGAGCTGATCGAGCACTACCGCAAGCACGGAGCCAAGGCGCTCCGCTCCGAGAAGGTGCCCGTGGGATCGCTGCTGCCGCACAAGCGGGCCTGGCGCAGCTACGAGCCGATGGGCGTGGTGGGCGTGATCTCGCCATGGAACTATCCGCTCACGTTGGCCATGACGCCGGTGGTGTCGGCGCTGCTGGCCGGCAACACGGTGGTGCTCAAGCCCTCGGAGGTCACCCCGCTCGTGGGCCTGGCGATCGGCAGGCTGTTCGCCGACGCCGGCGCCCACCCCGACGTGGTCCAGGTCGTCACCGGGGGCGGCCGCACCGGCGATGCGCTCGTCCGCGCCGGCGTGCAAAAGGTCGCCTTCACCGGCTCGGTGCGGACCGGAAAGCTGGTGATGGCGGCGGCGGCCGAGACCCTCACACCGGTGCTGCTCGAGCTCGGCGGGAAGGATCCGATGATCGTGTGCGACGACGCCGACGTCGCACGCGCCGCCTCCGGCGCCGTCTGGGGTGCCTTCATGAACGCCGGTCAGACCTGCATGTCCGTCGAGCGGGTGTACGTAGAGGACGCTGTCTACGACCGCTTCGTCGACCTCGTGGTCGAGCGGACCAAGGCGGTCCGGCAGGGCCGCGGCCCCGGGCACGACATCGGGTCGATGAGCTTTGGCCCCCAGGTCGACACGGTCGAGCGGCACGTTGCCGACGCCAAGGCCAAGGGCGCCAAGGTACTCACCGGCGGTCGTCGGGTCCCGGGCCGAGCGGGGCTGTGGTACGAGCCGACGGTCCTGGTGGACGTGGATCACTCGATGGAGGTGATGCGGGACGAGACGTTCGGCCCCGTCCTGCCGATCATGCGGGTGCGCGACGACGACGAGGCCGTCCGGCTCGCCAACGACTCGCGCTACGGCCTCAACAGCTCCGTGTGGTCGGCCGACGACGAGCGTGCCGAGCAGATCGCCCGCGCCATCGAGGCCGGCAACGTCTGCATCAACGACTGCATGGTGAGCTACGCGGTGGCCGGACTGCCGTTCGGCGGGGTGAAGGAGTCCGGCATCGGCCGGATCCACGGCGTCGAGGGGCTGCGCGCCTTCTGCAACACCAAGTCGGTGCTGGCCAGCAGGTTCGACCTCCGCCGCGAGCTCCACTGGTTCCCGCTCCCGGGCTGGATCACCGCGTCGCTGCGTCGGATCGTGCGCCTGCGCTACCGCCGCGGCCTGCGCGCCAAGCTGAAGCGCTAGCGCAGAGCCGCTCAGGGGCGGATCTTGGCCAGGACCGCCTCGGCCTCGTCGACGATCTGGTGGACCAGATCGCCGGCGGGCACGAGTGCGTCGATCGACCCGACGCCCTGGCCGGCAGGGAAGAACTCCCGGTCGGGGTCGACGTCGGGCGTGGCCTCGTCCCCGCCGAGGTGGTTGGCGCCGTCCTGGATCGACTGCAGCACCTGCGCCGGGAACCGCTGGACAGCCCGCGCGCCGTCCTCGTACTCCTGCGTGTAGCTGTTTGCGATCACCCTGCACGTCTTGCCCGTATAGGCCTTGGTGACCACCGTGTCGTCCTCGTGGCTCCGGAGCAGTGTCTTCTTGTAGCCGCGCACCCCGCGGGCCTCGGGCGTGGCGATGAAGCGGGTGCCGACCCACACGCCGTCGGCGCCGAGCGCAAGGGCCGCCGCGAGCCCCCGCCCGTCCACGATGCCGCCGGCCGCCACCACCGGCACCCGTTCGCCGACGGCATCGACAACCTGGGGGACAAGCGCCATGGTGGCGACCCGGCCGGTGTGGCCACCGGCCTCGGTGCCCTGGGCGACCACGATGTCGCAGCCGGCCTCGACGGCCGCCACCGCGTGGCGGACCTTGCCGCACATGTTGACCACGAGCAGGCCCTGGCTGTGGCACTGGTCGATGACGTCGCGCGGCACACCCAATCCGGCGACGAAGACGCTCGCTCCACCGCGGACGACGTCCTGGACCTTGCTCTGGAGACCCTGCGGCAGCGCCGTGAGCAGGTCGACCCCGAACGGCTTGGACGTCGCCGCCCGCACCGCGGCGATCTCGGCCCGCATCTCCTCGTCGCCCATCGTGGATGCGCCCATGCAGCCGAAGCCGCCGGCCTCGGACACGGCGGCCACCAGGCGGTGGTAGGACACCCCACCCATGCCGGCGAGCATCACCGGATGCTCGACCTGCAGGGCGTCCGTGAGGCGGGTACGGAGCATGCCAGGGATGCTGGCCGCACCTTGACCGCCCGGTCAAGTGCGCCCGCCGATCGCCCCGGAACGCGCATCCGGCGCACCCAGGGGTAGCGGGTGCGCCGGATGTTGGTGGCTACAACCGCCGCTGGGTAGCCACCGTGCAAGCTCGGGCGGGTGCTGGTGGAGGGGGAGCACCGGCACCGAGCGCTGCAGCAGCACCCTAGGGGGAAAGGGTGGCGTCGCGATGAGTCCGAGATGAACGTTCGGTGTCGCCGGCCGGACGATCAGATGGCTGGCATCGTCGGCGTCGTCGTTCGGCGGGGAGGGACTCGCCTAGGCCTGCTTGCGCTCGACCAGCACGAGCCAGTTGCCCGAGTTGTCCCGCAGGATGGCCTCGACGCCATAGGGCCTGTCGGCGGGTTCCTGGATGAACTCCACGCCCCTGGCGGTGAGCTCCTCGTGGGTCTTCCGGCAGTCGTCGGTGGCGAGGCCGACGGCGCCGAGCGAGCCCTTGCCGAGCATCCGCCGGAAGGTGGCGGCGTCCTCCTCGTCGAGGGGCGGCCCGGGCTTCATGAGCGTGAGCTCGAGCTCGGGATGATCGGGATGGCTGACGGTCAGCCACCGGTAGCCATCTCCCATCGAGACGTCCGCGGCCTCCTGGAAGCCGAGCTTGTCGATGTAGAAGGCCTTGGCCTCGTCCTGGTCGGTGACCCACACGGTTGCAAGTGAGACGTTCGTGATCATGGGGCCGACCTACGTAAGGGCCGGTGCCGACGCTTCTCCCAGATTGCGGTCCTGCGCCTGCCGCCCGTCCGCCCAGCCATCGAGGCCGCGCATGAACAGGAAGCAGCCCGGTATGTGCGGGCCGCCCTGCGCCGCCCAGCGGTCGCGGTACTGGGTCGGCGACTCGCCCACGAGCTCGCGGAACCGCGACGAGAACGATCCGAGGCTGGTGAAGCCCACCATCATGCAGACCTCGGTGACGGTGAGGTTCACGGACCGCAGGAGATCCTGGGCCCGCTCGATCCGCCTGCGAGTGAGGTAGCGCATGGGAGTCTCGCCGTAGGTCTCGGTGAAGCACCGGGCGAAGTGGTACTTCGAGACGTGCGCGGCACCCGCCAGGGCGTCGAGGTCGAGCGCCGAGTGGTAGTGCCGGTCGGCGAGATCCCGGGCGTTGCGCAGGTGCGGCAGGAGGGAGGCGGGAACCACGACGACCGATCAGGGGTAGGCGCCCGGTCCGTTGAACATGCCTCGATGCCAGCGGTGCGGCGTGGCCAACACGGCGCGGGGGTAGTCCTCGAACAGCCAGCGGACGAAGTTGCGCCGGGTCCAATCGGTGGCTCCGGCCAGCCACAATCCCGCACGCACGCCCCGGCGGTGGCGCACCGCCCGGATGACCAGCGTCGACATCCGGTGATCGGCCACCAGCGCCCGGCGGACCGCACGGCGGTAGCGGGCCGTGACCACCCCTGGTGCCGCGCCCCCGGTGCCGTCCCCGCTGGCGATGGCCTCGGCGGCAAGGATGCCGCTCAACAGCGCCTGCCCGATGCCCTCGCCGGTGAGCCGGTCGCTGGCGGCGGCGGCGTCCCCCACGAACAGCGTGCGGCGGCCGGTGAGCAGCGCCTCGTCGATCCGGGCGGGGATGGGCCAGGCCCGGTGGGGCGCCTCGGGCTCGGCACCCTCGCCCAGCACCGCGCGGATGTGGGGTCGATCGAGCAGGTCACGCCAGATGCCGGCCATGTCCTGGATGCGCTCGACCCGCTCGCCCCGCACGATGCCGAACCCGACGTTGGCCCGGCCCCCGGGCAGCGGGAACGACCAGGCGTAGCCGGGCAGGAGATCGGGCTCGAACCACACGAAGAGATCGCGGGCGGCCCGGGGGCCGACGCCCGTGAAGTACTGGCGGAAGGCGTGCCAGTCGCCCCGGTACCCGGGCGCCGCCAGGCCCAGGTGCTTGCGGGTGGGCGACCACATGCCGTCGGCGGCCACGGCGTAGGCGGCGGTCAGCTCGCCCACGCCCTCGACGCCGATGGCGACGCAGTCGTCGTGCTCCCGCGCCCGCACACACGCATGGCCGTCGAGGACCTTGACCCCGGCGACGCGGGCCTCGTCGAGCAGCGCGGTGTCGAGGTCGGCCCGCCGGGCCACCGCCGCGTACGTGCCCCGGCCCCGCGGGAGTGGAAACGTCACGTCGGGGCCCGCCGGCCCCCGCACGACCACGTCCTCGACACGCTGCCACGAGGCGACGCGACGCGGCTGGAGCCCGAGGTCCTCGAGGAGGCGCAGGGCACCGGTCGTGATCCCGTCGCCGCACACCTTGTCGCGGGGGAATCGCGCCCGGTCGACCAGCGTCACGCCTCGCCCGGCGCGAGCCAGCTCGATCGCCGCCGCCGACCCGGCGGGCCCCCCTCCGATCACGACGACGTCGGCAGCGAGCACCTGCTCAACGCTAGGTGCTCAGCAGGACTGATCCGGCCCCGGGCGGTACGTGGCGGCGAACGTGTCGGTTGCGGCCGGCTTGTCGGGGTAGGTGATCCGGCGGGTGGTGGTGACGTTGGTGCAGGCGCCGGATGATGACTCCGAGATGCCGACCTGTTCGCCGGTGGCGTAGGGGCTCGACCACATGGTCACGGTGACGCTGGTGTCGGTGTACGAGGTGTCGACGAGGATGCCGAACGGCGTGTCGTTGATGAACGACAGATTCGGGGCCGGGTAGCCCATCGTCGCCTCACGGCCGCGCGGGTATCGGGTGAAGTACTCGGAGTGCGCCTGGTAGGAGGTGATGTCGAGCCCGCAGAAGTAGGCGGCGTTGAAGGTCGTGGTCGCGAACTGCGACACGCCACCGCCCACCTCGTCGACGTGCTTGCCGTCCCGGATGGCGCCCGCCACCACGAATCCCTTCTCCAGGGTGCGGGGGCCGACGACGTCGTTCATCGAGAACTCGTGCCCCGGCAGTACCAGGGTGCCGTCGACGATGTCGGCGATGCGGTGGATGTTGCTGACGCGCGGCTCGCCGGGGTTGTAGTAGGTGGTGAACCCCGGACCGGCCGTGGTCGGCCCGCCGTTCCGCCACGCGTGGTTGCCGCAGACCGGCCGTGTCACGCCCAGCCCCTGGGCCGCTTCGGTGGTGAGGGCGGGCTCGGTTGTCGTCGCGTCGAGCTCGGCGCCGGGCTGGCCATCGCTCAGCGCCTTCCAGACCCGCTCGGAACTGTCGGGAGCGCAGCAGGACACACCCTGTTGGGACGATACGACCGTGGGCCCGTTGGCGCCGAGCACGACGCGCGCGTTCTGCGGCAGGACGATGATGTCCGCGAAGACGTCCGGGAGTGCCTTGTCGACCGCTTCCTTGTTGATGGTCAACCCGAGCTTGCCCTCGTTGGCGGTCGGCGCGATCCAGCTGCGCAGCTGCGCGGCCGGCACCGTCTTGGTCGTGTCGCCCACCGCGAGCTGCAGCCCGTTGGCGGTCATCTGGTTCGCGCGGTCGGCCTGCTCCTGCGCTTCGGCGTCGGTGAACGTCGGCACCACCGGCGCCGTGCCGACTGCCACCTCGATCGTGCCGGTCCGCGACTCCGCGGCCGCATCGGGCAGCTCGTCGATCAGCGCCTCGGTGTCGAGGCCCTGACCCGGCGTTCCGGGCATGACGGTCCAACCCTGCTCGCCCAACGTGATCGTGGGGTCGTGGGGCGCGGTGCGGTCGGCGCCCTGTAGCTCCACGATCTTCGCCGTCGCGGTGGGCCCGCTGACGGTGTACCGGACGTCGACGTCGCGGGGCGTGAAGAACGACCGGAGCCACGAGAACGGCTGCATGAAGAGGGGATCGTCACGACCGACGTCGAGCGCGGCCTCGGACGTCGCCTGTTCGTCGAGGGCCAGCCCAATCTCCCCGGCGGTCGTCTCGTACACCTTGTCGTCGTTGGTGATCCGCACCGGACGCGCCACCACCTCGTCCGCGATGCCGTTCATCACCTCGGGGAGCGACGCCTCGCCCAGGCCGCCGACGGGGCGGCCGGCCACCTCGACGTTGCGACGCACCTGGCCGGACAGGGCGGCCGTGTCGATCGACCAGGCGACGACCAGGAGGACCAGGGCGAACACCGGCACCGCCGCGGCTGCCAGCGCCCACCGCGGAAACCCGCCGTCGCGACCATCGGTGGGCGACGCGCGGAAGTGGCGGCCCGGGGACTCCTCCTGCTCGACACCTGCACGGCCGTTGCCATCCGTCTGGTGCCGGGCCTCGGCCGGCAGGGGACCGGCGATGCGGGGGTTCGGGCCGGTGGTCCGGCCCTCGGCCGCCGCGGCCCCGCCCAGGACCAGGGTCCGCTCGCCAGTGCGACCGGAACGCTGGGCAGCGTCGCCGTTGCCGGCGGACCTGTCGGCTTCCCCGGCGTCTCGGTCGTCGGGCAGGTCGAAGATCGGCCCCGCCTCCGTTGTCGAGTCGTCCGGGGAGGGGTGGTCGTCGGTCGTCGCGTCGCCCTTGGACGTGTCCTCGCCGGTTGTCGTGTCGCTCGGGGCCGGCTCGTCCGCGGTCGGCTCGTCCGCGGTCGGCTCGCCGCCGGACCGCTCGTCGGCTGGCGCGTCGTCGCCGTCGGCCGGCTCCGCGGATGACGGCGCGTCGGTGGGCGCGCTGACGCGCGTCGATGCATCGAATTCTTCACTGGGCACCCCAGCACCCGCCCGGCGAGGGCCGGGCGCGGCTTCGTTCCCGTCCACAGGACACCACCCTGCCACGTGGGGCCGCGTGGTTCTAACCGCCGTCGACCACACCCCGCGCGAAAACGGGGTCTGTTACCGGATCGTCATGGGCGAGCGTTGCGCGGATCGGTGTCGTCGTCGAACTCGCGTGGATGGTCGCGGGAGATGTGGTCCTCGAGCTCGTTGCGCGACCCGAACCGCAGCTCGCAATAGGGGCATTGGTGCACCTCGGTCATGGCATCCGGTGTCGCGCTGCTACGTTCCCAGCAGGTTGAAATTCAGGCGGCAACGCCGAAAGGGGACGTGGTCGATGGGCATCTGTGACGATCGAGTCGCGATCGTGACCGGGGCGGGCCGGGGCATCGGCCGCGAGCACGCGCTGCTGCTCGCCGCCCAGGGAGCCAGGGTGGTCGTCAACGACCTCGGTGGCTCCATGGACGGCACGGGCAGCGATACCGGCCCCGCCCACGACGTGGTCGACGAGATCACTACGCAGGGTGGTCAAGCGGTCGCCAATGCCGACGACGTCAGCGACTTCGCCGGTGCCGAGAAGCTCATCGGCACCGCCATCGAGGCGTTCGGGCGCCTCGATGTCCTGATCAACAACGCCGGCATCCTGCGCGACCGCATGCTCGTCAACATGAGCGAGGTCGAGTGGGACGCCGTCATCAGCGTTCACCTCAAGGGCACGTTCGGTCCCTCGCACTTCGCCGCCAACCACTGGCGCGAGCGCTCCAAGGCCGGCGACGCCGTCGACGGTCGCATCGTCAACACGTCGTCGCCGTCGGGCATCTACGGCAACGTCGGCCAGACCAACTACGGCGCCGCCAAGGCCGGGATCGCGGCGTTCACGATCATCGCCGCCAAGGAACTGGCCCGCTATGGCGTCACCGTCAACGCCATTGCTCCTGCGGCCCTGACGCGGATGACCGCCGACTTGGGCATGGGCCAGTTGCCCGACGAGGGCAAGGAGGAGATGGCGCCGCACCACATCGCGCCGATCGCGTGCTGGCTCGCCAGCCCGCTCTCCGCCGGTGTCACCGGTCGGGTGTTCGACGTGAGCGGGCGAATGATCTCGGTGTCCGAGGGATGGCACCGGGGCCCGACGATCGAGAAGCCCGACGCCGACCCCGAGGTCCTGGGCCACGCCATCACGGACCTCGTTGCCCAAGCCCGCCCCAACGCCAACATGTTCGGCTACGACGAGACCTGAGGGAGGCCCCCATGCCCATCAACCACGACGCCGTCGGCGCCACGTCGGATCCGGCCCGCCATCGCTGGACCTCGAAGGACTGCCTGCTGTACGCGGTCGGCGTCGGTGCCGGCGCCGACGACCCGTCCCAGGAGCTGGCCTTCACCACCGAGAACAGCCAGGACGTCGAGCAGCGGGCGCTCCCCACGATGCCGGTGGTGCTCGGGGTCGGCGGCGGGGCCTTCGGCGCACTCGGCGAGTTCAACCCCGCCATGCTCGTCCACGGCGAGCAGGCGATCTTCCTGGAGCGGGAGATCCCGGTCCAGGGCGAGGTCGACACGGTCACCGAGATCGTGGGCATCTACGACAAGGGCTCGGGCGCCCTGGTGGCGGTGGAGTCGACGGCCAACCTCGTCTCGGACGGCCAGCTGCTGTTCACGAGCCGCGCGGGCCTGTTCATCCGGGGCGAGGGTGGCTGGGGCGGCGAGCGCGGCCCGTCGTCGTCGTTTGCCGTTCCCGAACGGGCGCCCGACCACGAGGTCACGTACCCGACCCGCATCGACCAGGCCCTCACGTACCGGTTGTCCGGCGACCGCAACCCCCTCCACTCCGATCCGAAGTTCGCGGCCATGGCCGGCTTTCCGCGGCCGATCCTCCACGGGCTGTGCACCTACGGCTTCACCGGGCGGGCGCTGCTGCACACGCTGTGCGGGGGCGACCCGGCACGCTTCCGGTCCATGAGCGGTCGCTTCTCCAGCCCGGTGTTCCCGGGCGAGGCGCTCACCGTCCGGATGTGGCGTGAGGGCGAGGGGGAGGCGCTGTTCCAGACCGTCGGACCCGACGGCCGGGTCGTCCTCGACGCCGGTTCGGTCGCGTTCGACGCTTCCTAGGACCGGGCGCCTAGAACAGGCGCAGGGCGTCGGGCTCGATGCCCCGCAGCACGTCGTAGTCGACCTCAACGCAGGCGATGTCCCGCTGGCTCGCCAACACCCGCGCCTGCGGCTTGATCTGCTGGGCGACGAACACGCCGCGCACCGGCCGCAGTCGCGGGTCGCGCTCGAGGAACTCGACGTAGCGGGCCAGCTGTTCGACCCCGTCGATCTCCCCCCGGCGCTTGATCTCGATCGCGACGGCGTTCCCGTCGGCGTCGCGGCACAGCAGGTCGACCGGGCCGATGTCGGTCGGGTACTCGCGGCGAACGAGGCGCAGGTCGGGGGCGATGGCGCCGCAGTTCGCGGCCAGCAGCTCCTGCAGGTGGGACTCGACGCCGTCCTTCCACAGCCCCGGGTCGGTACCGAGGTCGTGGCTCGTGTCGGACACGACCTCGTGGAGCGTGATCGTCAGGGACTCGCCCTTGGGGGAGCGGACCGTCCAGACGGCCTGGCCTCGGTCGTCGATCGACTCGCTGACCGTGTTGGGCGCGTTCATCCAGTTGAGCGGCTTGTACGCGCCGCCGTCGGCGTGGATCGCCACGCAGCCGTCGGCCTTGACCATGATGAGGCGGGGGGCGGGGGGCAGGTGCGCCTCGAGCCGGCCCGCGTAGTCGACGGAGCAGCGGGCCACGACCAGGCGCATTGCCCGAGACGCTAGACGCCGGACGGTGCTCTACCGGCGACCGGTCCGCCGTTGCGACAGGTTGCGCCGGATGGTCTCGCGCCGCTTCTGCAGCTGGCGGTGGGTCAGGCCCTCGGTGTCGTCGGCGATGCCGAAGCTGGCCTTCACGCCGGTCATGTCGAGCTCGATGGCGCGAGGGTCGATGCCCACGTCCGCGGCGATGCGGTCGCCGTGGTGGGTGGCGAAGTAGATCGAGATGCTGGCGATCTCGGCGAAGATGTCGAGGTCGGGCGCCAGCCGGGCGATGGCGCCATCGAGGAACACAAGGTTCTTCACGAACAGCATCAGCTCCTTGGGGAAGCGGGCGCCGATGCCGAGCAGCGCCTTCATCACCTGCTGGATCTCCGCCACCAGCTGCTCGCCCGACATGGTCGTGGGGTCGACGGGCGGTTGGTCGAGGTGGAGCTCGCTCACGATCCCCTCGAGGTCGGCGTCGGGCGGCAGCGCACCCAGGTCGCGCAGGGCGGCCAGCTGCGCCAGGACATCGTTGCCCGCTCCGCCCATGAGCAGCCGCAGGAACGCCTGGCGCCGGAGCTCGTCGAGGCGGCCCGTGATGCCGAAGTCGAGCAGGGCGGTGCGCCCGTCGGGCTGGACGAACAGGTTCCCCCCGTGGAGGTCGCCGTGGAAGATCCCCTTGAGGATCGCCCCCTCCAGGGTGGCGATCATGCCGGTACGGATCACCGCCTCGGTGTCGACCCCGGCGTCGCGCATGCCGACCACGTCGTCGAAGCGGAAGCCGTCGAGCCGCTCCATGACCAGGACCCGGCGGGTGACCAGCTCGGGGTGGGGTCGGGGGACGACGTAGCCCCGCTGGCCGAGCTCGGCGAAGGTCCGGGCCAGGTCCACCATGTTCTCGGCCTCGAGGCGGAAGTCGAGCTCCTCGGCGATGGTCTGGGCGAACAGCTCCACCAGCGCCGGCGGGTTGGCCAGCGCCGTGACCGGAATGCGCCCCACGAGCTTGGGGGCGAGCCAGGCCATGACCCGGAGGTCGTCGCGCACGAGCCGGGCGACGGCCGGCCGCTGGACCTTGACGACCACGCTCTCGCCGGTGCGCAGGGTGGCGGCGTGGACCTGTGCGATCGAAGCCGCTGCCAGCGGGCTGCGGTCGACCCAGCGGAACGTGTCCTCCAGCGGGCGGCCAAGGTCCTCCTCGATCACCTGGCGCACGACGCGGAACGGCTCGGCCGGCACCTGGTCGCGGCACAGCTTGAACTCGTTCACGAGCTCGGCGGGGAAGATGCCCTCGCCCGCGGAGATGATCTGCCCCAGCTTGATGTACGTGGGCCCCAGTCGCTCCGCAGCCACACGGAGCCGGCGGGAGATGCCGGCCCGGCGGACCTCCGGCGCGTCGGATGTTCGCTCGCGCAGCGCCCAGAGCGCCAGGGCTGCGCCCAGCCGCCGGGTGACGGTGAGCACGCGGCGGCCGGGCGGCCACCGTCCGGGGTGGGTGAGCCGGGGCACCTCGGCCACGACCCGGGCCCGCACGTCCGCCAGGTCCTGCCGCCAGGCCAGGGCCTCGGGGTCATCGAGCGTCCACGGCGGGGTGTCGCTGTAGCTGCCGGCGTCGAGATCAGTGGCGACCGCCATCGACGTGAGTCTGACCGGTGTACGGCCGAAAGACACCTGGCGGGCGCCGGCGCCCTAGGGCCGCACGTGCCCGTCCGTGACCGGGACGCCCTCGGCGCGGAGCCGCCGGGCGTGCTCGACCTCGTGACCGGGGACCAGGCGTCCGGTGGAGGTGACCACCCGCCACCAGGGCAGGTCCAGGTCGCTGGTGGCCAGGATGCGGCCGACGGCGCGGGCCCGTCCCGGGTAGCCGGCCTCGGCGGCGACCTCGCCGTAGGTCACCACGTCACCGGGACCGAGCGAGCTGAGCACCGTGACCACCGCCTCCTCGAACGGCGTCAGGTCGGTCACAGCACGCAACCTAGAGTTCCGTCCATGCGGACGCTGACGGCCGAGGAACTCGCCAGCCACGCCGACCGCATCGCCGAGCAGGGCTGGACCGTGGTCGACGACGCCATCGAGCCGGACCTGGCCGACGAGCTGACGGAGGCGCTCGACCGGCTGGAGCGCGACCTGGCGGTGGCACCGGCCGAGAACACGTTCGAGGGGACCCGCACCGTGCGCATCTACAACCTGTTGGTGCACGGCGACGTGTTCGCGCGGGTGCCTGTCCACCCCAACGTCCTGCCGCTCGTTGAACGGGTCCTCGATGCCGGGTGCCTGCTCTCCTCGTTGTCGTCGATCGCGATCGGCCCCGACGAGACGCCGCAGCCGATCCACTCCGACGACCAGCTCATCCCCATCCCCAAGCCCCACCCGCCTGTCGTGTGCAACTCGATGTGGGCGCTGACCGACTTCAACGAGGCCAACGGCGCCACGCGCCTCGTGCCCGGGACGCACCTCGGGCCGTCACCCGACTTCGGCCGCGACTACGACTCGATCCCGGCCGAGATGGCTCGGGGGAGCGTATTGGTCTGGAACGGGAGCCTGTGGCATGGCGGCGGCGCCAACACGACCGACCGACGACGCGTGGGGCTGGCGTGCAACTACTGCGCGGGCTACATCCGCCAGCAGGAGAACCAGCAGCTCGGCATCCCCCGCGATGTCGCCCGGCGGTTCGACGAGCGCCTCCAGCGCCTCTGCGGCTACGGCATCTACAACGGGCTCATCGGGCACATCGACAAGCACGACCCGATCGAGCTGCTGCGGGAGGCCGATAGCGCAGAGATGGTCTGGGACCAGATCTGACCGCGAACTGGTTGTAGCCGTGCGGCGTATGACCGGATGGCTGCAACCAGAACGAGACGCGGCGGTCGGTCAGCCCCCCGCCGCCGCTTCGATCGCCCGCTGGGCCAGCTCGGGCCGGCAGATGAGGAGGTCGGGGAGGTACGGATCCGGCCGGTTGTAGCGCAGCGGCTTCCCGTCCAGGCGCGAGGCGTGCAGGCCCGCGGCGCGGGCCACGGCCACCGGGGCCGCCGAGTCCCACTCGTGCTGGCCGCCGTTGTGCGCATAGACCTCCGCGTCGCCCAGGACCACGGCCATGGCCTTGGCGCCCGCCGATCCGAGCGTGACCAGCTCGCCGTCGAACGCCTCGGCGATCAACGTCGCCTCGGCCGGGGGACGGCTGCGGCTCACGACGACCCGCACGGGCCCGCTCCGCGGGCCGGGCGGCGGGGGCGGCGTGGCGGTGGACAAGGTCAGGCCCCGGGCGGGCAGGGCTACGGCGCCGGCGCCGGGATCGCCGCCGACCACCAGCGCCACGTGCACCGCCCAGTCGGTCCGGGGCACCTCGCCGAACTCGCGGGTCCCGTCCAGGGGATCGACGATCCACACCCGCTCGGCCTCCAGCCGGGCCGGGTCGTCGGCGCCCTCTTCCGACAGGACCACGTCGTGCGGGCGCAGCTCGGCCAAGCGGCGCATCAGCAGCTCTTGCGCAGCCCGATCGCCCTCGGCCCCGAGGGCCCGGCCGCCCACGCCGTCACCGGCGAGGCGGGCACGCAGGTCGACGAGCATGTCGCCCGCCTCGGCGGCGAGCCGGGCGGCGATCACGTGATCGTCGGTACCGATGACGGGCATGCTGTCCCCCTGGGATACGAGACCCGACGGAATTGCTTACCAAACAGGTCGCATTTAGCCTGACTCGGTCATGTCCACGAGCGCCCCGCCACAGCCTTACTACGAGTTGACGCACCTGCAGGCACTGGAGGCCGAGGCGATTCACGTCATCCGTGAGGTGGCGGCCGAGTTCGAGCGTCCAGTGATGCTGTTCTCGGGCGGGAAGGACTCCGCGGTGATGCTGCACCTGGCGGTCAAGGCGTTCGCGCCCGCCCGGCTGCCGTTCCCGGTGATGCACGTGGACACCGGCCACAACTTCCCCGAGGTGATGGAGTTCCGCGACCGGCGGGTGGCTGAGCTCGGCGCTCGCCTGGTGGTGGCCAGCGTCCAGGACGCCATCGACGCCGGCAAGGTGGTCGAGGAGACGGGTCCCCGGGCGAGCCGCAATCGGATCCAGACCGTCCCGTTGCTCGAGGCCATCGAGGCCCACAGCTTCGACGCCGTGTTCGGCGGCGCCCGGCGCGACGAAGAGAAGGCCCGGGCCAAGGAGCGGGTCTTCAGCTTCCGCGACGACTTCGGGCAATGGGATCCCAAGAACCAGAGGCCCGAGCTGTGGAACCTCTACAACGGGCGGCACCGCAAGGGCGAGCACATCCGTGTATTCCCGCTGTCCAACTGGACCGAGCTCGACATCTGGCAGTACGTCGCGGCCGAGGACGTGGCGCTGCCGCCGATCTACTTCGCGCATGCCCGGCGGGTCTTCCAGCGCGACGGCATGTGGCTGGCGGAGACGCCGTGGGTCACGCTGCTCGAGGGGGAGGAGATCGAGGAGCGCACGGTGCGCTTCCGCACCGTCGGCGATGCCACGTGCACCGGCGCCATCGAGTCGGCGGCGGCCACCGTCGCGGCCATCATCGAGGAGACCGCGGTCACGCGCATCACGGAGCGGGGCGCCACCCGGGCCGACGATCGCATCAGCGAGGCCGGCATGGAGGACCGCAAGCGCGAGGGCTACTTCTAGTGGTGGGGGCTGGCTGATGGAGCTGCTGCGCTTCGCCACCGCCGGGTCTGTCGACGACGGCAAGTCGACGCTCATCGGCCGCCTGCTGTACGACTCGAAGGCGATCTTCGAGGACCAGCTGGAGGCGGTCGAGCGCACCAGCCTCGCCCGCGGCGACGCGTACACCGACCTGGCGCTGCTCACCGACGGGCTGCGGGCCGAGCGGGAGCAGGGCATCACGATCGACGTCGCCTACCGCTACTTCGCCACGCCCAAGCGGAAGTTCATCATCGCCGACACCCCGGGGCACATCCAGTACACGCGCAACATGGTCACCGGCGCGTCGACGGCGGACCTCGCGCTCGTGCTCATCGACGCCCGCAAGGGCGTGCTCGAGCAATCGCGCCGGCACGCGTTCCTGGCCACGTTGCTGGGGATCCCCCACCTCGTGGTGTGCGTCAACAAGATGGACCTGGTCGGCTGGTCGCAGGAGCGCTTCGACGAGATCAAGGCCGAGTTCCGCAGCTTCGCCATGCGGCTCGACGTGCACGACCTGTCCTTCATCCCCATCTCGGCGCTGCACGGCGACAACGTCGTGGAGCGCTCGGCGAACATGGACTGGTACGAGGGGACGTCGCTGCTGCACCACCTCGAGGAGACCCACATCGCCAGCGACCGCAACCTGATCGACGCCCGCTTTCCGGTGCAGTACGTGGTCCGCCCGCAGGAACAGGACAACCACGAGCTGCACGACTATCGGGGCTACGCCGGCACGATGGCGGGGGGCGTGCTGAAGCCCGGCGACGAGGTGGTAGTCCTCCCCTCGGGCCTCACCACGACGATCGCGGCCATCGACAGCGCCGACGGCGCGGTGGCCGAGGCGTTCGGGCCCATGGCGGTGACGGTCAGGCTGGCCGACGACGTCGACGTCTCCCGCGGGGACATGATCTGCCGGGTCCGCAACCGCCCGCACGTGGGCCAGGACCTCGAGGCCATGGTCTGCTGGCTGACCCAGGACGGGGACCTGAGCGCTGGCGCCAAGCTCGCCATCAAGCACACCACCCGCTGGGGGCGGGCGTTGATCAAGAACCTGCAGTACCGCCTCGACGTCAACACGCTGCACCGCGACGAGCAGGCGCCCACACTCGCGCTCAACGAGATCGGGCGGGTGAGCCTGCGCACGACGGTGCCGCTGTTCTTCGACGAGTACCGCCGCAACCGCGCCACCGGCAGCTTCATCCTCGTCGACGAGGCGACCAACAACACGGTGGGCGCCGGCATCATCATCGGTCCCACCGGGGTCGCGTGACGCCGGACGTCGTCTGGCACGCCGGATCGGTGGCTCGGGCCGACCGATCGTCGGCCGGCGCGACGGTGTGGTTCACCGGCCTGTCGGGCTCGGGCAAGTCGACCGTGGCGGCCGAGGTCGAGCGGTCGCTGGTGACGGCCGGCCGGCCCGCCTACCTGCTCGATGGCGACAACCTGCGGCATGGCCTGAACGCCGACCTCGGGTTCTCCGCCGCCGATCGCGCCGAGAACATCCGGCGGGTGGGCGAGGTGGCCCGGCTGTTCGCCGACGCCGGCGTGGTGGCGCTCGTGCCTGTGATCAGCCCCTACCGTGCCGACCGCGACCGGGTCCGTGCGATCCACGAGGCCGTGGGGCTGCGGTTCGTCGAGGTTTTCGTCGACACGCCGCTCGAGCTGTGCGAGTCCCGCGACCCCAAGGGCCTGTACGCCAAGGCCCGTGCGGGCGAGATCGTCGGCTTCACCGGCATCGACGACCCCTACGAGGCACCGGAGCGGCCCGACCTGCGGCTCACGCCCGCCGACGGCGACCCGGCGGCGCAGGCGGCGCGGGTGCTGGAGCTGCTGGGGCGCCCGCCACGTCACGACGGCCCAGGGCGGTAGGTGCCGAGGCACCAGACGATGCCCTCGGGGTCCCTGGCCGCGTAGTCGCGCGAGCGGCTACCGCACCAACGGCTTGTACTTGATGCGGTGGGGCTGATCGGCCTCGGCGCCGAGTTGCCTGCGGCGCCAGCCCTCGTACTCGCTGAAGTTGCCCTCGAACCAGCGGACCTGGCTGTCGCCCTCGAAGGCCAGGATGTGGGTGGCGATGCGGTCGAGGAACCAGCGATCGTGGCTGATGACCACCGCGCACCCCGGGAACGCCTCGAGCGCATCCTCCAGCGCCCGCAGGGTGTCGACGTCGAGGTCGTTGGTGGGCTCGTCGAGCAGGAGCACGTTGCCGCCCCGGCGCAGCATCTTGGCCACGTGGACGCGGTTGCGCTCGCCGCCGGAGAGCACGCCCACCGGCTTCTGCTGGTCGGAGCCGCGGAAGTTGAAGGACGCCACGTACGCCCGCCCATTGACCTCGCGGTTGCCGACCTTCAGCAGGTCCTGGCCACCGGTGATCTCCTCGTACACGGTGTTCCCGTCGCCGAGCGCGTCCCGGGACTGGTCCACGTACGCCAGCTCGACCGACGACCCGATGGCGATCGTGCCACGGTCCGGGCTCTCGGCGCCGATGATCATGCGAAACAACGTGGTCTTGCCGGCGCCGTTGGGCCCGATGATCCCGACGATGCCGGCACGGGGGAGCGAGAACGACAGGGCGTCGATGAGCAGACGGTCGCCGTACCCCTTGGACAGGCCGTCGACCTCGATGACCTGGTCGCCGAGGTGGGGGCCGGGCGGGATGTGGATCTGGAGCCTGTCCGGCGCCCGGTCGACGCGTTCGGCCTCGGCCTGCAGCTTCTCGTAGGCGGCGAGCCGGGCCTTGCCCTTTGCCTGGCGGGCCTTGGGCGCCATGCGGACCCACTCCAGCTCCCGCTCCAGGGTCCGCTTGCGCGCGCTGTCGGCCTTCTCATCCTGTTCGAGGCGCGCCCGCTTCTGCTCCAGCCAGCCCGTGTAGTTGCCCTCGAACGGGTAGCCGCGGCCCCGGTCCAGCTCCAGGATCCAGCCCGCGACGTTGTCGAGGAAGTAGCGGTCGTGGGTGATTGCGACCACGGTGCCGTGGTAGTCGCGGAGGAACCGCTCCAGCCACGCCACCGACTCGGCGTCGAGGTGGTTGGTGGGCTCGTCGAGCAGGAGCAGGTCGGGGCGGGAGAGCAGCAGGCGGCAGAGCGCCACGCGACGACGCTCGCCCCCGGACAGGGTGGCGACGTCGGCGTCACCGGGCGGTAGCCGCAGGGCGTCCATCGCGACGTCGACGGTGCGCTGGAGGTCCCAGGCACCGGCGGCGTCGATCCTCGCCTCGAGGTCGGCCTGCCGGGCGCCGAGCTTCTCGTAGTCAGCGTCGGGTTCGGCCCATCCCGCCATGACCTCGTCGTAGTCGGCGAGCAACGCGGCCACCTGGCCGACCCCGTCCATCACGTTTCCCTGCACGTCCTTGGTGGCGTCGAGCTGCGGCTCCTGCTCGAGCATGCCCACGGAGAATCCGGGCGTGAGCCGGGCCTCGCCCGTGTACCCGTCGTCGACGCCGGCCATGATCCGCAGGAGCGACGACTTCCCGGCTCCGTTGGGGCCGAGCACGCCGATCTTGGCTCCCGGGTAGAAGGCCAGGGTGATGTCCTTCAGCACCTCCTTGTCGGGAGGGTGGAAGCGGCTCACCCGGCGCATCGTGAAGATGAACTGCGCGCTCATGATGCGCGCCGACGGTACCGGCTGGGCCGAGGCGGCCCGAATCGGGTTCAGGCGGCCCGGATGGACTGGATCTGGTCCAGGTGCACCACGACGTCGTCGTCGTCGACCACGAACCAGGCGCTGTCCTTCACGCAGGACAGCAGCCGACCGCGCCAGAGGGTGGCCGGCGTGCGCACGATGACCTCGATACCCAGCAGCGGACGGAGCGTTTGGGGAGTGAGGGGAGGGCGGTCCGCTGCGAGGGTCGGGCGCATGCTGGCCTCCTGCACGGGGAGATGTACCCGGGTTTACACGTGTCCGTTCGTCGCCGGGTGGATACTCGGATGACCGGAGTCGAGATTGCAGGGCGCCGGTACCATCGGTGACCGTGGGTGACGCGCCGCAACCGACCAACTCGACAACCACACTCGGGCCCAACGCCTGGCTGGTCGACGAGATGTACGAGCAGTACCTCGAAGACCCCGCCTCGGTGAGCGAGAGCTGGCGGGACTTCTTCGCCGACTACAAGCGTGACGTCGACCAGCAGGCCACGGCGTCCAACCTCGTCACCAGCCCACCGGCGCCGGCAGCCGCGCCCCCGCGACCGCGCCCGCAGTGGCACCCCCCGCCGCCAACGGAGCGCAGCCGCAGCCCAAGGCGCCGAGTCCCGCGGCCGCGACGGCGCCCGAAGCCGCCGAGGACGCGCCCGGGGAGCCGCTGCGGGGTGCCGCCGCCCGCATCGTCCAGAACATGACCGCCAGCCTCGGTGTGCCGACCGCCACCAGCTTCCGCGCCGTGCCGGCGAAGCTGCTCGAGGTCAACCGCCGGATCATGAACGGCTACCTGGGTCGCACCCGGGGCGGGAAGGTCAGCTTCACGCACATCATCGGCTACGCGGTGGTGCGGGCGATCGCCGACTCCATGCCGGTGATGGGCTCGACGTTCACGACCGACCCCGCCGGCAAGCCGCGGGTCGTCCGCCACGAGCACGTGAACCTGGGCCTAGCGGTCGACGTCGAGAAGTCCGACGGCAGCCGCACGCTGCTGGTGCCGGTCATCCGCGAGGCCGACACCCAGGACTTCCGCGGCTTCTGGGCGTCGTACGAGGAGGTGATCCGCCGGGTCCGGTCCAACAAGCTCAGCCCCGACGACTTCGCCGGGGTCAACGTCACGCTCACCAATCCAGGCACGATCGGGACCGTCCAGTCGGTGCCGCGGCTGATGCCCAGCCAGGGTGTGATCGTGGGCGTCGGCGCCATCGACTACCCCGCCGAGTGGCGCGGTGCCGACCCGGTGCTGCTGGCCGAGCTGGGTGCGTCCAAGGTCGTCACGGTCACGTCCACCTACGACCACCGCATCATCCAGGGCGCCGAGTCCGGCCTGTTCCTCAAGCGCGTCGAGGAGCTGCTGCTGGGCGTCGACGGCTTCTACGACGAGATCTTCCAGAGTCTGGGCGTGCCGTACGAGGCGGTGCGGTGGCGACGCGACGTCAACCCCATCGATCACGAGCAGACCATGCTCGAGAAGCAGATGGCGGTGGCGACGCTGATCCGCGTCTACCGGGTGCGCGGCCACCTGATCGCCGACCTCGACCCGCTGCGGTGGAAAGAGCCGCAGATGGCCCCGGAGCTCGACCCCGCCACGTACGGGCTCACGATCTGGGACCTCGACCGCGAGTTCCTGACCGGGGGGCTGGCGGGCGAGGACAAGCTCGCGCTCAGCGAGATCCTGCGGGTGCTGCGCGACGCCTACTGCCGCACGTCGGGCGTCGAGTACATGCACATCCAGGATCTCGACGAGCAGCACTGGATCCAGGAGCACGTCGAGTCCGCGACGGCGGTCGACTTGGACACCGAGGACCAGCGCCACATCCTCGGCCGGCTCAACGCCGCCGAGGCGTTCGAGAAGTTCCTCGGCACCAAGTGGGTGGGCCAGAAGCGCTTCAGCCTCGAGGGCGGCGAGAGCCTGATCCCCGTGCTGGACGCCATCCTCGAGCAGGCGGCCGACGACGGCCTGGACGGCGCCGTCATGGGCATGTCCCACCGGGGCCGGCTCAACGTGCTCGCCAACATCGTGGGCAAGTCCTACGAGCAGATCTTCAAGGACTTCGAGGGCATCCCCGATCCCACGGCGGTCCAGGGCTCCGGTGACGTCAAGTACCACCTCGGCCAGGCCGGCAAGTTCCACAGCCGCGCCGGTAAGGAGATCCCTGTCGAGGTGGCCGCCAACCCCAGCCACCTCGAGGCCGTCGACCCGGTGGTCGAGGGGATGGTGCGGGCCCGGCAGGACCAGATCAACGATCCCGAGGGGTTCTCGGTGCTACCGATCCTCATGCACGGCGACGCCGCGTTCGCCGGCCAGGGCGTCGTGGCCGAGACCCTCAACATGAGCGACATCAAGGGCTACCGCGTCGGTGGCACGATCCACATCATCGTGAACAACCAGATCGGGTTCACGACCACGCCCGAGGCGGCCCGGTCGGGGTTCTACGCCAGCGACGTCGGCAAGATCGTGCAGGCGCCGATCTTCCACGTGAACGGGGACGATCCCGAGGCCTGCGTGCGCGTCGCCCGTCTCGCCTACGCGTACCGGCAGCGCTTCCACAAGGACGTGGTCGATCGACCTCGTCTGCTACCGCCGGCACGGGCACAACGAGGGCGACGATCCCAGCTACACGCAGCCGCTGATGTACGCCAAGATCGACGACCGCCGGTCGGTGCGCAAGCTCTACACCGAGTCGCTCGTCAAGCGCGGCCACATGTCGCTGGAAGAGGCGGAGCAGGCGCTCGACGACTTCCGCCGGCGGCTGCAGCAGGCGCTGGACGAGACCCGCCAATCGGCCCCTCCCCGGGCGGATCTCAAGGCGGCGGAGCCTCCGCCACCGGTCGGCGTCCTGCCCCATGTCGAGACCGGCGTCGACCGGGCCGTGCTCGATCGCATCTACGACCGCATGAGCCACTGGCCCGAGGACTTCCATCCCCACCCCAAGCTCGTCAAGCAGTTCGAGACCCGCGACAAGCTGGTGCTGGACCAGGGCGAGGTGGACTGGGCCACCGCCGAAGCGCTGGCGTTCGGGTCGCTGCTGCTCGAGCGCACCGACATCCGGTTGGCCGGCCAGGATTCTCGGCGCGGCACGTTCAGCCAGCGCCACGCCGTGCTGGTCGACCAGACCGATGGTCGTGAGTGGGCCCCGTTGGCGCACCTGGCATCCGACCAGGGCAAGTTCTGGATCTACGACTCGCTGCTGTCGGAGTACGCCGCGCTGGGCTTCGAGTACGGCTACTCGGTGGCCAACACGGAGGCCCTGGTGTGTTGGGAGGCACAGTTCGGCGACTTCGTCAACGGCGCCGGCCCGATACTCGACCAGTACCTCGTGGCGGCCGAGGACAAGTGGGACCAGGTCTCCGGCCTGGTGCTGCTGTTGCCTCACGGCTACGAGGGGCAGGGCGCCGAGCACTCGTCCGCCCGGATCGAGCGCTTCCTCACCCTGGCGGCCGAGGACAACATCCAGGTCGTGAACGCCTCCACCGCCGGCCAGTACTTCCACCTGCTGCGGCGGCAGGTGAGGCGCGACGTGCGCAAGCCGCTGGTGGTCTTCACGCCGAAGTCGCTGCTGCGGGCACGGACTGCGCGGTCCAGCATCGATGAGCTGACGCGGGGCTCCTTCGAGGAGGTGCTCGACGACCCGTTCGTGTCCGACGCCGACGCCGCCGCCGTGCGGCGGGTCGTGCTGTGCTCGGGCAAGATCGGCCACGAGGCCATGGCCGAGCGGACCAAGCGGGGAGCTCCGGTGGCGGTGGTGCGCGTGGAGCAGCTCTACCCCTGGCCCTACGCCCGGCTCGACGAGGTGGTGTCGAGGTATCCCAACGCCCGCCAGGTCGTGTGGCTCCAGGAGGAGCCGTCCAACATGGGTGCGTGGGCCTTCGCTCAGGATCGCCTCGCGGAGCGGCTGGGCGATCGCCACGAGATCATCCGGGTGAGCCGCTACGAGTCGGGCAGCCCGGCCACCGGTTCCCACACGATCCACGTGCAGGAGCAGGAGGCCATCATCGACGCGGCGTTGTCGGTCCAGTAGGCGCTTCGGCAACCGCCGGTGCCGCCGCGGCTGCCGCGTCAGCCCATGCCATTGGGGGTGCCGGGTCTGAGCCGATCGACGGCCGCGCCCGGCACGTAGGCGAACAGGTCGTCACGGCCGTCGCCGGTGAACTCGCCGGTGACGGGGCGCATCCCAGCAGGCATCGGCGCCAGGGCCACGGACGTGAAGCCGGTCGGCCCGTTCGGCCAGAACCACGACGCCGCCGGCGAGTACCAGAAGAGGTCGTCGTAGCCGTCGCCGTTCGCGTCGAGGGGCAGCGTGGTGTAGGTCCCGGAGGCGCTCGGGGCCGGTCCCGGGCGGAAGCCCGTTGACGCCCCGTACCAGGTCGACTCGACGCCGGTACCCGGGGCGTACCAGAACACGTCGCCGTAGCCGTCGCGATTGAAGTCGCCAGTCAGCGGGCGGTAGAAGCCGTTGACCGTCGTCGCCCTCGACGTGGGCCCCGAAGGACCGAAGTACCAGACCCAGTCGGCCGTCGCTCCCCGGCCATACCAGAAGAGGTCGTCGTAACCGTTCCGGTCGAAGTCCGCGGCGATCGGGATGTAGCTGCCGTTGGCGACGATCGTCCGCGGGGTGAGCCCCGAAGGGCCGGAGTACCAGATGCTGTCGCTGGCGGTGCCGGGCCGGAACCAGAGGATGTCGTCGTAGCCGTTGCCGTCGAAGTCACCGGCGGCGGTGAGGTACGTGCCGCCGGCCGAGATCGGCACGCTCACTCGACCGTCCCCGTCGAAGCGCCACATGTAGTCGGCGGCCGTGCCGGGTGCGTACCAGAGGATGTCCTCGTAGCCGTTGCCGTCGAAATCGCCGCCGAATGGCGAGTAGGTGCCGCCCACCGGGTAGGTGGGTGGGGCCGATGCCGCCGTCACGAACGGGACGGTGATCGCCGGAGCGAATGCGCCGGCGGTGTCTCGCACGCCGGCGATGAAAACCTGGTAGGGCACACCGGGCGTGAGCGCTCGGGCGGGTGTGAGGGTCACGGTGCGGCCGCTGCGCGCCACGCTCGCGGCCACGACGGCGGCGGTGCGCCCGTCGAGCAGGAGGACGGTGCTGTTCGTGACCGATGAGCCCAGCAGGTCGCGCCCGAACGTGACCGCCGGCCTGGTGGCGGCGGCGACGGACTGGGCATGGGGGAGCGGTGCCGCGTTCGTGAGCCACGGCCCAGCCGCTTGCGGCCCCGGCGCACCGCCCGCTGGCCCGAGGGCCACCCGCAGTCCGTAGTCGGCCGGGCTCGCCGATGCCGCGTAGTTCGCGACCTTCAGCAGATGCCGGCCGGGGGCGACGTTGGTCGCGGTGGTCTCGGGTTCGCCCACGAAGGTGGCGTCGGCCGACGCGACGAGGCCCCCGCCAGGGCCGTACAGCTCGACGACCGGGTCCATCTCGCCGGCCCGGTTCCCACCCCCGAACGCCGGCGGGGTCACCGTGATCTGCGCGCCCGCCGTCGCCGGCACGTCGAAGGCGAACCAATCGTGGTCGAACTCGAGTCGCAGCCCCTCGGTGACTGCGGTGCCGACCGGGATGACCCGCGGTGAGGACGGGAGGTCGCTTGCGTCGCCGGCCAGGTCGGGCGCGGCGATCGCACCGTGGGGGCCGACGTCGAGCGCAGCGGCGGCGTCAACGATCCCGAACCCGTAGGCGTCGTCCACCCCCGCCGGGCCGGCGTCGCGCGCGGTGCGGACGAGCTCGTACGCCACCCTGTTCCAGCCCCACGCCGGATGGCGCTCGCGCAGCAGCGCTGCGACGCCGGCGACCATCGGCGACGAGTACGAGGTGCCGGTCACGGCGGCGGTGGCCATGCTGGGTCCCGGTGCCAGCGCCGTGGTCACAACGCCGACACCCGGCGCCGCGAGCGTGATCCACGGGCCGTGGTTGGAGAACCACGCGAACTGCCCCTGCGCGTCGGTCGCGGTCACGGCGAGGACGCCGGGGATGGCGGCCGGGAAGCTGGGCACCCCGGCGGCCTGGTTGCCGGAGGCGGCCACCACGACCACGTCGTGGGCGAGGGCGTAGTCGACCGCCTGCTCGAGTGCGATGCTCGACCCGAACCCACCCAGCGACAGGTTGATGATGTCGGCGCCGTTGTCGGTGGCCCATGTGATGCCGCTGGCGATGTCGGCGTCGAAGCCCGTCCCGTCGGCCCCGAGCACCTTGACCGGCATGACCCTGGCGTTCCACGCCACCCCGGCGACGCCGGCCCCATTGCCCGTCGCCGCGCCGACCACCCCGGCGACCCCCGTGCCGTGACCGTTGTCGTCGCTGGGATCGGCGTCGGCGTTCACGATGTCGCGGCCTGCGACCAGGTTTGGCGCCAGGTCGGGGTGATCGCGGTCGACCCCGGTGTCGAGCACGGCGACGACCGTGGCCGCGCCGGTGTTGGCGACGTCCCAGGCCGTGGGCACCCCGATGCCCGTGAGGTACGGCTGCTGGCTGGGGTAGCTCGCATCGTTCGGTACCCGCGACGCCGATCGCACGCGGTTCGGCTCGACCGCCTCGACGTCCGGTTCGGCGGTCAGCTCGGCGGCCACCTCGGGGAGCTCGGGCTCGGTCGCCGTGACCTCGACGGTGTCGGTGCCGGCGATCGGTTCGGCCTCCGCCCCGGTCTGCTCGACGATGTCCTCGGCCTCCGACGACGACACGTCGGCCGCGAACGTGACGAGCAGCGACTTGGCCTCCCCGGCGGGCGCGACCCCGGGCGCGCCCCGCACCGATTTCGGTGGCGTCGACGGTGGGGTCTGGGCGGCGGACGTCGCCGCGTCCGCCCGTTCGATCCAGGCGGTGGTGGCGTCATCGGGCTCGAGCGCCGGCGGTGGAGCGCCGGGCCCCGTGGAGCCGGCGTCGGCACGCTGCACACGATCGATTGCGGTCGGCGCGACGGCCGCGCTCGCGGCCACCGCGACGACAATGGCGGCGCCCGCCAGTCGGCGCCGACGCTTCCGACTTCCTGCCAAGTGCGTGCCCCCTGCCCCGACGCGACGCGTCGGCCCTGCCCGTGGTGGGCACACTAACCGCGAGTCGCGGCCGGGTCAGCCCCAGACGAGCTGCACGACGAGCAGGGCGGCGATCGCGGGGAGGCAGACGAGGTGGTCCCGGCACACCGACCGGGCAAGCCAGCTCTGCACCTCGACGGGGTCGCGGCGCGTGCCCAGGCGGACCGCACTGGGAACCGTCCGGGTGGCGGCGAGACCGATCGGCGCGGCGGCTGCGACGGCCGACACCACGCTCACCCAACGAGCAACGTCGTCGCTCGTCGCCTGCAGGACGATGGCGAGCAGCGTTGCGAGCATGGCGACGGTGACCAGGCGATTCAGCGGGCGCGCCTCGGTCGTCACGCGGCGGTAGTAGCCGGCGATCGACGCCAGCACCGCCTCCGGCACCTCGTCGTTGCGATAGCGCAGCACCTGCACGTCGAACATCAGGTCGAACCACAACACGGCGAGCAGGAACCCAGCACCTGCCGCGATCAACGCCTGCATGCCGGCAGTCTTGCCCGGCGCGACATCCCGGCGGTGGAGACATCCCACATGGGCGCTGTTACTGTGCCGGGGAGCGGTTCGGGTGGACGCCGCGGGGCGTTTTTCCTGGGTAGAACTGCGCGTAGTTGGCGGCTCCGCTGGATCGATTGGTGGTGGTTCCCGTGCCCAGATCTCCTCGTTTCGGCAAGATTGCGGCTCTGCTCACAGCGCTCGCGCTCGTCCTGGCCGTGGTTGCGGCCGGATCGGCTGCCCCGGCATCAGGGCAGTCGTCTTTCGAGGTGGTCGCCTCCGGCCTCGACAGCCCTCGACACCTCTCGTTCTCGCCAACGGGCGCGCTCTACGTGGTGGAGGCGGGCCGCGGAGGTTCGGGTCCGTGCGTCCCGCACCCCCTGGGCGAGTTCTGCCTCGGGTTCAGCGGCGCGGTCACCCAGGTCCGTGACAACGGGCCCGACCAGCGGGTCCTGACGGGCGTGCCATCCATCGTCAACCCGGCGGACGGGGAGACCCTCGGGCCGTCGGACATCGCGTTCACCGGCAGCCAGAAGTTCGTGCTCTCCGTCGGTATCGGCGGCAGCGATGAGTTCCGTGCAGGGTTCGGAGCGCAAGGCGCCCTGCTCGGGACCCTGGTCACCGGCAAGTTGAAGCACGGCGGGTTCTCGCTGTTCGCCGACGTCCTGGCCAACGAGGCGGTTGCCAACCCCGACGGCACCGACATCGACAGCAACCCCGTCGGCCTGGTGCGCCAGGGTGAGGGGTACATCGTCGCGGACGCCGGCGCCAACGCCGTCGTGCGCGCGTCCCACAAGGGAAGCTTCACGACGATCACGGCGCTGCCGCCCACCTCGATCGGGGCAGATGCCGTGCCCACGTCGGTGGTCAAGGGTCCCGATGGCGCCTACTACATCAGCCAGCTGACGGGCTTCCCGTTCCAGCAGGGTGCCGCCAACATCTGGCGGGTCGTCCCCGGCCAGGCCCCGACCGTGTACGCGTCAGGCCTCACCAACCTGACCGACCTGGCGTTTGGTCCGGACGGTTCCCTGTACGCCGTGGAGATCGCCAGCGCCGGTCTGCTGAACGGTCCGATCGGTGCGCTCAAGAGGATCACGCCCGGCTCCAGCCAGCACACGACGGTGGTCGGGGACCTCTTTGCCCCCTACGGGGTCGCACTGACCCGGAGCTCTGCCTACGTCAGCACATGCGCCGTCTGTGCGGGTGGCGGCGAGGTGATCAAGGTCTCCCTCGACTGATCGGCCCCCGACGTCAGGCGTCGATCCACGCCGAGAGCAGTGGATGGCGCCGCGGTCGGTCGATGCGGATGCGTCCGTCAGGTGGATAGCCGGCGTCGCTCAGGTCGTCGAAGACCGGCCTGGGCTCGTCGTCGCTGTCGGTGTACGAGCTGACGATCAGCCGGCCGCCAGGCTTGACGAACTCCGAGAGCAGGCGGGCGACGAGGTCCGCCAGCCGGCCGGGCGGGACCTGGTCGTCGAGCGCCGTGACGTACGTGAAGCGCCGCGGCGGCGTCCAGGTCATCACCGATCCGGTCCAGATGCGGTCCGCCAGCCCGGGGTGCAGCGATCGCGCGAGCTCGGCCAGGGGCGGCAGCAGCTCGAGGCCGTACGGCTCGATGCTGATGCCGCGCTCCGCGCACCAGACGGGCAACGTCGCCAGCAGGTGTCCGTTGGCGCACCCGACGTCGAGCCAGGTGCCGTGGCCGTCCATCGGCACGCACAGGTGCTGGCGCTTCGCGCGCCAAGCGCCTTCCGAGGTCTCGCGAGACCCCGAACCCCCGGGACCGGCGCCGGCGGAAAGGTAGGCCCGCTCGAGCCGCTCGGCGGTTCGGCGGTCCCACGCCTCCAGGTCCCTCACCAGGGCATCATCGCAGGAAGAGGCCATGCTCCGGCTGCCCTGTCATTCCCGGAGCGGTGGGGGTGGGGCCGGTCCGGTTGGGGGGTGGCTGGTGCGGACGTGGCCGGTGGGGTCGGTGATTTCGAGGGTGGTGTCGGGGAGGAGTTTGGTGTGCCAGCGGGGGCGGTGGAGGAGGTGGTGGTGGCGGCTGCATAGCAGCACGAGGTTGGCGAGTTGGGTTGGTCCGCCGGTGTGCCAGGGGTGGATGTGGTGGCCTTCGCACCAGGCGGCGGGGCGGTCACAGCCGGGGAACCGGCAGTGGCGGTCACGGACGACGAGGGCGTTGTAGAGGGGGGCGGGGATGGTGCGGGTGGTGGTGCCGTAGTCCAAGATGGCGGACCGGCCAGACGTGAGGACGCGGTGTACGGCGGTGTCGCACAGGAGCCGGTCGGTGCTGGTGCGGTCGAGGCGGGTGCCGTCGAGGCTGGCGGCGCCGGCGGTGCGCAGGGCCTGGTAGCGGTCGAGGTCGAGGATCAGGTTGAGGTGGGGTCGGTGGCGGCCAGCCCGGCGGGTGTGTTGGTGGTCGAGGAAGTGTCGGCAGATGTCGGCGAGGGCGTCGGCGCGGCGGGTGGCGACGCTGCGGGCGGGTTCGCCGGCGACGTCGGGGCTGTGGGCGAGGCGTAGGGCGGTGGCCAACAGTTCCCCGGTTTCGGTTCCCAGGTTGGCGTCGAGCCGCCACCGCCCGGCCAACGTCGATGACAGGTACAGGGCCTGGGTCGGTTCGGGTTGGGGGTCGCGGTCGGCGGTGGCGCATTCGCGCCAGGCGCCCATGGCGGCGGCGACGTCGTGCACCGACAATCCCACCAGGGTGGGCACCACGGCGGTTTCGTGGTCGGCGAACACCGCCACGGTGTTGGGGTCGAGGTGGGCGGCGATCGTCTCGACCTGACCACTGGAGAGCAGCCCGTCGCGCCACGCCCCCGCTGTCACGGGGAGGTGGGCGAGTTTGCGGGCCCGGGACACCATGCCGGCGGCCCGAGCACGGGGCATGGCGGCGCGGTCCGCTAGCCAGGCGGTCATGGACGTGGCCCCGTCGAGTTCCCACAGTCCGGTGTGGTCGTGGGCGGCGACGGCGTCGCTGATGCGGGCGTCGAGCCGGTCCCGCAACCCCACTACCGCCGCCAGGGCGGTGCTGTCGGTGGGGATGTCGAGTTCGTCGATGGCGGTCCCCAGCTCCTCGAACACCCCAGAATCGTACACCTGTTCGCCCACCCATTTCAACCCGAAACCCCAGCTCACGACCGGTTTCGAGGCCCAGACGAGCGCCGGCCAAGCCGGGGTCAAGGGCGGCCGCAGGCCGGCGCAGCGAACCCTTGACGCCGGCGCACCCAAACGCCCCACAGCCCCAACAATCACCAAGGCCCCGGCCCCCGGCCGGGGCCTGAATGCAATCGACGAGACGCGACCCCGGCCCCCGGGCCGGGGCCTGACCGCCAATCGATAGCCCGCGACCCCCGCCCCCATGTGGCCAACGTCACAAGCCCCATCCTTCACGGCTGGCCGCCGCTCGTCGATAATGATCGTTATCCACGACCGGCCGACGCAGGGAGTCCCCATGGCGCTCGACGAGTACACCGCCAACGCCGAGATCATCGGCCGCGACGAGGTCAACGACCTCGAGGCCATCCTCTCGGTCACGAACACCGACGTCGACGAGACGGTCCACACGGTCCTTGACAACGCCGACGCCATCTTCACGTGGGACTACGAGAAGGGCGCCCGGCCGGGCCTGAACAAGCTTTACGAGAAGGCCAAGGGCGCTCAGTGGAACGCCCAGACCGACCTGCCGTGGGACACCGACGTCGACCTGGAGAAGAACGCGGCCCTCCAGCGCTTGCAGTACGCCGAGCTCGAGGTGGACCGGACGGGCACGCCGCTCGAGAAGTTCACCGAGGAGGACATGATCCAGCTGGCGATCGAGTCCGACAACTGGACCCTCAGCCAGTTCATGCACGGCGAGCAGGGTGCACTCCTGTGCACGGCCAAGATCGTCGAGAGCGTCCCCTGGATCGACGCCAAGTACTACGCCGCCACCCAGGTAATGGACGAGGCCCGCCACGTCGAGGTCTTCGCCAAGTATCTGGACGAGAAGCTCCGTGGGCACTACCCGATCAATGCCCACCTGAAGATGCTGCTGGACGACATCATCAACGACAGCCGCTGGGACATGACCTACCTGGGCATGCAGATCATGGTCGAGGGCCTGGCCCTGGCGGCGTTCGGGTTCATGCAGCAGATGACGCCCGACCCGCTGCTCCAGCAGATGCTGCGCTACGTCATGTCCGACGAGGCCCGGCACGTGGCGTTCGGGGTGCTGTCCCTGAAGGAGTACTACGCGGGACTGACCGATGCGGAGCTGCGGGAACGCCAGGAGTTCGCCTTCGAGGCGGCGGTGCGGATGCGCGACCGCTTCCTGCAGCAGGAGGTGTGGGACCGCATGGGCATCAAGCCCAGCGAGATCCTGCCCCTCGTGATCCAGGACCCGGGCCGGGGCATGTTCCAGCAGATGCTGTTCTCGAAGATCGTCCCCAACTGCAAGAAGCTCGGCCTCCTGGACGCCGGGGACGGCTGGCTCCGCACCAAGTTCACCGAGCTGGGCGTCATCCAGTTCGAGGACTGGCAGGACACCGGCGAGGAGTACGAGTCCCTCCAGGCGACGGGCTGACCCCGGCACCTCAGCCGAGGCGTTCGTCGACGATCCGCAGCAGGTCTACGACCTCGTCGGCCTGCGCGGCGCTGTCGGGTGCGTCTTCACCGAAGGGGATGGCGTAGCTCAGGAACACCGAGCGATCGCCGGCCCGGTATCCGGCGGTCGTGCCGAGGGCGCCGGAGCGCACGAGGAACGCCTCGTCGCCCAGCCCCTCGACCGCCTCGGGATCGTCACCCCACGCCTGGGGATCGAACGCGTCGCTGCCAGTGAACACCGAGAGCTGTAGCTGGTAGATGGTGGGGGTCTGGCCGTCGGCGGACGCCTCCCAGAGGCAGCTCTCGGATCCGCCGGCGACCGGCACGTCCTGATCGGCGGGGACCACGCTCGCCGGCTCGCCGAACAGGTCGCCGACCTCGTCGGCGGTGAGCAGCCGGCAGGCGGGTGACTCGCTGCCGGCGCCGCCGGCCTCGGACGTCGCTCCGGTCGCGCTCGTGTCGGACGAGGCGCCGTTGCTCGCGTCGTCGCCCCCGTCGCCCCCGCTGCAGGCGGCGAGCGCCACCGACGCAACCACCAGTGCGCAGGCCGTCCTCACCGCCCCCACGGTCCTCATCGGAGCGGGAACCCGACCACTCGCTCGAGTTCGGCGAGGGCTTCGTCGGGGTCGTCGACCTTGATGGTGGTCATGCCCATCGCCCGGGCCGGCTTGAGGTTCCCGCCGAGATCATCCAGGAAAACCGCCTCGCGCGGCTCGATGCCCAGCTCCCGACAGACCAGCTCGTAGATGGCGGTGTCCGGCTTGCGGATGCCCACCTTGCTGGACTCGATCACGACGTCGAAGAGGTCGGCCAGCCCCGCCATGGCTCCCTCCGGAAGCGCCTCACCCCCGGCGCCAGGGACCACGAAGTTGTTGGTGAGCAGCGCGGTCTTCAGCCGGTCGTGGCAGCGGCGGAGGGCCTCGACCATCGCCGGGCGGACCTCGCCCGCCAGCAGGGCCAACACCGCACGGCCGTCGATCTCGTGCCCGGCGGCGCTCGCCTCGGCCTCGTACAGGTCGGCGAAGCCGGACCAGTCGACCTCGCTGCGCTCGAGCCGCGACCAGGCGTTCGTGTCGGGATCGGTGGCGTTGAGCCGGCGCAGGAACCCGTCGGGCAATCCGTTGTCGCGCTCGTAGCGGGCGAACGCCTCGAACGGGCTGGTGAGGATCACCCCGCCGAAGTCGAAGATGACGGCGCGGATTCCCATAGCCCGTCGATCCTAAGGGGCGCGCACCGGAGCCTCCCCACGAGCGCCGTCAGCCGACGAGCAGGTCGCGGGCGACCGCCTCCCACAGCTCCGCCGACAGCCGCAGCGATTCGATGTCGACGCGCTCGTCGTCGCCGTGGAACATGCGGCCGTAGTCCTCGAAGGTCAGCTTCTGGCTGAACAGCCCGAACCCGTAGGCGGTCGCACCCAGCCGGCGGAAGAAGCGGGCGTCGGTGGCGCCGACGCTGATCATCGGCACGAGGTGGCTGCCCTCGTAGAAGGCCTGCGTGGTGCGGGCCAAGGTGTCCCACAGGGCGGTCTCCACGGGCGACTCCGTCGAGGGGTCGTCGTGGGAGTCGATCAGCTCCACGCGGTCGGCGAGGTCCCCCAGCGCCTCGTCGAGCGCGGCTTCGACGTCGGGCAGCGATTGACCCGGCAGCGTGCGGATGTCGAGCTGCAGGTCGACCCGGTCGGGGATCACGTTGGTCTTGGTCCCGCCATGCGCGACCGTGGGGGCGATGGTCATGTGCGTGCAGGCGTGGAACTGCCTCGCCATGGCCACTGGGAAGTCGGGGAGGGTGTCCACCAGCCGGTCGGGATCGAGCAGCGGGCCAACGATGTCCTGCGGGTAAGCCAGGCCCTCCAGGAACAGTCGCCAGGTGTCGTGGATGCGTGTCTCCGGCCGGTAGTCTGCCAGCCGCTGGACGACCGCTGCCGCCGTCACCAGGGCGTTGTCGGTGGCGTAGGGCTGGGAGGCGTGGCCGGGCGTGCCGGTGATTCGGAGCGTGCACCAGCACGATCCCTTCTCGCCGACCAGCACCGGCAGCCGCAGGTCGCCGTCCCCACCCGGCACCGGGATGCCGCCGGACTCGGTGATCACATAGTCGGCGCCGACCGCGTCGAGCTGGTGTCGGGCGAGATGGTCCGCGCCCCAGGTCCCGAGCGCCTCTTCGTCGGCGACGGCGAGGTAGACCAGCGTGCCCTCGGGCCTGAAGCCCCCGGCAGCCAGGCGCCGGGTGGCGACCGCCATCGAGGCCGTCAGGTTGAGCATGTCGATGGCGCCTCGTCCCCAGACCTCGTCGTCGACCAGCTCGCCGCCGAACGGCTCGCGCCGCCAGCCATCGGGGTTGGCGGGCACGACGTCCGTGTGGCCCATGAGCAGCAGTGTGGGTGCGTCGGGCCGCGTGCCCTCGATCCGGGCCACCAGGCTCGTGCGGTGCGGCGCCGGCTCGTAGCGTTCGATGTCGACGCCAGACCCCGAGAGGTACGCCTCGAGCAGGTCAGCGCTCCTGGCCTCGTTGCCCGACTCGAGGGTCCCGTCGTTTACACAGGCATTGCGGATCAAGTGCTGGAGGAGGTCGGTGACCTCGGGAGTGACGTCGCCGGACACGGTCGCCATCACCGGCACCGTACCCGGGGCCCGTCGAGGGTGTCCCGCCGGTCGCGCCGGACGTTTGGTTGAATGCAGGCTGACATGCCGATGAAGCACGTGGTCATTGACGGCTCGAACATCGCCACCGAGGGCCGGGACGCGCCCAGCCTGTCCCAGTTGGACGAGGCGGTGCGCGCCTTCATCGACGAGTACGCGCCCGAGGTCGTCACCGTCGTGGTCGACGCCACGTTCCCGAACCGGATCGACGCCCAGGAGCGTCAGACGTACGAGGAGGCGGTGGCCGCCAACGAGCTCATCACGCCGCCGGCGGGGGCGATCGGTCGGGGCGACGCCTTCGTCCTGCAGATCGCCCGCAGGGCCGATGCCTCGATCCTGTCCAACGATTCCTTCCAGGAGTTCCACGGCGACTACCCCTGGCTGTTCGAACCGGGCCGCCTCATCGGCGGCAAGCCGGTGCCCCATGTGGGCTGGGTGTTCATGGAGCGCGTCCCGGTGCGCGGGCCCGCCAGCCGCCGCTCGGTGAGCGAGGCCCGCAAGGCCATCAAGGCCACGACCAAGGTGACCAAAGCGACCAAGGCGGCCAAAGCGTCCAAGGCGACGAAGGCGTCCAAGGCAACGAAGGCCATGAAGGCGGCCGAGGCCAGCACGGCGGCCGCATCCACCGAGCCCGTGACGCCGAAGCGGCGCCGTGCCCACCAGGGTCCCACCGGCGACGGCGTCACCGGCGCGACGGCGGTGGGCGGCCCGGACACAGCGGCTGTCAGCACCTCCGGCGACGGAAGCGCCGAGCCCACGGCGAACCGGGCCGCCAAGGACGTCTCGCCCTACAACGAGGCATTGCCGTTCATCGAGTTCATCGCCGACCACCCGGTCGGCAGCGAGGTGGACGCGACCGTCGAGCGCTTCAGCTCGCACGGTGCCTACGTGCTTGCCGGCGACGCCCGCGGCTACGTGCCGCTCCGAAACCTGGCGCGACCCGCGCCGCGCAGCGCCCGCGAGGTGCTCAACCTGGGCGACAAGCGTCGCTTCGTGGTGATCGCCATCGACGCACCTCGCCGTGGGATCGATCTGGCGCTCCCGGGCGTCGTCGCCGTGCCCGCCGGTCCGGAGACGCCGGTCGAGGAGCAGGTCGTCGAGGCCCTCGGCATCCCGGAGACACCGGCGCCGGCCAAGGCGACCGCCCGGAAGGCGAAGGCGGCGGCCGGCACGAAGCGCGCGGCGACCAAGAGCGCCGCCGCGAAGACGAGCCCGGCCCCGAAGCGCGCGCCCAGGAATGCGCCGGCCAAGGCGACCGTGGCCGCCGCGTCCCCGGCCAAGGCCCCCGCCAGGAGGGCCGCCGCCACGACGGGTGCCGCCAAGAGGGCACCGGCCAGGAAGGCCGCCGCCGCCAAGACGGCCAAGCAGGCCGCCCCCAGCAAGGCGGCCAAGAAGGCCCCAGCCAGGAAGGTCCAGGCCAAGAAGACTGCGGCGAAGAAGGCGCCGAGGCAATAGCCCACGCCGGACGAATCCGGAGGCAACGACTGACGGCCTGAGTTCGTCGGTGCCTCGGGCTCCGAGCAGCGGTCGTCATTGCCTCGGGCATCGCTAGATTCGGCCATGGTGCGCATCGCCACCTGGAACGTCAACTCGCTGACCGCGGAGCGCCTGGTGCGCATCTGGGAGTGGCTGGACGTCGTGCAGCCCGACATCGTCTGCCTCCAGGAGACGAAGGTGAGCGACGCAGCCTTCCCGGCGCTCGACCTGCACGGTCGCGGCTACGCCAGCGTCCACCACGGGCAGGGCCGCTGGAACGGGGTCGCGATCGCCAGCCGAGTCGGGCTCGACGACCCCGTGTCGGGCTTCAGTGACGGCGGACCCCCCGACGACGAGGCGCGCCTGGTGTCCGCCACGTGCGACGGCGTGCGGGTGTCGTCGGTGTACGTGCCCAACGGTCGCGAGGTCGGGCACGACCAGTTCCACCACAAGCTGCGCTGGCTGGGGCGGCTGCGGGCCCACGTGGAGGCCGAGTCGGGCCTGTACGGCGCAGCCGCCGGCATCGGCGTGTGCGGCGACTTCAACGTTGCCCCCGAGGACATCGACGTGTGGAACCCCAAGGCGGTGCACGGCGCCACCCACGTCACCCCCGAGGAGCGCGCCGCCCTCGGTGAGCTGGAGGCGTTCGGGCTACGGGACGCCTTCCGCGAGCAGTATCCCGGAGAGCCCAACCTGTTCAGCTGGTGGGACTACCGGGCGGGTGCCTTTCACAAGCACCAGGGCATGCGCATCGACCTGATGATGCTGTCGTCCAAGCTGGCCGACCGGGTGACGTGGGCGTTCATCGACCGGAACGCGCGCAAGGGACACAAGCCCAGCGACCACGCGCCTCAATTCGTGGACGTGCTCTAGACCTCGAGGACGCCCCGCAGCTTGTCCAGTCCATCAGCGAGGGTGTGGCGGACCCGCGGCACGCGACATGCCGAGCTCGTCGTGTAGCTCCCGAAGCGTGCGTGGCTCATGGCCGTCGAGCCCGAAGCGGGCGCTCACGACCAGGCGCTCCATGTCCGTCAACCCCGTCAGGGCATTCGTCGGCAACGCATGCAGGGCGACGAGGTCGTCGTCGGCATCGGAACGCAGGTCGATGGGCTCGAGCTGCTCGGCATCGTCGCCGTCATCTCGGTAGGGCCACCCGTCCTCGCTGATGAAGTCGAAGGGATCACCCATGCACCACTTGTCGCGCGCCGGCCGTGGCAGGTCAACGGGTACTTCAGGGCCGGAGCGCCGCCAGCAGGCCAGGTCCTATCCGGGCCGCCAGCAGCCGGCCCATGCCCGGGATCGCCGCCAGCTCCTCGGTCGTCGCCGGCCTGGCCTCCGCTATCGCCTCCAGGAGCCGGTCGTCGACCAGCGCCACGGGCTCGACCCGCGCCACCCGGGCCTGCTCGTCCCGCCATGCCAGCAGCGCAGCGAGCGCGGCCGAGGGTGCCCGGTCGGCTGCGGCCTCGGCGAGCTGGGCCCGCTGGTCGGCCAGCCGTGCCCGCCAGTCGGTCGCCGGCACGCGCCCATCGTCGCCGGGTCGCTCCCGCTGGCGCTCGGCCATCCCTGCGAGCCACGGGGTCAGCCGGCGTTCGCCGCTGCGCCCGCTGAACGTCCGCTCGGCCGCCCACGAGCAGCGCAGCTCGTCCTCCGCCCGGGTCATGGCCACGTACAGCAGGCGGGCCTCCTCCGCCCGCTCGGCGGCGGTCCGGGCGTGGGCGATGGGTACATAGCCATCCTCCAGACCGGCCAGGTGAACGATCGGCCACTCCAGTCCCTTGGCGGCATGGAACGTGGCCAGCGTGACGGCGTCGCCCCACCCCTCGCCCCCCTCGGCCGTGAAGGTGGCGACCAGCCAGGTGGCGAAGTCCGGGGCCCGGGCGGCGGGGTTCAGCCGCAGGTGATCGCGGGCCAGCTCCATGACCAGTTCGAGCTCGGCGCGGCCTGGGGTGGCAGCGATCTCCGGGGCTCCATCGCCATCGTCGGCGGGGTCCGCCAACGCCGCCACGTCCGGTAGGCGCTCGCCGAGCGGGACGTCGTCGCGCCGGAGCAGGTCCAGGGCGTCGCGGACGGTCCGGTGGTCGAGCAGGGTGTCGGCGCCACGCACCCGGTGGGGGATCCCGGCGCGCCGCAGGGCATCGGCGATCGGCTGGAGCTGTGCGTGCGTCCGCACCAGCACCGCTTGCGAGGACCACGCCGCGCGCGGGCCCCGGTGGTCGCGGACGGCGCGGGCGATCGCGCGGGCCTCGTCCAGGTCGGTGGCGTGGCGCTCGAGGCGCGGCGGGGTGCCGTCGGGCCGCCGGGCGCGCACCTCCTGGCGGGAGAGGCCGGCGGCGCGGAGCACATCGCCCGCCGCCGCCAGGATCGACGGCGTCGACCGGTAGCTGCCCTGCAGCTCGACCACGTCGGCCGGTGGGTACAGCCGGCGGAAGCCCTCGAGGAACCGGGGGTCGGCGCCGTTCCAGCCGTAGATGGCCTGCTGGGGGTCGCCGACCACGCACAGGTCGTAGCTGTCGCCGCGCCAGGCGTCGAGCAACCGCAGCTGGAGCGGGTTCACGTCCTGGAACTCATCCACGAACAGGTGGCGTTGGCGCCACCGCTGGGCGGCGGCGAAGTCGGCGTCGGTCTCGATCAGGTGGCTGCAGAGCCGCAGCAGGTCGTCGAAGTCGACCATGCGGGCCTTGCGTTTTGCCTCCTCGTAACGGCGGTACAGATCGGCGATCCGCCTGGGGGGCGACGGCGTGCGCCGGCGTGCGGCCGCCACGGCGTCGGCATAGCCGTCGGGACCGGTGAGGCGGGACTTGGCCCACTCGATCTCGGCGGCGAGCTGCCCGACCGAGGGCTGGCTCTGGCCACGCGACCGGCCGACGAGCTCGTCGAGCAGGCGGCCCTTGCGGACCAGGAGCTCGGGCGCAGGTCGCCCCTCGTCGGCCCAGTGCCCGCGGAGCTGCGCGTAGGCGACGCCGTGGAACGTGCCGGCGGCAACGCCGTCGCGCAGCCCCAGGGCCCGGAGCCGGTCCCGCAGCTCACCCGCGGCCTTGCGGGTGAACGTGAGGGCCAGAACATGGCTGGCGTCGGCATCGCCGGTCTCGACGCGCCAGGCGATGCGCCGGGTGAGCACCCGGGTCTTGCCCGATCCCGCCGGTGCGAGGATCGCCAGGGGCCGGGCCGGCGACGTGACCGCACGTCGCTGCGCCTCGTCGAGGTCGTGGAGCAGGTGATCGGCGGTCACCGCCGGGGAGGTTATTCGTACGGCCCGCGAGGGCGTTTCCAACGGTCTACGCACTTAGGCTGCCGGCGATGATCGACGTGCCCCCTGACCGGTTCGAGGAGCTCGTGGGCGAGGCCCTCGACAGCATCCCCGACGAGCTGGGCGACTACATGGAGAACGTCGCCGTCCTGGTCGAGGACGGCGTGCGGCACGGCCGCCTGCTCGGTCTCTATGAGGGGGTGCCGCTCACCAAGCGCGGCGAGTGGTACGGCACCGGTTCGCTCACGCTGCCGGACCGGATCACGATCTTCCGCCTACCCATCTGCGCCCGCTGCCGCACGGAGGAGGATGTGGTCGACCAGGTGCGGGTGACGGTGATCCACGAGGTGGCTCACCACTTCGGCATCGGCGACGCGCGGCTCAACGAACTGGGCTGGGCCTGACGCTGCTCCTTGCCACGGCTTGCGGTGACGTCACCCCCACCGTGGCGGTGGCGGGGATACGCTTCGCCACGTGCCGTTTCCGCGGAAGCTGCTGAACGACGACGAGCAGATCGTCCTCGACCTGCATCCGCACTGGTGGTTCTTCGCCCCGCCGCTCCTGGCGCTGATCGGTGCACTGATCCTCGGGATCCTGGCGCTGGCCAACGACGTCCACACCGCCGTCAAGATTCCCGTCGGCATCATCGTGTTGGGGCTCCTCGCCTGGTTCGGCTGGCGCTACCTGCGCTGGATCACCACCAACTTCGTCGTCACCACCGACCGGCTCATCTATCGGCACGGCGTCCTGTCGAAGCACGGCATCGAGATCCCGCTCGACCGGGTCAACACCGTTTTCTTCCGGCAGTCGATCTTCGAGCGCATCGTCGGAGCGGGCGACCTCGTGATCGAGTCGGCCAGCGAGACGGGCCGCCAGCGGTTCTCCAACGTGCGCAAGCCCTCGGCGGTACAGAACGAGATCTACCGCCAGATCGAGGCCAACGAGAACCGCAAGTACGACCGGGTGGGCGTCTCCGCCGCCGCAGGCAGCTCGGCCGGGCAGAGGACCGACGACACCGAGTCGATACCTGCTCAGATCCGCCAGCTCGACGAGCTGCGCAAGCAGGGCCTGCTCACCGAGGAAGAGTTCACGCGCAAGAAGCAGCAGCTCCTCGACAGGATGTGACCCGGCCGCGAGTCATCAGCCTCGTCCCGTCGGTCACGGAGACGCTGCTGGCGTGGGGCGTGACGCCCGTGGCGTGCACGCGGTTCTGCGAACAGCCCGATCTGCCGCATGTGGGGGGCACCAAGGATCCAGACGTCGCCGCCATCGTCGAGCTCCGTCCCGACCTGGTGGTGCTGTGCGTCGAGGAGAACCGCCGCGAGGACGCCGACGCCCTCACCGAGGCCGGCATCGCGACCGCGGCCCTCTCGATCGACGGTGTGGCCGACGTGGCGCCGGCGCTGCGGATGCTCGCCGGGCTGGTGGGCGTCGATGCCGGCGGCGTGCAGGACCTCGACGCCACCGCACCGGTCGCCGAGCGGCTGCGGGCGTTCGTCCCCGTGTGGAAGCGGCCATGGATGAGCCTGGCCGGCGGGACCTACGGCTCGTCGCTCCTGGCCACCATCGGGGTCGACAACGTGTTCGCCGACGCCGACGACCGCTACCCGACCGTGACGCTGGAGGAGGCTCGGGTCCGCCGGCCCGATGTCGTGCTGGCGCCCAGCGAGCCGTATCCGTTCCGCGAGCGCCATGTCCCTTTGCTCGCCGAGGTGGCGCCGGTTGTCCTGGTCGACGGCCAGGACCTGTTCTGGTGGGGAGTGCGCACACCCGCCGCCGCGGAGCGGCTGCGCCGCCGGCTGTGGCCCTGAGCCACTTGTGGACCACTAGCTCGCGCCGCCCCACGCCCCGCCCGCAGGCCGGCCGCGCCACACGACCGGCAACTTGAGCCGGGTCTTCGGCTGGCACAGAGCCACCACGCAACCACCGAATCCTGCGCCCGTCACACGTGCGCCGTAGACCCCGGGGACGCTTCGCAGGGCGACCACCAGAGCGTCCAGCGCCGGGGTAGTGGCATCGAAGTCGTCGCGCAGGCTGGCGTGGCTCGCGACCAGCAGTTCGCCGGCGTAGCGCAGCTGCCCCTCGCCCAGCGCCACCCCCAGTGCATCGACGCGCTCGTTCTCGGTGGTCACGTGCCGCGCCCGCCGCCGGAGGACCGGGTCGTCGATGGCCTCGACGGCGGCCGGTGAGGCGTCCCGCAGCGGACCGACAACCTCCTCGGCCGCCTCGCACTCCTTGCGGCGCTGGGCGTAGGCCGATCCCGACAGCTCCCGGGGCTCCCCGGAGTCGACCACCAGGATCTCCGCGTCCTCGGGAAAGGGCAGCTTCTCGACGGCGAGGCTCCGGCAGTCGATGCGCAGCACCTGGTCGGCCTCGGCGGCCACGGCGACGAGCTGGTCCATGATCCCGCAGGGCACGCCGACCGCCCGCTGTTCGGCCCGCTGGCATGCCTGTGCCAGCCCGATGGGGTCGCCGAGGTCGGCACCGAGCGCGACGGCGAGCGCCACCTCCAGCGCCGCACTCGAGGCGAGCCCGCCGCCTGGCGGGAGGTCCGAGTGGACCATGCCGACGAGCCCGTTGTCCGGCTGCAGCTCGGCCACCACGGCCGCCACGTAGCGGGTCCACGGCGGCTCCACCTTGGCCGGATCGTCGCCGCCGTCGAGCGGGATCTCGGCCACGCCGTCGAACCGCTCCGATCCCAACATGACCCAGTTGCCACCCCGGTCCCCGGTGATCTCGGTGCCGAGCCCGATCGCCAGGGGGAGGACGAGCCCGCCCATGTAATCGGTGTGATCACCGATGAGGTTGACCCGCCCCGGCGCCCACGATCGCAGTCCCATCACGCTCCTCGCAGTGCGGCGGCGGCGTCCTCCGGCACGACCGGATTGACGAACACACCGCTCCCCAGCTCGCCGGCGGCCACGTAGCGCTGGACGTCGGGCGATCGCATCGGCGAGACGATATGCACATGGAGGTGGGCCTCGGGCCACAAGCCGCCGTCGGTCGGGCGTTGGTGGACCCACAACATGTAGGGGAGCGGGGCTTCGAACAGCCGGTCCAGCCGGGCCAGCACGTCGACGAGCAGGTCGGCCAGGCCGTCCCGCTGGGGCCCGTCGAGCGCAGGCAGGTCGGGACGGTGCACGTCGGGCGCCAGCAGGAGCCCATACGGGTACGCGCTCGCCGCCGGCACCCAGGCGCGCCAGTCGGCGGCCGCCGCGACCTCCAGCGCCGGATCGGGCGGAGCGCACAGCGGGCAATCCCCCCTCGCGGCCCGCCGCATCTCGGTCAGCGGGGCCGCCGGCACCTCGTCAAAGGCGTAGATCTGCCCGTGGGGATGGGAGATGGTTGCGCCCACCTCCGTGCCCCGGTTCTCGAACACCAGCACGTAGCCGACGTCGGGGCGGGCCCCGAGGGCGGCCGTGCGATCCGTCCACAGGTCGACGACCCGCCGGGCGCCTCGGCGACCCAGGTCGGGGAAGGTGGCGTCGTGGTCGGGCGTGTAGAGCACCACCTCGCTGCGCCCGTCGGGGAACGACGGCCAGCGATTGACGAAGGACTTGACGTCGTAGGGATCGGGTGCCTCCAGGCCTCCGACGCAGAACGGGCAGGCCATCGACGGCCGGTGGGGGCGCTGCTGCCGGCCGCCCGCGATCACGACCGCAGACCCGGTGAGCTCGTCGATGCGCTGGTCGGACATGCGATGCCTCGTGCCCCGCTGGCGTGCTGGTGCCGGCGCCTGCGGACCTAGCGCAGCGCGGCCACGGCCGCGGCCGCCCGATCGAGCGCGCCAGCGTCCCACGGCGCCCGGAGGGCCACGTTGACCCTGTCGGCGCCGGCGGCCAGATACCGCCCGAGGACGTCCGTCGCCTCGTCGACGCTGGTCCCGACCACGGCGCCGGGCCGGGCGACCTCGGCCACGGGCCCGAACTGGGCGGCCAACGATGTCTCGTCGTCGCAGAACGCGACGTTGACGGCGAGCTGCACCTCGCCGGGGTCGCGGCCTTCGGCGCCGCAGTGGTCGTCCAGCACGCGTCGCTTGTGGGCCAGCACGTCGGGAGCGACGAACGGCACGTTCCAGCCGTCGCCGTGGCGGGCGACGATGCGGGCGGTGCGCCGCTCGCCGGTCCCCCCGATCCAGACGGGCAGGTGCGGCTGCACCGGCCGCGGTTCGAGCCTGGCATCGCGCAGCCGGATGTGCGGGCCGTCGGCGTCCGCCTTGCCGTCGTGGAGCAGGCTGCGGATGGCGCCGGCCGCCTCGTCGAGCAGGTCGAGCCGCTCGCCGGCGCGCGGGAACGGGAAGCCGTACGCCGCGTACTCCGGCTGAGCCCATCCGGCGCCGAGGCCCACCTCGGCGCGCCCGCCGGACAGGTGGTCGATGGTGGCGACGGCCTTGGCCAGGATGCCCGCGTGCCGGTAGCCGACGCAGTACACGAGGCAGCCACAGCTCACGCGGGTGGTGGCGCAGGCGAGGGCGGCGTGCATGGCGACAGCCTCGTGGCACTCGTATGAGCGGAGATCCGACGAGTACAGGTGGTCCCACACGGTTACCGCGTCGAAGCCGGCGTCCTCCGCCCGCGTCCACACGCCGCGGAGGTCGGCCACCGTGGTGTTCTGGAGGCCTGCGTGGACGCCGAAGATGGGCACGGACCGATGGTGGCACGAACCCCGCTTGACCCGCTGGTCAAGAGGCAACACCATGGCGCCATGAGCGCGCTGCCGACCGCCAAGGCCAACGGGATGGAGATCTGCTACGACACGACGGGCGATCCTTCGAATCCCACGGTCCTGCTCGTGATGGGCCTCGGGGGCCAGTTGATCCAGTGGGACCCGGAGCTGTGCGGGCTCATTGCCGAGCGGGGGTTCCACGTCGTGCGCTTCGACAACCGCGACGTGGGCCTGTCGACCCACCTCGAGGGCGGTGTCGACGTGTTCGGGTTGTTCGCAACGCAGGCATCGGGCTCGGAGCCGCCGTCCGTGCCCTACCTGCTGTCGGACATGGCCGACGATGCCATGGGCTTGCTCGATCACCTGAGCGTGGACCGGGCGCACGTCGTGGGCGTCTCGATGGGCGGCATGATCGCCCAGACGATCGCGCTGGACCACCCCTCCCGGGTGCTGACGCTGACGTCGATCATGTCCACGACCGGCGACCCCGACGTGGGCCATCCGACGGCCGACGCGATGTCGGCGCTCGTGGCGCCCCCGGCGCAGACTCGCCAGGAGGCGGAGGATGGGGCCGTGCGCCAGGCCCAGGTCTGGGGGAGCCGCGGCCTGCTCGACGAGGCCCATCTCCGCCGACTGGCTGGCGACTCCTGGGACCGCTGCCACGAACCCCTGGGCGTCGCCCGGCAGCTGGCCGCCATCCTGGCGTCGGGCAGCCGGTCCTCCGGGCTGGCCACGCTTGCCATCCCGACGCTGGTCATCCACGGCACCGCCGACACGCTGGTCCAATCGTCGGGCGGCGAGCGCACCGCCGAGGTCATCCCCGATGCCAAGCTGTTGATGGTCGACGGCATGGGCCACGACCTGCCCCGAGCCCTGTGGCCGACGCTGGTCGACGCCATCTGCGGCCATTGTGCCCAGCACCAGCCGACCGCCTAGAGCAACGCACACGGAGGACACCCGGATGGGACCCCTGGCCGGAATCACCGTCGTCGAGATCGCCGGGATCGGCCCCGGCCCGTTCTGCGCCATGATGCTGGCGGACATGGGGGCCGAGGTGATCCGGGTCGACCGGGCTGAGAACGTCGCCGGCGGCGACCCCGCCAGCCCGCCCGCCGACCTGAACAACCGCGGACGTCGGTCGATCGGTGTCGACCTCAAGAACCCGGACGGCGTCGACGTGGTGCTCGACCTCGTCGAGCGGGCCGACGCCCTCATCGAGGGATTCCGCCCGGGCGTCGCCGAGCGGCTCGGCATCGGGCCCGAGGAGTGCCTGACCCGCAACCCCAAGCTGGTGTACGGGCGGATGACGGGTTGGGGCCAGGACGGTCCCCTGGCGGGGGCGGCGGGCCACGACATCAACTACATCGCCCTGGCGGGCGCGCTCGATCCCATCGGACGCCGCGGGGAGGCCCCGGTCCCGCCGCTCAACCTCGTCGGCGACTACGGCGGCGGCGGCATGCTGCTGGCCTTTGGCGTCGTGTGCGGTGTGCTCGAGGCCCAGCGCTCGGGACAGGGCCAGGTGGTGGACGCCGCGATGGTCGACGGCGCCGCCGTGCTCATGACCATGACCCACGCACTGCGGGCGATGGGGATCTGGAACGACGAGCGCGGCACGAACATGCTCGACACGGGCGCCCACTTCTACAACGTGTACGAGACGGCGGACGGCGAGTACGTGTCGATCGGCTCGATCGAGCCGCAGTTCTACGCGGAGCTGCTCCGCCTGACCGGGCTGGAGGGCGAGGAGCTCCCCTGGCAGCACGACCGGCAGCAGTGGCCCGCGCTCAAGGAACGGCTGGCAGCGATCTTCAAGACGAAGACCCGGGACGAGTGGTCGGCGCTCATGGAGCGGACCGACGTCTGCTTCGCCCCGGTCCTGTCGATCCCCGAGGCGATCGAGCACCCCCACAACGTCGACCGCCACACGTTCGTCGAGGTCGCGGGCATCCGTCAGCCGGGGCCGGCGCCACGGTTCAGTCGCACCGCGCCCGAGATCGCGTCGCCTCCGCCACACGCCGGCCAGCACACCGACGAGATCCTGGCGGCGGCTGGGTTCGACGCCGACCGCGTCGCGAAGCTGCGCGAGGCGGGCGCCATCGCCTGATCCACGACCTGTTCGTGAACCTGGTGTAGGTGTGCGGCGCATGACCGCACGACCACACCCAGAACGATTGCGGGTGGGTCCCGGCAGACTGCTGCGCATGGCAACCCTGGTCGCGTTCCATGCCCACCCCGACGACGAGTGCCTCCTGCAGTCGGGCTCGCTGGCCAAGGCCGTGCACGACGGCCACCGCGTCGTGGTGGTGTACGCGACGCGCGGCGAGGTCGGCGAGGTGCCCGATGGCCTGCTCGAGCCGGGGGAGTCGCTGGTCGAGCGGCGGATGGCCGAGGCGATGCGGTCGGCCGAGGCGCTCGGGGTCCACCGGGTGGCGTGGCTGGGCTACCGGGACTCGGGAATGATGGGCACGCCCGACAACGAGGATCCCCGATGCTTCTGGCGGGCCGACGTCGAGGACGCTGCGGGTCGGGTCGCAGGGATTTTGCGCGGGGAGTCGGCCGACGTCCTCACCATGTACGACGAGAACGGCACCTACGGCCATCCCGACCACATCCAGGTCCACCGGGTGGGCGGCCGGGCCGCCGAGTTGGCGGGCACGCCGCACGTGCTCGAGGCCACCATCAGCCGCGAGCACGTCAAGGCCCTGATCGCCAGGGCGGCGGCCGCCGGCCAACAGATCGGCGACGCGCCCGACCTCGACGACGAGTCGGTCGTCTTCGGCGTGCCCGACGATGCCATCACCACGGTGGTCGACGTCGGCGACTTCCTCGACCGCAAGCGGGCGGCGATCGCCGCCCACGCCAGCCAGGTGCACGACACCGGCCCGTTCCTGGCCATGCCGCCCGAGGTGTTCCGGGCCGCCATGGGCACCGAGTTCTACATCCGGCGGGGCGCTCCGGCCGGTCACCGCGACCACGACGTGTTTGCGGGCGTTCAGCCCGCGGCATCACGCTGACGCTCCTCAGGCGAATCGAAGGACTCTGTATCTCCCCGAACTTCGACGTGATACGACATTTTGGTCGATCAAATCCAGCGTCCCTTTACAGCCCAGACAGCAGCTCTCGCCACACGCTGAATCAGGTCGGCGCCGCCATTCCACGTGGGCCAGTACGCCCGAGCACATCGCTGGGCTCGATGCTGTCTGTGGCCGTAGAGCTATCGGCCTTCAGCGACGCATCGACCCCATCTGTTCGTCCCGTTCTCCAAGCGCCGCGCCTGGTCGCATGGTCGCTATGGCTGCTGTTGGCGGAGGTGTCGGTCGAGCCGCGTGCCTGCAACCCGCCGCCGCAATCCCTCGAACACCAAGCGCGTCGTCGACCGCGCTCGTGGACGGCGCGGGGTGGCGGTCATCGGCGCTGGAGGACCGAGAAGACCGCTCCCTCTGGGTCGTTGAGCACCGCGATGCGGCCGACATCCGCGAGGTCAAAGGGTGCGACGGACACGGTGCCTCCGAGTTGGCCGACGCGACCGACGATCTCGTCGGTGTCAGCGACGGCGAAGTAGAGCATCCAATGCGGCGCCACGTCCTCGGGTCTCAGCTGGTCCATCGGCACTATGCCGGCGACAGCCTGGTCGACGTCGGGGAGGAAGAACTCGGTGTAGGTCGAGCCTTCGGCAACCGCACGGGTCCGGCCTTCCCAGCCGAACACCGCGCCGTAGAAATCCTTCGCGGCGCCGATGTCGCGGCACAACAACTCACCCCAGGTGAAGGAGTTGGGTTCGTGCATACGGGACGCGCCGGCGCGCCTCTTCGGCTCCCAGAGCCCGAACCGCGCGCCGAAGGGATCGGTGCACACCGCGAGGCGGCTCACCTCGTCGATCTCCCCCAGCCAGAGCGCGACTGCGCCCCCATTGTCGACGACCACCCGAGCCGTCTCGTCAGCGTTGTCCACCGACATGTACATCGCCCATACCGGATGTGGCCCGGGCGCCAGGCTTCCGACGTCCCGGCCGTCAAGGACGAAGACCCACCAATGGGACGCATCCTCGAGGGGGCGATGCCGGGCAAGCGCTGTCCAGCCGAAGAGGCCCCGGTAGAACTTGCTTGCCGCCGTCGTGCCGGCGGCCGTCTCGAGGTTGACCCAGACCGGAGTGCCGGGGGCGTACCTGCGGGCCGTTGGCATGACGCACTCCAATCTAAGGAGTCGCGCGGATTGGTGTTCACGCCGGGCCTGTGAACCCATCAGGGCGCCGAGCGTTTGGCCGCGCCACGGTCGTCGGTCCTCCGTCCGCTGGCCGGAGGACGACCACGTTGCCCCGCTGTGGGACCACGCTCCGGCGGCGCCGCCCTCGACCCGTAGGCCGAAGGGCGATTACCGGGACCCCACACCTCGTCGGCGGCCAACTGTGCCTTGTCGACAGTGGCGAAGCGGCGGACGGTGGTGATGGGCGACGGCCCGGGCGGGTCCTCGAGATGCAGGCAAGCGACCCAGCCCTCGGAGTCGCGGGTGACGGTGCCGCGGAACCTGGACTCCCACAGGGCCAGTTGCGTGACACTCCTAGCGTTTGGAACGATGGGCGACGGCCACGGTGGGTGGCCTCAGGCGGAAAGGTAGGCGGGCGATGAAGCGATCACTAATCGGCCTTGGCGCGTCGGCGCTGCTGGTGGGGGTGTGGCTCCCGGCCAGCGCATCAGCGCAGGAACAGCCGCTGTGCGGCCCCCCGGGCGAGGAGGTCCCGGCGACCATCGTGGGGGCGGGGAGAATCAAAGGCACCCCCGGTAACGACGTCATCGTGGGGAGCACTGGTGTGGACCGCATCGATGGTGGCCCCGGCGACGACTTCATCTGCGGCGAAGGCGGCAACGACGATCTGAGCGGCGGGCCCGGCGCGGACACCCTCGTCGGCGACGAGGTGGACTCCGCCCCATTCGCCCCGTCCAACGGGAACAACAACGACCGACTGCGCGGCGGACCCGGGGCGGACACGCTCGCCGGGCTGGGCGGTGACGACACAATCGAGGGCGGACCGGACGACGACCAGCTGATCGGCATGGGCGGCGACGACGACATGACGAGTGGCCCGGGGGCGGACACCGCGTTCGGCGGTCCCGGCATCGACCACGTCACGGGCGATCCCGGCGGCGACACCCTGTTCGGCAACTTCGGCAGCGACGTCATCGCCGGTGGACCCGGCGACGATTTCATCGACGGCGACAACCCGTTCCCGCCTCCTCCCGGGCCCCTGCCGTTCCCGCCTGGTGGCAACGATGACCAATGCACGGGTGGGCCGGGAGTCGACACCATCGCGAACTGCGAATCCACTACGCAGTAGCGCCGGAACGCACCAGCGTCGGCCGGCCTGCGAGTGCCTGCAACGCCGACAGCCGGCCTGTGCGACGCTGGCGATCGGCTGCGGTGGCGAGCCAATTGGGCGACCGGCGCCTCGGTCACTGCTCGAGCTGGGCTCGAGCCGCCTCCGGATGAACATCGAGTCACCTCGCCGCCCACACCCCGTCGGTCGCCACCTGTGCCGCCCCGACCGCGTCGAATCGGCCCACGGTGGTGATGGCTGAGAGTCCGGGTGGGTCCTCGAGGCGCAGGTAGGCGACCCGCCCAGCCATCGCCGTCGCGGGTGACGGTGCCGCGGATCTTCGACGCCCAGGTGCCGGACCAGTGGCGGGGGGTGAGTTGCCGCCAGGTCAGGGCGGAGCCCTCGTCGCGTTCGGGGTCCGGTGTCTGCCAGGTGTGCTCGAAGTCGGCTCGCCAGTCGCCACCACCCACGGTGCAAACATGCGTTTGTATCTAGTAACGATGTAAGGGGCACAGGTGCCGGCCTGGTCCCACCCCCGGCTGGCGGCTCCCGGCTCGCTAAGCGACCAGTAATGCCGTCCGCGCATCCTCATCACTTGGCGGGCAGATTCCTCCTCCCTGTCATCGGAGGGATGATGAACAGTGTTCGGGCACGAGCGACGACGAGGTCGCGAACCGGCGCCTGAGAAGGTCGGCGACGGCCGGGCGCTCGCCGACGCCACGGACAAAAGCGGCGACCGATGACCGGCGTGCTGATCGTCGTAGCCCTCGCCATCTTGTTAGCGGTCGGCGCCACCTGTGCGCTCTTCCAGTGCCGCAAGCGCATCGAAGAAATGGAGGACGACGACCGATGACGCCGTCCGAATCCATCCGCGCGCCGAAAAGGGCTTTGACCTGGCCTGCTCGTATAGCGATCCCGGTTTCATTCTTGCGGAGCTGGACAAATCGACCGTCATCTTCCGAGATATCGCGGCCAATGGTGGAGTCGAGCCATAGACGAACCACCGAAGCAGTCTCCGGCCGCCGGGCGAGGCCCTTGTCGCGCTGCTCGAAGCGGGCGTCCGCGGGGAGCCTGCGGTTCTGTAGACGCGGCGCCGCCCCCCGACCCGTAGCCCGAGGGCGGCAGTCATCGCCAGGCAAGGCTCGGTGAACCCGGTGAGCGCCATGATCGTCCCATCGTTCGGGTGGCGCACCACCTCCCGGAACTGGCCTCGGATGCCGAGGGTGGCGATCGGGCGGGCGGGTGGACCGGAGGCCGACGGGCGGCCTGACGCGAAACGGTCCCCCGGACACAGGGATGCCGGGGGACCGCTGCTCCGGGATGGTGCTGGCTCTACCCGATCAGCTTTCGGGCCAACCGGCCCTTCACGGCTCGGGCTCGTACAACGGACGGGCGTGGGCCCGACCGGATCTCGTCGAGCATCACCGACGACATCGTGATGGCATTCCGGCAGGACCGGGCCCGTTCGGGCGCCAGTTGCTCACACGCCATGGCGACCTGGTCGAGCTCGAGACCGAGCAGCCGGCAAATGCTCGTCGATGCGGGCCAACAGCAGCTCGTGCACCGTGGGTTCGGTCGGTCCGGGGTCGGGGGGTAGGTTCGGATCTGGCATGGAGACTTGGTCCTCCGTGTCCAGGCCCGGGGGTCGTTGCTGCGACGCCCGGGCCACTGCTGAAAGGACAGTGACTTGTCACAGGTCATCAAGATCAACGCGATCACGGTCCCGGAGGACTCCGGTGACGAGCTGGGCCGCCGCTTCGCAGCGCGAGCGGGCGCCGTCGACGATCAGGAAGGGTTCGAGGGCTTCGAGCTCCTCCGGCCCACCGACGGCCGCACCACGTGGCTGGTGGTCACCCGATGGCGCGACGAGGAGGCGTTCCAGGCGTGGGTCAACAGCCCCGCGTTCGGGCACGGGCACGCCGGCACCGACAAGCCGCACCCGCACACGGGCGGACCGGTGTCCGTGTCCAGCGAGCTGTGGTCGTACGAGACCTCCACGACCTCGCCCGGCCAGTCGCCACCTGCCGGGTCCTGAGCACCACGCAGCGTCGGTGGACCTGCGTGACGTTCACGTCGCTGGCGCGTGGGTCGTCGTCATCGGCAACGCGCTCGCCGGCGTGTGGGCGCTGGGCGCCCATCGCTGGCCGGCTTTGCGCCGCCCGTCGCTGTGGTGGTTCACCGCCGCGGCGGAGATCGCCATCGCCGTCGAGGTGCTGCTGGGCGTGCTCCTCGTCGTCCGCGAGGACCGCGAGGCACCGCAGTTCCACGCGTTCTACGGCTTCGTGGCGCTCGCCTCGGTGGGGATCATCTACAGCTACCGCCACCAGCTTGCCGGCCGGCGGTACCTGCTGTACGGACTGGGCGGCCTGTTCCTGATGGGCCTCGGGATCCGTGCGATGGTGATCGGTCCCAACCGCTGACGAGGACCGGCCGCGCTCGTGCCGGTGGTCAGAGGTGCACCACCGGGCAGGTGAGCGTCCGGGTGATGCCTTCGATCATCTGGACGCGGCTCACCACCATCTTGCCCAGCTCGTCGACCGTGTTGGACTCCGCCCGCGCGATCACGTCGTAGGGGCCCGTCACGTCCTCGGCCGACACCACACCGTCGATCCCGCTCACCTCGCTGGCCACCTGAGCGGCCTTGCCCACCTCGGTCTGGATGAGGATGTATGCGCTGACTGCCATCGGGCCTCCCTCGTGCCGGCGGGGCGGTTGCGCATCGTAGTGCGCACGCGCAGGCGCACCCGGCGGGGTCGCCGTCGATTAGCCTCCCGGCCGGATTCGCTGGGAATGGGGACGCATGCGAGCCGCAGCGCGGATTTCCGCCCCCGATGGTCCACGTCTGGATCGTCGAGACCCCGTGCGGCCGCTTCCCCGGCGTGGACGAGCACGGATTGATGTGCGATCCCGAACATCCTGGCGGCCACGGCTGATCCGAATGTGCGGGGGACCGCGTTGCCGCGTGGAACCGGGCTCGGGACGCCTCCCTGTCAGCCGGCGGCCAGGCGCTTCTCGAGCTCGGTGAGCTGTTCCCGCAGTTCGGCGGGCACGTGGTCGCCGAGCCTGCGGTAGTGATCGTCGAGCTGGGACAGCTCCTGGCGCCACGACTCGGGATCGACGGCGACGAGCTTCGCCAGCGTCTCGTCGTCGATGTCCAGGCCCGTGGTGTCGATGCCGCTGGGTGCCGGGACGCGGCCGATCGGTGTGTCGACCGCCGCTCCCTCGCCCGCGACCCGTTGGACGACCCAGGCGAGCACCCGGCTGTTGTCCCCGAATCCGGGCCACAGGAACGAGCCGTCCTCGCCGCGCCGGAACCAGTTGACCCAGAAGAGCCTGGGCAGCTTGTCGGCGCCCGTTGCCTCGCCGATCTCCAGCCAGTGGGCGAAGTAGTCGCCCATGTTGTAGCCACAGAACGGCAGCATGGCGAAGGGGTCGAAGCGCAGCTCGCCGACGTTGCCGGCGGCGGCCGCCGTCTTCTCCGAGCTCATGATCGAGCCGAGGAACACGCCGTGTGCCCAGTCGAAGGACTCGGTCACCAGCGGCACGTTGGTGGCCCGGCGGCCGCCGAAGAGGATGGCTGAGATCGGGACGCCGTTGGGGTCCTGCCATTCGGGGGCGATCGACGGGCACTGCGACGCCGGGGTGGTGAACCGGGCGTTGGGGTGGGCGGCCGGGGCGTCCGACGCCGGCGTCCAATCGTCGGCCCGCCAGTCGATCGCGTGCTCGGGCGGCGCCGACAGCCCCTCCCACCAGACGTCGCCGTCGTCGGTCTCGGCGACGTTGGTGAAGATCGAGTTGGCGTAGAACGTGTCCACGGCGTTGGGGTTGGTGTCCTTGCCTGTTCCCGGCGCCACGCCGAAGAAGCCGGCCTCCGGATTGATGGCGTAGAGCCGGCCGTCGGTACCGAACTTCATCCACGCGATGTCGTCGCCCACCGTCTCGACCTTCCACCCAGGGAGGGTGGGGATCATCATCGCCATGTTGGTCTTGCCGCAGGCCGAAGGGAACGCCGCCGCGATGTAGCGCTTCTCTCCCTCCGGCGGCGTGACCCCGAGGATGAGCATGTGCTCGGCCATCCAGCCGTCGTCGCGGGCCATGGTCGAGGCGATCCGCAGCGCGAAGCACTTCTTGCCCAACAGGGCGTTGCCCCCGTAGCCGGACCCGTAGGACCAGATCTCCCGCGTCTCCGGGAAGTGGACGATGTACTTGCGCTCGGCGTCGCACGGCCACGGCACGTCCTCCCGGGCGTTACCGTTGCCGCCGACCAGGGGATAGCCGACCGAATGCAGGCAGGGGACGAACTCGCCGTCGGCCCCCAGCACGTCGAGTGGGCCCTGCCCCATGCGGGTCATGATCCGCATGCTGACGGCGACGTACGCCGAGTCGGTGAGCTGCACACCGATGTGGGCGATGCGCGACCCGAGCGGGCCCATCGAGAACGGCACCACGTACATCGTGCGGCCGTGCATGGCCCCCGTGAACAGGGCGGTTAGCTCCGCCTTCATCTCGGCCGGGTCCCGCCAGTTGTTGGTGGGCCCAGCGTCGACCTCGCGCTCGGAGCAGATGAACGTCCGGTCCTCGACCCGCGCGACGTCCGCCGGGTCGGACCGGGCCAGGAAGCTGTTGGGCCGGCACTCCGGGTTGAGGCGCTCGAACGTGCCACCGTCGACCAGCAGCCGCGTCAACCGCTCCCACTCCTCGTCGGAGCCATCGCACCACTCGACCCGGTCCGGTTGCAGGACACGGGCCCAACGGTCGACCCAGTTCTCGAGCTTCTGGTTGGTGGTGGTGGCGGGCATGGTCCTCCGCGGCGATGTGGGGGTCCTCGGTCAGCCGGGGGTCGCGTCGTCTCCTACCGGGAAGCGCTCGGGATCGAGCCCGGGCGTTCCCATGTCGACCTCCGATCCCAGCCGCAGGTGTGTGGCGCGACCCTCGCCGTCTAGGTCGAAGATCACACGCTGGCCCTGGCGCAGTTGGCGGAAGACGGAGCCGCGGAGCGCATCGGGGGCGAGATCGATCTCCGCGAGATCGGTGTCCCGCATCACGATCCCGTCCCTCGACCCGGGGTCGTACGACTTGATCACGCCTTGCACCGTGGGCTCCTCGCTGTGTTTCCGCTCCCACGGCCGCTCGGGCCGGGCTGGCTGCGGTGGGTCCCCCCACCGTACCGGACGGCTCCCGCGGCGACCCAAGGCGACCGCATCGCACCTCATCCGGGCGGCGTGTCGGCTGCGAAGTCACTCCGACCACGACCACCGGAGCTTCACGATGCAGCAACGCCGGCCACCCCTGGGAGCGATGCTCGTGGGCCTCGTCGCGCTGCTGGCCGGTTGGTCGATGGCCGCATTGGCCGGCACCGGCGACAGCGGATCGCCCGGCGGCGATGCGTCACCACGCGACGTGCCGCTGGTCGTCGAGCCGCCCGTCTCGCCACCCCCGGAGGCGCCGCCGTCGAGGCCGCCGGCGGCGGCGCCCCGCCGGCCGGAGGTCGCGAAGCCCCGGCAGGCGGCCAAGGCGACCGCACCGCAACGGCGGTCGCCGGCGACCACCACCCCACCCGCACGCACAGCGAAGCCGGCGGCGCAGTCGGCGCTGGCACCCGCGCCCCCAGCTCCCGCAGCGTCGCAGTCACCGTCGACGACGGTCCCGCCGGCGCGGCCGGCGCCACCCACGCCGGCTCCGCCGCCGGCTGCGCCCCCGCCGCGGCCAGGTGTGCCAGCCGCCCCGGCGCCCGGCGCGCCGGGCGACCCGCCGCCGGGCACGGGGTGCAACGTGCCCCCGGACCGGCCCCCGTGGGCCGAGCAGGCCGAGCTGCTCGACCTGGTCGAGGCGACCCAGGGTGTGCTCGACGAGGTCGGCTCCGCAGGCTTCGCCGGGTTCGTCGTGACCCCGGAGCGGTGCCGGCTCGACCTCTACTGGGTCGGAGCACTGCCCGCCGCGGTGACCGAGTTGGTTCGCGAGGACCGGCGGGTTGTCGTTCACGACGACGCCGACCACGACCACGCCGAACTGTCGCGGGCCGCCGAGACGCTGGCCCCCGGCTCACCCTTGGAGCGATCGGCCGGCGTCGAGATCACCAGCGTGGCGATCCCGCCCGAGGGCACCGGGCTGCGTGTCGGGGTCGACGCCGAGGGGCGCCCGATCGACGTGCGGGCGACCGCGGCAAAGCTGAGCGCGGGCGTCCGCGTCCCGGTTCGTGTGGTGATCGAGGGACCGTCGCGGCCGTTCGGCCGGATCGACGACCGGGCACCGTGGTCGGCCGGCGGCCGGGCGATGATCCGGGTCAACGACGGCGCATCGAGCGGCGGATCGGTCGACGGCGGATCCGAGCAGTGGTCGGCCTGTTCACTCGGATACGGCCTGCGGGACCCGAGGACCATGCGGGAGTACGCGGTCACGGCTGCCCACTGCTTCGACGAGGCGGCCGACGCCACGGCCTGGAACGGTGGCCGCCGGGTACCGATCGGGGCCTGGAGCGCGATGTCCCTGCAGCTCGATGTCGCCTACGTGGCGATCGACGACCCCCGGGGCGAGGGCACGTCGGCGCACGTGTGGTCCGGTGGGGTAAGCGACGGTCAGCAGGGCGTACGCACGGTCACTGGCAGCTCGCCGACCGTCAAGGGTATGTGGGTCTGCGGTTCGGGCGCGGCCACCGGCGAGAACTGCGGCATCAAGGTGAGCGACGTCGACGTCATGCAGCGGGCGACGTTGCCCCGTTCAGGCGCCACCTACACGGTGCGCCACACGGCCCGGGGCTACCGCTCCGACCGCCGGGTGGCGTCCGGCAGCGGTGACAGCGGGGGACCGGTGTTCGCTCCCAGCGGACCCGGCGGCGGGGGCGCCGACGCCATCGGCGTGATCCACGGCGGTGTGGACGGGGCACGCGTGGGCTGCGGCGATCTGGCCGCGACCGAGTGCTCCGCCAGCGTCAGCTTCGTGCCCGTCGCCGAGATCCAACGCTGGATCGGCGGGGAGTTGCGCGTCGCGGACGGTTGGGAACCGCCGCCCGGCGCCCGGACGGTCCGCTGAGCGCTGGCCTCAGTGGGCCAGCTTCTCGATCTTGCCGGCCTTGATGCAGCCCGTGCAGACGTGGATGCGGCGAGGCGCACCGTCGACCAGGGCCCGCACGCGCTGGATGTTGGGGTTCCACCGACGCTTGGTCCGCCGGTGCGAGTGGCTGACACTCATGCCCCACGATGGGTGCTTGCCACACACCTCGCATACGGCTGCCATGGACGCGTCACCTCTGTCTCGGACTGGCTGAGGACCGAGCAACTGTACTGGCGACCCCCCGGGGTCACAACTCGTGACCAGGCCAGGCCCAGCGCCGCCGCCCGGACAACGTTCACCTACCATCCACCCTCGTGACAGCGTTTCCTCGGGGGCTGCGCCCCCGCGCCCCATCGCCGCCCGGCTCCCTGGCGGTCGCACGGTCGGGTGGTCCCGAGGTTCCCTCGTGACCACGATTCCTCGGGGGCTGCGCCCCCGCGCCCCATCGCCGCCCGGCTCCCTGGCGGTCGCACGGTCGGGTGGTCCCGAGGTTCCCTCGTGACCACCCTCGATCGCTTGGGCGCCGCCGAGTTGCGAGCGGTGGTGAAGGCATACAACGACGCCCTGGCGGCCCATCGGGAGCCCATCAACCGGCTCAACGTCTACCCGGTTCCCGATGGCGACACCGGCACGAACATGTCCCTCACCTTGGGCTCTGTGTTCGAGGAGCTGCAGGGCGTCGACGACGACCTGCCGGCGGTGTGCAAGGCGGTCAGCCACGGCTCGCTCATGGGGGCCCGGGGCAACTCGGGCGTGATCCTGTCCCAGGTGCTGCGGGGCTTCGTGGGCGTGGTCGCGGAGTCCGCGGGGCTTGACGGACCGGGCGTGGCGCGGGCACTGCGGGCAGCCTCCGACGCCGCGTACCAGGCGGTCATGCGCCCGGTCGAGGGGACGATCCTCACCGTCGTGCGGGAGTCAGCGGAGGCCGCCGAGGAGGCCGTCGCCGCCGACCCCGAGGCCGACCTGGTCAGCGTGCTGGAGGCCGCCCGCGAGCGCGGCGAGAAGGCGCTGGCCCGCACGCCGGAGCTCCTGGCCGTGCTGGCCGAGGCCGGAGTTGTCGATGCCGGGGCCACCGGCTACCTGCTGCTGCTCGACGTGCTCCTGCAGGTGGCCGACGGCCGTCCCGTTCCCGAGCCCCGGGTGGGTGAGGGGGCGGTTCGCGCCGACGCTCACCTCGTCCACACCGCCGCCGACGGGCACGACGACGGCCTGTCGAGGCTCCGCTACGAAGTCATGTACTTCCTCGAGGCGCCCGATGAGGCCATCCCCGCGTTCAAGGACGTCTGGGCGGGCATCGGCGACTCGATCGTGGTCGTCGGCGGCGACGGCCTGTGGAACTGCCACATCCACACGGACGACATCGGCGCGGCCGTCGAGGCGGCCGTCGACGCCGGCCGGCCCCGCCAGATCCGCGTCACCGACCTCGCGGAGCAGGTCGAGGAGGAGCGCTGGGTGCGCGAGGCCGCAGGCGCCGGCGGCGTGGTGGAGCTGCCGCCCCATGCCAGCGAACCGGTCCACACCGCAGTGGTCGCGGTGGCCGCCGGCGACGGCATCAAGCGGATCTTCTACAGCCTGGGCGTGCAGGGGATCGTCGCCGGCGGGCAGTCGATGAACCCATCGACCGCCGAGCTGCTCGCCGCCGTCGAGGCCGTGCCCGCCCAGGAGGTGGTCATCCTCCCCAACAACAAGAACATCATCCCGGTCGCGGAGCAGGTCGACGCCCACACCGGTCGGACCGTGCGCGTGGTGCCGACCAGGGGCATCGCCGAGGGGTTCGCCGCCCTCATGAGCTATGACCCTGAGGCGCGCGCCGACGAGAACGCCAAGGAGATGACGGCGCTGGCGTCGAACGTGCTGGCGGGCGAGGTGACCCGCGCGGTGCGGGACTCGACCAGCGACGTGGGCCCGATCGCAGAGGGGGACTACCTCGGGATGACCAGCGACGGCATCCTGGCCGTGGAGCAGACCCAGGCGGCGGCGGCGTGCCGGCTGCTCGAACTCCTTGTGACCGACGAGCACGAGATCGTGACGGTCATCGAGGGCGAGGGATCAACCCCAGCCGACACGCGCGCCATCACCGAGTGGCTCGACGAGCACCACCCCGGGGCTTCGGTCGAGGTCCACCACGGCGGCCAACCGCTCTACCCCTATCTGTTCGGCATCGAGTAGTAGGCCTGACCGAGCGTGCCGGAGGCCGAGAGAGCGAGCGAGGCCCGAGCGGCCCGCTGCGAAGCGGCATGAGCGGGGAGCAAGATCCGACCGCCACCGACGCCGCACCCATCACGCTCGGGGAGCTGGCGGCCATCCCGGTCACCCGGCTCCGGGGGGTCGGGGAGCGCAAGGCCGAGGGGTTGGCGATCGTCGGCGTCGAGAGCCTGCTCGACCTGCTCACGTACTACCCGCGGCGGTACGTCGACCGGACCAACGAGGCGCGGGTCCGCGACCTGGTGGTGGGCGAGGAGGCGCTGGTCCTGGTGACCGTGCAGCGGGTGTCGTCGCGGCGGACGCGGGGGCGCCCGCCCAAGGTGCTGGTGACCGTGGACGTGACCGACGGCAGCGGGCACCTGCGGGTCAGCTTCTTCAACCAGGCGTGGCGGGAGCGGCAATTGCGAGCCGGCATGACCGTCGCGCTGTTCGGCAAGCTCGAGATCTACGCCGGCCGCAAGCAGATGACCAATCCGGTGGTCGACCTGATCGGCGATCGGACCGGCCGCATCGTGCCCATCTACCCGCAGTCCGAGAAGGCCGGCCTGTCCACCTGGGAGATCGGCGACTGGGTCGCCGAGGCGCTGCGGCGCTCGCAGGTGCGGGGCCTGCTCGATCCCGTCCCCGGCTGGGTGCTCGACCGGTTCGACCTGATCACCAGGGCTGAGGCGTTCGCCGGCATCCACGCCCCGGACTCGATGGCGCATCGCGACGTGGCGCGCCGCCGGCTGGTGCTGGACGAGCTGCTCCGGGTCCAGTTGGCGCTGGTCCAGCGCAAGCGCCACATCGAGCGCACCACCCAGGGCATCGCCCACCGGGTCGACGGACCGCTCGTCGAGGCGTTCGTGGCCCGGCTCCCGTTCGACCTCACCGACGACCAACGCGCCGCCATCGAGGAGATCGAGCACGACCTGGCGGCCCCCCATCCGATGCACCGGTTGCTTCAGGGCGACGTCGGGAGCGGTAAGACCGTCGTCGCCGTCTCGACCCTGCTCGTCGCCGTGCAGGGGGGCTACCAGGGTGCCTTCATGGCGCCCACCGAGGTGCTGGCCGAGCAGCACGCCCAGGGCATCCGGGAGCTGCTCGACGGGGTCGAGGTGCCCGACGACGGCGCCACGCTGTTCGAGGCGCGTCCGGTGCGGGTGGAGCTGCTCACCAACCGGGTAGGGGCGGCGGAACGGCGCCGCATCCTTGCTGGCATGGCGGCGGGGCAGGTCGACCTCGTGATCGGGACGCACGCGCTCATCCAGGAGGGCGTCGAGTTCCGGAACCTGGGAGCGGTGGTGATCGACGAGCAGCACCGCTTCGGTGTCGAGCAGCGGGCCGCCCTGCGCGACAAGTCGGCCGGAGGAGCGGTGCCCGATGTGCTGGTCATGACCGCCACGCCCATCCCTCGGACGGCGGCGATGACGGTCTACGGCGACCTCGACGTGACCGTCATCCGGTCGTTGCCCGCGGGCCGCCAGCCCATCACGACGGGGTGGGTGCGCACCGATGCGGACGAGGAGTCGATGTGGGACGCGGTCCGCAGCGAGATCGCGTCCGGGCGGCAGGCGTACGTGGTGAACCCCCTCATCGAGGAGTCGGAGAAGCTCGAGGTTCGTTCGGCGGAGGAGACGTTCGCGCGGCTCGAAGCCGGGGAGCTTGCGGGCCTGCGGCTGGGACTGCTGCACGGACGCCTGGGATCGGCCGACAAGGACGCCACGATGCACCAGTTCCGCGACGGCCGACTCGACGTGCTGGTGGCGACCACGGTGATCGAGGTCGGCGTGGACGTGCCCAACGCCACGGCGATGGTCGTCCTCGACGCCGACCGCTTCGGCATCGCCCAGCTCCACCAGCTCCGGGGGCGCGTGGGCCGCGGCAGCGAGCGGTCCTGGTGCTACCTGGTCAGCCGGTCGGACACCCCCGAGGCCGAGGCCCGCCTCGGTGCCCTGGTCGAGACCACCGACGGGTTCGCGCTGGCCGAGGTCGACCTCGAGCTACGCGGCGAGGGCACGATCATGGGCGAGCGCCAGAAGGGCCGCAGCGACCTCAAGCTGGCGTCGCTGCGCCGCGACCGCGAGTGGGTCGAGCGGGCCCGGGAGGTGGCCTTCGCCATCGTCGACGGCGAGGGCGGGCTCGAGGCGCATGCCGACCTGCTCGACGAGGTTGCGCTCTTCCTCGACGAGGACGACCAGGAGTTCCTGCTCAAGGGGTAGGAAAGCGGCCGTCGCCCGGTCGTAGCGGCGTTCGTTTCCTACGGAAACCGAAGCAAACGGACGCCGGAACCGGGCCGGGGGCTAGCCGTTCGGCGGACCCATGAAGAGGTCGGAGACCTCGTCGCGCTTGCGGACGTCTTCACGCATGTCTCGGCCGACGAAGCCGGCGAGAGCGCTGAACACGCCAACAACGACGAGCACGATGATCGCGGATTCGATCATGCCGCGATGATCGGGCGCCGACGGCGGGCCCATTGCGTCAAATGAGACAGAACGGCAGTGCCATCGGGCGCACCGGCACCGCTGCAGGCCGGCGTACTCAGTCATCCTCCAGGTCGTCGTCCGCGATCACGACGTCCCAGCGGTCGAGGCAGTCCTCGCAGCGGTAGACGAGCAGGTCGCCCGGCTGCCAACCCCATTCGGGCGGCTCCGTGAGCAGGTGGGCGCGACCGCCGCAGTCGACGCAGGTGATGATCTCATCGACCTCCACCGAGCCCGCCGACCCCGCTAGCCCCGGCGCTCCGCCTGGTGCTCGCCGAAGCGGGCCACACCCTCCGCGAAGTCGTCGCCGAAGATCACCTCGCGCCCCAGCCGGTCCTCGTTGGCGAGCGCGTCGGCCAGGCTCAGGCCGAGCCCGTCGTAGACGGCCCGCCGGTCGTTCATCACGGAGCGCCACGGAAACCCGGCGATCTCCTCGGCCAGCTCGACCGCAGTGTCCAGGGCGTCGCCCGGCGGGACGAGCCGGTCGATGAGGCCGATCCGCTCCGCCTCCTCGGCCCCGATCTCGCGGCCGGTGAGGATCAGGTCCAGCGCGCGGCCCAGCCCCACGATCTGGGGCAGCCGGTAGGTGCCGCCGTCCACCAGCGGCACGCCCCAGCGCCGTTCGAGGCAGCCGAAGCGCGAGCCCCGGCCGGCGACCCGTAGGTCACACCATGCCGCCAACTCCAACCCGCCGGCCACGCACCATCCCTCGATGGCGGCGATGACCGGCTTGGACAACGCCAGGCGAGTCGGCCCGAGCGGGCCGCTGTCGCGCAGGCGCGGCAGGTCCCGCAGATTGGCGCCGGCGCTGAACGCCTCGGTGTCGCCCGTGAGGACGACGACCTTGGCCGTGTCGTCGTAGTCGAACGCCACGAACTGGTCGTGTAGCCGTTGGGCGGTCTTGGAGTTGATGGCATTGCGGACCTTGGGCTGATCGATGCGGATGACCCGGACGCGCTCAGTGCTCGCAACCATTGGACGAGGATGCCATCTGGCACCGCGGCCGCCACCTATCGTCGCCCCGTGCGAGTCGTCGGTGGCAGCGCACGCGGGCGCACGCTGGTCGCACCGCCGGGCGGGCGCACCCGTCCGACGTCCGACCGAGCGCGGGAAGCGATCTTCGACGCGCTCCGGAGCCGGGACGTGGTCGAGGGGGCCGATGTCCTGGACCTGTTCGCCGGGAGCGGGGCGCTGGGCATCGAGGCCCTGTCCCAGGCCGCGGCCCGGGCCACATTCGTCGACTCGGATCGGGCCGCACGCCAGGCGGTGCGGCGCAATCTCGAGGCCTGTGGCTTCGTCGACCGCGGCGCCATCGTCGCCGCACCCGCCGAGCGCTTCCTGGCGCGACTTGGCGCCGAGCGGTACGACCTGGCGTTCTGCGATCCGCCCTACGCGTTCGCGGCGTGGGAGCGGCTGCTGGGCGCGCTGCCGGCAGAGTTCGTCGTCATCGAGTCCGACGGTCCGGTCGCGGTCCCCGCCGGCTGGGAGCTCGTGCGCGAGGGGCGCTACGGCGGGACGTGGGTGGGCTTCGCGACGGCCGCCGCCTGACCTGGCCCGGCCGGTGCCGGGGTCGTGCGCGCGGCGGGGGGTACCGTGGGATCCGTGACCACGGTCCTGTACCCCGGCTCGTTCGATCCGATCCACAACGGGCACCTGGGCATCATCGAGGTGGCGTCGCGGCTGTTCGACGAGGTCGTCGTGGCCACGGTGCGCAACCCCCAGAAGGGCGAGCCCCTCTTCAGCCTCGAGGACCGCCAGGCGATGATCGACGAGTCGGTGGCCCACCTCGACAACATCAAGATCACGATGTTCTCGAGCCTGGTCGTGGACCTCGCCCGGGACGTCGGCGCGGATTTCATCGTCAAGGGCCTGAGGGTGGTGTCCGACTTCGAGGCCGAACTGATCATGGCCCAGATGAACCGGGCGGTGTCGGGCGTCCACACGCTCTTCATCCCCTCCGACCCGGCGCACTCGTTCCTGGCCTCGAAGCTGATCCGTGAGATCGCCCGCTTCGGGGGCGATGTCAGCTCGATGGTCCCGCCGCCCGTGGCCAAGCGGTTGGCCGACCGGTTCGGGAAGTAGCCATGCCGGCCGACGACGACCAGTCCTTCGAGATCCGGGTAGCGCAGCGGGCTCCCGGCGGCGACGTCGAGGCGCTGGTGCAGCGCGCGCGCGACCTGATCGGCAGCGCCCGGCCGGTGGCGCTCTCGGCGCAGCAGGTGAAGGTCGACCGCGACGAGGTGCTCGACCTGCTGGACCAGGCGATCGAGCGCCTGCCGGACGAGGTCCGTTCGGCCCGTTGGCTGATGAAGGACCGCGACGAGTTCCTGGCCCGCAGCCAACGCGAGGCCGATGACATCCTCGCCGCGGCCCGGGGCCAGGCCGAGCGCATGGTGCAGCGCTCCGAGGTGGCGAAGGCGGCCGAGGCCAAGGCGCGGCGCGTGCTCGACGAGGCGCGGGCCGAGGCGGGCCGGCGCCGCAACGAGGCAGACGACTACTGCGACAAGCGGCTGGCGCAGCTCGAGACGGTGCTCGAAAAGGCGATGACGGTCGTGGCCACCGGCCGCGCCCGACTCCGCGGCAACGGGGCCGGCGAAACGGATGCGAGCCGGGACGCGGGTGGGGCCGCCGAGGACCGCGGAGCGGCCGGCGGTGCGGCGGGATCCGGTTCCGTCACGGTGGGCGCCGGATCCGAAGGGGATGCGACCCAGAGCCCGTTTTTCGATCAAGACCGGATATAAGGGGCCGCGGCATGTCGCGTCCCTTCGTCGTTCCCACCGGTGAGTTGTTCCGCCGTCCTGGTTCCCGGAAGCAGGTGCTGCTCGTCGGGCCCCTGCCCGGCGTGGGATTGTCGGCGTCACGCCTGACCGACGACGACGTGCGGGCCGACCTGACGCTCGAGGCACAGGGCTCCACCCTGACCGTGACGGGAACGGTCGTGGCTCACTGGACCGGCGAGTGCCGGCGCTGCCTGGGGACGACCGGGGGCGAGCTGACGGTCGAGCTCCGGGAGATCTTCGAGCCCGACCCCGTCGAGGGCGAGACCTATCGGCTCGATCCCGACCACGTCGACGTGGGACCGGCCCTGCGCGAGGCGCTGGCTCTGGCGCTTCCGCTGGCGCCGCTCTGCGACGAAGCCTGCGCCGGCCCCGACCCCGAGGACCATCCGGTCACGGTCCAAGAGGAGCCCGTGGCGCACGGCGCCAACGGGACCGGCGAGGCCGCTCCTGCCGATCCCCGGTGGTCGGCGCTCGACGCCCTCCGCTTCGACCGGTAGCGAGGTCCGGACGCACGGTTGCGCCCTTCGGCGCCCGGCCCGCTAGCCTTTCCCATTTGCGCCCGCCGGGCGCATCATTGCCCCTCGCTCCCGGCCCTGCGTGACCCTCGAGACGTTCAGGAAGACCAATGGCCGTCCCCAAGAAGAAGACCTCCAAGGCCAAGGGCCGCAGCCGACGCGCCGCCGCCTGGCGCCTCGAGCGGCCCGCCCGCAGCGTCTGCCCCCGCTGCAACGCCGTGAAGCTGCCGCACGTGGTGTGCGGCAACTGCGGCTGGTACGGCGGCCGGGTGGCGGTCGAGGTCGACTGAGCCCGATTCCCGTCCGTCGGAGAGCGCGCTCGCCTCGGGCACCACGATGCTGCCGGTAGCCATCGACGCCATGGGCGGCGACCACGCCCCGGGCGCGATCGTCGAGGGTGCTCAGCGCGCGCTGAGCGAGTTGGGGGTACCGGTGGTGCTCGTGGGCCGGCCCGAGGATCTCGACCCGTTGCGGGGAGAGCTCGAGGTCGTGCCGGCGTCTCAGGTCATCGGCATGGACGCCGATCCCGGCTCCAGCGTTCGCACGATGAAGGATTCGTCGTTGGTACGCGCCGCCGAGGCCGTCCGCGACGGGCGCGCGTCGGCCATGGTCTCGGCCGGCAACACGGGGGCGACGATGGCGTCGGCGCTCCTGCGCCTGGGGCGGATCAAGGGGGTGGCGCGGCCCGCAATCGCCACGCCCATCCCGGTCCCCGGTTCGTCACCCACGGTGCTGCTCGACGCCGGCGCCAACGCCGAATGCCAGCCCCAGTGGCTCGTGCAGTTCGCACAGATGGGCGCGGTCTTCTCCCGGGTGCGCTATGGCATCGCCGAGCCGCGGGTCGGCCTGCTCTCGATCGGCGAGGAGCCGACCAAGGGCAACCCGCTGGTCAAGGAGGCCCACGGCCTGCTGGCGGCGGCGGGAACCCTCGACCGTGCCGGGGCACGCTTCGTCGGCAACGTCGAGGGCCGGGACATCATGACCCCCGACGTCGACGTGGTCGTCACCGACGGGTTCACCGGCAACGTCGCCCTGAAGACCCTCGAGGGCGGGTTGCGGACCCTGGTCGCGGCGGTGCTCGAGGGCCTGAGCACCACAGACGTGGCCGACGCCGCCCTCGCCGCACTGCTGCCGCTGTACAGCACGCTCGACCCGGACCTGACCGGCGGCGCCATGCTCCTCGGCGTGGACGGCGTGTGCATCATCAGTCACGGATCGTCCTCGGCCACGGCGATCGTCAACGCGACGCGGGTTGCCGGGGAGATGGTGGAGGCCGGCGTCGTCGACCGCCTGCGGTCGGCGGTGGCCTCGGCGTGATGCGCAACTGGTTGTAACTGCGCGGCATATGACCGCACGGCTACACCCAGAATGAGTCGGGCGTGGTTCACAAGCGCGCAAACACGCGCCCCGGTACACTGCGCCGCGTTCTGCCCGAGACCAGGAGTTGTCCGTCGTGCCCGCCGAGACCCACGTCGAGCGCAGTCCCCTCGATCGCGAGCAGGTGTTCGACCTGATTCGCGACCGTTTGGCCGACATCCTCGAGGTCGATCCGTCGACCATCCACGAGGGCGACTCGTTCACCGACGATCTCGACGCCGATTCGCTGGCCCTCATCGAGCTGGCCGAGGCGCTGGAGGAGGAACTGGGGGAGCGCAGCGTCGGCTTCCGCATCGAGGACGAGGATCTCGAGGACATCAAAACGGTGCGCGACGCCGTCGACTACGTCCTCGCCCGGTTGTAGGGGCCCACCGATCTCGCTTCCCGTCTCACGACTCGACGAGCTGGCACGCAGCCTCGGCGTCAGACTCGCTGACGCCGATGTGTTGGCGCCTGCCCTCGTGCACCGCTCGTGGTGCGCCGAGAACGCGGGCTACGAGTCCAACGAGCGGCTTGAGTTCCTCGGCGACGCCGTGTTGGGGTTGATCGTCACCGACCACGCCTTCCACGCGTACAAGTCGCTCAGCGAGGGCGAGCTCACCGACGTCCGCAAGGCGGTCGTGAACGCCGTCACCCTGGCCGAGGTGGCCGACGAGCTAGGTCTGGGCGACTACCTGTTGCTGGGCAAGGGCGAGGAGCAATCGGGTGGGAGGGAGAAGCCGTCGATCCTCGCCGACGCGCTCGAGGCCGTGCTCGGGGCGGTCTACGTGTCCGCCGGCATGGGTGAGGCCCACGACCTGGTCTTGCGCCTGCTGGGCGAACGCGTCGCCGAGGCCCACGCCGGGGGACCCGGCGGGCAGGACTACAAGAGCCGGCTCCAGGAGCTGACTGCGCGCCACTTCGACGAGGCGCCGCGCTACGAGACGCTGGCCGAAGGGCCCGATCACGCCCGGCGCTTTCACGTGACCGTCGCCGTCTGCGGCATCGCCCGCGGCGTCGGTGAAGGGCGATCCAAGAAGCAGGCCGAACAGGTCGCGGCCCGCGACGCCTACGCAACACTCCTTGCGGAGCTGGAGACCGACATTGCCTGAGCTGCCCGAAATAGAGACCCTGCGGCGGGGTCTCGAGCGCGAGACCGTGGGGCGCCGGGTCAAGTCGGTCGACGTGGTGGTGGCCAAGGCGACCAACCGCAACGGCTCGCGCAAGGCGTTCCAGGCGCGGCTCGAGGGCGCCAAGATCCGCAACGTCGATCGCCGCGGGTCTCTCCTCGTGCAGGCGCTCGACACCGGGGAGCTGCTGGTGTTCGACGTTGGCGAGACCGGCACGCTCGTGCGGGTCGCCCCCAAGGACGAGGCGCCCAAGGACCTCCTGCTGTCGATCACGTTCACGCAGGGCGGCCAGCTGCGGCTGACGGATCCCGAGGGCAGGGCCGAGGCGTTCGTGGTCACCCCCGAGCTGCTGGTCGAGGAGGTGCCGGCACTCGCCGAGCTGGGGCTCGATCCGGTGGCGGCACCCGTGTCCTGGACCGCGTTCGCGCAGTCGCTCGTGAGGCGCCGAAGCGAGAGGCTCAAGGCGGTGCTGCTCGACCCCACGTTCGTGGTGGGGCTCGGCGGGCTGTACGCCGACGAGATCCTTTACGACGCCGGCCTGCGCCCCGACCGCGAGGTGTCCACGGTGTCGACGATGGAGATCCGCCGGCTCTACCGCTCGCTGGTCGAGATCCTGCACGAAGCGACCAAGCACCACGGGACGTCCACCGACGAGCATCCGTTCACCGACCTCCACGGCAAGCAGGGCAGCTTCCAGGACGAGCTCCAGGTGTGGGGTCGCGACGGCGAGGCCTGCCGGCGGTGCCGGGGCACCATCACCAAGGTCCGCAGCGGCGGCAAGGTCACGTACTGGTGCCCGAGCTGTCAGGTGTGAGGCCGCCGGGATCCCCGGACCCGTCCCGACCGGCACGTAGCCTGGCGCGTCGATGTTCCTCAAGGCGCTGACCCTCAAGGGGTTCAAGTCCTTCGCGGAGTCCACCACCCTCGAGATGCAGCCCGGGGTGACGGTCGTCGTCGGGCCCAACGGCTCAGGGAAGTCGAACGTCGTGGACGCCATCGGCTGGGTGCTCGGTGCGCAGGCGCCCTCGACGGTGCGCAGCCAGAAGATGGAGGACGTGATCTTCGCCGGCACGGCTCGCCGGCCGGCGCTCGGACGCGCCGAGGTGAGCCTCACCATCGACAACGGCGCCGGGCTCCTTCCGATCGACTTCACCGAGGTGACCGTCACCCGCACCCTGTGGCGCTCGGGTGAGAGCGAGTACGCCATCAACGGCGTGCCCTGCCGCCTCCTGGACGTGCAGGAGCTGTTCAGCGACACGGGTGTCGGCAGGCAGCAGCACGTGATCGTCGGGCAGGGACAGATCGACGCGGTCCTCAACGCCAAGCCCGAGGAGCGCAGGCTGATCGTCGAGGAGGCCGCCGGCATCCTGAAGCATCGCAAGCGCAAGGAGCGCTCCGAGCGCCGCCTCGCTGCCACCGAGGGCAACCTGTTGCGCCTCGGGGACCTCCTGCGCGAGGTGCGCCGCCAGCTCCGACCGCTCGAGCGGCAGGCCGAGGCCGCCCGCCGGCACGGCGACCTGGTCGCCGAGCTCCGGGCGCTGCACGTGTACGTCGCCGGGCGGGAGCTCACGACCCTCAAGCGGCGCCTCGGCGACCTGACTGCGGCCCGGGCCGAGCTTCGCAACGAGGAGGCACTCCTCAAGGGGCGCCTCGGCGAGCTCGACACCGCGGTGGTGGCGGCCGAGGCCCGGCTCGGCGCGCTGGGGGGCAGCGCCGTGGGCGACGTCCTGGCGGGACTGGAGGCGGCGCGGGAGAAGGCTCGCGGCCAGCTCGCGCTGTTGGCCGAGCGGCGGCGGGGTGTCGGCCGGGAGCGGGCCGCGTTCGTGGACCAGGCTGTGGTCGCCAGCCTCGAGGCCGACTCCGCCCGCCTGCGAGCGGAGCTCGACGCACTGGACGACGAGACCGAGCGGCTGGCGCCCGACACCGAGGCGCTGGCGGAGGCGGAGGCCGGGCTGGCCGCCGCCCGCGCCGCCTTCGACCGGGACTGGGCCGGGGGCGTGCCGGAGCCCTCCGGCCGGGCTGCGGCAGCACGCGGCGAGCTGGACGCGTTGCGGGGCGCCCTCGACCGGTCCGACGGCGAACAGCGTCGGGTGGCGGCGAGGACCGCGCAGCTCCGCGCCAGGCTCGACCGGCTCGATGGCGAGGCGGCGGAGGCCACCACCGAGGTTGCCTCGGCGGAAGCTGCGGAGCCGGACCTCGTCGCCGCCGCGGAGGCCTCCAGCCGGAGCCGGGAGGCGGCAGCGGACGCGGCACAGACGGCCGAGGAGCGCCGTGACGCGGCGCAGGCAGACCGCCATGGCTGGACCGCCCGGCGCGAGGCCCTGGAGTTGGCGCTCGACGAGGCCCGGGCCCGTGCCGGCGTCGAGCGGCTGGCGGCGGTCGATGGCGTGATGGGCACCCTCCTGGACCTGGTCGAGGTGGACGCCGGCTGGGAGGCCGCCGTCGAGGCCGCATGCGGCGAGGCGCTGGCCGCGGTGGTGCTCGACTCGGTCGACTCGGGCCGGCGGGCACTCGGTGTCCTGGCCGAGGGGGACGTGCCCGGCGCGGTCCTGGCGCTGGGCGCCGCGCCGGCCGGACCACGCACCACGCCGCCGTCAGGCGAGCCGGTGCTGGCTCACGTGCGGCCACGCCGGTCGGAGGTTGGGCCGGTCCTCGACGGGCTGCTGGGCGCCGCGGTGGTCGTCGACGGCGGCTGGGAGGCGGCGCTCGACGCGGCGCTGGCTCATCCCGGCACCGTCGTCGTGACTCGGGACGGCGGTCGCTTCGGCGTCACCGGCTGGCGGATCGGCGCCTCCGCAACCGGTGCCACCGGGCACGCGCTCGATGAGGCGCGCGAGCGGGGCGCCGCCGCCATCGTTGTCGCCGAGCGAGCGATCGCCGACCATCGGGCCGCCCGCGCCGCGGTCGACGAGGCTCGGCGGGTCGAAGAGGCCGCGCTCGGCCAGCTCGAGGAGGCGCGTGCCATCCTGGCGGCGGCCACGGCGGCACGGGAGCGGTCGGCGGCCGAGCGAGAGGACGTGGCCGCCGAACTGGCGACGCTGGAGGGGCAGCGGGTCGAGGCCGCCGGGCAGGCGGCGCGGGACGGCGCCCGCGCCGACGAGTTGGAGGCGTTGCTGCCGGAGCTCGAGGCGGAGGAGGCGTCGTGGCGCGAGCAAGCCGCCGCCATGGCCGAGGCGCGGCAGCGGCTCGAGGACCGGGCGAACGAGCTCGCCGACGTGCGGACGGGTCTCGACCGGCGTCGGACCTCGCTGGTCGACCGCCGGGACTATTTGCGGGCCCGGCTCGGCGAGGTCGAGGAGCGGCTGGCCGGCTCCGTGGAGGCGCGGCGGGAGGCCGAGACCCGTCGAAGCGAGCTCGACGCTGCCGAGCTGGCGCTCGACCGCTTGGCGGCGTTCGTCGGCGACCGGCTCGCGCTGGTGGACGAGCGGTTGGCCGCGGTGCACGAGCGCCGGCAGCGCGAGACCGACGCCCAGCGGGCCCTGACGGCGGAGCTCGATGGCCTGCGCCGGGAGCGCACCGCCAAGGAGCGGGCCTTGGCGGAGCTGCGGGAGCGGGCGCAGCGGGCCGAGATCGACGAGGCGGAGGTCCGCCTGCGGCTCGAGCAGGCGATCGAGCTGTGCCGTACCCAGCTGGACGTCGAGCCCGACACCGCCGTCCAGGCCCAGCCGCCGGAACTGCCCGACGGCCTGACTCCGGCGGCGCGCGTCCGCGACCTCGAGCGGGAGCTGCGGGTGATGGGCCCGATCAACCCGCTGGCTCTGGAGGAGTTCGAGGCACTGTCCGAGCGCCATGCCTTCCTGTCCGAGCAGCTCGACGACATCAAGGCCAGCCGCCGCGAGCTCAACAAGGTGATTCGCGCCATCGACGAGGAGATCGTGCGGGTGTTCGCCGCCGCCTTCGCCGACGTCAGCGAGAACTTCGAACAGCTCTTCGCCACCCTGTTTCCCGGTGGCGAGGGCCGGCTGCGGCTCACGAACCCCGACGACCTGCTCGACACCGGGATCGAGGTCGAGGCCAAGCCGTCGGGCAAGAACGTCAAGAAGCTGTCGCTGCTGTCCGGCGGCGAGCGTTCGTTGACGGCGCTGGCCTACCTGTTCGCCGTGTTCCGCAGCCGGCCGTCGCCCTTCTACGTGATGGACGAGGTCGAGGCCGCACTGGACGACGTCAACCTGCACCGGTTCCTCGAGCTCATCGCCGAGTTCCGTCAGGAGGCGCAGCTCATCATCGTCAGCCACCAGAAGCGCACGATGGAGGCTGCCGACTGCCTCTACGGCATCACGATGCAGGACGGCGGGTCGTCCAAGGTGGTGAGCGAGAAGGTCGCCGTCGGGGCGTAGGTCACACCCCGGCGGTCGCGGTGGAGGTTCCCCCGGAGCCCGTGACCGTCAACGTCCAGGTGCCCGGCTGATGCGGGCAGAAGAGCTGCGATCCCTCGCTGCCGACCGGGGTGACGGAGCCGTCGGGGGCACCGACGCTCTGGGTCGTCCCCCCGGAGGTCTGCCACACGATCACCGTCCCGGGCAGCGCCTGTTCGCATGCGCCACGTCGCAGACTGGCACGGAAGCCGCCGATCGTGGGCGGTGCCGGCGGGTCGGTGGTCGTGGTCGGCCGCTCGGTGGTCGTGGGTGGGTCGGTTGGCGACGCAGTCGTGACCGCGGGGGCGCCGGTGGCGGGCTCGACCGTGGTCGACGTCGTCGACGTCGTTGTCGTCGGGGCGGTGGCTGGCAGCGTCGGAGGTGTCGAACCGTCGGCTCCGGTCGCTGTGCTTTCCGTGGCATCGATCGTGGCGGTGCCCCGTTTCCCGTCTCCGGCCCGCCCGGCGAGTGCGACGACCAAGCCGATGGTCACCACCGCAGCAACCCCTGCGGCCGCGAGGCCCCGCCACGCGTGCCGCCGCCGACCCCAACGTCCACGTCGCCCATGCCGCGATCCCGCCATCGGTACCCCACCCGACTCCAGCGCGGCGGCGGCCTTTGCCTTGAGCAGCGGCGGGGCGAGGGCGAGCGGCACCATCGCGAAGAGGCGTTCGGGCGCCAGGACCTCGTCGCGGTCCTCCGTGCAGGCTTCGCAGCCGCCGGCGTGACGGCCGATGGCGCGCACTGCGTCCGGTCCGAAGGCGGCGATGCCGGCACCGGCCAGCGCCGTCCGTAGGTCGGCGCACCGCGGGACGCCGTGGCGCCACAGCACCCAGGAGCGGATGGCCGCAGCCAGCCGCTCCTTGAGCCGGAACAGCAGCTGGTGGGCGTGATTGGGAGCGACGTCGAGCGCCTCCGCGATCTCTCCGGGGGTGAGTCCGTGGCGCAGATGGAGGTCGAGGACACTGGCGTCGCGCTCGCCCAAGGCGGCAGCCGCGGCCCAGACCAGCTCGTCGCGACTGCGGTCCTCGACGGCGGTGGCGGGGTCGGTGCCCGGGTCCGGCAAGGCGGCCATCACCGGGTCCCCGGTCCCGCCCGCGGGCGTCGTGCGGCGCTCGCGCTCGAGCCGGTTGAGCGCCCGGTTCCGCGACGTCCGGAGCAACCAGCCCCCGAACGCCGCCGGCTCGCGCAGGTCGTCGATGCGTTGCCAGGCGACGAGGAAGACGTCCTGGGCGACCTCGGCTGCGACCTCGCGGTCCCGCACGACATGCCACGCGACGTCCCACACCCGATCGAACCAGCGGTCGAAGAGGATGCCGAAGGCGTCGCCGTCGCCGGCGCGGGTGGCCAGGACCAGATCGGCGTCGTCCCGTTGCTGTGCCATCCGGCCTCCGCGCCCCCCTCGGCCTCCATCGTCAATCGATGACGACGGGCGTCCCAAGAGGTACCAGATCGGCGAGCCGCAGGATCACGTCGTTGTGGAGCCTGATGCAGCCGTGGGAGACCGCCTGGCCGATGGAGCCCGGATCGTTGGTGCCGTGGACGCCGATCTGGCCGTCGCCGCCGGCGAACTCGCCGGCCTCGAGGGAATGGCCCGAGAGGCCGAAGGCAACGGGCCCGTAGGTGTCGTCGGGGTCGCCCGTTGCGAGCTTGTCCACGACGTAGAACCGGCCCGCCGGCGTGGGGTTGTCAGCTGCTCCGGTCGCGACCGGCGTGGTCACGACGACCTGGCCACCCACGAGCAGCCGGAGCGTGCGGGCCGAGAGATCGACCTCGATCGACTCGTCGACACGGCGGACCTCGACGTCGGCGCGCCGGATCCAGCCGGTGGAGCCGTTGGGTCGCGTCGGCAGGAGGACGCGGAGCCAGCCTCCGTCTTCGCCGTCGATCAACAGCGCCCGGGCCGATCCGAACGCGGTCTTGGCTGGCAGAACCTGGGCCGGCGCCGGGTCGCCAGGCTGGTCGAACACCGCCAGATCGGTGCTCGACCGCGCCACCAGTGCTCCGGTGCCGGACGGTGCCGGGCTCTCGAGCGCCTCCGTCGGCGTGGCCTCGGGCTCGTTGCGGGGGTTGGGGGGATGGTCGCCACCGGCACAGGCGCCGACCGCGAGCGTCAGGGCGACGGCCGCGGCGGTGGCACGGATGATCGTTCGGGTGGTCATGGGTGTGGTCACGGGAAGGCTCCTCGGAGGCAGGGACGTGGGTCGGCACGTAGCGGGGAAGGGAGGCCGGGGGGAGCCGCCCCGCCGCGGCTCCCCCCGGAGGTCTCGGATCAGCCGGTGAATGTCGGGTTCGCCAGGATCGGCTCGTCGACGTCGGACGGCGGCGTCACGTGGGGGCCTTCGCCGTCGTCCTGCCCGCCGGGATCGCCATCGTCCCCGCCGTCATCCGGGTCGTCGGTCGGGTTGGTGAGGCAGTCGCCGGGATCGTCGCAAGGCTCGGGCTCGGTCGGGTTGGTGAGGCAGTCGCTGGGGTCGTCGCAGGGCTGGGGCTCGGGTTCGTCGATCGGGTTGGCCACATCGACCGGCCCGACCGGGCCCTCGGGGGCCGGCGTCTCGGCCAGCGCCATCGCCGGTGCCACGAGGGCGGATCCCGCCACTGTCAGAGCGACCAGCAGCGTGCGGGTGCCGGGGTTCAGGTTCATCGGGGCTCCTGGTGAGTGAGGGGCCGGCGGTTCCGGCCCGTGACACCCCTCCTGACCGCCGACCGGCGGTGGCCTTACGGGTCCGCCGAGATTTCTCGGTGCGTGCGGCCGAACCGGCGTTCCGATGTGCCGGTATGCGCCGGGTTCGAACGCCGGTCGTGGGCGGGCCGGTGCGCCTTCCAGCACCCTCCGGGGCGGCCGGTAGGCTCCGGCATCACCATGGAGATCGGGATCATCATCCTTGTCATTGCCGTCGTGGTCCTGGGTGGAATCGCCTTCGTGGCCCGCGGGCGGCGGGATCGGGGTGTCGGGCTCGAGCCAGCCCCCCCGCAGCGCCAAGCGCCGACCACCCCGCCCGAGCCCGTGGACGACGACCTGGTCGCCGAGGTGGAGGACGCCTTCGCCGGCGTCCACGACGAGGCCAGCCGCGGCACCGTCGTCGAGGCGCCACCAGAGCCGGAGGCGCCGGCTGCTCCCGCGGCGAGGCCCAGCTTCCGTGAGCGCCTCACGATGGCCCGCGGCGCGCTCAGTGGCTACCTGGGCGCCATCCGCTCGCGGAAGGTCGACGCCGAGACCTGGGACGAGCTCGAGGAGGCGCTGATTCGCGCCGACGTCGGGGTGGCGGCGACGCAGCGGGTGCTCGACGACCTCCAGGCCACGGCCAAGGCCGAAGGCATCACCGATCCCGAGGTGCTCCTGGACCGGCTCAAGTCCGAGCTGAAGGCCCTCCTTGCCGAGGGCGACCGGTCGCTCCGCTACGAGCCTGGCAGCCCGAACGTGTGGTTGTTCGTCGGCGTCAACGGCGTTGGCAAGACGACCACGATCGGCAAGATCGCCCGCCAGCAGCTCGATGACGGCCGGTCGGTGATCATGGCGGCGGCGGACACCTTCCGCGCCGCCGCGGCCGAGCAGCTCGGCCTGTGGGCCGAGCGCACCGGGTCCGAGATCGTGCGGGGCAGCGAGGGTGGCGATCCGTCGGCGGTTGTCTTCGACGCGGTCCAGCGCGTGGCCGCCCGGGGTAGCGATCTCGTTCTCGCCGACACGGCAGGGCGACTGCACACGAAGACGAACCTCATGGACGAGCTGCGCAAGGTGCGCCGCGTGTCCGACCGCGACCCCGGGAGCGTCACCGAGGTGCTCCTGGTTCTCGACGCCACGACCGGCCAGAACGGCTTGGCGCAGGCCGAGCAGTTCACCGAGGCGGTGGACGTGACCGGGGTGGTGCTCACCAAGCTCGACGGCTCGGCCAAGGGCGGGATCGCGCTCGCCATCGAGACCAGCCTCGGCATCCCGATCAAGCTGGTGGGGTTGGGCGAGGCGGTGGGGGACCTGGTCGAGTTCGATCCCGACGAGTTCGTCGAGGCACTCTTCGCGTGAGCGAGGGTGTCGCACAGGAGGTGGAGACATGATGCGAACCGTGCTCTTGCCAGTGCAGGCGACGGTCGGCGTCGGCAAGGTGTCCGCCAAGGCGGGCTACCAGGCCGGGAGGCTGTCGGCCCGCTCGACCTACCGCGTCGGCCGGCTCATCGGACTGCGCCGCGCGCTGGTCCTCGGGGTCGGCGTCGGCATCGGGATGTTGGTGGCGCCCACCTCGGGCCAGGAGCTGCGGGACACGCTCCGCCGCCAGTGGGAGCAGCGACGGGCACCGGCGAGCGACGACGCCGTGGCCGAGCGCGTCCGCTACGAGCTGTCGCACTCGCCTCGCACCTGGCACCTGCCCCAGCCGGAGGTCGAGGTGGTCGCAGGCAAGGCGATCCTGACCGGCGGCGCTCCGCACGCGACGGGGAAGGCCGACATCGAGCGCGCCGCTGCGTCGGTCCCCGGCGTGGCCGACGTCGACAGCCGCCTCGTGGTCGGCAGCGCCGACGGCGGATAGCTGCAACCGCGACGGCCGGGACCGGCTCGGCGTCTCGCCAGGCCGGTAGGCTCTGTCCCTCATGTTCGAGTCGCTGTCCGAACGTTTCGAGGGCATCTTCAGCAGGTTGCGCAGCAAGGGAACGCTGCGCGAGTCGGACGTCGACGAGGTCCTGCGCGAGATCCGCTTGGCGCTCCTCGAGGCAGACGTCAACTTCGTCGTCGTCAAGACGATGCTCGAGCGCATCCGGGAGCGGGCGATCGGCGCGCGGATCCACGAGGCGCTCAACCCGGCCCAGCAGGTCGTCAAGCTGGTCAACGAGGCGCTGGTCGAGGCCCTGGGCGGGGAGGCCATCCGGCTCCAGTACGCCTCCCGCCCGCCGACGGTCGTGCTCATGGCCGGCCTCCAGGGCTCCGGCAAGACGACCAACGCCGCCAAGCTCGCACGCTGGTTCCGCCAGCAGGGCCGGAACCCCCTGCTGGTAGGCGCCGACCTGCAGCGGCCGGCCGCCGTCGAGCAGCTGCGAACCCTGGGTGAACGCATCAACGTGCCGGTGTTCAGCGAGCCCGGCCCGAGCGGCCTTGGGAGCGGGGAGCGCGTCGACCCGGTGAACACTGCCCGGGCCGGGGTCGAGGAGTCCCGGCGACTCGGCCGGGACGTCTGCATCGTCGACACCGCCGGCCGGCTGGCCATCGACACCGAGATGATGGACCAGGTCGGACGCATCTCGCAGGCAATCCACCCCGACTACACCTTCCTGGTCGTCGATGCGATGACCGGCCAGGACGCCGTCACGGTGGCCGAGTCGTTCGACGCCACCCTTGCCCTCGACGGCATCATCCTCACCAAGCTGGACGGCGACGCCCGGGGCGGCGCGGCGCTGTCGGTCAAGGAGGTGGTGGGCAAGCCCATCGCCTTCGCATCCACCGGGGAGAAGGTCGAGGACTTCGACCTCTTCCACCCCGACCGCCTGGCCAGCCGCATCCTCGGCATGGGCGACATGCTCACGTTGATCGAGAAGGCCGAACAGGTCTACGAGAAGGACGAGGCCGAGGCCGCCGCCGCCAAGCTGCTCGAGGGAAAGTTCACACTCGACGACTTCCTGGACCAGCTGCAGCAGGTCCGCAAGATGGGGCCGCTGCAGAACCTGATGGGGCTGATGCCCGGCGTCCCCAAGGAACTGCGCAACACCGAGGTCGACGAGAACCAGGTGAGCAAGGTCGAGGCGATCATCCGCTCGATGACACGCGAGGAGCGGATCGAGCCCAACGTCATCGACGGCTCTCGCCGCTTGCGCATCGCCAACGGCAGCGGCACCCAGACCGCAGACGTCAGCCAGCTCATCAAGCAGTTCCGCGAGATGCAGAAGCTGATGAAGCGGATGCCGGGGCTGTCCGGCACCAAGGGTGTGCGGGGCGGCAAAAGGGCCGCAAGGGCCGCAAGGGCGGCGGCAGGGTGACGCCGCCCGGCGGTGGCGGCCGGGCCGCAGCACGTCAGCCTTTCACTCTGCCGGGTCTCAACCAATAACCTCGCTACCCCCGAGACGAAAGAAAGAAGAACGCGAGTGGCCGTCAAGCTCCGCCTCATGCGGATGGGCAAGAAGAAGCAACCTACGTACCGCGTGGTCGCGGCCGATTCCCGGTCGCCCCGTGACGGACGATTCATCGAGATCGTGGGTGTCTATGACCCGCGGCCCGACCCCTCGTCTATCCGTATCGACAACGACAAAGCCGTCGATTGGCTCCGCAAGGGCGCTCAGCCGACCGAGTCGGTGCGCAAGCTGCTCGAGATCTCGGGCGCGTGGGGCACCTTCAGGGGCGATGCGCCGTCCGAGCCCGCCGCGGAGCCGGCGAACGAGCCCGCCAAGGCGACCGCCGCCAAGGCGACGGCGGCAAAGGCGACCGCCAGCAAGGCGACCGCCAGCAAGTCGACAGCCAAGAAGGCCACGGCGAAGAAGGCCGCTGCGACCAAGTCGGCGCCCGAGGCAGACGCGGGCGGCGAACCGGAGGCCGAGGCTGCTGCCGAGGAAGCCGCTGACGAGAACGCCGATGAAGCCGCCGACAAACGCCGAGGAGACCGGGTGAGCGACACCGCCGCCCCGCCCGAGGTGCCGACCGCCCGCGCCGTTCTCGAGCACCTGGTGCGCTCGCTGGTCGAGGATCGCGACGCCGTGCGCATCGACACGGAACGGGGCCGCAACCTGCCGCGCCTCACCGTGCGCGTCGGCCCGTCCGACATGGGGCGGGTCATCGGCAAGCGAGGCCGTGTGGCCCAGGCCATCCGGACCGTGACCCGCGCGGCCGCTGCCCGCGACGGCAGCGACGTCGAGGTCGAGTTCGAGGACTGAACCCTGATGCCGCGGAGGACGTCATAACGCACGACTCGTACCCGCCATCCCGGCTTGCGGCCGGCCGCATCAGGGTTCACTGAGAGGTCCCGCGTGACGCCGGCCGGAGACACGGGCGGTCGGACCGAGGGTCGATTCCGCGGATCACCGGTTCCCGGCGCGGAGATCGCGCCCGGCGACGAGCAGCCCGAATCGACCCTCAGTGCACCCCTGCTCGAAGTAGGCCGCGTGACCAGGCCGCATGGCCTGGGCGGCGAGGTGGTCGTCGATCTGACAACCGATCGCGTCGAGCGCCTCGCACCGGGCACCGTCCTGTCCAGCGACGCCGGCGACCTGACCGTCGCCGCCGCCCGTCCCCACCAGCGCCGCTGGATCGTGGCGTTCGAGGGTCATACCGGTCGAGAGGCGGCCGAACGACTGCGGGGCTTGGCGCTACGGGCCGAGCCCCTCGACGATCCCGAGGCACTGTGGGTCCACGATCTCGTGGGCAGCGAGGTGGTCACCGTCGAGGGTGAGGTTGCCGGCAGGTGCGTTGCGGTGGTCGCCAACCCCGCCTCCGACCTGCTCGAGCTCGACGGTGGGGCACTGGTACCGGTCGTGTTCGTGGTCGAGCACACACCCGGAAGGGTGGTCATCGACCCACCCGAGGGCCTCCTGGAGCCCTAGAGGCGCCGCGATGCGGATCGACGTCTTCACGATCTTCCCGGGCCTGGTCGACCACTTCGCCGCCCACAGCCTGGTCGGCAAGGCCAGGGCCGCCGGAACACTGGACATCAGGGTCCACGACCTGCGGTCCTGCGCCACCGACCCCCATCGGTCGGTGGACGACGCGCCGTTCGGAGGCGGCGCGGGCATGGTCCTCATGGCCGAGCCCATCTTCGCCGCCGTCGAAGCCATCGAGCCGCCACGGCCGTTGCTCTACCTGGGTCCGGCCGGCCGCCGGTTCGACCAGTCGGTGGCGCAGGAGCTCTCGAGCCTCGAGGGCGGGTTCAGCCTGCTGTGCGGCCGCTATGAGGGCATCGATGAGCGCGTGCGCGAGCACCTGTGCGACGGCGAGCTGTCGATCGGCGACGTGGTCCTGGCCGGCGGTGAGGTCGCCGCGATGGTGGTCATCGAGGCCGTCGGGCGGCTGATCCCCGGCGTCATGGGCAACCGGGTGTCCGCCGACGACGAGTCGTTCCGCGACGGGCTCCTGGAGTATCCGCACTACACCCGCCCGGCCGTGTTCCGGGGGTGGGAGGTGCCCGAGGTGCTGCGCTCGGGCGACCACGGCCGGATCGCCCGGTGGCGGCGCGCTCGGGCGCTTCGCCGCACCCTCGACCTTCGCCCCGACCTGATCGAGTCGCGCGGCGGTGTGACGCTGGAGGAGCGCTCGCTCCTGGCCGAGTTCGGGCTGGAGGACGACGGTTCCGGGGCTTGAGGCGAGGGTTCGGCGGTCGAGCTTGTGACTTTGTGTTCGGTTCGCCAGCCCGGATACCATCATCCGTCCGCCCGCATCTCCCAGGACGACGAAGGCGACCCCGCGATGAACCCGACCGATCTCGTCGACCAGACCAGCCTGCGCACCGACATTCCCGATTTCGCCCCCGGCGACACCCTCAAGGTGCACGTCCGTGTGGTCGAGGGCTCCAAGGAGCGGGTCCAGGTGTTCCAGGGTGTCGTCATCGGACGCTCGGGCTCAGGCATCCGCGAGACGTTCAAGGTCCGCAAGGTCAGCTACGGCGTCGGCGTCGAGCGCACGTTTCCCCTGCACACCCCGACCATCGCCAAGATCGAGGTCGTGACCCGGGGCGATGTGCGCCGGGCCAAGCTCTACTACCTGCGCGACCGCATCGGAAAGGCCGCGAAGGTCCGCGAGCGGCGCGACGCCTGAGCCCGACCGAAACGGGAGGGCGGGGCCCGAGCGGCCCGGCGCGCAGCGCCGAGAGCGGGAAGCATCTGAGCCCGACCGAAACGGGAGGGCGGGGCCCGAGCGGCCCGGCGCGCAGCGCCGAGAGCGGGAAGCATCTGAGCCGACGACCGGCCGGCAGTACCGCCGGTAGGGTGCTCCCCCATGAGCGCCGAGGATCTCGAGCAGTACGAGGCGGACATCGAGCTCCAGCTCTACAAGGAGTACAAGGACCTGACGCCGATGTTCTCGTACGTCGTCGAGACCGACCGGCGTTCGTACCTGGCCAACCAGGTGCGCCAGACGGTCTGCAACGAGGGCGGGCGCACGTACATCGAGCTCGAGCTGCACGATGCGTGGGTCTGGGACATGTACCGCACCAGCCGGTTCGTGCAGTCGGTCAAGATCGTCACGTTCAAGGACGTGAACGTCGAGGAGCTCCCCGCCAAGGAGCTGTAGGTGGGCGGGGGCGACCGGGGCCGCGGATACCGGCAGCGGTTGGGGGCGCGCGGTGAGGATCGTGCGGCGGACTGGTACCGCGCCGCCGGCTACGAGGTCGTCGCACGCAACTGGCGCTGCGCCGAGGGGGAGCTCGACCTCGTCGTGGGGCGGCCCGGCGAGCTGGTGTTCTGCGAGGTCAAGACCCGCACCTCCGATCGGTTCGGCGTTCCGGCCGAAGCCGTCACCATCGCGAAGCAGCGACGGCTCCGGACGCTGGCGGCGAGCTTCCTGGCCGACCACCCGCTCGACGCCGGCGCGGCCGGCCGGAGCATCCGCTTCGACGTCGTGGCCGTGCGCGGGTCCACCCTGGACGTGATCGAGGCGGCGTTCTGAGGCTTGGATCTCAGCCGGCGAAGGCCCAGATGACCAGTACGACGCACACCACCAGCGCCGCCGCGACCATCACGTAGTCGACGGGAGAGCGGCGGGTCTGGCGAAACGGGTTGAAGCCCACCGGCTCAGTATCGTGCCCCAGATGGGCCACGTGCAGGTCGAGCGCAGCCAGGGCATCGTCACGGTGACCCTGTCGAACCCCGCCAAGCGCAACGCCATCCCGGTCGGGGCGTGGCCCGAGATCGAAGCGGCGTTTCGCGAGGTGGCACGGCGCCGCGACGACCGCTGCGTCGTGCTGACGGGAGAGGGTGACGACTTCTCGTCGGGTGCCGACGTCACTGGTGCGGCGGCAGACGACATCGGCCATCCGCTCCGGGTGATGCGCTCGATCTCCGCTGCAATCGACGCCCTGTACTCGTTGCCCCAGCCCGTCATCGCCCGTGTCGCGGGAGTGTGCGTGGGCGTCGGGCTCAACATGGCCCTGGCCTGCGACATCGTCGTCGCCAGCGACGACTCGCGCTTCTCGGAGATCTTCGTCCGGCGCGGCCTCAGTCTCGACGGCGGCGGCTCGTGGTCACTGCCCCGGACGGTGGGGCTGCTCAAGGCCAAGGAGCTGGCCCTGCTGGGGGACATCATCACCGCCGCCGAGGCGGAACGGATCGGGCTCGTGAGCCGCGTGGTCCCGCGCTCGGACCTCGACGCCACCGTCGCCGAGCTGGCGACGCGGCTGGCGGCCGGGCCGCCGCTGGCGCTGAGTATGACCAAGCGGCTCCTCGATAACTCGGATCACCTCACACTGGCCCAGGCGCTCGAGGCGGAGGCCCAGGCGCAGATCGTCAACTTCGGCACCCAGGACACGGCCGAGGCGATGGCCGCCTTCGTCGAAGGCCGGGAGCCTCGCTTCCGGGGCTCCTGACCGGGGTCTGCGCTGATCTTCAGTGTCTTTTCCTGTATAAAGTTGCTTTCACTGTACGACATGGTGTGACCATAAGTGTCACACCCTTCGGGTAAGGTGTGAGCACGCTCCGGTCACAGGGCCGGGCTGGGTCGAGGGCCCGAGGTCGCGGCGTCCTCTCGAGATCCCCCTCTCGTCAGGAGGCCCCGCTCGTGCTCGCAACCGTCGCGTCGGCGACCCTGCTCGGTGTCGAGGGCCGGCCCGTTCGGGTCGAGGTCCACGTGTCCAAGGGGCTGCCCGCGTTCACCGTCGTCGGCCTGCCCGACACCACGTGCCGCGAGGCGCGCGACCGCGTCCGGGCCGCGCTCATGTCCAGCCGGCTGGCATGGCCCAACGCCAGGGTCACGGTCAACCTGGCGCCACCGGGCGTGCGCAAGGTCGGCGCCGGCCTCGATCTCGCCATCGCCGTAGCGCTGCTGGTAGCGAGCGACCAGCTGCCGCCGAGCTCGGGCGAGGGCCGTGCCTTCGTGGGTGAGCTGGGCCTCGACGGCTCGGTGCGCGCGGTCCCCGGAGCCTTGCCGCTGATCGACGCGCTGGCCGAGCCCGAGGTCGTGATACCGGCGGGGTGCATGGTGGAGGCGCAGCTCATCGGGCGCCACGTGGTCCGCCCGGTGGGCCACCTCGAGGAGCTGGCGGCTGCGCTCATCGGGCGTGAGCCCTGGCCCGACCCGCCGGAGCCCGTGGTGCTGCCGCCGCCGGCGCCGGGCCCCGACCTCGCCGACGTGCGGGGGCAGCCGGCCGCACGGTTCGCGCTGGAGGTCGCCGCCGCCGGCGGGCACCACCTGCTGCTCATCGGACCGCCGGGGGCCGGCAAGACGATGCTGGCCCGCCGGCTGGCGGGGCTCTTGCCCGACCTCGATCCCAGCCAGGCGCTCGAGACCACCTGCATCCACTCGGCCGCCGCGCAGCAGCTGCCTCCCGGAGGGCTCATCCGCCGCCCGCCGCTCCGTGCGCCGCACCACGGGGCCTCCGCGGTCTCCCTCGTGGGCGGGGGCTCGGGCTCGATGCAGCCGGGGGAGATCTCGCTCGCCCACAACGGCGTGCTGTTCCTCGACGAGGTCGGCGAGTTCGAGCCGCTGGTGCTCGACAACCTGCGCCAGCCGCTGGAGGAGGGCGTCATCCGGGTGGCCCGAGCCGCCGCCAAGGTGACGTTCCCGGCGCGGGTCCTGCTCGTGGGGGCGATGAACCCGTGCCCCTGTGGCGAGGGCGGGCCTCCCGGCGGCTGTCGCTGCTCGGGGGCCGCCCGGGCCCGCTACGCGCGGCGGTTGTCGGGGCCGCTGCTCGATCGGTTCGACCTCCGTGTTGAAGTGGGCAGGCCCGACGTCGCCGAGCTGCTCGACACTGCCGCCGGCGAGCCGACGCGCGCGGTGGCCGTCAGGGTGGCGCAGGCGCGAGCGGCATCGGCCAAGCGCGACGTGGTCGCCAACGCCGCCCTGCCGGCGTGGCGGCTCGACGACGTGGCGGCGCTCGACCGCGCCGCCACCCGGCTGGTCGAACGGGCGCTGCGAGCCGGGCGGCTCACCGGACGGGGCCTCGGCGGCGTCCGCCGCGTCGGCCGCACCATCGCCGACCTCGCCGGCCACGCCGGGCCCTTGGGGGTCGAGCACGTGAGCACTGCGCTGGCGTTGCGGGCCGATCCGCTCTGCTTCGACTGGCGGGTGGCGTGATGGCCCGGTCACCCGCCCGCCTGTCTGGCGGAGGCTCCGGGCCCCGGGGACTTCCCCCAGAGGCGTTCGCCGTTGCACTCACCTGCCTACCGGGGATGGGCCCCGCCCGCCTGTCCGCCATCCTGCGGACCGAATCGGCCGCCCGCGCCTGGCGTCGCATCCGAGGCGGCACGGCCTGGCACAACGCCGACGTGGCGGCGGCCCTGGGGTCGCGGCCCGACGCCCTCATGGCCGGGTGGCGTCAAACCGCCGCGGAGATCGACCCGGCTGTCGTGTGGCAGGCGATCGTCGAGCAGGGCATCGGCGTCGCCGTCGTTGGCTCGGCCGGCTATCCACCCGTCCTGGCTGCCGACATCGAACCACCGGGCGTCGTGTTCCATCGGGGGTCACCCGACGTCGTGGCCGGTCCGCGGGTGGCGGTGGTGGGGACGCGCCAGTGCAGTTCGACCGGCGCAGCGATCGCCTGTGAGCTGGGCCGCGACCTGGCCTCCGCCGGCGTGGCGGTCGTCTCCGGTCTCGCATCGGGCATCGACGCGGCCGGGCACCGGGGCTCCCTGTCGGCCGCACGAGACGGCGACGGCGCCCCGCCCATCGGCGTCGTCGGCAGCGGCCTCGATGTCGTGTACCCCCGCGGCCAGGCCGAGCTTTGGCGAGCGGTGGCACGTCATGGCGTCCTGCTGTCCGAGGCGCCGCTGGGCGCCCGGCCCGAGCGTTGGCGCTTTCCGGCGCGCAACCGAATCATCGCGGCGCTCGCAGACCTGGTCGTCGTGGTCGAGTCGCATCGCCGCGGCGGGTCGATGCACACGGTCGACGAGGCCGACCGGCGCGGCATCGACGTCATGGCCGTGCCCGGCTCGGTGCGGGCGCCCGCCTCGGCGGGTACGAACGGGCTGCTGGCCGAGGGCCGTGCGCCTGTCTGTTCGGCCGACGACGTCCTCGTGGCCCTGGGGCTGGGGCCTGCGGGCCGGCGGCCCCGCCAGGACGCCCGCCCCCCGCCCGACCAGGCCGACGCCACGGTGCTCGACGCCGTGGGGTGGCAGCCCGCCACCCTCGATCAGATCGGCGTGCGCACGGGGCACGGCCTCGCGGTCCTGGCCCCGGCGCTCGACCGGCTGTGCGAGGCGGGATGGGTGGCGAGGCGCGGCGGTTGGTACGAGAGGATCGCCGGGGGGACCCCATGACGGCCGGTACGTTTGGCACCCGTGACGCCCGGCTGGCGAGTGGACGAGTTCACCCGCTCCCTGACGGCCGCCGCACCGTCCACGGTCGAGGCCTACCGACGCGACCTTGCGGCGTTCTTCACCTGGGCCGAGCGCCTGGGCCTCACTTCGCCCGACGACGTGCAGCGCACGACGGTCCGGCGGTACCTGGCCTTCCTCGCCACCCGGGGGTTCGCGCGCCGGACCATCGCCCGGCGAGCGTCGGCCCTGCGTCGCTACTTCGGCTGGGCCCGGCGGGTCGGCGCCGTCACCAACGATCCCACGGCGGGCCTCAGCGCCCCCAGGGGCGAGGCGCGGCTGCCCAGGGTGCTGCATCCCGACGAGTTGCGCTCACTGCTCGACGGGGCCGCCGCCGCTGGGATCGCCGGGGCCCGCGACCTGCGCGACACGGCCCTGCTGGAACTGCTCTACGGCAGTGGCTTGCGGGTGGCGGAGGCGTCGGCGCTCGACGTCGACGACCTCGACCTGGCCCAGGGCCGCGTCCGTGTCTGGGGCAAGGGCGGGAAGCAGCGCGTCGTGCCGCTGAGCGAACCGGCGGCCGATGCCCTGCGGCGCTGGCTCGCCGATGGCCGGCGCGCGCTCGCCACCGAGGCCTCGCCGGCGGCGGCTCTCTTCCTCAATCTCCGGGGCCGGCGGATGACACCCCGCGATGCCCGCCGGGCGTTGGATCGCCGCGCCGTGGCTCCGACCCATCCGCATGCGTTGCGGCACACCTTCGCTACCCACCTGCTCGACGGTGGCGCCGACCTGCGGGTTGTCCAGGAGCTGCTCGGTCATGCAGACCTGGCGACCACGCAGCGTTACACTCACGTTTCCAAGGAACGGTTACGGTCCGTGTTCGACGCCACTCACCCACGGGCTTAGAGGCACACGTGACGTTCGCTGAGGAAAAGACTGGGGACTTGTGGGCCGCGTACAAGCGCGACGGCCAGCACGCAGCTCGCGATGAGCTGATCCTTCGCTACGCGCCCCTGGTCCAGTACGTGGTCGGGCGGATGGGTGTCGGCCTCCCCAGCCATGTCGAGCGTGCCGACCTGGTCAGCTACGGCATCTTCGGTCTCATCGATGCGGTCGAGCGGTTCGACCCCGACCTGGGATGCCGGTTCGAGACCTATGCGGTCGCCCGGATCAAGGGGAACATCCTCGACGAGCTACGCACCCTGGATTGGGTGCCCCGCTCGGTCCGTGCCAAGGCCCGCAGCATCGAGGCCGCCGTCTCCCGGCTGGCCGCGACCTTGCATCGTTCGCCCACCGACGGCGAGCTCGCCGACGCTCTGGGCATGGACGACGACCAGCTCCAGCGGGCCCTGTCGCAGATTTCGCTGATGAGCCTCGTCACCTTCGACGCCGCCGTGAGCTCGGCCGCCAGCGGCGACCCGCCGTTGACCATCGGCGACGTCCTCACCAATGACGACGACGATCCCCTGGCCTCGGTCGAGCTGGCCGAGCTGCGCGGTGCACTGGCCGACGCCATCGAGCGCCTGAGCGAGCGCGAGCGAGCGGTCGTCAGCCTCTACTACCACGACGGCCTCACGTTGGCCGAGATCGGCGAGGTGCTCGGTGTCACCGAGAGCCGCGCCTGCCAGATCCACGGCAAGGCCGTCACCAGGCTGCGGCTCCGCATGACCGCCGCCGGACGGATCCCTGCCTGACGTCCCTGGCGCCCAACCTCCCCGGCACACTGAGGCCTGACGCGCCCCGGCGCCACGCGGCGCGGCCAACGGCGCGCACGGCCCCACGGATCACTCACCGCTCCTAGGCCGCGCCCACTTCCCCCCGAGTACCCGCACGCCCGAGGGGGATGCCATGCGCCCGGTCCACCGGTCGTTCCAGCCCGCCCGCCTGCGCCCGCGCAGGCGCCGCCACGTGCGGCGCGCCTCCGGGCTCCGCCAGCTTCGGCGCGAGCTACGCCGCTGGTGGCGCCGCCTGGCGCCTCGACCGGTCGCCGGGGCATTGGCGCTGGCGATCACGACTGCGGCGTTGTCGTCTGCCGCTGCCGCTGCCACCGGCGCCCAGGTGCCCCGGGCCGACCTCCCGCCACCCACCTACCGCCCGCCGGTCTCGGCGCCCATCGCCGACCCCTTCCGGCCGCCGGCCGGGCCCTACGGCGCCGGCAACCGCGGCCTCGAGTACGACACCGCGCCCGGCGACCCGGTGCGCGCCAGCGCCGACGGCACCGTCGTCTTCGCCGGGCCCGTGGCCGGCACGCTGCACCTCACCCTGCGCCACGGCGACGGCGTGCGCACGTCCTATTCGTTCCTCGATGCCGTCGACGTCGTCCTCGGTCAGCGGGTCCGGGCCGGCGACGAGGTCGGGATCGCCGGAGAGCGGCTGCACTTCGGGGCCCGGTCGGGGGACGCGTACTTCGATCCCGCGTCTCTGTTCGTCGGCGGCGAGGTCGAGGTCGAGCTGCTGCCGTTCGAGATCCCTCCCGGCAGCACGCCGGAGGCCGAAGCCCGGGCGCTCGCGCAGCTGGCGTTCGACGACGGTGGTGGTGTCGGCATCCCCGGAGCCGGTGCGGCTCTGGGATGGCTGTACGACCGCGCCCGGTCCACCGCCACCTACGCCACCCAGCTCAACCTGCCCGCCCGCGGCCTCGGCCTCGCCGCCGACCTCGGCACCCGCCTGTTCCTCCATGGACCGTGCTCCGATGGTCCGCCACCGGTGGCACCGGTGCGGGGTCAGGATCGCGTGGCGATCACCGTCGCCGGGTTCGGCTCGTCGAGCAGCGACGCCTCGATCGACGGGCTTCGCACCGCCGACCTGGGCTACGACGGCGATCGGGTGGTGCGCTTCAGCTACGCGGGCGGTCGGGTGCCCGGCTCCGCGGCGGCGCTCGGTGACCTCGCCGCCCACGCGTACGAGCCCGGCGCCAGTCAGGGCGACCTCTACGGCGCCGCCCAGCGGCTCGCCGATCTGGTGCAGGACGTCGCCGCCTCCGATCCCGACGCCACGATCGACCTCTTCGCCCACTCGCAGGGCGGCGTCGTCGCACGGTTGGCGCTGCTCGAGCTGGCCGAACGCGGTGCGGCGCTCGACCGTCTCGGGGTCGTGACCACCCTCGGCACCCCGCACAAGGGTTCCGACCTGGCCACGGCCGTCGTCGGGGCCGGCACCACGCTGACCGGCAGCCTCGGCCTCCGAGCCGCTGACGCCTTCCTCGACGACGGCATCGACCCCGGCGCCGCCGCAGTCCGGCAGCTGGCGGAGAACTCCGACGTCGTTCGCGAGTTGGCCCGCGAGGGCGTGCCCGGACGCGTGCGGCTCGTGTCCATCGCCGCCCGCGGCGACCTGGCGGTGGCGGCGCCCAACACCGAGGTCGACGGCGCCACCAACGTGACGGTGGCGGTGTCGGGCTGGTCCGCTCACGGCGACGTCGTCGCCTCCGACGAGACCACCGCAGAGATAGCCAGGGCGCTCGCGGGCCAGCCCCCGGCCTGCGAGGGCTGGCGCGACGTAGTCGCCGACGTGGTGGTCGGCCACGGGATCTCGATCGCCGAAGACCAGATCAGCGCCGCCGCGCTCGCCCAGCTGCCGTGAACGTCGGGCGGAATCACATGGCGGGTCTCCGCGAGCTCCCGATAGGCTGACCCGCCGGCCGGAAGCCCTCTGGCCTCGCACACCACCCCACAGCCGGACTCAACCCACGGTCGTCCTCGGACGCGCGGGTCTGGCAAGGACCAACCGTTGGGACGAAAGGGAACAGACACGTGGCTGTCGTCAGCATGAAGCAGCTGTTGGAGGCCGGGGTCCACTTCGGCCACCAGACCCGCCGTTGGAACCCCAAGATGAAGCGCTTCATCTTCGGCGAGCGCAACGGCATCTACATCATCGATCTGGAGCAGACGCTCACCCGCATAGAGACGGCGTACACGTTCGTGCGCGACACCATCGCCGGTGGCGGATCGATCCTGTTCATCGGCACCAAGAAGCAGGCGCAGGACCCGATCCAGCAGTACGCCGAGAAATCGGGCATGCCCTACATCAACCAGCGGTGGCTGGGCGGCATGCTCACCAACTTCCAGACCATCAACAAGCGCGTCGCCAAGATGCTCGAGTACGAGCGCATGCGCGACTCCGGCGATTTCGACGCGATGCCCAAGAAGGAAGCGCTGCTCCTCGGCCGCGAGCTCGACAAGCTCGAGCGCTATCTGGGCGGCATCCGCCACATGGACCGACTGCCCCAGGCGATCTTCGTGCTGGACACCAAGAAGGAGCACATCGCCGTCACCGAGGCCAACAAGCTCGGCATACCGGTGGTGGCGGTCGTGGACACGAACTGCGATCCCGACGTCATCGACTACGTCATCCCCGGCAACGACGACGCCATCCGCTCGGGCACGCTGTTGAGCCGGGTCATCGCCGACGCGGTGATCGAGGGCAAGCACATCGCATCGCTGCGCATGCCGGTCGCAACCCGATCGGCCGACGACGAGGCGCGTGTCGCCGCCGAACAGGCCGAGGCCCGCCGCCAGGCGCTGGCCGAGTCGCGCCAGCGCGACTCTCGCATCGCCGGGGGCCGCACCACGCCGCGTCCACCGGCGGCGCCGTCCGTCGACTCGCCGACGCCGCCGGCGCGGGCCGCAGCCACGGCGCCCTCCAGCGTCGAGCACGCGGTGCCCGACGACATTGCCGCCACCGCAGCCGGCACCCACGAGACCGGCGGCACCGGAGCCGGCGGAGCAGCTGACGACACCGCCGAGGCGGCGGACGCTGCCGCTAGCACCGACGCTGCCCGCGAGGCCGCCGCCACCGACACTGCTGACGACACCGGCGCCGGTGCCCCGGCTGACGACGCCGTGGCGGCGGCAGCAGCCAACCCCGCCAACACAGCTGACGACACCGCCGCAGCCGACGCCCCAGCTGACGACACCGCCGCGGCCGACGCCCCAGCTGACGACGCCACGGCCGCAGCAGCCAACCCCGACGACGCTGGTGACGACACCGCCGCAGCCGACGCCCCAGCTGACGACGCCACGGCCGCAGCAGCCAACCCCGACGACGCTGGTGGCGACACCGCCGCAGCCGAGGCCCCAGCTGATGACACGGCTCCTGAGGCCGCAGCCGGCGACGGTGACGCCACCGCCTCCGGCGAGGCCGAGACCCCCACCGAATCCTCCCCCGAAACCCAGGAGTCCTGAGGCCCGATGGCCGACTTCACCGCCAGGGATGTACAGGCCCTGCGCCAGGCGACCGGCGCAGGGATGATGGATGCCAAGAAGGCCCTCCAAGAGGCCGACGGCGACACCGAGCGCGCCAAGAAGCTGCTGCGCGAGTGGGGACTGGGCAAGGCCGACGACCGTGCCGACCGCGAGAACGCCCAGGGCGCCATCGCCATCGCCACCAAGGACCACGCCGTGGGCCTTGTCGAGCTCAAGTGCGAAACCGACTTCGTCGCCAAGTCCCCCAACTTCGTCGCACTGACCCAGGCGCTAGCCGATTCGGTCGCCGCCGGAGGCGAGGCCGCTGCGGGCGATCACAAGAACGCCGTCGACGACCTCAAGGTCACGCTCAAGGAGAACATCGAGGTGGGCCGCGTCGTCCAGCTGACCTTCGGCAACGGGGAGGCAGTCGGGACGTACCTCCACCGCCAGGACGGGCGGGGCGTGAACGGGGTCGTCGTCGTCCTCCGGGGCGGCAGCGAGGAGCTGGCCCACGACATCGCCGTCCACATCGCGTTCGCCAAGCCGCAGTACCTCGCCCGCGAGGACGTGCCCGGCGACGTGGTCGAGGAGGAGCGCCAGACCCTGACCGGCATCACCAAGGCCGAGGGCAAGCCCGAGGCGGCGTGGCCAAAGATCATCGAGGGTCGGCTCAACGGCTGGTACAAAGAGCGCGTGCTGCTCGAGCAGCCCTTCGTACGCGACGAGAAGCAGACCATCGCCCAGGTGGCGGCCGCCGGGGGCGCCGAGGTCGCCCGCTATGCCCAGTTGTTCATCGGCGGCTGACGGCGGCTGAGGATCGGCAGATGACCCCCGCAGCCGAGGACACCAGGTACCGCCGGGTGCTGCTGAAGCTGTCGGGGGAGGCATTTGCGGGCGACGTCGGCTACGGCATCGACGGAAAGTTCTCCGACTACATCGCCAACGAGATCGCCGCTGTCCGCGCCAACCAGGGCGTCGACGTGGCGGTGGTCGTCGGCGGCGGCAACATCTGGCGGGGGATGACCGGCGCCGGCGCCGGGATGGATCGCGCCCAGGCCGACTACATGGGCATGCTGGCGACCGTCATCAACGCCCTTGCGCTCCAGGACACGCTCGAACGCCTCGGCCAGCCCACCCGGGTCCAGACCGCCATCCACATGGCGCAGGTGGCCGAGCCGTACATCCGGCGGCGCGCCATCCGCCATCTCGAGAAGGGCCGGGTCGTGATCTTCGCCGGCGGCACCGGCAACCCGTTCTTCACCACCGACACCGCCGCTGCGCTGCGGGCCGTCGAGATCGAAGCCGACGTGATGCTGCGAGGCACGCACTCGGGCGTCGACGGCCTCTACACCGATGACCCTCGCACCAACCCCGCCGCCACCAAGCTCGACACGGTCAGCTACCTCGACGTGCTCAACCGCGGGCTCAAGGCCATGGACTCGACCGCCATCACGCTGTGCATGGACAACAAATTGCCTATCGTCGTGTTCGACCTGCTCGGCAAGGGCAACATCGCGTCGATCGTCGAGGGTGAGGCGGTCGGTACGCTGATCCACTGACGGTGCCGGGGGGATCGGCGTCGGTCGTGACGGCAGGAGAGCCCGGTGAATGAAGAGATGGTCTCGATGGTGCTCGACGAGGCGCGAGACAAGATGGCGAAGGCGGTCGTGCACGCCCGGTCCGAGTTCACCGGCGTGCGCACGGGCCGGGCCGCGCCGGCGCTGGTGGAGAAGCTCCCTGTCGACTACTACGGCACCGAGGTGCCGCTCCAGCAGATCGCGGGATTCACGGTGCCCGAGGCTCGCATGCTGGTGATCAGCCCCTACGACAAGAACTCGCTCGGTGCCATCGAGAAGGCGATCCAGTCGAGCGGGCTCGGCCTGTCTCCCAGCAACGACGGCGTGATCATCCGCTTGAACTTCCCGCCACTGACCGAGGAACGTCGCAAAGAGCTCGTGCGCGTGGTCAAGGCGATGGCCGAGGAGGGGCGGGTGAGCATCCGCCACGCGCGGCGCGGCGCTCGGCACGACCTCGAGGCGCTGGAGAAGGACGGCGACATCTCCGCGGACGATCTGGCGAGGGCCGAGAAGGAGCTCGACAAGCTCACCCATCACCACGAAGCCGAGGTGGACACGGCCCTCGAGCACAAGGAGCAGGAGCTGCTCGAGGTCTGATCCCGACGCCCCTCCACCACCTGCGCACGCGACGGGTGCAGGATGGGAGGGTCGAAAAACGGGACGCACGACCACACACGGTGGGCAATACGAGAGGAAGAGCTTTGTGACTGAAGGTCGATTCCGCGGAGCAGGCAAGGGTGACCAACGAGCGGCGCACGACGACCGCGACGCGGCGGAATCGACCTTCACCGACGGGGAAGAGCGCCGGCAGCAGCGCCAACGCGAACCCACTGAAGGTGTCCGTCTCATCGGTGCCGACGAGGCCGCCGAGGCGCTCGAGCGCGACGACATCAGGCATCGGCTCCGCGACGACGAGCCCCGCTTCGGGGACCGGCCCGCCTCGGCCGAGGCCGGCGGGCCCCGGCCGGCCCTGCGCTTCCCGCTCGGTTCCTACGAAGATCCCACCACGATCGAGCGACCGCCCGTAGTGCCCGTCCAGCCGCCCACCGAGGCGCCCGAGCTGTCGCACTGGGCGGGTTCGGCCGCAGAGGAGGTCCCGAAGATGAACCGCCGCGACCCGCGCCAGGGCGACGATCCCTGGTCGACCCTGGCCGACTCCGACCCCCGCTGGCGGGATGACCCCCGCTCGCCGGCGGGCTCGAGCGGTCCGCCGCCGCGGCGCCCCTCCGCCCCGCCGCCGGTCGAACCGACGCGGCAGAGGCCTGCGGTGACCCCAGAAGGCTGGCAGGACGCCGGCCAGCCGCCGTCCGACCCGCGCCAGGAGACGCCGGTGTCGTACGAGGACGATGTCGAGCCGCCGCCGGGTCGATCCGTGTTCGCCGGTGCCGACCAGCAGCCGGCCTACGAGGACGCCTATGCCGACGAGGCGTACGCCGACGAGTACGACGCCACCTACGACGAGACGTACGACGATACCTACGGCGACGATGCCTACGGCGACGAGGTCGGCGGTGGCTACGGACCCGAGGGCCGCGGCGTCGTCACCGCACCCCGCCGCCGTGCCGGCCGGCGGGCTCCGCGTCGGATCACTACCGACCGCAACCTCCGGGTGGCGATCGGCGTGGGCGTCGCCTTCGCGGCCGTGGCCCTGCTGCTGTTCAAGTTCGCCGGCGAGGCCGGGGGCATGATCGTCGCCGTCCCCGTCCTCGGGTACGCCGCGTACGAATACTTCGTCGCCGCGAACAAGGCCGGGCACGACGCGTTGCTGCCGGTTGGTGTGGTGTCGACCGTTGGGTTCGTGATCGCCGCCTACAACTACGGCGAGGCGGCACTGCCGGTGGTCATGGTCCTATCCGTCGCGGTCTGCTTCCTGTGGTACCTGGTGCGGGCCGCTGCCGAGCACCCCGTGCCCAACATCGGCGTGACCCTGCTGGGGATCGGCTGGATCGGTTTGTTCGGCTCGTTCGCCGGGCTGCTGCTGTCCGAGCCGGGAGGCAACGGGGTGGCGTTCCTGCTGGCCGCGGTGATCCCCACCATCGCCTACGACGTCGGCGCCCTGTTCGTCGGCCGCAGCGCGGGGTCGCGACCGCTTTCCGACGCCAGCCCCAACAAGACCATCGAGGGCCTGCTCGGCGGCATGGTCTTGGCCATCGCCGCGGGCGTGGTCTTCGCCACGGTCGGCGGAGGCGTGTTCCCCTTCGACGAGGCCAGCGAGGGCGTCAAGCTCGGCGTCCTCGTGGCGCTGGTGGCACCGCTGGGTGACCTGTCGGAGTCGCTGGTCAAGCGCGACCTCGGCGTCAAGGACATGGGCAGCATCCTCCCGGGACACGGGGGCCTCCTAGATCGCTTCGATGCCCTGCTGTTCGTGCTCCCGGCCGTCTGGTACCTCGCACGTGTCTCCGACTTCTTCCTGACCTGAGCTCCGGACCACCTAGCCTGGGCGGGTGCCTCTGACCACGGTCGCGGTCGCCGGGTCGACGGGGTCGATCGGGACCCAGACCATCGACGTGGTGCGGGCCGAGCCCGACCGGTTCGAGATCGTGGCGCTCGGCGCCTGGTCGTCGGCTGACACGCTGGTCCGCCAGGCGCACGAGCTGCGTCCCAAGCTGGTCGTCATCGGCGACGACCGCTGCGCTCCCGCCGTGCACGGCGGGGTTCCGGCCGGCACTGAGGTGCGGGCGGGGGAGGCGGCGCTCGCGGATCTCGGCGCCGTGGCCGACGTCTGCGTCAACGGCGTCGTGGGCTTTGCCGGCCTGAGGGTCACGCTGGCGGCGCTGGCCGCCGGGCGGCGCCTGGCGCTGGCCAACAAGGAGTCCCTGATCGCCGGCGGACCCGTGGTGCGCTCGGTGCTGGGGCGTCACGGCGCGGGCCACATCGTCCCGGTCGACTCCGAGCACTGCGCGGTGCACCAGTGCCTCGCCGCCAACGCCAGCGGCGACCCGGCCCGGGTGGCCCGGATCGTGCTGACCGCCAGCGGGGGACCCTTCCGGGGCCGGAGCCGGGCCGAACTGGCGGACGTGACGATCGACGACGCCCTGGCGCACCCGACGTGGTCGATGGGGCCCAAGATCACGGTGGATTCGTCGACGCTCATGAACAAGGGCCTGGAGGTGATCGAGGCCCACGAGCTGTTCGACGTCGACTACGACGCCATCGACGTGGTGGTCCACCCGCAGTCGATCGTGCACTCCATGGTCGAGATGACCGATGGCTCCACCATCGCCCAGCTCTCCAACCCCGACATGCGCCTGCCCATCGGCTACGCGCTGGCGTGGCCCGACCGCATCGCCACGCCTTTCGGCCGCATCGACTGGTCGAGGTGTGACCGCCTCGACTTCCAGGCGCCGGACCACGACGCCTTCCCGTGCCTGGGCCTGGCCTACGAGGCAGGCCGCCAGGGCGAGACGGCTCCGGCGGTGCTGAACGCCGCAAACGAGGAGGCGGTGGCGGCCTTCCTGGCGGGGCGGATTCGCTGGGTGGCCATCCCCGACGTACTCAACGCCGTCCTCGCCCGGCATGATGGGGGGCGTGCCGATGGGGTCGACGCCGTGATCGACGCCGACCGCCGCGGTCGGGACGCCGCCAGGCAGGAGATCGAGAGGACAGCGGATGACTGACACGGAGCGACGCCCCGCACCCAGCGGTCCGCCGTCCGCGCCCGAACCTCCCGTCTACGAGACCGGGGGACTCCGCCTCGCGCTGCTGATCGCCGCCGTCGCCGCCGCGGGCCTGGCCTGGGGGTGGCCGGTGCTCGTGGTGATCCTCGGGATCGTGGTCATGATCTTCCTCCACGAGCTCGGCCACTACGTCACCGCCAAGTGGTCCGGCATGAAGGTGACCGAGTTCTTCATCGGCTTCGGGCCCAAGATCTGGTCGTTCCGCCGGGGTGAGACCGACTACGGCCTGAAGGTCGTCCCCGCGGGTGCCTACGTCCGCATCATCGGGATGAACAACCTCGACGAGGTCGATCCCGTCGACGAGCCCCGGACGTACCGGCAGAAGTCCTTCCCCAAGCGCCTGCTCGTGGTTAGCGCCGGATCGCTGATGCACTTCGCGCAGGCGTTCGTGCTGCTCGTGATCCTGCTCGGTGTTGTCGGCTTCCCCGGCCGGAGCATCGCCAACCCGCCCGACCGGGCCCCGGCGTGGCAGATCAACACCGTGGAGGACGACAGCGCCGCGCAGGCCGCCGGCCTGAAGGAGGACGATCTCGTCGTCGCCGTCAACGGGCAACCGGTGTCGCACTTCGACGAGCTGTCCGACGCCCTCGCCAGGTTCGACGTGGGCGACGAGGTGCAACTCACGATCGAGCGCGACGGGGTCGAGCGCACCGTCGACGCCACGCTGCGTGCCCGCCCGGCGGGCGTGCCCGGCGCCGACCCCGGCACTCCGTTCCTCGGGGTCGGCACGTCGAAGCACTTCTCCGACGAGCCCATCGGCCTCGGGACCGCCGTCGTGCGGGCGCCGGGCGAGATGGTGCGGTTCACCGGCCAGACCTTCGGCGCGATGGCGGGGTTCTTCAGCCCCCGAGGCATCAGCAACTTCGCGGACGATGTAGGCGAGGCCAACAACTCCGACTCGGGCTCAGGCAGTAGCGGTGGTTCGGGCTCGTCCTCCGACGACAACGACCGCCTCATCTCGATCATCGGCGTCGTTCAGCTCGGCTCGCAGGATGTCGAGCACCGGGCGGCGTTCCTGTTGGCGCTGTTCTTCAGCCTCAACATGTTCATCGGCATCTTCAACATGCTGCCGCTGCTCCCGCTCGACGGTGGCCACGCCGCCATGGCGGTCTACGAGCGCATCCGCTCGCGTCCCGGGCGGGCCTATCACGCCGACTTCGCCAAGCTGCTGCCGCTGACGTACGTCGTGGTCATGGGTCTCGTCGTCCTGGGGGTGACCGCGATGTACCTCGACATCGTCGATCCGATCAGCGGGTGACCCGGGCACCGTCCCACGTGCGGTAGACCACGCCCATGGAGCTCGGACAGTCCTCGCATCCCCGCCGCAAGACCCGCCAGATCATGGTGGGCGACGTGCCGGTCGGCGGCGACGCTCCGATCACGGTCCAGTCGATGACGATCACCAAGACCGCCGACGTCGAGGGCACGTTGCAGCAGATCTACGACCTGGCGATGGCGGGCTGTGACATCGTCCGCTGCACCTGCAACGAGATCGAGGCCGCCGAGGGGTTGGCGCGCATCGTGCCCCGGTCGCCCGTGCCGATCGTGGCCGACATCCACCACAACCACCGCATGGCACTCGCCGCCCTCGAGGCCGGCGTCGACTGCCTCCGCCTCAACCCGGGCAACATCCGCAAGCCCGAGCAGATCAAGGTGGTGGCGCAGGAGGCCAAGGACCGCGGCGTCCCCATCCGCATCGGCGTCAACGGCGGCTCGCTTCACCCCGACCTGTACAAGCGGCACGGCGGCAAGGTCACGCCAGAGGCCATGGTCGAGTCCGCGCAGATGGAGCTGGCCTACTTCGACGAGGTCGGCTTCGAGGACGTCAAGATCTCGGTCAAGGCCTCGTCGGTGCCGCTCATGATCGAGGCGTACCGGCAGCTGTCCGATGTGGTCGACCACCCGCTGCACCTGGGGGTCACGGAGGCGGGGCCGGTGCCGGGCGGCTTGATCAAGGCCACCGCCGGCATCGCCACCCTGCTGGCCGAGGGGATCGGCGACACGATCCGCTACAGCCTCACCGCCGATCCGGTGGAGGAGGCCAGGGCCGGTCGTGCGCTCCTGGAGGCCATGGGGCTCCGCGAGCGCAAGAACATCGACCTCATCGCCTGCCCCTCGTGCGGCCGAGCCGAGATCGATGTCATCGAGGTCGCCCGCCAGGCGCAAGAGGCGTTCGGCGAACGCGAGATCCCGCTGCAGGTGGCGGTGATGGGCTGCGTCGTCAACGGACCGGGTGAAGCCCGCGACGCAGATCTGGGCATCGCCGCCGGCAACAAGAAGGGCCATCTCTTCGTCCGGGGGCAGAACGTCGCGGTGGTTCCTGAGGACCAGATGGTCGACGCGCTGGTCGAGTGGGCCACGTTCATCAACGACCATGGCCTCGACGCCGCGTTCGAGCGGGCGCGGTCCACCCGGGAGCAGGCCCGTCGGGAGGCCGAGCGGGACCGGGCGTCGCTCGCCGGCGCCCACGGGGACGACGTCAATCGGAGCGAGCAGCGCGTCGAGCTCATCCGCAAGCTGGGCTGAGGGAAGGGGCGGCTCATGGCACGACAGGTCCGGCGCGGCGAGGGCTGGCTGGGTCGCGTGGCAGTCGTGGTGCTCGCCGTGCTGGTCGTCTGGTTCCTCGTCTCCGCGGTCCTGGGCTTTGTCTTCTCGTTGATCCGAACGCTGCTGTTCATCGCGCTGTTCGCGATCGTCGCCTGGTTCGTGCTGATCGGCCCCCCGGATCGCCACGAATAACTGCAAATCTGCAACCACTTCGACACACGCCGTTGCGGTAGATTCCGCCGGTCGTGCGCAGTGACTCGAGATCGCGTGCCTCGTGGCTGGGGCTGGCTGGGCTGGGCCTGGCCGCTGCCGTCTTCGCCGCTTCCAGCGGCGGGGGGTCCTCGCCGCGCGCCGGCGCCTCGCCGACTGGGTCCGCCGCCGCCGACGCGCCGGCCGACGTCCGCGACGTCGACTTCGGCGAGGTGGCCCCGCCGGGGTCCGCATGCGCCGAGGGCCTGCGCTTCACGCCGCCCGCGGCGATCCCCGTCGCTCGGGGCCGCAGCTCGGTGCTCGACATCGGTCGTGTCACCCGGCTGGAGGTCGATCCCGACGTCGCGTACGGCGATCTCGACGGCAACCGCACCGACGAGGCCGTCGTCCACGTCGTCTGCACCTACGGCGCCAACGGCGCCGAGGACACCGTCCACGTGTGGACGCAGCGCCGGGGGCGCACGGTCCACGTCGCGAGCCTGACGGAGCCACCCCGGTCGGTCACCGGAGCGCTGCCCCCTGCCGTGGCCGGCGTGGCGGTTCACGGGCAGCAGGTCGAGGTCACGTGGACCCGCTATGCGGCCGACGACCCCAACTGCTGCCCGAGCCGGCTCACGACCGTCACGTACGAGCTCGACGGCGACGCGCTCGACCGCGTCGGTCGCCCGGTCACCAGCGCCGCGGGCTGACGTCGGCCGCCGCAACGGCTGCGGGTCTCGATCGACCGGACCGGTACGATCCGCCCCCTATGGCGAAGGTGCTCACGGCGCAGGCCGACGACTTCCCGCGCTGGTACCAGGACGTGGTCGCAAAGGCGGAGCTGGCCGACAACGGCCCCGTCCGCGGCACGATGGTCATCCGGCCGTACGGCTACTCGATCTGGGAGCGCATGCAGGCCGAGATGGACGCCCGGATCAAGGTCGCCGGCGCCGAGAACGCGTACTTCCCGCTCTTCATCCCCGAGAGCTACCTGCGGCGGGAGGCCGAGCACGTCGAGGGCTTCAGCCCGGAGCTGGCGGTGGTGACCCACGGCGGCGGCAGGAAGCTCGACGAGCCGATCGTCGTGCGGCCGACCAGCGAAACGATGGTCGGGGAGTACATGGCGAAGTGGGTCCAGAGCTACCGCGACCTGCCACTGCTGCTGAACCTCTGGAACAACGTGGTGCGTTGGGAGCTCCGGACGCGCCTCTTCCTGCGCACGACCGAGTTCCTGTGGCAGGAGGGCCACACTGCGCACGCGAGCCGGGAGGACGCCCGCGCCTACGCCGAGCGGATCCTGCACGAGGTCTACGAGGACTTCATGGTCAACGTCCTGGCCATCCCGGTGCTCGTCGGGCCCAAGACGGCCGCCGAGCGGTTCCCGGGCGCCATCAACACGTTGACGTGCGAGGCGATGATGCGGGACGGCAAGGCGCTGCAGATGGGCACGAGCCACGAGCTGGGGACGAACTTCGCCAAGGCGTTCGACATCACCTACTCGGATGCAGACGGCGCCACGCAGTACTGCTGGACGACCTCGTGGGGATCGACGACCCGGATGGTCGGCGGCCTGATCATGGCGCACGGCGACGACGACGGCCTGGTGGTGCCGCCGGCGCTGGCCCCGATCCAGGCCGTGGTGCTGGTGGTGAAGGACGAGGGGGGCACCGGCGAGCGGGCGGCGACGCTTGCCGGAGAGCTGTCGGCCGCCGGCGTCCGCACCCGGCTCGACGACCGCGTCGGCCAGACCTTCGGCCGCCGCGTCACCGACTGGGAGCTGAAGGGGGTGCCGGTGCGGGTGGAGATCGGTCCCCGCGACCTCGCCGCCGACGCCGCGACGCTTGTCCGGCGCGACACCGGAACCAAGGAGCAGGTGCCCCTGGCGGCGCTGGCGGGGCGGGTCGAGAAGCTGGTGGCCGACGTCCAGCAGGACATCCTGACCGATGCCCGGAGCCGGCGCGACGCCAACATCGCCGATGCCTCCGACATCCGTGAGGCCGCCGAGGCCAGCAGGAGTGGGTTCGCTCGGCTGCCCTGGCGGCTGGTCCGGGGGGAGGGCGAGGCGCGGCTGGCGGCCGACGGTGTGTCCGTGCGCTGCCTGCAACGCCCGGACGGATCGCTGCCCGAGTCCGAGGACGAGGACGACCTCGTCGCGTTCGTGGGCCGCGCCTACTAGCGCCGTCGCGGTCCGGTGGTGGGTGCGCGCGGGCGGTGATCGGTCCCTACTCTCCGCTGGCGAGTGCCGGGCGGCTATACTTCGGGGTCCGTTCCGTTCGATCCCATCGAGCGAAGGCGTGGGCTTGGGCCCACGCCTTTCGTATGACAAGAGGAGGTGTAGCAGATGAGCGTCGCAGACCGTGTGCGTGACCTCGTGCTGCCGCTCCTCGACGACCGTGACCTCGACCTGTACGACGTCGAGGTGCAGGGCCCGGTCCTGCGGGTCGTGGTCGACAGCGCGCCGGGCAGCGGCGGTGGGCTCGACCTCGACGTGCTGGCCGACGCCACCCGAGCTGTGTCGCGGGCGCTGGACGACGCCGACCCCATCAGCGGCCGCTACACGCTCGAGGTCACCAGCCCGGGGCTCGAGCGCACGCTGCGGCGGCCCGAGCACTTCGGGCGCGCCGTGGGTGAGACGGTGAAGATCCGGATCGTGGCGGGCGCCGGCGACGAGCGCCGCGTGGAGGGTCAGCTCGTGTCGGCCGACGACTCCGGCGTCGTCGTGCGGACCGACGCCGCCGGCGGCGGGACGGCAGTGGAGCAACGGCTCGCCTATCACGACATCGAGCGAGCGCGCACCGTGTTCGAGTGGGGCCCCGCTACGCCCCGCTCCGGCAAGCGCAAGAGCGACGAGAAGAGGGAACGCAGGTCATGAGCGAGCGTCAGCGAGCGAATCATGAGCACAGTGCGTTGCTCGCCGCGAAGCGGCGATCGTTCATTGGCGGACCGGAGGTCCGGCGATGAGCGAAATGATGGAGGCGCTACAGGCGCTCGCCGCCGAGAAGGGCATCTCGGTCGACACGCTGATGGCTGCTCTGGCCGACGCACTCGAGTCGGCCTACAAGCGCATGCCCGGAGCGCACGAGTACGCCTGGGTCACGATCGACCCCACCAACTTCGACATCCGTGTGTACGCCCAGGAGATCGACGAGGATGGCGAGCCGTACGGTCCCGAGCTGGACGTCACGCCCAAGGACTTCGGCCGCATAGCCGCCCAGACGGCGCGCCAGGTCATGACGCAGCGGATCCGGGAGGCCGAGCGCGAGCTGCGCTACGAGGAGTACGCCGGCCGCGAGGGCGACATCGTCACCGGCACCGTGCAGCAGGGCGACAGCCGCTACACGCTGTTGAGCCTCGGCCCGGTGGAGGCCCTCCTACCGCAGGCGGAGCAGGTGCCCCACGAGCGCCCGGAGGCCAACAGCCGGCTCAAGGCCTACATCGTCGAGGTACGCCGCACGTCCAAGGGCCCGCAGATCGTCGTGTCGCGCACCCATCCCGGCCTGATTCTCGAGCTGTTCAAGCTCGAGGTGCCCGAGATCGCCGACGGCATCGTCGAGATCAAGGCCTGCGCCCGCGAGCCCGGCCACCGCACGAAGATCGCCGTGTGGTCCAACGATCCCAACGTCGATCCCGTCGGTGCGTGCGTCGGAGCCCGGGGTGCCCGGGTGCGGCAGGTGGTCAACGAGCTGCGGGGCGAGAAGATCGACATCGTCCCGTTCTCCGACGACCCCTATGAGTTCGTCGCCAAGGCGCTTTCTCCGGCCAAGGTCAAGGAGGTGCGGATCGACGAGACCACGGGCGTTGCCGAGGTGATCGTGCCCGACTACCAGCTGTCGCTGGCGATCGGCAAGGAGGGCCAGAACGCCCGCCTTGCGGCGCGCCTCACCGGCTGGCGGGTGGACATCAAGAGCGAGACGCAGCTCGTCGAGGAGGAGGCGTACAATCAGCAGGAGTGGGCCGAAGGCGAGTGGGTGGTCAACGCCGAGACTGGCGAGCAGGTGTGGCAGCCCGCCGAGGGCGGCCCCGCGGTGTCGGCCGAGGAGTGGGAGGCGGCGCTCGCCGACGCGCCCGGCGGCAACGGCGAGCCGCCGGCCGGCGACTCCGAGTCGAAGGAGGCCCCCGCGAACGCCGGCACCGAGGTGCCCACCGGGGACCAGGCGGAGCGCGCAGTGGATGAGCCGGCGGGCGACGCCGCAGCCGCCGATGCGGCCGCGGACGCCGTCGAGGTTCCGGCGGAAGGCGGCGGCGAGCCCCGCGCCGACAAGGAGTAGTCGATCTCGCCGATCCGCACCTGCGTGGGTTGTCGCCGACGGAGGCTCCAGAGCGAGCTGGTGAGGTTCGTGCGCTCACCGGAGGGATCCGTCGTCGAGGGCCGTAAACTGCCGGGACGCGGCGCCTGGCTCTGCAAGGACGCTCTCGCTGCGTGCAGGGAGCGCGCCGAACGGAGAGGCGCATTTGCCCGAGCCTTCCGGCGTTCGTACCGGTAGCAGGGTCTGCGCGAGGATAGGGGACCGCGATTTGCACCGGTCGGTGCGTGGGTCGCGCCCTCGAGAAGACGGAAGGGCAGGTCTAAGGAGAACTTGGCAGCGAAGATCAGGGTCCACGAGCTCGCGAAGGAGCTCGGGCTCACCAACAAGGAATGCCTCGATCTCTGCCTGGCATTGGGCATCGGGGTCAAGACGCACTCCTCGGGCATCGAGGAGGCGCAGGCCGATCGCGTCCGCCGTCGCGCCCAGCGCGACGGACTCGTGCGCGACCGCCAGCCCGAGGCACCCAGCGCCAAGTCCACCGCCGACGTAGCCGCCGCCGAATCCGCCGACGGCGACAAGGCCGCCGCGAAGAAGGCGCCGGCCGGCAAGGCGGCCACGAAGAAGGCGCCGGCCGGCAAGGCGGCGCCCGCGAAGAAGGCGGCGCCCGCGAAGAAGGCGGCAGCGCCTGCGCCCTCCGCCGAGCCCGCCGACTCCGAGGTGACGGTGCCTGCGGGACAGCCCCAGCCTGCCGCCGCCGAGCCCGCCGAGACGCAGCCGCAGCCCCAACCCGCAGACGCCCCCTCTGAACGCCCGGCCGCGGCCGCCGCCGAGGCGACGCCGGCCGCCCCGCCCGCGCCCGAGCGGCCGGCGAGGCCAATTCCACCGCCGGCGCCGCCGCGGCCGGCGCCGACCCGCCCGACACCGCCCGCGCCGCCGGGCCGGCTCGTCACGTCGTCCGGCAGCGAACGCCCGCTGCGGCGGCCCGATCTCGATGGGGCCCCCGCCGCGCCACCCCGGCCGGCAGCGGCGGCGGGCACCCCCGCCCCCGCGGCGCCCCGCGAGCGGCCCACGGCCCCGCCGCCGGGTCGCCCCGAACCGGGCGGCCGGCCCGGTGCCGCGCCCGGCCGTCCCGCGCCCAGCACGCCCCGGCCCCCCGAGTCGCTGTCGGGCCGGCCCACACCACCGCCACCCGGTCCGCCCGTTTCGTCGTCGGGCAAGCCGATCCCGCCGCCCCCCGGTCAGGGCGGCCGGGGTCCCACCGCGCAACGAGGAGGCCGCCCAACCGGCGGTCCTCCCGGCCGCGGCCGGCCGGGCGTCGGCACGGGCACCACCGGCCCCGGAGCAGGTGGCGCCGGCCGTCCCTTCGGCGGCGGTCCCGGCGGCCGTCCCGGTGGCGGCGCGCCGCCCATGGGTGGCCCCGGAGCAGGTGGCCCCGGAGGTCGTCCCGGTGGCGGCCCCCGCGGCGCGCAGCGCACGCCGCCCCGCCGTCGCGGGCGACGCCGCCGCAGCCGCGAAGAGCTGCAGCCCATGGAGGTGCCGACGTACACCCCCGCGTCTGCGCCGGTGCCCGAGGGCGTCGTCGTGATCGAGCGGGCGTCGACGCCGCAGGACCTGGGCCCCAAGGTCAACCGCACCGCGGCCGACGTCGTCCGCTACCTCATGGCGCAGGGCGAGATGGTCACGGCCACCCAGTCGCTGACCGACGACATGATCGAGCTGTTCGCGGCCGAGATCGGCGCCGAGGTACGTCTCGTCGACCCGGGCGAGGAGCAGGAGGTCGAGCTGCAGCGCCAGCTCGGCGTCGAGGAGCTGTTCACGGACGACGGCGCCGGCGAGCTGGAGCCGCGCCCGCCGGTCATCACCGTCATGGGCCACGTCGACCACGGCAAGACCAAGCTGCTCGACCGCATCCGCAACGCCAACGTGGTCGAGGGCGAGGCCGGTGGCATCACCCAGCACATCGGTGCGTACCAGGCCGAGAAGAACGGCCGGCTCATCACGTTCATCGACACGCCCGGCCACGAGGCGTTCACCGCCATGCGCGCCCGGGGTGCGCAGGCCACCGACATCGTCGTGTTGGTGGTGGCGGCCGACGACGGGGTCATGCCCCAGACGGTCGAGGCGCTGAACCACGCCAAGGCGGCCGGGGTCCCCATCGTGGTGGCCATCAACAAGATCGACCGTGAGGAGGCCAACCCCGACCGCGTCAAGCAGCAGCTCTCTGAGCAGGGCCTCATCCCCAGCGACTGGGGCGGCGACACTGAGATGGTGCCGGTGTCAGCGCTGTCGGGCGACGGCGTCGACGAGCTCCTGGAGACGCTCCTGCTGGTGGCCGACGTCCAGGACCCGCCGATCGCCGCGAGCCCCGCGGGCCGTGCCGCGGGGGTGGTGCTGGAAGCCAACCTCGACGTGGGCCGGGGCCCCGTGGCCTCGGTGCTCGTGCAGAGGGGGATCCTCCGGGTCGGCGATCCGCTGGTGGCGGGCGCCGCCTGGGGCAGGGTCCGCGCGCTGATCGACGACCACGGCGAGAACGTCAAGGAAGCCGGGCCGTCGATGCCCGTGCAGGTGCTCGGGCTCAACGAGGTGGCCGACGCCGGCGACCAGTTCATCGTCGCTCCTGACGAGAAGCTGGCCCGCTCGGTGGCCGAGACCCGCGAGCACTGGCACCGGGTCGCCAGCCTGGGTCGCGAGGCCGCGGTCGCCGGTGGCGGCGCCCGGCTCGAGGACATCTTCGACCAGATCCAGCAGGGCGAGGTGGCCACGCTCAACCTGGTCCTCAAGGCCGACGTCACCGGCTCGCTGGAGGCGCTCACCGAGGCACTGCGCAAGCTCGAGCGCGACGACGTCAAGCTGTCGTTCGTCCAGCGGGGCGTCGGTGGGATCACCAAGAGCGACGTGCAGCTGGCGGCGGCGTCCAACGCCACGATCATCGGCTTCAACGTCCGGCCCGACCGCACATCCCGCGAGCTGGCGATGGCCGAGGGCGTGGAGATCCGGACCTACGAGATCATCTACCAGGTCCTGGAGGACATCGAGAACGCGCTGCTGGGCCTGCTGCAGCCCACCTTCGAGGAGGTGGTCACGGGTGAGGCCGAGGTTCGAGAGATCTTCTCGGTGCCCCGCGTGGGCCGGGTCGCCGGCTGCTACGTCACCAACGGCGTCATCACCCGCGGATCCAAGGTCAGGTTCCTGCGCGACGGCACGGTCATCTGGAAGGGCACCATCTCGTCGCTCAAACGCTTCAAGGACGACGTCCGCGAGGTGCACTCGGGCTTCGAGTGCGGCATCGGGCTGTCGGACTTCCAGGACCTCAAGCAGGGTGACGTCATCGAGACGTACGAGGAACGGGAGATCCCTCGGGCATAGCACCGTCGCTCGATGGCGGTCGGCGCGGGCGGGCGCTTCCGGACACCGGCTCTACGCTGGCCCCGTGCATGCCGCGGCGGTCCGCTTCGAGCTCTACCTCCGCGAGTGCCGCTCGCTGAAGGCCAAGCGGTCGGCGGTCCGCCCCATCGTCGAGGGCCTGTGGCGTCGCTACCGGGTTTCGGCGTCCGAGATCGCCCACCAGGACGCCTGGCACCTCAGCACGGTCGGCGTGGCGGCGGTGGCGCCGACGCGGTCGCACCTCTACGAGGTGCTGGACGAGGTGGAGCGCTTCGTGTGGTCCTTCCCCGAGGTCGAGGTCCTGCGGGTGGATCGCCTGTGGGTGGAGGAAGAGGAGGAGAAGTCATGAGCGAGCGTCCCGCAGGGCGAGAGAGCGAGCCCGGCCCGAGCGGCCGTCGGAGCGGACGAGCAACGCGTCGGAGCCCGAGCGGCCCGGTGCGAAGCAGCAAGAGCGGGGAACAATGAGCAAGCGTCCTCGTGTGCACGGGACCGGCCGCGACTATCCGCGAACGGCCCGGCTCAACCACCTCGTGCAGGAGATCGTCGCCGACGAGATCGAGCGGCTGGGGGACGACCGGCTCGGGCTGTTCACCGTCGTCGCGGTCGACGTCGATCCCGACCTTCGGCGGGCCACGGTGTTCTACACGAGCCTGTCCGCCGCAACCGGGGACAACGAGAGCGACGAGCTCGGGGAGGCCCTGGCCCAGCACCGCGGCCGCCTGCAGGCGGCGATCGGCCGGCAGGCGCACCTCAAGCGGACGCCGGAGCTCGTCTTCCGGCAGGACACGGTGATCCGCCAGGCGGAGCGGATCGAGGAGATCATGCGCGAGATCGCCGGCGACGAGCGCCGCTGATGGCGCGGCGGGGCCCGGCGGTCGGGGCCGGGCCGGCGCCGACCGGCGTGGCGGTGATCGACAAGCCCTCCGGCTGGACGTCGCACGACGTCGTGGCCAAGGCGCGGGGCCTGCTCGGCACCCGCAGGGTCGGTCACGCCGGCACTCTCGACCCCGACGCCACGGGCGTGCTCGTGCTCGGGGTCGGCCAAGCCACCCGGCTCCTGGCCTACGTCTCCGGGCTCGACAAGTCGTACGCGGGCGAGGTGGTTCTGGGGACGTCGACGTCCACGCTGGACGCGTCGGGCACGGTGACCGGCAGCTGGGACATGGCGGACGTCGCGCTGGCCGACGTCCGAGCGGCCGCCGCCGGCCTCACCGGGGCCGTCCTGCAGGTGCCGCCCATGGTGTCGGCCAAGCAGGTCGGCGGCCGCCGGCTGCACCAGCTCGCCCGCGCCGGCGTCGAGGTCGAACGCAAGCCGGTGGCCGTGCGCGTGCAGCGGTTCGAGGTGGCCGAACCGGTGGCGCCGGGGGTGTTCCCGGTCGCCGTCACGTGCTCGTCGGGGACCTACGTGCGCTCGCTGGCCGCCGACCTCGGCGCCGCCCTCGGCGGGGGCGCCCACCTGCGCCGGCTGCGGCGCACCGCCGTGGGACCGTTCGGGAGCGAGGAGGCCGTGCCGCTGGAGGCGCTCTCGCCCGAACGCCTGCTCCCGCCGCTCGAGGCGCTGCGGGGCCGCCCGCAGGCGGTGGTGGGCGAGGAGGTGGCCGCACAGGTGCGCCACGGGCGAGTCTTCGACGACGACGCGCTCGGCGTGACCGGGGACGGCCCCTGGGCCATCGTCGACGGCGACGGCACGCTGCTGGCGGTGTATGCGCGCCACCGCGGCGCCACCGTCAAGCCCGGCGTGGTCCTGACCTGAGGCGTGGCTTCCCCGAGGGGAGGGGCCCGCCTATAGGGTCAACCGGGTTCATCGACCGAAGGGGCGTGCAATGGAGCAGCCCGAACCCGGGGCGCAGATAGCGGACTCGCTGATCGACCTGATCGGCGACACGCCGCTGGTCCAGCTCAACCGGGTGACCGAGGGGTTGACCTGCAGGGTCGTGGCCAAGCTGGAGATGCTGAACCCGGGCGGCAGCGTCAAGGACCGCACGGCACTGGCCATGATCGAGCAGGCCGAGCGCGACGGTGCGCTGAAGCCCGGCGGCACCATCGTCGAGCCCACGTCCGGCAACACCGGCGTGGGGCTGGCCATCGTCGCCGCCCAGCGGGGCTACCGCTGCATCTTCGTGGTGACCGACAAGGTGGCGCCCGAGAAGATCCGCCTGCTCGAGGCCTACGGCGCCGAGGTGATCGTGTGCCCGGTGGCGGTCGAGCCCGACGACCCACAGTCCTACTACTCGGTCTCCGAGCGGCTCGTCCGCGAGACCCCGGGAGCGTTCCGCCCCAATCAGTACGCCAACGAGTGGAACCCCTGGGCCCACGAGCACTCGACCGGACCCGAGATCTGGCGTCAGACGGCGGGCCGCGTCACGCACTTCGTGGCGGGTGTGGGCACCGGCGGGACGATCACGGGCGTGGGCCGGTATCTCAAGGCCCAGGACCCCGGCGTCCAGATCGTCGGCGCGGACCCCGAGGGATCGGTCTACTCCGGCGGTTCGGGGCGGCCGTACCTGGTCGAGGGCATCGGCGAGGACTTCTGGCCCACGACGTACGACCCCTCGCTGGTCGACCGGGTGGTGCCGATCAGCGACGAGGACAGCTTCCTCATGGCCCGGCGGGTCACCCGCGAGGAGGGCCTGCACATCGGAGGCTCGGGCGGAACCGCCGTGGCGGCGGCGCTCGAGGTCGGCCGCGGCCTCGGTCCCGCACACCTGGTGGTGGTGTTGATCCCCGACTCGGGCCGGGGCTACCTGTCGCGGGTCTTCGACCAGGACTGGATGGCCGGCTACGGGTTCCTCCGAGCCGCCGGCGAGCACACCGTGGCGGACATCATCGAGGCGCGCCGGGGGGACATCCCGCCGCTCGTGTACATCCAGCCCGACGAGACGGTGCGGCGGGCCGTCAACGTCATGCGCGGCTACGGCGTCTCGCAGCTCCCCGTCGCCAAGGGAGAGATGCCGCTGGCCGCGGCGGAGATCCTCGGCGCCGTCGACGAGCTGGCGCTCATGGACCGTGCCTTCCACGAACCGGCGGTGATGGACGAGCCGGTCGAGAAGGTGATGGGGCCCCGCCTCCCGACGATCGGCATCGGCCAACCGATCGCCTTGGCGGTCGAGCTTCTCGACCGGGCGGGCGCCCTGGTGGTGCTCGCGGGCGGGCGGCCGCACGTGGTGCTGGGCCGCACCGACGTCCTCGACCACCTCTCCCAGGCGGGGCATTGATGCCCGATGCCGACGGGTTCGAGACCCGAGCCATCCACGCGGGGCAGGACCCCGACCCGGCCACCGGCGCCGTGGTGCCTCCCATCAGCGTCTCGACCACCTTCGCCCAGTCCGCCGTCGGGGACCATCAGGGCTGGGAGTATTCGCGCAGCGGCAATCCGACGCGCGGCTCGCTCGAGGCCTGCCTGGCCTCGCTCGAGGGCGGCCGGTGGGCCCACGCCTTCGGATCGGGGCTGGCGGCCGAGGACGCGATCCTGCGCCAGCTCCGTCCGGGGGAGCGGATCGTCCTCGGCAGCGATGCCTACGGCGGCACGTACCGGCTGATCGACAAGGTCTACGGGCCGGCCGGGCACCCGTGGACCGCCGTCGACCTCACCGATCCGGCCGCCCTCGATCGCGACTGGCCGCCCGGCACCAGGCTCGTGTGGGCCGAGACGCCCACCAACCCCGCGATGGCGATCGTCGACATCTCCGCGATCGCCGAGCTGGCGCACGGTCACGGGGCCCGCCTGGTGGTGGACAACACGTTCGCCACGCCCTATCTGCAGCAGCCCCTGGCGTTGGGTGCGGACGTCGTCGTCCACAGCGCCACCAAGTACCTGGGCGGGCACTCCGACGTGGTGGGCGGCTGCGTCGTCACCGACGACGCCGAGCTCGCCGAGGGCATCGGCTTCGTGCAGAACGCCGCCGGCGCCGTGCCGTCTCCGTTCGACTGCTACCTGGTGCTGCGGGGGCTCCGGACCCTCGGCGTCCGCATGGACCGCCACTGCGACAATGCCCGTGCCGTCGTCGAGCTGCTGCTCGAGCATCCGGCCGTCGAGCGGGTGCTGTGGCCGGGCCTGCCCGACCACGCCGGGGCCGACGTGGCCAAGCGGCAGATGCGCGATGCGGGGGGCATGGTCTCGTTCGTCGTGCGCGGCGGCGAGGACGCCGCCATCCGGCTGGTGGGGCGCACACGCCTGTTCATCCTGGCGGAGTCGCTGGGGTCGGTGGAGTCGCTCATCGAGCACCCGCACCGCATGACGCACGCGTCGGCCGCGGGATCGGCGCTGGCCGTGGATCCCGGGCTCGTCCGCCTGTCGGTCGGGATCGAGACTGCGGCCGACCTCGTTGCCGACCTCCGCCAGGCGTTGGACGGCCTCTGACGGTCGGGGCCCGAGCAACTTTCCCGAGGTCATGGGTTCCGTGATCGGAAGAGCGAGGTCATGGGTTCCGTGTCCGGAACTGATGACCTCCGGCTCGGTCCGCCGGGACCCATGACCTCGGGGGAAACCTCCGTGGCGGGATGCCAGTCGCCTCCGTGGCGGGGACCACCACGTCCCGGCCAACGCCGTTAACCGGGGCCCGCCCCGTTCGCGGCGACCGGTAACCTCCCGCCCCGATGGAGGTGCTGCGCGATCAGGCCTGGTGTCCGTCGCCGCCGGAGGGCACGGTCGTCACCATCGGGGCCTACGACGGGGTCCACCTCGGGCACCGCTCGGTGATCCGGCTGGTGCGCCAGCGTGCCGCCGAGCGGGGGCTACGCAGCGCCGTCGTGACCTTCGACCGGCATCCGGCCGCGGTCGTGCGCCCCGAGTCGGCGCCCCGGCTGCTGACGGACCTCGAACAGAAGCTCGAGCTCCTGGCCGACACCGGGATCGACTACTGCCTGGTGATCACCTTCGACGAGGCACGCAGCCAGGAGTCGGCCGAGGACTTCGTCAAGGAGGTCCTGGTCGACTGCCTCAACGCCGCGGACGTGGTGGTGGGGGAGGACTTCCACTTCGGTCACCGGCGCGCGGGCAACGTGCCCCTCCTGCGCCGGCTGGGTGGGGAGCTGGGCTTCGAAGTCGACGGGATCGAGCTGGTCGGCACCGAGAGCAGCCCGGGTGCCGGGCTGGCGCCGGTCTCGTCGACACGAATCCGCCGTGCCCTGGTCGAGGGCGACCTGGCCCTGGCCAACCTGCTGCTCGGCCGGGACTACGAGGTCCGGGGCGTGGTGGCCCTGGGCGACAAGCGTGGTCGCGAGCTGGGGTTCCCGACCGCCAACGTCTCGGTACCCGGCGACATTCTGCTGCCCGCGGACGGGATATACGCGGGGTGGTTCGAGCGACCGGACGGATCCGTGCACGCCAGCGCCATCTCGCTCGGCCGCCGGCCGACGTTCTACGTCGAGGCCCACGTCAGCCTGCTGGAGGCCCACCTGCTGGACTTCGATGGCGACCTCTACGGCGAGCACGCGAAGGTCCGGTTCGTCGCCCGGCAGCGCGACGAGGTCCGCTTCGACACGGCGGAGGCCCTGGTCGAGCAGATGCGGCGCGACGTCGACCAGGCCCGGGAGCTGTTGCGCGCCGTGCCGCCCCCCAACTGAGGCAACCGCCGGGACGCCGGCGCGTGGCTTATGGTGTAAGTGAGGGGTGAAGATGACCGGCAAGGACGACGAACCTTCCAACGGCGGTGACCTGGCGGCCGTCATCCCGCTGCCTGGGGCGGAGCAGTCGGGGGCTCAGGAGCCGATCGTCGGCCCGATCCGGGCCGCCCGCCAGACCGGCCAGCTCGTGGCCGTCCCCCGGCTCGCCCGCCACGAGATCACGCTCGACGACAACCACCGGGTCGGTGTATCCGTCAGCGGCCAGGGGATCCCGGTCGTGCTGGTTCACGGGTTCACGGCCGAGGGCATCCTCTACGCGCAGACGCTGTCACGCCTGGTGCGCATGGGCTTCAAGGTCATCGCCATCGACGTCGCCGGCCACGGCGGCACCCAGGGCCTGCCCACCGGCGGCGAGAAGCTCGAGTCCTACACCGGGCTGCTCGCCCGCGTCCTGGACGAGCTCGGCGTGCGGCGGGCGCTGTTCGCCGGCCACTCGATGGGTGGGCGGCTCGTGACGCAGCTGGTGGCGGAGCAGCCCGATCGGGCGATCGGCGTGGTGCTCATCGACGCCGTGGTCGGCGATTGCTGGGACCGCCTGATCCGCATCTCCCGCTTCGCCCCGCCGGTGTTGCTGGGCGTCGCCGCCGCCCTGGCCATCGACACGCTCTCGACGCTCCCGTGGCTGCGGGACCCCGGCCAGGCGATGAAGCTCGGCCGCCTGGTCGCACCGACGCTGTGGGAGCACGCCCGGCGCCCCTGGCGGATGCTCGGTCCTGCCGTGTCGATGCTGCGCTCGCAGGACAGCCGCGAGATGCTCGAGACGCTGGCCGACGAGAGGATCCCCGTCGTGGTGATCCACGGCGACCGGGACATCGCGGTGCCGTACCAGACCGCCAAGGACGCCGCCCGTCGGTCCGGGGGCACGCTGGTGACCATCCACGGCGGGACGCACTCCTGGGTGCTCAAGGACCCGGAGACCCTGCCGGCGGTGATCGCCGAGCTGCTCCAAGGGCCGCTGGCACGGGTGCGGGCGGCGGTGCTGGCCGCCGAGAGGCTCGATCCCGATGCCACGCCCGAGGAAATGGAGCTCGCCTTCCTCGCGCCCGACGCCCTCGTGCGCCGGCTCACCCCGGCGCACGAGCTGCGCACCGGACGCGGGCAACACCGGCGGGCGCGCTACCGCTGGAGCGTCGACACGCCGGTCGAGGAGCAGCCGGCCTGAGACCGAGCGGATTGGCAGGCAAGCGGGCACCCGAGGTCCGAGCGGGTAGGCACGCAAGTGGACACCGAACAGTACGGGATTTGCAGCGCAAGCCCACGCCACGCAGCTCGGCCTCACGGCAACACTGGCCACCGTGGGCCGAGACAACGTGCGCATCCGTGCGGCCTCTGAGCAGTACGACTTTCGCGGTTCGGGCGAACCCGCTGGTAGGCTTGTCCGACGCTCTGAGCGACGTGCAAGACGCGCATCGGGGCAGGGTAAGCAGTCACCCAACCATTGAAGGAAGCACGTGTCCGATCAGATCGACGCGGCCAAGCCCGGCATCATCGCCGAGCACAAGCTCCACGACAGCGACACCGGGTCGCCCGAGGTGCAGATCGCGCTGCTCACCGCACGCATCAACCACCTCAACGATCACCTGGGCACGCATCGCAAGGACCATCACAGTCGCCGCGGGCTGCTACAGCTGGTCGGCCGGCGTCGCCGGCTGCTCGACTACGTGCGGGCCAACGACGTCGAACGCTACAGGGCGATCATCGCCCGCAACGGCCTCCGCCGGTAGGGCCGGAAAACATCACCGGGAGCGGCCCTCAGGCCGCTCCCGTCGCATACTGGAAGACAACAGAAACCCCCCGGCGGCGTGAAGGTCAGCTGCCAGTCGCCCTCCCCCGGATCTCGACCCGGGAGTTGCCGACTGGGAACTGGCCCGCCGCCCCCGATCCGGTGGCCGACGCCACCGGGAAGGAGAGCGACCGATGGCTGATCCCATCGTCGTGTCCAGCCCCATCTCGGGCACCGACACATCCCTGAAATTCGAGACCGGCAAGCTGGCGTTCCAAAGCCAGGGCAGCGTCGTCGCCACCCTCGGCAAGACGGAGGTGCTGGTCACCGCCAATGCCACCAACAGCGTCCGCGAGGGCATCGACTTCTTCCCCCTCACGGTCGACTGCGAGGAGCGGATGTACGCGGCCGGCCGGATTCCCGGCAGCTTCTTCCGCCGGGAGGGACGGCCAACCGACCTGGCCATCCTCACCTGTCGGCTCATCGACCGGCCGCTGCGGCCCAGCTTCACCGCCGGGTATCGGAACGAGACCCAGGTCGTGGTCACGGTCATGGGCGTCGACGGCCACAACCCCTACGACGTGCTGGCCATCAACGGCGCCTCCGCGGCGCTCATGGTTTCGGGCATCCCCTTCGAGGGCCCCATCGGCGCCGTGCGCATCGCATGGTCGGCCGAGGGCCGCTGGGTGCCGCATCCCACCTACGAGCAGAGCGACAACGCCACGTTCGACCTGGTGGTCGCGGGTCGCCAGCTCGACGACGGCGACATCGCCATCATGATGGTCGAGGCCGGCGGCACCGAGGGTGCGTGGCAGCTCTACCAGGACGGCACGCCCTACGTCACCGAAGAAGTGATCGCGGGCGGGCTCGAGGCGGCCAAGGTCTGGATCCGCGAGTCGATCGAGCTGCAGCGGCAGCTCGTCGACGCCGCCAAGGGCGCCGACCTCATCACGCCGATCGAATGGGAGCCCCAAGTCGACTACGGCGACGACGTGCTGGACCGGGTCGAGGTGGTCGGCACCGAGCGCCTGGCCCAGGCGTCACAGATCGTCGGCAAGGCCGAACGCAACGCCGCCTACGACGAGGCCGTGACCGGCATCCGGGAGGAGCTGGCCGGGGACTTCCCCGAGCGCTACGGCGAGATCAAGGCCGCCGCCCGCGCGGTGCAGAAGAAGGTGATCCGCCGGCGGATCGCCGACGAGGGCCTGCGCATCGACGGCCGGGGGCCTCGCGACATCCGGCCCCTGTCCGCCGAGGTCGGGGTGCTGCCAACGGCCCACGGCTCGGGCCTGTTCCAGCGGGGCGAGACCCAGGTCCTCACCGTCACGACGCTGGGCATGCCCAAGACCGACCAGATCCTCGACAACCTGGGCAACCGCGACCGCAAGCGCTACATGCACCACTACAACATGCCGCCCTCGGCCAACGGCGAGACCGGCCGGGTGGGCAGCCCCAAGCGCCGGGAGATCGGCCACGGGCTGCTGGCGGAGCGTGCACTGCTGCCGGTGGTGCCGAGCGTCGAGGAGTTCCCCTACGTGCTGCGGCTGGTGTCCGAGGTGCTGTCGTCCAACGGCTCCACCTCAATGGCATCGGTGTGCGCGTCGACCATGTCGCTGATGGACGCCGGCGTGCCGATCAAGGCGCCGGTGGCCGGCATCGCCATGGGCCTGGTGTACGCCGAGGGCAAGTACACGACGCTGACCGACATCCTCGGGGCCGAGGACGCGTTCGGCGACATGGACTTCAAGGTGGCCGGCACCAGCGACTTCGTCACGGCCCTGCAGCTCGACACCAAGATCGACGGGCTGCCGGCCGACGTCCTGGCCCGAGCGCTGGAGCAGGCCTACGAGGCCCGCACCCAGATCCTCGAAGTCATGCACACGGCGATCGCCGAGCCGCGTGACGAGGTCGGGGAAACGGCACCGAAGATCGTCAGCTTCGAGATCCCGATGGACAAGATCGGCGAGGTGATCGGGCCCAAGGGCAAGGTCATCAACGCGATCACCACCGAGACCGGCGCCGACGTGAGCGTCGACGACGACGGCATGGTCGGCCGGGTTTCGATCGGCTCGACCGACAAGGGTGCGGTCGAAGAGGCTCGCCGCCAGATCAACCTCATCCTCAACCCACCCTCGGCCGAGGTCGGCCAGGTCTACCAGGGCCGGGTCGTCAACATCACCAAGTTCGGGGCGTTCGTCAACATCCTCCCGGGACGCGACGGGCTGCTGCACATCTCGAAGATCGGCGGCGGCAAGCGGATCGACAAGGTCGAGGACGTGCTCGACCTCGGTGACGAGGTCGAGGTGCGGGTCGACGACGTCGACCCCAGCGGCAAGGTCTCGCTGAGCCTGGCCTCGGCGCCGGACACCCGGAGCGGTGGCTCCGACGGTGGCGGTTCGGCACGCTCGGGCGAGGGCCCGGCCGCGGTGCCGAGCGACAGCGAGTCGGTGAGCTTCGAGGACTCGTTCGACGCCGAGCTGCAGGCCGAGCTCGGTGACCTCGGGCCGGCGCGGGCATCGGTCTCCGCTGGTGGCGACCGCGGCGCGCGCGGGGACCGAGGTGGTCGCCGTAGACGCCGGTAGCTTGCCGAGATCCCCGAGGTTCCGTCCCCCGTGACATCCGCCGCATCAACCGAGGAAATCAGCGAAAGCCGGCTGGACAACGGCGTCCGGGTGGTCACCGAGCGCATGCCCGAGGCGCGTTCGGTGTCGCTCGGGGTCTGGGTGGCCGTCGGGGGGCGAGACGAGCCCGACGACCTGGCGGGCGCGTCCCATTTCCTCGAGCACCTGCTGTTCAAGGGCACGTCGACGCGCGCCGCGCGGCAGATCGCCGAGGTGATCGACGCGGTCGGGGGCGAGATGAACGCCTTCACCAGTCGCGAGCACACGGCGTACTACACCCGCCTGCCCGCCCACCGTGTCGATCTGGGGCTGGACATCCTCGGCGACGTGCTGACCGACCCTGCGTTCCGGTCCCACGAGGTCGAGGCCGAGCGGCAGGTGATCCTCGAAGAGATCCTGATGAACCTCGATATGCCCGAGGATCACGTGCACACCCTGCTGGCCGAGGCGCTGTTCCCCGGCCATCCGCTGGGTCGCGAGGTGCTCGGCACCCGGACGTCGGTGGAGGCGGTGACGCGGGACCAGATCGCGGAGTTCTTCCGCCACTGGTACCGGCCCGGCAACCTGGTGGTCGTCGCCGCCGGCAACCTGTCGCACCAGCAGATCGTCGACGGCCTCGGCCGCACGCTGGGGCGCTGTGAGGGCGGGGAACGCCCCGTGCGCGAGGGCCCGAAGCGCGACCCCAACCCGCGGGTGCACCTGGGCGATCCCACCGAGCAGGTGCACGTCGCCGTTGGCTGGCGGGGCGTCGACCATCACGACGACGAGCGTTACGCGCTGATGGTCGCCAACCAGGTGCTGGGCGGCGGCATGTCCAGCCGGCTGTTCCAGGAGGTCAGGGAGGAGCGCGGCCTGGCGTACTCCGTGTACTCGTGGGCGTCGACATACGACGACTCGGGATCCGCGGGCATCTACGCGGGCACCGCACCCGCTCGGGCGGCGGAGCTGCTGGAGGTCGTCGACGACGAGGTGGCCAAGCTGGTCGCTTCGGGGGTCACCGAGAACGAGCTCGGCGTCGCCAAGGGGTTCATCGAGGGTTCCCTGGTCTTGGGCCTCGAGGACTCGGCGTCGCGCATGGCCCGCCTGGGCCGGAGCCTGATGGCCCGCAACGAGATCGTGACCGTCGACGACCAGCTCGCCCGGATCAGGGCCATCACCGGCGACGACGTCGGCGCCGTCGCGGCCCGCGTATATGGCGGCGACAGGGCGCTGGCCGTCATCGGCCGGATCGACGACGCCATCCTCGCCTAGCTCAGCGACGTTCGGTCACTGCGCCGCCGGCCACATCGACCACCCGGTCGATGCCGACGGCCTCGAACAGCCGGCGGTCGTGGGTCACGAGGATCAGGGTGCCGGCGTAGCCCTGGAGCGCCTGCTCGAGCTGCTCGATCGCCGCCAGGTCGAGGTGGTTGGTGGGCTCGTCGAGCACCAGCAGGTTGATGCCCCGCGCCTGCAGGACGGCCAGGGAGGCGCGGGTGCGCTCGCCCGGTGACAGCGACCCGGCTGCGCGTAGCACGTGCCCGGCCCCGAGGCCGAACTTCGCCAGGACCGAGCGGGCGTCGCCGGCGGCCGCCACGCCGGCGCCGGCCATGAACCCGTCCAGGAGGTTGGCGTCGCCGGTGAGGTCGTCGCGACCCTGGCCGATCTCGCCGACCACCACGCTGGGCCCGAGGCGGCGGCGACCGGCCGCCAGCGGCACGCGCCCCAGCAGGGCTCGCAGGAGGGTGGTCTTGCCCGACCCGTTGGGGCCCACGATGGCCATCCGGTCGCCCCACCCGACCTCCAGCGTCACGGGCCCCAGCACGAACCTGTCCCCGCGTTCCGGTGCGTCCAGCTCCACCACCGCCCCATCCAGCTGTGCCACCCGCGAGCCGGGGCGACCCGCGTCGGCGATGGTGAGCCGCAGATCCCACCCCTCCCATGGTTTGTCCACCACGTCCAGCCGGGCCAGGGCCTGCTCAGTGCGCCGGGCGTGCGCGGCCATGCTCTCCGAACTCTGCACGGCGCGATGGCGGATGAACTTGTCGGTCTCGCCGGAGCGCCGGGCGGCGCGGACCCCCTTCGTCGCCCAGCGGCGCTGGGTCCGGGCCCGACCGAGCAGGGTGTCGCGCTGGTCGACGTAGGCGCGGTAGTCCCGTTCCGCGTGGTGGCGGGCCCGCGCGTGCTCATCGAGGAACGCCGTCCAGCCACCGTCGTAGCGGGTGAGCGTGTGGGCGTGCTCGTCGATCTCGGCGACGGCCGTCACCGTCCGCTCGAGGAACGCGCGGTCGTGCGAGACCACGATCAGGGGCGCCGCCAGCCCGACGACGAACTGCTCGAGCCGCTCCAGGCCGTCGAGGTCCAGGTCGTTCGTTGGCTCGTCGAGCAGGAACACGTCGAAGCGTGCCAGCAGCAGTGCCGCCAGCTGGACCCGGGCGGCCTGCCCGCCGGACAGGTGCCCGGTGCCATGGTCCAACAGCCCGGTGGGAAGGCCGAGATCGGCCGTCACGGCGCCGGCGCGGGCATCGAAGTCGCCACCGCCGAGTGCGAGCCACAAGTCCAGGGCCGTGGCGTAGGACTCGTCAGCCGCGGGCTGGCCCGTGGCCAGGGCATCGATGGTGGCGTCGAGGCGAGCGCCTGCATCGGCCACGCCGGTGCGCCGCGCCAGCAACCCGCGCACCGTCTCCCCGGGCTGCGCCCGCGCCTCCTGGGGGAGGTAGCCGACCGTGGCAGACAGTGGGGCGAGGCGCACGTGGCCGCCCTCCGGCGTCGCGAGGCCGGCGAGCGTCCGCAGGAACGTGGACTTGCCCGACCCGTTGGGGCCCAGCAGCCCGAGGCGCTCACCGGGCGCCAGGGTCAGGTCGACGTCGGCGAGCAGCGGGCGGGGCCCGGCGGCGATGGACAGGCCGCGGATGACGAGTGTGGCGAGGTGAGAGGACACGGCACTCCAGGGCGTGACGGGGACGGGACGCGTTGAGGGCCGTGGTCGCTACATCGCAATCCACGATAGCGACGGGTTGCTGCGCTCCCCGGTGTCGATTTCCCGACCGACGGAACGCCGGTACGCGTTGCGCCGAATCTGGCCGGCGAGACGCCAAGATGGCTTCCGCGAGGGTCCACTAGGGTGCGGGCACGTGGGCGAGCGTGTGGGCGTCTTCGGCGCCGGTGGCCGCATGGGCAGCACTGTCTGCCGCGCCGTCGCCGCCGATCCCGACCTCGACCTCGTCGGGGCCATCGATCCCTACCACGCGGGCCTCGACCTGCGGCACGCCACCGGCGTCGACTCCGACGTGCACATCGACCCCGACCCCTCCGCACTGCTGGACGTGGGCGTCGAGGTGGTTGTCGACTTCACCACGCTCGACGCGTGTCGCGCCAACCTCGCCTGGGCGGCCGAACAGGGCGTGCATGCGGTTGTCGGTACCACCGGGTTCACCGACCAGGACTACGACCGCGTTCGGAGCTCGTTCACCCGTAGCAACTGCGTGATCGCCCCCAACTTCGCCATCGGGGCCGTGCTCATGATGCGCTTCGCCGAGCTGGCCGCACCCTGGTTCGAATCGGCCGAGATCATCGAGCTGCACCACGACCAGAAGGCAGACGCGCCGTCCGGCACCGCCGTGCTGACGGCGCAGCGCATGGCCGCGGCGTCGGCCGAGTGGGGCGACGATCCCACCAGCAAGGAGGTTCTGGTGGGGGCCCGCGGTGCCAGCGGACCGGGCGGCATCCCGGTCCATTCGGTGCGCCTGCGGGGCCTGGTCGCCCACCAGGAGGTGCTCCTGGGCACGACCGGGCAATCGCTGACCGTGCGACACGACAGCTTCGACCGCTCCAGCTTCATGCCCGGCGTGCTCCTGGCGGTCAAGCAGGTGGCGGACCGGCCAGGATTGACCATCGGGCTCGACGCGCTGCTCGGGCTGTAGCGAGGGGAGGGGAGCCGTGCTCGAGGCGCGGAACATCTGGGACCTGATCGCGCGTCGGGCCGAGGAGACACCCGAGCGCGAGCTGGCGGTGGACGAGACCGGGCGCCGCATCAGCTTCGGCGCGTACCGGGACCGAGCCGAGCGGGTCGCCGCCGGCTTGGCGACCGAGCACGGAGTGGGCGAGGGCGACGTCGTGTCCTGGATCCAGCCCTCGTGGATCGACGCCATGGTGCTGTTCGGCGCGCTGCGGCGGCTCGGCGCCGTCCAGAACCCGATCATCCCCATCTACCGCGAGCGGGAGGTGGGCTTCATCGTCCGCCAGGCGGAGCCGACGCTGCTGGTCGTGCCCTCGGCCTGGCGGGGCTTCGACTATGCGGCGATGGCCGCCACCGTGGCCGAGGGGACGAAGGCCCGGGTTCTGGTGGCCGACCGCGCCGATCGCTCGCTGCCCGAGGCGGAACCCGCCGGCCTGGCCGCGGCGCCCGACGATGACGTCGACGGCGAAAGCGTGCCGGTGCGGTTCATCTACTACACGTCCGGGACCACAGCGGAGCCCAAGGGCGCCAGGCACGGCGACCGTTCCCTGCGGGCGGCGGCTCTGGGGATGGCGCAGCGGCTGCACCTGGCCGACGACGACCGCTTCGCCCTGGTGTTCCCGTTCACCCACGTGGCCGGCGGCGTGTACATGTACGCCGCCATGGCCCATGGGTTCGCGCTCCTGCTCGACGAGGCCTTCGATCCCGAGACCACGCCCGCCCTCCTGGGCCGCGAGCGCGTCACCCAGGGTGGGGCCGGCACGTTCTTCCACCAGGTGTACCTCCAGGCCCAGCGGGCGCTGCCCGAGGGGGAGAGGCTGTTCCCGCACGTCCGCACGTTCCCCGGCGGGGGCGCCCCCAAGCCGCCGAGCCTGCACTACGACCTCAAGGCGGCGTTCGGGGTCGGGGTGGTCTCGGGCTACGGGCTGACGGAGGCGCCCGTCCTCACGATGAACGACGCCGACGACGACGATCGGGTCCTGGCGGCCACCGAGGGTCGGGCGGTGGAGGGCACCCGCCTCCGCATCGTCCGCGCCGACGGGTCGGAGGCCGGGCCCGGCGAGGAGGGAGAGGTGCGGGCGCAGGGCCCCCAGGTCACGCTCGGCTATCTCGATGCGGCGCTGGACGCCGACGCCTTCGACGCGGACGGCTGGTTCCGCACGGGCGACCTGGGCCGCCTCGACGAGCGGGGCAACCTCACCATCACCGGGCGGCTGAAGGACGTGATCATCCGCAAGGGCGAGAACATTCCCGCCAAGGAGGTCGAGGACCTGCTGTTCACCCACCCCAAGGTCGACGACGTCGCAGTGATCGGCCTACGGGACGCCGAGCGCGGGGAGCGGGCGTGCGCCGTGGTCGTGCCCGCCGCCGGGCGCGAGCCTCTCGGGTTCGACGAGATGACCGCACACCTGCTCGACGCCGGGCTCATCACCCGCAAGCTGCCGGAGCAGCTCGAGCTGGTGGACGCCCTGCCCAGGAACCCCTCGGGAAAAATCCTCAAGTTCGAGCTCCAGGCCCGATTCGAGGCCTGAACGTCTTCCTGCCGCGGATCGGTGGTCCCAGCCACCATTTCCGCGGCAGGAAGCCGCCCCGCCCAGGCTTGCCGTCGGTCAGCCGATGCGGGTGACCGGCGACGTGCCGCGGAGGGCTGCGAGGGTGCGCTTGAGTCCGGCGATGCCGGCGAGGGCACCGACGCGGTGGCCGTTGATCAGGTCGCGCTGGCAGGCGCCGTCGCCCTCCCACGCCTGGGTGCACCCGACCGGGTCGACGTTCGCCAGCGCCAGGATCGCCCCGCTACAGCCCATCGCCCGGCCCTGGAGCAGCACCGAGGCGCTCCCGGTGTAGAGGCCGACGGGCAGAGCGCCCGCCTCGAGGGCCAGGCGCTCGGGGTCGCCCGTCGAGTCCTTGAGCCCGGCGATCGGCAGCTCGGGCAAGAGGTCGATCGGGATGCCGGGGCGAGACGCCGCCGGGAAGTGGTAGCCGAGTACGGGAACGGCGACTGCGCCGACGACCGCCTCGTAATAGCCACGGGGTTCGTCCACGCCCGGGGGCGACAGGACGAGCAGGGCATCGGCGCCTTCGCCGGCGGCGCGCTGCGACAGCGCCACCGCCTGTCGGCCAGAGGGTGCGCCGGTCCCGGCCAGCACCGGCACCCGGCCGTCCACCGCGTCGCGGACGGCGAGGAGGAGGGCGCTGCGCTCGTCGGGGTCGAGGGTGGCGGCCTCACCAGTCGAGCCGGCCACCACCACCCCACGGACACCGGCGTCCACCAGCTTGGCGGCGTGGGCGGCGGTGGCGGGTGCGTCGACGCTGCCATCCCGGTCGAACAGCGTCACGAGGGCGACCCCGACGCCCTCGAAGGGTGCAACACGCGGATGCATCGCCGTGACCCTAACGGGGTGCGCTTATAGGCACGTCAACCCCGCGTCATGATCGGGCCCATGATCGAAGTCGACGACTTCCTGTATTTCGTGGACGAGGCGCTCGAGGGAATGGTCACGGTGGTGACCGAGCTGGGCGATGACCTCGCCAACCGGCGGCTCGACGTGCCGGGCGCCAACTCGCCCTACGCCGTCCTGTTCCACTGCCTGGGCGTGATGGAGTACTGGGGCGGCGCCATGGTGGCGGGGCGCACCATCGAGCGCGACCGGGACGCCGAGTTCCGGGCGAGCGGCCCGGTGGCCGAGCTGGTCCAGCGGACGCGCCAGGCGCGCCGCCAGCTCGGCGCCGACATCGCCGGCCTGGAGCCGCTGGCGCTACCGCGGGGCACGCCCAAGCCCGACGACGCCGACCTGCCGCTGGCCCGGACGCAGGGCGGCGTGCTCATCCACGTCTACGAGGAGCTGGCGCAGCACCGCGGACAGATGGAGGTCACGCGTGACGTGCTGCGTGCGGCGTGGGCCCGCTCGTCCGGCTCAGCCGGCGGGTGACCACAGCGGGTCGGGCACCTCGAAGCCCACCGGCGTGCCCCAGCCGTTTCGGAATGCGACCTTGTGCGCCTGCCGGCGCGGCGCCACGTCCCAACGGCCGGTCGGATACCCGAACGAGACGCAGCAGGCGTTGAGCCAGCCCTCGTCGCCGGGAACGCCGAGGATCTCCAGCGACTCGGGGCCGTGGAAGAGGCCCAGGACGGTCGTGAGCGAGGTCCCCACGCCCTCGGCCCGCGCCGCGAGCATGGCGCTCCACACGGCCGGGTAGATCGAACCACCGCTGGGGTCGTGCTGGACGAACGCGAACAGGAACAGCGGCACGTCCTCGAAATGGTCGGCGAGGTGCTGGGCCGAGCGCACCACCTTCGCCGTCTGGATGCTGGCCGGGGCGTCGGGGGTGGCCTCGATCTCGGCCAGACGGTCGGCGTAGACGGTGGCCCACAGCTGGCTGATGCTGTCCCGGTAGAGCACGCCGAGCTTCGCCTTGACCTCCGGGTCGTCGACGAACAGGAACCGCCAGAGCTGGGTGTTGCCACCGCTTGGGGCCCGCACCGCGGCGTCCAGGATGCGTGCCTGCACGTCGAGGGGGATGGGATCGGGCCGGACCCGGCGCATGGCGCGGGTGGTGTAGAGCGCTTCGTAGACGTCCATCCCCTGGGTCTAGTGGACGCAAGCCTCCCGTGGTCGGTCGAGCCGAACCTGGGCCGCCCGACCGTAGGCTGGTACGTCCGCCCTGTGTGGCGATCCCCGGAAGGAATCCCTCGTGAAGACCCGCGCCGACCTCCGCAACGTGGCCATCGTCGCCCACGTCGACCACGGCAAGACCACGCTCGTCGATCAGATGCTGTGGCAGTCGGGCGCGTTCCGGGCCAACCAGGACGTGGGCGAGCGTGTCCTCGACTCGATGGACCTCGAGCGCGAGAAGGGCATCACGATCCTGGCCAAGAACACCGCCGTGCGCTACGGCGACGTGAAGGTCAACATCGTCGACACCCCCGGCCACGCCGACTTCGGTGGCGAGGTCGAGCGGGGCCTGTCGATGGTCGACGGGGTTCTGTTGCTGGTCGACGCGTCCGAGGGCCCGCTGCCGCAGACCCGGTTCGTGCTGCGCAAGGCGCTGGCCGCCCGGTTGCCGGTGGTCCTCGTCGTCAACAAGGTCGATCGCGCCGACGCCCGCATCGCCGATGTGGTGCACGAGGTCGAGGAGCTGTTCCTCGACCTCGACGCGGACGTCGACCAGCTCGACTTCCCGACCGTCTACTGCGTCGCCCGCCAGGGACGGGCGTCGCTCGACCGGCCCGCCGACGGGGCCGGCCTGCCGGAGGGCGAGGGCCTGAAGCCGCTCTTCGATCTCCTGGTCGAGCACATCCCGGCGCCGACGTACGATCCCGATGCGCCGCTCCAGGCCCTGGTCACCAACCTGGACGCGTCGGCCTACGTCGGCCGCCTGGCGCTGTGCCGCATCCGCAGTGGCACTCTTTGCAGGGGCCAGACTGTCGCCTGGTGCCGCACCGACGGGCGCATCGAGCGGGCGAGGCTCACCGAGCTGTACGTCACCGACGCCCTCGATCGGGTGCCGGCACAGTCGGCGGGCCCGGGGGAGCTCGTGGCCGTGGCCGGGATCCCCGAGATCACCATTGGCGAGACGCTTGCCGACCCCGACGATCCCCGCGCCCTGCCCGTCATCAACATCGACGAGCCCAGCCTGTCGATGACAGTCGGGACCAACACGTCGCCGCTGGCGGGCCGCGAGGGCACCCAACTCACGGCGCGCCTGGTCCGGAGCCGGCTGGACCAGGAGGTGGTCGGCAACGTGAGCATCCGGGTCGTGCCCACCGAGCGCCCGGACACCTGGGAGGTGCAGGGTCGGGGCGAGCTACAGCTGGCCGTGTTGGTGGAGATGATGCGACGCGAGGGCTTCGAGCTGACGGTGGGCAAGCCACAAGTGCTGACCCGCGAGATCGACGGCGTGGTCCACGAGCCGTTCGACTCCGTGACCGTCGACGCACCCGAGGAGTACCTCGGTGTGGTCACTCAGCTGCTGGCGCTGCGCAAGGGTCGGATGGAGCGGATCGTCAACCACGGCACGGGCTGGGTCCGCCTCGAGCACCTGGTGCCGGCGCGGGGCCTGGTGGGCTTCCGCACCGAGCTGATGACCGAGACCCGGGGGACGGCCCTGCTCCACCACGTGTTCGAGAAGTTCGAGCCGTGGGCGGGCGAGATCCGGCCCCGACGCAACGGCTCGCTGGTCGCCGACCGCTCCGGCACCACGACCGGGTTCTCGCTGCTCAACCTTCAGGACCGGGGCCAGTTGACCGTGGGGCCGGGCGTCGAGGTCTACGAGGGGATGGTCATCGGGGAGAACGCCCGCGCCGACGACATGGACGTCAACCCCACCAAGGAGAAGAAGCTCACCAACATGCGGTCGTCGACGGCCGACAGCTTCGAGAAGCTGATACCGCCCCGGTCGCTGTCGCTGGAGCAGGCGCTGGAGCACATCGCCGACGACGAGTGCGTGGAGGTCACGCCGCGCTCCGTGCGCGTCCGCAAGGTGACGCTCGACCGGGCCACCCGCGCGGGCGGCCAAGCGGAGCAGGGTTTGAGCGGCCCACGCGGATGATGCGTTCCGAAGGGCACTACTGCGTGGGAATTTGTTGCTGGGTCGCAGATCGGTAGCTGGGCCGCCCAGCGGCACTGACCACCGTGAACCACGAGCACCTGCCTGTGCGTTCAGACCTTGAGGGGAGCAGCGATGCCACTGGAGCGAGACGGATATCCGCCCGGCGTCCCGTGCTGGGTCGACACGGCCCAGCCGGACCCGGAGCCCGCCGTTCGCTTCTATGGCGGGCTGTTCGGCTGGGAGTTCGAGGATCGCATGCCGGCCGATGCGCCCGGCCGGTACTGCGTGGCACGGTTGCGGGGCCGCGACGTCGCCGCCGTGGGTTCCCAGCCGGAGGGCGCGCCCGCGGCCGCGACGTGGAGCACCTACATAGGCGTCGCCAGCGCCGACGACGCCGCGGCACGGGTGAAGGCGGCCGGCGGGACGGCGCTGATGGACCCGTTCGACATCCTCGACGCCGGTCGCATGGGTGTCTTCGCCGACCCCGCCGGAGCCGTGTTCTGCGTGTGGCAGCCCCATCAGCACCGCGGCGCCCAGCTCGTCAACGAGCCGAACACGTGGAACTGGAGCGATCTCAACACGCGGGATCCGGACGGTGCGCTGGCCTTCTACGGCACCGTCTTCGGGTGGGAGGCAGACGCGGCGGACCTCGAGACCATGGGCTTCACCTTCTGGCGGCTGCCGGGCTACGGCGACTTCCTCGCGATGGGCGACCCCGACCTGCGCCGACGCCAGGCCGAGGCGGGGGTGCCGCCCGGCTTCGCCGACGCCATCGCCGCGTTCGTCGTGATCCCCGGTGACCAGCCCGCCGAGGTCGCGTCCCACTGGAGCGTCACCTTCGCGGTCGACGACACCGATGCCGCCGCGGACCGGGCCGTGGAGCTCGGTGGGCGGGTCGTGTCGCCGCCCGTTGACACGCCGCCCGTGCGCCGCGCGGTCCTGGCGGACTCGCAGGGGGCGGTGTTCGCGGTCAACACATACACGCCGGCCACCGAGCCAGCCTGATCAACCCTCCCCGCGTGGCTCGTCGGCGGCCTCGTCGTCCTCGACGGGGTCGGCGTCGTCGCCGGAGCGCGGCCCGGCCACGCTGCGCCGGTCCAGCTCGTCTGCCGCCTCCTCCAGCTCGTCGTCGAGGCGGGCGAGCGACCCGACCTCGGTCTCGCCCCGGCGGGCCTCGAGCGCGATCGACGCGATGACCAGCACCACGGACGCGATCAGGAGCGGGATGCGGTTGTCGCCGATCCAGCCGACCAGGTCGTCGAGCGGCGATTCGAACGTCTCACCGATGAGGCGGATCAGCCAGAGCCGGGTGATCGTCCCCGCAAGGTTGACGGCGAAGAACGCCCGGAGGGGCATACCGGCGGCCCCGGCGAACAGGCAGATGTAGTTGTTGGGGGCGACGAAGATCAGCGGGTACGCCGCCTTTCCGAACCACTGCTCGATCTGGCGCAGCAGCTGGCCCCAGCTGTGGGTGCGCCGCTCCATCCATGTGACGGCGGCGTCGCCGTACCAGTAGCCGAGCAGGAAGAACAGCGGATCGCTCACCAGCAGCCGCGCGGTCCCGATCGAGTAGTACGTCCAGGCATCGAGCGAGTTGGTGACCAGGGCCAGGTTGCGGTTGCGCGCGTTGAGGGTGATGAGCAAGGCCGGATGGCTGTCCACCAGCGTCGGGGCCAGGGCGTCGCCGACGTAGTTCATGACCACCAGGGCCACCAGCGGCACGGCCAGGGCCGTGACCTGCCGGCGGGACGGCCGGCGTCGGGCGACCGCGGCGGGGGAGGGTCGGGGTGCCTCGGCCATGACCGGCACGAGAGTAGGCGCCTGCCCGCAGCGTGTCCGTCGGTAGGCTCACTGCTCACCAAGCACCACGAGGGGGATCGCCCGATGCAGGGCCTGATGCAGGACCTTCCGCTCACTCTGACCCACTTCCACATGCGGGCCGAGCGACTGTTCTTCGACAAGCAGGTGGTGACGGTCACGGCGGCCGGGAAGCAGCGCCTCACGTACGGCGAGTGGGCCGACCGGACCCGCCGCCTCGGCGGGGTGCTCGACCAGCTCGGGATCAGCGCCGACGGCCGGGTCGCCACGTTCGGCTGGAACACGTCCCGGCACCTCGAGCTCTACTTCGCGGCACCGTGCACCAACCGGGTGCTCCATGCCCTCAACATCCGGCTGTTCCCAGACCAGCTGACGTACGTGGCCAACCACGCCGAGGACGAGGTGGTCTTCGTCGACCGCACGCTCGCCAAGCTGATGTGGCCTCTGCTCGACACCTTCAAGACGATCCGCCATGTGGTCGTCATGGACGACGGCGCCGGCGAGCTCCCCGACGCACCGGCCGGCAAGGAGGTCCACGACTACGAGGAGCTGATGGCTGGAGCCGAGCCCGTCGACTTCCAGGTCGCGGACGAGAACCAGGCGGCGTCCATGTGCTACACGAGCGGGACGACCGGCAACCCCAAGGGCGTCGTGTACAGCCACCGGTCGACGTTCCTGCACACCTACGGGGTGCTGGCGGCGGGGGGCCTCGGACCGGTCGAGGAGGACCGGGTGCTGCCCGTCGTGCCCATGTTCCACGCCAACGCCTGGGGCCTCGCGCATGCGGCCGTGTCCTGCGGCGCCGACCTGATCATGCCGGGCCCGGATCTGTCGCCCAAGGGCCTGGCCGAGCTCATCGAGTCGGAGCGCGTCACGCTGGCGGCGGGCGTGCCCACCATCTGGATGGGCGTGCTGCCCGAGCTCAAGGGCCGCGACGTGTCGAGCCTGCGCTCCATCCCGTGCGGCGGCTCCGCGGTGCCACGATCGTTGTCCGAGGCCTATCGCGAGCAGCTCGGGCTCGCGATCACGCAGGCATGGGGGATGACCGAGACGTCACCGGTGGCGTCGTCGGGCCACATCAAGTCGACCCTCGACGCCGCGCTCGACGACGACGGCCGCGCCGAACTGCGCACCACCGTGGGCCAGCCGCTGGTTGGCCTCGAGGCCCGCGTGGTCGACCTCGGCACCAACGAGGAGCAGCCGTGGGACGGCGTGTCGTCCGGCGAGCTCCAGGTGCGCGGCCCCTGGGTCATCGCCAGCTACTACAACGACCCCCGCTCGCCCGACTCGTTCACCGACGACGGCTGGCTCAAGACGGGCGATGTCGCCACGATCGACCGGCACGGCTACATCCAGCTGCGCGACCGCACCAAGGACGTGATCAAGTCGGGCGGCGAATGGGTCAGCTCGGTGGAGCTGGAGAACCAGATCATGGCGCACCCCAAGGTCGCGGAGGCCGCCGTGATCGCCGTGGCGCACCCCAAGTGGAGCGAGCGGCCGCTGGCCTGCGTGGTGTCCAAGCCCGGCGAGACCGTCACCAAGGACGAGATCATCGAGTTCCTGACGCCCCGGGTGGCCAAGTGGTGGCTCCCCGACGACGTGGTGTTCATCGACGAGGTGCCGAAGACGTCGGTGGGCAAGTTCTCCAAGAAGGAACTCCGGAACCGCTTCGCCGACTTCGAGCTGCCGACGGCCTGAGGTAGCCGCGAGTCGCCGTAGGGCGCGCAGTGGCGCAGGGGACGCGGACGACGATGACGGATCCGGGCGATGCTGCTAAGCGGCGCTGGGCCGCAGCGCTGAGCCTTTGGGCCATACCGGACGACCTCGTGGCAGCCGCCGCCGAGACCCCCTACTTCTTCAGTCCCACCGTGTTGGCGGCCGCAGCCGACGCCGCCCTCGACCGTGCCGACGACACCTTCTCGGACGCCGTCGCGAAGGAGGCACTGCCCGACGGTGGCACCGTGCTCGACGTCGGCGTGGGGGCCGGCGCCGCCAGCCTGCGGCTGCCTGCGGGCCACGTGATCGGGGTCGATCCCGATGCCGAGCTGTTGGAGGCGTTCACCGCACGCGCGGCCCGAGGGGGCATCAGGTCCACCCCGATCCAGGGCGCCTGGCCGGACGTGGAGTCCCGCACACCGTCTGCGCACGTCGCCGTGTGCCATCACGTCGTCTACAACGTCGCAGACCTCGCGGGGTTCGCGACTGCGCTGACGGCCCATGCGGAGCGTCGCGTCGTGATCGAGCTCACCGCCGTGCACCCGATGACGTGGCTGGCTCCCTACTGGGAGGCGCTGCATGGCCTCCGCCAACCCGACCGGCCGACCGTGGACGACGCCGTCGCGCTCCTGACCGGGCTGGGGCTCGATGTGCGCCAGCAGCGCTCGCAGCGCCCGGTACAGATGATCGGCGAGAGCGATGCCGATGCCGCGGCCAGGATCGCTCGCCGGCTGTGCCTGCCCCCGGCTCGGCACGACGAGCTGGCCCGGGTCCTCGCCCTGCACCCGCCCCCGACGGAGCGCGACGTCGTCACGTTGTGGTGGGAGGGTGGCGCCCACCCGAACGGGTGACGTCTGCACCCACGGTGGCGGGCCGGGCTGCAGCCGGAGGAATCCGCCTGTCCTCCGGCTGCCCCACCGCTGCCCGTGCCGCGCCCTAGGTACCGGGTCCCAGCGCGGCTGTCGAAGCAACGCTACGGGTCGCCGGCGGGCCACGGATCCGTAACACATACGTATTCGTATGCGGACCCGCTGGATAGCATTTGTGCTCGTGGTCACACGTTGGCCGCTGGTTGGGCGAGTGGACGAGCTGGCGGATCTGGAGCGGCTGTTGGGTCCCCGCGGGGGGCCGGGTGGCGTCGCGCTGTTCGGGGATGCGGGAGTGGGCAAGACGCGCCTCGTCGCGGAGGTCGTCGACGCCAGGCGGGCCGACGGGATGGCGGTCGAGTGGGTGCGGGCCACCGAGGCGGCCAGGAACATCCCGCTCGGGTCCTTCGCCCATCTCCTGGCGCCGGTCGACGACGCCCAGCTCCCGGACGACCTGCTCCACCTGGCGCTCGCCGGCCTCCGCGAGCGGTCCGGCGACGCCAGCCTGGTGCTCGCAGTCGACGACGCGCACCTGCTGGACGAGTCGTCGGTGGCGCTGCTGCACCTCGCCGTCACCCAGTCGAACGTGCAGGTGCTGGTGAGCGTCCGGACCGCGGATCCACTGCCGGCGGGCCTCGTCGGGCTGTGGAAGGACGAGCTGTTGGTGCGCCTCGACGTCGCGCCCCTGACCCGCGACGCGACCGAGCAGCTGGTCCTGGCGATGGTCGGTGGCACGCTGGACCGCGACCCCGAGCCCGCCGCGAACAGCACCCGGCAACGGGACGGGAGCGTCCCGGCATCGCTCCAGGATCGGATCTGGCGGCTCAGCAGGGGCAACCCCCTGTTCGTCCGCGAGCTGGTCACCGCCGCGGTCGAGCGGCGGTACGGCGGCGGCGGCGGCCGGATCCTGCTGCCGGCCGAGGGTCCGAGGGAACGGCTGCAGGAGCTGGTGGAGGAGCGGCTCCGGCTCCTGGAGCCTCCGTGGCGCCAGGCGTTGGAGATGGTCGCGGTCGGCGAGCAGGTGCCGCTCGAGGCCATCGAGCGGCTCGCCGATCCTGCGGACCTCGAAGCGCTGGAGCGCCGGGGCCTGGTGGAGATCGTCGGTACCGTCGGGGCGAGCACGGTGCAGGTGGCCCATCCGCTGTATGGGGAGGTCTTGGCCAACTCACTGCCCAGCCTGCGGCGCAGGACCGTCATCCGCGAGCTGATCGGGGCCGTCGACGACCTCGATCAGTTCGACCGGCTGCGGCTGGCGACCTGGAGGCTCGAGTCGGGGCTGCCGGGCGAGGCCGAGCAGCTCCTGGTGCTGGCCCGCGAGGCGCTGGGGCGGCTCGATCACCGGTTGGCGGAACGCCTGGCGCGGGCGGCGGGCGGGACCAGCCGCGCGGACGCCGGCCTGGTCCTCGCCGAGGCCCTGTCGGGCGAGGGTCGGATCGCCGACGCCGAGGCGGTGCTCGCGGAGCTCCGGCCCGCCGACCCCGAGGAGGTCGCCCGGGTGGCGATCGCGCGGGCGAGCGAGCTGTTCCTGCACCTGGACAGGTCGGCCGAGGCGTTCGACGTGCTCCAGGCGGCCGATGCCGAGCTGGTGGGCCATCCCGCCTGCCAGGCGGACTGCCGATCGGTGATTGCCCAGATGCTGATGTTCTCGCTCCGCTTGCCCGAGGCCGGGGCCATCGCCGACGAGCTGCTCGCCGACGAGTCGGCGCCCGAGACGGCGCGGCTACGGGCCGCGACGGTCGTCCTGACCGTCCGGGGCGCCGAGGGCCGGCTCGACGCCGGCCTGGCCCTGCTCGACGCCGACCTGCACGCGGCGGCTTGGCGCCACCGCCGGGACGTGCCGTTCGGCGACATCCAACTGCGCATGGCCCGGTTCCAGGGCCTCTACTGGGCGGGCCGGTTCCGGGAGCTGGATGCCTACACGGCTGACAACCTGGGGATCGAGCTGGAGCAGCCGCCCCCTTCCCTGCGTGGGATCCTGGCCGGGTTCCGCGGCGGGGCCCTGCTCGCCCGCGGCCACGCCGCAGCGGCATTGGCCGAGCTGCAGCGGTCGTCCCGCATGCTGGCCGAATCCGACTGGTTCGGGCAGCGGCCGCTGGCGGAGGCGATGCGGGCGCGAGCGGCGGTGTTCACCGGCGACCTCGACGTCGCCGGCGAGGCCATTCGGGCGGCCGACGCCGCCTACGCCGCCGACATGCGGCGCGGCGCCCGGACGCTGCCCTACATCGAGCTCTCCCGGGCGTGGCTGCTGGCCGCCCAAGGCGAAGTGGGCGACGCCGCCTCGCGTTGCCTGGCGTTGGCGACGGCGATGGAGCACGTCGTGAAGCCGCTCGCGGTCGAGGTGCTCCACGCCGCGGTGCGGCTCGGCCGCGCCGCGGATGTCGTCGAGCCCATCGAGCGCCTCGGCGCTGCGGTGGACGGTCCGTTCGTCGACGTCGCGGCGCGTCACGCCCGTGCTCTGGCGCAGGGCGACGGTGCCCTCCTCGCGGGCGTAGCGGACGAGTTCGAGGGGCTGGGGGCCGACCTGCTGGCGGCCGAGGCCCAGCGCGCGGCCGAGAACGCACACCGCCGCCAGGGCCGCGGTGGATCGGCCTCGGTGGCGGCGCGCCGCGTCGGCGAGCTCCTACGACGCTGCGGCAACCCGCGGTCGCCGGCGCTGGAGTTGACGGTGCCGATGGGTGAGCCGCTCACCGGCCGCGAGCGTGAGGTGGCGTTGCTGGCCGCGCGGGGTCGGACCAGTCCCCAGATCGCCGCCACGCTCTACCTGTCCGTGAGGACCGTCGACACCCACCTCTCCCGCGTGTACCGCAAGCTGATGATCGACGGCCGGCACGAGCTGGCGGACGCCCTTGGCATCGCGGACGGCCTCGGGTAGGGCACGTTACGTAGCGGCTACTGACGCCGAGCCCGCCCTTCATGCTTACCGTGCAAGCGTGGGCGAGCGTGAGGACAGCCAGCGCGTCGCCGTCGGGGCCGGTTCCCCCGCCGGCCCCGACACGGTCGCGGGCAACGAGCGGCCGCCGTCGGCGGACGTGGTGCAGGCGGTCGCCGACTTCGTCGACGACCTGGTCGAGGATCCCGACGGCGCCGACGACGGCCCCTGACCCCCGAGTCGCCACCGTTTCCACTCGGGCTGCGCCCAGCGTTGTCCGGGAGGCCGAGTTGGGTGGCCTGGGCTCACGCTGCAAATCCCGTGCTGTTCTGAGCCCACTTGCGGGCCGAGCCGCTCGGCCTCTTACCCTAACGGTGTGGCGAAGGCCCGGTTCCTGCTGCGGCCGCGATGGCTGCTGTCCCACCTGTTCGTGCTCCTGCTCGTGGTGACGATGGTGAACCTGGGCCTGTGGCAGCTCCGGCGGCTGGACGAGAAGCGGGACCGCAACGCGCTGATCGAGGCGCGGGCCGAGCAGCCCGTGAGGCCGGTCGGCGAGTTGCTCGACCCCGGTGACGACCGCGCCACGGTCGAGGGCGTCCGCCATCGATCCGTCACCGCCACCGGCACGTACGACGACGATGCGACGGTGGCCGTCCGCAACCGCACGCAGGACGGCGTCGCGGGCGCGTGGTTGGTGACGCCCCTCCAGGTGGAGGGCGGCGAGCGGGTCGCTGTCATCCGGGGATTCGTAGGCCTGGCGCCCGATGGCTCGGTGGTCGACGCCCCGGCCCCGGCGGGCGAGGTGACGGTGACCGGGCTGGTCGTCGATCCCGACGGGCTCGACGGAACGGCCCCTCGCGACGTGGACCCGCTGCTCGCCTCCGGGGACAGCATCCTGCCGGCACTCGTGCGGGCGGACGAGTCCGATCCGCCCGAACCCAACGCCGCCGATCCCGCCCGGCCCGAGCCGGCGTCCATCCTTCCGGTGCCGCCGCCCGAGCTGTCCGAGGGGCCCCACCTCGGCTACGCCGTCCAGTGGTTCATCTTCTGCGCCATAGCCGTCATCGGCTATCCGCTCGTGCTACGGCGGGTCGTGGCGCGGCGGGGCATGGAGGTCGACGACCGCGACGACCTCGATCGGGAGCTCGACGAGCTGCTCCGCCAGGGGGGCTGAACCCGCCACCTCGGTCATGCGCCACAACCGTTGTCGAACGGCGGTGCGCGTCATGGACAGCCGGCCCAAGCCTTTCCGTCGCCGTGGGCGGGGGAGGGGCGGGACTACGCTCCCCGGCGGTGGATGGGGTGCACGACATGGGCGGGATGCACGGGTTCGGACCGGTGATCCGCGACCCGAGCGACGGGGCGCTCGACGAGCCGCCGTTCCACGAGGCCTGGGAGGCCCGCACGTTCGGCCTGGCGGTCGCGACATCGGCCAAGGGGCTCCGGACCGGCTCCAGCCGGCCGGCGATCGAGCGGATCGAGCCGGCCGCCTACCTGGCATCCAGCTACTACGGCCGCTGGGCCCAAGGGGTCGAGGCCGCAATCGTCGCCGGCGGGAGCCTGACGTCGGCGGAGATCGACCTCCGGGCAACCACAGCGGAGGGCGGGCCGACGCGTTCACCGTCCACCGATCCCGAGCTGGCGGCCGCGATCAAAGGCTTCCTCAACCAGCCGACGCCGACATCCGGCGAGCCGGTGGCCGCGGCGTTCGGCGTGGGAGACAGGGTGACGGTCCGGCGCATGGCGCCCGTTGGTCACCACCGCTGTCCCCGCTACATCCGGGGGGCCACGGGCACGGTCGAACGGATCAACGGTGGGTGGGCCCATCCGGATGCCGACGCACCCGAGGCCGTCTACCGGGTGCGCTTCGACATGCGCGACCTGTGGGGCGACGACGCCGAGCGCGGCGCCCTGTACATCGACCTGTGGGAGCGGTACCTGTCGTGAGCGACCATGACGAGGACGATCAGTCCATCGCGCGGCGGGTCACCGCCATCGAGTCGCTGCTCGTGGAGAAGGGTCTGATCACATCCGACGTCGTCGACGCCGTGGTCGAGACGTACGAGTACGACGTGGGGCCACTCAACGGCGCCAAGGTCGTGGCCCGCGCCTGGGTCGACGGGGCCTTCCGTGAGCGCCTCCTCGACGACGGCACGCAGGCGATCGGCGAGCTGGGTTTCGGCGGGGCCGAGGGCGAGCACCTCGTGGTGCTCGAGAACACGCCGGCGGTCCACAACGTCGTGGTCTGCACCCTGTGCTCGTGCTACCCGTGGCCCGTGCTGGGGCTGCCGCCCCGCTGGTACAAGAGCTTCGCCTACCGCGCCCGCATGGTGCGCGAGCCCCGGGCGGTGCTCGCCGAGTTCGGCACCACGCTGGACGATGACGTCGAGGTCCGGGTCTGGGACTCCAGCGCCGACGTCCGCTACATGGTGTTGCCCGTGCGACCCGACGGCGCCGACGGCCTGGCCGAGGACGAGCTCGTGCCGCTCGTGAGCCGCGACCACATGATCGGGGTGGTCAGGTGAGCTCCTCGGGCGGCCCGATGGTGTGACGCGGGCTCGCGGTACCCTGCGCGCCATGGCGCCTCGGTCGGACGCACGGCTGCTCGTGCTGCACTGGCTCCGCCTCAAGGGCCAGGCCAGCGCGGCGGCGGTTGGCGAGTCGGCGGAGATCGCGACCGCCGAGGCGGAGTCATGGCTGGCGCAGCTGGCGGCCGACGGACTGGTCGTGCACCGCGACGTCCCTGAGGGGTGGTCGCTCACGCCGGCGGGCCGGGCTGAGCACGCCCGGCTCGTGGGTCGGGAGATCGACGACGTCGGGGTCCGGCCGGCCATCGAGGGGGCGTACGAGCGCTTCCGTGCGCTCAACGGCGCGGTGCTCGATGCGTGCAGCCGCTGGCAGGTGCGAGAGGTCGCCGGGACCGCCGTCGTCAACGACCATCGGGATCCCGACTACGACGCCCGGGTCGTCGGCGACCTGGCCGCGTTGCACACCCACGTGGGGCCCCTGTGCGACGACCTGGCCGGCGCGCTCGAGCGGTACCGGCCCTACCACGACCAGCTGTCCCGGGCGGTCGCGAGGGTCGAGGCGGGGGAGCGCGAATGGTTCACCAAGCCTCGGCTTGCGAGCTACCACACCGTCTGGTTCGAGCTCCACGAGGACCTGCTGACGACGCTGGGGCTCGACCGCACCGCCGAGGCCGATCACACACAAGATGGAGCAGGTGCAGTGCCAGGGAAGGGAGCTTCGTGATGGGAACCGCTCGGTTCGGCAAGGTCCTCACGGCCATGGCCACGCCGTTCGCGGCCGACGGATCGCTCGACACCGAGGGCGCCGCATCCGTCGCCCGCTGGTTGGTGGACCACGGCAGCGACGGGTTGGTGCTCGCCGGCACCACGGGTGAGGCCCCGACCCTCCGCGACGACGAGAAGGTGGCGCTGTGGGAGGCCGTGCGGGCCGCCGTCGACGTGCCGCTGCTGGCGGGGGCCGGCTCCAACGACACACGCCACAGCGTCGAGCTGGCGGCCCTGGCCGCGGCGACCGGCGTCGACGGGCTGCTGATCGTGACGCCGTACTACAACCGGCCGCCACCGGCCGGCATCGAGGCCCACTTCCGCGCCATCGCCGACGCCACCGAACTGCCGGTCGTCCTATACGACGTCCCGTCCCGCACCGGCCGTCGCATCGACACCGACGCCGCTGATCCGGCTGGCGCGCGACGTCCCGACGATCGTTGGCCTCAAGGACGCCGCCGGCGATCCCGGCACGACCGCCCGGGTGATCGCCGAGGCGGGCGACGACTTCGACGTCTACTCGGGCGACGACGCCGTCACCCTGGCGCTGCTGGGCGTGGGTGCCGTCGGCGTCATCGGCGTGGCGACCCACTGGGCCGGTGACCTCTTCGCTGAGATGATCGCGGCGTTCGACAAGGGTGACCTGCCCACCGCCCGGCAGCTCAACGCTCGCCTGGCGCCCTCGTACGCCGTCGAGGTCGGATCCAACTGGGTGCAGACCACGGCCGCCAAGGCCGCCCTGGCGGCGCTGGGCGTCCACGATGGCCCCCTCCGGCTCCCGCTGCCACCGGTCAGCGACGAGGCGCGGGCCGCGATGCGCCGGGTCCTCGCGGACCTCGGCCTCCCGTGACCGATTCCTGCCGCGGTTCTGGTGGCTCCGGCCACCAATCCCGCGGCAGGTTTCCGGGACGGCGCCGCGACCGGTAGGTTCCCGGAATCATGGCCGATCCCGTTCGCATCACCTTCCTCGGCGGCCTCGGCGAGATCGGGCGGAACTGCGCGTGCGTCGAGGTCGGGGGGCGCATCCTGCTGCTCGACGTGGGGCTGATGTTCCCCGAGCTCGACATGCTCGGGATCGACCTCGTCCTGCCCGACTTCACGTACCTGCGCGACAACGCCGACCGGGTCGACGGGGCGATCATCACCCATGGGCACGAGGACCACATGGGCGGGCTGGGCTACCTGCTGCGGGAGATGTCCTTCCCGATCTACGGCTCGGAGCTGACACTCGGCCTGGCCCGCAACCGCATCGAAGAGGCGGGCCTGCTGGACCGGACGGAGCTGATCCCGGTCTTCGACGGTGAGCGGCGCACAATCGGGCCGTGCGACGTCGAGTTCATCCCCGTCACCCACTCGGTCCCGCACGGCTTCGCCACCGCGTTCCACACCCCGCAGGGGACGATCCTCCACAGCGGCGACTTCAAGCTCGACCTCACGCCGGTCGACGGCCGGCTCACCGACCTCGGCCGCATCGGTGCGCTGGCGTCCGGGGACGGCGTGCGGCTGCTGTTGAGCGACTCCACCAACGCCGAGGAGCCCGGCTACGCCCGCAGCGAGACGTCGATCGGCGGGGTGCTCCACGAGCTGTTCCACCAGCACGAGGGCCGGCGCATCGTCATCGCCTGCTTCGCCAGCCACATCCACCGCGTGCAGCAGATCGCCGACGCCGCCGTGGCGTTCGGGCGCAAGGTGGCCACGCTCGGGATGTCGATGAAGAAGAACGTGCGGCTGGCCCGGGACATGGGTTTGCTGCGCATCCCCGACCATGCACTCGTCGACATCGACGACGTGCGCGACCTCCCGCCGGGCCAGATCTGCGTGATCTCCACCGGCAGCCAGGGCGAGCCCATGTCGGCGCTGGCGCTCATGGCCCAGCGCAACAACCGCTGGCTGGAGATCAACGCGGACGACACGGTGATCCTGTCGTCGCACCCGATCCCCGGCAACGAGATGAACGTGTCCAAGGTGATCGACGGGCTGGTGCGGCTGGGCGCGGAGGTGATCCACTCCGGCGTCGCCGACGTCCACGCGTCGGGGCACGCCAAGCAGGAGGAGCTCAAGACCCTGCTGTCGATCGTGCGCCCGGACTGGTTCGTGCCGGTCCACGGCGAATACCGCCACATGGTCGCCCACGCCCGGCTCGCTCGCACCATGGGCGTCGTGGGCGCCGAGCACGTGCTCGTGTGCACCGACGGCGACCAGCTCGTGCTCGACGACGACGGCCTGCGCGTCGACGCCGCGGTGCCGGCCGGCTACCTCTACGTCGACGGGATCATCGGCGACGTCGGCCACGGGGTGTTGCGCGACCGGCGGGTGCTGGCGGAGGAGGGTGTCGTCGTGGTCGTGGTCACCGTCGACGTGGCCACCGGTGCGATCCTCACCGGCCCGGAGGTCATCACCCGCGGCTGGGTCTATGCCCCGGAGGCCGAGCCGCTGCTGGCCGAGTGCGCCGAGGAGGTGCGCCAGGCGGTCAAGGAGTCGTTCGCCGAGGGCGGCACCGACATCGAGGCGCTGCAGAAGGTGGTGCGCCGGGCGGCGGGCCGCTTCGTCAACGAGTCGACCAGGCGCCGCCCGATGATCGTCCCCGTCGTGATGGAGGCGTGATCCGGCTCGATGCCTGAGCTCCCCGAGGTGGAGACCATCCGGCGGCAGCTCGAGCCGCTGGTGATGGGCCGCCGGCTCACCTCGGCGTGGGCGTTCCCCCACCCCAAGTTCACCGCCGCGCTCGAGGTGGTAGGCGCCACGATCACGGGGACCGCCCGGCGGGGCAAGTACCTGCTGCTGAGCCTCGACGACGGGCGGGAGCTGGTCGTGCACCTGGGGATGACGGGCTCGCTGCGGGTCCGTCCGGCCGGCGATTCGGGCGACGCCTACGTGCGTGCGTGGTGGGGCCTCGACGATCCCGCCCGAGGGGCCGGGGAAGCGGGAGACGCGTCGCGGGCCGGGCAGGCGTTGGAGTACCGGGACGTGCGCCGCTTCGGCCGGATCGCCGTCGCGGAGGACGGGCAGTACGCCGGGACGCTGGCGGTGCAGGGGCCCGACGCCCTCGACCGCCGGCTCACGCCCGAGGAGTTCTGGCGGGCGCTCAAGCGCAGCCGGCGGGCGGTCAAGACGCAGCTGCTGAGCCAGCGTCCCATCGCCGGCGTGGGCAACATCTACGCCGACGAGGCCCTGTGGCAGGCCCGCGTCAATCCGGCCCTGCGGACCGTGACCCGGGCGCAGGCTGCGGCGCTGCTCGACGCGGTGCGGCAGGTCCTGGCCGGCAGCCTCCACCACGGGGGCACGACCCTCACCAGCTATCGCAACGCCGAGGGCCTCCCGGGCCGCAACCAGCAGCGGCTCAACGTCTACGGCCAGGCTGGGCTTCCGTGCCCGCGTTGCGGCACGGAACTGCGCTCCCGCGTGCTCGACGGCCGCACGACCACCTGGTGCCCGACATGCCAGCCCGGCCCCGGACGCGTCTCCCGCTCCCACCGCTCGGGCCAGGTCTCCCGCTCCCACGGCCGCTCGGGCCGGGTCTCCCGCTCGGCGAAGCGCCGTTGAGGGCCGGTGGTCCTGCCTAAGCTCCGACGTGTGCCGCACCGCGGCACGGGGGTGTCACGCGTCACGACCATGGCTCCACGTCGCTCGCTCGGATGGTGGTGGGCGTTCGGCGTCGTCGCGTTGGTCGCGGGCTGCTCGGGAGGCGGCGACAACGCGGGACGCCCGGCGCCCGAGGATGTCGCCGCGTCCACCACGTCGGCACCGGCCTCGTCGAGCAGCGACGGCGCCCGGCCGGCCGCCGGGTTCCCCGCGCAACCGGACGGCGTGCCGTTCCCGACGGACGAGTGGCCCGAAGGCGAGTGGCCGGCAGGCTTGGATCGAACGGCCGTGGACCGGGTCGTAGACACGTCGTTCGCCGATGGAGGCAATCCCCGGGTGCGCGCGGTCCTGGTCGTGCACGGCGGCAGGATCGTCTACGAGCGCTACAGCCCCAACCGCGTCGATGGTCGATCGGTGACGATGCCCGGATTCTCGATGGCCAAGAGCGTCACCTCGGCGTTGGCGGGGATCCTCGTCCGGGACGGGAGGCTCGACGTCGACGCACCGGCGGCAGTGGGGGCGTGGCAAGGCGTGTCGGACCCGCGGCATGCCATCACGCTCGACCACCTGCTGCACATGACCAGCGGGCTGAACTGGACCGAGCGCCCCCACGACGCCGACATGTTCCCGATGCTGGCTGCCGACGACGGCGCCGCCTACGCCGCCGACAAGGAGCTCGTCACCGACCCCGGGACCCGATTCCTCTACAGCACCGGCGACACGATGCTGGTGTCGGGGATCCTGGCCGACGAGGTGGGCGCCGGAGGCGACTTCCGCAAGTTCGTGGATGCCGAGCTCCTGGCAAGGATCGGCGTCGGCCGGGCGGACATGGAGTTCGACCCGAGCGGCACCTGGTACGGCGGGGTCTCGTTCGAGACCACGGCCCGCAACTTCGCCAAGTTCGGGCTGCTGTACCTGCGTGACGGGGTCTGGGAGGGAGAGCGGATCCTGCCCGAAGGCTGGGTCGACTACAGCCGCTCCGCCGTCGTTGCCAACTCCGAGTACGGCGCCGGCTGGTGGCTCGATCCCGAGCGACCGGGCGTCATGTACGCCGTTGGGGTGGACGGCCAGGTCATCACCGTCGATCCCGCACATGACCTGACCTTCGTGCAGCTGGCCACCGACGGCGCATCGGACATCTCGCTGGCGGTCAGCGAGGCAATCCTCGACGCCTTCGCGGCTGGGGACCGCTAGTGGGCGCGAGCGCCCACTAGTCCGGCCGGACCGGCCGGCGGTGGATATGCCGGGCACCGGCCTGGTCACGCGCCAGCACCACCAGCTGGTCGACGTTGACGTGGGGCGGGCGGGCCGCGATCCACCGGATGCACTCGCCCACGTCCTCGGGGGCCAGCGGCGTCACGCCTTCGTACACGGCCGCGGCGCGCCCGGCGTCGCCGCCGAAGCGCACCAGGCTGAACTCACTCTCCACCAGGCCGGGGTCGACCTCGCACACGCGCACCGGTCGGCCCAGCAACTCCTGGCGGAGTGCCGACATTGCCGCCCTGACCGCGAACTTGGCGGCGTTGTAGCCCGCCCCGTTGGGGTAGGGCTCGTAGCCGGCGATCGAGCCGACGGTCACAACCATGCCGTCGCCGCGCGCCTCGAGCATCGCGAGCAACGCCTTGATCATGCGCACGGCGCCGAGGACATTGGTCTCGTACATGGCGCGCCACTGCTGCTCGTCGGCTTCGGCGACGGGCGCCCAGCCGAACGCGCCGCCCGCGTTGTTGACGAGCAGGCGGCTGGGGCCGATCCTGCCGCCCTCGTCGTCGTCGACGGCCGCCACGAACGCCGCGAATCGCTCGACCGAGCCGGAGTCGTCGACGTCCAGGTGATGGGCCAGGGCCCCGATCTCGGCGGCCAATGCCTCGATGCGGTCGACCCGGCGGGCGCCCACCAGCACTCGCCAGCCGTCGCCGGCGAGCGCCCGGGTGGCGGCGGCGCCGATGCCCGAGCTCGCACCCGTCACGACAGCGATGCCCCGCATCCGCGCTCCAGCCACGCACGGACAGTAGACCGACATGCCGACGCCTCCGCCGCCCTCCGCCTGTGGCGACTGTGGCTACTGGTAGCGTTGTGGCTGTTGTGACGGCACGCCAGCGTTCTCGCTCGACGCGCTCCCGCTCGCGCCGTGGCCCGGCCAAGCGCCCCCAGAAGCGCTGGGTTGGCGCCCGGGCGCGCGGCAGTCGCGGCTCGCGTTCGGCCGCACCGTTGGTGGCCCAGCGGGCCCTCGCGGCCTCCGGCCGGGCGCTCGGCGACCATGCTGACGACGTGATCGGCCTGGTGCTCGTGGCGGCGGCGATCGTCACGGGGCTCGGGATCTACGCCGACGCCGGCGGTCCCGCCGGCCAGGCGCTCGACGACGGCGCTGGCTTGGCCCTGGGACTGCTCCGGTTCGCGTTGCCGGCCGCGCTCCTGGCTGGTGGGCTCGCCCTGGTACTGCACCGTGGTCCCCGCCCGACGGACGACCCGGAACGACCGGGTCGGCCCGATGGCGAGCGGGTCGAGGGGGCGTCGGTCGCCGCGCACGTCGGCGTTGGATCGATCCTGCTCACCCTGGCGCTCGCGGGACTACTGCACCTGGCCGGCGGCAACCCCGAGTTCTCCGCGCCCGACGCGGACCTGCGCGACGCCGGTGGCTACGTGGGCGTCGCCGTGGGTCGGGGGGCCGCCGGCGTACTGGGTGCGGGCGGGGCGGCCGCCGTCTTCGTCCTGGTGGCGGTCGCAGGGCTCGTGGTGCTCACCCGCACGCCCATCCGCGTCGCGGCCGACCGCACGGTGGCCGGGTTCCGTCCCCTCACGGCGGTCGTCGGCCAGCGCCTCGCCACCCTCTTCCGCCTGCGGCCCGAGGCCGGCGACCCGGTGCTGCCCGCGGAGTGGGACGAGCGCGCACTCGGCGACGAGACCCTCGTGGAGGGACCCGGGCGAGAGGATGGGGCCGCCGACGGCGATGCGACGCTGAGCGGGCTCGCCGCGCGTCGCCGCGGGGTCGAGGTGGTCGTGCCGGAGCCCGAGGAGCCGCCGAAGCAGCTCGAGATCGACCTCGGTCCCGGGGCCAAGGCGTCGCCGTGGCGCCTGCCGCCGATCAGCCTCCTCGAGCGCAGCGGGTCGCACCAGGTCGACCGCCGGATGATCGAGGAGACGGGCCGCGCGCTGGAGAAGGCGCTGGCGGATCACGCCGTGGAGACGCGGCTGGTGGGCATGGTCGTCGGGCCGACCGTCACCCGCTACGAGCTCGAGCTGGGGCCGGGCGTCAAGGTGAACCGGGTGACCAGCCTCCACAAGGACATCGCGTACGCCATGGCGACGCCCGACGTCCGGATCCTGGCACCGATCCCTGGGAAGCAGGCGATCGGCGTGGAGGTGCCGAACAGCCGACGCCAGATCGTGGCGCTGGGCGACATCCTCCTCACGGAGGAGGCCCGCCGGGCCACCCACCCGCTCGAGGTGGCGATGGGCCGCGACATCAACGGCCGGTCCATCATGATGAACCTGGCGGCGATGCCCCACGTGCTCATCGCCGGCGCTACCGGCGCGGGGAAGTCGAGCTGCATCAACTCGATGCTCACGTCGATCCTGATGCGGAGCACGCCCGACCAGGTGCGCATGATCCTGGTCGACCCCAAGCGGGTCGAGATGGGGCAGTACGACCGGCTGCCCCACCTGCTGACGCAGGTGGTGACCAACCCGAAGAAGGCGGCCAACGCGCTGGCCTGGGCGGTCAAGGAGATGGAGCGGCGCTACGACCTGCTGGCGGAGGTCGGGTTCCGCGACGTCACCGGCTACAACAGCGCCGTCGACCGCGGCGACCTGGCCGGGGGTAAGAAGGAGGGCGGATCGGCGGAGCCAGCGCCGGCCTTCTCGCGACTGCCGTTCGTCCTGGTGGTCGTCGACGAGCTCTCCGACCTCATGATGGTGGCGGCCCGAGACGTCGAGGACTCGATCGCCCGCCTGGCCCAGATGGCGCGCGCCGTCGGGATCCACCTCGTCATCGCGACACAGCGGCCGTCGGTCAACGTGATCACCGGCCTCATCAAGGCCAACGTGCCTGCCCGCATCGCGTTCGCCGTGGCTTCCGTGACCGACAGCCGCGTGATCCTCGACCAGGGGGGCGCCGAGCGCCTGGTGGGCAAGGGCGACATGCTCCTGCTGGACGGCGGCTCATCGGTGGCGCGGCGCATCCAGGGCGCGTGGGTCACCGAGGACGAGGTGCGCAAGGTGACGGGGGTGTGGAAGCGCCAGGCCCCAGAGGTGATGTTCGACGAATCCGTGCAGGGGAGCGACGACGGCCTCGGGGGTTCGGCCGGGGGCGGCGGTGGAGCCGACGACGACGATGACGACCTGCTCCGACAGGCGATGGACCTCGTGGTGCGCAGCCAGCTCGGTTCGACCTCGATGCTGCAGCGCAAGCTCCGGGTGGGCTTCGCCCGGGCGGGCCGGCTCATGGACCTGTTGGAGCAGCGGGGGGTCGTGGGACCGTCCGAGGGCTCCAAGGCCCGGGCGGTGCTCATGACGGTGGACGAGTTGGACGACCTGGTCGACCAGCGGTCGTGACGTTCGATCAGCCGAATAAGGGTGACCGGCAGGCACCGTTGCCGTAGGTTCTCGTCGTGACCTCGCCGCTCGATTCCTCCGACGCGTCCGGACCCGCGACCGCCACCGCACCCCTCCCCGCAGCCCGGGCGGTCGACGCCACCAAGATCTACGGCAGCGGCGACACCGCCGTCGTCGCCCTCGACGACGTGACCGTCGACCTGCCCGCGAGCCGGTACACAGCGATCATGGGGCCCTCGGGGTCGGGCAAGTCGACGTTGATGCACTGCCTGGCGGGGCTCGACACGCTCACGTCCGGCGAGGTGTACATCGGCGACGTCGATCTCACCACGCTCAACGACAAGGAGCTGACGCGGCTCCGCCGCGACAGCGTCGGCTTCGTGTTCCAGACGTTCAACCTCGTGCCGACGCTCACCGCCATCGAGAACATCACGCTGCCGTCGTCGCTCGCCGGGACGAAGCCCGACGGTGACTGGCTCGATCAGGTGATCAAGACGACCGGGCTCGGCGATCGCCTCACCCACCGGCCGAGCGAGCTGTCGGGTGGCCAGCAGCAACGGGTCGCGGTGGCCCGGGCGTTGGCGAGCCAGCCCAAGATCATCTTCGCCGACGAACCGACCGGGAACCTCGACTCGCGCTCCGGCGCCGAGATCCTGGACTTCATGCGCCGCGCCGTCAGCGAGATGGCCCAGACCATCGTGATGGTCACCCACGACCCGAACGCCGCCTCCTACGCCGACGCCGTCCTGTTCCTCAACGACGGCCGCATCGTCGACCGCTTGGAGGACCCGACGGCCGAGCGCGTCCTCGACCGGCTCAAGCAGCTCGGGGACTGACTGAGGGTCGCTTCCGCGGATCATGCAAGGGGCACCGATGAGCACGAAACAACGGCGGGCAACAGGCGGAATCTACCCTCACTGACGACGATGGCGACCGACCTCGACACCGCGCCCCCGCCGCCTACTCCGTCACCTCCCGTGCAGGGCCGCCGGGCCTCCGGCGGCATGGCGAAGGTTGCCCTGCGTGGGCTCATGGACCACAAGGGACGGCTGCTCTCCACCCTGCTGGCCGTTGCGCTCGGCGTGGCGTTCGTGGCCGGGGTGCTGATGCTCACCGACACCATGAACAAGTCGTTCGACGACCTGTTCGCGACGGCCTTCGAGGGCACCGACGCAGTGGTGCGGTCCAGCCAGACCGTCGATGCCGGCGACGCCGGCGGGGGTCCGGAGATCCGCGGCCGCATCGACGCGTCCCTACTCGACACCGTGCTTGCTGCCCCGGAGGTGGCCGACGCCGAGGGGGTGGTCCAGGGCTTCGCGCGGATCATCGACCGGGACGGCGACCCGGTCGGCAACCCGTCGATGGGCCCGCCCACCTTCGGCGGCAACTGGCAGACGGTCGACCGGCTCAACGGCTTCACGATCGACGACGGGCGGCCCCCCGAATCCGCGGGGGAGGTGGTCATCGACCGGGGCAGCGCCGACGACACCGGCTACCGGGTCGGCGACCGGGTGCCGATCCAGACCAGCCGAGCATCCGCCGAGTATGACCTGGTGGGCATCGCCCGGTTCGGAAACGCCGACAGCCCCGGTGGTGCCACCTACGCCCTGTGGACCACCGCGGAGGCGCAGAAGCTGGTCGGCGAGCCCGGCAAGTTCGACAGCATCGGCGTCGTCGCCGACTCCGGGGTGTCGCAGACCGACGTGGCCCGGTCGGTGCGCGAGGAACTGCGATCCGCCGGAGATTCCGGGCTCCAGGTCCTCACCGGTCGGGAGATCACCGAGGAGAGTCAGTCCGACCTCAAGGATCAGCTGTCGTTCATCACCCTCTTCCTGCTGGCGTTCGCCATCGTGTCGGTGCTCGTCGGGATCTTCGTCATCTACAACGCCTTCTCGATCATCGTGGCCCAGCGGGGACGGGAGATGGCGCTCGTGCGGGCGGTGGGGGCCAGCCGTCGCCAGGTCAGACGCTCGGTGTTCGTCGAGGCGCTCGCCATCGGCATCGGTGGCTCGATCATCGGCTTCGTCCTGGGCCTCGGCGTCGCCTCCGTGCTCGTGAGCCTGTTCGACCTGCCGGGCAGTCTGGTCGTGCGCCCGAGCGCCGCGATCATCGCCCTCGTCGTCGGCGTGGTGGTCACGGTGGTCTCGGCGCTAGTCCCCGCCTGGCGGGCGTCCCGGGTGCCGCCGGTAGCCGCCATGCGCGACCTGGCGGTCGAGTCGGGCGGGGTGTCGCGTCTCCGGCTGGTCGCCGGGATCGTCACCACGGTCGGCGGTCTGGCGCTGTTGATCGCCGGCGCCCAGGAGCGAAGCGCCACGCTCGTCGGCCTCGGTGTGGGGTTGCTCGCGTTCGTCGGTCTGATCCTGCTCGGCCCCGCCCTCGCGCGCCCGTTCAGTCGCGGCATCGGGGCGCCGATCGCGAGAGCCCGGGGGGTCACCGGCGAGCTCGCCAAGGAGAACGCCGGGCGCAACCCCATACGCACGGCGGCCACTGCCCGGGCCCTCATGATCGGCGTCGGGATCGTGTCCTTCTTCCTGGTCGTGAACGCCTCGTTGCGTGCGTCGATCGACAAGTTCCTCGACGATTCGTTCACCGGCGACTTCGTCATCGACGCCGGCGACTTCGGCATGATTGGCCTGCCCACCGAGGTGGCCGATCGGGTCAGCCGGGTGCCGGGAGTGGCCGAGGTCGTGCCCGTGCGGTTCTCGCCCGCCCGGGTCGACGGGGACGACACCTTCGTGACCGGAACGAGCCCCGGGATCTTCGACCTGTTCGACGGCTTCCGCCTCGTGGACGGGTCCGACTCGCTGGCTGCAGGGACGATCCTGCTGACCGCCGACGAGGCGCGGAGCCTGGGACTCGCGGTCGGCGATTCGGTCACTGCCGAGTTCGTCAATACGGGGCAGCACACGTACACCGTGGGCGGGACCTACGAAAGCGAGCAGGAGGGCACGGACATCGGCGACTTCGTGCTCGGACTCGACGACTACGACGCTGCGGTCGGGTCGGCCGATGTGACCGACAGCACCGTGTTCGTCGAGCTCCGCCCGGGCGTGTCCATCTCGGAGGCCCAGCCCAAGATCGAGGACGCGGTGGCCGACTTTCCCACTGCCAACGTCCAGAGCGTGGACGAGTACAAGGACGCCATCGGCGGTCAGTTCGATGCCATCCTGCTGCTCATGCTGGGCCTGTTGGTGCTGGCGCTGTTCATCGCCTTCATCGGCATCGCCAACACCATCGGGCTGTCGGTGCTCGAGCGCACCCGCGAGCTCGGCCTCCTGCGGGCGGTGGGCACGTCCCGGCGGCAGCTCCGATCCATGATCCGTTGGGAGTCAGCGATCATCGCGGTCTTCGGGACGCTGCTGGGCCTGGTCATCGGGCTGCTCGGCGGATGGGGACTCATCACGGCGTTCCGCGACGAGGGGTTCACGGTGTTCGCGATCCCGTGGGTGCAAATTGCGGCTGTCGTTGTGATCGCCGCCGCTCTGGGGATCTTCGCCGCGGTGTGGCCAGCCTGGCGGGCTGGCCGCATGAACGTCCTCGACGCCATTCATACCGAGTGACGCCGAAAGCGGCACGACCAGAGATACCGAGTGACGCCGAGTGACGCCGAAGGCGGCACGACCAGAGATACCGAGTGACGCCGAGTGACGCCGAAGGCGGCACGACCAGAGATACCGAGTGACGCCGAGTGACGCCGAAGGCGGCACGACCAGGGATACCGAGTGACGCCGACCCGCTCGATTCTGTCCCTCACCTCGGACACTCCCAGGTGAGGGACGCGAGAACGGGTTCCAGTACCCTTGCCTGGATGCCCCGCACCTTTTGGGTGGAGACGTTGGGCTGTCCGAAGAACCAGGTCGACTCGGACAAGCTGACCGGGACGATGCTCGCCGACGGGCTCGTCCCGGCCCCCGCGCCCGAGGGTGCCGACTTGGTCGTGGTCAACACGTGCGCGTTCATCGAGGAAGCCCGGCAGGAGTCCGTCGACGTCATCCTGGGGCTCGCCGAACGGAAGCGCGCCGCCGCCGAGCTGGTGGTGACCGGCTGCCTCGCCGAGCGGTACGGGCCGGAGCTCGCCGAAGCGCTCCCCGAGGCGGACGCCGTGGCGGGCTTCGGCGTGCCGGTGACGCTGGGTCCGACTCGTCGCGGCGGTGACGCGCCGGTCCCCGCCTTCGACCTGCTCAACCTGCCGCGACCGGCGCCGGCCGCCCCGTGGGCCTACGTCAAGGTGGCCGAGGGCTGCGACCGGGCGTGCGGTTTCTGCGCCATCCCCAGCTTCCGGGGCCGGCAACGCAGCCGTTCGATCCCCTCGATCCTGGCGGAGGTCGAGGGCCTGGCGGACGGGGGCGTGCGCGAGGTCGTGCTGGTCGCGCAGGACCTGGCGTCCTTCGGCCGGGACGGCGAACATGCTTCCCGCTCCCCCGGCCCGAGCGGCCGTGGGAGCGGAAGAGGTGTCTCGAGCCGGATCGTCCCCCTGATCGAATCCGTCGCCCGCCGTGTCGACCGCGTCCGCCTGCTGTACCTGTATCCGTCCGACCTCACGGACGAGCTGATCGACGCCATCTGCGCCACGGGCGTGCCCTATTTCGATCTGTCGCTGCAGCACGCGTCCCGCCCGCTGCTCCGGCGGATGCGCCGCTGGGGTGACGGCGACCGCTTCCTCCGTCGCATCGATGACATCCGGCGCCGGGCTCCGGATGCGGCGTTCCGGTCGAACTTCATCGTCGGGTACCCGGGCGAGACCGAGGACGACCACGACCGGCTGCTGTCCTTCGTCGCCGCTGCCGACCTCGACTGGTGCGGCTTCTTCGCGTACAGCGAGGAGCAGGGCACCTTCGCCACCCAGCTGGACGGCCGGGTCGACGCTTCGCTGGCGCAGGAGCGCCTGGCCGAGCTGAGCCAGCTGCAGGATGGGATCACCGCCCGCCGTCGGGATGCCCTGATCGGCAGCGTGGTCGAGGTGCTCGTCGACGCCCCCGGGGTGGCCCGCAGCCACCGGGAGGCTCCGGAGATCGACGGCATCGTGTCCGTGCCTCGGGACCTGCCCGTGGGCGAACTTTCGAAGGTGACCATCACCGGCGCCGCCGGTCCCGACCTCGAGGCGCGTGCGGAGGCGACATCGTGAGCTGGCCCAGCCGGGGCAACGGCTTGCGTCGAACCGAGGCTTGCGAGGCTGTGGATCCCGGCGCCTCGGGGTGCCGTCGAGCCGAGGTCCCGTAGTGGCCAGCTCGTTCGGGCCATCGGCCCTCGCCACCCCGGCGAACGCCGTCACCACGACCCGACTGGTGCTCGCCCCGTTGCTGTGCGGGTTGATCATCGCCTCGGGACCGGCCTACGGCACGTTCGCCATCTGGTCCGTGCTCGCCGCCACCGACGGCGTCGACGGATGGCTGGCCCGGCGCATGGGCACCACCCGGTCGGGTGCGTTCCTGGATCCGCTCGCCGACAAGGCGCTGGTGCTGGGAGCCATGTGGGCGCTGGTGGTCGACGGCGGGTTCTGGTGGCTGCCGGTCCTCCTGATCACCGCCCGCGAGGTGGGCATCTCGGCGTTCCGCTCGTACTGGGGCCGGCGGGGCCTGGCGGTCCCGGCCCGCTTCTGGGCCAAGATCAAGACGGTGGTGCAGTCGCTGGCGGTCGCGCTGGCGCTCGTCCCGCCCATCGCCGACAACCACGCCTGGATCGCCGAGGGCACCCTCTGGGTCGCCGTGGTGCTGACGCTGGTCACGGGGGCGCAGTACGTGCTCGAGGGCAGTCGCGCCACCGCCGTCGGTGGCGTCCGCGGGGTCGTGGGCCCGGCCGGCAGCGAGATCGTGAGCGAGGGAACCTGATGCGCTGCGAGATCGTCGCCGTCGGCACCGAGCTCCTGCTCGGGCAGGTCGTCGACACCAACTCCGCCTGGATGGGCGAGCAGCTGGCACTCGCCGGCATCGACTGCACCCACCAACAGACGGTCGGCGACAACCTCGAGCGCATCGTCGGCGCCTTGGAGCTGGCGCTCGGGCGGGCCGACGCAGTGATCGTGTGCGGCGGCCTTGGTCCCACCCAGGACGACATCACCCGCAACGCCATCGCCCGGGTGATGGGTGTGCGCCTGGTCCAGGACGACGCCGTCGTCGACCGCATCCTGGAGCGCTTCGCCGCCCGGGGGCGGCGCATGCCCGCGAACAACCTGCTGCAGGCGCAGGTGCCCGAGGGTGCCACCGCCATCGCCGATCCGCAGCCGGGCACCGCGCCCGGACTGATCTGCCCGGTGGGTGAGGGCGGCAAGGTCATCTACGCAGTTCCCGGCGTTCCCTACGAGATGCAGGAGATCGTGGCCGGCGCCGTGCTGCCCGACATGCAGCGGCGGGCGGGAAGGCTGGCCATCATCCGCTCGCGGACCCTGCGCACCTGGGGCGACAGCGAGTCGGGCCTGGCGGAGCGGCTGGCCGAGCACATGGCCGAGCTCGACGACGCCGGGCCCGAGGCCCCGACCCTGGCGTTCCTCGCCAGCGGGATCGAGGGCCTCAAGGTGCGCATCACGGTCAAGGCCGACGATGACGACGTTGCCCGCAAGCTGCTGGACGACGAGGAACGGGTCGTGCGGGGGATCGTCGGCGACATCGTGTTCGGCGTCGATGAGGAGACGATGGAGCACGCGGTCGCGGAGCTGCTCGTCCGCCAGGGTCTCACGCTGGCGGTGGCCGAGTCGCTGACAGGGGGACTGGTGTCGTCCCGACTCGTCAACGTGCCGGGTGCGAGCGGCTGGTTCCGGGGCGGCATCGTGTCCTACGCCACCGACGTCAAGCACGACCTGCTGGGGGTGCCTGGGGGGCCCGTGGTGACGTCCGAGGCCGCGGCGGCGATGGCGGCAGGTGTGCGGCGACGGCTCCACGCCGACGTCGGGCTGGCCGTGACCGGTGTGGCGGGGCCCGACGAGCAGGAGGGCCAACCGCCGGGAACCGTGTTCATGGCGGCGGCCCTGGGCGACGACCAGCCCATCGTGGTGCGCGTCGGGCTGCCGGGCGATCGCGACCGCGTCCGCCAGTTCGCCTGCATCTCGCTGCTCGACCTGCTGAGGCGGAGCCTGGAGCGCTCGGGCGAGGCGTCGGCCCGGGACCGCGAGCCGATCTAGGGCTGCCATGCGGCTGTTCGTCGGCGTGCGCCCGCCCGACGAAGTGCTCGACCTCATCGCCGACCTGCCCCGCCGGGCCCAGGCCGGCCTGCGCTGGACCACCCGCGATCAGTGGCACGTGACGCTGCGGTTCCTGGGGGAGGTCGAGGACCCGACGGTGGTGGTCGACGCCCTCGACGGCGTGGACGCGCGCGGGATTCGCCGCCTGCGAGGCAGCCGTCGGCCCCGTGATCGAGACGCTGTCACGCCAGGTCGTGGCGCTACCGGTCGCCGGGCTCGACGACCTCGCGGCGGCGGTGATCGACGCCACGCACGCGCTCGGTCGGCCGCCGGAGGGCCGGCCCTTCCGTGGGCACCTCACCCTGGCCCGGCTGGCCCGATCGGCGCGTGGCAGCGCCCGGCGCCACGCTGGCGGGATCGTGGGACGCCCGCTGTCGGCGCGGTTCACGGTTTCCGACGTCCGGGTCATCCGCAGCCACCTGGGGCGGGGCGGCGCCCGCTACGAGGACGTCTACGTGCGCCACCTGGGCTAGCCCCGGCGAACAGGCGTTGGTGCTTGAACGAACAGGCGTTCGAAACTACAGTGATGTCGTTCGAGGCGCCTAATTGTCACACCCTCTCTCTATGTTCGGGGAAGGTCATCGAGATCGCCGTCGGAGCCTGGGCTCCGAGATCGCATCGGGTAGCCGGCAGGGCCGGGTCCCGTCGCCGCCACAACCGCACCACCGCAGAAAGGACCACACCGGTGGATCGTCAGAAGAACCTCGACATGGCCCTCAGCCAGATCGAGAAGCAGTTCGGCAAGGGCTCGGTCATGCGCATGGGCGAGAAGGGGACCATGGCCATCGAGGCCATACCCACGGGCGCCTTGGCGCTCGATCTCGCCTTGGGCATCGGTGGCCTCCCCCGGGGCCGCGTCACCGAGATCTACGGGCCCGAGTCGTCGGGCAAGTCCACCCTCGCGCTGCACGTCGTGGCCGAGGCCCAACGCAACGGGGGCATCTGCGCCTACGTCGACGCCGAGCACGCGCTCGACCCGGTCTACGCCAAGGCCATCGGCGTCGACATCGACGAGCTGCTCATCTCGCAGCCCGACACCGGCGAGCAGGCGCTCGAGATCACCGACATGCTCGTGCGCTCCGGCGCCATCGACGTGGTGGTCATCGACTCGGTGGCCGCCCTCACCCCCCGGGCCGAGATCGAGGGCGAGATGGGCGACTCCCACGTTGGCCTCCAGGCCCGGCTCATGTCGCAGGCGCTGCGCAAGCTCACCGCCAACCTCAACAAGTCCGACACCATCGCCCTCTTCATCAACCAGCTGCGCGAGAAGATCGGGGTGATGTTCGGCTCACCCGAGACCACGTCGGGTGGCCGAGCCCTCAAGTTCTACTCGTCGGTCCGGCTCGATATCAGGCGCATCGAATCGATCAAAGACGGCGTCGAGGTCATCGGCAATCGCACCCGGGTCAAGGTCGTGAAGAACAAGTGCGCTCCGCCCTTCAAGCAAAGCGAGTTCGACATCATGTACGGCAAGGGCATCAGCCGCGAGGGCTCGCTGCTCGATGTCGGTGTCGATATCGGGCTCGTGAAGAAGTCGGGCGCCTGGTACACCTACGACGGCGAGCAGCTCGGGCAGGGACGCGAGAACGCCAAGGTGTTCCTCGCCGAGCACCCCGAGGTGATGGTCGAGATCTCCGAGCGCATTCGATCGCAGCTCGGCGTCGGCTCGCCCGGTGCCTCGAGCAACGGATCGGGCAACGGCGCCGAGCACCTGAACGGCGCCGACGACGCCCCCATATCGCTCGACGAGCCGATCACGCTCGACGACTGAGTGTCGACAGCCTCGCGGGCAACTCCCTGCACCTGGAACGGTGCAGGGAGTTCCGTGGACGTCGCGTAGCCTGACGGGCACCGATGGCTGCCAAGACGTATGTGGTGCGCACTTTTGGGTGCCAGATGAACGAGCACGACTCCGAGCGCATCGCCGGGCTCCTCGAGGCCGACGGGCTGCGCCCGGCGGCCAGCGTCGACGACGCCGACGTGGTGGTGCTCAACACCTGCTGCATCCGCGAGAACGCCGACAACAAGCTCTACGGCAACCTCGGTCAACTCAAGTCGGCCAAGCAGCGACGGCCGGACATGCAGATCGTCGTCGGGGGTTGCCTGGCACAGAAGGACCGCGACCTCATCGTCCGCAAGGCCCCCCACGTCGACGTCGTGTTCGGCACCCATAACGTCCACCGGGCCGCCGAGCTCCTGGGCGAGCAGCGCGCGGCCGGTCAATCCATCATCGAGATCCTCGAGGAGACCGCCGCCGACGACCGCGAGTCGTTCCCCAGTGCGCTGCCGGCGCGGCGGGAGGTGCCCTACGCGGCGTGGGTCACGATCCAGATCGGTTGCGACAACTCGTGTGCCTTTTGCATCGTGCCCGCCGTCCGGGGACGTGAGATGAGCCGCGGCTTCGACGACATCGTCGACGAGGTGCGGGCCCTGGCGGCCGACGGCGTCACCGAGGTGACCCTGCTCGGGCAGAACGTGAACAGCTACGGCCGCGACCTCACGCTGGCCCGGCGCCGGGCAGGGGAGTCGGTGCGGGTCCGCCCACTGTTCTCCGACCTGCTCCGGGCCGTCGGCCGGGTCGACGGCATTCGCCGGGTCCGGTACACGAGCCCGCATCCGAAGGACCTGCGTCCCGAGACGATCGAGGCGATGGCGTCCGTTCCGGCGGTGTGCGAGCACCTGCACCTGCCGCTCCAGGCGGGCAGCGACCGGGTCCTGGCCGCGATGCACCGGGGCTACACGGCCGAGCGCTACCTCGGGCGTCTGGCGGCCGCCCGGGCGGCCGTACCCGATCTGGCGGTCACGACCGACATCATCGTGGGGTTCCCCGGGGAGACCGACGACGACTTCGAGCGCACGCTCGAGGTCGTCGCCGAGGCCGGCTACGACAGTGCCTACACGTTCATCTTCAGCCCGCGTCCCGGCACCGATGCGGCCGAGCGGGTCGATGACTTCGTCCCCGCCGACGTGTCCGCGGAGCGGTTCGAGCGCCTCCGCGTCGTGGTCGAGCGGTCGGCCCTGGCTCGCCACCGTGCCCGGGTCGGGGCAATCGAGGAGGTGATGGTGGAGGGGCCCTCGCGCAAGGATCCGTCCGTCACGACCGGCCGTACACGGCACAACAAGCTGGTGCACTTCCGCTCGCCCGCTCCGCTTCGGCCCGGGAGCTATGCCGAGGTCGCGATCACCGCGGCCGCGCCTCATCACCTCACCGGCGATCTGTCACAGGTCACTATCCCCGCACGCCACCGCACCCGTATCCCCGTCGCCACCGCATGAGCCGTGCCGCCGGCGCGGCGTCCGGCGTCGTGGTCCGGCCGGAGCCTTACGACGGTCCGATGGCGCGGTCACTGGTGGCGGCGCTGGTCGCCGACGTCGAGGAGCGGTACGCCGGTGACGGGGAACCCGATGATCCCGAGGCCGAGTGGGCACTGGCGGTCGACGACGTGACGCCGCCGAGGGGTGTCTTCCTGGTCGCCTATCTCGACGCGCGGCCCGTGGGCTGTGGGGCCCTCCGGCCATTTCCCGCGGCTGGCCCGGGGGTCGCGGAGGTCAAGCGCATGTACACGTCCCCGTGCGCGAGGCGCCGGAGCGTCAGCCGGGCTGTCCTCGCGAGACTCGAGTCGGAGGCGGCCGGCTTCGGCTACCGACGACTGCAGCTCCAAACGGGGCTGCGCCAGCCCGAGGCGATGGCGCTCTACGCAGCCAGCGGCTACCACCGCATCCCCAACTTCGGCGCGTGGGCCGCGAGCGAACTCACGGCGTGCTTCGCCAAGGACCTGCCCGGTGGCTCCGCCGCGGCTGGTGGGGTTGGGGCCCGATAGCGGTCGCCCGGCCATCGCTTGCCGGCACCTCGTAGGTGCACGGCGGCCGGTCAGGCCTTGGTGCGCGGCCGGGCGACCGTGATCGGTTGTCGGTGGCTACACGTGGAGTGCCACCGGGCGGCCGAGCGCCGACTCGAGGGAGTCGGCCGCGGCCACGACGAGCTGATGGGACATGTCGGAAAGGGCCCGGGCGACGGCGAGCTCCTCGCCGACGGCGGGCGTGGTGGGATCGGTCGGGCTCCGGCGGGCCCGCCCCCACGCCGAAACTCGCGACCGCACATGTGAACGCGGGCGAGCGCGTCGGTGTGATCGGCGTCCTCGGTCACGGACAGGTCGATCCTCATCGACAGCCGTTCGGGCTTCGCCTCGCCGGCGGCCTCCACCCGCAGGTCGGGCCCCGGCGCCAGAACGGTCTCGTGATCGTCCTGCTCCCAGCGGACCCGGTAGCGGTCGCCGGAGGTGCCGCGCATGACCTCGAGCACCTCTCCTCGACGGCGGCCGTGGCCGACCTTCGCTCCCTCGAGCATCACATGGTCGCCGACTCGCGCTTCCATGGCTACCTCCACGGCACCTCGTTCGACCTCGGCCACGGGGCGCCTGACGGCTGTGCTTCCGTGCTTCCGTGTAGCGACGAGGGTAGGCCCGCCTCCAGGCCACCGAAAGGGGCATCTGGGCTGCTGGGGATGGGCAAATCTCGCCCGCGTTGCTCGGCGGAGTCCCCCGCGAACCTGGGGCGGTGCACGGGGATGAGAGATGGGCCGCGAGCGGAGTACGGCGGGATACTCGACACCCGCGGCCCACGCGGCCGCTGTGTAGCGCATCTATTGACACGAGTCTAATTCTGCTCGCTGGTGGCGCCCTTGCCCGGCAGACCAGCGGGGGTCGGTCCGAGGTCCCTGACCTTCTGAGGCCCTGGCGGCCATGTGAGCCGATCCCGGGCTGCCCGGGCGCGTGGCCGCCGGCGGCTACCGTCCCTGCCCGGTGGCTGCCACATGCCGTCCGTCGCCGGTGGGCCCTCGCCCTTGAATGGCGCGACCCGGCGTGCGGCCGCTGTCGTGGGTGCCACCGCGTCGGGCAAGTCGGCGCTGGCACTGGCCATGGCCCGGGCGGACCGGACGATCGAGCTGGTCTCCGTCGACTCGATGCAGGTGTATCGCCGCATGAACATCGGCACCGCCAAGCCGACGCCCGCCGAGCGTGCGGAGGTGCCCCACCACCTCATCGACGTCATCGACCCCTGGGAGGAGTTCACCGTCACCGCCTTCGCCGAGCGGGCACGTGCGGCGATCGGCGACATCGAGGCTCGTGGCCGCCGGCCGCTGCTCGTCGGTGGAACCGGCCTCTACCTCAGGGCAGTGATCGACGAGCTGGCGGTGCCGGGACGGTTCCCCGACGTCCGGGCCGAGCTGGAGACCGAACCCGACACGCGGGCACTGCACCGCCGCGTGGCCGAGCTGGACCCGGTGGCGGCCGGGCGCATGGACCCAACCAACCGGCGGAGGATCCTCCGGGCGCTGGAGGTCACGCTCGGCAGCGGGCGCCCGTTCTCCTCGTTCGGCCCGGGTCTCGACGTGTATCCGGAGTCCCGGTTCCAGATGGTCGGGATCGAGCTCCCGTTCCCCACGCTCGCGGCACGGATCGAGGACCGCTATCGCCAGCAGATCGCGGATGGCTTCGTGGCCGAGGCGCGTCGGCTGCTGGTGGACCCCCGCGGCATCTCGCGCACCGCGGGCCAGGCCCTCGGCTACAAGGAGCTGTTCTCGCACCTCAACGGCGCCTGCGATCTCGACGAGGCGGTTGCCCTTGCCGTTCGCCGGACCCGGCGGTTCGCCCGACGGCAGCGGTCCTGGTTCGGCCGCGATCCCCGCGTCCGCTGGTTGCGCGCCGATGACCCGGCGGACCTCGTCGAACCATTGGCCGCGGAGCTCGGGATCGATGGCGCGTGACGCCGCCCGGATACGAATGCAGTCGGCGTCGCCGGATCGTCCTGGCAAACTGATCGACGCCATGCGCCTGACCAAGCACCACGGGCTCGGCAACGACTTCCTGGTCCTCCTCGACGATGACGCTTCCCATCCCCTCGACGCGGACGTCGCGAGCGCCCTGTGCGATCGCCGCACGGGCGTGGGGGCCGACGGGCTGATCCGGGCGACGCCACTCGACGCCGTCGCCGACGACGCCGTTGCCACCATGGACCTGCGCAATGCCGACGGATCGCCTGCCGAGACGAGCGGGAACGGCGTCCGCTGTCTTGCCCAGGCGCTGATCCTCGCGGCCTGGGCGGGCGGTCCCACGATCCCCATCCGCACCGCTGCCGGGCGGGCCGTCGTCACCCTGCACGACCGAGCCGACCCCCGCACCCACACGTTCTCGGCGGAGATGGGCGTGGCGCGCGTCGGTGGCGAGGCCCCGGAATGGGCTGGCGGGCCGGTGCGCCGCGCAGTGCGCGTCGACGTGGGCAACCCGCACCTCGTCCTCGAGGTCCGGGGCCTAGACGACGTCGATGTGGTCGAGCTCGGTGAGAGCGTCAACGCCAAGGAGCCGGGCGGCGCCAACGTCCACCTGTTGGCTGCGGAGACGGAGACCGGCGACCGCATCGCCATCCGCACCTACGAGCGCGGGGTCGGTCCCACCCTGGCCTGCGGCACCGGGGCGTGCGCGGCGGCCGTGGCCGCACGGGCATGGGGTCTCGTCAGCCACGTCGTTGCGGTCGGTCAGCTGGGGGGGACCGCCGATGTCACCGTGGGTCCCGACGGCTCGGTCGTGCTGCGGGGCCCGGCCACCTTGGTCGCGACCGTGGAGCTGCCGGGGGCTTGGCCGTGGCGCTGATCGAACGGGCAGTCCGGGAGAAGATCGTGCTCGTCGGCGTCAGCATTCCCCCCGAGACGATGGAGGAGACCGAGGCGTCGGTGGACGAGTTGGCTCTGCTGGTCGAAACCGCCGGGGCCGACGAGGTGGCACGGGTCTTCCAGCGGCGTCAGGCGCCTGACCCGCCGACCTACGTGGGCAAGGGCAAGGCCGAGGAACTGCGGGAGGTGGCCGTGGCCACCGACTGCGACACCGTGGTCTTCGACAACGAGCTGACACCGGCCCAGCAGTTCAACCTCGAGAAGCTGCTGGGACGCACCGCGATCGACCGGACGGCCGTGATCCTCGACATCTTCGCTCAGAACGCCCACAGCCAGGAGGGCAAGGCGCAAGTCGAGCTGGCTCTGCTGCGCTACCGCCTGCCCCGGTTGCGGGGACGGGGTCGGGCGCTCTCGCAGCAGGCGGGCGGCATGTCGGCCGGCGCGGGCGGCGCCCGCATCGGCACCCGGGGGCCCGGTGAGACTCAGCTCGAGGTCGACCGGCGCCGCATCGTGCGCCGGCTCCACAAGCTCGAGGCCGAACTACGCCAGATCGCCAAGCACCGGCAGACCCAGCGCAAGGCGCAGCGGCGCGGCCAGCTCCCGCGGCTGGCGATCGTCGGCTACACGAACGCAGGCAAGTCGACGCTGCTCAATCGGCTCACCGATGCGGGGGTCCTGGTCGAGGACCATCTGTTCGCCACGCTCGATGCCACCACCCGCAGGCTGTCGCTGCCGGGGGGCGAGACCGTGCTGGTCACAGACACGGTCGGCTTCATCCGCAAGCTGCCCCACCAGCTCGTCGAGGCCTTCCGCTCGACGCTCGACGTGGCCGTCGATGCCGACCTGCTCGTCCATGTCGTGGACGCCAGCGCCCCCGATCCGGCGGGCAACATCCGGGCCGTCCGCGACGTCCTGGCCGAGATCGGCGCCGACGGCGTGCCCGAGCTCCTGGCGTTCAACAAGTCCGACCTGGCACCGGGTTCTGCTAAGCGCCTGGCTGACGTGTGGGAGGGCTCGGTGGCCCTCAGCGCCACGACCGGCGAAGGGGTCGAGGACCTGTTGCTCACGATCGGCAGCCGGCTCCGGGCGGTCATGCCTGTGGTGGAGATGCTGATCCCGTTCGACCGCGGTGACGTGCTGGCGGCAGCGCACCGTGCCGGCGAGGTCCTGCGCGAGTCCGTGGGCGAGACGGGCATGCACATCCGCGGCCGATTCGACGACGCCACGCTCAGTCGCCTTCGCGAGTTTGTGGTCCCGTGAACGCGCCCGACGCGCAGCCGTCCCCGCCTGCGGCGACGGGATTCGAGCCACCCCCGTACCCCTACGACAGGCTCGCCGACCTCCACAAGGTCGCCGACACATGCGCCGGGGGAGCGGTCGATCTGTCGATCGGCACGCCGTGCGATCCGCCGCCGGACGCCGTCATCCACGCGCTCGCATCGTCGGGTGCCGAACGCGGCTATCCGCCGTCGGTCGGCACGCCCGCGTTCCGGGATGCCGCCGCGGCGTGGCTCGGGCGACGCTTCGGCGCGGTCGTGGACCCGGCCCAGGTGGCTGCCTGCGTTGGGACCAAGGAATTGGTGGCTGGCATCCCGCAGTGGCTGCACCTCCGCTCGCCCGAGCGAGACACCGTGCTCTACCCGCACGTCAGCTACCCGACCTACGCCATGGGCGCGATCCTGGCGGGCTGCCGCGCGGTGCCGTACCGGACGCTCGACGCCATCGCGCCCGACGACGCCGCCCGCGCGCTGTGCTTGTGGGTGAACTCTCCGGCCAACCCGACCGGCGAGCTGGTGGATCTGGCTGACGCGGCCGCCTGGGGGCGCGACCACGGAGTGCCGGTCCTGTCCGACGAGTGCTACATCGAGTTCACCTGGGATGGTCCGGGTCGCACGATCCTCGCCGAGGGCGCCGAGGGTGTGGTCGCACTGCACTCGCTGTCCAAGCGGTCGAACTTCGCCGGCGCCAGGGTCGGCTTCTACGCCGGCGATCGCAACCTGGTCCACTACCTGTCCGAGGTGCGCAAGCACGCCGGGTTCATGGTGCCGGGGCCGGTGCAGGCGGCGGCGGTGGTGGCGTTCGGCGACGATGCGCACGTCGACGTGCAGCGCGAGCGGTACCTCCGGCGGCTCGACCTGCTGGCAATGTCGCTGTGCGAGTTCGGGGTCCTGTGTGCGCGCCCCCCGGCGACGTTCTACCTGTGGGTCGCGGCGCCGGACGGGGACGCCTGGGCGTTGGCCCATCGGCTGGCGACCGAGGGCGGGGCGATCGTCTCGCCGGGCGAGTTCTACGGACCGGAGGGGGCTGGCCATGTCCGCATCGCCGTGGTGCAGCCCGACGACCGCCTCGAGCTGGTCGCCAACCGGCTAGGTGCCGCGGCCCGGCGTTGACCGCCAGCGGGAGACGCTCAGTCGTTGCTGTGGAGGGCGACGTTGAGCTCGACCGAACCGCCGGCGCGGGACAGCACCTCCACCGCACCCGACGTGCTGTTGCGGCGGAACAACAGGTTGTCGACGCCGCTCAGCTCGCCGGCCTTGACCACCGATCCATCGGGCCGCACCACCCGCGTGCCGGCCGTGACGTAGAGGCCCGCCTCGACGATGCAGTCGTCCCCGAGCGAGATGCCGATGCCGCCGTTGGCGCCGATGAGGCTGCGCTCGCCCACACGGATCACCTCCTTGCCACCGCCCGACAGGGTCCCCATGATCGAGGCCCCGCCGCCGATGTCGGAGCCCTCGCCGACCACGACGCCCTGGCTGATCCGACCCTCGACCATGGCGTTGCCGAGCGTGCCGGCGTTGAAGTTGACGTAGCCCTCGTGCATGACGACGGTGCCGCTGCCGAGGTGGGCGCCGAGCCGCACCCGGTCGGCGTCGGCGATGCGCACCCCGTTGGGGACGACGTAGTCGGTCATGCGGGGGAACTTGTCGAGCCCGAAGACCTGCACCCGCCGCCCGGCGGCCCGGAGTGCCAGCCGCACCTGCTCGAAGTCGTCGACCGCGCACGGCCCCAAGTCGGTCCAGACGACGTTGTTGAGCAGCCCGAACACGTCATCGAGGTTGGCGCCGTTGGGGGCTACGAGGCGGTGGGACAGCAGGTGCAGGCGCAGGTAGACGTCGTGCGGGTCGACCGGCGGGTCGTCGAGGGACTCGATGACCGTCGCGACCGCCCGGCGCTCCACTCGGCGCAGGGGGTCCGGCCCGCACGCATCCGCCACGTCGACGCCCAGCAGCTCACCGGCCGTCTCCGGATCGAGCCGCGCCGACCCCGGCATCTCGGCCCCGAGGCGGGCGGAGACCGCGGCCGTCTCTGTGGGCGACGACAGCGCGGGGAAGGGGTACCACGTGTCGAGCACACGGTCGTCGGCAGCGAACGTGGCCAGTCCCACACCCCAGGCACCGGCAGCGGAGGCACGTGCGTCAGTCACGGCGGGCCACGGTAGGCGCGGCGCCCCGGGCCCGGCGAGAGGCCCCTGCGAGCTGCCGCACGTAGCCTGCGGGCCTGATGGACCTGTTGGCGCGCACCGCAGATCTCGTTGCCATCCCCTCCGAGAGCCATCAAGAGGCGGCGCTGGCAGACCACGTCGAGGCGCGGCTCCGGGCGCTGGTGCACCTCCGCGTCGACCGGTTCGGTGACAACGTGGTGGCGAAGACGACGGCCGGTCGAGGCCTCCGGCTCGTGGTCGCGGGTCACCTCGACACGGTCCCCGTCAACGACAACGGCACTCCCGAGATCCACGACGACGTGCTCTGGGGGCTCGGCGCCGCCGACATGAAGGGCGGGCTGGCGGTCATGCTCGAGCTGGCGGCGGCCGTGCTGGAGCCGGCGATCGACGTCACCTGGGTCTTCTACGCCGGCGAGGAGGTGTCGGCGGATCACAACGGTCTCCGCCATCTGTTCGCCCAGCGACCGGACCTCGTGGCGGGCGACGCCGCCGTCCTGGGCGAGCCCACCGGTGCCGCCCTCGAGGTGGGATGCCAGGGCGCCATGCGCGTGCGTGTGGAATTGCTCGGCGTACGCGCCCACACGGCCCGCCCGTGGATGGGGCGCAACGCGTTGCACCGCGCAGGCCGTGTGCTCGCGGCCCTGGACGACTACGTGGCCCGCCAGCCGGTGATCGACGGCTGCACCTATCACGAGGCCCTGCAGGCGGTGTTCGTCGAGGGCGGCGTGGCCGGCAACGTCGTGCCGGACAGGGCTGTCGTGACGCTCAGCCACCGCTTCGCTCCCGACCGGACCAGCGATGAAGCGCTGGCGCACGTCGAAGACGTGCTCGCGCCGCACCTCGCCGAGGGCGACACGGTGACGGTGATCGACGTCGCCGACGCAGCACCTCCCGGGCTGACGCATCCGCTGTTGGCCGCGCTGCGCGAGCGCAACGGCCTCGAGGTCAGGGCGAAGCTCGGTTGGACCGACGTCAGCCGGTTCGCCGCTGCGGGCATCCCGGCCACGAACTTCGGGCCTGGCGACGCGGAGCTCGCCCACACCAGGGACGAGCGTGTGGACCGCGCGTCACTCGATACCGTCTTCGGTGCCCTCGGCGAGCTGTTGCGGAACGGCGTGTGATCAGAGTCGCCGGAGCACGGTCACGACCCGACCGAACACGTTGACGTCCTCGGGCGCGAACTCCATCGGCTCGAGCCGGGGATTCGCCGGCAGCAGCACCACCGACTTGCCCTGGGTGGTGAACGTCTTGACCGTTGCCTCGTCGCCCGGGATGCCGGCTACGACGACGTCGCCGTTCTCGGCCTTCGCCTGCGACCGACACACGATGAAGTCACCATCGAGGATGCCGGCCTCGATCATGGAATCGCCTCGGACCCTCAGCATGAACAGGTCGCCTTCGCCCGTGAAGTCGGCCGGCAGGGGCAGCACCTCCTCGACGTTCTCCTGGGCCAAGACGTTGGTGCCGGCGGCGACATCGCCCACCAGCGGGACATGCCGCACCGGGCGGCGCTCGATGGCGGCATCCGAGTTGGGGTCCCACCGCACCTCGATCGCCCGGGGCTTCGTCGGATCACGCCGCAGGTAACCACGCCTTTGGAGTGCGGCCAGATGCGCATGGACCGTCGAAGGTGATGTCAGGCCGACGGCCTCGCCGATCTCGCGTACGGAAGGCGGATAGCCGCGTTCCCGCATGTGTTGCTCGATGATCTCGAGGACCTCCCGCTGCCGGGCAGTGAGTGTCGTGGAGGGCATCGCAAGCTCCTTGGTGGAGGATGCCGTCGACCTCTGGGTGCGGCGGCATCGGTTGCTTCGTGAGGCCCGGACCGACCCGGGCGAGGGTCGAACATGTGTTCCGGCGGGACGGTACCATCCCGCGCGGCGGAGGGCAAACACCCGTTCGCAAAAGGTGTTGACCCGAACGAGGGTTCGTGATTACCTCGTGACGAACGGGCGTTCGGCTGCGGCTTGTGGGCCGGTCCACCACGGGTTCTCGCACCGAACGCCCTTTAACTGTCACACCCGCTCAGGAGAATCAGGTCGATGGTTGCGATCCTCGTACCCCAAACCGGCGAACCGGCCCACGAGCCTCGCCGTGCGCCGGGGCCGCCCGTCCCACGTCGGCGTGCCACCGACACCTATCCGCGCCCCGTCGACCTAGCGACCGTCGAGCCCATCCCGCTGCGATCGGTGCCGAGAGCGTTGCCCGATCGGCCCACGCGGATCCGGCGGCGTCGCCTGGTCGCCCTCCTCGTGGCCATCGCGCTGTTCGCCGCCGCCGCCACGGCCGGGCGTGCCCTGCTCGGCGCGGCCACCTCGGTCGAGCCCTCCTCGCCGCAGCCGGTCGGTGCCCCGGTTTCGTCAGCGCCGAGGGAGACCTATGTGGTGAGACCCGGAGACACCCTGTGGTCGATCGCAGCGGCGATCGCTCCCGACTCCGATCCCCGGCCGGTGGTGGACGCGCTCCGCGACGCCAACGGCGGCGGGCCCGAGCTCCAGGTGGGGGAGCGCCTCGTCATCCGGCTGGACTGAAGGCCGGCCGCGTCGAGCCGGCAGAGCGAGCCGTGACCCGCGGGCGCGGGCTCCGTGCCGACCGCGGCGGGCAAGGACGCACGTGGTTCAGCGGGCGGAATCGGTGCGCCGGGCACCCGATAGGTTTCCGAGCGTGCGGTGCTCGGCCTGCGGTCATCTCGATTCGAAGGTCATCGACTCGCGCCAATCCGACGATGGCGGCACCATCCGGAGGCGTCGCCAGTGCCTCGCGTGCGGCCACCGCTTCACCACCTTCGAGCGGCCGGAGACGGTCGTTCTCATGGTGATCAAGCGCTCGGGAGACCGCGAGCCCTTCGACCGTGCCAAGGTGATCGCGGGCCTCAACGCCGCCGTGAAGGCCCGGCCGGTCGCCGAGGGCGAAGTGGAGGCGCTCGCCGCCGCCGTGGAGGACGAGGTGCGCCAGCAGCCGGGTTCCGAGGTCACGAGCGAACGGGTCGGCCGCGCAGTGCTCGAGCATCTGCGCGAGCTCGATCCGGTTGCGGCGGTGCGCTTCGCCTCGGTGTACAAGGGCTTCGACGACCTGTCCGACTTCCAGCGGGAGCTGACGCTCCTCACCAAGCGCACGGCGCCCAAGGCCCACTGACGGCGGCGGCCGGGCCGGCGTACGGGCTGGCCGACCGTGTGAAGCGGTCAGCCTCCATGGCGCGCCCTGAGGTAGCGCAGGAACAGGTAGTGGTCCTCGAGGAGCACGCGGTCGAGCGTCATGCGCTGGGGCGCGTCCATCTGGAGCCCGTTGAGGATCCGCGGGGCGTCGCCCGCGACGAGTTGGGGGGACACCGTGAGGCAGAGCTCGTCGACGAGGTCGGCCGCGACCAGTTGGGCGTTGGTGCTGGGGCCGCCCTCCACGAGCACGATGCCGGCGCGGGCGGTGGTGCGCAATGCCCGGAGCGCCGTGCCCCAGTCGACGGACTGCTCGCCCTCCACGACGATCTCGGCCACCAGGGCCAGGTCGCGCGCAGCGGCGGCGCCGCCGTCGCCGCCGACGCGGTCGAGCCCGGCGGTGGTGGTGATCACGATGGGCCGGTACTCGTCGCTCGCATCGCGGAACAGCGGGAGGTCGAGGTCGAGGGCCAGCGAGCGTGTGACGACCGCGATGCGGGGTTGGGGTGGCTGGCCGCGGCGACGCCGGACCTCCTGCTGCGCAGGGGTCAGGCGGGCGGGGCCGTAGCGCTCCGTGCGGACCGTTTCGGCGCCGGCCAGCACGATGTCGGCCACCGCCCGGATGGCTGAGAAGACCCTGAGGTCGGCCGGTCCGCCCAGCCCCGCCGAGCGGCTGGTGGGGTCGGCGGCTGCGCCGTCGATGGTGGCGATCATGTTGGCCAGGACCCAGGGGCGGTCGCCGACGGGCTGACGGCTGTCGGCGCCGTAGACGTCGGCGGGATCCACGTCTGCCGGATCCACCTCGGCCGGGTGGCCGTCGGCAAGGCCATCGGCGTCGTTGACGCCGGGGACCGGGTGGCCGGCGGCTGGATTCTGGGAGCGCTCCGCCCCGCCGGCGCGCGGAGTGGGCCACAGCATGCGCACCGACGGGACGCTACCGGGACCGGGGCCCGCGGTCGCCGATCCCGGCCCGCCTGGATCTGTGGATGGGAGGCCAAGAAATCCACCCGTAATTCACAGCCTCGTCCTCTAGCCGTCCACAAGCTCGGCCCCATAGCTTGGCGAGGGTCAACGTGCCCCGGCGCGGACGAGCGGAATGGTGGCTGTCGCTTCCGTGTCTGTGGTGGGCTGAGCGACTCCGTGAGAGGTGGGAATGCGGTTCGCCGCCAACCGGCGGCGACCGCCGCCCACGGCTCAACCTGCGAGTCCGCGCCGGGCACGTTCCGACGGTCCACCGGGGCCGGGGTACACGGCTCGGGCGCTGGGGAAGACCGGGGCAGGAGGAAGGTCCGCATGCAGCGGGCCGGGAAGCATGAGCCCTCCCTAGGCGTTGCACAGTCGAGGTCAGTAGGTCGGCCCAGTCGGCCATCGAGCGACGACAAGGCCATTGACGGCTGTAATTACACGTGCTGTAATTACGTCCCACATCTTGGGGTTCGAGGGTCGCTCGGCGGCTTCAGCCCCAACAACTAGTGGTCAGGCCCTCGGTCCTGTCTCCCCAACCAGCTCGACCCACTGACCTGGAGGAACTCATGGCTTTCGCTCCCGAGCAGGCGGGCATCGGCCTCGGTCGGCACTTCACGATCGAGGGTGTACACCCCTACGACGAGCTCGAGTGGGAACGGCGCGACGCCCGGATCACCAACTTCCGTGACGGCTCAGTGGCCTTCGAGCAGCGCGACGTCGAGTTCCCCGTGTCCTGGTCGCTGAACGCCACGAACATCGTCGCCCAGAAGTACTTCCGGGGCTCGCTCGGCACGCCGGAGCGGGAGTGGTCGCTGCGCCAGGTCGTCGACCGGGTGGCAGACACCATCACCCGGTGGGGGGTCGAGGGCGGCTACTTCGTCGACGAGCGCGAGGCCGACACCTTCAACGCTGAGCTCAAGCACCTGCTGGTCACCCAGAAGGCGGCGTTCAACAGCCCGGTGTGGTTCAACATTGGCGTCAACGGCGTGCCGCAGCAGGCGAGCGCGTGCTTCATCCTCTCGGTCGACGACTCGATGGACTCGATCCTCAACTGGTACCGAGAGGAAGGCATCATCTTCAAGGGCGGCTCGGGCGCCGGGGTCAACCTGTCCCGCATCCGCTCGTCGGTCGAGTTGCTGCGGGGCGGCGGCACCGCCTCCGGTCCGGTGAGCTTCATGCGGGGCGCCGACGCCTCGGCCGGCACCATCAAGTCGGGTGGCAAGACCCGGCGCGCCGCCAAGATGGTCATCCTCGACATCGACCATCCCGACATCGAGGAGTTCATCTGGTGCAAGGCGCTCGAGGAGCGCAAGGCCCGGGTGCTCGAGCAGGCGGGCTTCGACATGGACCTCGACGGTCGCGACAGCCACTCCATCCAGTACCAGAACGCCAACAACTCGGTGCGGGTGACCGACGAGTTCATGCAGGCGGTCGTGGACGACGGCGATTGGAGCCTGCGCGAGGTCACCTCCGGTGGGGTGTATCGCACCGTGAAGGCACGCGAGCTGTTCCGGCAGATCGCGCAGGCGGCGTGGGAGTGCGCCGATCCCGGCATGCAGTTCGACACGACCATCAACCGCTGGCACACCGCCGCCAACACCGGGCGGATCAACGGCAGCAACCCGTGCAGCGAGTACATGCACCTCGACGACTCGGCGTGCAATCTGGCGAGCCTCAACCTGTTGAAGTTCCTCGGCGACGACGAGAGCTTCGACGTCGAGGGCTTCCGTCACGCGGTCGAGGTCATGTTCACGGGCCAGGAGATCCTCGTCGGCCGGGCCGACTACCCGACCGAGCCGATCGCCGACACGTCACGGCGGTTCCGCCAGCTCGGCCTCGGCTACGCGAACCTCGGCGCGTTGCTGATGGCCCTGGGCCTGCCGTATGACAGCGACGCCGGCCGGGCCTACGGGGCAGCGATCACGTCGCTCATGACCGGCCATGCCTACGAGGTGTCGGCCCGGACCGCCTCTCGCATGGGCCCGTTCGCCGGCTTCGCCGAGAACCGGGAGCACATGCTGCGGGTGCTGCGCCAGCACCAGGAGGCGGCCTCGAGGATCGACGAGGAGCTCGTCGAGCCCAACCTTCTGTCGGCCGCCCAGGAGAGCTGGGACATGGCCTGCGAGCTCGGCGAGCGCTACGGCGTGCGCAACAGCCAGGCGTCGGTCCTGGCGCCCACCGGCACGATCGGCCTGATGATGGACTGCGACACGACGGGGATCGAGCCCGACCTCGGCCTCGTGAAGACCAAGAAGCTGGTGGGCGGCGGGACGATGTCGATCGTCAACCAGACCGTGCCCCGGGCGCTCGAGCAGCTCGGCTACGGCCCGGGCGAGATCGACGACATCGTCGCCTACATCGACGAGCACAAGTCGATCCTCGGCGCCCCCCACCTGATGACCGAGCACCTGCCGGTCTTCGCCTGCTCGATGGGCGACAACACCATCCACTACACCGGCCACGTGCGGATGATGGCGGCGGTCCAGCCGTTCATCTCGGGCGCCATCTCCAAGACCGTCAACATGCCCCAGGACGTGTCGGTCGGGGACGTCGAGCAGGTGCACATCGACGCCTGGCGGATGGGCGTCAAGGCCATCGCCATCTACCGGGACAACTGCAAGGTGGGCCAGCCCCTCTCGACGACCAAGAAGGAGGCGGCGGTGTCGCCCACTGCGGAATCGGGCACGAGCCAGGTGGTCGAGAGGATCATCAAGCAGCCCGTGCGCGAGAAGCTGCCCCGCAACCGCACGTCGAGGACGTTCGAGTTCCGGGTAGCCGACTGCAAGGGCTTCGTCACGGTGGGGGAGTACACCGACGGGCGCCCCGGCGAGATCTTCCTCAAGGTGTCGAAGCAGGGCTCGACCCTGGCCGGCATCATGGACGCCTTCTCGATCTCGGTCAGCTACGGCCTGCAGTACGGCGTGCCGCTCCGCAACTTCGTCGAGGCGTTCACCAACACCCGCTTCGAGCCGGCCGGCATCACCGACGATGCCGAGCTGCGCATCGCCACGTCGATCCTCGACTACATCTTCCGCCGCCTGGCGGTCGACTACCTCAGCTACGAGGAACGGGCCGAGCTCGGCATCCTCACCACCGGCGAGCGGACCCAGCCGACGTTGCCGGGCGTCGAGGAGACCGTCGTGGAGACGCGCCAGGGCCAGGACGTGCCGGCCGACCCGCCCTCGATCGACTCGTCGTCGCCGACGCTGTTCGACAGCCATGGCGCGCCCAAGGAGCCGTCGCTGCTGGAGCGGGCGGGTGTCACCGATGCCGGCAAGCCGACGGGGAACGCCAACCCGGCGATCCGCCCGGTAGTTGCCTCCAACGTCGACGCCCCCTACTGCATGCAGTGCGGCGTGCAGATGCAGCGGGCCGGCTCCTGCCATGCCTGCCCCTCGTGCGGCAGCACCAGCGGCTGCAGCTGATCGCACTCATTGGGCGCCGGCCGCGAGGTCGAGCGCCATGAAGATGGTGAGCGATTCGAGCACGGTGTTCGCGGCCTCGGACCCGTCGAACCCCGAGACCTCGACGAAGCCGAACGAGCGGTACATCGCCTGGGCGACGGTCATGAACCGAAGGGTCTCGAGCCTGACGGTTGCATAGCCCTCGGCTCTCGCGTCCTGCAGGAGCTGAGCGAGGATCGCACGGCCGACCCCGAGTCCCTGGGCGGCGGGACGGACATACATCCGCTTGATCTCGGCGGTCGGCTCGTCGATGGGCTTGAGCGTGCCCACACCGACGGGGTCGTCGCCGAGACGGGCCACGAGCAGCCGGCCGCGCGAGCCGCGCAGCTGCGGGAGCTCGGCACGGAACGCATCGTGGTGGCGGGCGAGGTCGGCGTCGGTGAAGGTGATCCCGACGTCCTGCCCGAGGCGGCCGGCGACCCATTCGCCGTACTCGCGGAACAGTGGGTCGACCACCTCGGACACGTCGGTCGCAGTGGCGGTCGTAACGGTCAGCGGTCGACCGACCGTGTCGGATGCGATGCCCATTCAGGTCTCCAATACTCCAGTCTTGAGTAAGCAGTAACTCAAGAGTGGAGTATTGTCAACCGCGTGCCGCCGCGACCGACGACCAGCACCTACGCACTGCTGGGCCTCCTCGCGATCCAACCGTGGAGCGCCTACGAGCTGACTCAGCAGGCGACCCGCAGCCTGCGCTACGCCCACCCTCGCACGGAGAGCCACCTCTACGAAGAGGCCAAGCGGCTGCTCGGTCTCGGCTGGGCGACGACCCACATCGAGCACCACGGGCGCCGACAGAGGACCATCTACGAGATCTCCCGCGACGGGCGCCTCGCACTGCATGCCTGGTTCGCGACACCACCACGTAACCCGCAACTGGACTTCGAAGCGCTGCTGCGACTGCTGTTCGCCGACCAGACGGACAAGGCCACCCTCGATCGGTGCCTCGAGGAGACGGCCGACGGTGCGCGCCAACTGTTCGACGATGCGATCGAGCGGTTGATCCGCCCCTACGTGACCGATGACCAGGCGCCCTTCCCCGAGCGCCGGCACATCGCCGCGCTCGTCGCGGCGTTCGTCGCCGACTACCTGCACCTCATCGAACGGTGGAGTGAATTCGCGCGCGACGAGATCCGCACCTGGCCTCGCACCGACGGACTCGGCATGACCGACCGCACCCGTGAGATCCTCGACACCGTGCTCAACGGCAAGAGCGTCCTCGAGCCCGGCCGCTGATGATGGCCGTGACACGGCAGGCCCGACACCGCGGGGCCTGGTTCGTCGCAGTCGCGACCCTCGCCCTGGCCGTGGCGATGCTCCTCGCCGCGAAGACCCTCACCACCGCCGGCGCCGACACGCAACCGCCCTCGGCCCACGCGGCAACGTTGCTCGAGGACGACGCCGTCCACCGCGCCGAGGCGGTGGCCGTTCAGCCCCCACGCGCCCCGGACATCGGGCGCGCCGGCAGCGTCCCCTCGGTGCGATCGGTGATGCTCGCGGCCGCGGCGGTCGCTGCCGTGCTGGCATGCGTAGGTGCATGCCGCCGCTCCCGCCGGCCGGCGAACGACCGGCTCCCGGCGCCCGGCCACCGGGCGTGGGCCGGACCGGGTGGCCGGCGCGCGCCGCCAATCGCTGACGCCGCCTGACCCCCTGACGCGCCGCCACACCGCCCGCCACCGGGCGCGCCGCGCCTCCCGCTGGCCGGCGCTCGGCGCGCGGCTATCGCGATTGTCGACCGCACGCCAAGAGAGAGGACCTGCAAATGAGCAATGAGATCGAAGAACAAGAGCTTCCGGGGATTGGCCGCCGCTACCGACTCGCCGGCCGGGACGGCGGATCCGCCGTCGTCGTCATCCACCACTCCGGCCGGCGCGACCTGTACGTGATGGCCGCCGACGCGGAGGCGCCGCAGGCCACGCTGGCACTCACCGACCGCCAGGCGCGCACCCTCGGGGCCGTACTCAGCGGCGCCTACTTCACGCCGGCGGTGGTGGAGGAGATGGAGGCCGTGATCGGCGACATCCTCATCGACTGGGTGACGCTGCGCCCCGATTCGCCGGGCGCCGATCGGAGCATCGCCGAGCTGGAGATCCGCCGCCGCACGCGGATGACCGTGGCGGCGGTGGCACGCGACACCGGCACGATCATCGCTCCCGAGCCCACCGAGGTGCTGCGCGCCGGCGATCGCCTGGTGGTGGTCGGGCGTCGTGAGGACCTCGCCGCCTTCACCCAGCACGTGATCGGAGCCGCCAGTGGGTGAGACGCTGGTCGCCGTCGGCGGCGCGTTCCTGGCCGCCGGGCTGCTGGCTCGCCTCGGGCGGCGCGTCGGGCTGCCGACCATCCCGTTCTTCATGGTGGCCGGCATCCTGTTCGGCCCCGGCACGCCCGGCGTGGTGCTGGTCGAGGACCCGGCGGACCTCGAGCTGCTCGCAGCGCTCGGCCTGGTCCTGCTGCTGTTCCACCTCGGGCTCGAGTTCTCGCTCGACGACCTCATCGGCGGCGGACGCAAGCTGCTCGCCGCGGGGGCCGTGTACCTGGGGCTCAACATCGGCGGCGGCCTGGCGCTGGGCTTCGCGCTCGGGTGGGGGACCTCCGAGGCGTTCGTCATCGCCGGCGCCGTCGGCATCTCGTCGTCGGCGATCGCCACGAAGCTGCTGGTCGAACTGCGGCGGCTGGCCAATCCCGAGAGCCGCCTGATCCTGGGCATCATCGTGGTGGAGGACATCTTCCTCGCCTTTTACCTGGCGATCCTGCAGCCGGTGCTCGGGGACAGCGACGGGCTGGGGGCCGCCGCCCTCGAGTTCGGCCGGGCCTTTGCGTTCCTGGTGCTGCTGGCGGCCATCGCCCGCTGGGGGGCACGGTGGGTTGGCAAGGTTGTCGACGCATCCGACGACGAACTGCTCACCGTCTGCTTCGTGGGCGTGGCCGTCCTGGTCGCCGGCGTCGCCGAGGAGTTCGGCGTGTCGGACGCAATCGGTGCCTTCATGGCGGGGCTGATCCTCGCCGAGACCGCCGCCCACGAGCGGATCGAGCGGCTGGTGCTCCCCCTGAGGGATGCGTTCGCGGCGTTGTTCTTCTTCGCCTTCGGGCTGACGATCGACCCCGGCGACGTCGGGTCGGTGGCCCTGCCGGTCGCGGTGGCCGTTGTCGTGTCGCTGGCGCTCAACCTGACCGCCGGCATCATCACCGCCCGCATGCATGGCTACTCGCGGGGACCGGCGGCGAATGTCGGGCTCACCGTGCTGGGCCGCGGCGAGTTCTCGCTCATCCTCGCCACACTGGCGGCGGCCGCCGGGCTCGACGACCGCATCGGGCCGTTCGTCGCCGGCTACGTGCTCGTGTTGGCGTTGGCGGGACCGCTGCTAGCGTCCCGTTCGGGTCTGATCGCGCGCCGCATTCCGCCACGGTTGGTGGGTGAGAAACCGCCTACGGAGCCCGGTTCGCTTGACGCCCAACGCATGCAGTAGGGGTGTGGAGTTCACAGCGCCGTGCCGCCCCCCAAGGAGCCGTCCGTGCCGTTGCTCGAGGTGTCAGGTCAGCCGGTCCACGTGGCCGATCGCGGCGCCGGCGACGCCGTCGTCTTCCTGCACGCCTTCCCGCTGCAGGCGGCGATGTGGGACTACCAGGTCGACGCGCTCGAGGGTGCGCATCGCTGCCTTGCCATCGACCTGCCCGGGTTCGGCCAGTCGCCCGCTCCCGTCGACCCGGTTGCCACGACCATGCAGGGCTGGGCCGGGTTGGTCGATGGGGTCCTCGAACGACTCGAGATCCCGAGCGCCACCATCGTCGGTTGCTCGATGGGCGGCTACCTCGCCATGGCCCTGCTCCGCCACCACTCCTCGCGTGTGGCCCAGCTGGTCCTCGCCGATACGAGGGCCCGCGCCGACGACCCGGCGACCGCGCAGCGTCGCACGGCGCAGCAGAACGAGCTGCGGTCCGGGGCGGAGGTCGGCTCGCTGTCGAAGGGCACGGTGGAGGGGCTCCTGTCGGCCGACTCCATGAGCCGGCCCGAACTGGTCGACTACGTGCACGCCCTGGCCGACGGTGCGACGCCCGAGGGTTGGATCGCCGCCCTGGAGGCGATGAAGGGCCGGCCGGACTCGATGCTGGTGCTGCGGCAAGCCCCCGTTCGGGCCCTGGTCGTGGTGGGCGAGCTGGACCGGCTGGCGCCGATCGCCGAGGCGATGAGCATCCGGTCGCTGCTCAAGGGGGAGCTGGTGGTCGTGCCAAACGTCGGCCACCTGCCCAACATCGAGGACCCGCTGGCCTTCAACGACGCGCTCGTGGCCTTCCTCGCCGGCCCGTCGTCCTGATCCGCCCTCGATCGTTTGCGGCGCTCGGCCCCGGGTGTCATTTGTCACGCCAGCCTTGAAATTACATCGATGTTGTTTGTCATACCCCCTCCGCACAATGGACTCCGTCCATTCGGGGCAGCTGCCCCGCACGAGGAGGAGATGGCGTGGACCGGCAAGGTTTCGACGAGCTGGCGGCGATCATGGATCGGTTGGCCCAGGGCGACGAGGCGGCGGTGGTGGCCTTGTACGAGCGGTTCCGAGGGCGGATCGCGGGGGCGGTGCAGCAGGTGGCGGCGATCCGGGGCGCGCGGCTGCGGCCCGACGACCTGGAGGGCGTCGTGGTGGAGGTGTGCTTCGAGTTGGCGAGGGTGGCAGGCGCGTGGTCGCCCGATGGTGGGGCGCTGCCCTGGGTGTGGGCGCGGCATCGGGTGGTCAACCTCGTGGACCGCGAGCTCGGCCAATGGACCGAGCCGCTCGACGAGCAGCAGCTGGCCCACGTCGTCGACGACGCCGCACCGGCTCCCGACTCCGGGTCGGCGCCGGCCCGTGACGTCCCCATGTGGCCGGTGCTCGAGCGGATCGCCGCCGACCACCACGGGGCGCGGCTGTTGCTCGACGCGCTCGAACGGTCGGGCATCAGCCGGCGCGATCGGGAGCTCTGGCTCGAGTACGTCTGCGAGAAGGCGGTGGGCAACCCCGCGCCGGCGACGACCGTGGGCCCGGTCTTCGCCATGAAGGAGTCGACGGTGCGGCAGGCGGCCCGTCGGGTGCGCCAGCGCGTGCACCGCCTCGCCACCACCGACGAGCGCTATGCGCCCCTAGCCGGCCTGCCGGTCCTGGCATGAGCCATGTCCGGTTGGATCGGGTCCGCCGGGCGACGCCCCGTCAGGGGTTCTGGTAGATGCGTGTGGGGGTCACCAGCACGGCGACACGGCGTTCGGCCGCCACGACCCGGTCATACTCGGCCCAGTCCTCGTGGACACCCCCCGCGGCCTCGTAGATCCGCCGTAGCAACAGCCGCAGGGCTTCGGCGTCGATGCCGTCCATGGGGTCGTCCGGCCCCGCGAGCTCGGCGTCGCCCTCGAGCGTCGCCCACGCCCAGCCCGCCCGCCACAGCAACGTGGTCCGCGGATCCCGCCGGAGGTGCTCGAGCTTGCGGGTTGCCCCGCGTGCGACGAACGCGGCCACCGGCCGGCCGCTCAGCGGGTGGGGCACGACGCCGGCGTTGACCACCGTCGACTGCAGCGACCCGTCGGGCCGCGCGACCGATACGGACGCCAGGCCATGGTCCAGCTCCACCAGCGTGCGTACGTCATCGATCGACGCCACTCCGGTCAGGCTAGGTGCTCGGTCCTGGCCACGGTGCCGGGATCGGGCTCGGTCGAAATCTCCCCGTCACGAGCCGCCGTTGCTGCTCGCGTGCGCGCCCGGCTGTCGTGTCGGAAGGCCGTAGGAGAAGCACAGCGCCGCCAAGGCCATGAGCGCCAGCACCGACAACGCCGCGCGTAGCCCGTCGAGCCGGGCGTCAGCGTTCTCGTCGACGATGGCCTCGGCCGCCGCACCGTCCACACCGGCTTGCTCGAGTGCGTCATCGAGGTCGCGGTCGGAGATGAAGGGGACCCCGGCCGTCAGTTCGACCTGCGCTCTCGACGTCAGCTGCTCCGGAACGGCGGGGTTGTCCTCGATCCCGGAGATGAACGATGTCGTCAGCGCGGACAGCAGCAGCGCGCCCGCGAGCGCGGTACCGATCGACGCACCCAGGTTGGTGACGGTGTTCTGCAGTCCACCGACCTCGCCGCTCTGTTCGTCGGGGACCGCCGACACGGTGACGCTCCCGAGCTGTGACGCGAGCGCGCCGACCCCCAACCCGGCGAGGAGCAGCGGCCACGTGACGATCTCCGGGCCGGCCCCCGCGTCGAGCAACGCCACCAGGATCACGATGCCGACGAACAGCGCGAGGAACCCGATCCGAACCACGCGGCGAGGCGATGCATCGGGGAAGAGCCTCGGTACGCCCACTGCGCCGAGCAGCAGGGTGATGGACAGCGGCAGCAGCCGTACGCCGGTCGCGACCGCGGACAACCCCAGCGTGACCGACAGGAAGAGCGGTACGCAGAAGAACAGGCCCGCCTGCAATAGGTACTGGAAGAAGAAACTGGTGAGGCCGGCCCGGAGCAGCCGGTTGCGGAGCATGGCCGGGTCGATCAGCGCGGACTCGTTCCGATCGATCCGGCGCCGCTCCCAGGCCAGGAAGGCCACGAGCACGCACCCTCCGGCCAGGATCAGCCACACGACGGGCGACAGTCCCAACCACTCGGGGCCACCGGGCTTCGGGCTCACGAAACCCCACGTGCCCGAGCGCAGGATGCCGAACACGACGAGCGCGAGGCCGGTTGCCGAAAGCGCCGTGCCCACCACATCCAGCCCGGCACCCTCCTCGGCGGGGGTGTCCGCCATGTGTCGGATGAGCGCAAGGATGCCCAACACCACGAGTACCTCGCCCGCAAACACCCACCGCCACGATGCATACGTCGTGAACAGCCCGCCGATGAGCGGGCCCGCGGCGACTGCGATCGCACCGGCGGAGGCGACGAGACCGTAAGCCCGGGGGCGCTCGGCCAGCCCGAAGTTCGACGCGACCAGGGCCACCACCGACGGCATGATGAGCGCGGCACCGATGCCCTCGAGCAGCGACCATCCCACGAGCAGCGTCGCCAGGTTCTGCGAGATGGCGGTGACGAACGAACCGCAGCCGTAGATGACGGATCCGATCGCGAACGCCCGCTTGCGGCCGAGGATCTGACCGGTCTTTCCGCCCGTGATCATGAGCGACGCCATGACGAGCGTGTACATGGTGATCGCCGTCTGGATGCCCGCGACCGTCGTGCCGACATCGCTGGCCACCGTTGCGATCGACACGTTCATCACCGAGCTGTCGAGCGTCATGAGGAACTGTGCCGACGCCAATGTCAGCAGGATCGTTCCCGACGCCGCCGCAGCCCGCTCCGTCGTGACAGTCACGAATGCCCCTTCCCCATCGGCCGGACGGTCAGGCTAGGTGCCAGGTCGTGGCCGCGGTGCTGGATCCGTGGCAAGGCATGCGCGGGTGACTGAGGGGAAGCATGCCGGCGAGGATCGCCTACGACTCCCGCCACAGCTGGAGCGGAGTTCGGTCGCGCGGGCCGGTGAACGGCACGGATTCCTCGCGACCAGTTCGCGCCGACGTATAGGCGGCGCAGACGATGTCCAGCACGTGGCGACCCAGCTGCGGCCCGGGTGTCGGCGGCCGTCCGGCCTCGATGTCCGCGCTCAGCGCCTCGAGTTGGGCGACGTACCCGAGGTGGTGGAGCTGCGGCGACGCCAGCCCGGGTGGGGGCGACGTCAGCGCGACGGGCACGCCGTTGACCTCCACCGACGGGTGGGGCACCAGTTCGAGGCGCACCGCTCCCTCGGGGCTGGCGGCCTGCGCCTCCCACGTGGGTGCCGGTGCCCGCCACGTCGCCCGCACCTCGGCCCTGAGCCCGGAGTCGAAGACCAGCGTCAGCGTGGCGTCGTCGTCGAGCTCGAGTCCGGCGCCCGCGTTGAGCTGCGCCTCGACGGCGGTGACGCGTGCGGGCGCCGCGGCCAGGAGGGCCAGCACGATGGCGTGGACGCCGAGGTCGAACAGCGCGCCACCGCCCCAGGAGGGTTCGAGGTGGTCGCCCCAATCGGGCCGGCCCTGGGCGAACCGCAGCTCGAGATGCGTGAGGCCGCCGAGGCGCCGGCACGCCGCCACCGCCTCGACCACGGTGGGGGAGTGCACGAGGTTCTCGGCGTAGCCCACGCGGCCACCCCGGGCCGCCGCTGCCACCAGCCGGTCGGCGTCGTCCAGGGTGGCCGCCAGCGGGGTCTGCACCAGTGCCACCGCGCCGCCGGCGACGGCACGCTCCGCCTCCCGCCGGTGCAGCGCCGGCGGCGTCGCGACCAGGACCACGTCGGCGCCCCCGGGCAGGTCGGCGTAGCCGCACGCGACCCCGCCGGTCTGCGCCGCACGCCGCCGGGCAGAGCGGGTACTGCGGGACGCCACGTGGACGACGCGCAGGTCGGGCTGCGCCTCGGCCGCCAGCCCGTAGATGCCGGTGACGAAGCCCGCGCCGGCGAATGCCAAGGCGACCATGCCGCAGCGTCCCCGTGCTGCCTGGCCGGGTCAGGTGCCGGCCAGCCGGGCCACGATGGGCGCCGCGGCGTCCATGGCCTCCGGCCCTTGCACCACGAGGTACGACGCGTCCCATCGCTCGCGTCGGGCGACGAGGTCGTCGCAGATCTGGGCCACCGTGCCGACCCACGCGTGGGGGTGATCGCCGACGATCTCCGGCGGGACCCCGAACAGCGGCGCCATCGCATCGATCACCGAGGCCCGATCGTCGGTCACGACGCAGGCGAAGATCAGCATGTTGATCTCGATATCGCCGTAGCGGCTGCCGGCGGCGTCACGCACCCATTCGAGCTTCCTGTCGGTGACGTCGGCGGCGCCGTCCTGCGCGGCGGCGGCATCGGTGCGTCCCGAACGGACCGACGGGTTGACGCCGACGATGTCCGCTCGCCGCGCCGCCAGGCTCAGCAGGCGCCGGCCACCCCCGCCGATGACCACGGGCGGACCGTCCGGCTGCACGGGCTTGGGAAGCCCATCGAGCGCGCTTATCCGGTAGTGCTTGCCCTCGTAGCTGAAGGGGCCGGGGCCGAACAGGCCCTCGAGGACGTCGAGCGCCTCCTCCAGCCGATCGATCCGTACGCCGGGCGGGTCCATCGCGATGCCCGAGTGGTCGTAGTCGTCGTTCATCCAGCCGGCACCGATGCCGAGCTCGAGGCGTCCGCCCGACAGCCGGTCGATGCTCGCCACCTCCTTGGCCAGTACGACCGGGTGCCGGAAATCATTGTCCAGCACCAGCGGGCCGACCCGCAGGTCGGTCGTGGCGTCGGCGGCGGACATGAGGGCCACTCCGGGGGAGAGCTGGTCCCCGAAGTGGTCGGGCACGAACAGCGTCGAGAAGCCGAGGTCCTCGGCCTTGCGGGCCAGGGCGGCCCACTCGGCACCGGTGTCGGCCCGGCTCAGCTGCAGGCCGAAGCGGAAGGGTCGCGGGTGCGCCATGGACGGTCACCCTAGTGACGCATCGGCGGCGCCGAGACGGCCACGCGCACGGTGGGTAGTGTTTGTTCGCTTCGTCAGCCGACCGGTCAGGCAGTCTCCCCGTCGTGCGCATCTACTCCAGGCTCGCTCTCGTGGTCGTCGCCTCCGGCGTCGTGCTGGCGTTGGCTGTCGGGGCGATGGCGGTGCCGGCGAGGCTGCTCGACGAGGCCGGCTCCGGCGACCCGGGCACGATCACCCTCCGCCCGCTGGCCCAGCGGTCATACATGTACTCCGCCGACGGTTCGATCCTGGCCGTTCTCCGGGAGGAACAGAACCGCCAGTCGGTGCCGCTCGACACCGTCCCGCCACACGTCATCTCGGCGATCCTGGCGGTCGAGGACGCCGGATTCTGGGTCCACGACGGCTTCGACGTCCGGGGCATGCTGCGAGCGTTCCGGGCCAATGTCGAGCAGGGAGGCATCTCGCAGGGTGGCTCGACGATCACCCAGCAGCTGATCAAGCTCGACGTCCTCGGCAACGAGCAGACGCTCGACCGCAAGGTCGAGGAGGTCGTGCTGGCGTCGCGACTCGAGAAGATGATGAGCAAGGAGGAGATCCTCGATCGCTACGTCAACTCCGTCTACTTGGGCAACCACGCGTACGGGATCCAAGCCGCCGCCGAGACGTACTTCGGCGTCAATGCCCGGGACCTCAACCCCGGGCAGGCCGCGCTGCTCGCAGGGCTCATCCGGAACCCGGTCTCGTACAATCCCTTCCGGTATCCGGAGCGGGCGGCGGAGCGGCTCGACGTCGCCCTCGAGCGCATGGTCGACGTCGGGGCGATCACGGAAGCCGAGTCGGCGGTGTGGAAGCAGGCCACGCCGATCCCGACCGCGGCGCACAACGTGTTGCCGCGGGCCAACGACTACTTCGCGTCCCTGGTGGAGCAGCAGCTTCTGGCCGACGAGCGGTTGGGCAGGACCCCCGAGGAGCGCTTCAACGCCGTGTACTTCGGCGGGCTCAAGGTCTATACGACCTACTCGCCCCAGGCGCAGGCGCAGGCCCAGGCGGCGCGGGATCAGAACCTGCCGCTGGTCAACGGCGTGTTCGCCGCCGGTACCGACGCGGCCGGCAATCCGCGCTACGGCTCCGCCGCCGTCGTTTCGGTCGACCCCAAGACCGGGGCCGTCCCGTACATGGTCGCCGGACCGGGCTTCCAGAACTACAAGTACAACCTGGTCACGCAGAACAAGCGGCAGACCGGGTCGTCGTTCAAGACCTTCGTGCTCGCCACCGCAATAGAGCGTGGCTACTCGCCGGAAGACCAGATCGACGGAACCGGGCCGTGCCTGTTCAGTAACCCCAACGGGGAACCGGATCCCTACCCGGCGGAGAACTTCGGGGGCAGCACCCGTGGGGTCGGGACCCTCACGACCCAGACGCTCGGCTCCGTCAACTGCGCGTACGTCCGGCTCGGTCTGATCGTTGGGCTGAACAACGTCGTGAAGATGGCGCAGCGACTGGGCGTGCGCAGCGCGGCGGAGGACGGGCTCGCCGCCAACCAGTCACTCCCCCTCGGTTCCGCAGGTGTCACGCCGCTCGACATGGCGTCGGCGTACGCAACCCTCGCCAACGACGGCGTCTACAACGCGCCGTACTTCATCCAGAAGGTGGAGGATCGCAATGGGCGGGTGATCATCCAGCACGAGCCGACGCCCAAGCAGGCCGTCTCGCCCGGGGTGGCCCGGGTGGTCACCGAGATCCTCCGGCAGAACGTGACCAGCGGCACGGGCACGGCCGCCTCCCTCGGGACCGGTCAGCCGGCGGCGGGCAAGACGGGGACGCACACCGGCTCCTACGACGCTTGGTTCGTGGGATTCACGCCGCAGCTCGCGACCGCCGTGTGGATCGGGGGCCTGGGGGCGCAGTTCACGATCCGCCTGGGCGGCGCCGGCATCACGGGCGGGTCGTATCCCGCCCGGATCTGGGGTGACTTCATGCGGGCCTGGCACAACGGCAGGCCGATCGAGCAGTTCGCTCCCGCCCCATCGGTGCCCGGGGGCCGCATGCTGGCGGTGCCGGGAGGCATCGACCTGTCCCAGCGGCCGTTGCCGCTGCCGGGTCAGCCGGGGGCACCGCCGCCCGGTCAACCGCAGGGACGGCGCGGCCGCCCGGGGCGGCCAGGCCGTCCGGGTCGGTGATGGCGGCGAATCCGTTTGCGCCGGATAGGGTCGCCAGTTGATGAGCCGTTGGGCCGCCATACTCGTTGTCCAAGAGCACGACACGCGCACCGACCAACTGAACCACCGCATCGAGACCCTGCCCCTGAGGTCCGACCTCGCGCAGCTCGAAGACGACGTCCGGGCCGTCGACGGTCACCTCGCGGATGCGCAACGACGGCGCGACGAACTGGGGCGGAGCCAGCAACGACTCGAGGACGAGATCGCCTCGCTCTCCGAACGCGCGAACCAGGCCGAGAAGCAGCTCTACTCGGGGTCCGTCACCAACCCCCGGGAACTGCAGGCGTTGCAGGACGATGTTGCGTCGATCCGGCGCCGCATCGGGCAGCTGGAGGACGACGAGCTCGAGATCATGGAGCTTGTCGAACCCGTCGACGCCGAGCGGGCCCTGCTCACGGGCGAACGTGAACGCCTCGACGCCGAGGGCGCGCGGCTGCGCACCGCACTGAGCGAGGCCGAGTCGGAGCTGGCGGCGGAGCTTGCCGTCGTGCAGGCCGAGCGCGACACAGCCGCCGCCGAGGTGCCGGACGAGCTCTGGTCGGAGTACGACAAGCTGCGAGCGCGTCTCGGAGGCGTCGGGATCGCCCGACTCGTCGGTTCGACCTGCCAGGGGTGCCACCTGGCGCTACCGGCCGTGGAGGTCGACCGCATCCGCAGGCTTCCGCTCGACGAGGCGGTGCACTGCGAGGAGTGTGGCCGCCTGCTCGTGCGCGATTGATCGCGCCGGCAGGGATCGGTGCACGAGGTGCGGAGGAGGCGGGTGCTGGGGGCCGGCGGCGCGAGCACCGCTTCGCGCCGCGGCAGGCGTGGGGCACGGCCCTACCGGGGCCACTGAGTGTTCCTGTGGTTCGCGGGGGGCGCGTTCGTGCTGGTGTGGCTCGTGTTCCGCAGCCCGGCGGTCGACTACCGGTTGGTGATCGTGGGCGCGCTGCTGCCACTGGCGGAGCTGCCCTTCGGATCGCCGCGGATCCTGCACAGCGTGACCGGTGCGGTAGCGCTCTTGGCGCTGGCCATGCTGGCGACACCCCGCCGCCGGCTCGTGCAGCGCCGGCTGGTGGCGATCCCCATCGGTGTGTTCGTCCACCTGCTGCTGGACGGCATCTGGACCGACACCGATGCCTTCTGGTGGCCGTTCACCGGGCTCGCGTGGAGCGACGCGCGATTGCCGGAGCTGGCGCGGGGCCCGGCCGACCTGGTGCTGGAACTGGTCGGTGCGGCGGCGCTGTGGTGGTGCTGGCGGAGGTTCCGGCTGTACGTGCCGGAATGTCGCGCCCGCTTCTGGCACACCGGCCAACTCGACCGCGACGTGGCCACGCCATGACGCGTGGACGGGCCGGCCCGGGAGCGGCGACGTGATCGTCCTGGTTCGCCACGGCCGCACGGACGCCAACGCCCGGGGACTGCTGCTGGGTCGGGCGGATCCGGTGCTCGACGACGAGGGCCGGGTGCAGGCGGCCCGGATGGCGGCCGCGCTCGGACCGCTCGACGGGGCGCGTGTGGTGACCAGTCCGCTGGCCCGCTGCCGCCAGACCGCAGAGCTGATCGTCGCCGCGACCGAGCACGAGGTGCCCCTCGACATCGATGAGGCCTGGATCGAACTGGACTACGGCGCGTTCGACGGCCTGGGGGCCGGCGATGTGCCGGCGGACACATGGGCGGCGTGGCGGGCCGACGTGGCCTGGGCGCCCGAGGGCGGCGAGTCATTGGCGGCTCTCGGCGCCCGGGTTCGATCCGCGTGCGAGTCGCTGGCCGAGGAGGCCCGCGAGCGCGACGTCGTGGTGGTGACCCACGTGTCGCCGGTGAAGGCGGCGGTCGCCTGGGCGCTTGGCGTCGGCGACGAGGTCGCGTGGCGCATGTGGGTCGGGCCGGCGTCGATCAGTCGCATTGGCTTCGCGGGTGCGGCGCCATCGCTCCGGTCATTCAACGAGGTCGCGCACCTCACCTGACGGCCGGCGCGGTTACGGGGCGCTGCCTGGGGAATCCTTTCAGTTGCATGGCGATTGCGACGGACCTGACGGCGCACTGTTCGGCCTGCGGGGCCGAGATCCCACTCGAGGCGCGTGCCAACTTCTGCCCGAGGTGCGGCATGGCGCTCACCGCTGCGGCCGAGGGGGTGGCGGACGCCAGGCGGTCGGTCAACCGCTGGTGGGCGGCCCTGCTGGTCGTGCTGCTGTCCGCTGCTCTCGCGTTCGGGGTGTCGATGTCGCGACTGACCCGTTCGTTGGACCCGGACGATGGCGACAGCGGCCCTGCGGCCGAGGCGATGGACGAGTTCGCCCCGATCGCGGAGGACTGGATCGACGCCCGCGGGCGGATCGACGAGGAGGCCGAGGTGGGCGACGCCGACGGCGTCGTGCTGGCTGTCGAGGATGCGGTGGCGTGGACGGAGATCGCTACGGGCGACGTGGCGAATCTCGCGGCCGATGTGGAAGGCGACTCCGCGCCGCTGTACGGGCAACTCGGGTCAGTCTTCGACGATCGGCTCGACGCCCTTCGCGGCCTGGATGCGGCCGGGGGCGCGACCGGATCGGCGGCGTGGACGGCGGGCGAGGCGCAGCTCGACGCGCTCGGGGCCGAGAGCGACGATCTCATCTGCCAGATCGCCGGCGAGATGCGAGGCGAGGGCGATGACGCCGATGCCCACATCACTCCGGCGATGGGCGTGGACTGCTGAGCCCGAAACGCCGCAGGGTCGGCGCCCGTCCACCGGGTCCGACGGCATGCTCGGAGAAATCACCGGACCTGATTGGCCGCCCGCTCACCGGGTAGCCACCGGCAAGCGAAGGACCCCCGGAGGCCTCCGTGCCCGGGTGGTCGCTTCGAAAGGACCGCCCCCCGCCCGCACCCGGGGGGCGGGTCCGCGACGCCGTGACGGCGACCTCAGGATGGCGCCTCGGCGGCCTCTCGCACCGGGCTGGTCGGCAGGAGCATTGCGGCGCCGAGCCCGATCAGCCCCACAACCCCCAGGGAGGCCATCGCGAGTCCGTACGAGCGGTCCGTGAGGCTGGAAACGAGGATGGTGCCCGCGATCGCGGTGCCGAGCGACGAGCCGAGGTTGGACACGCTGCGGGACAGGCCCGATATCTCACCCTGGCGCTCCTCGGGGAAGCTCGACTGCACGATGTTGACGGAAGGCGTCAACATCACCCCGACGCCGAGGCCGATCAGGAAGAGCCCGGGGGCGAAGGCGTACACGCTGGGCGAGCCGTTCACCAGCGCGAGCAGGACGCCGATCCCCGCCAGCGTGGTGATGAACCCCGCCACGATCAGCGTCCGCTGCGGGTGCCGCTTGGCCAGCCGCTCGGCTGCGAGCGACGACAACAGGATCCCTCCGGTCGCGGCCGTGAAGATCACACCCGTCTCGATGGCGTTGTAGCCGCGGACGACCTGCAGGAAGGCGGAGACGACGAACGCCGTCCCGAGCAACATCAGCCATTGGACGTTCTGGGTGACGAGGCCCAGGTTCGACACCCGGTTCCGGAAGAGGCTGGACGACAGGAGCGGTTCCTCGCCCGCTCGCTCCTTGGCCCGGATGTGGGCGAAGAATCCCGCCAGGACGACGGCGCCGGCGACGAGCAGGCCGAGCGTCAGCCAGCCGTTGTCGTCGGCGGCGAGGACGCCCATCACGATGAGGACGAGACCGACGGCCGACAGCACCGCTCCCAACGTGTCGAACGGACGTGTCGGATCGGGTGGTATCGGATCCTCGATCGGGCGGCTGAGGTAGACGATCGCCACGATGACCAGGGCCTGGAAGACGAAAGCCGCCCGCCAGCTGATCGCCGTGGTGATGAGGCCGCCGATCAACGGCCCCGCGGCCGCGCCGATCCCGCCCATGCCGGTGATCACGCCGAAGGCGCGGGCACGCGACGTGATGTCGTGGAAGAGCATCGTCGTGAGGATGTAGACGGGTGGGATCAAGAGGGCGGTGCCCACGCCCTCGAGAATCGAGTTGCCCAGGATCAGCACCCCGAGACCCGGCGAGACCGCGCTCATCAAGGCGCCGATCCCGTACACGGTCAGGCCGAGCGTGAAGCACCGCTTGCGTCCCCAACGGTCGGTGAGCTTCCCACCGGGGATCATGAGCGCCGCCATGACCAGCAGGAAGAGCGTGATGGCGACCTGCACGCCTTGGACGGTCGTGTCCAGGTCGTCGCTGATGTCAGTGATCATCACGTTCATGTTCGAGCCGGCGAAGCTGCAGATGAACTGAGCGAGGGCGAGCGGGACGAGCATCTTGCGCAGCGTCACGGACGGCCGTCCGGCACCGACGCTCTCAGCCATGTCGGCGTGCGCCTTCCGGTCGCGGGGCGGACCTCGCGGTCAGGACGGCCCGCATCGTCACCTGGCCGCGTTGATGTTCGCCGCGGCGTTGATGAGCGCCAGGTGGCTGAACGCCTGCGGGAAGTTGCCGACCTGGCGCTGCCGAGCCACGTCGTACTCCTCGGCGAGCAGGCCGAGGTCGTTCCTGAGGCCCAGGAGCCGCTCGAACAGCGCACGGGCCTCGTCGACGCGCCCGTTCAGCGCCAGGGCGCTCACGAGCCAGAACGAGCAGGCCAGGAACTGGCCCTCGGTGCCGGACAACCCGTCGTCGGTGTCCGCCGTCGAGTAGCGCGAGATGAAGCCGTCGTGGCCGAGCCCGTCGCGCACGGCGTCGATCGTGCCCGTGACGCGGGGGTCGGACCCCGGCAGGAAGCCGACCAGGACGACCGAGAGCGCGGCGGCGTCGAGCTCCTTCGAGCCGTAGTACTGCGTGAACGTGCGGCGCTCGGCGTCGTAGCCCTTCTCACACACCTCGTCGTGGATCTCCTGGCGGATCTGTCGCCACCGGTCGAGCGGCGCGTCCAACCCGAAGCGTTCGGCGAGCCGGACCGCGCGGTCGAACACGAGCCACGCCATCACCTTGGACTGCGTGTAGTGCCGGCGCGGGCCACGCGCCTCCCAGATGCCGTCGTCGGGCTCACGCCAGATGCTCTCGACGTACTCGATGACCGCTCGGGCGCGGGGCCAGTTCCTCGAGTCGAGCTGACCGATCATCTCGGCCCCGACGGATGCGACGCCGACGACCTCGCCATAGACGTCGAGCTGGAACTGCCCGGACGCCGCGTTGCCCACGCGCACCGGCCGCGAGCCCTCGTAGCCCGGCAGCCAGTCGAGCTCGAACTCGTCCAACCGGCGCTCGCCGCCAACGCCGTACATGATCTGGAGCTTCTCCGGGTCGCCGGTGCCGGTTCGAAACGCGAAGTCACGGAACGCAAGCGCCTCCTCCGTGTAGCCCCCGAGGAGGAGCGCGTTGAGCGTCAGGACCGAGTCGCGCAGCCAGCAGTAGCGGTAATCCCAGTTGCGCATCCCGCCGAGGTCCTCGGGGAGCGAGGTGGTCGGCGCCGCCACGATCGCGCCCGTCGTCTCGTCGGTCATCGCCTTCAATGCGATCAGCGACGTGAGCACCGCGTCCCGGTACTCGCCGTCGTAGCTGCAGCGCCCCGACCACTCCCGCCAGAAGGCATCGGTCCGCGCCAGCGCCGAATCGGCGTCCTCCACCGGCGGGGCCTCCGAGTAGGAGGGGTACCAGCTGAGCACGAAGCGCTTGCTGTCCCCTTCGTCCACGGTGAACGCGGCGGTGGTGGCGTCGCGGGCGACGTCGAGCTCGAGGGGCGTGCTGAGGTGGAAGGCGTCCGGCCCCGCCTGCACCCGGACGCCGTCGACCATCCGATCGACCCACGGCACCACGGCCCCGTAGTCGAGGCGCAGGGCAAGCTCCATGCGCATCGGCACGCGGCCGGACAACCCGTCCACGATGCGCATGACCTGGGGCGCGCGACCACCCCGACGGGGCATGAAGTCCGTGATCCGGACCGTGCCCTCGGCGGTCTCGAAGTCGGTCTCCAGGACGAGCGTGCCCGGGCGGTAGCGGCGAGACGCCCCCGTGACCTCCACTGACGGGGCCAGGAGCCAGCGCCCGTGGCTTTCGTCGCCGAGCAGGGCCGTGAAGCACGAGGGCGAGTCGAAGCGTGGCAGGCACAGCCAGTCGATCGACCCGTTCCGCCCCACGAGCGCAGCGGACTGCAGGTCGCCGATCAGGCCGTAGTCCTCGATCCTCATGGCAGGACCATCATTGTCGACCTCCGAGGGAGCAACGATGTCGACGTGTAAGCCCAACCTTTGGCACGCCGCCCTCCTCCCGCGGCGTGAGTGTACGTGGCTGGTTCGTGGCGGGAATGTCGGTGCGTCGTCGAATCGGCTGCACATACGGTCACGGAGGTGTGGCAGGCGGCTACGGCCGAGCCGCTCGGCGTCAGTCGTCGTAGGGATCCGGAATGTCGGCGCCGAGCGTGATCTGGCGCATACCGACCGGCTCCTCGAGGCTGGCTTGCGTCCGGCCGTCGGCGGCCAGGGTGAGCGCAACGACCCCGCACCGCTTTGCCCCGTACGGGGCTTGGATCCGATCCGGGAGCACCGCCCAGGTTGTGGGCGCCCATACGTGGCGCCTGGATCCGACGTCCAGTACGCGGAACTGGTGGACGTGGCCGCTGACCACCAGCGGCGTGACGCGACCAGCAAGTAGGTGCTCGAGTTGCCGACGCGCCGGCTGGGGGACGAAGCGGTAGGGCGGGGCGACGGCGAGCTCCTGCTCAGGGGCCGACACGGCTTGTGCATCACCACGACCGTCGGGTGGTCGGCGGGCAGTACCTCGAGTTGACCGCCCAGCCACCTCCACTGGTCGGACTCGGCGGCGAGGCCCGAGCCGAACAGCTCCGCGTTGAGACCGATCAGTGTCCACCCGGCCAGGTCGAGCGCCCAACGGTCTGCGCCGATGGCGTCGAGCCAGCGCTCGTGCCGCTGGGGCGTGATCGCCCCACCGTTCGCGTGGCCGGCCAGCGGGTTGTCGCCGACGTCGTGGTTGCCGGGCACGGCATGCCAAGGGACCGGCAGGCGGTGGAGCAGGCCCCGGGCCCGACGGAGCTCGCTCACATCGTTCATGCCATCGAGCGTCAAGTCGCCGAGGTGGAGCACGAGGTCGGGCAGGGTGCGAGCAACGTGATCGACGACTGCGTCCCAGTTCGCATCGGCCTCGGGGGCCCGCGGTGACAGATGGGTGTCCGACACCACGGTCACGGATAGCCGGCCCACCTGCACGACGCTACCGACCGCGGGTCCCATCAGAGGCCGACGATGGGTGGCGTCGAGGCCATCAGTTGCCGGCGCGGGGATCGGGGCGCGTCAGGGGCCGCCGGCCTTGGCTCGCTGCGTGATCCGGTCGTAGTTGATCCGGAGCAGCTCCACCGCCTGGTCGGCATCGGCATCGGTCCGGATGTACAGCGTGGTCCAGCCGGAGTCGGGATGGACATGGTGGGGCCCGGTCCGGCCGGCGGCCACCAGCTCGTCGCGGATCCGTCGCGGGAACGGAATGTCCGCCTGGTGGCCGCCATGCACGTGTCCGATCGAACGGCCGTTCACTAGGAACTCGGTCTCGCCATACTCGCCGGCGGCGGTCGCGATCCCCGCCCAAGCCGTGACCGCGCCGCGGATGCGCTCCGCTCGATCGCCCGCATCGTTGCTCATGGCGCCTCCTCACGCGTCTGCTGCACCCCGTTCACCGTACGAGTTGAAGCCCACTTGAGGTCAATGGTGCCCCGCCATGGACTTGTTCACACGAGCGCCCGGAGCGGCGTCACTGGCGAGCGCGTCGAGCACCCGATCGAACACGTCGATCAGGGTGTCGACCTCCTGCCTGGACAGCAGGTCGAAGAAGTGACGCTGGACCGCCTCGGCGTGGGCCGGAGCCGCGGCCTCGATGGCACGCCGGCCTTCCGGGGTGATGCGGACCATCAAACCGCGGGCGTCGTCCTCACACTCCTCGCGCGCAACAGTGCCGCGCCGCTCCATTCGAGACAGGTGATGCGACAGCCGGCTGCGGTCCCAGCCGAGCTCCCTGCCGAGGTCGCGCGCCCGGACGACCCCCGCAGGTGCCTCCGACAGGGCAACGAGGACTGCGTAGTCCGAGGGGGAGATACCGCTCTCGTTGACGTGCAGCGCGCCCAGCAAGGCATAGAGCTCCTGGTTCATCCGAATGTACGACCGCCAGAGGTGCTGCTGACGTTCGTCGAGCCACCGGGTCTCGGGCATGGAATGAACGGTAGCGGGGCTTTGTTGACACGTCCACGTCTCATATGGTGGACGCATCAACAAATCCCGTTTTGTACATGAGAGGAGTGGTCACCATGCCGGCCGTTACCGTCGAAGACACGCTGGTCCTGCCCCGGATCCCGCGCCCGGACCCGACGAGCTCCCGAGCCCGTCCGGTCGTCGGGGTCGTGGGATCGCATGCCGGTACCGAGGGGGCCGGCGTGCCGATCCGCCGGGTGTTCCCTGGCGAGCTCGGAATGTCCGACGCCGACCCGTTCCTCTTGCTCGACCACGCCGGACCGACGCTGAACGGTCCGGGCGAGGCCAAGGGCGCGCAGTGGCACCCGCACCGGGGCTTCGAGACCGTCACGTACATGCTGGACGGCGAGCTCGCCCACCGCGACACGACCGGTGGAGGCGGGGTCATCGGCGAGGGCGAAACCCAGTGGATGACCGCCGGCGGCGGGATCCTGCACGAGGAGCTCCCCACCGAGCAGCTCTACAGGAACGGGGGACTGTTCCAAGCCGTCCAGCTGTGGGTGAACCTGCCCCCGGCGCTGAAGATGACCACGCCGCGCTACCAGTCCATCACCAAGGGCGCGCTGCGCCTGCTCACCTCCGACGACGGCGGGGCGCTCATACGTCTCATCGCCGGCAACGTCGGCGGGTTCGACGGTCCCGGCGTGACCCATACGCCCATCACCTACGCCCACGTGACCTTGGCGGCGGGCGCGCAGTTGAGGTTGCTTTGGAGCCCCGCCTACAGCGCCTTCGCGTACGTGCTGGCGGGGCGGGGCACCGTCGGCGGCGAGGGGCGCCCTCTAGAGGACGGCCAACTCGCAGTGTTCGGGCCCGGCGACCACGTCGTCGCGACCGCCAACCCCGCAGGGCCTCTTGAGGTCCTCCTGCTCGGCGGCCTGCCGATCGGCGCGCCCGTCTACCACTACGGGCCATTCGTCATGAACACCCGCGACGAGATCATCCAGACGCTGGAGGACTACGAGGCGGGCCGGCTCGGGATCGTCCCGGCCGACCAGCTCGCCGCCAGGGCCTTCGGGTAGCCGGTCCCGCCCCGTTCGGCGGCCGACCACTGGCGCGTGGTGCACGCGCTGGTGGCAGCCGTCCATCGTCGACACCATCGAGGTGCTCGACGTCGGGTGGCCGCTCCTCTCAGACGAAATCCGCGACGCAAGAGCGCAAAGGCGCGTCCGGGGCGCGAATCCGAAGCAGACTGGCGGAATCGACCGCGAGTGTCGCGGGCCGACCGTGGGAGGTATGAGTTCATGCTGGCAGCGGAGTTCGGCACGGGCCAGGTGCTCTGGTCCATGCTTTGGTTCTTTCTCTTCTTCATCTGGATCTGGCTGCTGATCGTCATCTTTGGGGACATCTTCCGCAGCGACGACCTGTCGGGATGGGGCAAGGCCCTGTGGTCGATATTCATCATCTTCTTGCCCTACCTCGGCGTCTTCGTGTACCTGATCGCACGCGGCCACAAGATGCAGGAGCATTCCGTGAAGGACGCGCAGGCGCAGGACGCGGCGTTCCGGTCGTACGTCCAGAACGCCGCCGGCTCGGGCGGCAGCGCTGCCGACGAGATCGCTCGGCTCGCCGACCTGCGCGACCGGGGCGTGATCAGCGAGGCCGAGTTCCAGCAGGCAAAGGCGAAGGCCATCGGGTAAGACACCCGGCGACTGGCATCCCGGTCCGTCGGTGGCCGGCGGACCGGGACCGATCGCGCGGAACGGATGGTGGTTCTCCCAGGACCGAGGGAGCAAGTACCCAGGGCCGACTTCGGCTGGTACCTCATCGCGCCGCTATCATCACTGGATCGGGCTTGGGCCTGCTGGTGTCTCAGCTCAACAACTACACGCTTCGCCGATCGCGGAGGAGTGGGTCAGCGAGGCGGCCGGCGTGAACTCGGCGGCCGCCTCGTTCGGGCTGTCGTTTGGGCTCACTCCGTCAATGGCCTAGGAGCACCGTCAGCAACACGAGGGCAAGGCCGACGCCGGCCGTCGCCGCTGCGAACGTCCACCGCGCCGCGGGCGGCGCAGGGGCCACCCGCGCGACGAATCCGCCGATCACGAGCAGCTGGACGACCGCGACCACGATCGCTGCGATCCGGGCCGCGGCGTCGCTCACCAGATCCAGGCGCCCAAACCCGAGGACGATCGCCGGCAGCACGGAGGCCACGAGGATCGGGCTGCCATCCACCAGCGACCGAACGACCTCGCCGCGACGGAGTGGTTCCGGACGTCGGACGTGTCCGCCGACCAGCTCGGCAAAGATGTGCGCCAGCCATGTTGCCAGTCCCACGCCGGCGACCAACTCGGATCCGTGACCAAGGGCGACATCCGAAACGCTGACCACGCCGAGCGCCGCGAGGACCAGCACCGTGCCGTAGCAACCTGCAGTCACCAGCTCCGCCAGCCGCTCCCGCGGCAGGCGGTCAATCGTCTGGTGCAGGCGCCTCATCGTGCCGACTCAGCCGGCTGTATGTGGACCGGGCGTTGCCCGGGGCGATCAGTCGAGCCGGAACGGTGGGTAGGCGTCGGTGAGCAGGCCGATGTAGGCCTCGACCCTGGTGACCCAGCGCATGTAGCCCACCACGAACGTGCGGAGACCCTCGGGCCAGCGACCGGTGAACAGCACCGCAAAGAACGAGATCAACCAGACCAGCAATGCGGCGATGCCCAGGACCGCCACGACGATCAGCTGGGGAATGGCCAGGATCAGGCGGAAGCCGACGGTGACGCGGTTGCGGTTCTCGAGCTCGGGCGCGAACCCGGTGCGCACGGGCGGGTACATGCCGGGATCGGGCGCGACCGGGTCGAACACGAACGGCGGGTACTCCTCCCGCAAGAAACCCGCATAGGCCGAGGCCCGGTTGTTGTAGCGGATGTAGAGGCCGACCATGTTGGCGAGCCCCTCGGGGAGTTTGCCGGTGAACAGGATCGCGAACCAGCTGATGATGGCCGCGGCTCGGGCGACCAGCTGCAGGCCGTAGAGGATCGCGAAGTGGGGGATCGCCAGCAGCCACTGGACGAGCGGGCGCCAGTTGGCGATCCGTTCGGCCCGATCCAGTTCGAACGTTGCCGGGTAGGCCTGACCGACGGATTCCATTTCGCCTCCACGGATCGATGGACCAACGCGGACGAGACGCTACCGCCGGGGCCGGTCGGTGGGTTCGATGCTGGCATCGCTTGCCGATCACGAGGGCCAGCGGAAGAGTGTCGGGACCAGATCGACGCAGATCGACGCACGCCGGATGTGGCGGATCACGTGCGATCTCTCCTGGCGTTCTTCGCCGCCCACGTGCGACAGGCGGGCAACGCGTCGCTGCTCGAGGGACCCCGCGGGTGACTACCCGAGTTGTCGTTGGGGGCGCGCCCTGATCCCTCGCGCTTGCGGGTACGGGCGCCGTCAGTTCGCCACCTCGAGGAGCACGTCACCGTGGCAGGGTCGATCGAGCGGGCACCAGCATGCGAGGTCGTGGTCGGCCAGATCGCGGCGGACGTCCTCGACGGTGACCCTCAGACGACCGGCGAACAGGTCGGCGCGGAAGCGGGCGACGACGATGTCGGGGATGCAGCCGGGACCGACCTTGTGCGGGTTGCCCCAGCGACCCGGCCGCGTGATACGCACGGCGCCATCGGGGACGACGGGGTGGTAGAGGTCACCGGTGATCCTCACACGGGCGGGCTTGGTACGCGACGCCACAGGCCCGTTCTACCGCTGGCGCTGCACCGATAGCCCGGGGGCCCGGGGCCGCGGCCGTTCGATCCACGGGGGCTCCATCGCGAGCAGCGGCCCCCCGAACCCCAGCGTCGGGGGGCCGCTCGCGGCCGGTTCCTGAAGCTACCCCCGGCTGTGAACGGCCCACGAGCGGATGAGCCGTCCCCCTAAAGACCGCGCGTGGGCCCGCTTGCGTTACAACTTTGTTGCGAACATGTGTATGGATGATGGAGGAATCTGGCGGAATCGAACAATCTGTCTTGATACATCTACTCGAATTGATGTAACAAGGAGGCTGTGGAAGGACCATCCGATCGGGATCTGGCCCCGCCGGTGTTGCTTCGGCTGGCCGGCCATCCGCTGCGTTGGCGGCTGTTGGGTGAGCTCGCTCGCAGCGACCGGATGGTGCACGAGCTGACCGGCCTGATGGGCCAGCCCCAGAACCTGGTCTCGTACCATCTCGGCAAGCTGCGGGACGCCCACCTGGTCTCCGCCCGCCGCAGCTCGGCCGACCGCCGCGACGCCTATTACACAGTCGACCTCACGCGGGTCGGTCAGCTGCTGGCCGCGACGGGGGCGGCGCTCCACCCGGGCCTCCGCCTCACCCCTCCGGTCCCGAGCGGCTCGCTGCCAGCGGCGGCGACGGTGCGGGTGCTGTTCCTGTGCACGGGCAACAGCGCCCGGTCCCAGATCGCCGAGGCCCTGGCCAGGGCGCGCTCCGGTGGACTGGTCGAGGCGCACAGCGCCGGAAGCCGCCCCAAGCCCTTGCATCCCAACGCAGTGCGGGTGATGGCCGAGGAGTGCGGGATCAACCTGGCCGCACACCGGCCGAAGCACCTGAGCATGTACGCCGAGCAGCGGTTCGACTGGGTGATCAGCCTGTGTGACCGGGTGCGCGAGGTGTGCCCGGAGTTCCCCGGCCGACCGGAAACCATCCACTGGAGCATCCCCGACCCCGCTGCCGTGCCCGGCGACGACGAGGCGAGCTATCCGGCCTTCCAGCAGACCGCCGCCGAGCTGGAGACCCGCATCGAGTTCCTGCTCGCCGCCCTCACCAGCCCGCGCAACCCCGTTTCGACGACACCGTAGGAGGAGCGATGACCGAACTGAACGAGATGGTGAACGTCCGCTACATGGTCGACGACGTCCAGGCGTCGATCGACTTCTACACGAAGCACCTCGGCTTCGAGCTGCGCACCAGCGCCGCCCCCGCGTTCGCGGACGTCACGCGCGGCAACCTGCGCTTGCTGCTCAGCGGGCCGGCGAGCTCCGCTGGGCGTCCGATGCCCGACGGTGTCAAGCCGGGGCCGGGTGGGTGGAACCGCATTCACCTCATCGTCGATGACATCGGCGCCGAGGTCGCCCGGCTTCGACAGGAGGGGCTCGGGTTCCGCAACGATGTCGTGACCGGTCCGGGCGGTTCTCAGATCCTGCTTGAGGACCCCTCGGGCAACGTGATCGAGCTGTTCCAACCTGCTGGCGCCTGATTCGCGGCCCAAGCCCACGCGCCCGCGGCGCCGAGGGCGACCGAGGCGGTTACCTCCGCGGCCGCGCCGGCGTTGACCACGATCGGAGGGCCAGCGGCAGGTGCGCCGCGGGTGGGGGCATGCCGGACGATCTCGGACAACCCGTCCCGGCCGACTCGTTGCGGGTCGAGGCGGGCTACGTCGGCAGCGAGGTGATGATCGCCTTCGAGAGGGAGTTCGACCTGGGCGGCACCGAGCTGTTCTGGGCATACGTGAGCGAAGCGCTCGACTCCCAGCCGCGATCGATCGTCGTCGACGCGACCGGGCTGGCGTTCATCGATTCGGCCGGGCTCATGGCCGTTTGGCGTGCCCGCGACGCGGCCCATGCGGCGGGGGTGGCCTTCCGGGTCGGCAACGCCACGCACCCGGTCCGCCGAGTCGTCGAGCTGCTCGGTCTCGAGGATCTGCTGTCTGGCGAGTGACGTCCGCGCCGACCTCGGCGCGTCTCTGTCACATCTGCCGGGTCGGGAGGTGTCACCAAGGTGGCACCCAACCCAACGGAAGTGACAACAAGTCATCATGAATGCTCGAATCAGCAAAGGAAGCGCGCCGGTTGTCATGGACGCGGGTAGGCGTTCCGAGAGGCAGGAGCCGTGACGTCACCCATCCTCGTGACCGGCGGGACCGGCACCCTGGGGCGGCTCGTCGTGGCGCGGCTGCGGGACGACGGCCGCGACGTCCGCGTGCTCAGCCGGCACGGCCACGAGGGCGGCGAGGGCATCGAGTATGTGACCGGCGATCTGGCGAAGGGCGACGGGATCGAGGCCGCGACAGAGGGGGCCGAGATCATCATCCACTGCGCGGGCAGCAGCAAAGGTGACGACGAGAAGGCAAGGCACCTGGTGCAGGCGGCGTCGCCCACCGCGACACGGCACCTCGCGTACATCTCGGTCGTCGGGGCGGACAGGGTTCCGATGGCCGGCCGCATCGACCGGGCGATGTTCGGCTACTTCGGGGCGAAGTTCCGCGCCGAACGGGTCGTTGCCGACTCGGGCCTGCCGTGGACGACGTTGCGCGCCACCCAGTTCCATGAGCTGACCCTCATGGCCGTGAGGCAGATTGCCAGGCTGCCGGTGATACCGGTCCCGTCGGGGTTCCGCTTCCAGCCGGTCGACGTCGGCGAGGTGGCGGCGCGGCTCGTGGAGCTCGCCCTCGCCCCACCGGCCGGGCTCGCACCCGACATGGGCGGTCCACGCGTGTACCCGATGGCCGACCTGGTGCGCGGGTACCTGCGGGCCAGCGGCAAGCGCCGGCCGATCCTTCCGGTCCCGGTCCCGGGGCGTGCGGCCAGAGCGCTGCGCGAGGGCGCCAACCTGACCCCGGACCGGGCGGTCGGCAGCCGGACCTGGGAGGACTTCCTGGCGGCGCGGGTGGGTTCGCCCGGCGACAGCCCACCCGGGCCGACATAGCGCACCGGGCTCCGGACGACATCGCGACCACCCGGTGAGACATGTGCCAGGTCGAGGGCGCGCCGAATGACGCTGTACGCACCCTGTGCGGAACCACCTGGGTGACTTCGCCCGAGGCTCTTGTCCCCGGTGGCCACTCTGTCACGATCCGTAACGCAGCCACCGTGGTCTGCCGTAGGTCGAGCCGCAACGTCCACCTACCACGGTTCGGCCGGCGTCCGGCCCCCAGGCGCGTGCCGCGTCTGGGGGCCGGGGCCTGTCTGGCCGCAGCCGGTGCCTGTGGTCGTGGGCCGACCGGCCAAGGTCGCGGGCCCAGGCCACGCCCGACCGGACGGCATCGGTCGCATGCGGCCGGCCACGTTGCCCCGCGGCGTCAGCGCAGGACGAAACCGGTGCCGAGTGGGTCGCGGTCCTCGAACACGAACCGGTGCTCGCCGGTTCGATAGGCCATGCCCTCGACCTCGGTGAGCACACCCTCATCGGCTGCGCCGATGGCCCGGGCGTGGAACGTCGTCCCGATGAGCGAGTCGTTGCGCCACGTCTGCCCCGTAGTGACGCGGTCGTCGTCGAGCAGCAGCGCGGTGCGCGCCGACGTCGCCGAACCCGTCGGGGAGCGATCGACCTCGCCGTCGGCGAAGATCGCCACGTTCCGGAAGTGCAGGGGGCCGACCTCCTCGTGCACGACCGTCCCGTAGATGCCCGACAACCGGTCGTCCGACGGATGGCGGGCCAGCTCGTGGCCCTCGAGGGCGCTCTTGATCCCCCGTCCGACCCTGATGAGCTCCGGGAGGTAGGCGGGATCGACGCGCACACCGGCCTTGCGGGCGGACACGAACGCGTACAGCGCCCCGCCGTATGCGATGTCGACCTCAGTGTCGGCTACGCGCACGCCCCGAGCCACGACGAACGACGGCACGTTGCGGAACGCCACCGCCTCGACGGAACCGGCGCGACAACGCACGCGGGCCACCACCCGGCCGGACGGCACGTCGATCGTGACGTCGATCTCGCCGTCGGGGTCGGCGGCGACCCGTCCGGTCTCGACCGCCCAGGCCCCGAGGGCGATCGTGCCGTGCCCGCAGGCCGTGGAGTAGCCATCCTTGTGCCAGAACAGCACCCCCAGGTCAGCGCCGTCGTCGTCGGGCGGGACGAGGAAGCAGCCATACATGTCGGCGTGGCCCCGCGGCTCTTGGCACAGCAGCCGGCGGACGCGGTCGACCTCCTCGCTGGCGGCGGCCCGCACGCGGCGCTCCCGGACGGTGGCACCCGGGACCTCGACCTCGCCCTCAGCGACGATCCGGAACGGCTCGCCGGCGGTGTGGTAGTCGGTGGTCGCGATCTCCATCGGCGGCAGTCTTCCGCGCCCCGGTGGTAGAGCGCCCGGAGGGCGCCTGGCGTCGGCGACGCCGGACCTCCTGAGTCATTCGCTCCATTGGAGGAGGGAAAAGGAGGCACCTTCGGGGTCGGTGAGGACAGAGACACGCCCCACGTTGTAGAGGTCGAAGGGCTCTACGGAGACCGTGCCGCCCAAGTCGGCCGCCCTGGCGGCGGTGCGGTCCGTATCCGCGACTGCGAAGTAGACCATCCAATGCGGCGCGACGTCCTCCGGCCACAGCTCGTCCATCTGGACCATGCCGGCGACGGGCCGCTCGATGCCAGGGAGGAAGAAGACGGTGTATCCCGATCCCTCAGCGAAGGGAGGGCTCTTCGACTCCCAGCCGAACACCGCGGCGTAGAACCTCTTCGCCACGTCGACGTCTCGGCACGTCAGCTCGCACCAGGTGAACGAGCCGGGTTCGTGCATCACGTCCGGCGAGTGGTGACCCGAGGACTCCCAGATCGCGAACCGTGCACCCAACGGGTCGGTACAGATCGCCATGCGCCCGGCGTCGAAGTACCTGGTGGGCCACAGGGACACCCCACCGCCCCGGTTGGAGACCGCTCGTGCCGTCACGTCGGCATCGTCGACGGAGATGTTCATGGTCCACGACGGTCTCGGACCTGGGCCGACGTCGCCGACATCCTTGTCGTCCAGGCGGAAGACCCACCAGCCCGACGCATCGTCCAGCGGTCGATGCCGCGCCTGGACCGTCCAGCCGAAGAGGGCGCAGTAGAAGCGGCTCGCCGCCTGGGGCCCGGCGGCTGTCTGCAGGTTGACCCACGCCGGCGTGCCCTCCGGATAGCTCTGTGCGGAGCCCATGCACCTTCTCCCATGCTGCCTGTCGGAACATAGTCCGACCGGACGCGGGGGAGTCAGGCCGGCGTGCGGTCGCGGAACGCGACCGACCCCTCGCTTCGCCGGCGGTTGGCGGCGGCAACGCTGGGGTCGCGCTTGATGTGGGCGAACATGCTGCGAGCGTTCCAGCTCGGGAAGGCTCGGACCAGCCACGACGGACCGTCGAGTCGAATGCGGGAATCGCAAGTTGCCTCGGTCCAGGTGAGCTGGCCGGCGTGCCACTTGACGAAGGCTTCGGCCTCGGCGGTGATGTAGAGGTCTTCGTCGAGACCGGAGTACGTCTTGCAGATCTCGGTCTCGCGGTGCTCGAGCAGCAGCCAGTAGCGCTCGTGGGCCCGGAATCCCGTGAAGTCGAAGCGGATGACGACTCGCTGGTCCGGGAGTCGGTCCCGGCGCAGCGCGTTGCACATCGACCAGAGCGCCACGAACGGATCGAGGTTCTCGGGGGCGATCTCGAGCCAACGGGCGCCCCACTCGCCAAGCGTCTCGCAGACCTTGAACAGGTCGTCGCCGGAGCTCGTGAGCTGGTAGCGGTGACCGCGCCCGTGGGGTTTGGGTGCCGATTCGACGACGCCGAGTCGCTCGAGCTGCTCGAGCCGGTGCGTGAGCAGGGTACGGGAGAGCCCCGGCGCCCCGGCGAGGATCTCGCCGAAGGTCTCACAGCCCAGATGCAGGTTGCGGACGATCAACGGCGTCCAGCGCTCGGCGAAGATCTCCGCACCACGGGCGATCGGGCAGTACTGGCCGTAGGTCCTCACAAACGCAGTGTCCCGCGCCGCCCGGCCGCCGTGAAGTCCAGATTCGTTACTTCGAAGTCCAGATCGCTGACTTCTCGGCGGTGCCCCCCGATGTTGCGATGGGCCCGTCCACCCGAGGAGGAGCGATGAGAACACCAACCACGATGCGGATCCCGGGGTTCCGGGGCGACCTGATCGCTCCCGGCCACCCTGATTACGACGACGCCCGAGCTGTGTGGAACGCGACCGTCGACCGCCGCCCACGACTGATCGCCCGCTGCACCGGCACCGCCGACGTGGCCGTAGCGGTGCGCTTTGCCCGCGCTTGCGACCTCGAGATCGCCGTACGAGGTGGGGGCCACAACGTGGCCGGCACGGCGATGTGCGACGACGGGATCGTGATCGACCTCTCCCCGATGCGCGCTGTCTCGGTCGACGCCGTCGAGCGCATCGCGCACGTCCGGGGTGGCGCCCTGTGGGGCGACGTCGACCACGAGACACAGGCGTACGGTCTGGCCACCACGGGCGGCATCGTGAGCCACACCGGCGTCGGCGGCGTGAGCCTGGGCGGCGGCATCGGCTGGCTCATGCGCAAGCACGGGCTCACGGTCGACAACCTCGTGGAGGCCGAGGTGGTCACCGCCGAGGGCGACATCATCCGGGTGTCCGCCCAGGATCACCCGGACCTGTTCTGGGCGCTGCGGGGCGGCGGCGGGAACTTCGGCGTCGTCTCCTCGTTCCGGTTCGCGCTGCACCCCGTCGGCCCCACCGTGATGGCCGGACCAGTCTTCTGGGCTGCAGAGGACACCCCCGACGTCCTGCGCTTCTACCGCGAATTCGTCACCGACGCGCCTGACGAGCTCGGCAACGTCGTTCGGCTCGGCACCATCCCCCCTCTGCCAGACGTCAGCGAGGAGCTGCACTTCCGGCCGGCCATCGCCGTCGGCAGCTGCTACGCCGGGCCTGTCGACGACGGCGAGCGCGCCGTCCGTGCGCTCCGCGAGTTCGGAACCCCGCTCGTCGACCTGGTCGGACCCACGCTCTACGTCGACCACCAGAGCGGCATCGACGACACCGTCCCGCATGGCTGGCACTACTACTGGAAGGGCACCGACCTAACCGGGCTGTCGGACGAGGTCATCGACATCGTCGCCGAGCGCGCCTATCGCGCCACGTCGCCGAGGTCGTACGCGGCGATGTTCCACCTGGGTGGTGCAGTCGCCCGCACCCCGCGCGATGCCACGGCGCATCCCGGTCGCGCCGTGGACCAAAGGATCAGCATCGACGCGGTCTGGCTCCCTGAGCAGGACGACTCCGTCGGCGCCGCCGAGATGGCATGGGCGCGGGAGTTCCTCGACGCCCTCCAACCCCACCGCGCCGGCGTCTATGTGAACTTCCTCGATTCGGACGACGACACGGGCCGAGTGCGCGAGGCCTACGGCGACGACACGTACCAGAGGCTCGCCGAAGTCAAGGCGAAGTACGACCCCGAGAACGTGTTCCACAACAACAAGAACATCGAGCCCGGCAAGGTGGCCCACTGAGCACGTGTCCGCGGCGGCGACGTGCCTATCCGCGCAGTCCCTTGACGGAATCACCATTCAGCGAGCGGCGGCGGCGACGAGGGCGGGACGGAGCGCCGCCTCGTCGAATCCGTAGCGGGCCATCATCTCCCGATGCCCGGCCGTACCCAGGATGCGCCTCAGCTGCCCATTGAACGCATCGGCCAACTCACGCGACGCCCTGTGGAACGAGAAGGCACCGAGCGGCAAGCCATCGCGCTCGCTGGCGCGGCTATCTGCGACCGATGTGAGCCGTGGATCGCCCAACCTCGCGATGTAGGCGACGTTGCCGGGCGCGGTGCTGACCGAGGCGTCCGCGTCGCCGGCGAGCACGGCCGATGCTGCCGCGCCTTGGTCGGCGAACTCGACGATCCGGTGGTTCGGCACGCCGGTTCTGAGTGCGGTCTCCACCTGGATCTGACCAGTGACAGCAGCGAGACGAATCGAGTCATCGGCAGCGATTGCCTCGTAGCTCGTGAAGTCGCGGACATCGTTGGATCGGACGATGAAGCTGTCGGTCGCCGCCCAGACCGGCACGCTGAATCGCACGCGTCGGGAACGCTCGGTTGTGATGAACATCGGCGCGTTGATGTGCCAGCGCCCTGACGTAACACCGTCGATCAATTCAGCGAATGTCGTGAGGACGAAGTCGACACGATGGACGCCGAGCGCACCTAGAACCATCCCGGCCAACTCGATGTCGCAGCCCGTTGGATCGGCGCTATCGACGGGCATGAAGTACGGGGGCTCGTCCAGGTACGCGACAGTGCAGCGCTGACGCCACGTCGCGGGATCGATCACGGGTCGATCGCCGTTGCGAGGGTCCCGAAGCTGAACAGCGCCATCGCCCCTTCGTCACTCGACGTTGTCGAGGTGGGGACCGGTCGGCTTGCCCGCATCTTTGAGCTTGAACCTCCGCCGCCATTGACAACATATCGCGAGGGAGGGGGCTTGCCGCAAACGACGCAAATGTGCTGACCATGACTCATTCGCTGAGCCGATCACGGCCAATCCCTGTCGAGCCAGGAGTTGTGGAATGGGCGTGTTGCCTTCAGCAGGTGCGTCCAGCGGGAAGGGGAGTGGCGATGACTGAACATGCGGTCGTGATTGCAGGAGGCGGCCCCACCGGGATGATGTTGGCGGGCGAGCTGAGGTTGGCGGGGATCGACGTCGCCATCGTGGAACGACGGACGAGCCAGGATCTCGATGGATCGCGAGCCGGGGGTCTCCACTCTCGCACCATCGAGGTGCTCGATCAGCGTGGCATCGCAGATCGGTTCCTTGCGGAGGGGCAGGTGGGGCAGACCCAGGGTTTCGCCGGGATCCCGCTGGACATCAGCGACTTCCCCACTCGCCACAACTACGGACTCGCGCTGTGGCAGCGCGACTTCGAACGCATCCTGGCCGGTTGGGTCGCCGAGCTCGGAGTCCCGATCCTTCGTGGGTGCGAGGTGGCGGGGTTCGCGCAGAATGACACCAGCGTCGATGTCGAGCTGTCCGGAGACACGTCGCTCCGAGCCGAGTACCTCGTCGGGTGCGACGGAGGGCGGAGCGTGGTCCGCAGGGCAGCCGGCATCGACTTCGCGGGGTTGGATCCCTCGACCAGCTGGATGATCGCCGAGGTCGGGATGACAGGGGAGCCGCAGATCGGCATGCGTCGCCAGGGTGGCGGCATCGGCCCCGTCAACCGGGAGGATGGCGGAGGCCCGTACCGGGTGGTGTTAAAGGAGCGGCCCGCCGAGAGCGCCACCGAGCCCACCCTGCAGGATCTTCGCGAAGCACTCATCGGCGCCTACGGGACGGACTACGGGGTGCACAGCCCTACCTGGATCTCCAGGTTCACCGACGCGTCGCGGCAGGCGGAGTCCTACCGCCGCGGCCGCGTCCTGCTGGCCGGTGACGCCGCACACGTGCATCCCCCGCAGGGTGGCCAGGGCCTCAACACCGGCGTGCAGGACGCCGTGAACCTGGGATGGAAGCTGGCCCAGGTGGTCGACGGGACGTCACCCGAAAGCCTCCTGGACACCTACCACGTCGAACGGCATCGGGTCGGTGCCCGGGTGTTGCACAACACCATGGCGCAGGTCGCGCTGAGCGACCCCGACGAGCGCCACCAGGCCCTCCGCGACATCATGGCCGAGCTGCTGGGCATGGACGAGCCCCGCAAGCGGATCGCCGCCATGCTTTGCGGTCTCGACATCCATTACGACCTCGGAGAGGGACACCCGCTGGTCGGCCGGCGCATGCCCGACCTCGACGTGCACGCCGCCGACGGTCCGACGCGCGTGTTCACCCTGCTGCACGATGCCCGGCCCGTGCTCCTCAACCTCCGTGAACGCGGCGGGTTCGATATCTCCCCCTGGGCGAATCGAGTCCGCTTGGTCGACGCCAAGCACGTTGGTGTGTGGGAGCTCCCGGTCCTTGGCGAGATCGCTGCGCCCCCGGCCGTGTTGATCCGACCCGACGGACATGTCGCCTGGGTGGGGGAGCTCACGCACCCAGAGCTGCCTCGAGCACTTGCGACCTGGTTCGGTGCGGCCGCTCCGGCGTAGAACCCCACTGCCGCGCGCCATCGCGCCCGTCACCGATGAGCCCGATCGGCGACGGTTCGTCGGGCGGGTTGGTGACGGTGAGCCGGCCTGTAAGCGGGGATTCCGTAGGCACGCCTTGCTGAGCTGCGGATCGAGCCCGTCGTTTGCGAGGGGCGCGTTCTGGTCCATCCGTGGTTGGTGGTTGCACCGAGTAGCGGCGGCGGCAGATGGCCGCCAGGAAAGGGAGTACGAGATGACCCGACGAATCCGCCTCCTGTGGGCCTAGTTGGGGTTGGCCTAGCCGCCGCCCCGCGGCCTTCCCGTCGGGGGATGGCGCCGCGTAGTAGAACCCCGGAGCGATGCGAACCCTGGGGATGGCCAGCGCGCTAGCGCTTGCCCTCATCGCTTGTGGCGGTGGAGATGACGACACCACGACCGCAACCACTGCGCTCGAGAACACCAACGTTCTCGTGCGGGTCACAGCCGAGGAGGTTGGCTCCGGCTGCACCACGTCAACCGCCCTCAGCGGCCTAGGTGTCGGTGACGGCGCCCGCGTCGTCGTCGAGGACGGCGACGGGACCGTGCTCGGCACCGGCACGTTCCAGCTGACCCCAAACCGCGGGTCGTGCGATTGGATCGCCGATGTCACAGGCATCGATGCCACCGCAGACCTCTACCGGTTCGAGGCCGGTGGCGAGCTGGCCACGGTCAGCCGCGCGGAACTCGAGCAGACCGACTGGCTGGTGGAAGTCCACATCGACGTCACGGGGAGTGTCACCCTCGAATCCTGAGCCACCGACGGCGGGGCCGCGCCGCGGTCTTTGCTCGAAGCTGCGGTTAGGGGCCCCCACCGTTCGTTCATGGTCGAAGCTGTAGCGGTGGAACCTGTGATCATGGCTGTGGTCGATGACGACGACGTGCGCGAGCGCATGCTCGCCGAGCTCAGCCGCTACGCCCGGGATTACCGCGTCGAGTCTGCGAGGGCGGGCGACGAGGCGATGGCCCGTCTCAGCGATCTGCGCGGCGAGGGCCACGCGATCGCGATGGTGCTCGCTGATCTCGCCCTCCCTCAAACCGACGGAGTCGACGTGCTCACTCGAGTCCGCACCACGGCGCCGGCCGCCAAGCGCATCCTGCTTCTCGACTGGGGCCTGCGACCCGATCAGATGCCGCCGGTGTCGCGCGCCGCGGCGTTGGGCATCGCCGACACCGTCGTGACCAAGCCGACGGGCGCTCGGGACGAGGAGTTCCACAGCGCGATCACCCAGGACCTCGGCGATTGGGCGTGGACGACAACGCCGATCGTTGAGGCGGTGAAGCTGGTCGGCGACGTCGACAGCCGGCGCGCCCGTGAGATCCGCAGCCTGCTCGAGCGCGCCGGTGTTCCGACCGGCGTGCACGCACGAGACTCGCCCATCGGCCGCTCGATCACGGCCGCGGCAGGACCTGCCAGTGGGCATCCGATCGTTGAGCTGATGGGTCGGACGGTGCTGACCGACCCGACCAACCGCGAGATCGCCGACGCATTCGGAGCGACCGTCGACCTGCAGGGCATCACGTTCGATCTGGGCGTCGTCGGCGCGGGGCCGGCAGGGCTGGGGGCCGCCGTCTACGCGGCATCGGAGGGGCTGTCGACGTTGGTTCTTGAGGCCGAGATGTTCGGTGGCCAGGCCAGCACGAGCCCGATGATCCGCAACTACCTCGGCTTCCCCCACGGAATCACCGGACGGCAGCTCGGGCAACACGCGGTCCGCCAGGCAGCCCGCTTCGGTGCCGCACTGGACCTCGCCCGCGCCGTGACGGCCCTCGAGGCCGGTCCGCCCCACCGGCTGCGTTTATCAGACGACGCGGTGGCGACGGCCCGAGCCGTGATCCTGGCGTGCGGCGTGACCTACCGCCGCCTCGGCGTCCCGTCGCTCGAGGAGCTCCTGGGCGCTGGAGTGTTCTATGGTCCCGCCGCCAGCCACGCCTGGGCGCTCGAGGGCACCGACGTGGTCATCGTCGGTGCCGGAAACTCTGGGGGCCAAGCCGCGCTTCACCTCGCTCGCTACGCCGCCCACGTGACGATCGTCGCCCGCAGGGACACGCTGGCCACAACGATGTCGGCGTATCTCGTGAGCCAGATCGAGGCGGATGGCCGCATCGAGGTCCGCACCAATTCCGACGTCGTCGATGGAGGTGGCGACGGGCAGCTGGAGTGGGTCGAGTTGGCCCATCGCGTCACCGGCAAGCGGGATCGAGTGGCGACATCGGGACTGTTCGTGCTCATCGGGACCGAAACCCGTACCGGCTGGCTACCACCCGCGATCCAACGCGACGACCATGGTTTCGTACTCACCGGCACGGACATCGACGGCGCCGGTTGGCAGCTCCGACGCCCACCGTTCGCGCTCGAGACCAGCGTCCCAGGTGTCTTCGCGGCTGGCGATGTGCGCGCCAACGGCGTCAAACGCGTGGCCGCCGCCGCCGGCGAGGGCGCCATGACCGTGCCCATGATCCACCGCTACCTCACCGACGGTTGAATTCGGTGGAGTCGGTGGGTGCCCTGGCAATCACCTAGGGCATGATCTCGACGTACCCGTCCGTCCCGTGCATGCGGATCCGTTGCCCATCGCGGATCAGGCGGGTGGCGTTCTCCACGCCCACGACGGCCGGCACGCCGTACTCCCGTGCGATCACAGCGCCATGGGTCATCAGGCCCCCCACCTCGGTCACCAGACCGGCGATGGCGACGAACAGAGGCGACCAGGCGGGATCGGTGTGGGGTGTGACCAGGATGTCGCCTGCTTCGAGGTCGGCCTCCGCCATGTCATGGATGATGCGCGCCCGCCCCTCGATGGTCCCGGCGGAGACCGGTAGGCCGACCAGGGCACCGGCCGGCACGTCATCGCGTCGATACGCCCCCGCGATCGCCTCGCCCTCCGAAGTGAGCACCCGAGGCGGCGTGAGCGCTTGACACGACGTGAACTCGTCCTTGCGGTGGCGGATGAGCCGGTCATCCACTTGGTGCGTGCGCACGACGTCGTGGAGCTCCTGGAACGTGAGGTAGAAGCAGTCCTCCGTCTCCGCGAGCACATGGGCCTGCACGAGTCTCTCGGCCTCTTCCAGCAGGGCCTGCTTGTAGACGAAGTAGCGGCTGACGATGCCGTACTTCGGATACTCCCGGTACCCGATGAAGGTCCGGACCCGGTCGATCATCCGCTTGGCCTCGTCGGCTTTCTGCTCCCCGTCCGGCAAGGCCCGCAAGCGCTCGAGCACGTCCTTCTCCTTCTTGTCCGCCTCCTGCCGCCCGTGCTCGAAGCGCCGCCTGCCGGCGCCCGGATCGAAGTTCCTGATGTTGTCGAGGATCACGGGCACGAGCGTGGTGGGTCGTTCGCGCCAACGCGGCCTCGTGATGTCGATCTCGCCGACGCAGCGCATGCCGTACCGGTCGAGGTAGACCTCGATGGCGTCGCGCGCTTCGGTCCCGCCCGCCAGCTTCGGCAGCTCGTCCAGGAAGCCTTCGCCCTCGACGTCGTGCAGGAAGGTCACCACCTCGGGATGCGGGCGGATGATGTCGGCGACGTCGAGCAGCGCCAGTCCCATCTCCGATGTGACGTTGTCGGGGGCGGACAGCGTGAGCGTGTCGGCCGCGTTCTTCTCGCCCAACCACTCCTGCAGCTGGTCGTTGAGCCACCACGTGGCCTCCATCCCCGCCATGATCGCCTGCATGTTCAGCGGATCGCTGAGGACCCGCTTGTGCTCCTCGAAGGCCTCCAGCAGGAAGTCGAACCGCGCCGGTCCGGACGTCGTCCGGATGTCGCGCCGCAGGGCGTCGATGGACGCCTGGCTGCGCTCGACCAGCTCGGTGACGATGGCCGGATCGGCTTCGATACGGGCGGGCGCGGCGCCCGCTCGCGGCGCGGCGGGACCCGCGTCCGGGAGCGACGGGACGAAGTCGCCGCGGGCGAGGACGGTCTCCAGGGCATCCCTGATCAGCGGATCGCCTCGCCCCATGACCTCCAGGAGGCTGGCCCGGCTCGTCGGCGAGGCCAGCTGCCGGGTGACGTCCACGAACAATCTTCCGCCGGCCTCGAGCATCGGCGCCATGGCCGTCAGCTGCCACATCGAGAGCCCCAGGGGCTTCATGGCGTCGGTCATCATCTGCCCATGACCGACCGAGACGTAGACGTGGTTCTCTCCGTCGCCGACCGCCGGTACGGGGAACAGCGTGGTGATCGGGCGGCTCTGGACGATCTGGAAGCCGTCGTCGACCAGGCACCATTCGATGTCCTGGGGGCGGCCGAAGTGCGCTTCGATCCGCCGGCCCAGATGCGCGAGCCGCACCACCTGCGCATCCGTGAGCGCCGGCTGCTCCTGCCGCGCCGGCTCGACCGCCTCTTCCTGCGTCCCGCCGGCGGGCAGCGTGTAGACGGCGAGCCGCTTGGTGGCGACCGCCCTGGAGACGACCTCGCCGTCGCGCACCTGGTAGGCGTCCGCGTTCACCCGGCCGGAGACCAGGGCGTCACCCACGCCGAAAGTCGCCTCCACCGCGGCAACCTTCCGGTTGCCGGTGACGGGGTCAGCCGTGAACAGGACGCCGGCGGCCTGCGGGAAGACCATCTGTTGCACGACCACGGCCATGTGGACCTTCCGGTGGTCGACGCCGTGGCGCAGGCGGTAGGTCACGGCGCGCTCGGTGAAGAGCGAGGCCCAGCACCGGCTGACGTGCCGGAGGATCGCCGCTGGCCCCACGATGTTCAGGTACGTGTCCTGCTGGCCGGCGAAGGAGGCCGCCGGCAGGTCCTCGGCCGTCGCGCTGGAGCGGACGGCGTAGGCGGCTTGCGCGCCGAGCCCGGCGGCCGCGCCGGTGATCGCCGCCGCCAGGTCGTCGGGGATGGCGATGCCTTCGAGGGTCCGGCGGACCTCCGCGCTGAGCGTGCGAATCGGCTCCCGGTCGTCCGGGTTCAGGCGCGACAGCCGATCGAGCCGTTCGTCGGTCGAAGGCGCTTCCGCCATGATCCGCCGGACGGCGGCCGTGGTCACGCAGAAGCCGGCCGGCACGCGGATGCCGTCGATCCGGGAGAGCTCGCCGAGTTGCGCGCCCTTGCCGCCAACGACCGCGACCTGCGTCCGGTCGATCTCCTGGAAACCCAGCACGTAGCTGCCCATCCGGCCACCTTTCCCTTCAGCCCTCGGGTTTCTCTTATCCCTGCTGTCGTCGCGCTGACGCCTGCGCGCCGGCCTGTGGCGTGCACTGTCAGCACACCACGGGTGAGCCGGCCTGTAAGCCGGAGACAGTTTCGGCCTGAGCAACTACCTGCGGTGATGGTGTCCACACCTGGGCTGACCTGCTGAAACACGTCTGCCGGTGTCATGCCGGTCACGCTCAGTTTGGCTCTGTCTCACCCTTCGTGTGTCACGGCCGTTTCACGGCACCACGCCGCCATGACCCCCCAGCGGGGCTGCGGCTCATACGTGGAGAAGGTGCTCGAGGGTGCCCCGGTCGGGTCGGTGTTTCGCCGTCCGCGGTCCAGATACGGAGCAAGAGGGCGCGACCATTTGCGGGCAGCCGGTCGGGCATCGTCCGCTAGGTCCAACCGGGCCCGGCTCCCAGGCTTCCCCCGTCTGGGGCCGGACCGCGCCGCGTGAGCCACGCTGCCGGGCGGGGTAGTCAGAGAACCCCCGAGGCGACCCCCCGTCAGGGGATCGGTCAGCAAAGTCCGTCACTCGTCCTCGAGCAGATCCTCGATCCCAGTCATCTCAGCTATCCGCCGAAGTGCGGGCGACGGCTGACTGACACGGAACGCCACGCCTGCGTCAGTGGCAGCAGCACGGGCCTGCAGTAGAGCCCTCAGCCCAGACGAATCGATGAATGTCAGGTCAAGTACGTGGAAGGTGATCGATCTCGGGCTCGCCGCGAGGGCTTCTGTGAAAACCGCCCAGAAGCGGTCGGTACCGGTCAAGTCGAAGTCGCCCTCAAGGATGATGGTGGTTCCGGTACGGTCCTGCTCGGCCCTGACATGCAGGTCTTCGTGATGCGAGTCGTCGCCCTGTGAGGGCGTTCGGTCGTCTGACATCGCCGTCCCTCCCGCGTGGCGCTCCCCCCGGATCCGTTATCGCTCGACCGGCCGGATCAGTCACGCTCAGCGGCTACGGGTCTGGTGCGCATCAAGGCGTTGGCAGCGCAGCTCGGGCAATCCCCTGGCGTCGAGGTCGAGCAGCTCGAGCCGACGGTCGTCGGCCATGCTCGTCGAGGTGTCGGTCGGTTCCCGAGTTGCTGGCCCGGATCGATACGTCGGTGGGCTGCTCGATCAAGGACAGCTTCGCTTCGCTGGACATGGCCGCCGACGGCTTGCGGGTGCTGTGTGCCAAAGCAAGTCTCGAAACGCCAGACAGCTCGCCGGTCCCCGGGGGCAGGGGACGCGTTGTTCGGCACTCACGTTCCGTGCGCGTTCGCGTATTGGCAAGGCGCGAGATCGGCAGGCCTGGCGTTGAGGTAAGCGCACGGCTCCGGCCGAGCTGCGCCCAGCCAGCATGCTCGACGCGGCCACCAGAGCGGTCGCTCGGCACGGGTGGCGGCCGGCTGTCGGAGTACACCGACGCCTCGTCCGGTGCCCGGTCGCGGCTCTATGGACAAAGTCGTTCTGTACGGGCACCAACGAGCTGGCGGCAGGGCGAGGGGGCCGACCTGGTGGTCCTGCGCTCTGTGCAGCGGCGGGCGGGTAAGGCTCATGCTGCCTTGTCGCATAGGTCGGCATAGCCGTGCAATGGGGGGCGGCCGGTGAGAAGGACGTAGCCGGTCCGAAGATCGAGACAGCCGCTGTCGGGGATGGTGGCGATGTGGATGGGGCGATCGATGAGTCCCCAGACGATGATCTGGGCAGCTTGTTCGGCCCCATAGGTGTGCCACGGCGCCGAGCTGTTGTCCCACCACTCCTCCAGGTCGCGCAGGTGGAGGAACGCCGCGCGCCGGCGATCGGTGAGGGCGTACCCATCCCATGCGTGGGCGATCTCGTGGAGGAACAACGACTCGGTGAATGGGCCCGCCTCGGGTATGCAGATGCGGATCGTCGCCGGCGAGCGGTCCCCGGTGTACAGGCCGCGGGCGCCGCGACATGGTTCTCTCGTGGGGTAGTGGACGAACTCGAGGGGCGGCAGCTCAAGCCCGGCGTCGGCGTACAGGCCGATCGCCCATTCGATCAGCGCCTCCTGTGCGTGCGAGAACCCTCTGGCGGAGTAGGACGCTTCGTCGGTCCCCGCGGGTGGTCCGACGAGGGCCACTGCGGCGACGAGGACAGCGAGGGCCGAGTTGGCGACGCGATGTCCGAGCGGGGCCTTGCCGGGCTGGGCACCTGTCGCTGGGGCGCGCGAGGTCAAGGTCGTGGTCACCGTGCTCACCTCCCGGGGGTCGGGTCGGTGTGAGCACCATCGACCGCGCCTGTTGCGCGCCGGTTGTGCGCTGGTAGAGGGGGGCGGGGACCTGGCCTTGGCTCACCGGATCTGAGCTCGCTCGCGCGCTCGTGGTTGCGTCCCTGGTCAGGGGGTCTGCAACCGGCTTGCAACAGGCCGGGGGGATGGTTCGGCGATGGCAGGCGCGACCGGAGCTAGGAGGACGCGTCGAGGGGGCGGGCGTAGGCTGTTGGCGATGGTCGCGGGCGGCGCCGCGGGCGCCCCGGTAGAGACCTGGACCGTTCTGTTCACCGATCAGGTCGGTTCGACGGCGATGCGGGTCCGGGTAGGCGAAAGGGCCTTTGACGGCATCAGGGCGGATCTCGACTCCCGGGTGGCGGCTGCGCTTGCGGCGCACGGCGTTGTGGTGACAAAGGCGACCGGCGACGGCGTCATGGGAGGGTTCACCAGCACTGCGGCCGCCCTGCGATGCGCGGTGGCGATCCAGCAGGTAGTCGCGGAGCGGAACCGCACCGCGACCGACAGCGTCGCCGGGGCCGAGTCCTTGGCCCTCCGCATCGGCATCAGCGTCGGCGATGCCGTCGTCGAGAACGGTGACCTGCAGGGAACCGCGGTCGTTGAGGCCGCTCGGTTGTGCGCCGCGGCGCCAGGCGGAGCGATCCTGTGCTCGGAGTCCGTCCGGGTCGTGTCCGCCAGCCGCTCGGGGTGCACATTCGGCCCGGCGTCGCCCATGCATCTGAAGGGGCTATCGGGCCCGGTCCTCGCACAAGAGGTGGCCTGGGAACCGCTTCCCTACCAACCGGCCGGGCTTCGGTTGGCGTTTCGGGTCCTGGGTCCGCTCGAGGTGCTCGACGGCGACCGACCCGTCGCCGGGGGAGGAGTCAAGGAACGCCGCGTCCTAGCCCTGCTGCTGGCTCGGGTGAACTCGGCGGTTTCGGTCGACGCGCTCGTCGACGCGGTGTGGGGCGACCGCGCGCCTCGTACGGCGGACCGTACAGTGCACGCCTACGTGGCGCGGTTGCGGCGAACCCTCGAGCCGCGTCGTCCTCGTGGCGAGCCGAGCACACTGCTCGCCACGGTTGGCCGTGGCTACGAGCTGCGGCTTGATGCCGAACAACTCGACGCCACCCGGTTCGAGGAGCTCGCCAAGCGGGGAGCTGACCAGCTCGAGGGTGGCGACGACGCGGCGTCATCAACGCTACGGCAGGCGTTGGGCATGTGGCGGGGCGAGGCGTTCGGGGAGTTCCCCGAGGTCGAGGGGTGCGTAGCGGCGGCCCGCCGCCTGGCGGAGCTGCGTTTGGCGTTGGTGGAGGACCTAGTGGACGCGGATCTCGCCGACGGCCGAGCCTCCGAGCTGGTGGGTGAGATCGAGACGCTGCTGCGCGATGAGCCGTTCCGTGAACGTCTGTGGGGTCAGCTCATCGTCGCCTTGTACCGCTCGGGCCGTCAGCGTGACGCCTTGGAGGCCTACCAGCGGGCCCGCCGGTTGCTGATCGACGAGCTGGGCATCGAGCCCGGACCTGACCTGCGCCGACTCGAGGCGGCCGTCCTCGCGCAGGACCCGTCGCTGGACGTGCTTCGCCCGGTGCCGGCCGCCGCGGCACGCGGGCTTCCGGCCGCGCTCGCCGCTGTGGGTCCCGCTTTCTTGGGCCGCGAGACAGAACTGGGGTGGCTGCGGGAGGCGTGGGCGGACGCAGTGGACGGGCGCGGCGGCTTCGTGTCGGTGCTGGGACCCGAGGGCATCGGCAAGACCCGACTGGTCGCCGAGCTGGCGCTGGGGGTCCACGATGATGGCGCGGCGGTGCTCTACGGGCGCTGTGACCACGTCCACCGAGGCGCCCGCGCCCTGCTGGGCCAAGCCGTGCAGAGCGCCGGCTCGTCCCTCATCGACGTCTACCGGGGCGCCCCTGTTGGCGGGGACATTGCCGAGGCGGTGGCACGCTACCTGCCCACCTGGTCGCAGGGCCGTGCGGTGCTCGTCGTTCTTGACGATTTGCAGCTGGCCGACGCTGAGACCCTCGAGGTCGTTGCCGATCTGGCCGGCTGGTGCCGGGCCGCGCCCATGCTGGTCGTCGGCGCTTTCCGCAACGACACCGTCCGACCGACTGGTTCTGCGGAGGCGGCCGGTGGCGCGGCGTCGCAGCTCGCCCTCGGCCCGCTATCCGGCGATGCCGTGGGGCGCATCTGCGAGCTGTACGACACCGAACCCTGGTCGGCCGAGGACGTGAGCAGGGTCTTGGAGCTGACCGGTGGCGTTCCCCTATTAGTCCACGAACAAGCCAGCGAATGGGCCCGGGAGCGGGCGAGGCGCCGTATGGCCGACGCCAGCGATCGCGTCGCCGTCACTCACCGCCGGCTGGTCGCCTCTCGGAGCGAGATCGCCGACGGCGTCGAGGGCATCCAGCGGCTCCTTGAACAGCGCCGCGCCCAGCTGGCCGGCCGCGAGGCACAGCTCCAGGCGAGCGTGGTCGCCTCCCTGGGGGGCTGCCCCTATAAGGGTCTGGCCCGGTTCGAGGCGGCCGACGCCGCCAACTTCTTCGGCCGCGAGCGGTTGGTCGCCGAACTGATCGCCCGCCTGGCCGAATCGCCGCTGCTCGCCGTCGTCGGCCCCTCCGGCAGCGGCAAATCGTCGCTGGTCCGGGCCGGGCTACTGCCGGCCCTGGACGCCGGGATACTTCCCGCGGGCCAACAGTGGCGCTCCACCATCCTCTGCCCGGGTCCGCACCCCACCCAAGAGCTGGCCCGCCGCCTCCACGACGCCGACCACCCCGCGGGTGAGCCGCGGATCGTGTTCGTCGACCAATTCGAAGAAACGTTCACCGCCGGCTCCGACCGTACCGAGCAGGAGGAGTTCATCGGCCGCCTGCTCGATCTTGTCGACCGGCCCGACATGGCGGTGGTGCTCGCCATACGCGCCGATCACCTCGGGCTTTGCGCCATATTCCCTGAGTTGGCCGACGGGTTGGCCGGCAACGACGCCCTGATCGGGCCCATGCGCGACGGCGAGCTGCGCCGCACCGTCGAGCTTCCCGCCCAGCGGGCTGGGCTCGAGACCGAACCCGGGCTCGTGGAGGTGATCGTGGCCGACGTCGCCGGGAGGGCCGGCACGCTTCCGCTGCTGTCCACTGCGCTGGCTGAGACGTGGGAGCGCCGGGAGGCCCGCACGCTCACACTCGCCGGCTACTGGGCCGCGGGCGGCGTCAATGGGGCGCTGGCGCGTATGGCGGAGAACGCCTACACAGCGCTCCCAAGCGGCCCCCGGGCCGCGGCGCGCCGGCTGTTGCTGCGCTTGTGTGACGCTGGCGACGAAGGTGAGCTGAGCCTCCGGCGCCGCCTCGCGGTCGCCGAGGCCGCGGGCGACCACGACGTCGACGCCCATGTCGCGCTCGAAACGCTGGCAGATCGCCGGCTGCTCACCATCGACAGCGACGCCGTCGAGGTCGCCCACGAGGCCCTGCTATGGGAATGGCCCCGCCTGCGTGCGTGGCTCGATGAGGACCGCGACGGGCTGCGCATCATGCGCCATCTCACCCATGCCGCCCGCGCCTGGAGTGAGGCGGATCGCGACCCCGACGAGCTCTACCGGGGTGCCCGCCTCGCGGCCGCCACGGAGTGGGCCGAGAGCCACGAGCCGGACCTCAACCCCACCGAGCGGGTGTTCCTCGGCGCGAGCACCCAGCGCCACCAGAGCGAGCTAACGACCGCCCGCCGCCGGGTTCGCCGCCTGCGGACCCTGGTCGCCGGAGCGGCGGTCCTCGCCGCGGTTGCGGTGGTAGCAGGAGCAGTCGCGTTCGTGCAGCGCGACCGGGCGGACGAAGCCGCAGCCGCCGCCGATGCCCGCCGCGTGGGCGCTCAGGCGCTGCTCGCCGAGGACATCTCCGAGTCGTTCCTGCTCGCGGTCGAAGGCCTACGGCTGGACAACTCGCCCGACACTCGAGCCAATCTGCTGGCCGCGCTGTCGCGGAACCCAGCGCTGGTCGGCTCTGCGCACATCGCCGATGGGCTGACCGGACTCGATGCGAGCCCAGACGGTGAACTCATTGCCGTCGCCAGCGGCTCCGCAGGCGTGTCCTTTCGCGACGCCGACACCTTGAAACCATTAGGCGCACTCGACAAACCCGCGGACCAGCTCAGATTCCGCCCCAACGGCGGACAGATCGCCATCGCCGCGAACTCCTTCCCGACACTGCCGGCCGTTGAGCCTGGTACGCCACCCATAACGTTGGTCGACACGACCACCTTCGAACCCGAACAGACCCAGCTCGGTGGACTGCCTGGCCCGCGGAGCGTTGCGCGTGATCTTCGCTACAGCGCCGATGGGCGCTTCCTCGCCGTGTCCTTTGTTCTTCTGGACGTCCGGGGACTCGCAGCTTCGGCTGCCATCGCAGTGTGGGATCTGGCTACGCCCGACCAGCCCATTCGGCTCATCGGACTGCCGCCCCCGACGGCCCTGTCGTTCGGAGCCGCTAGTCACTATGTGGCTCTCAGCCCCGACGCCAGCCTGGTCTATGTCGGGGCGACCGACCCCCCGTCCACGACTGTCTACCGGGTTGCAAACGGCCAGCCGCTGCGCTTCGTCCGTCTTTCCGGTGACCGGCTTGAGATCAGCCCGGACGGCAGTGTGCTCGCCGTGGCCGCCTCGGACGAGATCGTCCTGCTCGACCCCGCGACGCTCGCCGAACGCGGCCGCCTACGGGGTCACACGGACCTGGTTACGAAGCTCCGGTTCTCTCATGACAGCGCCCTACTTGCCTCGGCCTCCGACGATCGCACCGCCATTGTCTGGGAGGTAGCCACCGGCAACCGCCAAGAGCAGCTGCGTGGCCACGCCGTAAGCGTCTGGGATCTCGGGTTCAGCCCTGACGACGCCACGCTGTACACCGCATCCGAGGCGTTGCTCGTCTGGGACCTGGCTGGCGGCCGCCGCCTCATCCCACGCCACGCCATCGCCGAGCCCGTCACCAGTCCCGAGTTCGATCCGTTCGAGCATTTCGCGGATGGTGCACCCGGGGGCGAAGCCATCGCCTACGTGAGCGCCACTCAGACTGCTGGGCCCGACGCGCGTGGCAGCGTCCAATGGCTCGACCTGACAACGGGTAAATCCAGCGAGGTCACCGACCTTGGCCCCTCTTTCGCTGGCGCGCACGCCTGGCGACCTGACGGACGCCGCTTCGCCACCAGCTACGGAAGAGGCAATATGCGGGTGCGGGTGTGGAACTGGCAGGGTAGTAAGCCGGTCGCAGAGCACCTTGTAACAAAATATGCCATCTCTGGGCTCGACTACACAGGCGATGGCACCCAGCTGGTGGTGGGCTCGATAAAAGGGACCGGCGGTGAACTTCGCACAATCGACGCCGAGACGCTCGCACTCCTACGCAAGGCTGTACGGCTCGATCACCCCATCCGCCGGGTGTTCGCCAGCCCCGACAACCGAACCGCCATCGTATTAACTGTCCCCTCCGATGCATCGGGCGAGGCAACCGGAGACTACGGGTTTGCGGTCGTCGACATTGTCGATGGCCGGGTGCTCCACGAACGCTCGGTCGCCGGCGATCCGTCCGCTGCCGACTTCTCACCCGACGGCCAGCGAGTCGCGGTGAGCTACAGCGATCGGGTGGGCGTACTCGACGTCGAGACCGGCGAATGGGTGCGGCCGCCCGTCGACAACCACGACGGGACAGTGGTTTCACTCACCTACGCGCCCGACGGCGCCGTCATGGCCAGCGGAGGCAGCGACGGCCGAGTCGGCCTATGGGACGGCCGGACGGGCGCCCTACTCGGCAGCGTGCTCCCAGGACGACCGAACATTCCAGTGACGGTCGAATTCCTTGCTGACGGCCACACCCTCCAGATCGCGTCGCTCGACGGCGCCGTATATACGTGGGACACCCGGCCCCAGCACTGGGTCGAGCACGCTTGCACAGTTGTTGGGCGCAACCTCACCCAAGACGAGTGGCGCGACACCTTCGGAGACCGCTCCTACCACCGGACCTGTCCCCAATACCCCACCGGCGAGTAACGCCGCGGCACACGCTCCGATCGAGCAGGCCGCCCTGGGCGCAAGCTGGAGGAACGCTTCAGTGCCCCCACGAGCGTCACCAACCTCTCGACCAATGACGGGTCGTGACGAGCAACCCTCTCGGCCATCACCTCGGCATCACGTTCCCACACGACAGCATTCGTCCGGGGTCCTCAATACGAACGAGGGGTGTACCAGCCGTCGATGCTGATCGGCACCACCACATGTCGCAGGCCCATCTAGCGACTCCGAACACTCCACCTCCGGAAGATGCGAAGTGGTTGACGACGAGCCACCAAGCCGTCGAACTAGCCACCGGGAACACCCCGATCGCCGCGCCGCCAGGGACACGGGTGAAGAAGTTTGAGATACCGATCACCCTCGAGCTGCGGCTTTAGGACCGCGCCGGCAACAACGCCGCGGCCGGGGCGAGCCGCCAGCACCGACACCGAGTCGTGATCGAGGAGCCCGGCACGGAACACGCCTGGCATGCCCTCGTTGCCACTCGGCGGTCGTCGTGGGGGCCAGCCGCTGGCATGCTGCGCAGCGCCGCCGCACGGCGGCTGCCGTCGCGGCTTGGTCGACGCGCCGCCGCAGCGAGCACGACGTGCTCGAAGGGATCGTCGCGTTCAGGGGTCGCTGCGTGTCTCGGGGGAGGGACCTTGCGTCGCTCGCCTATGGGCAGGGGTCTAGGTGGTACTGCTGGCACTCCTCGTGGGTGAGGGTGCGGGTGAGGTGACACTTAGGCAGCCCCCGCCCTAGTCAGGGCGGGTGGTGACGGTGAGCCGGCCTGTAAGCCGGATTCTGTGAGGCGGTTCCCTGGTGGTCACCGCCCCGGTGGCCATCCATCTGTGCGGCCTACCTGGGGACATGTGCCGGGCCAGCGTCCCCTGCTTGGCCTTGCTCCGGGTGGGGGTTGCCAGCCGCCGAGGTCGCCCCCGACGCTGGTGCGCTCTTACCGCACCGTTTCACCCTTGCCTGTGCGGGTCGCCGGTGGACCCGGCCTCCCGCCATCGGCGGTCTGCTCTCTGTTGCCCTGAACCGGCAGGTCACCCCGTCCTGGCTCTCGCCAGCACCCTTGCCCTGTGGAGTCCGGACTTTCCTCGACGCCTTCCGGCGCCGCGGCCACCCGGCCGGCTCACCATCGTGACCAGGTTACCTGCCGCGGCCCCACCGCCGGGCCCGGTCGCCGAAGCGGTTATACGCCTTGACAGGCATATGCGTACACGAGCATATTAGACGCATGCCCGCAGACACGTTCGCCGTGCTGGCTGAGCCGACCCGGCGCCGGATCCTGGACGAGCTGCGCGTGTCGGAGAGCAGCGTCGGCGACCTCGTCGATGCGCTCTCGGTCACCCAACCGACGATGTCCAAGCACCTCAAGGTGTTGCGGGACGCAGGCTTCGTCTCGTGCCGGGTGGCGGCACAGCGCCGCATCTACCGGGTCGAAGCCTCGCCGTTCGAGCGGCTCGACGAGTGGCTCGAGCCCTACCGGCGCCTCTGGGCTCATCACCTCGACGCCCTCGAGCGGCATCTGGACAGCCAGGCCGAAACGCACGCCGACAGTCAGGAGCAACCATGAACCGCACCACCTTCGAGCTCGGGCCGCTGGCCCACGTCGAGAGCCGTCCGAGCGGCGGCCGCTGGACCCTCGTGTTCGTCCGCGACCTGGGCCATCCGCCTGACAAGGTGTGGGCGGCCCTCACCGACCCCACCCAGCTGAGGGAGTGGGCGCCGTTCACCACCGACCGCGACCTCGGGCAGGCGGGAGACACCACGCTGACCATGATCGATGGGGACGTCGCCGAGGACCTCCCCGCGACCGTGACCCACGCCGAGCCGCCGACGCTCCTGGAGTACACGTGGGGGGAGGACCTGCTGCGCTGGGAGCTGGCACCCACCGAGCGGGGGACCCGGCTTACCCTCCAGCACACGATCCAGGACCGCGACTGGGTGCCCAAGGTGGCCGCCGGCTGGCACATCTGCCTCGTCGTCGCCGAGCTCCTGCTGGACGGGACGCCGTTCGGTCCGGTCCGGGGAGAGGACGCCCGCAACTACGGGTGGGACGACCTCAACCGTGCGTACGCGGACGCACTGGGCATCGCCACTTCCGGATCATCCGACGCGGCGTCCTGAGCTCAAGCTGGGGGATCTGCCCCAGCGCATCCGGTCCATCCGTCGTCGGTCGTGGCACCGAAGCAGCTCGCGGCGGCACATCGCCGCCGCGAAAGGAGCTGACATGTTCACGCAAGTACGACTGATCTGGGCCGGACTGCTGGCCGCCATGACCACTGCGGCCATGGTCGGAGCGCCGGCCATGGTCCACGCCGGCATCACGTTCAACCTGCTCGACTGAGGGACTGACGATGAGACGACTTCGACTTCTGTGGGCTGCTCTGTTGGCTGCGACGGCGACAGCGGTGGCGGTCGTGACGCCGGCGGTCCTCGCTGGCATCACGTTCAACGTCCTCGACTGAGTCGCGGCGGCCCCGGGGGAACACCGCCCTCGGTCGCTGGACCGGGGGCGGTCCCGCGTCCCCCGAGTGATCGCACCTGTGGGCGGGGTCGATCAGCCCTTCGTGAAGAAGAGCTGGAACTCGAAGGTGCCGTCGCCGGAGATGGACAGCACCGACAACCCCGTGGGCGGGTCGATCCCGTAGTCCGCGAGGGCGACCGGAGCGCTGCCCACGACGACGCCGGCGTCGCGTTGGAGCTCCGCCTGCAGATCGACGGTGGCCTCGTTCGTCACGCCGTGGATCGTGAGCTCGCCGGTCGCCGTGACCGTGGCCCGCTCGCCGTCGGTCAGCCCCGCCGGCAGCGGCACGGGCTCCGCGAGCCTGAAGGTCGCGGTGGGGAACCGATCGGACTCCAGGCCCCGGGTGCGCAACGCGCCGTCCCGCCGGTCGCTGTCGCTGTCGAGGGTCGTCAGGTCGACCTCGACGTCGACGGCCGTCACCGCGCCGTCGGTCACGGTCATGGTGCCGCTCACGTCGGGCGTGCGGCCCACCGCGGTGTTGCCGCCGATGCCCACCAGCTCCTCGTCGAAGCGGTAGCCGGCCCAGGTCCCGCTGAAGTCGGCGAACGAGCCGACGCTGCGGTCGACGGTCCACGTGCCGTCGACGCCGGCAGCGTCGTCGGAGGACGCGTCCCCGGTCCCCGGGGTGGCCGCCTCGTCGAGGGTCTCGCCGGCGGCGTCGATGTCGGCCTCGGGAGGCGCGTCGTCCCGTACCAGGAACCACCAGCCGGCCAACGCCGCGGCGCCCAGCACCACGACGGCGCCGGCCGCGACCCAGATCGTCCGGCCCGATCGTGCCATCCCGTCCACCCCTTCGGCGCTAGAAGCTGATGGCGCTGAGGTCTGGCTCCCAGCCCGCGGCGCGTTCCACAGCTTCGCGCCACCGGTCCCGGTCGAGAGCGCGCGCCGGCTCCACCACCGCGGCGGGATGCCAGCGGGCGGCGATGTCGTCCCAGCCCGACCAGGTGCCGACTGCGAGCCCGGCCAGGTAGCCGGCCCCCAGCGTGGTGGCCTCGCGCTCGGGTGACACCTCGATCGGCCGGCCGGTGGCATCGGCCAGCGCCTGGACGAACGTGGGATTGGCGGTCATCCCACCGTCCACCCGGAGGCGGGGGAGCGCCAGCCCGGTGTCGCCCTCGGCGGCCTCCACGAGGTCGGCGCCGACGTGAGCCACACCCTCCAGCACCGCCCGCACGAGCTGGCACCGCCCTGTGCCCCGGGTGATGCCGAGCAGCGTGCCGCGGGCGCCGTAATCCCAGCGCGGCGTGCCCAGCCCCAGCAGCGCCGGAACGTACACGACCCCGTCCGTCGTCTCACAGGCTGCGGCGACGTCGTGCGACTCGCCGGCGGTCGCGATGAGGCCGAGATCGTCGCGGAGCCACTCCACGTTGGTCCCGGCTGCCAGCATCACGGCCTCGACACCCCACATGACTTGGCCCTCGCGGCGCCATGCGACGATCGGGAACGTTCCGTGCTTGCCCTGGCGCTCGAACGCCGGTCGGTCGGGGCCGACACACACATCGAGCATCCCGCCGGTGCCGAACGTGATCTTGGCGAGCCCGGGGTGGACGCATCCCTGCCCGACGAGCGACGCCTGCTGATCGCCGACCAGGGCCGCCAGCGGCGGTGCGCCCGGGAGAACCTCCGCCGTCCCGACGATCCCGGAGGTGTCGACCAGCGCCGGAAGCACCGACTCCGGCACCCGCAACTGCTCGAGGATCGTCGGGTCCCATGCCGAAGCGTCGCCCGTCACGAGCCCGGTCACGGCGGCGTTCGAGAGGTCGGTGGCGTGGAGCTCACCCGCCGAGAGGTGCCACGCGATCCACGTGTCGACCGTCCCGAAGCACAGGTCGCGCGTGCGCTCGGGATCGGCCTCGTCGAGCAGGTATGCCAGCTTCGTGGCGGATTCGTTGGGGGCGAACCGCAGGCCCTCGGCCTGCCACACCAGGCAGGCGCCCACCGTGCGCAGGTCCTGCCAGCCGAGCCCGGGGCCGACCGGCTCGCCCGTAGCCCGGTCCCAGACGACGGTCGAGGCCCGCTGGTTGCTCACGCCCACCGCCGCGACCGGCTCGCCGTCGGCCAGCGCCGACCGGGCCACGTCGAGGGCGGCGTCGGCCATCGCCGACGCGTCGAACTCCACCAGTCCCGGCGCCGGCGAAGACGGGAGCACCTGGCGGTAGTGGACCGCTCCGAGGCTGGCGTCGGGCCGCACGATCGCACCCCGGACGCCGGACGTGCCCACGTCGATGACCAGGATCGATCCGTCACGCTCGGTCATGTGGCCTCACCAACCCTCGATGCCGCCGAACGGGGACGGCAGCCCCAGCTTCCCGGGATTGAGGATGCCCCGCGGATCGAGCGCCCGCTTGGTCGAGACCAGGACGTCGAGCGCCGGCCCCAGCGCCTCGCGCATGAACCGCGCGCGGTTCAGGCCCACCCCGTGGTGGTGGCTCAGGGCGCCGCCGCGCGCCAGCACCGCCCGCTGGCCGGCGTCCCAGAGCGTCCGGTAGTAGGCGTCGCGCTCGTCGGCTCCGACCTGTCCGGCGAACGTGAAGTAGAGGCAGCCACCGGACGGGTAGCTGTGCGACTGGTGGGCCGAGGCGGCGATCGTGCCCTCGACCGCCAACAGGGCTTCCAACGTGGCGCGATACACACCCGGTAGCGCCGTCCAAGTCGCCGAGACCTCCATGGTGTCGACCGTGAACCCCTTGCTGGTCAGGGCCTCCAGCGCCGCCACGTCGTTGCGATGCTCCAGCCACTGCTCCACGAGCGCAGCGTCGGCGCGCCGGGCGGGCGACGCGCTGCGCAGGCATTCCTCGGCCACCACCTCCATGACAGTGTCGACAAGCTCGGCGTCGCCCTCGTCGAGGGCTAGGAGCAGCGCCTTGCCGCCGGTGTGGTATGTGCGGTCGGCCTCGACGGCGTCGTAGAGCCGCAGGACGGCGGGCGTGGCGCCCCGCTGGACGATGCGCCGCATGGTGTCGAGCCCGTCCTCGAACGCCGCCAGCAGCCACGCCGCGCGCCGCTCGTGGCGTGGCTCCGGGTGTAGCTGCAGTCGGGCCCCGGTGATGACGCCCAGAGTTCCTTCGCTACCCACGAACAGCTGCGTCAGGTCGGGACCGACCGCCGCTCGCGGCCAGCCCCCGGTGGTGATGCGGCTCCCGTCGGCGAGCGCCACGTCGAGCCCCAGCACGATGTCCTCGATCTTGCCGTAGCGCCCCGACAGTTGGCCGGCCGAGCGACATGCCAGCCACCCACCGACCGTGGACAGGGCGACCGACTGCGGCCAGTGGCCGAGCGTGGCGCCGTGGTCGGCTCGCAGGTCCCGCTCGAGCAGGTCGCCGAACGTTCCCGCCCGGACGTCCAGCACAAGCGACGTGGCGTCCACGTCGGCGACGCCGGCCAGCGCAGTGAGGTCGAGCACCACCCCGCCATGCACGGGGACCGATGCACCGCACACCCCGCTGCGGCCCCCGGCCGCGGTGACCGGAATCCTCGCCTCGTTGCACACCGCGAGCACGGCCGCGACCTGCTCGGCGTCTGTGGGCCGGGCGACGGCCCCCGCCAGGCCGGCCAGCTGGCCCTCGGTCGCCCAGGCCATCGCCAGGGGCCACCAGTCGCGGCTGGCCTCGGCCAGCAGCGACTGATCGGTCGTCACCTCTGCACACGCACCGCGCAGTCGCTCGACCACGTCCTGCGGGACGTCGACCCGATTGGCGCCGAGCCGGGGGCTCGCGGCGGCGGCGCCGCCCGCGATCGCGATCGGAGGCGTCGGCGCACCCGGTCCCGCCGGGGGGAGCGTGTGGGGCGTGCTCACGCGTCCGGGTCCTGGGCCATGGGCGTGGCTACCACGGCGGCAGCCCCGGCGGACCCTCGACCCGCCCCACCAGCCAGGCGAGCAGCCTGGCACGGTCCGTAGGAGACAGCCGGTCCGGGAGCTGGGCCAAGGCCTTGGGCAGCTCCAGCTCGACGTAGGCGTCCGGCCAGTCCGCCGGCTCCGCCCCCAAGCCCAGGTCGACCCGGTGGATCTCGACCTCGCGCCAGCGCCGCGCCGGCATCTCGGCGCACGGGCACACCTCGCCGTTGCCCATGCGCCCGTGCCCTGTGGCCCACACCTCGATGGGGACCCGCCCCCAGGTGGCGTCGAGATCGTCGACGGCCCGGTTCAGGTCGGTGACCAGATCGGCGGCCGGGCGCCCGGCATCGTCGGCGATCTCGGCCGCCCGACCGTCCAGGCCACCCTCGTACTGATCGGCCACCCCGCCCGCCATGGCACCCTCCAGCATCCGGACGTGCGAGTCGGCGTTGCGGGCCAGGTGGGTCACGACGTGGCCGACGGTCCAGTCCGGCAGGCGGCTGGGCCGGCGGGCGGTCGCATCATCGAGCCCTTCGAGCATCGCCAGCAGCCGGGCGCTCGCGTCCCGGCAGGCGTCAACTGCCCGGGCCGTGGCCAGCGGCACGTCGGCGGGCGGCACAGCATCGGGCCGAGCCCCGGCGTCCGGCCGCGTCATCATCCGCCCCTGGTCACGGCTGCGTGCTCGGGCAGGCGGGGCACCTCGCGTTCGTGCGCCAGAGCCGCCCGGAAGCGGTCCACCTGCGCCGCCCGCTCGGCGTCCGACCAGCCCAGTTCGGTGGCGAGCACCGCGGCCACGTCGTCGGCGGCCGCGGCGGTGGCGTCGCGACCCAGGAGCCGGCTGCGCGTGCGCCGTGACAGGACGTCATCGACGGTCGTGGCCATCTCGTACCGCGCCGCGTACAGGGCCTCCGCCCGGCGGTAAGGGAGGCCGGGCACGAGCGGCTCGGCCATCGTCGGATCGGCGGCGGTCATGGCCTCGATCACCGCCGCCTCCCCGCCATAGCGGCCGCCCAGGTGAGCATCCCGCTTCGCGGCCTCGCGCCACCCCGCGGCACCGCGCAGTGCGAGCGAGCGGGTGTGGCTCCGCCGGGCCCGGCGGGGGAGGGGCTCGCCGGCGGACGCCATCGCACGTACGGCGGCGTCGACGGCGTCCTCCGCCATCTCCCGGTAGGTGGTGAGCTTGCCGCCGGTCACCGTGATCATGCCGCCGGCGCTGGCGGAGACGCGGTGGCGGCGAGACAGGTCGGCGGTGCGACTGTTGCTGGCGTCGCGCACCAGCGGTCGCAGCCCGGCCCACGTGCCGAGCACGTCGCCCACCTCGATCGGCTCGGAGATCGCACGGTTGATGGCGTCGAGCAGGTAGGCGACGTCCTCGGGCGTGCACTGGGGATCGTCGACCTCACCGTCGTAGTCGGTGTCGGTCGTCCCGATGTAGGTGACGCCACCATCGCCAACGCCGCTGTCGACGCCGCTGTCGACGCCCGTGTCGACGCCACCCTGGTCCCCGTTGCCGCCGGGAGTGAGCCAGGGCACGACGAACACCGACCGGCGATCCTGGCGCACGGGCACCACCGCGGCGATGTCGTTGCGCAGCTTGTGCCACGGCACGGCGATGTGGATGCCCTTGGCCGGGCGGATGGAGCGGGGGTCGGTTCCCTCGTCGAGGGCCCGCACGTCGTCCGCCCAGACGCCCGTGGCGTTGATCACGATCCTGGCGCGCACCTCGACCTGGCGGCCGGTGTCCCCGCCGGCGGTCCCGCCTGTGTCGACAACGGCGCCGGCCACTCGGCCGCTGCCGTCCTTGACGATGGCGGTGACGGCGGCATGGTTGACGACGGTGGCGCCGAAGTTGAGCGCCGCCGTGCGGGCCACGGCGAGCGTGAGGCGGGCGTCGTCGGCCTGGGCGTCGTAGTAGAGGTACGCCCAGGCCAGGCCCTCGCCGAGCGTGGGCATGTGGGCGCGGGCGGCGTCCTGGCTGAGGCGGCGGTGGCGCTTCCCGATGCGCAGGCCGCCGGTCAGGTCGTACATCCACATGGCCGAGCCCAGAGCCCGGGCGAGCCGCTTGGGGATGATCCCGCCCTTGCCCTCGAACACCGGGATGAGGAAGGGCAGCACCTTGACCAGATGGGGGGCGTTGCGCAGCAGGCGCTGGCGCTCCCGGAGGGCCTCGTACACGAGGCGGACGTCGCCGTTCTGCAGGTAGCGCAGGCCCCCGTGGATGAGCTTGGACGACTTCGAAGACGTCCCCGATGCGAAGTCGTCACGCTCCACCAGCGCCGTGCGCAGTCCCCGCGAGGCCGCGTCGAGCGCCGCGCCGGCGCCGGTGATCCCCCCGCCGATGACCAGCACGTCGTACGTGCCCTCGGAGAGGCTGGCGATGTTCTCGTTGCGGTCGAACGTGCCGAGGGCCATGGCGGCTCAGAGCCTACGGGGCCGGCGTCGCCTTCTGGTCGGGGCCCCACGGTCATCGGCCGCACCGTCAGGGGCCGCGCGGCGAGGCCCGGTGGGATCGCCTGCATCGTCCCTGTCCACGAACTCGCTGGTCAGGCCCCACGCCGGCACCGGGCAACGGCCTTGCCAGCGGCCGGTCCGTAGTGCCAAGATCGACTGTCTACCGGTGCCGGGCCGGTGCGTCCCCCACGGGTTTGCGTTCCGGCCCCCGGGGAACAGAGACTCCGATCCGAGCTCGCTGCTGCGACGCCGATCGCGTACGACGAACTCAGCCATAGGGGGACCCACCCGCCACCATGATGCAGACCTGGCGCCAGCATGCCGCGTGCCGCGGCCTCGATCCCTTGACGTTCTACCCGGCCACCGACGATGAGGCCGAGAACGCCAAGGCGGTCTGTGCTCAGTGTCCCGTGCGGGAGACGTGCCTCGAGCACGCCCTCACCGTGCGCGAGAAGGACGGCGTTTGGGGCGGATGTACCGAGCGCGAACGCCGCCGCATCCTCCGCCAGCGGCGCCGAGCTTCGTGACCCTACGCGCCGCGAGGTGCGAGACCCAGTGGGGTGGCTCGCAGCACAGCGCCGGTAACCGCGGGCCAGCGGCACCGCTGGACTGCGCCCTCGTCGTCGCCGCAGCTATGGCTGCGCCTTCCTCCTGCGTCCTTGCCATCGGCACCGCTGACTCGCCGGTTACCGGGCGGGCGCTACTGGCCACCCCACTAGCCTGACGCCCCTATGGAGTTCGACGAGGCCGGCGGATGGCCGGGGATCCTGGGCACGCTCGCGGCGCGACGCGACCTGACGACCGACCAGGCCCGCGCCGCCATGGCCGAGATCCTCGACGGCGCGGCGACGCCCGCGCAGATCGCGGGGTTCATCGTCGCGCTGCGAATGAAGGGCGAGACGGTCGACGAGCTCGGCGGCTTTGTCGACGCCATGCTGGCGGCGGCCGAGCGCGTCACGCTGGCGTCGGACCACCGCGTGGTCGACATCGTCGGCACAGGCGGCGACCGCGCCCACACCATCAACGTCTCCACGCTGTCGGCGCTCGTCGTTGCGGGCGCCGGCGGGCGGGTGTGCAAGCACGGCAACCGGGCGGCGTCGTCTGCCACCGGTTCCGCCGACCTGCTGGAGGCGCTAGGCGTTCGGATCGACTGTGGACCCGAAGAGGTGGCGCGCTGCGTGGCCGAGGCGGGCATCGGCTTCTGCTTCGCGCCGCGTTTCCATCCCGCGATGCGCCATGCCGGTCCGCCCCGGCGCGAGCTCGGCATCGCGACCGCGTTCAACTTCCTGGGCCCGCTGGCCAACCCGGCGGGCGTCCGCCGGCTGATGATCGGCGTCGCCGATCCCTCCATGTCCGAACGCATGGTGGGCGTGCTGGCGGCGCGGGGGAGCGAGCGGGTGATGGTGGTGCATGGCGACGACGGCCTGGACGAACTGACCGTCTCCACCACCTCCGCGGTGGTCGAGCTGCGTGACGGCGAGGTGCGGGAGTACCCGGTCGATCCCAAGGAGCTCGGGATCACGCCGGCACCCACCGAGGCTCTGGTGGGCGGCGATCCCGCCACCAACGCCGAGCTCGCCCGCCGGGTCCTCGCCGGCGATGCCGGTCCCCACCGTGACGTCGTCTGCCTCAACGCTGCTGCGGGCCTGGTCGTCGCGGGCATGGTCGACGACCTCGAGGACGGTCTGCGGGCCGCCCGAGCGGCGATCGACGGCGGTGGTGCCGCCGACGCCCTCGACCGCCTGGTCGTGGTCTCGAACGGCTGACGACCTCTCGGGCGGGCGCCGAGGCCGCCGCAGCCGTAGATTTGACGGCGTGTCCGGAGCAGCCCTGCCCGCTGGCGACCCGACGCGCGACCGCCTGTTGACGGCCGCGGCCGAGGTGTTCGCCGAGAAGGGCTACGACGGCGCCGGCGTCCAGGAGATCGCGCGGCGCGCTGGCTTCACCACCGGCGCCATCTACGGACGCTTCCGGGGCAAGGCCCAGCTGCTGCTGGCAGCGATGGAGGCGAACTCGCACGACGAGTTCGAGGAGCTGTTCGCCGACCGCCGCTTCGAGGGGCGGGCGACCGACATCCTGACGACGGTCGGCGCGCACCTGGTGACCGACGAGTTCGACAGCGGGCAGGCGCTGCTGTTGGAGGCGTTCGTTGCCGGACGGCGAGATCCCGAGGTGGCGGGCCTACTACGCCGGATCATCGAGGAGCGCACCGTGTCGCTCACCTCCCTCGTCGACGAGGCCAAGCGCACCGGCGCCATCGACCCTGCGCTGGACACGCGGTCGATCGTGCGGTTCTGCCACGCCGTGGCCCTCGGGTTCCTGCTGTTCGGTGCCATCGATCTCGACCGGCCGGACCCCGTTCCGTGGGAGACGCTGATCGCCCGACTGGTCGACGCCGTCGCCGTGGACGCGGTCGACGTACGCGACACCTGAGCACCCGGGCAGTGTGCGCCGGTCACCCGCATCTGGGCGGTGACCGGTCCCTGACTCACTCGATGCCGAGGCCCCACATGGAGTCGAGGTCGTGGCGCGAGTACGCCTGGAAGGCGATCATCGTCGTGGTGTGGACGATGCCGGGGAGCGCGGCGATGCGACGGGTCACCACTTCGGCGAGCTCGTCGTGCTGTCGCACGCGCACGATGGCCACGAGGTCGAGATCGCCGGTCACCGAGTAGACCTCGGCGACGCCGTCGACGTCGGCGATGTCGGAGGCGAGGTCGGCGATCCGGTCGGGCTGGGCATTGATCAGCACGAAGGCGGTCAGCACGGCTCGGCAGCGTACGCCAGGGGCCGACGCAGCGGATCAGTAGGCTTCTGATCCGTGACGACGCGCTACCGCTGCTCCGCTTGCGGCAACCAGACCCGCTTCGACGTCGTGACGTCGCGGCGCACACTGGCGTTCCATCACTTCACCGTCGGCGGTGAGCTGCAAGTCGAGGACGAGGTCGTGCTCCAGGAGTCGGTCGAGGACGTCACCTGCAGCTGGTGCGGCACGGGTGCATCCATCTCGATCATCGAGCACGAAGTCGACGGCACCCTCGTCGCCTGGGAGGCGCGCACCCCGCGGGCAGCCGAGGCGGCGGGGGAGACCTGACCGACCCGACGGGGACCATCCGCCCGGCGGTCGAGGCCGCCCTCGAGGCCGCCCGGGCCGGGTTGCGCGCCGACCCCGTCGTGCTTCCGCCCTCGGCACTGCGGCCCTACCTGGGGTTCGCCAAGCTGTCGCCCGCGGCGCTCTCGGCGATCGCGCGGGTGGTGGATCAGGACGACGAGTTCCGCGCCCGGGTGGCGGCGTCGTCCGACGAAGATTCGGTCGGTCGCGGCGCCTGGCTCTGGCTCACCCGTCCATCGGGGTGGGCCGACGACCTGGCGCCGATCGAGGCCGAGGATCGCGAGCGACGTGCGAGCCGTGCTGCCGAACAACGCGAGGCTCGGGACGAGCGCTCGGCCGCCCGGCGGCTGGCGGCCACTCAGGCGGCGCTCACGCGTGCCGAGGCGGTGGCCGAGGAGCGCCGGCTCGAGCTCGAGCGCCTGCAGCGGGAGCTGGACGACGTGCGACGCGCCCGAACGGCCACCGACGCACGCGTCGCCGAGCTCGAGACCGCGGTGGCGCAGCTGGACGAGGCGCGGGCGGCCGCCGTTCGGAACCTCAAGGACGCCGAGGCCCGGCTGGTCACCAGGGCAACCGAGCTGAAGGCCGTCAAGGCCCAGTTGCGCTCGCTGGAGGCCGAGGCGCCGCGACCCGACGCCGCGGATGCGGCGGCAGCCCCGACCGGAGCCGGGGGCATCGGCCCGGAACAGGCTGAGCCGGAGGGCGCCGAGTCCACGCCGCCCGGGCCCGACCTCGGCGTGGTGGCGCGTGAGCTGAGGCGGGCTGCGCAGGGGGCGTCGTCGCTGGCGGATGGATTGGCCGGACTGGCCGCCGCGCTGGCGGACGATGCAGCCGGGCCGGTGCCCGCGTCGGCGGCGCCGGCGCCCTCCGGAACCCCTGCCACCGAGGCCGCCGTCCGAGGCGAGCGACGCACTCCGCTGCCGCTGCCCGGTGGCCTGCTCGACGATTCGGTCGCCGCGGCCGAGCACCTGCTGCGCACTCCCAACGTCGTCCTCGTAGTCGATGGCTACAACGTGACCATGACCGGCTGGCCCGAGCTGGGACCCGCCGAGCAGCGTCGTCGGCTGGTCGCGCTGCTGGCAGACCTGGCCGCCCGCACGTCGAGCCGTGTGGAGCTGGTCTTCGACGGCGCCGAGGTGGACGGCGGCACGATCGCCGTGCCGGCCCCTGCGCGCCAATGGGTGCGGGTGCGGTTCTCGCCGCCCGACGTCGAGGCCGACGACGTGATTCTCGACCTGGTGGCCCAGCTCCCTGCCAGCCGTCCGGTCATCGTGGCGTCGAGCGACAACCGGGTCCGCGAGTGTGCGCGCCGCGGCGGCGCCAACCTGCTCTACTCCCGTCAGCTCCTCGACACGCTGGGCGTCGGCACCACCTGAACCCGACGGGGCACCAAGGCACGGCCCGCCGGACCCTTCTCGCACCGGAGGCGACATGCCAGAGCACACGTACGACGTGATCGTGATCGGCGGGGGATCGACCGGCGAGAACGTCGCCCAGCGCGCCGCCCGCGGCGGGTGCCGCGTGGTGGTTGTCGAGGCGGAGTTGGTGGGGGGCGACTGCTCGTACTGGGCCTGCATGCCCAGCAAGTCGCTGCTGCGGCCGGCGCAGGCGCTCGCCGAGGCTCGGGCCGTGGCCGGGGCGGCGGACGCCGTGACCGGTTCGTTGGACGTCGACGCGGTGCTGGGGCGGCGCAACCGGTTCGTCCACGACTGGGACGACGCGTCCCAGGTCTCCTGGATCGACAACAACGGGCTCGACCTCGTGCGCGGGCACGGGCGCCTCGTCGGCGATCGTCGCGTGGTGGTGGACAAGGAGAGCGGTGCGTCGATCGAGCTCCGGGCGACGGCGGCCGTCTCCGTGTGCACCGGCAGCCGGGCGGCCGTGCCACGGGTACCGGGGCTGGCTGATGCCCGACCGTGGACCAGCCGCGAGGCCACCAGCGCGTCGAGCGTTCCGCCGCGCCTCGCCATCGTCGGGGGTGGTGTGGTGGCGTGCGAGATGGCCATTGTCTTTGCCTCGCTCGGGTCACAGGTGACGATCTTCCAACGTGGCTCCCGGTTGCTCGGCGCAGTCCCGGCCTTCGCAGCCGAGGCGGTGACCGGATCGCTGCGCGACATGGGGGTCGCGGTCGAGCTGGGCACGGAGCTCGAGCGGGTCATCCGCCGACCCGACGGGATCGTCGAGCTGGCGGTAGGCGGCGAGACCCGCGTGTGCGACGAGATCCTGGTGGCGACCGGCCGGCAACCTCGCACCGACGACCTCGGCTTGGAGGCGGTCGGCCTGGAGCCTGGGAGCTGGCTCCAGGTGGACGACCACCTCCAGGTCACGGGCGTTGACGGTGGTTGGCTGTACGCCGCGGGCGACGTGACGCACCGGGCGCTGCTGACGCACATGGGCAAGTACCAGGCGCGCGTCTGCGGCGATGTGATTGCAGCCCGCGCCGCCGGGAAGCCCGAGGTCGAGGACGAGGCATGGAGTCGCTGGTGTGCGACCGCGGATACCCGGGCCGTGCCGCAGGTGATCTTCACCATCCCCGAGGTGGCGTCGGTGGGGCTGAGGGAGGAACAGGCGCGGGCCGTGGGACTCGACGTGACGACGGTCGGCTACGACCTGGCGGACATCTCGGGTGCGAGCCTCTACGCCGACGACTACGCGGGGCGGGCGGAGGTCGTGGTCGACATCGAGCGACGCATCCTCGTGGGAATGACGCTGGTCGGCCCGGGCGTGGGCGAGCTCATCCACGCCGCGACCGTGGCCGTGGTGGGGGAGGTACCGCTGGAGCGCCTGTGGCACGCCGTTCCGTCGTACCCGACGATCGCCGAGGTGTGGCTGCGGCTGCTCGAGGAGCTCGGCCTCTGACGTGCGCCGCTCGGCGCCGAACCGGCTCCCGCGCCCCACAAGCCGCCGGCCCACCAGGGCGGCACCTCCGGCTACCGGACCGGGGCCTTGATTGTCACAGGGTGTTCGTAACGTCGGGGCATGCGCGGAGTGACGACATCCCGGGCGGCCGTGGCCCGCGACCAGAGCCGAGGAGGCGTTCATGGCCCATTCCCGAGACAGCAGCGACGGCACCCCTCGCGTCGACCGCGACGGCGGCATGGCCCCTTCCCGGCGTCCGAGCAACGACGTCCTCCGCATCGACTGCGACGATTGTGCGATGCAGGGCACCGAATGCTGCGCCGACTGCTTGGTGACCTTCATCTGCTCTCGCGATCCCGGCGAGGCGGTGGTGGTCGATGTCGCAGAGGCTCGGGCCCTCCGCTTGCTGTCCGACGCGGGCTTGCTGCCGGCGTCGCGCCATATCCGCCGTACGGGCTGAGCCACGGCCGGGCGGTGGCGACGGCGCCAGGGTTGCCCGACGACGGGGTGGCCGGCACGATGGCTCGGTGTCCATGGCCGTCGTTCGCTCGCCTCGGCGTGTCCCGCGCGTCGCCGACCTGGTGGCGACGGGGCGTGCGCAGGGACTCGACGCCGTCGGCGTCGCTCCGGCCGGGCCGTTCGCCACCACACGGCGCCACCTCGAGCGCCGACGTGCCGCCGGCATGCACGCGGGCATGGCGTTCACCTACCGGCGCCCGGATCGGTCGTCCGATCCGGGGCGAGCGTTGCCAGGTGCCCGCGCCATCGTGGTCGGCGCCCGCAGCTACCGGCGGGAAGCCGCGACGCCATCCGCTGCGGACGGTGGGTCATCAGGCTCGCCCGGGTCGATGCGCCCGACCGTGCCGCAGGGTCGCGTCGCGCGCTACGCGTGGGAGGACCACTACACGCCACTGCGGTCGGCGCTGACGGTCGTCGCTGGCGAGCTCGAGGCAGCGGGCTGGCGGTGCCGGGTCGTGGCCGACGACAACGCCCTCGTCGATCGCGAGGCCGCATTTCGGGCCGGCATCGGTTGGTACGGCAAGAACGCCAACCTCCTCCTGCCGGGTCGGGGCAGCTGGTTCGTGCTGGGATCGGTGGTCACCGATGCGCCGTTGGCGACCCGAGCCCGGCCGGTGGCCGACGGCTGCGGTGGTTGCACGCGCTGCATCGACGGATGCCCCACGGGTGCCATCGTCGCCCCGGGGGTGGTCGACGCGCGGCGGTGCCTGGCGTGGTTGCTGCAGGCCGAGGGGCCGTTCCCGCGCGACCACCGGGTCGCGCTCGGCGATCGGCTCTACGGCTGCGACGACTGCCAGGAGGTGTGCCCGCCCAACCACCGCGCCGAGCGGATCGACCCGGCGAACCAAGCCGCGCCCGGCGCGCAACCGGTCATCGACCTCCTAGACCTGTTGGCCGCCAGCGACGACGACCTCATGGCCCGGTACGGGCGTTGGTACGTACCCCGCCGCCAAGCCCGCTACCTGCGCCGCAACGCGCTGGTGGTGCTGGGCAACGTCGCCGATCCCGGAGATCCGGCCGTGGCGGCGGCGCTGTGCCGCGCCCTGGCCGATGCCGACCCACTTCTGCGCGCCCACGCCGTATGGGCGGCCCGACGGCTGGGGCGTTCCGACCTCTTGACCAAGGTGGCCGACGTCGCCGGCGACCCGGACCCGCTCGTTCGCGCCGAGCTCGAGGCGGTGGTCGACGCGCGCGTGTCCGCGGCGCCCGCAGCGCCGACACTCGTGCGGGCGGCGACCGGCTGACCCGCGCCGATCTTCGAGTCCTCGTGCCCCACCTCCTGGTCACCAATGACTTCCCGCCCAAGCTCGGGGGCATCCAGTCGTACCTGTGGGAGCTGTGGCGCCGGCTGCCTCCCGACAGCTTCACGGTGCTGACCACGCCGCACGACGCCGCCGGGGCCTGGGACGCGGCCCAGCCGTTCCGGATCGAGCGCGTCACGCAGAAGATGCTCCTACCCACCACTGCGATGGTCCGTCGCATCGATGCCCTCGCCGCCGAGACCGGGGCCCGCCTGGTCATGCTCGACCCGGCGCTGCCGGTGGGCCGCGTCGGCCCCCGGCTGCGCCTGCCGTATGGGGTGGTGCTCCACGGTGCGGAGGTGACGGTGCCAGGACGGTTGCCGATCACCCGGCGCCAGCTTGGGCGCGTGCTGCGCAGCGCGGTCGAGGTGATCGCCGCCGGCGGGTATCCCGCCGACGAGGCCGAGCTTGCGGCCGGACGGTCGCTGCCGGTCACGGTGGTCCCGCCCGGTGTCGACACCGAGAGGTTCCGGCCGCTCGACCCGGAACAGCGCGCCAAGGCCCGGGCTCGCTTCGGTCTGCCCGAGGATGGGCGTGTGATCCTGAGCCTGAGCCGTCTCGTGCCCCGCAAGGGCATGGACGTCCTCATCGAGGCGGCGGCGCGGCTGGCGCCGACCCGGCCCGACCTCCTGGTGGCGATCGGAGGCAGCGGACGTGATCGATCGCGGCTGGATCGCCTGGTGTCCCGCACCAGAGCGCCGGTGCGGATGCTCGGCCGGGTGCCCGACGACGACCTGGCCGAGCTGTACGGCTGCGCCGACGTGTTCGCGATGCTTTGCCGCGACCGCTGGGGTGGGCTCGAGCAGGAGGGCTTCGGCATCGTCTTCCTCGAGGCTGCAGCCTGCGGGGTGCCGCAGGTCGCCGGCGACAGCGGGGGCGCGGCCGAGGCGGTGGCCGACGGCGAGACGGGGCTGGTGGTCGGCCGTCCGGCCGAGGTGAGCGCGGTGGCGGCGGCGCTGGCTGAGCTCCTCGACGATCCCGATCGCCGTCGGTCGATGGGCGCCGCCGCGCGTGACCGGATCGTCGCCGAGTTCGGCTACGACCGGTTGGCCAGCCGACTCGGGGAGGTGCTGGCGCGGTGGTGAGCCCCGGGCGTGGCCGAGCCGACGACGACCGCACCGGCGACCCAGCTGGGGGCGGACCCGTCGCAGATCGTGCCGCTGACCGACCTGGGAACGGACCCGCCGAGGATCGCGCCCGCGACCGGAGTGGCGAGGGATCCGGCGGCGATCGCCCGGGCGGTGTGGCCGATGATGATCACGCCGGCGATCGGGTGGAGCCGGGTGCGCGAAGAGACCTGATCTGCAGGCTGGCGATCTGGGCGACGGGCGTCTTCGTGGTGGCTTCGGCGCTGGCGGCGGCGTGGCCCGACACGTTCCTGCCGCTGTCGGTCCCGGTCGATCTCGTGCTGTTCGCCGCTGGCTGTGGCGCCTTCCTGTGGGCGTACGCGCTGGCGATCGGCCGGAGCCGCTACGAGACGATCACGATGGGCGGGCTCTTCTTTCTCGGCGACGACGTGGCTCCCCCGGACGTGACTCGGCTGCTGCGTGGCGCGCTCGGCGTGCAAGCGGTGGTGGCGGTGACGGCGGCGGCGCTACGGCCGTTCACTGCGCTCGCGTTCTCCGTCCTCGTCCCGATGCTCGGCCTGGGCCTCATGGCGCTGTGGGCGGCCCGACACGGTCGTTTCCCGGCGAAGCCGCCCGATTCAGGTGAGTGAGTTCCCGCCTCGCCGGGCACCCAACCCCCTGCCCGTCGGGCGGCGCGGGGCTGGCAGCAGGCGGAATCGGTGTTCACTAACGTGCCCCACGTTCCATCGTCCCGTGCCCGGAGGAGCCCAGCGTCATGGACCAGGCGACGCAGCAGATGGTTGTCGGCGCGTCGCCACAGCGCATTTGGGACGTGCTCACCGACTTCGACGACTACCCGACCTGGGCGCACGACCTGAAGTCGGCGACGGTCGTCGATCGCGACGGCGAGGGCCGCCCCCGCGACGTGGCCTTCCGGGCCGCGGCGATGGGGCGGAGCACCAGCTACACCCTGCGCTACGACTACGGGCGGGCGCCCGAGGTGCTGGCATGGCGCCTGGTCCAGGGTGACATCACCCGCAAGCTCGACGGGTCCTACGAGCTCCGGGCCGTCGACGGCGACCCCGACCGCACCGAGGTCACCTACCACCTCGAGGTGGACCTCCTGGTGCCGTTACCGGGCTTCGTCAAGCGGCGGGCCGAGGCGCGCATCGTCCACACCGCACTGCGCCAGCTGCGCGACCACCTGGAGCACTGATGCCGAGCGCTGGGGCACGATCGGGGCATGGGGCGACCGGCGACGCCCGGGTGCTGCTGTTCACCGGCAAGGGCGGCGTGGGCAAGACGACCGCGGCGGCGGCGACCGCCCTGCGCTGCGCCGACGCCGGCCTGCGGACCCTGGTGCTGTCGACCGACCCCGCCCACTCGCTCGCCGACGCCCTCGACGTGGAGCTGGGTCCGCTGGTCGCCCCGGTGGCCGACGGCCTCTGGGGGCAACAGCTCGACGCCCAGGACCGCATGGAGGACTCCTGGGCCGAGATCCAGCGCTACCTGGTGGACGTGTTCCGCTGGGCGGGGATCGACACGCTCGAGGCCGAGGAGCTGTCCGTGGTGCCCGGGATGGACGAGGTGTTCGCGCTCGCCGACATCCGCGAGCACGCCGACGCCGACTGGGACGTCGTGGTGGTGGACTGCGCCCCCACCGCCGAGACGATCCGCTTGCTGTCGCTGCCCGACGTGCTGGCCCGCTACATGGAGCGGGTGTTCCCGATCGGGCGGCAGGTGAACCGGGTCGTGTCGCCGGTCATGTCCCGCCTCACGACGCTGCCCGTCGCTGACGACGACCTCTTCGCCGCCACCCGGCGGCTCTACGACCGGCTCGCGGGCGTACGCGAGATCCTCACGGACGGCACGCGCACGAGCGTGCGGCTGGTGGTGAACCCGGAGCGGGTGGTCATCGCCGAGGCGAGGCGCACGCACACCTACCTGGGGCTGTTCGGCTACCACGTGGACGCCGTGATCGCGAACCGGATCCTGCCCGACGATGTCGTCGACCCGTGGTTCGCCCGCTGGAAGGCGCTGCATGCCCAGCACCTGTCCGCCATCGACGAGGACTTCGCCCCGGTGCCGGTGCTGAGGCTTCCGCTGCAGCCGGCGGAACCGGTGGGCCCAGAGGCGTTGCGCACGGTGGCCGCCGCCCTCTACGGCGACGAGGACCCGACGGCGCGGTTCGGCTCCAGCGAGCCCATGCGCGTGCGACGCCATGGGGCGGCGACGGTGCTGGAGGTCGACCTGCCGTTCACCGAGCGCGATGAGCTGGAGTTGGGCAGGCGCAATGGGGAGCTGCTCGTGCGGGTGGGCGCCTACCGCCGCGCGCTCCAGCTTCCCGACTCGCTCAGCCGCCGATCGGTGGCGGGCGCGCGCCTGCACGAGGGCCGACTCCTGGTGACCTTCGCTGCTGCCGAGAGGCCGAGCGGATAGGCCGGGATGTGGGCACGGAACCGTACGGGATTTGCAGCGTGAGCCTAGGCCTCACAGTTCGGCCTCCGGGAGCGCTGACCACGGTGAGCCAAGACGGCGTGCCTGTCCGCGCATGTGCCGAGAGGCCGAGCGGATAGGCCGGGATGTGGGCACGGAACCGTACGGGATTTGCAGCGTGAGCCCAGGCCTCACAGTTCGGCCTCCGGGAGCGCTGACCACGGTGAGCCAAGACGGCCTGACTGTCCGCGCATGTGCTGAGAGGCCGAGCGGAGCCGAGGGGGATTGTCGATGGAACCAGATCCGAACTGTCCGGACCGTGCCCGCGAGGGGATCCAGCACCTGCAGGCGGCGGCGCGCGAGCTGATCCACGCGGCGCGCGCTCTTCTCGACGTGGCCGAGGACCTGATCGACGACCCGGCGGCGATCGCCACCCTGGCGGGCGCGCTCGGCGCTATCGGTGATGCCGCGCGCCGCCGCGCCACCACCCCGGCCGCCGCCGGGGACGACCGCGAGCACGCCGGCGACAACGGCGCCGGACCCCGTCCCGAACCGACGATCGAGCGCATCACGGTGGCGTGACGGCGGCGCCGCACCGGGTCCGGACGGCGCGCCCTCCTCCTCAGGCGGCCCTCAGCGGGAGCCGGGGCGGTCGCGTACGATCGGCACACGAGGTCGACCGATCGCCGAACCCCCATGCTCGAGGAGGCGCCGTGGTGGCCATGACCGAGGCCACGATTCGCGAGTTGGCATCGATCAAGGGGGAGCGAGCACCGATCACATCCTGTTACCTCGACGTCGACGGGCGCCGGGTGGCCCGCCAGCGGGACCTCGAGCACGAGGTCGACGTCCTGCTCAAGGATGCGCGGGCCCGGGCCGACGGTCAGTCGTCCGTGTTTCGTGACCTGCGCCGGATCGAGCAGCACGTCCGCGGCGGCATCGACCGGTCGCGCGTGCGCGGCCTGGCGATCTTCGCCTGCTCGGCCGACCGGCTCTGGGAGGTCATCGAGCTGCCGATGCCCGTGCACAGCCGCGTGGTGATCAATCACGTCCCGGCCGTAGGCGAGTTGGAGGTGCTGCTGCGCGAGCACGAGCCCATGGGCGTCCTGCTGGCCGATCGCCAGCGGGCCCGGATGTTCGTGTTCGAGCTCGGGGAGCTGGCCGAGCGGTCCGAGCTGTTCGAGGCCGTGCCCCGCGATCTCGACGCCCGGGGCGAGCGCGACCGGGGCAGCGACCTCAGGCAGGTCCTGGAAACGCACACCCAGCAGCACCTCCGCCACGCCGCCCGGGTGGCGTTCGAGGTGTGGAACCAGCGCCCCTTCCGCCACCTGGTCATCGGTGCCTGCGACCCCCACGTCCGGGTGCAGCTCGAGTCCGACCTGCATCCCTACCTCCGGTCGCGGCTGTGCGGGCAGATCTCGATCCCCGTCACCGCCGGTCATGCCGAGGTGCGCGCTGCCGCCCAGGCTGCCGAGGCCGACGTCGAGCGCCGCCGCGAGGCCTTGCTCGTCGAGCGACTGCGCACCGCCGTCGCCGCACGACGCCGGGGGGTGGCGGGCCTGGGCCCGGTGGTCGACGCACTGGCGGCCCATCGCGTCGACACGCTGATCCTCTCCAAGGGCTACGCAGCCCCCGGTTGGCGGTGCACCGGCTGCGACACGCTCGCCACGATCGGTCGCCGCTGCAAGGGTTGCCGCGGGGAGATGGTGCCAGTCGACGACCTGGTCGAGGACGCCATCGAGGAGGCCCTGGCGCAGTCGTGCCAGGTGGAGATCTGCGTCGGCAACGCCGACCTCGACGTCATGGGGCGGATCGGCGCCCTGCTCCGCTATTGAGCGGTCGCAGTTTGTCCGTGCCCGAGCGGGAGACCGGAGTGCTGGCGGGCATCGATGTCGGGGGGACCAAGGTCCTCGGCGTGGCGCTGCGTGCCGAGGACCCCGCCGTCCTGCTCGGCGAGGCCCGGGTGCCCACCCCGGACTCGACGACCGGGCTCCTGGACGCCATGGCGGACGTGGTACGGCAACTCGACGCCCAGGTCGGGAGTCCGGGGATCACCTCGGTGGGCGCGGGCATCGCCGGGCTCATCGACCGCACCGGCCGCCTGCGCGTGAGTCCCAACCTGCCGGGTCGGCGCAACATCGACATCGGGGTCGAGCTCGACAAGCGGCTCGGCCTGCCGATCCGCGTCGACAACGACGCCACTTGCGCGGCGTGGGCCGAGTACCTCGTCGGCGCCGCCCGTGGCGCCGACGACGCCGTGCTGGTCACGCTGGGCACCGGCATCGGCGCCGGCATCATCGCCGACGGTGAGCTGGTGCGGGGTGCCCACGGCTTCGGCGGCGAGGCCGGCCACATCGTCGTCGATCCCCGGGGTCCGCGTTGCCCGTGTGGGCGCCGCGGCTGCTGGGAGCGCTTCGCGTCGGGCAGCGGCCTCGCCTGGCTCGGCCGCCAGGCCGCGGAGGCGGGGCAGTTCGAACGGGGCGTCGAGCTTGCCGGCGGCGTGGCGGACAACGTGCGGGGTGAACATGTCACCCAGGCCGCCCGCGAGGGCGACGAGGACGCCCTCGAGGTGATGCGCGAGTTCGCCGGCTGGGTTGCACTCGGGGTCGGCAACCTCGTCACGCTGCTCGACTGTTCCCTGGTCGTGATCGGTGGGGGACTGGTGGAGGCGGGCGAGGTCCTGATGGAGCCCGTGCGCGCGTCGTACCTGCGACAGGTCATGGCGCCGGAGGAGCGCGAGGACGTGCGCCTCGTGCTGGCTGAGCTGGGGGAGCGGGCAGGGGCCACCGGAGCCGCCCTGCTCGGCGGCCAGGAGGCCTCGGCGATCGGCGGGTGAGAGGCCGAGCGGCAAGGCCCGCGTGTGGGCACCAACGGTACGGAATTTGCAGCGTGAGCCCAGGCCGCACGGCTCGGCCTCCTGGCAACGCCGACAACGCTTCGCCGAGACAACGTGCCTGTCCGCGCACGTTCTGAGGCGGCCCATCGCTAGCCGGGGTGCGCCCGCCCCTCGGCATGCCGCCGGCGGCACGCCTCGATCTCGCTGACGGCGGCGTCGGCGCCCTCGAAGCCGCGCACGCTCGAGTGCTTGTTGGGCTCCAGCACCTTGTAGACCTCGAAGAAGTGCTCGATCTCGTCAGTCAGGTGGGCCGGCAGGTCGGCGATGTCGGACACCTGGTCCCACCGGGGATCCCCTGCCGGCACGCAGAGCACCTTGGCGTCGGGACCCATGTCGTCCTCCATCCAGAACACGCCGACGGGACGCGCACTGACCCAGCATCCGGGAAAAGTGGGGTCGTCGAGCAGCACCAACGCGTCGAGTGGGTCGCCGTCCTCCGACAGGGTGTCGGGGATGAACCCGTAGTCGGCGGGATAGACAGTGGCGGTGAAGAGGCGGCGGTCGAGGCGGAAGACGTGGCGCTCGTGGTCGAACTCGTACTTGTTGCGGCTGCCCCGGGGAATCTCGATCACGACGTCGATGGGCACGGTCACGGGGGGAATGATCCCCGACGGCCCGCCCTGTGACCAGGGCTGGAATCGGCTGCGGGGCTGGGAAACCCACCTGTGTACCGTGGGCCAATGGAGTTCCGCCGCATCACCGGGTTGCCGCCCTACGTCTTCACGATCATCGACGGTCTGAAGGTCGAGGCCCGGCGAGCGGGCTTCGACGTGATCGACCTCGGGTTCGGCAACCCGGACCTGCCGTCCCCCTCGGTGGCCGTCGACAAGCTGTGCGAGGCCGCCCACAACACCCGCAACCACCGGTACTCCGCCAGCCGGGGCATACCCAAGCTGCGCCTGGCGCTGGCCGACCTCTACCAGCGGCGCTTCGGCGTGTCGCTCGATCCCGAGCGGGAGGTCATCAGCACCATCGGTGCCAAGGAGGGCTACTCGCACGTGATGTGGGTGCTGCTCGGGCCGGGGGACGCAGCGCTGGTGCCGTCGCCGTCGTATCCCATCCACATCTTCGGCCCGCTGTTCGCAGGGGCATCGGCGCGCGAGATCCCGATGTCGACCGACGGCAACCTCATCGAGCGTGTCCACGAGGCGTACGAGTACTCGTGGCCCAAGCCGCGGGTCATCGTGCTGAGCTTCCCCCACAACCCGACGACGGCCACCGTCGACCTCGAGTTCTTCCAGCAGGTGGTCGACTTCGCACGCGAGCACGAGGTGATGGTCGTGCACGACAACGCGTACGCCGAACTGGGCTACGACGGGTTCGAGCCGCCGTCGATCCTCCAGGCCGAGGGCGCGAAGGAGTGCGCGGTCGAGCTGTACTCGATGACCAAGGCGTTCTCGATGGCGGGATGGCGGGTCGGGTTCCTCGTCGGCAACGCCGACGTGGTCCAGGCGTTGGCCAAGCTCAAGTCGTACCTCGACTACGGCACCTTCCAACCCATCCAGATCGCCGCCACGGTCACGCTCAACGAGGCCGCCGACACGCCCAACGAGGTTCGGGAGGTGTACCAGCGGCGCCGCGACGTGCTCATCGACGGCCTCCACCGCATCGGCTGGGACGTGCCCCGGCCGAGGGGGACGATGTTCGCGTGGGCGCCGATCCCCGAGCCCTACCGGGACCTGGGGTCGGTCGAGTTCGCCTCCATGCTCGTGCGCGAGGCCCAGGTGGCGGTCTCACCGGGTGTCGGCTTCGGTCCCGGCGGAGAGGGCTACGTCCGCTTCGCGCTGATCGAGAACGAGCAACGCACGCAGCAGGCCATCCGCAACCTCCGGAGGTCGCTGACCAAGTTGGGGTGATGGCTGCGGCCGAGGCTCAGCGGCTGCCGTTGTCCTCACCGGAGCGGTCCGCGGGTTGGGAATCGTCGAGGCCCCGCTGCACGCCGGCGGTGAAGTTGGTCAGGAAGCTGTAGACGTCGTCGGCCGAGCGGGTCTGGCGAGGCGGCCGCCCCTGGTCGGGTGGCTGCCCTGCGGGACCGCCGGGCCCGGCCGGATGCTCGCCGGGCGTGTGACGAAGCGACGTCGGGCTCGTGTTGGGCATCTGGGCACCGCGGACGCGACGCGTGAGGGGAGGACCGGCCTCGGTGGCCCCGGCCGTCTCCGGTCCGCTCGGTCCGCCTGGCCGCGGGACGGCAGTCGGCGGAGGCTGTGGCGGCTGCCCGCCTCCGACGTCGGGGCCACGCGTCAGCGGCTCGTCTCGGGTTGGAGAACGCCGCCGGCGTTCGCCCCCGGGCATGCGGTCGCGGCGTGCCGTCGGGTCGTAGACCCCCGGCGGTGGCCGGTGGGTCTGCGGGAGCGGCGGCGCACCCGGAGGCGGTGCCGGTTGCGGCCCGCGGGCCGAAGGCGGCGGGTACGGGGCCTGCCCGGCCATGCCGGGGCCCCCCTGGAGGTTCGATGAATGCCGGCGCAAGGCGGCCAGCAGGTCACCGCTGGGGCCGGCGCCCGGGGCCGCCGGCGGCACCCCGGCGGCGCCCGCCGCGGGTTCGGGGTCGACGGGCCCGGTGCCGTTGGCGCGGGCGCGCTTGACGAGCCCGCTCTGGGTCCGGCTCGGTTCCGCTTCGGGTGACGGGGATCCGGTCGACAGGCCGACGGGCGCCGGCCAGCTGCTGGTCACCCCGGATTGGTACTCGCCGTTCCGCCACGGATCGCCCGCCTCCTGGGCCCCGGCTTCCGGTGCGGAGGTGAGGCCCGCTCCCGCCACTGCGGCGACGCCGACCGGCTCGGGTGCGACCGGCCTCCCGGCCGCGGGGAGCTCCCGGCCCTGGTCGGGCGGCACCGCCGGGACACCCACGACCGGTTCGGTCGTGAGCAGGGCCGGCGGAATGTTCACGGTGGCGGTGATCCCGTTGCCGGGTGACGCGTCGAGCCTCACGCCGATGCCGTGGCGCGCGGCCAGGTTGCCGGCCACGTAGTGGCCCAGGTACTTCGACGGGGCGATCGTGAACGACTCGGCTCCGGCCAGGCGGCGGTTGGCGGCCTCGATGTCGGGGGGCGGCATGCCGAGTCCGGAGTCGATGACCGCCAGCGTGTACCCGGACACCTCGTCGGCCTTGCTGGCATCCCCGGACACGCCTTCCGGTCCCACCGCCGCTCGCAGGGGCCGGAACCGGCCGCGGATGTCGACGGTTTGGTCGGGGGGTGAGAAGACGAGGGCGTTCTCGATGAGTTCGGCGAGGAGGTGGGCGAGGTCGGCGGCGGCGGCGCCGACGATGGTGGCGGGTTCGACGCCCCGGGCGGTGACGCGCTGGTAGTCCTCGACCTCGCCCAGGGCCGCCCGGATGACGTCGGTGAGCCGCACGGGTGCGGCCCACTTGCGGGGTGGTTCGACGCCGGCCAGCACGAGTAGCGATTCGGCGTTGCGGCGCATGCGCGGTCGCGAGGTGGTCGAGGCGGAACAGGTTGGAGAGGGTGTCGGGGTTGGTTTCGTTGGTTTCGAGTTCGGTGATGAAGTCGAGTTGGCGGCCCAGCAGGTTCTGGTTGCGGCGGCCGAGGTTGACGAACGAGTCGGCGATGTTGCGGCGCAGCACCGCTTGTTCGACGGCCAGGTCCAACGCGGTGTCTTGGACGGTGTTGAGGGCTTCGGCGACGTCGGAGACTTCGTCGCGGGTGTGGACCGCGACGGGGTCGACCTCGGGGACCTCGACGTCTTCGCCGAGGGGGGTGTCGAGGATGTCGAGGACGGCTTCGGGTAGGCGGTGGTCGGCCATCGCGGTGGCCTGGCCGGTCAGCGACCGCAGCGGCCGCGTGATCGACCGCGACACCAACCACGTCACCAGAACAGCAACACCGAGGGCCAGGGCCGCCAGCAGCAGGTACGCACGCTGCCGGGACACCGCGTCCGACTCGAGCTGGTCGGCCTTGCTGGCGAGCTCGTCGGTGACGGCGCCGCGGAACACGGTGTAGCCGAAGGTGTCGGGGTCCTCGCCCGCCGAGTAGCGGATGACCCCGTCGACGTCGATTTCGCCGGTCTCGAGCGCCGCCTCGACGACCTCGGGAAACTCCTCGACCTCCTCGGAATGGAACAGCGACCCCGACAGCAGCTCGTAGTCGCCGGTCGCCTTGGTCTGGATGAGGTCCTCGTTGCTCTTCAACTGCCCGAGCCGGCCGGCCACCGCCGACACCTCCTCAGGCTGGTTGAGCTTGCCGTCACCACCGATCGCCGCCAGCAGCAGGTCCCTCGTCAGCTGTGCGATCAGGTCGGTCTGGCGGGAGCTGAGGTCGACCAACTCGGCGCCGCGTCGCAGCTCGGGGTTGTCGATCGACAGGGCCACCTGCTTGTTGGCGTCGAAGAAGGGGGTCATGAACGGGCCGTACGCGTCGAAGATCTCGGTGGTCGGCCCGATGTTCGCCAGGCCGCGGGTGCCCTGGAAGGAGTCGATCTGGGTGCGAAGCTCGCCGATCCCGTCCATGGCGTCGAGCGACGGGCCGTAGGCCGCCTCGACCTCGCCGCCGAGGCTCTCGACCTGGTCCCGGAAGTCGGCGACCGCCTTGTCGGTGGCCGCCCGCGCCTGAGCGTTGTCCTCGACCGGCAGGGCGAACGCGTCCGCGGCGTCGAGCATGTAGACGCCGGCCGCGTTGCGCTCGTCCTCGATCAGGCTGAGCAGGCTGGCCGGACCGATGGAAGCCTCGGTAAGGGCCGTCTGGTCGCGCACCTCGTGCGCCTCGTCGGCCGATTGGTAGACCTCGAGCGCGGTCACTATGACCAGCGCTACCAGGGGCACCGCCAGTGCCCCCATGAGCTTCAAGCGAATCGGGACCCGTCGCAAACTTGAATCTCCAGTTGGTATGGGATCGGGGAGGATCCGGTACGGCCGGGGACGCGTTCAGCGCATGGTGGCGCGCGCCTGCGCCTGGGCGACCAGGCTCTCCAGCAGGGTGAGCAGGACCATCTTCACCGAGTCCTTGTTGCGGGCGTCGCACTCGACCAGCGGCGTCTCGGGGGCGACCCCCAGGGCCTCGCTGATCTCGGTAACGGGGTAGCGGGGCGCGCCGTCGAAGACGTTGATGCCGATGACGAACGGGATCCCGTTGGCCTCGAAGTAGTCGACGCCCGGGAAGCTGTCGGTGATGCGGCGGGGATCGACGAGCACGACGGCCCCCAGGGCACCGAGGCAGATGTCGTCCCACATGAACCCGAAGCGATCCTGCCCGGGCGTGCCGAACAGGTACATGACGAGGGTGTCGTCGACGGTGATGCGGCCGAAGTCCATGGCGACCGTGGTCGTGGTCTTGCCGCGGATGTGGCTGAGATCGTCGATGCCCGTCGACACGCTCGTCATGGCGGCCTCGGTGCGCAGCGGCTCGATCTCGGAGATGGCGCCCACGAAGGTCGTCTTGCCAACGCCGAAACCGCCGGCGATGACGAACTTGACCGATGTGATGCGCGTGGCTGCGCTCTCGGCGGTGGTTTGCACTCGGAACCTCTCTGGGCAATCGGGCTAGATGGCCCGGACTCGTTCGATCATCTTGGTCAGCATCGACAGTTCGATCTCGACCGGGTCGGTGTGGTGGACGTCGAGCAGCCCGGCCGTGATCAGGTCGTCGGCCAGGACCATCACGACGCCGACAACCAGGTTGAGGTGTGCCGCGACCTCGGCAACCGACTGGGCTCGTAAACACAGGTTGAGCAGGAGTTGCTGCTCTTCGGGCAGGTAGGGCGGGATCTGCTCGCTCTTGGTCTGGAGCATCGTCTCCACCCGAAGGTCACGTCGCTGGGCGCGTGTACGACCCCCCGTCATGATGTACGGGCGCACCAGGTCGTGACCTTCGTTCACGCAACGACCCCCGCCTTGAGCTCTGCGACCAGTGCAGGGGTCAGGACCTGGCCGGCGCGCTCGACGAGCAGCGTGGTCTGGTAGCCCACCAGCCCTATGTCGCAGTTGCGGGTGGCCACCACGCCGAGGCAGCTCCCATCGGAGATCGACGACACGAACAGGAAGCCCTGCCGCATCGCCACGATGATCTGTTCGAGACCGGCGAAGTCGAAGCAACGCGATGCCCCGTGCCCGAGGCTCACGAAACCGGAGATGATGGCCGCCAGCTGCTCCGCCGAGGCCCGGTCGAGCGAGCTGGAGGCAGCCATCAACAGGCCGTCGGAGGAGACCGCCACGGCGTCCGTGACCCCGGCGGTCTGGTCGACGAAGCTGTTGAGCAGCCAGTTGAAGTTGCGGGCCTCGTCGCTCAGGCTCATCCCCCCACCTCCGACGTGTCGGCGATCCGGCGCCGGTCCGCGAAGACAAGAGCACTGTGCTCGTCGTTCGCTCGCACTTCGTGCTCGGTCATTCACTCTCCTCGGGATTCTCGGGATGCCGCTGGACCTCGTCGAGGCCCCGCTGCACCCCGGCGGTGAAGCTGGTCAGAAAGCTGTAGACGTCCCTGGCCGAGCTGTCATCATGCCGCGCACCCCCCGCAGCGTGCCCGTTGCCGCCGCCACGCGGGCGAACGCTACGAACGTGACCATATCCCGCGCCATCACTGGCCCGGGGATCCTCCGCGGTCCGCCGCAGCGAGAGTGGCTCCTGGCTCGGCAGCTGAGCGCCCCGCACCCGACGGGTCAGCCCGCTGGCGGTCCGGGCCGGCCCTGGGGCGGCCGGGGGTGGAATCGGCGCCCCCCGCCCGGGACCTGGGGGGCCAGGGAGGTCGGATGGCCCGGGCTGCCGCCGCGGCATGGAACCGGGAGCGGTGGGCCCCGGCCGTCGCGGTCCGGCGGGGGCACCGGGCCCGGTGAGGTTGGTGGCCACATCGCTCAGGCTCGCGAGCTGATCGCCGGCGGGCAGGGGAGCGGGCGGCGCCTCGGATTCGCTCATGCCCCGGCGGGAGCGCTTGACGAGGCCACTCGCCGTGCGGGCCGCCAGCGGCGGGGGCGCAGGCGCCGGTGCAGGCCCTCGGACGTCCGGTGGGAACGGCGCCGGCCGCGACTCGGCCCCGTTGCTCGCTGCGCCGTTGGAGCCGGGGCCGAAGCCGCCGGCGACGGCGCCCACCAGGTCGGGGGCCGGCGGCAGCCCGCCCGCCGACTGGGAGGCCCTCACCGGTGGCTGGTCCTCGATCGGGATGTCGGTGGTGAGCAGGCTGCCGGGGAGCCGGACGGTGGCGGTGATCCCGTTGCCCGGCGAGTTGTCGAGGTGGACGGTGATCCCGTGGCGGGCGGCCAGGTTGCCGGCCACGTAGTGGCCCAGGTACTTCGAGGGGGCGATCGTGAACGATTCCTCGCCGGCCAGGCGGCGGTTGGCGGCCTCGATGTCGGCGGGCGGCATGCCGAGTCCCGAGTCGATGACGGCCAGCGTGTAGCCGTCGTGGCGAGTGCGGCCGCGGATGTCGACGGTTTGGTCGGGGGGTGAGAAGACGAGGGCGTTCTCGATGAGTTCGGCGAGGAGGTGGGCGAGGTCGGCGGCGGCGGTGCCGACGATGGTGGCGGGTTCGACGCCGCGGACGGTGACCCGCTGGTAGTCCTCGACCTCGCCCAGGGCCGCCCGGATGACGTCGGTGAGCCGCACGGGTGCGGCCCACTTGCGGGGTGGTTCGACGCCGGCCAGCACGAGTAGCGATTCGGCGTTGCGGCGCATGCGCGTCGGCGAGGTGGTCGAGGCGGAACAGGTTGGAGAGGGTGTCGGGGTTGGTTTCGTTGGTTTCGAGTTCGGTGATGAAGTCGAGTTGGCGGCCCAGCAGGTTCTGGTTGCGGCGGCCGAGGTTGACGAACGAGTCGGCGATGTTGCGGCGCAGCACCGCTTGTTCGACGGCCAGGTCCAACGCGGAGTCCTGGACGGTGTTGAGGGCTTCGGCGACGTCGGAGACTTCGTCGCGGGTGTGGACCGCGACGGGGTCGACCTCGGGGACCTCGACGTCTTCGCCGAGGGGGGTGTCGAGGACGTCGAGGACGGCTTCGGGTAGGCGGTGGTCGGCCATGGCCGTGGCCTGGCCGGTCAGCGACCGCAGCGGCCGCGTGATCGACCGCGACACCAACCACGTCACCAGAATCGCAACACCGACCGACACGACGGCCAGGACGATGAACCACATCCGCGTCCGATCGGCGGCGGCGTTCAGGTCGTCGGCGCGATCGACCAGGACATCCTCGACCCGGGACCGGAAGCCATACCAGCCCGAGTTCTGATCGACGTCGACGGTGTCGAGGATGGCGACGACGTCGGGCCGACCAGGGGCCTCGTCGATCGTCTTCTGCGCCAGGGGTATGAACCCCATGGCGTCGTTGTCCTCCTTGAGCCGGCGGGCGGCCGGTTCGTAGACACCCGCGGCCAGCGAATGCGCCTGCGCGTCGTTGGCGAGCACCTGGCTGAACATGCCGGACGCCTCGGCGATCTCCGTGGACTCGTCGAGCTGGCCGTTCCCGGTCACGCCCGCGAGGAGCAGCGACCGGATGGTGCGGGCGATCACGTCGGCCTGGCGCGATGCCAGGTCGGTGAGCTCGACGCCGCGGCGCAGGACGGGGTCGTCGATGGTCAGCGCCACCTGGGTGTTGGCCTCGAACAGACCGGTGACGATCTCCGTGTAGGCCACGAAGTTGGGATCGGAGACGCCGGTGTTGTCGAGGCCCCGCGCACCCTCGTACGTGTCGACCTGCTGGCGCAGCTCGGCCAGCCCGTCGAGCGCCTCCAGCGCCGGGCCGTACGCCTCCGCGACCTCGACACCCTTGCTCTCGATGTCGGCACGGAAGCTCTCGATGGCGGCGTCGGTCGCCTGCTTGGCCTCGTCGAAGTTCTCGACCGGAACCTCAACGTTTCCCTCTTGGCCCAGGAGCCAGAGGCTGGCGTAGTTCCGCTCGTCCTGGAGGGCGCTGATGACGCCCGACGGGCCTACCGAGGCAGTGGCGAGGTCGGTCTGCTCCTTGACCTCGTCGGCGTCGCGCGTGCTCTGCAACACCTCGAGGCCGGCCACCACCAGCAACGCGGCGATGGGGATCGCCAGCGCCGCGGCCAGCTTGCGTCGGATGGGAATGCGTCGTGCCACAGATCGTTCCTTGGGCTACCCGACCGGTCGCGGCTCGGCGGCGAGCGCAGGGCCGTGGGGTGAGAGATCGGGGATGGGCGCGGGCGGGGCGGGCAGGCGGGTCACGGTCCCGACGTCGTCGGGCAGGCTGATGGCCCAGCCGAGCGTGGCGGGGTCGTCGGTGAGGAGCACGACCGGCCGCTCGCGGGCGGCGCTGGCGACCTCGTCGAGGAGCTCGTCGCGCAGATCCCCGGCCTCGCCGAAGGGATCGTCGAGCACGACGGCCACCTCGGCGCCCGCCACCAGGTCCCGGACCGCCTGCCGCAGGTCTTCGTCGATCACGTCGTCCGCGGGGACGACGGTGAGGTGGTCGTCCAGCTGGGCCTGGGTCTCGTCGATGTCGCTGCGGGCGCGCTCGAGATCGCCGGTGGCCTGGGCCAGGGCGACCTCGGCGCGGTCGACCTCGGCCGCCAGCGTCTCCCGCAGCCGGGGCAGCTCGCCGAGCGGGTCGTCGCCCGCCCGGGGGCGCAGGGCCGGGGGCAATGCCTCGGAGATCCGGCGGAGCCGCCGGACCGCGTCGGACAGCGCCGCCGTGGCAAGCTCCAGGCTCGCCTCGGCACTCGTGACACCCGAGTCGGCCGCCGCCAGCGACGTGTGATACTCCTCCTCGGAGCGCTCGAGGGCGTCGGTGACCGCCGCGATCTGGGCGCGGAGTTGCTCGGCGGCGGCGATCCGCTGCAGCCGCCGCTCGTCCTGCGTCGCCCGGTCGTTCAGCTCCTCCTCGTACGTGCGCACGCGGTGCATGACCACGTCGAGGTCGGCGGCCGTGGCCTCCGCCGCCTCGACCACCCGCTGGGCCTCGTCGGCGGCGCGGGCGTCCTCCTCGTCCAGGGATTCGAGGTCGCGGTCGAGCCGGTCGATCTCGCGCCGGCACTCGCCCCGGGCCAGCAGCTCCTGGTCCTGTTCGACCAGCCAGCTGACGGCCGCCTCCCGCACAGAAACGCCCACGGGGTCCATGCCGTAGGTGGCGAGCACCGAGGCGAGGGCCCGTGTCCGGGCCGGCGGGACCACCGGGTGGGCATAGAGCAGCTCGGCGACGTTGACCCCGGGGTCGCAGCCCAACACGTCGGCGGCCTCGCGGTAGATGCGGTCACGCCGGACCCGCAGCGCCGTGAGGATGGCCGGGGGGTCGGCGGCGGCCTGCAACGCGGCGAGCGTGTCCTCGGCCACGCGGCGCACGCGCAGGGCGTCGAGCAGGTCGGCCTGGCTGTCGCCGTCCGGTTGAGGGCCCGCCATGATCAGGTCCAGGTAGGTCTCGTAGCCGTGGCGCTGCAGAACGGCGTGCTCGTCCTGACGGGCCTTCGCCAGCATCGCATCGGCGTCGGGATCCTTGGTCTGGTCCAGAGCCTCTTCGGCGGCCAGGACGGCTTCGTGGGCCGCCTCGATCTCCGCACGGGCGCCGGGCACGAGCTCACCCTGGCGCCCGGCCGCCTCGATGTCGACGATGGTCCGCTCGATGTGGTCCAGCCGATGCTCTGCGGCCGCAAGCTCCTCGGCCGAGGGCGGTGACGGCAGGGCGTCCTCGATGCGCGCCAGCTCCCCGTCCACCTCGAGCCATTCGCGGGCGAGCTCGCGTGCCGCCAGGTCGGGCTCGCCGACCTCGGTGCTCCCGTCGAAGTCGTCGAGCGCGTCCCGAAGCAGCTGGGTGTCGATCATTGGTGACTCGACCCGAGCGACCAGGTTGGCCCGCTCGTAGATGACGTGGTCGCGGGTGGCAGCTCGCGAGACCGCCGCCTGCTCGATGGCCCGCAGGGCGTCCGTGGCCTCGGCCTGCGACTCTTCCGCAGCCCCCAGCTCATTGCGAGCCGCCTCGAGCTCGCGGCGGAGGGTCGGCTCGTCGAGCTCCGATGCCTCCAGGTCGCCGAGCTGGTCCTGCGCGTCGGCGATCATCTCCGCCGCGGCCACTCGCTGCTCTTCGACCAGGCTCAGCTTGCTGCGGGCGGACGCCATGTCGTCCCGGCGGGCGTCGAGGGTGCGCCGGGCCTCCTCGGCGGCATTGGTCAGCTCGCCGGCGCGTTCGAGCAGCGAGTCGCAGTCCTCGAGGTGCGCCGTCATCCGACGGGTGCGGGCCGCGGCCTCGTCGCGCCGGTTGGCGGTCACAGCCTGCAGCTCGCGCGCCCGGCGCAGCTTTGCCGACAGCTCGCCGCGGACCCGCTCGTGGTTCTCGACCCTCCGGGTCGCCGCATCGCCGGCGGCAGCGTGGAAATCGTCGGGCCCGATCGCCACGCTGGGTGACGTCGGGGCATCGGCAGCGGCGCGTACCAGCAGCCGGGCGAGGTGCTCGGTGAGCCGGGCGCGCTCGTCCGTCGGGGCTTGGAGGACCGTCAGCCTGGGATGCAGGCTGGAGAGATCGCTCGGCGGCCTTTCAGGCGGGGTCTCTATCGGCGGTTCCACGGCAAGCTGCTGGCGCGATCACCGACTCGAGGCCCCAGCCCCCAGCGGTGACCGCCCACTCACGACGATCGCGTTACAACAGTTTCGCGCGTCGGCGACGCGTTGTGCTCATCCGGCGTGCCTGCGGCCCGCCGAGTGACCACTTCGCCGCTTCGTGGCGAGTCATGCACATGTTGATGGTTCGCTCGCTGGCGCTCGCTCACTCGGCGCGCGTCCGGCCCGTCGAGTGACCACTTCGCCGCTTCGTGGCGAGTCATGCACATGTTGATGGTTCGCTCGCTGGCGCTCGCTCACTCGGCGCTCTGCTCAGCCAACAGGCCGCCGAGGCAGAAAGCCACGGCGGCGTCGGCCACGGCGTCGACGGGCGCCCCGCGGCAGGGCAGGAACGTCCCCGCCAGGCGGCCAACCACACCGAGGATCGCCTGGGCGATCATCCCTGGGTCGGCGTCGTGGAGACCCCGGTCGACGATGGCGTCCTTGACATGCTTGGACAGATCGTTCAGGGCGATCTCCTCGCCCCGCCGCACGTGGTGGCGGAACCGATCGTCGCCGGCGGCGGCGCGGATCAGCTCGTTGTGGTGGGGGTGCCGGTCGATCCAGGCCAACGAGGAGCGGATGCCCAGCTCGATGCGGCGCACCGGATCGCGTTCGGCGCCGATCGCAGCTCGCTGGGCGCTGCGCAGGTCGAGTTGCGCCTCGTGCAGGATCTCGACGAAGAGCTGCTCCTTGGATTCGAAGTACCAGTAGAAGACGCCCTTGCCGACGCCTAGGCCCGAGACCAGGTCGGCGACCGACGTGTCGTGGTAGCCGCGCTCGGCGAAGCGGGCCGTCGCGTAGTCGGTCAGCTGGTCGCGCCGTTGCCGGCCCCGAGGCGTGAGCTGCTTGGCCATGTCGGTGGCCAACCGTACCGGAGGGCTTGACCCGACGGTCAGCGACGGGTCGGCTCGAATCGCCGCCCGAATGCCGCCCGCCCGCCGGGCAACGGCGGGCCGTTCCGGGCGTCCGACGCTGCTCATCCTCCCGTCGCACGGCCGAAACAATCGGTTCACAGTGGCTCCATAGGGTGCGGATCGTGCCGACGTTCGTCATCCGCATGTGGCTTCCCGACCGCCCCGGCGCCCTCGGGCAGGTCGCCGGCCGCATCGGTGCCGTGCGCGGTGACGTGGTCGGGATCGACATCCTCGAGCGCGAGAACGGGCAGGCGGTCGACGAGGTCGTGGTCGAGCTGCCCTCTGAGGACCTCGTCGACCTGCTGGTGGCCGAGGTGCGCCAGGTCGACGGCGTCGCCGTGGAGGAGGTGCGTCCGGTCGCCGACGCCCGCCACGATCCGCGGCTCGACGCTCTGGAGGCGGCAGCCCAGTTGGTGGGCGCCGACGGCATCGACGAGCTGCTCGAGGCCGTCGTTGGCCACGCCGGCCGCGTGGTCGGAGCCACCTGGGTGGCCGTCACGGACCTCGAGGGCCAAGGCATGGCCGAGGGCACCCTCGTGGCCAGCGACGACGCGCCGAACCGGGGCTGGCTCGAGGCGTTCCTCGCGGGGAGCCGTGCCGCCGAGGGCGCCTGTGGAAGTGGCGGGCGCGGGTGCGGAACCGGCGACGTCGTCTGGGCGCCCTTGCCGCAGGCGGGGCTCGCGCTCGTGCTCGGCCGGGAGGGCATGCCCTACCGGGCCCGGGAGCGGCGCCAGGTGGCGGCGCTCGCCCGCGTGGTCGACACCCGGATGCGCGAGCTCCGCCGCGCTCGCAGCCGGACGCGCCATCCGAGCCGTTGATCGTCGGGGGCCGGGCTCGGGGTGTCCCCTCCACCCTGAGACCGGCCGCCGATCCGAGGCCACGAAACCCTCCCCGCTCCACGCCGTTGGGTGCACACTGGACGGACATGGCGAAGGTGACGCGAGGCTTCTTCGGGCGGAGGCCGTCGGCGGACGAGGGACGGTTGCCGCCCGGTCAGTACGACGTCGGGAACGGCTGGCCCGTGCTCACGGCGGAGGTGACTCCGCAGCTCGACACGGCGTCGTGGACGTTCTCCGTCGAGGGCCTGGTCGCGCGGCCGATCACCTGGACGTGGGACGAGATCCACGCCCTGCCGGCAGCGACGTACAGCGGGGACATCCACTGCGTGACGACCTGGTCGAAGCTGGGCATCTCCTTCGGCGGAGTGGCGGTGGACACGCTGCTGGACGCGGCCGGCCCCCTGCCCACCGCCACGCACGTCCTGGCGTTCAGCCACACCGGCTACACGACCAACCTGCCGCTGGCCGACGTCACGGACGGGAAGGCCTGGGTCGCTTGGGACGTCGACGGCACCGCGCTGCCGGTCGACCACGGTGGGCCCGCCCGGCTCCTCGTGCCGCACCTCTACTTCTGGAAGAGCGCGAAGTGGGTGGCCGGGCTGCGGTTGCTCGACCACGACGAGCCTGGGTTCTGGGAGCGCAACGGGTACCACAACCGCGGCGACCCCTGGCTCGAACAGCGCTACCAGGGCGACTAGTGGGCGCTAGCACGGGCGGTAGGCGCGACCCGTGGCAGACGGCGACGGTCGTCGAGATCCGCGACGAGACCCCGCGGGCCAAGACGTTCCGGCTCGCCCTGCCCGGGCCGGCGGAGCACCTTGCCGGCCAGCACTACATCATTCGGCTGACCGCACCCGATGGGTACACGGCGTCCCGTTCGTACTCCGTGGCGTCCCCGCCCGACGGCACGGCCGAGATCGAGGTCACCGTGGAGCGCCTCGAGGGCGGCGAGGTGTCGACGTTCCTGCACGACGTGGTGATGGTCGGCGACGAGATCGACGTCCGGGGACCGATCGGGGGGTGGTTCGTGTGGCGGGGCGACACCCCGGCCACCCTCGTCGGCGGTGGCTCCGGCGTGGTGCCGCTCATGGCCATGCTGCGCTTCGCTCGCCGGACCGGGCACACAGGCCTGGTTCGTGTGGTCGTGTCGGTGCGAAGCCCGGACGACCTCTACTACGCCGACGAGCTGCCGGGGCCGGAGGCGACAGTCGTCTACTCCCGCCGGGCCCCTGCCGGTGCCGACCGGCCGGCGGGTCGCATCGGCCCCGCCGATCTCGAGTCCGCGATCGTTGCCGACGCAACGGCATACGTCTGTGGCTCGACCGGTTTCGCGAACGCCGCCAGCCGCCTCCTCGTCGACCTGGACGTTCCGGTGGAGCGGATCCGGGTGGAGCGGTTCGGCCCGACGGGTTGACGGCGGCCGTGGCGGGGCCGGCGCCCGTACGATCGGCCAATGGACGAGGAGTGGCCGATCGACCAGCTGTTCGACGAGGACTACCTGCACTTCTTCGCCGGGCGCCACCCCGACGAGAGGACCGACGAGGAAGCGTCGACGGTCTGGACCCTCCTTGCACTGGGCGATGGCACCGAGGTCCTGGATCTGGCCTGCGGCTATGGCCGCATCGCCAACCGACTCGCGGGCATGGGTGCCCGGGTGACCGGCCTCGACGCAACGCCACTCTTTCTGGATGTAGCGCGTGCCGATGCGGACCGCCGCGGCGTGAGCGTGGAGTACGTGCAGGGCGACATGCGCGCCATCCCCTGGACCGACCGCTTCGAGGCGGTGGTGAGCTGGTTCACCGCCTACGGCTACTTCGACGACGCCCAGAACCGCGCTGTCCTCGCCCAGGTGCACCGCGCACTGCGTCCGGGTGGCCGATTCCTGATCGAGCTGATCCACAAGGATGGGGTGCTCCCGCATTGGCTGCCCGTCACCGTCACCGAGACCGGCGACGGAGTCCTGATCGATCAGCGGGAGTTCGACCCCTTGACCGGCCGCTCGAACGCCCAGTGGACGATCATCCGCAATGGTGGGATGCGGCGCTCCTCGTTCTTCGCCCGACTGTTCAGCTTCACCGAGCTGCGCGACTGGCTCCTCGATGCCGGCTTTCGCACGGTTGAGGGCTACGCAGGTGACGGCACTCCGCTGACCGCGGGAGCGCGACGCATGATCCTCGTCGCCCACAAGTAGGTTGGTGCCGGCCTAGCGCTGTGTTCCGACAAGACCGCGTGATGCCGCGTGGCCCGCGTGCCCCGGTCAGACCTCGATCTCGTGCAGGGTGTTGACGCCGCCCTCCACGTAGTCGCTGACGTGCTCCCAAAAGGCCCACCTGTAGCCCCACGGATCGGTCACCGAGTATGACCGCGGCCCGTAGGGCTTGTCTTCGGGCGGGGAGGCGTCGACGCCGGCGGCGACCGTGCGCCGGTAGTGAGCTTCGACGTCGTCGAGGTGGACGATCAGCAACATCCCCTGCCCGTGGGCTTCCGCCGGTGACGCACCGCAGACCATGACGGGTGTGTCGCCGACCATGATGTGGCCCTCGTGGACCACGCCCGCGTCGTCGACGTAGCGGGTGCTGGGCCCGAAGCCGAAGACCCGCGCCAGCCAATCCAACGCTTCCTTGGCGTGGTCGCCGTAGTACAGGTACGGGCTCACGGCTGAGAACCGTGTCATGGGCCTCCTCCTCGGGTGTGACGTCGTGGGCGGGCCTCGAGCGACCGTGCTCGGATCATATCTGATCATCCGAATCCAATGAAAAGGCTTGTCGAGCATCGATAGCGCAGCGTATACTCGCACGCATGTTCGGGTCCGTCAGTGTCGAGGAGGTGCGTGAACGGCTCGCCGCGATGCGCGAGCTGGTGGGCCGCCTCGAACCCGACCTCGTCCCACTGCCCGAGGCCCCCACGATCTGGCAGGCCTTCGATGCGGTCGAGCGCCTTGCTTCATCGGCCAAGACGCTCCTTGCCACGCGGGTCGACGAGTCCGGGGTGTGGCAGCGTGCGGGCGACCGGAGCGCTCCCGAGTACTTGGCCCGCAAGTCCGGCACGTCGATGGGTGCGGCTCGCAGCTCGTTGGAGACCTCCAAGAGGGTCCGCAACCTGCCGCATACCCAATCGGCCATGCGCCGGGGCGAGCTGTCGCGTTCCCAGGCCGACGAGATCGCGGGCGCGGCTGCGGCCAAGCCCGACGCCGAGCGCTCGCTACTGAGCACGGCCGCGGGTTCGAGCCTGTCCGAGCTACGCGAGCGCTGCGCCCGTACCAGGGCGGCCGCAGATCCCGACTGCGACGCCACCGACCGGCGCATCCACGCGGAACGGCGGCTGCGTCGCTGGACCGACGCCGAGGGCGCGTGGAACATGTCGGCGCGGGGCACCGCCGATGCCGGGTCGCGGTTGAACGCGGTGTTGAACCCGATCATCGACGAGCTCTTCAACGCCGCGCGGCGTGGGGGACGTCGCGAAGCCCGGGAGGCGTACGCATTCGACGCGCTCGTCGAGCTGGCGCACCGCCATCTCGGGAGGCGCGACGACGGTGCCGCCACGCCAGCTGGAGGGATTGAATCGGCCCCGGGCACGGTGCCCGGCACGTCAGCCAACGCCGGCGGTGGGCGCCGGGCGGAGCGGACCGGCAATCCGACTCACCTCGCCCTGCTGCGCGTCGATCTCGCGGCCCTCGTCCGAGGGCGGGCGAAGGGTGACGAGTTGTGCGAGGTCGCGGGTGTCGGCCCGATCTCCACCCGGACCGCCCGCAGCCTGCTCGGAGATCCATCGTCAAGCTCGTGATCACCAACGGCATCGACGTCGCCAACGTCACCCACCTCGGCCGAGGGCCGACGGCGGCCCAGCGCATCGCCATGCTCTGGAACTCGCCGGGCTGCGAGGTCCAGGGATGTTCCAGCACCGTCGGCATCCAGGCCGACCATCGTGTGCCTTGGGCCGACGATCGGGTCACGGAGTTGGCGAACCTCGACCCGCTGTGTGTTCACCACCACCGCCTGAAGACGCACAACGGCTGGGCGCTGATCGCCGGCACCGGCAAGCGACCGATGGTCCCGCCCAGTGACCCGCGGCATCCCGGGAACCAAGCGCCCGACCCGGCGACCGGCGAGTCGAGTCCACGCGAGGGGCCCGACCCGGCGCGCCAGGCCCGCCCCGCCACTCCGTCGGCCGGCACGAGGTCACCGCTCGACCCACGACGGCGCGAGGCGAGCTTCTTCGGCGACGCCGCCTGACGCCGGTCGCTCAGGTCGCCCACCCCCGCGAGCGCTCGACGGCACGTAGCCAGCGGGCGTGACCGACATCGGCCTCGGCCGGCGCAAGGCGGGGCTCGAAGCGGCGGTCGAGCGTCCAGCGTGACGCCACGTCCTCCGGGGACGCCCACATGCCCTCGGCGAGGCCGGCGATGTAGGCGGCACCGAGGGCGGTCGTCTCCTGCACGACCGGGCGCGCCACCGGGGTCTGCAACTGGTCGGCCTGGATCTGCAGCAGCAGGTCCATCGCCGACGCACCGCCGTCGACGCGCAGCTCCGGGATCGCCTGGCCGGACGCCGCCGACATCGCTTCCACCACGTCACGCGTCTGGTACGCCATCGCCTCGACCACGGCGCGGGCGAGGTGGGCGGGCGTGGTGCCGCGGGTGATGCCAAGGATCGTGCCGCGGGCATACGGGTCCCACCAGGGGCTGCCGAGCCCGGTGAACGCCGGCACCACGACCACGCCCCCCGTGTCGTCGCAGGTAGCCGCCAGGGGCCCGATCTCCGCGCTGTCGTGGATCAGCCCGAGCCCGTCGCGGAGCCATTGGACCGCGGCGCCGGTCACGAAGATCGCCCCCTCGAGCGCGTACGTGGCCCCGGGCGTCCCCTCGATGGTCCAGGCGACGGTCGTGAGCAGCCCCTCCACCGGGTCGGGACACGTCTCGCCCACGTTCATGAGGACGAAGCTCCCCGTGCCGTACGTGTTCTTGGTCAGGCCGGGTGCCAAGCACGCCTGGCCGAACAGCGCCGCCTGCTGGTCCCCGAGCACGCCCGACACCGGGATGCCGCTGCGCACCGGCAGGCCCTCGGCGGTGACGCCGAAACGCCCGCCCGACGGACGGACCTCGCCCAAGGCGGCAACGGGCACGCCGAAGAGCTCCGCCAGCTCTGGTGACCAGGCGAGGTTCCTGATGTCGAACAGCAGCGTCCGGCTGGCGTTCGATGCCTCCGTGGCGTGGACCCCGCCGTCCGGGCCCCCAGTCAGGTTCCACACCAACCAGCTGTCGACGGTGCCGAGCGCCGTGTCGGGCGCGGCGGCGCCGGCGCGCACGCCGCCCTCGGTGAGGAGCCACTCGAACTTGGTGGCCGAGAAGTAGGGGTCGAGCACCAGCCCGGTGATGGGCCGGATGCGGTCGAGGTGGCCGGCCTCGCGTAGCTCGTCGCAGCGGCCCGCGGTGCGGCGGTCCTGCCAGACCAGCGCGTTGTACAGCGCGGCGCCGGTCCGCCGATCCCACGCCACCGCCGTCTCCCGCTGGTTGGTGATCCCCACGGCGGCCACCGGCTCGCCGTCGAGCGCGGCGATCAACTCTCCCAGCGTCGCCGTGGTCGCGTCCCAGATGTCGCCCGGATCGTGCTCGACCCACCCCGGCTGCGGGAAGTGCTGGGGGAACTCGCGGTACGCATAGCCCGCGGGAGCTCCGTCCTCCCGCACCGCAAAGCTGCGCACCCCCGTCGTCCCGGCGTCGATGGCGATGACAACGGACATCGGCGCCGCACGCTAGTAGGCGCCCTCCCCACCGCGACATGGGCGGCGGTAAAGCGGCACGCGGGCGTCGGCGGCCGGCGGGTCGTCGGTAGCGGCCGGCCGTCGGAAGTGCCGGCGGGCCGTCGGTAGTGTCGGTGCATGCGTGTCGGGATGCTCACGGGGGGCGGCGACTGCCCCGGCCTGAACGCGGTGATGCGGGCGGTCGTACGCAAGGGCCAGGTCCGCTACGGCGACGAGCTGGTGGGCCTACGGGACGGCTGGCGGGGCGCGGTCGAGAACCAGGTGGTGGAGCTGTCCGTCGAGTCGTTTCGCGGCACCCTGCCCCGCGGGGGGACCATCCTCGGCTCCTCGCGGACCAACCCCTACAAGCTCGACGACGGCCCCGAGCGGGTGAAGGCCACGCTGGCCGACAACGGTATCGAGGCCCTCGTCGTCATCGGCGGGGAGGACACCCTCGGAGTTGCCTCCCGCCTGGCCGACGAGGGGGTGGCCGTCGTCGGCGTGCCCAAGACGATCGACAACGACCTGTCGGCCACGGAGCTCACCTTCGGCTTCGACACCGCCGTCCAGGTGTGCGTCGACGCCATCGACCGGCTGCACACCACCGCCGAGTCCCACCACCGGGTCATGGTCGTCGAGGTGATGGGCCGCAACGCTGGTCACATCGCGCTGTGGTCGGCCATCGCCGGCGGGGCCACCATGGTGCTGGTCCCCGAGCGGCCCTTCGACATCGACGAGGTGTGCCGGGTCATCCGGCACCGGCACGTCCGCGGCCGCTGGGCGTCGATCGTGGTGGTGGCCGAGGGGGCCCTGCCGATCGAGGGGACGATGGCCACGGCGTCGTCGGAGGTCGACGCGTTCGGCCACGCGCGGCTCGGCGGCATCGGTGCCGAGGTCGCGAGGGCCATCGAGGAGCGCACGGGGTACGAGACCCGGGCCATCGTGCTCGGGCACATCCAGCGCGGCGGCACGCCCACGGCCTTCGACCGGGTGCTGGCCACGCGCTTCGGCATCGCGGCGATCGACGCGGTCCACGATGGCGCCTTCGCCACGATGGTGGCGCTGCGTGCCGGCGACATCGTCCGCGTACCGCTCAGCGCCGGCACCGCGGAGATCAAGCTGATCGATCCCGCCCTCTACGACGTGGCGTCGGTGTTCTTCGGCTGACTCACCCGGCGGTGGGTTCGGCCTGGAGGCGCTCGTAGTCGTCGGCGCATGTCACCGGCCCGCCGGTGGCTCCCGAATCCACCTGGATCTCGGTGGGCTCGCCGTTTACCAGGAACCGCACGAAGTGGACGCCGTCCAGCCTGTTGGCCGTGCAGACGATCTGCCCGAACGCGGCGCGCTGGATCTCGCCCTCGATTTCGAAGATGGCGTTCGTGAGGTCAACCACCAGCGTCCCCCGAGCCAGCTCCGGCTGCGACGCCAACCGGGTATCCGGCGGGATCAGGTTGGTGATGCCGCCGGCCTGCTCCTCGGGGGTGGCCGTGGCCGTCAGCAGCGTTTCGAGCACCGCCGCCGGGTCCGGGCCGGCCGCCTGGCTGCTGCCTGCCGGCACGCGGCGCTCCACGGCCACCAGGCGCGGGTCATCGGGCGACTGGACCAGGAAGATCTGGGCGCCGACCGTCGACTGCGATGGAGTGGGCTCGGTGGTGTCGTCCGCGACGTCGTCGGGGACGTTCTCGCGGGAGATCGCCCGGGGGCTGTCGTCGGTCGGTATGCCGCAACCGACGACGCCCAGCGCCACGACGGCCAGAGCCGCCGCCCCCAGGCTCGCCCGCACGTGCCGGCTCATGGCGCCTCCGTGGGCAGCTCGATCACGAAGCGCGACCCCTTCTCGCCGTCGGCCCGGTCCTCGACCCATACGGAGCCGCCGTGCAGTCGCACGTGCTCGGCGACGAGCGCGAGCCCGAGGCCGACGCCGTCGACGCCGAGCCGGCGTCCGGCCAGCGAGCCGCGGTTGAACCGGTAGAAGATCGACTCCCGATCCTCGGGGGGCACCCCCGTGCCGTTGTCCTCGACGGCGATCAGGACGTTGTCTCCGTCCTTGCGGAGCTGCACCCGGGTGGCGCCGTCGCCGTACTTGGCGGCGTTGTCGAGCAGGTTGGCGATCACCCGGACCAGGCGGCGCTTGTCGGCCTTCACCACGACGCCGGCCAGGTCGGCGTCGATGTCGACCGGCACGTCGGCGTCGGTCGAGGTGGAGACGGCCTGCATGATCAGCTCGGCCAGGTGAACCTCCTCGAGGTCGAGGTGCATGACGCCGGCGTCGAAGCGGGAGATCTCGAGCAGGTCCTCCACCAGCTGCCGGAACCGGTCGATGTCGGCGACCATCAAGTCGAGCGCGGCCTTGGCCCGGTCCGACATGTCGTCCCGCTGGTTCTCGAGCACCTCGATCGACGCCGACAGGGTCATGAGCGGCGAGCGCAGCTCATGGCTCACGTTGGATGCAAACCGGGCGTCGCGCTGGATGCGTTCCTCCAGGGCGGCGGCCATGTCGTTGAACGAGTCGGCCAGCGGCGCCAGGTCGGCGTCGGCGCTGGCCTCGACCCGGGTGTCGAGCCGCCCGGTGGCGAGGGAGTGCGCGGCCTCGCGGATCCCGACCAGCGGCCGGAGGACCCGCCGGGCGGCCCACCAGCCCAACGCCGCCCCCGCCAGCGTGGTGATCAGCGCCGCCGCCAGCAACGAGATGCTGATCGACTCGAGCGTCGACTCCAGCTCGTCCAGCGACACGATCTCGAAGTACGCGCCGTTGACGGACTCGAGCGGCACGCCGACGGCCAGCTCCGTCTGGTCGTTGTACCGGAAGCGCATCCGGGCCGGCTGCCCCGACTGCACGAGCTCGCTGAGGTCGGGCGGCAGGCTGTCGCCGCTGAACTCGGCATTGAGGGGGTACCACGTGCCGTCCAGCAGCAGCACGGGATTGGAGCCGGTCGGCGTCACGAGCGACGAAACCACCCCCAGCGGGTCGGTCACGTCGGACTCCAACTGGTTGCGCACGTTCTGGGCGTTGGCGTAGGTCTGCGCGGTGGCGGCCGACTCGCGCTGGTCGAGCAGGTTGCGCCGGGTCAGCCCGATGGTGGCGCCCGCGAGCACGGCGGACATGAACAGGGCGCCGACCGCGAAGGCGATGGTGATGCGGGCTCGGAGTCCCAGACGGGGGAGGAAGCGCCTCACCGGGCCCGGGTTCAGGCCTGGAGCTTGTAGCCCAAGCCGCGCACGGTGACGACATGGCGCGGATTGGCGGGGTCGGCCTCGACCTTCGTGCGCAGCCTGCGTACGTGGACGTCGACCAGGCGGCCGTCCCCGAAGTAGCCGTAGCCCCACACCCGCTCGAGCAGCACCTCGCGGCTGAACACTCGGCCGGGGCTCGACGCCAGCTCGACCAGCAGCCGGAACTCGGTCTTGGTCAGGTGGATCTCCTCGCTGCCGCGGCGGACCACGCCCTCGTCGGGGATGATCTCGAGCTCGCCGAAGCGGAGGTGGGTGGCGGTGGCGTCGGTGGAGCGGGCGCGGCGCAGCAGCGCCCGGATCCGCGCCGACAGCTCCTTCGGGGCGAACGGCTTGGTGAGGTAGTCGTCTGCACCCGCCTCCAGCCCCGCCACAACGTCGTGCGTGTCGGCCCGCGCCGTCACCATGACGATCGGGACGTCGGAGTTGCGGCGGATCGCCCGGCACACGTCGAAGCCATCGATGCCCGGGAGCATGATGTCGATGAGCACCACGTCGGCGGGCTGGCGCTGGAACGAGTTGAGCGCCTCCTCGCCGGTGTCAGCTTCCTCGACGGACCAGCCCTCGTCCTCGAGGGCGAGCTTGACGGCGGTGCGTATCCGCTCGTCGTCTTCGACCGACAGGATCCGTGTCCCCACGGCCATGATGGTGCCTCATCTCACGCGCCCGCGCCGAACGGGGCGGGTGGGAGGGGCTTCGCTCAGTCGGCGAGGCCGTCGGTTTCGAGGTCGCGATAGGCCGCGAGCAGCGCGTCGCGCCCGGGCCCGCGGTTCGTGCGGTAGTGCAGCCCTCCGGGGAGGTCGGACCCCAGCGTCCGGCAGGTGACCAGCGCGCGGGCGCCCTCGTCGGTGAACGACTCGAGGCCCTGCAGATCGATGTCGAGATGCGAGGGGCCGGTGGCGACGGCGGCCGCGGCAGCGTCGACCAGGGCCTCGCCGGTCGACTCGTCGAGACCGCCGGCGACGGCGATCACGACTGCGGCCCCATCGGACTTGACGTGGATGGCGGTGGGTTCGGGTTCAGGCATGGAGGCGAGAGCGTCGCTTCCGGCGGCGGAGGGCCGCGTCGGCGACCCGGCGGTTGCGGCGGACATCTCCACGAGGATGCCCACGGATCGTGACGGCGCGGGTCCCAAGACCATTGCGATTCGGTAACGAGTTGGCATCTCAGTGACTCACGACACATTGTGGGCGCCCAGAGAGTTGAGGAGGTCACGCAGCGTAATGAACAGGCCGGGACCGGCGGCCACGATCGAGGCGGCGTCCGGCCCCGCCGGTCCGCCGTCGATGGCCGAAACGAGGGCGCCGGCCTCGGCCGCGACCAGGCCGCCGGCCGCCAGGTCCCACCACGCGAGGCCCCGCTCGTAGTAGGCGTCGACGCGCCCGCAGGCCACAGAGCACAGATCGACCGACGCGGCGCCCATGCGCCGGATGTCGCGAATGCGGGGGAGCAGCTCGACCAGCACCTCCGCCTGGGCCCGGCGCCGCTCGGCGGCGTAGCCGAAGCCGGTGGCCACGAGTGCGGTGCTCACGTCGTCCAGGGTCGAACAGGAGATCGGCTGGCCGTTGCGCCGCGCCCCGCCGCCCCGGGTGGCCGTGAACACGTCGCGATGCATGGGGTCGACGACGACGGCGGCGACCACGCCGGCGTCGTCCTCGGCGGCGATGGACACCGCCCAGCCGGGGTGGCCGTAGAGGTAGTTGGTGGTGCCGTCGAGCGGATCGATCACCCAGCGCAGGCCGCTGGTTCCGGGCGAGGCACTTCCCTCCTCGCCCACCAGCCCGTCGTCGGGGCGGGCGGCGAGCAACGTCGACACGATGAGCCGCTCGGACGCCCGATCCATGTCCGACACCATGTCGGTGGCGGTCGATTTGGTCTCGACGGTGGCGCGCGCCTGCTCGAACCCGCCGAGCAACAGGTCCGCGGCCCGCTCGGCGGCATACGTGGCGAGGTCGAGGAGCGCGACCGGACCGCTGCCCACAGCCATGGCGGGCGACGGTACCGTGCCGCCGATGGCCCCGGTTCCGCCCGCTGCTCCCGATGTGGTGGACCTGCGCAGCGACACGGTGACCCGCCCGACGGCGGCCATGCGGCGCGCCATGGCCGAGGCCGAGGTCGGCGACGACGGCTTCGGGGACGACCCCACCGTCAACCGCCTGCAGCAGGTGTTCGCCGAACGCGTGGGCAAGCCCGAGGCGCTCTTCGTCCCGTCGGGCACGATGGCCAACCAGATCGCACTGCGGGTCCTGGCCGCGCCCGGCACGCTGGTCGTGGCCGGGCGGCGGCAGCACGTGGTGACCCACGAGGGCGGCGCGTTCGGCGTCAACCAGTCCGCACAGCTCCACGTCGTCGACGACGCCGACGGCACGCTCGACCCCGGAGAGGTCGCCCACCTGGTCGCCGGCGCCGAGCACCGCTGGCCACCCCCGGCGGCGGTGGTCGTGGAGAACACGCATCTGGCGGCCGGTGGCCGTCCCTGGCCGCTCGAGAGGCTCGAGGCAGTGGCCGCCGTCGGCGTCCCAGTCCACCTCGACGGGGCGCGGCTGTTCAACGCCGCCGTGGCGACGGGCGCGAGCGCGGCCGCGCTCGCCGACCGTGCGACCCTCGTGACCGCCTGCCTGTCGAAGGGCCTCGGCGCCCCGATCGGCTCGTTGCTGGCGGGCCCGGCCGACCTCATCGGTCGGGCGCGCGTCGAGCGCAAGCGGCTGGGCGGTGGCATGCGGCAGGTGGGGATCGTGGCGGCCGCGGGCCTCGTGGCGCTGGACACGATGGTCGAACGCCTGGCCGACGACCACGCCCGGGCCCGCACCCTGGCTGAGGCCGTGGCGGAGCGCTGGCCCGACGCGGGCTGCGTCCCCAAGGAGGTGGAGACCAACGTCGTGCTGTTCCGCCACCCGGATCCGGCGGACCTGTTGGATGCACTGGCCGCGGACGGCGTATGGGCCGTGACGCTGGGCCCGGAGGTCGTGCGGCTCGTCACCCATTGCGACGTCGACGACGCCGCGATCGCCCGGGCGGTCGCCGCCATCCACCGGGCCCCGTAGGCCGATGACGTCCACCCTGCTCGACGAGGCGCCGGGGCGGGCGCTCGCTGTGTACGCCCACCCCGACGACCCCGAGGTCTCGTGCGGGGGCACGCTCGCCCATTGGGCGCGGGCCGGCGCCGACGTCCGGCTGGTCGTGGTGAACGCCGGCGACAAGGGCTCGCCCGATGCCGCCACCGACCCGGCGGAACTGACAGAGCGGCGCGCGCGGGAGGTCGACGCCGCCGCCGGGGTGCTCGGGCTCGCCGGGGTCGAGCGAATGGCAGTGCCGGACGGCGAGGTGACCAACGACCTGGCACTGCGTGCCCGGCTCGTGGGGCTGATCCGCACCCACCGCCCAGACATCGTGGTGTGCCCCGACCCCACCGCGGTGTTCTTCGGCGACAGCTACGTCAACCACCGCGACCACCGGGAGGTGGGTTGGGCCGTGGTCGACGCCGTGGCCCCGGCGGCGGCCAGCCCGCTGTACTTCCCGGAGACCGGGCCACCGCACCACGTCGCAGGCCTGCTGCTGTCGGGCACGTTCGAGCCCGACGTGTGGGTCGACATCTCCGACTCGCTCGAGCTCAAGGTGGCCGCGGTGCAGTGCCACGAGAGCCGCGTGGGTGGCGATCCGGCGCTTGTCGCCGAGCTGCTGCGGACCCGCACGGCCGAGTCGGGCGCACAGGTCGGCGTGAGCCACGCCGAGTCGTTCCGCCGCCTCCGCTTCGGCTGATTGCGCCCCGGGCGCGTCGGCTAGCGGGGCTGTGCCGCGGCCGGGGGCGTGCCCTCCTGGCGGTGCTCGATCGTGCGCCATTCACCCATTGCCCGCAGCGCCAGCGTCGCGACCACCGCGACGCCGAGGGCCCCCACGATCGCGCCGGCCAGCCCGGCCAGCCCGGCGAAGACCCCGGGGTCGTCGTAGGTCAGGTCGACGAAGGCCCAGCCAATCAAGCCGCCGCACAGTCCCCCGACGAGGATCGACACGAACGCCAGCACCCGCGCGGTGGTGGAGGGCAGGGCGCTGGGGGCGTAGTCACCGTTTGCGTGATCGGGTCCGGGCGCTGACACGCAGCCACTCTAGGGAGCTGCGGGATCAGCACGTGGTCTGGGCTCACCGTGGTCGGCGCTGCTCAGCGCTGGTTCCGAGGGCCACGTGCCACACTGGGCCGATGCGGGATTGGCTGGTCGGAGGTGGGCTGATCCTCGATCAAGGCGGCCTGCTCCTGGTCCGCAACCGGCGCCGCAGCGGCGAGCACGACTGGACTCCGCCGGGTGGCGTGATCGACGCCGGCGAGACGCTCATCGCTGGCCTCACCCGGGAGGTCGCGGAGGAGACGGGCGTGACCGTCTCGCGCTGGCACGGTCCCGTCTACGAGGTGGAGGTGGAGGCACCGGACCTCGGCTGGCGGCTGCGCGTGGAGGCGCATCTCGCGCTCGAGCACGCGGGCGACCTCCGCGTCGACGATCCCGATGGCATCGTCGTCGAGGCCGCATACGTCGAAGCCGGGGACTGCGACGGCCACCTCGCCGGCTGCCACCGCTGGGTCAGCGAGCCCCTTGCGGAGTGGCTGTCCAGCCGCTGGGTCGACAGCCACCGGTACCGCTACTGCGTGGAGGGCGACGATCCCCGGACGGCCACGGTCAGCCGCAGGTGACCGGCGGCCCGCCGCAGCCACCCGCCCGCACCCAGTCCGACGCGGGATCTGCGGCAGCGCAACCGAACAGGACGATCCTGCACGTCGACATGGACGCCTTCTTCGTGTCGGTCGAGCTGCTGCGGCGGCCGGAGCTGCGGGGGCGGCCAGTGGTGGTGGGAGGCACCGGGAACCGGGGCGTGGTGGCCGCGGCCAGCTACGAGGCCCGGGCCTACGGCGTCTTCTCCGCCATGCCGAGCTCCCGCGCCCGGCGGCTCTGCCCCCATGCCGTCTTCCTGCCGGGCGACCACACGCATTACGGCGCGGTGAGCGGCCGGGTGATGGACATCTTCCGCTCGTTCACCCCCCTTGTGGAGCCGATCAGCCTCGACGAGGCATTCCTCGATGTCACCGGGGCCCGGCGGTCCCAGGGCGACGGGGCGACGGTGGCCCAGCGCATCCGGGATGAGGTCCTGACCCGGGAGGGGCTTGCGTGCTCGGTAGGGGTGGCGCCCTCGAAGATGCTCGCCAAGCTGGCGTCGGAGGCGGCCAAGCCGCGTGCCTCGACGGACGGTCCAGTTGCCGGCGAGGGCGTGCACGTCGTCGCCCCCGGGAGCGAGTTGGCGTTCCTCCACCCGCTGCCCGCCCGTGCGCTCTGGGGCGTGGGCCGGGCCACGCTCGATCGCCTCGAGCGGCTTGGCGTGCGGACCGTCGGCGACATCGCCGACATACAAGAGGACACACTCGTGGCGACGCTGGGGTCGGCCCACGGCCGGCACCTGGCCCAGCTGGCGCGGGGCATCGATCCGCGCCCGGTCGAGCCCGATCAGCAGCTCAAGTCGGTGGGCCACGAGGAGACCTTCGCCCACGACCACCACGAGCACGAGACCCTGAGCCCTGAGGCCGTGCGCATGTCCGACGGCGTCGCCTGGCGCCTGCGTCGCGCGGGCCTGGCGGGTCGGACCGTGACGCTGAAGGTGCGGTTCACCGACTTCCAGACCATCACCCGGTCGTCGACCCTGGCGACCACGGTCGACGACGGTCCGGCGGTGGCCCGCGCCGCCCTCGCCCTGCTGGCGGAAGTTGACCCCACGCCCGGCGTGCGCCTCCTGGGCGTGAGCGTCTCGGGCCTGGTTGCAGGCGCAGCCCAGCAGCTCAGCTTCGAGGACCTCGGCGGCCCCTCGTGGCACGACGCCAGCGGGGCGGTCGACGCCATCCGCGAGCGCTTCGGCGACCGCGCCATCGGTCCGGCGTCGGCGGCGGGGGAGCGCGGCCTGCGGGTGCCCCGCTGGGGCGAGCAGCAGTGGGGCCCCAACGACCGGGGTGACCAGCGATCCGGGTGAACTTTTTCCCTTGGGTCCTCGCGTTGTCGTTCCAAGCGGCCTGTGGAACACTTGATCGTGCCGGTTCGGTCTGCCGACAAGGGGTTCCGGTGCCGCTATCCGAGGACGAGGAACGCATCCTCCAGGAAATCGCTCAGCGGTTCTATGAGGACGATCCATCGTTCGCGCGTGAGGTGAGCGAGACCACGCTCTACCGCCACACGGTGGGCCGGATGAAGTGGGCGGTCGTCGGCCTGGTTGCCGGCGCGGTCTTCCTGGTCGCCACCCTGTCGACCTCCTACTGGCTGTCGTTCCTCGGCTTCATCTGCATGCTGGCCAGCGCGCTGCTGTTCGAGCGCAACCTCCGCAAGCTGGGGCGTGCCGGGCTCGACCAGCTCTCGAAGTCGGTGCGCGCCAACGGCCTGCGTGAGGCCCTCGGGGGCGCCGGGCGGCGGGTCCGCGAGCGGTTCCGCCGCGACGAAGAACGCGACGACGAGTAGCCGCGTCGGGTTCCACGCCGCCGGCCAGCTGCCGCCTTGTCGCGGTGCGAGTCCGGGGGCTCCCGGTGCTCAGCGACCCGCAGCCACCACCGGGTGGTGCTGCGTGATCAGCCGGGTCCGGCGATCGCGGCGCCTCAGCTGGCGGATGTCGAAGTACCGGAAGACCCGCGGCCACCGGGGCTCCCACCGGTTGATCTCGGCGTTGACCGAGCTCCACGCGCGCTGGGCGTGGGCCACGTCGTCGGCGGTTGGTGGTTCCTCCGCGTATGCCAGCCGCTCCATGGTGCGCGCCATCCCCTGGACCCGCTCGCCGGAACGCGGCACTGCCGCCATCAACCGGTTGGCGGTCTCGGCGACCGTGAGCGACGTCGGCAGCCGGACGCCGGCGGCCTCCGCCCGCTCGATCGATTGGCGCCACGAGAGCCGCACCTTGTCGGCGAGGTTCCTGGCGCGCCGGCGCCGGACGTAGCGGCGGGCCACGATGGCGAGGGGGACCAGCACCAGGTAGGCCGCCAGGGCCAGCCCGATGACGATGGCGACGTTGCGCACGCCCTCGGGCAAGCCGGTATCCCCGGGCTCGTCGCCCTTGCCCGATCCGCCCCCCTCGGCGAGGCCGGCGTTGAGCCGCTGCTCGTCGCCCGCGCTCAGCCCGTCGCCCTGCGTTCCCGCGTCGGTCCCGTCGCCGGCTCCCGGAGCCAACGCAGTGGCGGTTCCGCCGGTGGCGTCCTGGAGCCCGTTGGCCATGTTGGCGGGCAGGCCCAACCACTGGTCGCCCCCGACGGGGGCCCGTCCGGGCGTCGGCTCGAACGGCACCCAGCCGTAGCCCTGGAAGTAGACCTCGGGCCAGGCGTGCGCATGTACGCCGCGGACGCGATACAGCGTGGGCTCCTCCGGATCCCGCGCGCCCCACGTGAACCCGACAGCCACGCGGGTCGGGAGGCCCACGGCCCGGGCCAGCGCCGCGAACGACCCGGCGAACTGCTCGCAGTAGCCACGGCGGGTCTGGAACAGGAACACCCCCAACGCATCGGCCCCGGCGCCCGGTCCGACGGTCTGGTCGTAGACGAAGGGCGGGTTCCTGAGGTAGGTCTGCAGCGCAATTGCCCGGTCGTAGGGTGTCTGGGCGCCCGCCTCACGGACGACGAGCTCGGCTCGCTGCCGGACGTCCGTCCTCAGGGTGGCGGTGTCGGGCAGCGCGGTGTACTGCTCGCGGAACTCGGTCGGCACGTCGGCGTCGGTGACCTCGCGCAGCTCGGCCTCGGTCCATCGGGGTGTGGCCGACGTGACCTCGTAGGTCATGCCGTCTGACGTGGGGACGCCGCGATCGACGATCAAGGTACTGGAGTCCTGGTCCCAGCCGACTTCCGTGTCCCCGGCGTCGAGCGAGCGCGCCTCGAAGGCGGCGGGGAGCCAGACGCCACCCAGTGCCTCGACCGTGACCGTCTGGTGCACGGACTCGGTCTCCGCCGCCGACTCGACCGCCCGCGGCAGCTCGCCTTCCGCGCCGTCGGTGCCGTACGACGACTTCCAGATCTGTCCGTCGAACTCGTCGAGCGCGGTGAGCCGCCAGTAGGACGGCTTCTCGCTGCGCACCGTGAACACCTCGACGTTGGGTTGCTCGACGATCCGGGTGCGCAGGTCGACCATCGGGCTCGGCACCACCCGGGTCGGCTCGTCGTCGCCGATGTGCCGCCAGTCGATGACGGCGTCGGCCTCGGCACCGGGCAGGCGGGGACCGGTGACGGCGCCGGCCACCACCGCGACCGCCGCCAGCGCCGCGCCGGTGCCCAGCAGCGACCAGCGCCCCCGATCCCGGTGGGTCGCGGCCCAGGTCGAGGACTCCTCCTGAACGAGGGTCCGGTGCAGCAGCACGAACAGCAGGGCGGCGGCCGCGAACACTGCGGCGGAGGCCACGCGGCCACCGGGGGCGCCGAGGGCGGCGGCGAACAGGAACAGCGTGGTGGCCGGCAGCAGGGCCTCGAACGCCGCCCGGGCTCGGAACGCGGCCCAGTCGGCCACGAACACCAGGAACCAGATGGCGATGGCGGTGGCCACGATGAATCCGTTGACCACCGGGGCGGGCGCCTTCACGTCCTGGAAGACCCGCCAGGCGCCGTCGAGGTCGTCGCCGAGCGCGCTCGAGGGTCGCCCCGGTGGGGAGCAGGTACCCGAGGGTGTCGCCGAAGCGGGTCCAGGAGATGAACAGAATCCCGGCGCCTGCGGTGATCGCGGCTGCCGGCAGCAGGGCCACCCGCCGCCGGCGCAGCGTCGCGACCACCACGTGAGCGGTGATCGCCTGCAGGGCCAGCGGCCCCCGGTACGACCCGTCGAGGAACAAGCGGTGCATGCCGGTCACGGCGGCCAGCGTCACCAGCGCGAGCGCCACCTCGGTGGCCAGGAGCAGGTGCTCGTGCCGGCGCTCGTTCACGAAGCGTCCCCCACGGGCGTGTTGCCCACCGGGTTCACCGCCCCCTTGTCGCCGGTGCCGCGCACGACCGGGGTGCGGCCGGGCTTGCTGGCGGCGATGGCGCGGTCCCACACCTCGCCGAACGGCGCCCCGGGCCCGACCCGCAGTAGTGTCGCCGCACCGCCGGCCGGCAGCGGGGCGCGGGTGTCGCCGGTAGCGCCCGCGACCTGGACCACGGTGAGCGAGCCGAACCGGCGGCGCAGCCGGGTCACGCTGGAGAGCTCGGCCGACGTGGTCTGGGCCACGACGACCACGAGTGCGCCGCCACCGCTGCGGTTCAGCAGGTCGAGCATGGTCCGCAGGCTGGCGCTGCCGGCGGCGTCGATGACGGCCAGGTGCTCGAGCAGCGCCTCGCTGTGGGTGGCGCCGACGCCGAAGCCGGAATCCGTCCCGTCGGTGGTCACGAGTCGGACCAGGTCGTGGCGCGCGCCATTGGCCATGACCACGCTCGCCGCCGCGGAGACCGCCAGCTCGAGCGACACGCTGTCGTGCGCCGCCCGGCGGACGTCGAGCAGGACGGTCGTCCGCCCCTGCCACGGCTGCTCCTGATGGCGCACGAGCAGCTCGTCATGGCGGGCGGTCGACGGCCAGTGGATCCGCCGCAGGTCGTCGCCCACGACGTACGGCCGGAGCGCGTAGAAGTCGTCGCCGGTCTTGCCCAGGGCGTGGGGACGGATGGCGCCCGCCATCGGGTCGTGTCCCGATGTCAGCGGGACCGGCCGGATGTCGTCGATCGCCGGGAACACGGTGACCTCGACCTGGGAGGCCCCGACGCTGCTCGCCTGTACCAGGCCGAACGGGTCGCTGACGACCACCCGCAGCGGGCCGACGCGCACGATCCCCCGGCGGCTCGTCGGCAGCCGGTACGTGGCGAGCGTGGCCGCGCCGTGGTCGAGCGGCGGCACGAGCAGCTCGGCCCCGGCGGTCCCCGAGACCGGGTCGCGCAGCCGCAGGACGGGCGTATCCGTCCGGCGCAGGTTGCGCAGGCGCACCTCGACGCGGCTGACCTGGCCGGCGTGCACACGGGCGGGGTGCACCGTCCGGTCGATCTCGACGTCGAGGCGCGTCAGGCGCACGTAGAGCACGGCGAACAGCACCAGGCCCAGGGCCACGGCGCCGAACACGTACAGCTCGTTGATGCCGAGCAGGCGCGCGAGCAACACGAGCGCCACGCCCCCCCAGACGACCAGCCACCCCTGCCGGGTCAGCATCGTGGGGTGGTCACAGGGTCAGTGCCCGCCGGGGACCGGGACGGCGCGCAGCACTTCGTCGAGTGCATCCGAGGGAGACATGCCCTGGAGCTGTGCCTCGGGGGTCACCAGCAGGCGGTGGGCCAACACGGGGCTGGCCAGCGCCTTGACGTCGTCGGGGATCACGTAGGCGCGGCCCTGGGAGGCGGCACGGGCCTTGGTGACGCGGAGCATGGCCAGGGTGGCCCGCGGCGAGATGCCGAGCGCCAGGTGGGCACTGCGGCGCGTCGCCTGCGCGAGGTCGACCAGGTAGGCCTTGAGGCTGGGGGCCACGTGCACGCCCTTGGCGGCGGCGGACAGGCCCATCACCTCCTCGTTGCCGATCACCGACCCGATGTCCCGGTACGCGTCGTGGTCGCCGTGGGTGTCGAGGATCTCGAGCTCCGCGTCGGGCGACGGGTAGCCCACCGACACGCGGATCAGGAAGCGGTCGAGCTGCGACTCGGGCAGCGGGTAGGTCCCCTCGTGCTCGATGGGGTTCTGGGTGGCGATGACCATGAACGGCCGGCTGAGGGGGTACGTCACCCCGTCGACGGTGACCTGGTTCTCGGCCATGGCCTCGAGCAGCGCCGCCTGCGTCTTGGGCGAGGCGCGGTTGATCTCGTCGGCGAGCACGACGTTGTTGAACACGGGCCCGGGCCGGAAATCGAACGAGCCGTCGCCCCGGTTCCACACGGTGATCCCCACGACATCGGAGGGGAGCAGGTCGGGCGTGAACTGCACGCGGCCGAAGCTGCACTCGAGCGACGTGGCGAGCGACTTGGCGAGATTGGTCTTGCCGACCCCGGGCACGTCCTCGAGGAGCAGGTGGCCCTCGGAGACGAGGCACAGGAGCACGAGCTCGATCACGTCGCGCTTGCCCTGGATGACGCGCTCGACGTTGTCGACCACGCTGTCGTAGTAGTCGGAGAAGGTCGCCCCCCGGGCAGCCGCGGTTTGGCTGGTGGCCACAGCCTCGTACTCCCTCCGTCGTTGGGTGAGCCAGGTCAGGTTAGGCCGCGGACGACCTAAGGCGGGCGCGAGCCCCGTGCGGGCCGACGAGTAGGTTGCCGCGGAAATGTTGGAGCTGGTGCTGGCGGTCGACATCGGGGGCACGAAGCTGGCCGTCGGGCGGGTCGACGGGGACGGCGATGCTGACCGACCAGCGGGCGGTGCCGACGCCGGTCGGGGGGACCGCCGACGAGCTCTGGGACGTGCTGGCGGGGCTGGTCTCGGCCGTGCGCAGGGGCGATGAGGCGGTGGTCGGGGTCGGCTGCGGGGGTCCCATGGAGCCCGGTGGCGCGACGGTGTCGCCGCTGAACGTTCCCGCGTGGCGGGGCTTCCCGCTGCGGGAGCGGCTGGGGGCCCTGACCGGCCTCCCGGTCCACATCGACAACGACGCCAAGGCCCTGGCGCTGGGGGAGGGCTGGGTCGGTGCCGCCCGGGGCGTCGGCAACTACATCGCGATGGTGGTGTCCACCGGTGTCGGGGGCGGGATCGTCCTGGACGGGCGCCTGCTCGATGGCGCGACCGGCAACGCCGGCCACATCGGGCACGTGATCGTCGAGCCGGGGGGACGGATCTGTGCCTGTGGCGCGCAGGGCTGTCTCGAGGCGGAGGCGTCGGGGCCGTCGATCCGCGCGGCAACGGGCCTCGACCCCCAGGCGGTGGGCGACGACGTCCGCCGGCGCGTCGGCATGCTGGTCGGCCGGGCGGTGGCCACGGTGGCCAACCTGCTCGACCTGCGGCTCGCCGTCGTCGCGGGCTCGGTGGCCCTCGGCTACGGCGCCACGTTCTTCGACGCCGCCCAGGCCGAGCTGGACGCGCGGGCCCGGATCGAGTTCTCCCGCGGCGCCCGCATCCTGCGAGCGGGGCTGGGCGACACTGGGCCGCTGGTGGGGGCGGCTGCCGTCGGCCGCCGAGGCCTCGGGCTCGACCTGGGCCTCGGCTCAGGCACCTGATGGACGCGGTGCCAGCGCGCTGGGTGTGGCGCGCGATGGCCGCCGTGGCCCGCCATCCGTCGCTGTGGGCGACCGCCCTGCGCCAGGCGTTGGTGCTGGCGGCCCCCGGATGGTGGCACCGCCGCCCGTTCCTGCCGCTGCCGGCACCCGAGTACCTGCGGTTCCGCCTCCAGACGGCCTATGGCGGCGAGGGCGACAGGGTCCCGGATCCCGACGACCTCCTGACCTACCTCCGCTGGTGCCGGGACCAACGGTCATCGCAGAAGTGGCGACGGAAGGGGTCGCGCCACCAGTAGTTTGTCCGCCACATGGCTGAGCGTCGGCGAGCGAACCACGGGCACACCGGCCCACCCGCCGCAGGGCGGTGGCCGGGTGTCGTCGTGCCGGAGGAGCGTCGGTGACCAGGGCGCTGGTGCTCAACGCCACGTTCGAGCCGCTGTGCATCGTCAGCGACCGGCGGGCGGTCGTTCTCGTGCTCGGCGAGACCGCCGAGATGCTCCACGCCACCGACGCGGTCATGCACTCCCCTCGGTTCGCGGTCGCGGTGCCATCCGTCGTGCGCCTGCGGCGGTTCGTGCGGGTGCCGTACCGCTGGAACACGCCGCTGAATCGCCGCTCGGTGTTCGCCCGCGACGACCATCGCTGCCAGTACTGCGGCGGGTCCGCCGAGAGCATCGACCACGTCGTGCCGCGCAGCCGCGGCGGCGACCACACGTGGGAGAACGTCGTCGCCGCCTGCCGGCCCTGCAACGTGCGCAAGCGCGACCGCATGCTGCACGAGACGTCGATGCGGCTGCTGCGCGTGCCGAGCGTTCCTCGGGGCTCGAGCTGGCTGACGTTCGCGCTCGGCGTGGTGCCCGACACGTGGACGCCCTACCTCCTCAACGCCGCTGCCTAGTGGGCGCTCGCGGAAGTTCCGTGGATGTATCGCCGAGGCAGATTCGTCGCTGGCAAGGACGCAGGAGGAAGGCGCAGCCAGCGGCTGCGGCGACGACGAGGACGCAGTCCAGCGGCGGATCAGGCCGGCGAGACGCCACGATGACTTCCGCGAGCGCCCACTAGTGGGCGCTGGGGCACTCGGAGGGTGATGGGGCCGCGTTCGGGCTGGGAGCTGCGGCGGCTCACCGGCCGGGCCGGCGACCTCCACGCCGAGCCGCTCCCGGAGGCGCCCGGCCGGGCGGTGTGGGTGCTGGACGCGACCGCGCCCGCGCTGGTCCTGGGCTCCACGCAGTCCGAGGAGCTCGTCGACGGTGAGGCCGCGGCCGCAGCCGGCGTCGACGTGGCCCGCCGCCGGTCGGGTGGCGGTGCGGTGCTGGTGCTCCCGGGCGAGATCGCCTGGGTCGACGTGATTCTCCCCGCCGGCGACCCGCTGTGGGACGACGACATCGCCCGCGCCGCCCACTGGTTGGGCCGGGCCTGGCAGTCGGCCCTGGCGGAGCTCGGCGTCGGGTCGACCGAGGTCAACGAGGGCCCTCTGGCATGCGGCCCGCTGGGCCGCCTCGTGTGCTTCGCGGCCGTCGGGGCCGGCGAGGTGACCGTCCCCGACGGCAACGGGCCCCGCAAGGTGGTGGGCATCAGCCAGCGCCGTACGCGGGCTGCGGCCCGCTTCCAGTGCGCCGCCTACCGCCGGTGGGACCCGGACCAGCTGGCCCGGCTGCTGCGCCTGGACCCCGAGGATCGCAGGGCCATCGCCGATGTCGCAACCGGCACCGAGCGGGACCCGGCCGCCCTCGTCGACGCGTTCCTGCGCCAGCTTCCCGCCTAGCGCTGCGCGCCGTCGGCCCGCACCAGGGCCCGTCGGGGCGCCCGACGGAGCGGCCGCGCCTTGTCTTGTGGGGTGCAGTGGGGTAATTTCCCACGAAGTGGAGAGCCCTGGTGGACCGGGACCGCAAGTCGAAGCCGCAGCCGCCGCTCCGGCGCGCCACGAGGTCGCCCGCTGGTTCATGGGCTCCTACGAGCATTCGGTCGACGACAAGAACCGGCTGGTGCTCCCGGCGACCTATCGCGGCCGGCTCGCCGACGGCGCCTACCTCGGACCGCTCGACGCCTTCCTCGGGCTGTGGCCGGCCGAGGGCTTCGGGGCCGTCATCGAGCGCTGGGAGGACGGCATCGGGCTGGGCATCGTCTCCGAGGAGGCGTACGACGCCTTCTCCGCAGCGACCTTCGAGGTCCAGCCCGACGCCCAGGGTCGTATCGTCGTTCCCCGCTCGCTGCGGAGCTTCGCCGACCTGGCCGGGCCCGTGATGGTGGTCGGCACCCGCCAACGCATCGCGGTGTGGGCGCGGGACCGTTGGGATCGGCGCATGGACTCCATCCCCGAAGGGCCCGACACGGCCCTTCGCCAGGCGGCGCGGGACCTCAAGTTATGAGCCGGCTCTGCCCGCCCGCGCCCCTCCGCTCACGGGTCCTGTCGCCTCCGGTGCGGCGCCTACCGCCGCCGGCGCCGACAGTCGCCGGCAGCGGCGCCGCATCCTCAGCGCCACCCGCTCGCTACCCGCCCTTCGCCGGAGGCAGCAAAGCGGCCTCGGCCTGCGGCCGAGTCGAACTATTTCTGGGTGCCGCCCCGCGCGCCGACCGGCCCCCGGCCGGCGCGGTGGAAGGCCCCTTCTCCGCCCGCTTCCCATCGAGCCCGTCCCGGGGAGACATCCCGGCGGGCGCCGCCGAACGGGGATGCCGGTGAGCGGGGCGGCACCCCAGGGCGACGGGTTCGTCCACCGTCCCGTCCTGGTGGACCTGGTGGTGGAGCTGTTCGCCCCCGTCCCCCCCGGGGTCGTGGTAGACGCCACCGTCGGCGGCGGGGGCCACGCCGAGGCGTTGCTCGACGCCCATCCTCACCTGGCGCTCGTCGGGCTCGACCAGGACCCCCACGCGATCGACGCCGCCACCCAACGCCTGCAGCGCTTCGGCGCCCGAGCGACCCTGCGCCGCCGCCGATTCGACCAACTGCGGACGGTGCTCCGCGAGCTCGGCCACCCCACCGCGAGCGGCGCCCTGTTCGACCTCGGCGTCAGCTCCCCGCAGTTCGACCGGCCGGAGCGCGGCTTCAGCTACCGGGCCCCCGGCCCGCTCGACATGCGCATGGATCCCGAGCGGCCGGTGAGCGCGGCCGACCTGGTCAACGGCGCCCCCGCAGCCGAGCTGGCCCGCCTGCTGCACGCGTATGGCGACGAGCGCTACGCGCGCCGGATCTCGGCCGCCATCGTGGCGGCGCGCCCGATCACGTCGACCGACCAACTGGCCGAGGTCGTGCGCGACGCCGTGCCCGCGCCGGCGCGCCGCCGCGGCGGGCACCCGGCTCGGCGAACGTTCCAGGCCATCCGCATTGCGGTCAACGACGAGCTGGCCATCCTGCCCGCCAGCCTCGACGACGCCATCGACCTGTTGCTTCCCGGCGGCCGCTGCGTGGCGCTGGCGTACCACTCGGGCGAGGACCGCATCGTCAAGGACCGGTTCCGGCTGGCGGCCGCCGGCGGCTGGACCGGGCCGTCCCACCTGCCTACACCGCCCGACGTCCGGCCCACAGTGAGGCTCCTACGCCGGGGCGCCTGGCGACCCGGCGCCGATGAGGTCGCCGCGAACCCCCGCGCCGAGGCCGCCCGCCTGCGCGCCGTCGAGAAGCTCGGGCTCCCGGAGGTGGCGTGATGGCCATCGCCCGCGTCGCCCAGCTCCCCAGCGCCCGGCCCGCCCGGGACCGAGACCGCCGCGACCGGCACCTCCGGGTCGTCCCGCCCAACCGCGGGGCCCGCCGGGCGCTCCGGATCAGCCCCCGCGCCGGCGTGCTGATCACTGTCCTGCTGTTCGTCGCGCTGTTCGCGGTGGCCGTGAGCCACGCCCTGCTCATCGAGGGCCAGGCCAGGGTCGACGACCTGGATCAGCAGGTGGCCGCCGAGCAGGCCCGCTACGAGGAGCTGCGGCGTGAGGTCGCCGAGCTGGAGGCTCCCCAGCGGATCCTCGGGGAGGCCACCGGCAAGCTGGGCATGGTGCCGGCCGGGGACCCGGCGTGGCTGTCGCCCGACGAGCCGGCCCCCACCGATGAGCTGCCCGACGATCCCCCGCCGGAGTCGCCCGACACGAGCGCCGCCCGTGTCAAGCGCTACCTGGAGCCGACGGGTTGAGCGCGAGTGGTACCCGCACGCGTTCCGGTGGTCGTCCTGCGGCACGTGATCGCACCGCGACCACTGGGTCGGGGTCGCGGACCCCTCCTCCGGGTCGGACCAGGCGAGCCAGCCGCGGGCCTCGCCTGCTCCGGCCCGGTGATCCCCGCTATCGCTCGCTGAGCCTCCTGGTCGCGCTCGGGCTCCTGTTCGGGGTCGTGGTGCTGCGCCTCGGCTACGTCCAGACCGTCGGGGCCCACCAGTACGTCGCCTACGGCGAGGAGCAACGGATCGAGCCCATCGCCCTGCCGGCGGCCAGGGGGACGATCTTCGATCGCAACGGCAAGGACCTGGCGCTGTCGACGCCGGCGAAGAGCGTGGGTGCCGATCCCAGCGTGATCCGCGACCGGGCGGCCGCGGCCCGGAGCCTGGCGCGGGTGCTGAGGATCCCCGGCCACGAGCTGGCGACCAAGCTGGCCAGCGACACCCACTTCGTGTACCTGGCCCGGCAGGTGGGGGACGACGTGGCGGAGCGCGTCGAAAAGCTCGACATCCCCGGCGTTCTGATCTTCGACGAATCAGCACGGCTGCTGCCGGCGGGCGACATGGCCCGCTCGCTGATCGGCAGCGTCGACCTAGACAACGTCGGGGTGGCCGGGCTCGAGCTGCGCTACGACGACCAATTGGCCGGCGACCCCGGCGAGTACATGGTCGAGCGGGACCTCGAGGGCCGGACCATCCCCGGTGGGCGCCACCTGATCGACCCCGCCGAGCCCGGGGACGACATCGTCCTCACGATCGACCGCAGCCTCCAATACGCCACCGAGGGGATCCTCGCCGAGCAGGTCCGGAACACGGGCGCCAAGGCGGGCTGGGCCGCCGTGATGGATCCCAAGAGCGGCGAGGTGATGGCGCTGGCGAACGTCGAGACCGACCCGAAGACGCACGTGGTGAGCAACACGGGCAACAACCTGGCCGTGACGCAGAACTTCGAGCCCGGGTCGGTCAACAAGGTGATCACCATGGCGGGCGCGCTCGAGGAGGGGCTGGTGGCCTCCGACACCGAGTTCCAGGTGCCCGACACGCTGCACGTCGCCGACCACGTCTACACCGACGCCCACTCGCTCCCGCCACGGATGACCGCGAGCCAGATCCTGTCCCGGTCCTCCAACATCGGGACGATCGAGATCGCGCAGCGACTGGGGATGGCCCGGCTGGACGAGTACGTTCGTCACTTCGGGTTCGGCCAGCGGACCGCCCTCGGCTTGCCTCACGAGGAATCGGGGATCCTGCTCGATCCCGACAACTGGTCCGGAACGTCGATCGGGTCGATCCCGATCGGCCAGGGGATCTCCGTCACCGCCATGCAGATGCTCCTCGCCTACAACACGATCGCCAACGACGGGGTCTACGTGCCCCCCACTTTGCTGCGGGCCACGTTCGACGCCCAGGGCAAGCGCCACCCCGCCGTGCCCGCCGATGGGAGGCGGGTGGTGTCACCCACGACCGCGGCACAGGTGCGGGAGATGCTGGCCCAGGCGGTCACCTCGGGGACCGGCCAGGCCGCGGCCATCGACGGCTACCACGCGGCGGGCAAGACGGGTACGGCGCGCAAGCCCCAGCCCGGCGGCGGCTACCGGGACGCCCAGGGCAACTACCACTACGTCGCCAGCTTCGCCGGGTTCATCCCCGCCGACGATCCCCAGGTGTCGATCATCATCGTCATCGACGAGCCGACCACATCGGCGTACGCCAGCGACGTCGCTGCGCCCGCCTTCGCCAGCATCGGCCGCCAGGCGCTCCGGACGATGCGGATCGCGCCGCCGGCGGCCGCCGGGGCGGCAGGCACGCTGCCGCCGCTGGAGGAGCCGAAGGTGCGGGCCGAGCCCGCGCTGCCGCCGACCACCACGACGACCGCACCCGCGACGACGACCGTCCCGGAGGCGGTTCCGGCGACGGCGCCGCCACCGTCGGCGACGCTGACCACGGCGGCGGGGCAGCCGGCCACCACGACCACCGCGCCCGTTGCCGCCCGCGGCGGCTAGGCGGCTAGGCACTACCCCGTGTTGCTCGGGCAATTGATCGCCGCCTACCCCGGCGCGCGGCGTGGCGGCGCTGACGCCGACCCGGATGTGCGCGCCGTGGTGCACGACACGGCTGGCGTGTCCCCGGGATCGTTGTTCTTCTGCGTACGGGGCGCACGGGTGGACGGCCATGACCTCGCCGGCGCCGCTGTCGCCGGGGGCGCCGTGGCGCTGGTGGTCGACCACGTGTTGCCGCTGGCGGTGCCGCAGGTCGTCGTGCCCGACGTCCGCCGGGCGATGGGCCCGCTGTCCGCCGCGTTCTGGGGCAACCCCTCGCACGACATCGTCGTGGTGGGTGTGACCGGAACGTCGGGCAAGACGACCGTGACGCACCTGCTCTGCCCGGTGCTGGAGGCGTCTGGCCGCGCGCCCTGCGCGATCATTGGCACGCTGTCGGGTGCCCGGACGACACCCGAGGCCACCGACCTGCAGGCCATGTTGGCCGCCCAGCGGGATCGGGGGAGCTCGGGAGCTGGGGTCGGCCGGGGGGTCGGAGCTGGCCGGGGAGCCGTAGCAATGGAGGTGTCATCGCACGGCCTGGCGCTGCACCGGGTCGACGGCACCCGCTTCGCCGTCGCAGTGTTCACCAACTTGTCGCAGGATCATCTCGACTTTCACCACACGATGGACGACTACTTCGCAGCCAAGGCCGCGCTGTTCACGCCCGAGTTCACCCACCGGGCGGTCGTCTGCTCCGACGATCCGCGGGGCCGGGAGCTTCTCACCCGGCTCCGCGCCGAGGGGTCGGGCGTGACGGCCACGGCCTATTCGCTGGCCGATGCCGAGGAGCTGACGCTGTCGCCGGCGGGCGCCTCGTTCCGCTGGCGGGGCGAGCCGGTCGAGCTGGCGCTGGCCGGCCGCTTCAACGTGGCGAACGCCGTCGCCGCTGGCGCGGCGGCGGAGGCGCTGGGCATCGAGCCCGGCGTCGTGGCGCACGGCCTGTCTGCGGCGACACCCGTGCCCGGCCGGTTCGAGGCGATCGACGGTGGCCAGCGCTTCACGGTCATCGTCGACTACGCGCACAAGCCGGATGCCCTCGATCAGGCGCTCCGGTCGGCCCGCGAGCTGGTGGTCTCGGGCCGGCGGCTGCTGGTCGTGTTCGGCTGCGGGGGCGACCGCGACGTGGCCAAGCGGCCGCTCATGGGCGAGGTGGCGACCCGGCTGGCCGACGACGTGATCCTCACCTCGGACAACCCCCGCTCCGAGGAGCCTGCTGGCGATCATCGACGACATCCGCGCCGGGATCGCTCCCGGCGCGGCGGCCACCGTCGCCGTCGAGCCCGATCGGCGCCGCGCCATCGAGAGCGCCGTGGCGGCGGCCGGGCCGGGCGACGTGGTCGTGATCGCCGGCAAGGGCCACGAGACCACCCAGACGATCGGTGACACGGTGCGCCCGTTCGACGACCGTGAGGTGGCGCGCGCCAGCCTGGCGGCGCTGGGACCGCGAGCCGGCGGCGGTGCGCGGTGATCTCACTCCTGCTGGCTGGGGGCATCGCCCTGGCGTTGTCGCTCCTCGGGACCCGCTACCTGATCGACTGGCTGCGCGCCCACCGGGTCGGCCAGCCCATCCACGCCGACATGCCCGACGGGCACACGACCAAGGCCGGCACCCCGACGATGGGGGGCGTCGCCATCGTCGTCGCCGCCGTGCTCGGCTACGGGATCGCCCATGTCCGCGGGGGTCTCGCCTTCACCCGCAGCGGGGTGCTGGTCATGCTGGCCATCGCCGGCGCCGCGGTCGTGGGGGCGATCGACGACTGGATCAAGGTCAGCAACGAGCGCAACCTCGGCCTGTCGATGCGGGCCAAGATGGGCGGCCTCCTGGTGGTGGCGATCGGCTTCGCGGTCGCCTGCGTGAGATGGACCGACGTGGAGACCACGCTCAGCTTCACGCGGGCCACGGAGCCCGGCTGGCAGCTCCACGAGGCGGGCTGGGTGGTGCTGGCGGTGCTGCTGATCCTCGGCACCACGAACGCCGTCAACCTCACCGACGGGCTCGACGGCCTGGCGGCCGGCTCGTCGATCTACGCCTTCCTGACGATGACGGTGGTGGCGTTCTGGGCCTTCCGCCATCCGGAGGTCTACGGGATCAACCACGCCCTCGACCTCGCGGTCGTCGCCGCCGCCATGGTGGGCGGCATCACCGGGTTCCTGTGGTGGAACGCCCCGCCGGCGCAGGTGATCATGGGCGATACCGGCGCGCTCGCCATCGGCGCCGGCCTGGCCGTGCTGGCCCTGACGCTCAACGTGCAGCTGCTTCTGCCGATCGTCGGCGCGCTGTTCGTCTTCGAGACGCTGTCGGTGATCGTGCAGGTCGGCAGCTTCCGCTACTTCGGCCGCCGGGTGTTCCGCATGGCGCCGGTGCACCATCACTTCGAGCTCGCCGGCTGGCCCGAGACCACCGTGATCGTGCGGTTCTGGATCCTGGCGATCATGTCCATGGCCGTGGCCCTCGGCATCTACTACGCCGACTTCGTCTCGATCGGAGTCCCCGACTGATGGCCGGGTCACGGCCAGGCGAAACGTGAAGGCGTTGGTCGTCGGCCTGGGGGTCACCGGTGCTGCGGTCGCACGCGCCCTCGTCGCGCACGGCCACGACGTGGTCGTCGCCGACGACGCGGCCGGACCGGCGGCCAGGGCGGCCGCGACCGACCTGGGGCTGGACCTGGTCGAAGCGCCGGCCGCCGACGAGCTGGCGGCGCTCGTCGCCGGGGCCGACGCCGTGCTGCCGGCCCCCGGGCTTCCGGCCCGGCACCCCCTGTTCGCGGCGGCGAGGGCCGCCGGTGTGCCGGTCCTGTCGGAGTTCGACCTGGCCTCGTGGTGGGACGACCGGCCGATGCTTGCGATCACCGGCACCGACGGCAAGACCACGGTCACCACACTCGTCCGGGACATGCTGCTGGCGTCCGGGCTGGCGGCGGTCGCCGTCGGCAACACGCCCGTCCCGCTGGTGGCCGCTATCGACGATCCCGCCACCGATGTGTTCGTGGTCGAGGCGTCCTCGTTTCGCCTGGAGCACTCCCAGCGCTTCGCCCCGGCGGTTGGGACGTGGCTGAACTTCGCCCCCGACCACCTCGACAGCCACCCCGACCTGGCGTCGTACGAGGCGGCCAAGGCGCGCATCTGGCGCGACCAGTCGGCGGAACAGGTCGCCGTGGGCAACGCCGACGACCCGGTGGTGGCGAGGCACCTGGCCGACGCGCCCGCCAGGCACGTGACGTTCGGGCTGGCCGCCGAGGCCGACTTCCGCCTCGTCGGGGGCGCTGCGCCCGGCGGGCGCCTCACCGGCCCCGTCGAGGGCCGCGCCGGCCCCGTCGAGATCGCGCGCGTCGAGGAGCTCCAGCGCGCGCTGCCGCACGACATCGCCAACGGGCTGGCGGCGGCGGCGACGGCGCTGGCGGGTGGCGCCAGCATCGAGGGCGTACGCCGGGGCCTGCTGGGGTTCCGGGGCCTCCCCCACCGAGTGGCGCTGGTCGGCGAGGCTGGTGGGGTGCGGTTCTACGACGACTCGAAGGCCACGACCCCGCACGCCGCGGCGACGGCCGTCGCCGGCTTCGAGTCGGTCGTCCTGATCGCCGGCGGCCGCAACAAGGGCCTCGACCTCGGGGTCCTGGCGGAGTCCGCGGGGCCGATCCGGGCGGTGGTGGCGATCGGCGAGGCTGCGCCCGAGGTGGTGGCCGCCTTCGACGGCGTTCGCCCGGTGACCCGCGCCGGCTCGATGGACGACGCGGTCCGGGCCGCCGTCGACCTCGCCCGGCCCGGCGACGCCGTGCTGCTGTCGCCGGGCTGCGCCAGCTTCGACTGGTACGGCTCGTACGGCGAGCGGGGTGACGACTTCGCCCGCGCCGTCGGCGATGCGACGGGCGCCGCTGCGGGGCGGCGGGGACGGCCGTGAGCACCGCCGTACGCGAGCGGGGGCGGGCGACCAAGGGCGCGCGGCGCCGTCACCCCACGTCCCGGCCGCCGCGGGTCAGCGCCACCGGCTCGGGGATGTTCCTGGCGCTGGCGTTCCTCATCGCGGTCTTCAACCTGTTGGGCCTCGTCATGGTCATGTCGGCCTCGTCGGTCGTCGCCCTCGACGAGCACGGGTCGTCGTGGTACTTCGTGACCCGCCAGGCCGCGTGGGCGGGCGTCGGCGCGGTGGCCCTCGTGGCCGTGGCCCGCGTCGACTACCACCGCTGGCGCCAGCTGGCCACGCCGCTGCTGCTGGTGTCGCTCGGGCTCCTGCTCCTGGTGCTGGTTCCCGGCATCGGCATCGGCGCCAACGGTGCCACCCGGTGGATCGGCGTCGGCTCGCTCACGTTCCAGCCCGCCGAGCTGGCCAAGTTCGGCCTCCTGGTGTGGGTCGCCGACCTGCTGGCGCGCCGGGCGGCGTTCATGCACAACTCCCGGGCCACGCTTCGCCCGGTCGTCGTCGTGCTGGCCGCCATGGCGACGCTGCTCATGCTCCAGCCCAACCTCGGTACCACCATCGTGCTGGCCGCCATCGCACTGACGCTGTGCTTTGCCGCCGGGGCGCCGCTCGGGCCCCTGGCGGCGTGGGCGACGATCGGCATCAGCGCCGCCACTGCGCTCGCCCTCGCCGCGCCCTACCGCCGCAACCGGGTCTTCACGTTCCTAGACCCCTGGGCCGACCCGATCGACAAGGGCTACCAGAACATCCAGGCGCTGGTGGGCGTGGCCTCGGGCGGCTTGTTCGGACGGGGGCTCGGCGCCAGTCGCGCCAAGTGGGGGTTCCTGCCCTTCGCCCACACCGACTTCATCTTCGCCATCATCGGCGAGGAGCTGGGGCTGGTCGGCGCCGCAGTGGTCGTGGGGTTGTTCGTGCTGCTGGTGATCATCGGCGTGCGGGTGGCCCTGCACGCGCCCGACCGCTTCGGCCTGTTGCTCGCGATCGGTGTGACCGCTTGGTTCGGTGTGCAGGCGTTCGTCAACATCGGGGCCGTGATCGGCATCCTCCCCATCACCGGGGTCCCGCTCCCGTTCGTGAGCGCCGGAGGCTCGGCGCTCCTGTTCACGATGGCCGCCGGTGGACTGCTGCTCTCGGTCGCGCGCCAGGCGCGGGCCACGAGCCTGCCGCCGCGGGCCCCGGCCTCGGGGCGGCGCTGATGCGACGCGGTCGCCACGCGCAGGGGTGCTTTGCGCTGATCGCCGGGGGCGGCACCGCCGGGCATGTCCAGCCCGCCATCGCCATCGCCCGGGCGCTGGCCGACCGGGGGCACGCGGCGGCGTCGATCGAGCTCGTGGGCAGCGAGCGCGGCATCGAGACCCGGCTGGTGCCGGCGGCGGGGTTCGAGCTGACCACGCTTCCCGGACGGGGCTTCGAGCGCCGCCTGAGCCTGCGGAACGTGCGCTCGGCCCTGGCGTTGCTGGTGGCCTTCGGCCGGGCGTGGCGGCTGGTCGGCCACCGCAGGCCCCGCGTCGTCGTGTCCGTCGGCGGCTACGCCAGCGTGCCGTGCGCGCTCGCCGCCGCGCTGCGGCGCGTGCCGATCGTCGTCACCGAGCAGAACGCGGCCCCGGGCGCGGCCAACCGGCTGGTGGGCCGGTTCGCCAAGGCGTGTGCGGTGGCGTTCGAGGGAACGCCGCTGCCCCGGGCGGTGGTGACCGGCAATCCCGTGCGGCCCGAGGTGTTGGCCATCGACCGGGTGCGCGATGCGCCGTCCGCCCGGACCAAGCTCGACGTCGAGCCCGGCCGGCGCGTGGTGCTCGTCTTCGGCGGGTCGCTGGGGGCCCTGCGGATCAACCGCGCCGCGCTCGACGCCGCGCGGCACTGGGTGGCACGAAGCGACCTGCACCTGCGGCACGTGGTCGGGTCGCGTGACTGGACCGAGATCACGGCCGACGGCCCGCCGGTCCCGGCTGACGCCCCCCTCCGGTACCAGGCCGTGGAGTACGACGACGACATGCCGACCTCGCTGGCGGCCGCAGACATCGCGGTCTGCCGCTCGGGGGCGAGCACCAGCTTCGAGCTGCTGGCCGTCGGCCTGCCCGCCGTGCTGGTCCCGTCCCCGCACGTGACGGCCGACCACCAGACGGCCAACGCCCGCCACATCGAGCGGGCGGGTGCGGCGGTGGTGGTGCCCGACCCCGAGCTCGACGGCGACCGGCTGGTGGCCGAGGTCGACGCCCTGCTGTCCGATCCCGTCCGCCTGGAGCAGATGGCCTCGGCGGGACTGGCGGCGGCACGCCCCTACGCCGCCGACGCGATCGCCGAGCTGGTGGAGCAGCACGCCCGTGGCTGACCGGCAACCGACCCCGGGCTCCTCGGACGGCCCCGAGCTCGACCTCACCCGGTCGCGCCGGATCCATGTCTGCAACGTCGGCGGTGCGGGGATGAGCGCCGTCGCCACGCTCCTCGCCGAGATGGGACACCGAGTCAGCGGCCACGACCCGGTCGCCACGACGCCGTTCATGCCGATGCTCCTCGAGCGGGGCATCAACGTGTCCACCGGCCCCCAACCTCCGGCGCTGGGCGATGACGTGGAGGCGGTGATCGTGTCCACGGCCACGCCACCCGACGATGCCGACGTCCTTGCCGCGCGGGCCCGCGGCGTCCCCGTGCTGCACCGCTCGGCCGCCCTCGGCGCCATCTGCGCCCAGCGGACCACCGTCGCGGTGGCCGGGACGCACGGCAAGACGACGACCTCCGCCCTGCTGGCCGCGATCCTCGCCGGCGCGGGGAGGAAGCCGGGCTTCGTCGTGGGCGCGGCGATACCGCAGTTCGGCCGGAGCGCGGCCTGGGGGGGTGGCGGCCCTCTCGTGGTCGAGGCCGACGAGAGCGACGGCACCTTCCTCGCCCTCGGTGCCTACGCGGGCATCGTGAGCAACGTCGAGCCCGACCACCTCGAGAACTGGGGTGGCGAGCCGGCGCTCCGGCACGGCTTCGAGCGGTTCGTGGCGGGCCTCGACGGCCCGGCCGTGCTCTGCATCGACGACCCGGGTGCTGCGGCGCTCGTCCCCCATGCCAAGGACCCCGTCACCTACGGCACCTCGGCCGACGCCGAGTACCGGGTGGACGGGGTGGCGCCCGAGGGGTCGGGTGTCCGCTTCGCGCTCCACCATGAACCGACCGGCGAGACCGTCGACGTCGTCGTGCCGGCGACGCCGGGCACGCACAACGCGGTCAACGCCTCGGGGGCGCTGGCGGCCGCACACCGTCTCGACGTGCCCCTGGCCGAGGGATCGGCGGCCCTGGAGGGGTTCCGGGGCGTGGTCCGGCGCTTCGAGCACCGTGGCGAGGCCAAGGGCGTGACCGTCGTGGACGACTACGCCCACCTGCCCACCGAGGTGGCGGCGGCGCTGGCGGCCGCGGCGACCGGCCCGTGGCGTCGGGTCGTGGCCGTGTTCCAGCCGCATCGCTACAGCCGCACCGAGTCCCTGTGGCGGGACTTCGCGCACGCCTTCCGCGACGCCGACCTGCTGGCCGTCACGGACGTCTACGCCGCCGGCGAGGCGCCGCGCGCGGGCGTCTCGGGCAAGCTCGTGGTCGACGCCGTGTTGGACGCCGACCCCTGGGCCCTCGTGGCATGGCTGCCCCGGCTGGACGACGTGCTGGTCTGGCTGCGGGCCGTTCTGCGGCCGGGCGACCTGTGCCTCACGCTGGGTGCGGGGGACCTGACCGAGCTCGCGCCCCGCATCCTGGGGATGCTCGAGGATCGCCGGTGATCGGCCGGCACCCGCCGGGGGCGGTGGGGCGGGGAAGGCCGCAATGATGACCTTGCCCGGCGGGGCGGTGGAGGAGGCGGCGCGGCTGCTCGACGACCTGGCGCAGCGCGACGTGCCGCTGGGACCGCTGACGACCTACCGCGTGGGGGGACCGGCGGCCCTCTTCGTCGAGGCGTCGTCGGTCGACCACCTGAGGCGGGTGGCCGGAGCGGTCGCCGCCACCGGCCTGCCCACGCTCGTGGTCGGCAAGGGCTCGAACCTACTGGTGGCGGACGCCGGCTTTCCCGGCGTGGCCGTGGTGCTCGGTCCCGCGTTTGCCGGGATCACCATCGACGGCACCCGGGTCGAGGCGGGCGGCGCGGCCGCACTTCCCGTGGTGGCGCGGCGGACCGTGCGCGCCGGGCTCGCCGGTTTCGAGTGGGCGGTCGGCGTGCCGGGGTCGGTCGGCGGCGCTGTGCGCATGAACGCCGGCGGGCACGGGTCCGACATGGCGGCATCGCTGATCGAGGTCCGCGTCGTCGACCTGTTGCGCTCCGGGGACGACGCGGTCGTGCCGCTGGCACAGCTCGAACTCGGCTACCGCCGTTCGGCTGTCGCGCCACACCAGGTGGTGGCGGCCGCCACCCTCGGGCTGCGACCGGGCGACCGGGAGGCGGGGGAGCGGGCGATCGCGGACATCGTGGCCTGGCGGCGCGCCAACCAACCCGGCGGCCAGAACGCCGGGTCGGTGTTCGTCAACCCGCTGGACGACTCGGCCGGCCGGCTGATCGACGCCGCCGGCTGCAAGGGCCTGCGGCTGCGGTCGGCTGAGGTGTCGCCCAAGCATGCCAACTTCTTCCAGGCCGACGCCGGCGGCTCGGCCGACGACGTCCGGGCGCTCATGGAGGTGGTGCGCCGGCGGGTGCGGGACCACTGCGGCGTCGATCTCCGCCCGGAGACCCGCCTTGTGGGCTTCCACAACTCTCAACCTCGAGCTGAACCTCCAGTAGAGGTCGAGGGTTGATGAGTGCGGCCAAGACGAATACGCAGGTCGTCGTCGATCCGCGCATGCGATCGCGGCGCATTGCCGTGCGCCGTGACCAGGGCAAACGCCGGCTCAAGCGGTTCACGGTGGCGCTGGGCGTCGTCGCCGTCGTGGTCGCCGCCGCCGTCGCCACGCAGACGGCGCTCCTCGACGTCGACCGCGTCGGCATCGACGGAGTCGGCCACACCACCGCCGCCGACGTGCGCCGGGTCGCCGGGATCAGCCCGGGCGACACGATGGTCGGCGTCGACGTGGGCGGGGCCGCGGCCCGCGTCGAGGACCTGCCCTGGGTCGAGGAGGCGACCGTGGCCCGCCGGTGGCCAGGGACGGTCGAGATCCACGTGACCGAGCGCGAGCCGCTGGCGATGCTCGAGGTCGCCGGGGGCCGGGTGGCATTGGTCGACGACGACGGGCGGGTCCTTGAAGTCACTCGCCAGCCACCTGCCGGACTCCCGGAGGTAACCGGCGTCCGCGGGCGCATCGCCGAGGGCGACGAGCTCGGGCGGGCCACCCGTGACGCCCTGGCGATCCTGCGCGCGCTGCGTGAGCGTCTGCCTGGCGTGGTGGCCTCGGTCTCGTCCGACCTGGACGCAGCCCTGGCCGCGGGGGGCGAGATCCGGTTCGGCAGCACCGAGGACCTCGACGACAAGATCGTGGCCGTCGAGACCGTCCTGGCCGACGTGGACACGGACTGCCTCGAGCTGCTCGATGTGCGAGTTCCGGGAAGTCCGGCCTTGACCCGTCACCAGAGGTGTTCGTAGGCTGCGAGAGCAACCAGAGGTTGAGGAAAAGTATCGACCTCCACTTGAGGATGAGGCCGGGGCCGGTGGGGCTACGGGTCTTTGGTACCTTTCTCAATCCCTGCTCGGAAGCAAAGGCGGTTCCGAGCCGGACAATTCTCCCCGGTGACCCTCGAAGGTGGAGGTGGGACGACCCATGGCCGGCAATCCGCAGAACTACTTGGCCGTGATCAAGGTGGTCGGCATCGGGGGTGGCGGCGTCAACGCGGTGAACCGCATGATCGACGCCGGGCTGAAGGGCGTGGAGTTCATCGCCATCAACACCGACGCCCAGGCGCTGCTCATGAGCGATGCCGACGCGAAGCTCGACATCGGTCGCGAGCTGACGCGGGGCCTCGGCGCTGGCAGCGACCCCGAGGTGGGCCGGCAGGCTGCGGAGGAGCACAGCGACGAGATCGAGGAGATCCTGAAGGGCGCCGACATGGTGTTCATCACCGCCGGCAAGGGCGGGGGCACCGGCACCGGGGGTGCGCCGGTGGTGGCCGAGATCGCCAAGAGCATCGGCGCGCTCACCATCGGCGTCGTGACCCGGCCGTTCTCGTTCGAGGGCCGGCGCCGGGCGGTGCAGGCGGAGCAGGGGATCCAGCACCTCAAGGAGAAGGTCGACACCCTCATCGTCATCCCCAACGACCGGCTGCTGACCGTCTCCAACGAGAAGACCTCGATGGTCAACGCGTTCAAGATGGCCGACGAGGTCCTGCTCCAGGGCGTGCAGGGCATCACCGACCTCATCACCACGCCCGGCCTCATCAACACCGACTTCGCCGACGTGAAGATGATCATGAGCAACGCCGGGTCGGCGCTGATGGGCATCGGCTACGGCTCGGGCGAGGGCCGGGCCCTGCAGGCGTCGCGCAACGCCATCTCGAGCCCGCTGCTGGAGGCCTCGATCGAGGGCGCCCGCGGCATCCTGCTCACCATCGCCGGCGGCAGCGATCTCGGCCTGTTCGAGGTCAACGAAGCCGCCGAGGTCATTCACGGCGTCGCTCACCCCGACGCCAACATCATCTTCGGCTCGATCATCGACGACGAGATGGGCGACGAGGTGCGGGTCACCGTGATCGCCGCCGGGTTCGACCGCTGGGACGACACCGGCAAGGGGACGGTGCGCGCACGGGGAGCCAACGGGTCCGATACCTCGAGGGCGACGTCGTTCGACGACACCTCCGGCTCGCTGAGCTCGGTCTCCTCGTCGCTCGACGATCTCGACCTCGACAGCGACGACGAGTTCGACGTCCCGTCGTTCCTCAAGTAGCCGGGAACGCGTCGGTGGGTGCCCGGGCGCCGACGGCGGTGGTGCCGACGACCCTGGCGTGGACGCTTCCGTCGGGCCCGACGGCTCACCTCCGGTTCAGCAGCGCCGCCGACGGTGACTTCGCGGTCGGCCAACCGGCGGACGTGCTGGCCGCGCGCCGGCGGGCACTGGTGCCGTTGCCGTGGACATGGCTGCACCAGGTCCACGGCGACCGGGTGGTGGTCGTGGACGAGCCCGGCGCCCGGGCCGGTGCCTACGCCGACGCCGCGGTGACCGCCAGGGCGGGGGCGGCGCTGGCCATCCAGACCGCCGACTGCGTGCCGGTCGCGCTGATCGCAGACGAGGGCGTGGTGGCTGCGGCCCACGTCGGCTGGAGGGGGTTGCTCGCCGGCGTCGTCGAAGGAGCGGCGGGGGCCGTCCGCCGGGCGGCTGGCCGCCGGCTGCGCGCGGTCGTCGGCCCGAGCATCCACCCGTGCTGCTACGAGTTCGGCGCCGCGGACCTCGACCGCGTCGCGGCTCGCTACGGCGACGGCGTGCGGGCGACGACCCGGTCGGGCCGCCCGGCCCTCGACATGCCCACCGCGGTCGCGTCCGCGCTGGCCGCGATCCCCGACACCGAGATCCTGGGCGTCGGTACTGGGTGCACCGGGTGCGGCACGCCGCCGATGTTCTCGCACCGGGCCCGCGGCGACACCGCCCGCCAGGCCATGGTCGTGTGGCTCGAGGCCGGTACGCGGGAGGCCGGCCCCTGATGAGCACGGCCCCCGCGATCGACCTCCCCGGCCGGGTGGCGGCCGTGCGGGATCGCATCGCGGAGGCGGGCGGCGATCCCCGGGCGGTGCGCCTCGTTGCGGTCACCAAGGGCTTCGACGCCGGGGTCGTGCGGGAGGCGCTCAGCGCCGGGCTCACGGACATCGGCGAGAGCTACGTGCAGGAGCTGGTGGCCAAGGCCACGGAGGTCGGGGAGGGCGCCGACGACCGGGACCCGCGCTGGCACTTCGTCGGGCGCCTGCAGCGCAACAAGGTGCGCAAGGCGGCGCCGCACGTCTGGCTGTGGCATAGCGTCGATCGCCTCGCGCTCGGGGCGGAGATCGCCCGGTGGGCGCCGGGCGCAGCCGTGCTGGCCCAGGTCAATGCCTCCGGCGAGGCGAGCAAGGCCGGCTGCGAGCCGTCGTTGGCGCCGGCGCTGGTCGACGGCCTGGTCGACCTCGGCCTGGACGTGCGCGGCCTGATGACGATCGCCCCCGCCGGTCCCGCCGAGGACGCCCGGCAGGCGTTTCGCACGTTGCGCGAGTTGGCGGAGCGGCTGGGGCTGGGAGAGTTGTCGATGGGGATGTCCGACGATCTCGAGGTGGCGGTGCAGGAGGGGGCCACGATGGTCCGCGTCGGCCGCGACCTGTTCGGTCCGCGTCCCGATCAGGCGGGGGTGCGAGACTAGATACCGGATACGGCCGTGGAGGACTCATGGCATCGATGTGGCGCAAGGCGATGCTCTACCTGGGGCTGGGCCCCGATGACGAGTACGACGACTTCGACGGCACCGGCGAGCAGTCGGTGGCGCCGCAGTCGGGTTCGGCCCGGGCGTCGGGCCGCCGGGGCGGGTCGGGCACGGTGCAGCGTGACCCCGAGCCCAGTGGCTCGGTGCGCACCCTCGCACCCGGCCGCCACGACGATCGCAACGGCAACGGCCACGGCCACACCGCTGGGGAGGACCTCACCGGCGATGTCTCGCCCGGACGCGAGCACGGTGCGACCCGCCGCGGGTCCGACGGCGACCGCACGGGACCGGGACGTGGCCGCGGTGGGCTCCTCCGGTCCCTGGCGCCCGGTGCGACGACCAAGCCGTTCGTGGTCGGCCCCAGGTCGTTCAACGACGCGCAGGACGTCGCCGACAAGTTCAAGGTCAACGTGCCGGTGATACTGAACCTCCAGGGCGTCGACCGCGACCTCTCCCGTCGCATCATCGACTTCGCCAGCGGGCTCTGCTATGGCCTCGGGGGTCAGATGGAGCGAGTAGCCAACCAGGTCTATCTTCTGACGCCGAATGACGTCGAGGTCTCGCTCGAGGAGAGGCGCCGCCTCCGCGAGCGGGGCTACGAAGCCTGATCTGCCAACCTGCTACCGCCTGTCTACGCCAGCGTCGCCGGAGCAACCCGACCCGTGATCATCATCTGCATCGCGATCCAGCTCTACATGGTGGTGATCTTCGCCCGCATCATCATGAGCTGGTTCCTGCCCACCCCGGGCACCACCTACGCCCAGATCTATGACGTCTTCTACCGGCTGACCGAGCCGGTGCTGGCGCCGGTCCGGTCGATCCTGCCGCCGATCCGCATGGGCGTGGCGGCGCTCGATCTGTCGCCGATCATCGTCTTCCTGGTGGGACAGATCGTGTATCGAGCGATCTGCTGACGGCGCTTCAGTTCGCCCCGACAGGGTTCGTTACTCTGTCGCGCCATGGAATTGACCCCGCAGACGCTGCACGCTGTCGAGTTCCGGGAAGCACGGCGCGGTGGCTACAACACCCGCGACGTCGACGACTTCCTGGAGCGTGTGGCCGCAGGCATCGGGCACCTGCACGAGCGCCTGCGTGAGGTGGGTGCCCGGGCCGAGACAGCCGAGGGCCGGCTGCTCGATGCGCAGCGGCAACTCGAGGATTATCAGCGCCGCGGGCCGTCCGCATCCCCGGCGTCGAGCGCCGGGGTCCAGGGGGTCGGCGTCAACGAGACCGACGACACGCTGCGGCGCACGCTGGTGCTGGCACAGCGCACCGCCGACGCCACCATCAAGGAGGCGAAGCAGGAAGCCAACCGCCTGCTCGACGAGGCCCGGGCCGAAGCCAGCCGCGCCCGGATGTCCGCCGAGGACGAAGCGCGGCGCGGTGCCGACCACGCCCGGGTGTCCGTCGAGGCCGAGCTCGACGGCCTGGTCGATCGAGCGCGACGCGCTCCGGGTCGACCTGGACATCCTGAACCGCCACATCGACGAACAGCGCGAGCGCATCCGGGCCGGCATCGCCGAGCTGCGCAGGATCGTGGAGGACGACGGCCAGCTGGCCCCGGGCCCGGTCCCCGCGTTCGCCGACGTCGACCGCCCTGCGGCACCGCCGCTTCCAAGCCGCGCCGCGTACGGCTCGGGACCGGCGGCACCGTCCGAGCCCGACGACCCGGCGGCGCCGTACGGCGCGGGGAACCCGGCTGCTCACGTCGCCGCCATCCAGGAGGCGCCCCCCTCCGACAACGGGCCGTGGAGCCAGCCGATGCCCTTCATGGCACCGGGCGACGCACATCGGGTGGGTGACGTCGGGGGCGAGGAGCGCGCCCCGTGGCTGCCGTCGGAGCTGCGCACCTCGGTGGGCGGCGAGCCGCCTGTCCCGCCTGCACCCGCGGCTCCTGCCCCCGCGGCCGAAGAACCGCTGGCGCCCGGCGCCGACCCGGGGGCCAACGGCACCGACGCGCCGCGCGAGCCGGAGACGCGGCCGAGTGAGTGGGGCCGGGCCGTGTTCGACCCGGAGCCGAGCGACCCGCCGGAGGGTTGAGACCCCTCGCTCTAGGCCACCTCTAGACCACGTCGATGGTGACGGAGACCTCGTGGCCGTCGACCCGCAGCGCGTGGGCACCGCCCGCCTGGGACCGGGACAGCCCGACCGCCAGCACCTCGCCCATCACGTAGTCACGGTGGGTATCGAGCGCGGCCCACACGGCGTCGTCCGCGTCGACCGCGAGGACGACGCGGTCGGCGATGTCGAGGCCCAGGTCCTTGCGCAGGTCGTTCAGGCTCCGCACCAGCTCGCGTGCCAGCCCCTCGCGCCGTAGCTCGTCGTCGAGCTCGAGGTCGAGCGCCACCGCCCAGCCACCATCGTCGGCGAGCGCGAACTCCTCGTGGCGGTCGGCCCGGACCTCGACGTCAGCCGCGGTCAGGCGCTCGCCCGCCACCTCGATGAACCCGTCGGACTCGAGCCGGCGCTGCAATGCCGATCCGTCGGCGTCGGCCAACGCGCGCTTCACGTCGTTGACCTTGGGCCCCAGGCGCGGCCCGAGTGCTCGGAAGTTGGGCACGATCGTCCACGACATCAGTCCGGAGAGGGTGTCGACGTCGTCGAGCGCCTTGACGTTGAGCTCCGACGCGATCTCGTCGAGTGCCGCGCGGCCGAGGTCGACGCCCGGATGCAGCAGCAGCGCGCGGCGCAGTGGCTGACGCACCTTGGCCTTGGCGTCGGTGCGGGCGGCCCGGCCGAGCGCCACCAGGCGCCGGGCCGCGCCCATCTGCTCGGCCAGCGAGGCATCGCGGCGCCCGGTCGGCAGGGGCCAGTCGGCCAGGTGCACCGACACGTCGCCGGTCAGCGCCACGTAGAGCTCGTCGGCGAGGAAGGGGCAGAAGGGGGCCAGCAACTTGCTGGTCACCACCAGAGCATGGTGCAGGGTGGCGTGGGCGTCGGGGTCGTCCGCCTTCCAGAACCGGGGCCGGCTGCGGCGGACGTACCAGTTCGACAGATCGTCGACGAACCGGGCGATGCTGCTGGCGCCGCCGAGGGCGTCGAAGTCGTCGAGCGCGTCGGTGACCGCGGACACGGTGGCGTCGAGCTCGCCCAACAGCCAGCGGTCGAGCACGTGCGACGGCTCCGGGGCCTCTCCGCCCGGGCCGGGCTCCCAGCCGTCGAGGTCGGCGTACGTGACGAAGAAGCTGAAGACGTTCCACAGGGTCAGGAGCGTCTGGCGCGTGGACTCGCGGATCCCTTCCTCGTAGACGCGCCTGGTCGTCCACGGCTGGCCCGCGGAGAAGAAGTACCAGCGCAGGGCGTCGGCGCCGAACCCGGTGAAGATCTGCCAGGCATCGATGACGTTGCCCTTCGACTTCGACATCTTCTGGCCCTGCTCGTCGACGAGGAGCCCGAGGCACACCACGTTGCGGTATGGCGTGGACCCGAACACCAACGTGTTGACCGCCAGCAGCGAGTAGAACCACCCCCTCGTCTGGTCGATGGCCTCGCAGATGAAGTCGGCCGGGAAGCTGGCATCGAACCGCCCGTCGTCGGCGAAGGGATGGTGGAACTGGGCCGACGGCATCGACCCCGAGTCGAACCACGCGTCGAGCACGGGAAGCAGGCGCCGGACCGTGCCGCGGCAGCCGGGCTCGGTGCAGGTCCACGTGATGGCGTCGACGTAGGGCCGGTGCAGGTCGATCTCGGACAGATCGTGTCCCACCAGCTCGGAGAGCTCGGCCACCGATCCGACGCAGGTGTCGGAGCCGCAGCCCCGGCAGCGCCAGATCGGCAGCGGGGTGCCCCAGTAGCGGTCGCGCGACAGGGCCCAGTCGATGTTGGACTCGAGCCAGCGCCCGAAGCGGCCGTGCTTGATGTGGTCGGGGTACCAGGTGATGGCTTCGTTCTGGGTCAGGAGGTCGGCGCGCCGTGCCTCGGTGCGGGCGAACCACGACGTCTTGGCCCAGTAGATGAGCGGGGTGCCGCAGCGCCAGCAGTGGGGATAGCTGTGCTCGTACGGCTGCTCGGCGACCAGCAGGCCGCGGCGGCGCAGGTCGGCGATGATCTCGGGGTCGGCGTCCTTGACGAAGCGCCCCTGCCACCGCGGCACGGTGTGATCGAACGTGGCGTCGGCTTCCACGGGGTTGAGGACCGGTAAACCTTCGACGCGGCCGACCTGGGCGTCCTCCTCCCCGAACGCAGGCGCCAGGTGGACGATGCCGGACCCGTCGTCGTCACTCACGTAGTCGGCGACCACGACGCGCCACCCGTCCCTACGGGGGCTTGGCTCCCGCTCTTGCCCGCTCCGCGGGCGGGCCGCTCGGGCCCCGGTCGCATCTTGCGATGCGACCTCAGGTACGGGGGGTGGTTCGACGAAGTCGAACGGGCGCCGGTAGCGCCAGCCGTCCAGGTCGGTGCCGCGCCACTGCTCCCGCACCTCGGCCTGGGGGAACAGCCGGGCGGCGGCCCGCTCGCCCAGCACCAGGTCCCGCCCGCCGTCCGGGGCGGCGACACGCACGTATGTGAACTCGGGGCCGACGGCGGCCGCCACGTTGGAGATGAGGGTCCACGGGGTGGTGGTCCAGATCAGCAGGTCCGCGTCGGGCACGGCCGCGCCCCCGGCCCCTCCGGTCAGGGGGAAGCGCACGTAGATCGACGGGTCGACGACGTTCTCGTAACCCTGGGCCACCTCGTGCGAGCTGAGCGCGGTGCCGCAGCGCCCGCAGTAGGGAGTGACCCGGTGCCCCTCGTAGAGCAGGCCGTTGTCCCAGAGCTGGCGGATGATCCACCAGACGGACTCGATGTAGTCGTTGTCGAGCGTCCAGTAGGCGTCGACCGTGTCGATCCACACGGCCGAGCGCTCGGTGAGCGCCGACCAGTCCTCCACGTAGCGCTGGACCGACTCCCGGCAGCGCCGGTTGAACGCCTCGATGCCGTACGCCTCGATGTCGGCCTTGGTGGCGAGCCCGAGCTCCTTTTCGACCTCCAGCTCGACCGGCAGGCCGTGGCAGTCCCAGCCTCCCTTGCGGGAGACGTCGCGACCCCGCATTGTCTGGAAGCGCGGGAACAGGTCCTTGAACGCCCGGGCCCACACGTGGTGCAGCCCCGGCCGGCCGTTGGCGGTGGGAGGACCCTCGTAGAAGATCCAGGGCTCGGCGCCCTTGCGGAGCCGCGCCACCTCCTCGACGACCTCGCGCTCGCGCCAACGGGCCAGCACCCGCTCCTCGAGAGCGGGCAGGTCCAGGCCGGCGTCGACGGGGCCAAACGGCATTACTTCCCGCTCTTGCTGCTTCGCAGCGAGCCGCTCGGGCTCCGACGCGTTGCTCGTCCGCTCCGACGGCCGCTCGGGCCGGGCTCGCTGTCTCGCCCTACGGGACGCTCGCTCATGTCGCTCAGCGTAGGCCGCGGTGGGATTCCGCCCCCTCACGCGTATCCTGCACGCCTTCCCTTGACCCCCCACGGGGTTCGGCGTACTATCCGGCACCCTTTTCCCCGAGGACGGCAGGATCCCCCATGCCCAGAGCCACGAAAGCCGCTCCGGCCCGCAAGTCCGCCTCCCGCTCCAGGGCCACCAAACGCTCGAGCAAGGCGCCCGCGCTCGACAAGTTCCTCGAGGGTCAGCTCCAGGCCCTGACCGAGGAGCGGGCCACCTACCTGCACCAGGCCGAGAGCCTGCAGGCCGAGGCCGACTCGCTCACCGAGGACCGCGAGCCGGGCGACGTGCAGTTCGACGAAGAGTCGGGCGAGGGTGACACACTGGCCGTGGAGCGCGAACGCGACCTGGCGCTCTCTGCCCAGGCCCGGGCCGCCATCGAGCAGATCGACCGGGCGATCGAGAAGATCCACGACGGTTCCTACGGCAAGTGCGACTCATGCGGCACCACGATCCCCAAGGAGCGACTCCGGGCCCTGCCGTACGCGGCGCTGTGCGTGAAGTGCAAGAGCGGGGGTCTGGGCCTGGGTCGTTGACGGGGGAGGCCCAGACCCCCGTCGCCACCGCCCGACGGGGGCGGTGGCCACTGCTCCTGGGCGTTGCCGCCGCCGTCCTCGCCGCCGACCAGCTCACGAAGTGGTGGGCGCTCGAGACGCTGGACACGCGCACGATCGACATCGTGTGGACCTTGCGGCTCAACCTGGTGATCAACTACGGCTCCGCCTTCAGCGTGGCCCGGGGCCGTGGTGCCGTCATCTCACTGCTGGCGCTGGCGGTGGTGGCCGTCCTGCTGCGCTCGGGTCGCTACGCCACCAGGCCGGGCACGGCAGTGGCCATCGGGCTGGTCGCCGGCGGGGCGCTGGGCAACCTGATCGACCGCGCCTTCCGGGCGGGCGACGGATTCCTGGGGGGCGGCGTCGTGGACTTCATCGACCTCCAGTGGTGGCCGGTGTTCAACCTGGCCGACGCAGCCATCGTCGTGGGAGCCCTGCTGCTCTTCGGCACGCAGTGGCGTGAGGCCGACGACGAGCCCGGGTAGCGAGCGGGGGGCGATGCCGCAGATCCCCGTCGGCCCGGGAGACGGGCGCGGGCCGGCGATGGGACGAGCGGCGGACTCGACCGTCGTCGCAGTGGTGCCGCGGGCCCTCGACGGCCAGCGGCTGGACCGGGTCGTCGCCACGGTCACCGGCTGCTCCCGGTCGGAGGCCGCGGCGCTGGTCGATGCCGGGGGAGTGACGGTCGGGGGGCGGCCGGTCACCACCCGTTCCCACCGGGTTGCCGAGGGCGATGCGCTCCAGGTGGCGGCGGCCGATCGGCCCACCCCGGATGTGCTCGCCCCCGATCCCACGGTCGACGTGCCCGTGGTGTACGAGGACGCCGACCTGCTCGTGGTCGACAAGCCGGCCGGCCTGATCGTGCATCCCGGGGCCGGCCAGCACGCCGGGACCCTGGTCCACGGGTTGCTCGCCCGCTACCCGGAGATCCGAGATGTCGGCCAGCCCGACCGGCCCGGCATCGTCCATCGGCTGGACAAGGGCACGTCGGGGCTGCTGCTGGTCGCCAGGTCCCGACCGGCGTACGACGCGCTCGTGGCGATGCTGGCCGGGCGCGGCGTCGAGCGGCGCTACCACGCCCTGGTGTGGGGCGCCTTCGACTCGCCGACCGGGATGGTCGATGCCCCGGTGGGGCGCAGCGTCCGCGACCGCACGCGCATGGCCGTGACGCTGGCGGGCAAGGACGCCCGCACCCGCTACGAGGTGATCCGCGGCTTCACGGACCCGGTGACCGTCACCGAGCTGCGTTGCAAGCTCGAGACCGGACGGACGCATCAGATCCGGGTCCACATGGCGTCGATCGGCCACCCCGTGGTCGGGGACGAGCGCTACGGCGGCCGCCGCGCCTCGCTGCCGTCGCCCAGGCCGTGGCTGCACGCCGAGCACCTGGCGCTGGAGCACCCCGTCAGCCGCGTGCCGCTCGCGTTCGACTCCCCGCTGCCGGACGACCTGGCGGCCGTGCTTGGGGTGCTGCGCTGACGCCTGGTCAATCACCCGTCCGAACGTGCCGCAGTTGGGGTTGCCATGGCAGCGGTAACCGCCGCAGGTTGTCAGTCGACCGGCTCGACCACCGGCCAGTCGCGCTCGCCGCGCGCCATCCGGGCGATGTCGGCCAGCGTGAGCTCGTCGAGGTGGCGGCGCATGTGCTCGCCCAGCACCCCCCATATGGCCAGGAGCACGCATTGGCCCTCGTGGTCGCATGCCCCGTTCTGATGGGGCTCGCCGAAGTCGCCCACCGTGATCGGCCCATCGACGGCGCTCACGATCTCGCCCAGGGTGATGGTGGCGGGCTCCCGCGCCAGCACGTAGCCGCCACCCACGCCGCGCTTGGACCGGACCAGCCCGGCCCCCTTGAGCGCCAGGAGGATCTGCTCGAGGTAGGGCTGTGGCAGGCCGGTGCGCTCAGCGATGTCGCGGACCGAGGTCGGGCCCACCTCGCCCGCGTGCAGCGACAGCGACAGCAGCGCCCGGCTGGCGTAGTCGCCGCGGGTCGACACCTTCATGCCGTGAGCGTAACGAGTCGGTCACGGACCGACCCCGCTAGCTGCGCCGGCCGGGTCGGGCTGACAGTGAGGAGCGCAGCGAGGACCGGGTGGAGACACCCCCACGGCCCTGACCGCTTTGCGCCGGGCTGGGTACGGTGGATCTCGGAAAGGCACAGGCGTGGTCAACGAACCCCTATTACCTGACTACGGCGGGGCCTGCGTGACGAACGTCGTGCCTGCGCTCCTCGGACACCCCGACGACGCGCCGCGCTGGCTTCCGGCGGTCGTCCTCGACGCGCGCCAGGTCGTGCTGTTCGTCCTCGACGGCATGGGCTGGGAACAGCTCGCTGCCCGGCGTCCCCTGGCCCCCACCCTGGCGGCCATGGAGGGGGGTCCGATCACCACCGTGGCGCCGTCGACGACGTCGACGGCCCTCACCTCGATCACCACCGGCCTGCCGCCCGGGGAACACGGGATCGTCGGCTACCGCATGGCGGTCCATGGCGAGGTCCTCAACGTCCTGCGCTGGTCCACGGCCGCCGGGGACGCCCACCAGAGCCTGCCGCCCGCCAAGCTGCAGTCCACGGCCCCGTTCCTGGGCCAGCGACCCCCGGTGGTGACGCGGGCCGAGTACCGCCACTCGGGGTTCACCGGCGCCCACCTCGAGCCCGCACGGTTCTGGGGCTACCGCACGATGGCGACCATGCTGGCCGAGGTCGAGGGGCTCCTGGCCCGGGGCGAGCCCTTCGTGTACGCGTACTACGACGGACTCGACAAGGTCGCCCACGAGTACGGCCTGGGCGAGTACTACGACGCCGAGCTCGCCTGGATCGACCAGGTCGTCGACCGGATCGTCTCCCGCCTGCCCGCGGGTGGCGCCCTTGCGGTCATTGCGGACCACGGCCAAGTGGAGACCGGCGACGACGTCGTGGAGCTTGCGCCCGCCGTGCTGGGAGAGTGCTCGATGCAGTCGGGGGAGGGCGCGGTTCCGGTGGCTGCACGCACGGCCCGGGCGGGCGCGCGCCCTGTGGGAGGCGGCGGCCGAGCACCATGGCACCGATGCCTGGGTGGTCACGCGTGACGAGATCGTGGCCGCGGGCTGGTTCGGCCCCGTGGTGACCGAGGCGGCCCGCTCCCGCCTGGGCGACGTGGCCCTCGTGGCGCGGACCAACGTCGCCTTCCACGACCCCCAGGACGTCGGCCCCTACGAGCTGGTCGGGCGCCACGGCTCGCTGACCCCGGCCGAGATGTTGGTACCCCTCCTGGCCGCCCGGCGCTGACCCATCACCGGGCGGCCGCGGTTTCGCCTCGGGGCGTGCGGGATAGGCGGCGGGCCGTGGCAGGATGGCCCCCATGTCGTTCACCGACGATCAGAGCGCCAGCCAGCCCGGCCAGCCGACTCCCACCTCGACCGATGGGGGCGCCGCCGCTGGTTCGGCTCCCGGCCCGGTCGAGCACCCCGAGGTGGTGAAGCCCGCCGAGGAGCGGGACCAGCCCAGTGAGGCCGTCGAGCAGCCGGCCAAGGTGATGCGCATCGGGTCGATGATCAAGCTCCTGCTCGAAGAGGTGCGACAGTCGGAGCTCGACGAGCAGAGTCGCGACCGGCTGCGGGAGATCTACGAGACGTCGATCTCGGAGCTGTCGGGGGCGCTGTCGCCCGACCTGCGTGACGAGCTGGGCCGGCTGGCCCACCCGTTCGCGGACACGGCAACGCCCAGCGAGGCCGAGCTGCGGATCGCCAAGGCCCAGCTCGTGGGCTGGCTCGAGGGCCTGTTCCACGGCATTCAGGCCACCCTCTTCGCCCAGCAGATGGCGGCCCGCCAGCAGCTCGACGAGATGCGCCGCCGCCTACCGCCGGGCGCACCGCAGCCCAACGTCGAAGCCGACGCCCGCCCGGGCACGTACCTCTAGCGCTTGTCCGACGCCGCGGGGAGGCCGGGGTCATCGCTCACCCATCGTGTGGCGGCGTCTTCCCTGGGTAGTGTGCCTGCGTTCCAGGTCAGAGGGCACGTAGGCTGTCGCTGATGGGGATCGCGGGGAACGCGCGCGGAGGCCACTTGCGCGAGCACGGGGCCCGGGCACTGCTGGTGCTCGCGGTCGCGGCGGTCGTCGCGATCGTCGCCGCGGGACTCGTGCTCGCCGGCGTCGATCGGGTCGAGGTCGTGGCGACGCTGCTGTTCGTGGCGGTGTTCGCCGCGGGCCTGGTGGTGGGACGCAGCGCCGGCCTGGTCACCGCTGCGATCGCTGCGGTCGTGTACCTGGCGCTCCGCGCCGCCGATGTCGACGACGCCGGGGTGGCGAGCCTGGGCTTGCTGGTGCTCACCCGGGCGGCCGCGTATGCCGTGGCGGCGGAGGTCGGGGTTCGGGCCCAGCCGCTGGTCGACCGCCTGTCGCAGGGCAACGAATGGGACGACTCGCCGCTCGTGGCGCGGGGCCGCGCGTTCTCCAAGCGGGAGCGTCCCGGGGAGGACGCGTTCGCGACCCGGGAGCGGACCTCGGTGTGGGTCACGACGCCGGACGACGACGCCTACGCCGGGTCGGACGAGGACGCCTACGCCGCTCCGGCCGCCGCCTACGCCGGGGACGACGACGGCTACGCCTACGCCGGGTCGGACGACGCCGCCTATGCCGCTCCGGCCCCCGCCGCCTACGCCGGATCCGCCCCCGCCGACCCACCCGGGTGGGCCGAGCCGGAGTCGGTGGCGTCGGCGTCGGGTGCGACCGGGTCGGAGTGGGCCACGCCCCTGGGGTCACTCGGCCCGGATCCCGGCTGGGAGCCCGAGACGCCCGCACGGTCGCCCGGGTCCAACGGCTGGCCGCCGCACCCGCCGAGCATGTCGCCGCCGCCGTGGTCCGATCCCTACGGCAGCCCGGCCGCGGCAGGGCGCGGCGGCGACGAGTGGGCGCCCCCCGCGGCGTCGCCGCCGCCGTGGTCCGATCCCTACGGGAACCCGGCCGTCTCCGATCCCCGCGGGACACCCTTCGCCGAGGACCCGGACGGCGGCCGCTGGCGGCCCGGGGCCTGGTACGACGCGGTGCCCACGCCGCCGCCGGCGAACGCCCCGCCGCGCCCCGCAGCACGCGTACCGCGCTCGGTCCCGGCGCCACCGATCGATCCCGAGACGCGGCTGTGGACGGCACGCTTCCTGTGCGACAGCATCGCCGCCGAGAAGGAGGCGTGCGAGTACAGCGGCAGCCCGTTCTCGCTCGTCCTGGTCCAGGTGCCCGACGAGCCGTTCGCGCTGCTGCCGTACCGGCGCCAGGTCACCCTCCTGCGCGAGCTGGGTCACCAGTTCGTCGCGGGCGGTGTGATCGACCACCTGGTCCACGTGCCGGACCAGACCCAGCACTGGTTCGCCGTATTGCTGCCCGACATCGATCGCGCCGGCGCCCAGGTGCTGGAGCGGCGCCTGCGCATCGGGATCGGCGGCTACCTCCGCAGCCGTGGCCTGCCGCTCTCCGAGCTGGAGAGCGCGTCGCTGACATCGCCGGACGACGACGCGGCGCTCGGGGCGGTCTGGGATGCGCTCGCCGCCCGGGGCGACCCCGCGGGCGCCGGGTCCACGCCGGGCGTCCTGGCGTACTGACCCCGGCTGGCGCGGCCCCGCGTTACGCCCCCGGGGGCCCGATCCGGCGCGCTACGCTCGGCGAATCACACGGGTGTCATTTGTCCACAGGCCCCTGTGGACGACCACGCCGGTGAACTGATCGATCAGGTTCGCGACGGAGGGAGTCGACCGGGGTGCATCCTCGAGGAAGCTTCACCCACCTCCACGTCCACACCGAGTACTCGATGCTCGACGGGGCCGCCCGCATCGGCGAGGTCGTGGGGGCCGCCGTGGCCGACGGGCAGCCGGCCCTCGGCATCACCGACCACGGCAACATGTACGGCATCCTCGACTTCTACAAGGAGTGCCGGAAGCAGGGGATCAAGCCCATCCTGGGCACCGAGGCCTACATGGCCCACGAGTCGCGGTTCGAACGCCCGGCTCGGCGGGGGCGGGTCGACGACACGGGCGGCGACACCGAGGGCGGGAGGAAGCTCTACTACCACCTGACGCTGCTGGCCGAGACCGACGTCGGGTACCGGAACCTGATCCAGCTCGCCAGCCGGGCGTTCCTCGAGGGCTACTTCTACAAGCCACGCGTCGACTGGGACACGCTGGCCGAGCACGCCGACGGCCTCATCGCCACCACCGGATGCCTGGGTGGCCAAGTTCTCCAGTCGCTGCTCCAGGGCGACGTCGAGGGGGCCGCCGCCAAGGCGGCGCGGCTGCAGGACATCTTCGGCAAGGACAACCTGTTCGTCGAGCTGCAGGACCACGGCATCGCCGAACAGAACAGGACGAACCCGCAACTGATCGAGATCGCCCGGCGCATCGGGGCGCCGCTGCTGGCCACCAACGACAGCCACTACGTCCACCAGCACGACGCCGTGGCCCACGACGCCCTGCTGTGCGTGCAGACAGGCTCGCTGATGAGCGACCCCAACCGGTTCAAGTTCCACGGCGACCAGCACTACCTGAAGTCGGCCGCCGAGATGCGGTCGCTGTTCGGCGAGGCCCCGGAGGCGTGCGACAACACGCTGTGGATCGCCGAGCGGGCCGACGTCGAGATCGCGTTCGGCAAGCCGCAGTTGCCCACGTTCCCGCTGCCCGACGAGTTCGCCAGTGACGGCGACTACCTGCGCCACCTGACGTTCGAGGGTGCCAAACAGCGGTGGGGTGACCCGCTGCCCGACGACGTGGTGGAGCGGCTGGCGTACGAGCTGCAGGTCATCGCCGACATGGGCTTCAGCTCGTACTTCCTGATCGTCTGGGACCTGATCGCCCACGCCCGGCGCAACGGCATCCGGGTGGGCCCGGGCCGGGGGAGTGCCGCCGGCTGCGCCGTGGCGTACTGCCTGCGCATCACCGACCTCGACCCGATCCGGTACGACCTGCTGTTCGAGCGCTTCCTCAACCCGTCGCGCATCTCCATGCCCGACATCGACATGGACTTCGACTCCCGCTTCCGGGATGAGATGATCCGCTACGCCGCCGAGCGTTATGGCCGCGACCACGTCGCCCAGATCGTCACCTTCTCCACCATCAAGGCCCGGGCTGCGGTGCGCGACGCCGCCCGGGTCCTGGGCCAGCCCTACGCCGTCGGCGATCGGGTGGCCAAGGCGATGCCGCCGCTCATCATGGGCCGCGACACGCCCCTGTACGCCTGCCTCGATGCCGACCCGCGCTTCGAGGACGGCTACAAGATGGCGGCCGAGCTGCGGCAGATGTACGAGGACGATCCCGACGTCCAGCAGGTGGTGGACGTCGCCAAGGGCCTCGAGGGCCTGCGGCGCCAGGACGGGATCCACGCCGCCGCCGTGGTGATCACCAAGGACCCGCTCACCGAGTACCTGCCGATCCAGCGCAAGCCCGAGAACGGCCAGTCGCTGGAGGAGGCGCCGATCGTCACCCAGTACGAGATGCACGGGGTCGAGGATCTGGGCCTGCTGAAGATGGACTTCCTGGGGCTGCGAAACCTCGACGTGATCACCGACACCGTCGAGGTGATCCGGCGCACCCAGGGCATCGAACTGGACATCGATCGCGTGCGGCTCGACGACGTCCCCACCTACGAGCTGCTGCGCCGCGGCGACTCGGTCGGCGTGTTCCAGCTGGAGGGCGGCCCGATGCGGGCGCTCATGCGCTCGCTGCAGCCGACGACGTTCGAGGACGTGGCGGCGTTGGTCGCGCTCTACCGGCCCGGCCCGATGGCCGCGAACATGCACAACGACTACGCCGACCGCAAGAACGGGCGCAAGCCGGTGGAGTATCTGCACCCCGACGCCGCCGAAGTTCTGGGCGACACTTACGGTCTATGCATCTATCAGGAAGGAGTGATGCGGATCGCCCAGAAATTCGCAGGGTACTCCCTCGCCGAGGCCGACAATCTTCGTAAGGCCGCAGGCAAGAAGCGCCGCGAGATCATGGCCGCCGAGCGCGAGAAGTTCATTGGGGCCTGCGATCGCACCGGCTATGGGGCCGGACTGGGCAAGGCGTGGTTCGACATCATTGAGCCGTTTGCCGACTATGCCTTCCCTAAAGCGCACGCCTATGGCTACGGGTTCGTCGCGTACCAGACGGCTTACCTCAAGGCCAACTATCCCTCGGAATACCTGGCAGCGCTGCTCACGAGCGTCAAGGCGAGCCTGGAGAAGGCGGCGGTCTACCTCGCCGAGTGCCGGGCCATGGGCATCTCCGTCCAGGTGCCGGACATCAACCGTTCCGCGTCGGACTTCGTGCCGGTCCTGGAGCCGTCCGGTGGTGCGGCCATCATCTTCGGGCTGTCGGCGGTCCGGAACGTCGGCGAGGGATTGGTCGGCCACATCGTCGCCGAGCGCGAGGCCAATGGCCCGTACGCCGACTTCTACGACTTCTGCCAGCGGGTCGACTCGTCTGTCCTCAACAAGCGCACGATCGAGTCGCTGATCAAGGCCGGGGCCTTCGACAGCCTCGGCCACCAGCGCAAGGGACTGCTCACGGTTTTCGAGCAGATCGTCGACCACACGCTCGCCCGCCGGCGCGAGCGTGACATGGGGATCATGACCCTGTTCGCCGACGCCGACGACGCCGCTGCGGGCGGCGTGGGCGACTTCGAGCGCACCGCCATCCCCGACCTCGAGTTCGACAAGCGGGACCGGCTGGCGTTCGAGAAGGAGATGCTGGGCCTCTATGTGAGCGACCATCCCCTGCTGGGCGCGGAGGCGGCGCTGTCCCGCCGGGCGGACTGCTCCCTCGACGAACTGGCCGACCTCGGTGACGGCGACCTCAAGGCCGTCGGGGGCGTGGTGACCGGGCTCCAGCGCAAGTGGACCCGCCGAGGTGACCTGATGGCGGTGTTCACCCTCGAGGACCTGCGGGCCGCCGCCGAGGTCATGGTCTTCCCCCGCACGATGACCGAGCACGGCCACAAACTGGCCGACGACGCCGTCGTCATCGTCCGAGGCCGGGTCGACACCCGCGACGACGCCCCCAAGCTGATCGCCCAGTCGATCGACGTGGTGGAGGTGGCCGCCATCCAGGTCGAGCCGCTGCGGCTACGCGTCCCGCCCCAGCTGCTGTCCGAGGACAAGGTGGCACACCTCCGGCGGCTCCTCGCCGACCATCCCGGCGAGTCACCGGTCTTCCTCCAGCTCGGAGAGCGCCGAGTCGTTCGGCTCCCCGAACGCTGGAACGTCGATGCCACCAACGGTCTGGTGGGCCAGCTCAGGGAGGCGCTCGGCCCCACGGCCATCCTCAGCTGAGTCCATCGCGCGCGCGTGTTCGGGCATCGGAGTTGCACGACCCGCATCGTTTGACTGGACTAGTGGCTTGTTGCCGCACGCAGAACGGGGGCTAGGCCGGAGATGTCGATCGCTGTAGACACGAAGGACTGCACAGCTCTCAGCGACGCTGAGCTGGTCGAGATGGCCGATCTCTGCGCGGAAGCCCAGTACAGCCACGAGATCGGCATGCTGTCGAAGCAGGCCGAGGCGTGGGTGCTGATCACACAGGTTCGTGACGAAGCCAAGCTCAAGGGCTTCGCCTTCTCGACGCTCGAGCGCATCGGCGGAACGCCGTGCGTGCTCGTGGGCATGGCATCGGTGCGCCGCACCTCCAAGCGCGACACGTTGCTGCGGGCGCTGGTGCAGGACCTGCTGCGCCGGGCGGTCCTCGCGTTCCCCGACGAGGACGTGCTGATCGCAGCCCGGTTCGGCGACGTGGGTGGGTTCGACGCCTTCCGCAACCTCAACGACATCGTGCCCCGGTCCGGCCACAAGGCCACCGGCGAGGAGCGCGCCTGGGGTGGTCGCCTGGCCAAGCGCTACGGCATCGAGGCGAGCGCCTACGACCAGCGGGCGTTCGTGGCCCGGGGCGATGGCAGCGGCCCAGCCCCGGTGTTCGACCACGAGACGCTGCACCCTGAGCAGAGCGACCAAGAGGTGGTCGAGCGGTTCGAGGGATTGCACGCCGGCAAGGGCGACAGCCTGATCGGGTTCGGCTGGGCCATGGAGGAAGACCTCCGCAAGCTCGCCTGACGGCCGGGTCCGTGGAGCTCGGCGACGCGGTCCGTCGGCGTCGCATGGTGCGGGCGTTCGACGCCCGCCCGGTCCCGCCGGAGCTGGTCGACCGGCTGCTCGACCTGGCCCGGCGCTCGCCCTCGGCGGGTAACACCCAGCCATGGGCGTTCGTGGTCCTGGAGGGGGCGCAGACCGCCGCGGTGTGGGACATCACGCTGCCGCCCGACCGGCGCCCCGCGTTCCGCTGGCCGGGGTTGCTCAGCGCCCCCGTGCTGGTGGTGCCACTCGTGTCGTCGGACGCCTACGTCGAGCGCTATCGCGAGCCCGACAAGCGGTCGACCGGACTGGGGGCCGGCCCGGCGGCCTGGCCCGTCCCGTACTGGTGGGTCGACGGGGGCATGGCGGTGCAGACGCTGTTGCTCGGGGCCGTCGACTCGGGGCTGGGGGCGCTGTTCTACGGCCTGTTCGACCACGAGCGGGCCGTGCTCGACCACCTCGGCGTGCCGCCCGGCTGGCGGGCGCCCGGAGTGGTCGCGGTCGGGTGGCCGGCGCCGGACGAACCGGCGCGGTCGGCGGGGCGGGGGCGCCCGCCGCTCGGCGACGTGGTCCACCGCGGCGGGTGGTAGCCCCGCCGCCGAACATGCCGCCGAAAGGCGCGCCATGGCAGCTCCAAACGCCGCAAGTTCGCTACGGTCGCCGACCAGTTCGCTACGGTCGCCGGCCTGTGGAGCTGCAGACCGCCATCGACCTCGACGCGACCACCAATCGCCGGGTGGTGCTGCGCCGACGGCCCGAGGGCCTGCTGGCCGCGGACGACGTCGAACTGGAGGAAGGAGTTCCGCTGCCCGTCCCCGCCGAGGGCGAGGCGCTGCTCGAGCTCGACTGGATCGGCATCGACGCCACGGTGCGCACGTGGCTGTCCAAGGCGGAGGGCTACCTGCCGGCCGTCGAGCTCGGCGAGGCCGTGCGGGCCAGCGGCATCGGCCGGGTGATCGCTACCCGGGCCGAGCGCTTCCCGCTCGGCCACGCGGTGTACGCGCTGCCGGGTTGGCAGCGCTACGGGCTCGTGCGTGACGACCCGCTGGCGACGCCGCTGGGCGACGACGTCGATGCTCTTGCGCTCCTCGCCCTCTACGGCGCCACCGGCCTGACCGCTTACGTGGGGATGATCGACGTCGGCCAGGTCGGGGAGGGCGACACGGTGGTGGTGTCGGCGGCCGCCGGCGCCACCGGCTCGCTGGCGGCACAGATCGCGAGGCTCAAGGGGTGCCGCGTGATCGGCATCTGCGGGCGCGACGACAAGGTCCGCTGGCTGCTCGACGACCTTGGCCTGGATGGCGCCATCAACCACCGCACCGACGATGTGCGCGCCCGGCTCCGTGAGCTGTGCCCGGATCGCGTCGACGTCTACTTCGACAACGTGGGCGGCCCCATCCTCGATGCCGTGCTCGACCGCCTGGCGATGCACGCGCGCGTCGTCCTGTGCGGCGCGATCGCCATCTACAACGAGCGTGGGCGCCCGCCGGGGCCGTCCAACTACTTCCAGCTCATCAACCGGCGCGCCCGCATGCAGGGCTTTCTGTCGCTGGATCATTGGGATCGTTTCGGCGAGGTGGCGGCCACGCTGGGGGCCTGGGCGGCCGAGGGCAAGCTGAAATACCGGACGCAGGTCTACGAGGGATTGGAGTCGGCGGTCGACGCCCTCAACGCTTTGTTCACCGGCGACAACATCGGCAAGACCGTCATCCGAGTCTCTGAAGGAAAAACGGGCCGATAGCCCGAAAGATCTTCAAAGACCGCTGTGGAGCTGGGCCTCGAGCGCTTCGGGGTCCTCCGCCGGGAGCCGGCAAGCGTAGTTGCGGCACACGTAGGCGCGGCCGTCGTCCCGGCCCTCCCACAGCGGCGAGGCGTAGCGCTCGCCCCAGGCCAGCACCGCCCCCGGGAGGAACCGGCTCTGGACGACCTCGACGAGGTCGGGACGGTCGCCCGCCACCACCACCTCGTCGATCCCGTCGACGGCGAGGTCGACGGCCGCCAGCAGGTGGCCGAACGCGGTCGGGTGCTGGGTGGCCAGTGACCCCGCCAGGCGCAGGATCCGGTCGGCGCGGTCGCGGTAGCGCTCATCGCCCGTCAGGGCGGCCAGGCGGAGCAGGGCAACCGCCGCCAGGCTGTTGGCGCTGGGCGTGGCGTTGTCCATCAGGTCCTTGTTGCGGGCCACGAGCCGCTCGGCGTCGCTGCCGGTCGTGAACAGGCCCCCCCGGTCGTCGTCCCAGAACAGGTCGAGGAGGGCGTCGGCGGTGCCGCGGGCGGCGTCGAGCCAGCGAGCCTGGCCCGTGGCCTCCGCCAGCCGCACGAACGCGTCGACCAGTGCGGCGTGGTCCGCGGCATACCCGAGGTGTCGGGCCCGGCCCGAGCGGTCGTGGGAGGGGGAGGCATGTCCATCGGCCTGCCACGAACGCAGCCAGCGGCCGTCGTCGCGCCGCAACGAGCGGAGCAGGAACTCGCCTGTGCCGGTGGCGGCATCGAGCCAGTCGCGCCGCCCGGTGGCGGCTGCGGCCTCCGCCAGCGCCGCCAGCATGAGCCCGTTCCACTCGGTCAGGACCTTGTCGTCGAGGCCGGGCCGCACCCGCCGCTCCCGCGCCGCGAACAGGCGCGCCCTCGCCTCCTCGATGCGGGGCGGGCGGGCGAGATCGGCGCCGCCCGGACCCCGGGCGTGGATGCGGTTGAGGATCGTCCGGCCCTCGAAGTTGCCGCCCGGCGTCACGTCGTAGAAAGCCATGACGTCGTCGGCCAGGTCCCGGTCGCCGTCGAGCGCCGCCACGACCTGGTCGGGTGTCCAGACGTAGAAGCGGCCCTCCTCGCCCTCGCTGTCCGCGTCCTCGGCGGAGAAGAAGCCCCCCTCGGGGTGCCGGAGGTCCCGGAGCACGTACCCGACGGTCTCGTCGAGCACCTGGCGGTAGCGCTGGTGGCCGAGTGCCTGCCACGCGTGCAGGTAGGCGCGGACCAGCAGCGCCTGGTCGTAGAGCATCTTCTCGAAGTGCGGCACCAGCCACACCGCGTCGACGGAGTAGCGGGCGAACCCGCCCCCAAGGTGGTCGTAGATCCCGCCCGCGGCCATGGCGTCGAGCGACGTCTCCACCATTCCCTGGATGTCGGGATCGGGGACCGGTCGCCGGGCAAGGACGCGCAGCAGCAGGTCGAGGCTCATCGCCTGGGGGAACTTCGGGGCGCCGCCGAACCCGCCATGCGCGTCGTCGTGCTGCTGCCGGAGCACCTTGACCACCGCCTCGAGGGCGTCGCCTCCGGGGGACCCGTCCGCCGGCTCCACCAGCGCCGAGCGGCCGAGGGCCGCCGTCAGCTCGCCGGCCTGGGAGTCGATGTCGGGGCGACGGGTGCGCCACAGCTCGTCGATCCGCTGGCACAGCTCGGGGAAGGCGATCATGCCGCCGCGCCGCGTGCTGGGGAAGTAGGTCCCCCCGAAGAACGGCCGGCCGTCCGGCGTGAGGAACACGGTCATCGGCCAGCCGCCCTGCCCGGTCAGCGCCTGGACGGCCTCCATGTAGATCTCGTCGACGTCCGGGCGCTCCTCGCGGTCGACCTTGATGTTGACGAAGAGCTCGTTCATAAGCGCCGCGATCTCGGGGTCCTCGAACGACTCGTGCGCCATCACGTGGCACCAGTGGCACGCCGAATAGCCCACCGACAGCAGCACCGGCTTGTCGCCGCGGCGGGCGGCGGCGAAGGCGTCGTCACCCCACGGATACCAGTCGACCGGGTTGTCGGCGTGTTGGCGAAGGTACGGGCTGGTCTCGTCGGCCAGGCGGTTCATCACCCCCACGGTAGGGGGAGTCGCGGCGCGTCCGAACGCCTACGCCACGGGTAATTGGGACCTGCACCCCGAGCGGGGACCATGGGGGCATGAGCCCCGACGACGCCACCGCCTTCCTCCGCTCCGCCATGCCGCTGGCCGACACGCTCGACATGCGCGCCACGGCCGCCGGCCCCGCCGAGGCCAGGGTGGAGATCGACTGGGCGCCGGGCCTGTGCACGGGCAACGGCGTGCTCCACGGCGGGATGATCATGGCGCTTGCCGACTCCGCGGGCGGCGCCTGCACGTACTTCAACCTGCCCGACGGCGCGGTGGGCACCACGACCATCGAGTCGAAGACCAACTTCCTCGGCGCGGTGCGAGAGGGCGTGGCCGTCGCCAGCGCACGCCCCCTCCACGTCGGTCGCTCGACGATCGTGGTCGAGACCGTCGTCACGGATGGCCGCGACCGGCCGGTGGCCAAGGTGACGCAGACCCAGCTGATCCTCTATCCAAAGCCTTGAAAGGCGGACTGCGGAGCCAACTCGAACGTCATCTAGCGTGCGGGCACATGGAGATCAGCCTGAAGGGGAAGGTCGCGCTGGTCACCGGCGCCAGCCGCGGGATCGGGCGCGCGATCGCGACCGCCTACGCCGATGCGGGCGCGGCGGTGATGCTGTCGTCGCGGAAGCAGGAGGGCCTGGACGCGGCCGCCGCGGAGATCCCCGACTCGGGCGGTGAGGTTGCGGTGTTCGCGGCCAATGCCGGCGAACCCGACCAGATCGCCGGCTGTGTCGCCGCCACCATGGAGCGGTTCGGCGCCGTCGACATCCTTGTCAACAACGCCGCCACCAACCCCTACATGGGCCGGCCGATCGACATCGACCTCCCACGGTTCGACAAGACCTGGCAGGTCAACTTCCGCGGCCCGGTGGTGTGGGTGCAGGAGGCCTGGAGGGCCTCGATGGCCGAGCGCGGTGGCGTCGTCATCAACGTGGCGTCGGTGGGTGGGCTGTCCGTCGAGCCCGGGATCGGCCACTACAACGTCACCAAGGCGGCACTGATCCACCTCACCCGCACGCTGGCCCAGGACCTGGCGCCGGGCGTGCGGGTCAACGCCATCGCCCCGGGGCTGGTCAAGACCGACTTCGCCCGGGCGCTGTGGGAGCCGGCCGAGGAGCAGGTGGCGGCACGGACACCGCTCAAGCGCCTGGGCGTCCCGACGGACATCGCCAACGCTGCGCTGTTCCTGGCCAGCGACCTCGCGTCGTGGATCACCGGCCAGACCCTCGTGGTCGACGGCGGGGCGTTGGTCGGCTCGCGGCGGCTGTAGCGGGCTCGGCGCCGCGCCCGCAGGATCACAACGCGCGCCGGACCAGCTTGCCCAAACCGGTGCGGGGGAGTTCTGTCACGAGGACAAGCTCCCGAGGCGCGCAATACGCCGGCAGGTCGCGCTTGGCGACGCTTCGCAACTCGTCGAGCGTGGGCGGGTGGGCACGATCGGCCGGCACCACCAGTGCGGTCACCCGCTGGCCCCACTCGGGGTCGGGCCGGCCGACGACGGCAACCTCCCGGACCCGGGCGTGGCTCGCCAGCGCCCGCTCGACAGCGACGGGCCAGACGTTCTCGCCGCCGCTGACGATGACGTCGTCCATGCGGCCGAACACCCGGAGGCGGCCCTCGGTCTCGTCCCAGGCGCCGGCGTCGCCGGTCGGGAACCAGCCGTCGGGGTCCCTGGGGTCGGTGCCGTCCCGGTAGCACCGGAGCAGCATCGGGCAACGCAGCTCGACCTGTCCGCCCTCCACGCGTACGTCGACGCCGTCCAGTGGCACGCCGTCGTAGACGACGCCGCTGCCGGTCTCGGTCATGCCGTACGTGGCGACCGCGTTGGCCGGGAGGTCCGGTGGCATGGCGGAGCCCCCCAAGACCACCGTGCGGAACCCATTCGGGTCGATCCGGCGGAGCATGGTCGGTACGAGCGAGGCCAGCGTGCACCGGTCCGGGCCACGTGTCGCCGCCTCCACCGCGCCGGGGTCGAACCCGTCGTGGACCGTCAACGGCGTGCCGGTCAGGATCGCCCGGGTCACGACCCCCAGGCCGCCCACATGGGCGAGCGGCAGGCAGGCCAGCCAGCGGTCGGACGTCGGGTCGACGGCGAGCCGGCGGCTTGTGGCCCGTGCGGAGGCGTCGACTGCGTCGTGGGTCAGGACCACCGCCTTGGGCTCGCCCGACGTGCCACTGGTGGCGACGACGAGCGCGTCGCCGTCGGCGACGGGCTCATCCGGGCGGGCGGCGCCGAGCACCCGCTCGCGGGCCGTCGCCGGCAGCCGGCGATCGAGCGGCAACACGGCGTCGCCGGCGTCCCACGCCCGGCGCAGGCGGTCAACGAGCCCGGCGGTCCCTTGCGCCTCGACGACGATCAGCCTCCGCACGGGGGTGGAGGTTACGGGCGCGGCCGGCGATCTACGGTCGGTGGCATCGACGCCCCCGACACGACCCGCGACGCCGCCATCCGCACCGAGGCCCTCACCAAGGTCTACGAGCCCGCCGCCGCACCGGCGGACGCCGGCCACGCGGCGCCGCCGGCCGTCGACGCCCTCGACCTCGAGGTCGGCCGCGGCGAGCTGTTCGGCCTGCTCGGCCCCAACGGCGCCGGGAAGACGACGACGATCGGCATGCTCACCACGAGGGTGGTGCCGACCGGCGGCCGGGCGTACGTCGACGGCATCGACGTCGTGGCCGAGCCGGCGCGCGCCAAGGAGCACATCGGCGTCGTCACCCAGACCAACACGCTCGACAGGTCGCTCGACGTGCGGGAGAACCTGGAGTTCCACGCCCGCTACTTCGGCATGATGGGGCGCGAGGCCCGCGCCGCCGCCGATCGCATGCTCGAGCTGATGCGGCTGACCGACAGGGCCACCGCCGACGTCGGCACGTTGTCGGGTGGCATGGCACAGCGACTCATGGTGGCGCGCGCGATCCTCCATCGCCCGCAGGTGCTCTTCCTCGACGAGCCCACCGCCGGCCTCGACCCCCAGAGCCGGCTCGGCTTGTGGGACATCATGGGCGAGCTCCACCGCGACGGGCAGACGGTCCTGCTCACGACCCACTACATGGAGGAGGCCGACCACCTCTGCGAGCGGGTGGCGATCATGGACCACGGCCGCATCCTGGCCCTCGACCGGCCCGCCAGCCTCAAGCGCTCGCTCGGGGTCGACACCGTCGTGACGGTCCAGGCGGACGGCAACGGCGACGACCTGGCGCAGGCGTTGCGCGCCCTCGACGGCGCCACCGGGGCGCAGGTGGTCGACGGTGCGGTGCGGCTCTACGTCGACGGGGGGAATGGGATCCTGCCCCGCGTGATCGCCACCGCCGAGCGGTCGGGCCACGAGGTGCGCGACCTGCACATCGAGGAACCGACGCTCGAGACGGTCTTCATCAACCTCACCGGAAGGGAGCTGCGGGAATGACTGAGGGTGGATTCCGCGGACCGCCTGCGTCACGCACTCCGTCGTTGAACAGGGACCCGGAGGACCGGCGGAATCGACCCTCATCGATCGGCACGACCGCACCACCCACCCCGCCTGCGGCCCATCCGGGGTTCCTGCGGGCGTGGACGCCGATGAGCTGGCGTGCGTTCGGCGCGCTGCTCGGACGCGACCTCGTCGTGCTCCGCAAGGACCTGCCGGCCTTCATCGCCCGGACGGTGATGCAGCCGCTGCTGCTGCTGTTCGTGTTCACCTACGTGTTCCCGAAGATCGGCCAGGGCGTTGGCAGCGCTGGCGGGACCTCGGCGGAGGAGGCGTTCAGCACGCTCCTCGTGGGCGGGGTGGTCGCCAGCGTCATGATCTTCCAGGGGATCCAGGCCGTGGCCCTGCCGATGGTGCAGGACTTCGGCTACACCCGCGAGATCGAGGACAGGGTCCTGGCCCCGATACCGGTCGAGGGGGTGGCCCTCGAGAAGGTGACGTCGGGCGCGATCCAGGGCCTGTTGGCCGCCATGGTGGTCCTGCCGCTGGCGTACGTCGTCCCGGCCACCGACGTGCACCTCGAGGTCAACTGGCCGGTGACGCTGACGTTCCTGCCGCTCGCCGCCGTGCTCGGCGCGTCCCTGGGGCTCACCGTCGGCACCCGCGTCGAGCCGCGCCAGGTGCCTCTCGTGTTCAGCCTGCTCGTGCTGCCCATGACCTTCCTCGGGGCGGTCTACTACCCGTGGACGAGCCTCGAGCCGCTCCCGTGGCTCCGCTGGGGCGTGCTCGTGAACCCGCTCGTCTACCTGTCCGAGGGTGTGCGCATCGGGCTGACCGGTGACACGATCCCGCACATGAACGGGGTGGTCGTCTACGCCGCGTGCATCGCCTTCACCGCCGTGCTGCTGCGGGTGGGCATCCAGGGGTTCCGGCGCCGGGTACTCACCTGATGGCGAGCGTCGCCGCCCCGGTCGGATGGCGCGTCTGGCTGGCCGGCGCGCGGCCGCGGACGCTGCCGGCGGCCGTCGTGCCGGTCCTGGTTGGCACCGCCTGTGCCGCCGGGCGGGTCGATGTCGTTGCCTGGCGGGCGGTCGCAGCCGGTGTCGTGGCGCTGGCCCTGCAGGTGGGGACCAACTACGCCAACGACTACAGCGACGGCGTGCGGGGCACCGACCGCGGCGACCGCCGGGTCGGCCCCGTGCGGCTGGTCGGGTCGGGGCTGCGGGCCCCCGGGACCGTGAAGCGGGCGGCGCTGGCGTCGTTCCTGGTGGCCGGCGTGGCGGGGCTGGCCTTGGCGATCGCGGTCGGCTGGGAGCTGCTGGTGGTCGGGGCGCTGGCCATGGCTGCCGGCTGGTTCTACACGGGTGGGCCTCGGCCGTACGGCTACCTCGGCCTCGGCGAGCTCTTCGTCTTCGTGTTCTTCGGGGTGGTGGCCACGGCCGGGTCGGCCTACGTGCAGGACGAGAGCCTGTCGGCCCTGGCGCTGGCGGCCAGCGTGCCGGTCGGCCTGCTGGCGACGGCGCTGCTGGTGGTGAACAACCTCCGTGACATCCCCGGCGACACTGCCTCGGGCAAGCGCACGCTGGCCGTGCGCCTGGGCGACCGGCGCACCCGCTGGTTCTACGTGGGGCTGCTGGTGGGCGCGGTGGTGATGGTGCCGGTGGTGGCGGCCGTGGGGGAGCGGGCCGGGGCGGCGCTGGCCCTGGCGGCGGTCCCGCTGGGTCGGCGACCGGTGATCGCCGTGCTCGGCGGCGCCCGCGGCGGCGGGCTCGTCCCCGTCCTGGGGGAGACTGGACGCCTCCAGCTCGCCTTTGGCGTCCTCCTGGCACTGGGCCTCTGGCTGACAGCCTGAGCCTCGCCGGCCGGCCGCGGCCGGCCCGCAGCGGCGGGCCTCAGCCGGTCGCCTCCGCCAGCCACGGCTCCACGGCCTCCAGGAACCGCGCGGGCTGTTCGAGGTGGGCGCTGTGGCCGGCCCCGGGGACGAGCGCCACGCGGGCGTTGGGCCCGATCGCCGCCGCCGTCCGGCGGGCGATGGCGGCGTAGCGCTCGTCGTTTTCGCCGGCCATGACCAGCATCGGGACGTCGATCCCCGGCAGCGACGACCACAGCGGCCGCTGGCTGCCGGTCCCGGCCAGCTCCAGGCTCTGGGCCAGTCCCTCGGCGGTGTTGCGCCGGCGTTCGTCCTCGAATCGGGTGCCGGGGGACAGCCCCGCGAACATCGGCTGGGCCAGCCACCAGTCGACGAACCAGTCCACCCCCGTACCCCGGATCCGGGCCGCCAGGGCGTGGTCCTGCTCCCGGCGGTCCGCACGTGCGGTGGCCTCCTCGATGCCGGGCGTCCCGCCGACGAGGACCAGGCCCCGCACCGCCGCCGGGGCCTCGGTGGCGACGTGGAGGGCCATCCGGGCGCCCATCGAGTAGCCGACGTAGACGGCCGGGCCGCCCGCCTCGGCCGCCAGCCGCCCCGTTGCCGGCAGGTCGGCGGTGACGTCGGCCGAGTCGCCGTGACCGGGCAGGTCCAGCCGGACGACCTCGTGGTGCGCGGCGAGCGCCGCCGCCACGCTTCCCCAACAGCGGCAGGTCTGCCCGAAGCCGTGCAGCAACACGACCCGGGGACCGGACCCGTCGCGTTCGTCATGGAGCGGCACGGCGGGGAATGCTTGCATGTCGCATGGCCCCCACGACCGGCACCCCGCCCGCCGAGACCCCCGCCCCCGCCGACGTGCAGGCCACGTTCGCGGCCACGCTGGTCGACGAGTGGGTGCGCTGCGGGCTGCGGAACGCCGTGGTGTGCCCGGGCTCGCGCTCGACCCCGCTGGCCCTGGCGCTGGCCGAGCGGGCGGAGGTCACCCTCCAGGTCCACCACGACGAGCGCTCGGGCGCGTTCCTGGCTCTCGGGCTGGGGCTCGCCAGCGGTCGGCCGGCGGTCGTGCTCACCACCAGCGGCACGGCGGCCGCCGAGCTGCACGCCGCGGTGGTGGAGGCCGACCTCGCCGGCGTACCGCTGCTGGCCTGCACCGCTGATCGGCCCCCGGATCTGCGCGACGTGGGTGCGCCCCAGGCCATCGACCAGGTGCACCTGTTCGGCCGGGCCGTGCGCTGGTTCGGCGACCCCGGGGTGCCCGACGTGGATTCGGCGTCGCGCTGGCGCGCCTTCGCCGGGCGGGCATACGCCGCCACCCGGGCGGCGCGTCCCGGCCCCGTCCATGTGAACCTGCCGTTCCGGGAGCCACTCGTGGGCACCGCCGGACCGCTGCCCCCGGGACGCGGCGACGGGCCCTGGGTCGTGGCGACCACCGCGACCGTGCCGGCCGCCACGACGGGCGTGGGGGTGCCCGACGAGCTGCGCGCCCTCGCCGGCCGCCAGGGCGTGATCGTGGCCGGGGCCGCGGCGGTCGACGGGCCCGCCCTCCACGGGCTTGCCGATGCGCTCGGATGGCCGGTGCTGGGCGAGCCCCGCTCGCCGGCCTGGATCCCGGCGGCCACCGCCATCGTGCACGTCGATGCCGTCCTGCGCTCGCGTAGCGCCTCCGAGGGGTTGCGGCCCGAGGTGATCCTGCGAGTCGGTGCGCCCGGCTCGTCTCGGGTGGTCAACGAGTGGCTGGCAGCGTCGGGGGCCGGCGAGGTCGTCGTGGGCGCGCCCGGGTGGTCGGACCCGGCGGCGACGGCGGCGACCGTCATCGACGGCCCGCCCGCCGGCCTACTGGCCGCGCTGCGCTCGGGGGCCGCCGGTCCCGGCCCGCGGCACTGGCTCGAACGGTGGCGGGCGGCCTCGGACGCGGCCGCCGCTGCGGTGGAGTCGGCACTGGCGCAGGAGTCGACCCCGAACGAGCCAGCGATCGCCCGCGACGTGGTTGCGGCCGTGCCCGACCGCGCCAGGCTCGTGGTGGCGTCGTCGATGCCGATCCGTGACGTCGAGCGCTACGCCACTCCCCGCCACGGGGTGACCGTGGTGGCCAACCGGGGCGCCAACGGCATCGACGGCACCGTGTCCACGGCCGTCGGCCTGGCGCTCGGATCGGCGGCGCCCACCGCACTGCTGATCGGCGACATCGCCTTCCTGCACGACAGCAACGGGCTGCTCGGCGCCGCCGGGCGCGGGATCGACCTGGTGTGCGTCGTCATCGACAACGACGGCGGCGGCATCTTCTCGTTCCTGCCGCAGGCCCGGGCCGTCCCCGCCGAGCGGTTCGAGGCCCTTTTCGGGACCCCCCATGGCCTCGACCTGGTGGCGGTGGCGGCGGCGTTCGGCGTCGACGCCCGTGCCCTCGGACGGGACGACGACGTGGGAGCGGCGGTGCGGGAGGCGACCGCCAAGGGTGGTGTCCACGTCCTGGTCGCACGGACCGACCGGGCGGCGAACGTCGGGGTCCACGGCCGCATCGATGCCGCCGTGGCGGCCGCGGTCGACGCGGCCCTGTCCTAGCGGGCTCCCCGCGACTACGGCCGCACGATTGCCGACAGCAGCGCCTGGAGCTTCGACCTGGTCTCGGCGAGCTCCGTGGACGGATCGCTGTCGGCGACGATGCCGTTCCCCGCCCAGACCCGTGCCGCCGGCCCGTCGATCTCGGCGCAACGGATGGACACGGCCCACGTGCCGTTGCCGGCGGCGTCGACCCACCCGGCGGTGCCTGCGTAGCGCTGGCGGTCGAAGCCCTCGTTCCCGGCGATCCAGTCCACGGCCTCGTCGCGGGGCCAGCCCGCGACCGCCGGGGTGGGATGCACGGCCGCCACGAGCTCCAACACCGAGGGCGCCGGGTGGGACAGGCGCCCCTCCACCAGGGTCGCCAGGTGCTGGACGTTGGCCACGGCCACCACCGAGGGCTCGGCCTCGTAGTCGAGGTAGGAGCACCACGGCAGCAGCGTGTCGTGGACCATGTCGATCGTGATCTGGTGTTCCTGGCGGTCCTTGGTCGAGGCGAGCAGCGACGCCGCCAGCCGCTGGTCGGTGGTCGGGTCGCCGCCACGCGGCGCCGTGCCGGCCATGGGATGGGAACGGACGATGTCGCCGGTCACCGACACCAGCAGTTCGGGGCTGGCGGCGACGAAGCCGGCGACCGAGACGATGTGGCAGCCGGGATAGGCCGACCGCAGCCGCTCGAGAACCGCCAGCCGGTCGATGGGGCGGTCGGCGGCGATGTCGATCTGGCGCGCCAGCACGACCTTGTGCAGGGTGCCGCCCGCCATGGCCTTGGTGGCCCGCTCCACCAGGGCGCACCAGTCCTCGGGCTCGCGCTGCGCCGTGACCGTGAATCGCCGGGCCGACGCCAGCGACCCGCCATCCGAACTTGCCGCAGATACCGATGCCATGGCGTCGGTATCTGCGGCAAGTTCGGGAGGGGTGATCGTCGTGACCCAGCGGGTGCCGTCGTCGGCGCGTCCGGCGACGACGGCCGGGACCACCAGCTCGCTGGGTGCCCCCGGCGTGAACGGCAGGCTCCCGAACGCCACCGGCCCGCAGCCGGGCAAGCTCACCTCGTCGTCGACCTCGATGCGGGCCAGCTCCTCGGCTGCGGCACGCGCGGCCGCGGCCGGGTCGCCACCGGGCCACGGCACGCGTGCGGCGCAGCCCCGGCCGGCGAGCCCGGAGCGCCCGCGCTCGAACAGCATCCCGTCGCGCCCGGCGAAGCGCAGCAGATCGACGTCGGCGTCCAGCCGGCGCGTGCGTGCCAGCAGCGCGGTCATCCTGCCCTCGTGGCGAGGATGAGCTGGGCGATGCCCCCGGAGAGCAGGCGCCGGTCGACATCGACGAACCCGGCAGCGGCGACCATCCGACGCATGTCGTCCGGCGCCGGGAGGTACGCGACCGAGCGGGGCAGGTAGCGATAGGCGGAGCCGTCGGACAGCAGGCCCCCGATGACCGGCACCACCCTGCCGAAGTAGGCCTGGTGGCCCCAGCGCAGGAGGCGGTTCGGCGGCGTCGCCACCTCGAGCAGGGCGATCCGCCCGCCGGGCCGCAGCACGCGGCCCAGCTCGGCGAGGAACGGGGGGAGCGCGACCAGGTTGCGGAGGGCGAAGCCGCAGGTGACCCCGTCGACCGACCCGGCCCGCACGGGTAGGCGCAGGGCGTCGCCCTGGACCAGCGGGGCGCGGATTCGGGCCGCGGCCAGCATGCCGAACGACAGGTCGATCCCGAGGGGCACCAGCCCGGACGCTGCCAGCTCGCGGCACAGGTCGCCGGTGCCGCAGGCCAGGTCGAGGATCGTGGATCTCGGCGGCAGGCCGAGCGACCCCACGGCCCGTCGCCGCCACCCGACGTCCATGCGGAACGTCATGATGCGGTTGACCAGGTCGTAGCGGGGGGCGATGGCGTCGAACATGTCCCGCACCGCCCGGACCTTGTCGTCGCCCTGGGGCAGATCCAAGCGGGCGGTGGTCATCGGCGCCATGCCGTCCGCAACCACCACGAGTTCGAGGAGGGGGCCCGAGCCACGGCTCGCATCGTAGGGGTCGCTGGCGCCTACGCTGCCCAGGTGGCCAGGGCGCATTTCCGGATCTTCGGCATCCCGGTGCGGGTGGAGCCGTTCTTCGTCGTCGTCGCGTTCCTGTTCGGCATCCGCCTCGAGCCCCTGTGGGTCGTGTTCGCCTTCGCCGTGATCGTGTTCGTGTCGGTGCTCGTCCACGAGCTGGGCCACGCCCTCACCTACCGGCTGCTGGGGCAACGGTCGGCGATCGTCCTTCACGGCTTCGGTGGCTTCACCGTGCCCACCGGCGGCGGCCGGCGGGCGCTCAGCAAGCCCAAGTCGATCCTGGTGAGCCTGTCCGGCGCGCTGACGCAGCTGCTCGTGCTCGGCCTCCCCGCCCGGTACGTGTTCTATGAGACCAACTGGGGCCTCCAGCAGCGCATCGACTACGCGTTCGACCAGGGGTTCTTCAGCTGGGCTCCGGTCCTGTACTACCTCCAGTGGGTAAGCATCTGGTGGGCGGTGTTCAACCTGCTGCCGATCAGGCCGCTCGACGGGGGCCACGTGGCCGAGGAACTGGTCGGCTTCGAGAACGCCTGCAAGCTCTCGATCGTCGCCGCCATCGTCGCCGGGTTCCTCGCCTTCCGGTCGTCGTTCATCGGCCTGTTCGGCCTCGTGTTCTTCGGCCTCTTCGCCTACATGAACTTCCAGGAGCTGCGCGCCGGCCAGCGCACCGGCGTGTTCGACGTGGACGCGCCGGAGGCGCAGGGCCGCTCCGGCGGCGGCAGCGGCATCGGGCGCCGCATGAGCCGGAGGGGGAGCCCCAACCTGCAGGTCGTCAGGCCCCCGGGGGCCGGCGCGCTGCCCGACCTGTCGCCGGGCGCCTCGACGGCGGAGGCCGAGACCCGGGCGTGGAACGCCCTCCGAGCTGGCGAGGGCGATCGGGCGGCGGCGATCATGCGCCAGGCCGGAGGGGGTGGGAACCCGTTCCTCCGGGCGAGCATCGCCCTCGTCACCGGCCCGCTGGAGATGGCCGACGACCTGTTCGAGGCCGCCTACCGGCAGGATCCGGGAGGCCCGCCCAACCTGGTACCGGCCACGCTGCTGGCGGACCGGGGCCGGGCGGTGCCGGTCGCGGCGCGTCTGGTGGCGTCGGGCCGGTCCGGCGTCGAGGCGGCGAGCGGGCTGCAGACCCACCTCCACTACGCCGAGCGGTTCCAGGCGGCGGCCGAGGTCGGGGAGCAGGTCTTCGCCGCCGGCGCCCAGAGCCCGCCACAGACGGCCTTCGAGGTCGCATGCTCCTGGGCCAAGGCGGGACGTCCCGACGAGGCGCTGCGGTGGGTGGAGGCGGCGGTCGACGCCGGCTTCCACGCCCCGGGCCTGCTCGACGGCGAGCCGGACCTGGCGAGCGTGCGGGCGCTACCCGGGTGGGCGGCGGTGCGGTCGCGCCTGTCGGCCTGATCCCGCCGGTCGCTGCCGAGGCAATAGGACCGCCCGGCGGCGCCCGAGGCAATGGGGACCGGCCCCCGGCCCTCCGTGCCTCGAGAGCGTCGCTGCGGACCCTTTTCCTCGCGAGGATCCGTCTACTCGTAGTAGCGGAACAGGTTCTCGGCCACGCACGCCGGCTTGGCGGCGCCCTCGACCTCGAACGTGAACCGCTCCTTCACCTGCACGCCGCCGGCGATCTCGTTGACCTCGAGCAGCTCGATGCCGAGCCGCAGCTTCGACCCCACCGGGACCGGTGAGGGGAATCGCACCTTGTCGCAGCCGTAGTTCACGGCCATCTTGATGCCCTCGACCCGGGTCACCTGCGGCGCCAGGCGGGGTCCCAACGCCAAGGTCAGGTAGCCGTGCGCGATCGGGCCACCGAACGGGCTCTCGCGGTTTGCGCGGTCGACGTCCACGTGGATCCATTGGTGGTCTCCGGTGGCGTCGGCGAACAAGTTCACCTGATCCTGTGTGATCTCTACGTAGTCGCTGTAGCCGAGGTGCTGGCCCACGAGGTCCCGCAACCCGCCGGTTCCGTGCACGATGGTGCTCATGACGGCGATGATGCCCGATGCGCCCAGAGCAGGCGCAACCGAGGTGTGCGCCGTCGTGCTGGCGGCGGGGGAGGGGGCGAGGCTCCGCCCGCTGACCCGGGTGCTCCCCAAGCCGCTCTGTCCCGTGGACGGCGTGGCGCTCATCGACCACGCACTCCAGCGGGCGCGCTCGGTCACGCCCGCCGTCGCGGTCAACGTCCATCACGCCCGCGAGGCCATCGAGGCGCACCTCGACGGGCGGATCCACGTATCGGTCGAGGAACCGCGGGCCCTCGGCACCGCCGGCGCCCTCGGGCGGCTGCGGCCGTGGATCGACGGCCGACCCACGCTGGTCCTCAACGGTGACACCTGGTGCCCCGGCACGCTGGCAGCGTTCGTCGCCGATGCCGACCGCGCCCGGGTCCGGCTGGCGCTGGCCGGGCCCGAGGACCGGCTGGGACGCGCGAGCCGCATCGCCGCCGCCCTCATGCCCTGGAGCGAGGTGGCGCGGCTCGCCCCGGTGCCGTCCGGACTCTACGAGGCCTCGTGGCGAGCGCTGGCCGACTCCGGCGAGATCGACATCGTCCGCTGGGACGGCCCGTGCCTCGACTGCGGGACGCCAGCTCGGTACCTGGCGGCGAACCTGGCCGCCAGCGGCGGGACGTCGGTGATCGGTACCGGGGCCCAGGTGGACGGCCAGGTGGTGCGCTCGGTGCTGTGGCCAGGCACCCGGGTGCGGCGCGGGGAACGGCTCGTCGACGCCGTCCGTGCCGGCGACGACGTCACCGTGCTGGTGCGGTGACCCACTTCACTCGGGACGGGTTGCCCGCTCCCACGGCCGCTCGGGCCGGGTTGCCCGCTCCCACGGCCGCTCGGGCCGGGTTGCCCGCTCCCACGGCCGCTCGGGCCGGGTTGCCCGCTCCCACGGCCGCTCGGGCCGGGTTGCCCGCTCCCACGGCCACTCGGGCCGCGAGCTGGCCGCAGGCGGCGTCGATGTCGGCGCCGCGGTTGCGGCGCACGGTGGCGTTCACGCCGAGGTCCCGGAGCCATCCGCGGAACCGGCGGACCCCGTCCGGCGGCGTGCCCCGGGTCGGATAGCCGGGCGTCGGGTTGAGCGGGATGAGGTTCACGTGGGCGGGCAGCGGCAGGGCGCGGGCCAGGTCCGCCAGCTCCCGGGCGTCGGTGCGCCGGTCGTTGGTGCCGTCGATCAGCGCCCACTCGAACGAGAGGCGCCGGCCCTTGGCCCGCACGTAGTCGGCGCAGGCCCCCATCAGGACGCTGAGCGGGTAGCGCCGGTTGATCGGCACCAGCTCGTCGCGCAGGCCGTCGTTGGCGGCGTGCAAGGACACCGCCAGGTTGACCGGCAGGTCCTCGGTCGCCAGCCGACGGATGCCGGGCACGAGGCCCACGGTCGACAACGTGAGGTGGCGCGCCGACAGGCCGAGCCCACCGTGCGCACGCTCGACGGCGAGCCACACGCGGTCGTAGTTGGCGAGGGGCTCGCCCATGCCCATGAACACGACGTTGCCCAGGCGCCGGCCGTCGTCGCGGGCCCGGCGGGCGGCTCGGACGATCTGCTCGACGATCTCGCCGGTGCTGAGGTGGCGCTGGAACCCAGCCTGTCCCGTGGCGCAGAAACCGCAGGCCATGGCGCATCCCGCCTGGGTCGAGACGCACACGGTCGTGCGGTCGCGATAGTGCATGAGCACGGTCTCGATGCGGGCGCCCCCGTCGAGTCCGAACAGCCACTTCACGGTTGCACCCGAGCCGTCGATCGACTCGGTCACGGCCGCCAGGGCGGCCGGCAGGTCGCGGTCGAGGCGGGCCCGGAGGGACAGGGGCAGAGCGGTGAGCTCGGCGGGAGATGCGAGCTGCCGGTACAGGCCGTCCCACACCTGGCCGACCCGGTAGCGCGGCTCGCCGGCCAGGATCCCTGCGAGCGCGTCGCGGTCCACGTCGTAGCGGGTGGGCACCCTCGCCAGGGTACGGCGCTGGCAGGGCTCGGTCGCCGGTACCGTGCGTCCGTGCCCTCGTTCTGGCGGCTCGTGGATGCCGACTCGGCGCGGCCGCGGGCTGCCGCCGGACGACGCACCGGCCACGTGTCCGCACACCCCGAGTTCCACCACCGGGACATCCAGGGCGGCGCGATGCGCGCCGCGGTGTTCGGCGTCAGCGACGGATTGGTCAGCAACATGGGGCTGATCCTGGGCGTTGCCGGCGCCGATCCCCAGCCGGCGGTCGTCCGCCTGGCGGGGCTGGCCGGGCTCATCGCCGGGGCCATCTCCATGGCGGCCGGGGAGTACAACTCCATGCGGGTGCAGTCCGAGCTCCTGCTGCGGGAGCTGCGGATCGAGGCGCGGGAGCTACGGCGCCGCCCGGAGCACGAGACACGGGAGCTGGCCGACATCTACGAGCAGCGCGGCCTCCCGCCCGACCAGGCGCGCGACGTGGCCGAGGCCTTGATGAGCGATCCCGAGATGGCGCTCGAGGCCCACGCGCGCGAGGAGCTGGGCATCGACCCCGAGCGGCTCGGGTCCCCGTTGGCCGCGGCGGCGTCGTCGTTCGTGTCGTTCGCGATCGGCGCGCTGGTCCCGCTGATCCCGTGGTTCGTGACGTCGGGGACCGCCGCCAAGCTCGCGTCCCTGGTCCTCGGCGTGGTCGCCGCGGTGGTCGTGGGCTGGCTCATCGGTCGATCCACCGAACGGCCCATCGCCCGGGCAATCGCCCGGCAGGTCCTGTTCACGGTGGTGCCGGCGCTGATCACGTTCGCGATCGGGAGTGCCTTGGGGGTCGGAACCGGCTAGCCGGCAGCGACGTCGCCGACGTAGGCGCGATCGGTGTGGTCGCGGGTGAAGCCGAGGTCCTCGTAGAGCTTGTTGGCCGGCTCGTTGGTGGCGTCGACGTAGAGCATGCCCACCCGCAGCCCCTTGGCCGCGAGGTGGTCCAGCCCGGCGAGGGCCAGCGCCCGACCCAGGCCCCGCCCGTGGAAGTCCGGGTCGACCGCGATCACGTAGATCTCGCCCAGTGGCGGATCGTGGTCGGCGTGCACCTTGGTCCAGCAGAAGCCCGCTAGCCGCCCGTCGCGCTCGTGGAGCAGGAACCCCGTCGGATCGAACCAGGGCTCCGCCTCACGGCTACGCAGGTCGTCCATGGTCCAGCCGCCCTGCTCCGGGTGCCAGTCGAAGGCCCGGTTGTTGACGTCGAGCCACGCCTCCTCGTCCCGGCCGACCTCGAAGGGGCGCGTCTCCAGCTCGTATGGCTCGCCGACCGGGAGCGGTCGCCGGAGCTGCCACAGGTCGCGACCGGGGGCCAGCCCGACCGCCTCGGCCATCCGGTCGTGGGCCGGCGTCGGCTTGTAGACCCAGAGGTGCACGTGGCCGCCGCCCTCGTCCCGCACCACGTCGAGCGCCGCCGACAGCATCGTCGTGCCGATGTCGTGGAGCTCGTCGCGGTGCTGGGGGTCGACCACCAGTTCGAGCTCCCAGCGCCGGTCGCCCCGAATGACGTTGGCGTAAGCGACGGGGTGGTCGGCGCCGGGCGGCCAGGCCAGCAGCCCGGCGAAGTCGTGGCCCCCGCCGACCGCGGCGTCGAGGAATCGGTGCTCGTCCAGGGGCTGGTGGCCGTCGGCGCGCTCGGCCACCCGGACCAGTGCGTTCACCGCCTCGATCTCGGCGGGGGAGAGCTGGCGCTTGATCTCGAGTTCTCGCACGCTCCGACACTAAGGACTTGAGCCGCTAGGCACGGCCTCCTGTCTTTCCGTGGTCACTGCCGCCAAGACGCCCAGCTGTTGAGCTGCGACCCAGCAACAAATGCCCACGCGTTGGTGCCCTTCGGAGCGCCCTATCCGCCGGGCCTCTATGCCGCGATCGGGCGCAGCCCGTGCGCCGGCGCGCCCCGGGCGCCGGCGATCGCCGCGGTGCGCTGCCACGCGGTCTGCAGGCGGGGGCGGAGGCGCGGGTCGGTGTGGGGATCGGCGAGCGCCCGCCGGACGTCCACCACCCGGATCGGCCCGCGGTCGTCGGTGAGGACCGCCGCGAACTCCGCGCTGGTGACCGTCCAGTGGCGGTTGGGCTGCTCGGTGAACCTGAACCGCACCATCAGCCCCTCCAGCTTGTCCGGGCCCTGGGAGCCCTGGTTGGAGACCAGGTTGCCCATGCCGTACACGACCCACTCGTCGCCGACCGCTTCGATCGGCTGCACCACGTGGGCGTGATGGCCCAGCAGCAGGTCGATGTCGGGCGACCCGATGAGCCTCGGGGCCAGCGCCTGCTGCTGTGCGTTGGGGGCGTGGTCGTACTCGTCGCCCCAGTGGAGGGCCACGACGACGACCTCGGCGGCCCGCCGCCGGGCGAGCGCGGCGTCGGCGAGGATCCGGCGCTCGTCGATCGGGTTCGATCGCCAGGTCTGGCCGGCGGGGGCGGGGATGCCGTTGAAGCCGAACGTGTACGAGAGCAGCGCCAGCCTGACCCCGTCGACGTCGAGCAAGGTCGTGGTGGCGGCCTCCTGCGGCGTCCGGGCGGAACCGGCATGCCGGAGCCCGGCGGCGTCCAGCGCGTCGAGCGTCCGCTTCACCCCATCGGCACCGCGGTCGTACGTGTGGTTGGACGCCGTCGTGCAGGCGTCGTAGCCGGTGGCCGCCAGCGCCGGGGCGATCTCAGGGGGCACGGAGAAGCTGGGATAGCTCGAGAACGGCCCGCCGGCCGGGGCGACCGGGGTCTCCATGTGGCAGATCGCCACATCGGCCCCGCTCACGACCGGCCGGATGCCGGCGAGCATGGGCCGAAAGTCTCGGCCACCCGGCTGTCCCGCCGAGGCGGCATCGGCCCTCGCCTGGTCCCACAGGGGCGTGTGGAGCAGGACGTCGCCGGTGGCCACCAGCGTGAACTCTCGGGGATGCGCGGCGACGTACGCCGCGTTCGCCCTCGCGATTGCGGCCGCTCGCTCGGCGAAACGGCCGGGCTCGATCCGGCTCGGGAACCCGGCCACCGCCAAGCTCGGCTCGCCGCCGGCGGCGGCGTCGGGCTCGGGGCGGATGGCACCGAGGGCGACCACGAACAGTGTCGCCGCCAGCGCCGCGGGCAACGCCGGTGACCGCCGTGCCATCGACGCCGGTGTAGCAGGCCAGGGCCCCCTCGGGGTGCGATGGGCGCCCGGTAGTGTCCGCAAACGATGAGCGGACGTCGCGAGCAATGAGCGGCGGGCGACCCCGAAGCCCCCGGGGCCGCGCCCGCGTCGTCGCGGACCGGCTGGCCGAGGAGTACCCGGGGACGGCGAAGGACCTCTGCGCGCTCGACCACTCCAACCCCTACGAGCTGCTGGTGGCGACCATCCTGTCTGCGCAGACGACCGACGAGCGCGTCAACATGGTGACCCCGGCCGTCTTCGCCAAGTACCCGCGGCCCACCGACCTCGCGGCCGCCGACCCCGCCGAGCTGGAGACGATCATCCAGTCGACGGGTTTCTTCCGCAACAAGACGCGCAGCCTGATCGGGATGGCGGCCGCCCTGGTCGAGCGGTACGGCGGCGAGGTGCCACACAAGCTGTCCGACCTCGTCACTCTGCCGGGGGTGGGCCGCAAGACCGGCAACGTGGTGCGCAGCGTGGCCCTGGGGGAGCCCGGCCTGCCGGTCGACACCCACGTGCTCCGCCTGTCACGCCGCCTCGGGCTAACCCGGCAGACCGACCCGGTGAAGGTCGAGCTGGAGCTGAACCCCATGGTCCGGGCCGACGAGAGGGGCGCACTCAGCCTGCGCCTGATCCTCCATGGCCGCCGCGTGTGCACGGCGCGCAAGCCCCGGTGCGACGCCTGCGTGCTGGCGGACATCTGTCCTTCGGCGTTCACGTTCTGATCGCACCGATAAAGCATCCTGCGAGCCGGAGACAACTGGTCATGAACGCATTGCAAAGAAATGTCGGCCCGCCGCGCACCCTCTGCCCTGCTGTGAGCGATAACTTGGATGAAGACCAGGTTCCCGCCACCTGGTTCCAATGCGACGCTGGGATCCGCCGCCCGGCGTCGCCGCGACGGCGCCCCGCGTGGGCGCCGTCGCTGTCTCCGGGCGCAGGTTCTCTGCTGCGCAAACAGCCGGGCCGAGCCGGCACGAGCGTCAAGGGCCGTCCGCCTCAGCGCATCGACCGCATGACGCGCTCGAGCTGGCGACTGGCGGCCAGCAGCGACCGCTCGACCTCGTAGAGCCCGTCGGCCACGTCGGGCCTGGTCGTCCCCCGGTAGCGGTCCCCGACGGCGGTGATCCGAGTCGCCAGGTCGTCGAGCGTGGTCGCCAGGGCCGAGAGCTCGGCGCGGTCGCTGTCCATGGCCCGGTTTTAGTGGACCGTCGCGGGTCGCCCGCCGGAACCGGATGGGGTCGCTCCGGGGGGCGCCGCTAGCGTTGCTCCGTGCTCCGCCGCCTCGACCTCCGTGGATCCGGGACCGCCGACCTGCGGTCGCGGCTGCCGCGTCCCGCCGCCCAGGTCGAGCCGCCCGTCGACGAGGTGCGGGCCGTGCTGGCGGACGTACGCGACGGAGGCGACGCCGCCCTCCGCTCGCTGATCCAGCGCTTCGACGGGGTGCGCGTCGACGAGCTGCGGGTACCGCCCTCCGACGTCGCCGCTGCGCGCGACCGAATCCCGGCCCGCCTGCGGACGTCCCTGGAGGTCGCACACGCCAACATCGGCGCCTACCACGCCGCCCAGCGGCGGCCCGAGCTCATCCATCGCAATGGCGCCATCGAGATCCGGGAGCTGGTGCGACCCGTCGACCGGGCCGGGTGCTACGTGCCCAGCGCCGCCGCCCCGTTGGTCTCCACGGTGCTGATGACCGTCGTGCCCGCCCGGGTGGCCGGCGTGCCCGAGGTCGTGCTGGTCGCCGCCCCCGGTCCCGACGGCCGGGTCGACGACGGGATCCTCGCCGCCGCAGCCATCGCCGGCGCCGACGAGGTCTACCGGGTGGGGGGACCGGCGGCGATCGCGGCGCTGGCGTACGGCACCGAATCGATTCGCCCCGTCGATGTGGTGGTCGGCCCCGGCAGCGTGCGGGTCGCCCAGGCGAAGCGGGAGGTCGCCGGCCTCGGGCTGGTCGGTGTTCCCTCCGCCTTCGCGGGGCCTTCCGAGGTCGTGGTCGTCGCGGACTCGTCCACCCCGGCCGAGCATGCAGCGATCGACGTGCTGGTCCAGGCCGAGCACGGTCCCGACGGGCTCGCCTGGCTCATCGGCTGGGACCCCGCCGTCGTCGACGCAGTCTGCGACGCGGTGGCCCGGCTCGTCCCACGCTCTCCGCGGCGCCATCACCTGGAGGCCACCCTGGCCGAGGGCGGCTACGCCGTGCTGACCGATGGGGCCGAACAGGCGCTGGCGGTGGCCAACGCCATCGCCCCCGAGCACCTGGAACTGCTGGTGGAGGACTGGGAGGCGTTGCTGCCGCAGGTGCAGCATGCGGGAGCCGTGTTCTGCGGGCCACTGGCACCGGCGTCGATCGGCGACTACCTCGCCGGGGCCAATCATGTCCTGCCCACGTCCGGGTCGGCACGGTTCGCCGGCGCCCTGCGGGTGGACGACTTCTGCAAGCACATCCACGCCGTGGTGGTCCCGCCCGAAGGGTTGGCGCAGGTCGCGCCCCACGTCGAGGCACTGGCCGACTACGAGGGGCTCCCCGCCCACGCCGAGTCGGTCCGCCTACGGTCCCGCGAGGCCGGGCAGCCGGCATGACGCTCGCGCCGCGCGACGACATCGCCCTGATGCCGGGCTACCACTCGCCGCAGGTCGACGTGGCGGTGCGGCTCAACACCAACGAGGCGCCGGAACCGCCGCCGGCGGCGTTCCGCCGTCGGTTGGGTGAGGCGCTGGCCACGATCGACTGGCACCGCTACCCCGACCGCGGGTACGGCACGCTCCGGGAGGCCATCGCCAAGCACCACGGCGTCGCCCCCGAGCAGGTGTTCGCAGCCAACGGGTCCAATGAGGTGCTCCAGACGGTGCTCCTCGCCTACGGCGGTCCCGGCCGGCACGCGGCGGTGTTCGAGCCCACGTACGCGCTCCACAGCCACATCGCGCGGCTCACCGGGACCGGGGTCGCGGTGGGCGAACGCTCCGACGACCTCACGCTCGATCTGCGCGAGGTCCGACGGGTGGTGGCCGAGCATGCGCCCGAAGTCACGTTCCTGTGCTCGCCCAACAACCCGACGGGAATGGCCGAGCCCGAGGAGACGGTGAGCGCGGTCGCCGACATGACACCCGGCATCGTCGTGGTCGACGAGGCGTACGGCCAGTTCGCGCCGTGGTCCGCCCTAGGGGTGATCGGCGACGGGCGGGATGTCGTCGTGACCCGCACCTTCTCCAAGACCTGGTCGATGGCCGGCGCCCGGCTCGGCTACCTGGTAGGCCCCCCAGCGCTGGTGGCGGAGCTCGACAAGGTGGCCCTGCCATACCACCTCGACGCAGTGAAGCAGTTGGCCGGCACGCTGGCCTTGTCGTTCACGGACGAGATGCGGGCGCGCGTGGCGGCGCTGGTCGAGGAGCGTGGGCGCGTCGCCGCCGCCCTCGCCGACCTGCCGGTGGACGAGTGGCGGTCGGACGCGAACTTCATCCTGTTCCGGCCGCAGGACCGGGACGGCGCCGCGGTGTGGCAGGCGCTCCTCGACCGCTCGGTGCTGATCCGCAACTGCGCCGGCTGGCCCCGCCTCGAGGGCTGCCTCCGGGTCACGATCGGGACCCCCGCCGAGGACGACGCCTTCCTCGCCGCGCTCGGCGAGGTGCTGTCGTGACGCGGTCCGCCGGGCGCCGGCGCACGACCAAGGAGACATCGGTGGCGGTGGCGATCGATCTCGACGGCCCCGAGGGCACGGTGCACGCGGCCACCGGCCTGCCGTTCTTCGACCACATGCTCGACCAGCTCGGGCGCCACGGTGGCTTCGACCTGACGGTCGAGGCCCAGGGCGACCTCCACGTCGACGGCCACCACACCGTGGAGGACGTGGCCATCGTGGTCGGCGAGGCGTTCGGCGAGGCCCTCGGCGGCAAGGCCGGGATCCGCCGGTTCGCCAGCGGGCTGTACCCGCTCGACGAAGCGCTGATCGAGGTCGCGCTCGACCTGTCCGGCCGCCCGTTCGTCGTCTACGACGTGCCCTTCGGCGAGGTGCTGCCCCTCGGCGACCCGCCGTTCAACCCCGAGATGGCCGAGCACTTCTGGCGAACCTTCGCCTACTCGGCCGGGATCACGCTGCACGTCGCTCGCCGGGCCGGGAGCAACACCCATCACGTCGTCGAGGCGACGTTCAAGGGCGTAGCCCGCTGCCTGCGCGACGCCGTCCGGGTCGAGGGCGACGCGGTCCCGTCGACCAAGGGCTCGCTCTGACCCTCAGCCCGGGTTGCCGTCGACCGGAAGGATCAGGCGGACCCGGGCCCCCCCGAGCGGGGAGCGCTCGATGGCGAGGCTGCCGCCGGCGGCCTCCGCGGATCGCCGGGCGATGTCGAGGCCGAGACCGGTCGAGCCGGCCCGCGTCGCGCCCCGCGCCAACGCGGCGCCGGGATCGCTGATGCCGGCCCCGGCGTCGTCGACCGCGAGCTCGACGGTCCCGTCGTAGCGGCGAACGGCGACCGCATAGCCGCTCCCGTCGGGCGTGTGGGCGAACACGTTGCCGATCAGGGCATCGACGGCCGCCTCCGCGTCCCGGGACGACAGCCGCACCCGGGCCGGCCGGTCGGATTCGACGTCGAGGGTCCAGGCTCGGCCGTCGTCGTCCGCCAGCGCGCTCCAGTGGGTGGCGCGATCGCGGGCGACCGCAGACAGGTCGCAGCTCTCGGCCACGAGTCCCGGTCGCAGCGGGCGGCGGGCGCTGTGGATCAGGTCGGAGACCGCCGCCTCCAGCCGATCGACGCCGGCGACCAGGTCGGGGTCGCCGGCCGCCTCGGCATCGAGCCGCAGTGCCGTGAGCGGCGTACGCAGCCGGTGCGACAGGTCCGCCACCCGCTCACGCTCGGCGGTTCGCAACTCGTCGATGCGGTCGGCCAGCAGGTTGAGCGCGCGGGCCGCGTCGGCCAGCTCGGGTGTCGGGCCGGGGTGCGCCCGGGCGTCGGCGGTGCCGGACGCCAGCGCCCGGGCGGTCACCGCCAGGCCGGTGGCGTCACGCGTCACCGATCGGGCCAGGCGGTCCGCGATGAGGGCCGCCGCCGCCACCAGGGCCACCGCCACCCCTGCCAGGGCGGCCCAGGCCGTCGCTACTCCGTCGTCGAGCAGGCTCCCGGGCACCCGCGCCCTGGCCACCGACACGCCGGCGTCTCCGGTCCCGGTGACCACCACCGTGTACAGCTCCCGGCCGCCGTCGCGGTCCTGGCTGAACGAGCGGCGCTGGCCGCGCGCCAGGGCGAGCGCCTGGTCGTCGTCCGGGGTGGGATCGCCGAGCCGGGTTCCGTCGGGGAGCCACACAGTCAGGCGCTCGTCCGCCCCGGCGCCCGTCCTGGCGATGGCATCCTCGACGGCCGCGGGTTCCTCGGGGGATAGGGCCAGGACCGGCGCAAGCGCCCCGAGGTCGCGCTCGGCCGCGCTCAGTGCCCGGTCACGGGCCACGGAACGGACCAGCGCCCCCAGCGGAACCGCGAACGCCACGACGACGAGGCTGGTCGTCGCCACGACCACGAGCAGGAGCCGGCGGCGCATGCCCCTCAGGGGGTGGACGGGGCGGCGCGATGGCCGTCGTCCGGGCTGTCGAGCTTCACGCCCACGCCGCGCACCGTGTACAGGTATCGGGGCTCGGCCGCCGTCTCCCCGAGCTTGCGCCGCAGCCACGACAGGTGCACGTCGACGGTCTTGTCGGCGCCGCCATAGGGCTGCCGCCAGACCTCGGCCAACAGCTCACGCCTGGTCACGACGTCGGGGCTCCGGCGTGCCAGGTGGGCGAGCAGGTCGAACTCCAGCCGGGTGAGGTCCAGGTCCCGCCCGTCGAGCGTGGCGCTGCGCGCCCGGGGCTGGACGTCCAGCCCGCCGACGCGGAGCCTGTCGTCGTCATCGGCTCCGCCGCCGCGACGCAGGACCGCCCGGATGCGCGCCTCGAGCTGGGCGGCCGAGTACGGCTTGACCACGTAGTCGTCGGCGCCCTGGTCGAGGAGCCGCACGATCTCGGCCTCGTCGTCGCGGGCGGTCGCCACGATGACCGGCACGTCGGACACGCCCCGGAGCATCCGGAGCACGTCGGCACCGTCGAGGTCGGGCAGACCGAGGTCGAGGACGATCACCTCGGGTCGCCAGTCGACCGCGGCAGTGAGCGCGGCGGCCCCGGTCGCCTCGGTGCGCACGGCGTGGCCGGCCCCGGCGAGCCCGCTGGCGAGCGCCTGGCGGATCCGCTGGTCGTCCTCGATCACCAGCACCGATGCCACCGGGCCACGCTAGGCCCGCCGTGGCCTCGCCCGGGGGGAGCCGGCGGTCCTTAACCAACCCTTAGGCCGGGGTTGGGCGTGGCCTAGGCCATGGGGCGGGCACCATAGGGAGGTGCGGCGAACCCTGGCGCTCGGTGCCGTCTGGCTGGCGGCGGCTGCGGCGGCGGCGGGCGTCGCCTGGGCGGGCATCGGTGTGGTGGGCGACCAGGTGACCGACGACCGGCCGGCGCCCCTGAGCGCCGACGAGGTCGCACAGGCCGTGGCCAACCAGTCGGCGACCAGCACCACGACGGCCCCCGGCGGCACCGACCACCTCGACTGCACCGCCGGTCGACCCGTCGGCCACCACCCGCACAGTCCAGATGGAGGGCGGCGTCGTGACCCTCAGCTTCTCGCCGGGCGGCGTGGACGTCGTCGGGGCCACGCCGAACGAGGGCTTCACCGTCGACACCGAGCCCGAGCACGGCAACGGCGTGAAGGTCGAGTTCGAGAGCGACGGCCACGAGAGCCGGGTGGACGCCTGGTGGGACGGTGGCCCCCAGGTCGAGCGGCGGGAGAACGGCGAGGACGTTCGCCGACAACCGCGGCCGCGGCGGCGGGGACGACGACGGCGGCGGTGGCGGGGGCCCGGGCTGAACGCGCCCGCCGACCTATTCGCTGGGCCTCCTAAGACCTGAGCCGTGGGGCCGGGCTCACGGTGTAGATCCCGTACCGTTCTGTGCCCACTTGCGGGCCTATCCGCTCGGCGTCCTAAGACGTGAGCGGATAGGCACGGTCGTCGGGCTCACCGTGGTCGGCGCTCCCGGAGGCCGAGCTGTGGGGCCGGGCTCACGGTGCAAATCCCGTACCGTTCTGTGCCCACTTGCGGGCATATCCGCTCGGCCTCTTAGCCCACGCTTAGGGCCGGTCGGAGGCGCCGTTACGGGGGGCGAGCACACGCTGGGGCCGATGGATCCCTGGAGTGGAAAAGGAGCCCCCCAGTCATGAACCTTCCCAATTCACCACGTCGCATGCGCACGGTTGCCGGCCTCGTGGGCGGCGGCATCGGCCTCGCGCTGGTCACCGGCCTCGGCCCGGCACCGTCCCTGCTGGCCGCGGCGTCGGGCGGCGACTCTGGCGGCGGCTCGTCGACATCGACGAGCCCCACGACCGAGACGACCGCGGCGCAGCCGAGCGCCGGCGTGGCAACCTCGGGCGACCGGGTTGTCGACGCCGCCGGGGCCGGCACGGTGACGTTCCGCCGCAGCGGCACCCAGCTCTCACTGGTGAGCGCAGTCCCGGCCCGCGGCTGGCGCGTCGAGGTGGAGCAGGCCGCCGGCGTCGAGATCGAGGTCGACTTCCGCCAGGGCGCCCGGCGCGTCCAGGTCAACCTCGAGCTCGAGGATGGCGCGGTGCGCGAGCGGGTCCGCATCCGCAACGAGGCCGACGGCACGGACATCCGCCTGGAAAACGGCGTGGTGGTCCGGACCGAGCCCGGCAACCGGCTCGATGACCGGGGTGACGACCGCCGTGGCGACGACCGTGTCGCGGACGACAACAGCAACAGCGGCCCGGGCTCGGGCGCCGGCCACGCCGTCGAGGAAGACGGCAACCGTGGCCCGGGTGCCGGTGGGCACGGCGCCGACGATCCGCCGGGCGACGACCACGGCGGCCGCAGCGGCAGCGACGGCTAGCGCTCGCCTGGCGCCGGTTCCCGTCAGCCGGCGAACGCCAGGCAGTAGACGCCGGGGAGAGCTTCGGCCAGCTTGCGCCAGCTCTCCCCGGCGTCCTCGGACAGGTAGACGCGGCCGTAGCGCTCGCCCACCGCGACCAGGTTGCCGGCCGCGACGAGCCCGAACGTGTCAATGTTGTGCGGGAACGTCGCCGGCAGGCCGGAGTCGCCGCCGCATGGCGTCAGCGGCTGGTCGGGATCGTCGATTGGTCGGCGATAGACGGCCGCCTCGTGGGTGGCGGGTCCGGTCGAGGCGCTGGCCAGCAGCCACCCCTCCGCCAGGGCCACGGCCCGGCAGTAGGCGGCGTGGAGGCCCTCGGTGCTCCAGTACCAGGTGTTCCCGCCGTCCGAGCTCTGCCCCACGCCCACGGCGGCGGCGACGGCGACCGTGTCGCCGTCGGCCAGGACCTGGTGGTCGTCGGCCTCGGCCGGCACCACCTCGATCCACTGATCGGGATCGCGGCGCCACACGCCGCCGACGTGGACGCCGGCGAACAGCCCCGCCTCGCCCATCGCGAGCGAGCGGAGGTCGGGCGGCGCGCCCCAGGGCGTGCTCCACTCATGGCGGGTCGGGATGGCGTCGAAGGCCCGGTCGACGGCTGGGCCTTCGGAGCTCCCCACGAGCACGAGCCGCGCCTCGCTGCTCCCCACGAGCGCCCGGCCCCCCGCCAGGGCCAGCAGGCAGCGGGGGAGCAGCCGCTCGGGCATGGCCCGGGTCGCCCCGTCCTCGAGTGAGACGACCCGGTCGTCGGCGATCGCCCAATCACCCGCGATGGCTGTGACCTCGACGCCGGCCAGGCCGCGGCGCACGACCTTGCCGTCGAGCCCCAGTTCGACCAGTCCGTCACCAGTTCCGACCAGGAGCATGAAACCAGTGTGGCCGCACTTGCGGCCCACCGGGTGACATTGGCTCCATTGGGGCAATGTGGTCACGTGACCCGACCCGAGATCTGGCTCTGCCGGCACGGTGAGACCGAGTGGAGCCTTCATGGCCGGCACACGAGCCGAACCGACCTGCCGCTCACGCCCGCCGGGAGGGAGCAGGCCCGGCGGCTGACGACGCGGTTGTCCGGCGTTGCATTCGATCTGGTGCTGACCAGCCCGCGCCGCCGGTCCGTCGATACGGCAGCACTAGCCGGGTTCCCCGATGCCATCGTGGAACCGGCTGCGGAGGAATGGGACTACGGCGAGGGCGAGGGCCGGACCACGAAGTCGATTCGGGAGGAGATCCCCGGCTGGACGGTGTGGACCCACCCCCTGCCGGGCGCCGAGACGCCGGAACACGTTGGTGCCCGGGCCGACAAGGTCATCGAGCGCGTTCACGACGAGGCGCCAACCCGGGCGCTGCTGTTCTCGCACGCCCACTTCCTGCGAATCCTGGCCGCCCGCTGGATCGAGCTGGCGGCGACGGAGGGTGTGCGTCTGCTGCTCGAAACCGCCAGCGTGTCGGTGCTCGGGTGGGAGCGCGAGGTCCGCGCCGTCAAGCGCTGGAACGCCGAGTGACGCCGACGGCGGCACGACCGGAGATATCGAGTGACGCCGACGGCGGCACGACCGGAGATATCGAGTGACGCCGAGTGACGCCGGCGGCGGCACGACCGGAGATATCGAGTGACGCCGTCCTAACCGGTTGGGGCGACCTGTGCCCGACCCTAGGATCGGCGCCGGTGAGAGACCGCCCATGACGCTCGTCGCCGTCCTCGACTACGGCATCGGCAACCTGCGTTCAGCGCAGAAGGCGCTCCAGCACGTGGGGGCCGATGCCCGGCTCACCGCCGATCCAGGCCTGGTGCGCGAGGCGGCAGCGGTGGTGCTCCCGGGCGTCGGCAACTTCGGCCGGTGCATGGAGGCGCTGGAGCGGAGCGGCCTGGACGAGCTGGCCATCGAGTGCGCGTGCTCGGGTCGACCGTTCCTCGGGGTCTGTGTCGGGATGCAGATGCTGTACCAGGGCTCGGAGGAGACACCCACCGTTCCTGGCCTCGGGGTCCTGCCCGGGGTCGTGCGGCTGCTCCCGGAGGGTGTGAAGCGTCCGCAGATGCAGTGGAACGTGCTCGAGCGGCGCCGCGAGAACGGGTTGCTGGCCGGGGTGCCCGAGCCGACGTGGGTCTACTTCGTGCACTCGTACGCCGCCGACCGCGACGAGCACGCCGTGGCCACGTGCGACTACGGCGGCCCGGTCGTGGCCGCGGTCGAGGCCGGGTCGCTGTGGGCCACGCAGTTCCACCCCGAGAAGTCGGGGGCCACGGGCATGCGCATCCTCGCCAACTTCGTCGGCCGGGCCGTCGAGTCGGCGGCCGCGGCGTGACCGGGAGGCGCGCCCGAGCCCGGTGATGGACCTCTACCCTGCGATCGACCTGCGCGACGGGCGCTGTGTGCGCCTCTACCAGGGCGACTACGCCCGGCAGACCGTGTATGCCCACGACCCCGTGGCGCAGGCGCAGGCGTTCGTCGCCGAGGGGGCTTCCTGGATCCACGTCGTCGACCTCGACGCCGCCCGCACCGGCGAGCCCCGCAACTACGAGCTCGTGGCCACCGTGGCCGAAGCCGTCGACGTACCCCTGCAATGTGGCGGCGGCGTGCGCAACGATGCCGCCGCCGATGCGCTGCTGAGCAGGGGCGTGCGCCGGGTGGTGGTGGGAACCGCCGCCCTGGAGCGCCCGGACTGGGTGCGATCGCTGGCCGGCCGCTACCCCGGGAGGGTGGCCGTCGGGCTCGACGCCCGCGGCCGCGACCTAGCCGTGCGGGGCTGGGTCCAGGGGTCGGGCCACGACCTCGTCGACGTCGCCCGCAGCTTCGAGGATGCAGGCGTGGCCGCGTTGGTGGTCACCGAGATCGGGCGCGACGGCACGCTGTCGGGCCCGGCGCTCGACCAGCTCGCCGCAGTGCTGGAGGCCACCGGCGTCGACGTGGTGGCGGCCGGCGGCGTGGGCACCCTTGCCGACCTGCGGACGTTGTCGGTCCTCGAGGTCGACGGCCGGCGGCTCGCCGGCACCATCGTCGGACGGGCGCTCTACGAAGGCGCGTTCCGGGTTGCCGACGCGGTCGCCACGGTCGAGGCGCACGCGTGACCGCCGCGGCCTGTTCCGCACGGCGCGGGCCGGCCCTGTGCCCGGACGCGCGGGCGACGCGTGCGTAGCGTCCGGGTGATCCCCTGCCTCGACGTCGACGCCGGCCGGGTGGTGAAGGGCGTTAACTTCGTCGGCCTGCGCGACGCCGGGGACCCGGTCGAGCTGGCCGCCCGTTACGACGCCCAGGGCGCCGACGAGCTCGTGTTCCTCGACATCACGGCGTCCGCCGACGCCCGGGACACCATCGTCGACGTCGCCCGGCGCACGGCCGACGAGGTGTTCATCCCCTTCACCGTGGGGGGAGGCGTGCGGTCAGTCGACGACGCCCGCCGGCTGCTGATGGCGGGTGCCGAGAAGGTGTCGGTCAACACCGCCGCGGTCGAGTGCCCGGACCTGGTGAGCGAGCTGGCGGACGAGTTCGGCGCCCAGTGCGTCGTGGTGGCCGTCGACGCCCGGCGTGCCGTCGGCGACGCATCGAGGTTCGAGGTGACGACGCACGGCGGCCGGACGTCGACGGCGCTCGATGCGGTGGAATGGTCGCGGGAGGTCGAGGCTCGCGGGGCCGGCGAGATCCTGCTCACGTCGATGGACCGCGACGGCACCCGCGAGGGCTTCGACCTCGAGCTCACGCGCGCCGTCTGCGACGCGGTAGGGGTGCCGGTCATCGCCAGCGGCGGCGTGGGCACGCTGGCTCACCTCGCCGAGGGCGTGATCGAGGGCGGCGCCGACGCGGTGCTGGCGGCGTCGATCTTCCACTTCGGCGAGCACACGATCGCCGAGGCCAAGGACGAGCTCACCCGCGCCGGCCTGATCGTCCGGCCGGCCTAGCGCCGAAGGAACTGCGCGGCTCGGCACGTCGTTTGGGCTCACCGTGGTCAGCACTGCGGGCGGCCGAGCTGCGGGGGCCTGGGCTCACGGTGCAAGTGCCGCACTGTTCTGTGCCCACTTCTTCGTCCATCCGGTCGGCCCCTTAGCCTCCGGGCGTGGCCGAACCCGGCGAGGACCCAGCCGCCCCGGTGCCCGACGCCGCCACCATCGTCGGTCTCCTGGCCGACGACGACCGGCGCCGCGTGTTCGCCGCCCTGGTGTTGGCCGGGTCGACGCTCGACGAGGTCCGGGCGGCGACGGGCCTGACGTCGCGCCGGGCAGCCACCGCGCTGGCCCGCCTGGTGGCTGGCGACCTGGTGGTCCGCGGCGACCGGGGGGAACACGTGCTCCTGGGCGAGGCGTTCCGGCTGGCGGCGGTTGCGGCGGCTCCCGCGCGCCCGGCCCCGGATCCAACCGACGATGTACCCGAGGACGAGGCGCGCATCCTGCGGCGCTACTTCCGGGGTGGCCGGTTGACGCAGATCCCGTCGCAACTGGCGCGCCGGCGCGTGGTCCTCGACCGCCTGGCGCAGGAGTTCGACGTCGGGTCCCGCTACTCGGAGCGTCAGGTCAACGCCATCCTGCGCCGCTTCCACGAGGACGTCGCCTCGCTGCGGCGCTTCCTCGTCGACGAGGGGTTCCTCGACCGGGCCGCGGGCGAGTACTGGCGCTCCGGGGGAAGCGTCCGCACCTGACCGAAGGCGGCGCCGGCGATGGCCTGGCAGAGTCGTCGGTCACGCCCGGCTGCCGCTAGCGTCGTCCGTGTGCCGGACCCCGCCACGGTGACCACTGACGACGGCACCGCAGCCGAGAAGCTGCCGATCAAGATGCTCAACGACCGGGTACTCGTGCGCATCGCGGGTCCGGAGGGCGAGCGGCGTTCGTCGGGTGGCATCCTCATCCCGGCCACCGCCCAGACGTCCAAGCGGTTGGCCTGGGCCGAGGTCGTTGCCGTGGGGCCCAACGTGCGCGCCATGCAGGCGGGCGACCACGTCCTGTTCGCGCCGGAGGACCGCTACGAGGTCGAGGTCCGCGGCGACGACTACGTGATCCTGCGCGAGCGTGACGTCCACGCAGTGGCCTCGACCCGCCTGGGCGAGGCGTCGACGGGCCTCTACCTGTAGGCGTTCCCGCCGGCCGACCCCTCACGCGAACCGGGGTTCAGAGGTTCCAAAGACGTCACGCCACCGCGCCGCAACGCGTTGGGGGTCCTGGGCGACGACACCTTCCGTAGCGACTCGCACACAAAGTGTGGGAGAATGCCGCAGATCACCCGTAATAGTGCGTCCGGTCGCACGTTCCGTTGACATGGAATGCGGCGGAGGGGGTACACCTACGGGTGAACACGACGAAGGGAGGGAGCCGGCATGGGAACCGTCATCCTCATCCTGTTCGCACTCCTGGCCCTCTCGTCGGTCAACGGTTGTGACTCGATCGACGGCAACGGCACCTTCGACTGGGGCGTAAGTGACGAGGCGACCGCGAGCGACGGCACGACCACGGCCGACGGCACCAGCACGAGCAGTGGGTTGCCGACATGCGACGGCGTCGTCGTCATCAGCGTGGACTCGGAGTCCGTGCGGGTACCGGGCGACACGGGCATCTTCTCGTCGGCCTCCTCTGCCTGCGGCATGTCGGAGGGACGGGGTTCCGCGGACGCGGTCGTCGTCTTGCAGGACGCGCTGACGCGCTGCAATCGCGAGGAGGTGGCCGCCGACGGAGAGTATGGCGCCCAGACCGCCGCGGCCGTGGCGGATGTGCAGCGACGGGCCGGGATCACGGCGGACGGCGAGTACGGTCCGGCGACGCTCGAGGCGATGCGCTGGCCCACGACGTCGGGCACCGACTGCGTCGCGGGCCCGTCGTCCGGGACAACCGGCGGCAGCTCCTCGTCGTTGCCTCCGACGGACTGACACGGATCCGACAATGATGGTGTGAGATGCGACGTCAGGAGAGGGGACTGAGGCGCGGCGGTCGGGTCAGGACCGCGATCGCCGCCGTGGCCGCCGTCGGCGTGGCCGCACTGGGTATCGGCTACTGCTCGAACCAGTTCGGCTTCAACGAGTCCGAGGAGGGTCGGGGCGTGAGCAGCCGCCTCGTGTTCCCGGCTTCCGAGCTCGAGACGACCCTGGGGCTGATGGCCGTCCAGAACAGCGTCGAGCTCAGGGTCACGCACGACGTCGAGATCCTCGGCCGCACACAGGACATCTACACCGACGTCTTCCCCGCGCAGGTGCCGGGCCTGCTGGAGTTCCGCGTCGAGGACCTGCCGGACATCGAGGTGTCGAGCGACAGCCAGGTGAAGGTGACGATCCCGAGGGGCAATGTCTTCGTGCAGGAACGGGTGGAGCAGTTGCGCGAGCCGGTGACGTTCACGGTCGAGGATGGGCGCATCACCGAGGGCGGCGGCCTGCCCATCGAGAAGGGCACCCGTGTGTTCCTCGAGGACGGCACGTACTCGACCGGGGCGTTCGTCTTCGATCCCGAGGAGTCGGAGAGCATCATGACCAAGGCGGTCGACGGCATGACCCTCGGGCTCACCAATATCAACGCCGGAACCGCCGAGAACGTGCTCAAGATCGGGCAGCTCGCCACGCTCAACCCGGCCTGCATCCGGCTGGCCGCCGAGCGGATAGGCCTTGAGCAGCTGCTGTCTGCCGGGATCCGCGACCACCTGCAGCGCAGCGGCTTCACCGCCCAGAACATCGACATCGAGTTCACGGGCGACTTCCCCGCCTACGACGAGTTCCCCGACGAGACCGGCGCGACCTTCGAGGAAGCCCGGCGCAGCGTCGAGGCTGGGCTTGCCGGCGACAACCAGAAGACGATCCAGTTCTCCACCGACTGCGACTCCGATTCGATCGCGGAGCCCAACAGCACCGTCTCCATCACGGCCGCCGCCGCCGGCTGACGGGAATGGATTCTGCGGCCCGCAGGCCGGGCCGTACCATGAAGCGGTGCAGGCCACACCCCCAGCGACGTCGATCGACGCGACCGACGACCAGCTGGCGCAGGTCCGCTACGACGGTGACGGGTTGGTGCCCGCCATCGTGCAGGACCACGCCTCGGGGCAGGTGCTGATGCTGGCGTGGATGACCGCCGAGACGCTGCGGCTCACGCTGGCCGAGGGCCGCACCGTGTTCTGGAGCCGCAGCCGCCGGGAGGTGTGGCGCAAGGGCGAGACCTCGGGTGACGTCCAATACGTCCGGTCCGCCCACTACGACTGCGATGGCGACGTCCTGCTGTTCGTCGTGGATCAGCAAGGCGGCGGGGCCTGCCACACCGGCGAGCGCTCGTGCTTCTTCCGCGCGTTCGGATCCGCGTCCGGTGCGGCGGCCGGACCGCCGGCGACCGACCTGGTCGCCGGCAGCGGCCGAGCACCGTGATGAACCCGTCGCGCGACCAGTTCCGGTCGCTGGCGCGAGTCCATACCGTCATCCCCGTCTGGCGCGAGCTGCTGGCCGACCTCACCACGCCCGTCGCCGCCTACGCCCGGCTCGTGGGCCAGGGGACCGGCTTCCTTCTGGAGTCGGTGGAGCACGGTGAGGCGCGCTGGAGCCGCTGGTCGTTCGTCGGGCGCAACCCGCTGGCGACCCTGACCGCTCGCGGCCGCACGGTGGACGTGGCCGGCTGGGTCCCCCCCTCGGTCCCCCGCAACCGCGGGATCCTGGCGGCGCTCGAGGAGCTGCTCCGGGTGTGGCGGGCACCGTCGCTCCCCGACCTGCCCCCGCTCCATGGCGGCGTCCTCGGCTACCTCGGCTACGACGTCGTCCGCGAGGTCGAGCGCCTGCCCGACGTGCCCCCGGACGACCTGGGCCACGCCGATGCCGTCGTCTCGGTCATAGGCCAGCTGGCCGCCTACGACCACTGGCGTCAGCGGGTCGTGCTGATCGACAACGTGGTCGTGCCCGACGACGCTACCGAGGGCGGGCTCGACGCGCTCTACGACGGCGCGCTCGCCCGCCTCGAGGAGCTGGCCGCCGACGGCGCCCGCCCGCTCGACGAGCCGCTCGTCGAGCCGCCGGCCGACGACGATCCGCTGCCCGACGTGCGGTCGACCATGGGCACCGACCTGTTCGCCCGGGCAGTCGAGGTCGCCCGCGAGCACATCCTGGCCGGCGACATCTTCCAGGTGGTGCTGTCGCAGCGCTACGACTTCGACCTGGACGCCGATCCGTTCGACGTCTACCGGGTGCTACGCCAGGTCAACCCGAGCCCGTACATGTATTTCGTGCGCCAGCCGGGCCGAGCGAGCGGGGTAAGAGGGTTGACGCTGGTGGGGGCGTCGCCCGAGCCCTTGGTGCGGCTGACCGACGGGCGCGTGATCTCTCGGCCCATCGCCGGCACCCGTCGCCGGGGGACGACCGACCAGGACGATGCGCGCCTGGCCGCCGAGCTGCGTGAGCATCCCAAGGAGATCGCCGAGCACGTCATGCTCGTCGACCTGGCCCGCAACGACGTCGGGCGGGTGGTGCGCTTCGGCACCGAGCGGGTGGACGAGTACCTGACGCTCGAGCGCTACAGCCACGTCATGCACCTGACGTCGCAGGTGTCGGGCGAGTTGGCCGCCGGGCGCAGCGCCATCGACGTGCTGCGGGCCACCTTGCCGGCCGGCACCGTGTCCGGCGCGCCCAAGGTGCGGGCGATGGAGATCATCGACGCGCTCGAGCCCACCAAGCGGGGCCCGTACGCCGGGGTGGTCGGGTACCTCGACTTCTCGGGCAACATCGACACCGCGATCGCCATCCGGACGATGGTCGTCGACGACGACGGCCGGGCGTCGGTCCAGGCCGGCGCCGGCATCGTGGCCGATTCTGTTCCCGAGCACGAGGACCTCGAGTGCCGCAACAAGGCCCGGGCGCTGCTCGCCGCCGTACCCGCGGCGCGCCGCATGACCGCGGCCCGGCGCGGCCGATCGACGTCGCCGACAACGGTTCCGACCGGGGACTGAACGCCGCCGGCGGCCCCGCCGGAAGCCACGAACCTCACCGTGGCCAGCGGTGCCAGACTGGCCGCATGCCCGGCCCGATCGACCTCCGCACCGTCCTGGGTTGGTTCGCCGAGGGCCGGGACGTGCTCAGGGTGGCGGGGCCGGAGGCGATCACCTACCTGCAGGGCCAGCTCAGCCAGGACGTCGACGCGCTGGCCGTCGGGTCGAGCGCCCGCTCGTTCGTCCTGCAGCCGACGGGCAAGGTGGACGCGTGGGTCCGGGTGACCCGCATCGCCACTGACGAGGTGGTCGTCGACGTCGACGGGGGACACGGCGACGCCGTGGCCACTCGCTTGCGGCGGTTCCTGCTCCGGACGAAGGCCGATATCGACGCACTCGAGTGGCGGGCCGTTGCGATCCGGGGACCCGGGGCGGCCGAGGCCGTCACCGCCGAACTGGGGAACGAGGCCCTGGTGGCGCCGGCGGGGTGGCCGGGCGTGGACGGCGTCGACGTGCTCGGCCGGGCCGTGGGGCCGCCCGGGGGCGTACCCGAGGTCGACGCACCGGCGTACGAAAGCCTGCGGATCCGGTCGGGCGTGCCGCGCATGGGTGCCGAGCTGACCGGCAACACCATTCCCGCCGAAGCCGGTCAATGGGTCGTCGACGCCTCGATCAGCTTCACCAAGGGCTGCTTCACCGGCCAGGAACTGGTCGCTCGCATCGACAGCCGCGGCGGTCACGTCCCCCGGCACCTCCGTGGGCTGGTCGCCGACGCCGGGGAGCAGCCGCCCGCGGGCGCGTCCGTTGTGGTCGAGGGCGCGGAGGTTGGCAGGGTGACCTCGGCGGCGCCGGCGCCCGGCGGCGGTCGTGTCCTGGCGCTGGCCTACGTCGGCCGAGCAGTGACGCCGCCGGCCGCCGCCGAGGTGCGCCACGGCGGGGAAGCGTTGCCGGTCACCGTCGTCGACCTGCCGATGGACTGAACCTTGATTCCGCGGAGCACGATGACTAGGCAAGGTTCATCCGACGGCCGACTGGCAGCCGGCGGGATCAAGGTTCACTGACGGTGGCGACGCCCAACCACTACGACGTGCTCGGCGTCCCGGCCAGCGCCACGCAGGCCGACGTGCGGGCGGCGTACAGGGCCGCCGCCCGCGACCACCATCCCGACGCCGGCGGCGACCCCGCTCGCATGCGGGCGGTCAACGTCGCCTGGGCGGTGCTCGGCGACCCCGTCCGCCGGGCCGCCTACGACCGGGCGATGGCCGGAGGCGCCCTCGACGCGGGGTTCGTGGTGTCGGACACCGTCTCGCCGACCTACGCGCCATGGGACACCGATGGCGACCATTGGCCGATCGATCCCGACGCTCGCCTGACGGCGGACGAGTGGGCCGACCTGGCCGACGGCAGACCCATCGCCCCGACCCGGGCGCTCCAGGGCTGGTGGGCGATCCTGCCGCCGGCCATGTTGCTGGGGGCCTTCGGCCTGTTCGTGGCCGGGATCTTCTTCACCTCGCCGGCCCTGATGGCGTTCGCCGCGGGTGCCTTCATCGTGGCGGCCGGGCTGTTCGTCCTCGCGCCCCTGCGGGCCATGGCCCGCTCGCCGAGACGGTGATCTCGGCGCCTGTCATTCCTTCTGCTGTGCCTCAAGTGGGCGCTCGCGGAAGTTCCGTGGATGTATCGCCGAGGCAGATTCGTCGCTGGCAAGGACGCAGGAGGAAGGCGCAGCCAGCGGCTGCGGCGACGACGAGGACGCAGTCCAGCGGCGGATCTGGCCGGCTAGACCCCACGATGACTTCCGCGAGGGTCCACTAGGGTTCCGCCGCATGTCCGAAGTCGCTTACATCGCCAAGCTCACGGCGGCCGACGGCAAGCGCGACGACGCCATCGCCGCCCTCGGCCGGCTCGTCGAGGCTGCCGAGTCGGAGCCGGGGACCCTGCAGTACGTCCTCTACGCCGACACGACCGACCCGGCGACCATCTGGTTCACCGAGCTGTATGCCGATCAGGCGTCGTTCGAGGCCCACATGTCGAGCCCGGCGATGGCCGAAATCATTGGCTCCCTGGGCGACCTCATGGGCGGCCCCCCGGACCTGCGCCGCCTCGAGATCGTCAAGCGCAAGGGCGACGCCGTCGCCGGATGACCGCGGTGCGCGATGGCTGACCCGCGGGTGGCGACCTACCTCGATCGCATCGTGGCCGCCCACCGGGAGGCGGCGCGCGCCGACACACGGCGGCTCGACCTTCTGATCGGGGAGGCACGGGCCGTGTCGCCGGCCCGGGGTTTCGCCGCCGCGCTCCGCGTTGCCGGGCTGAGCGTGATCGCCGAGGTCAAGCGGCGCTCACCGGCGAAGGGCGAGCTCGACGCCCGCCTCGACCCAGCCGCGCTCGCGCGTGCCTACGAGCGGGGCGGGGCGGCCTGCCTCTCCGTGCTGACCGACCGGGAGTTCTTCGGCGGCTCGCCCGGCGACCTCCGCGCCGCCCGCGCGGCCACGGCGCTACCCGTGCTCCGCAAGGACTTCACCGTGGCGGCGGCCGACGTGTGCGACGCGCGGCTGATGGGCGCCGACGCCGTGCTCCTCATCGTTGCCGCCCTCGACGACCCCGAGCTGCGTGACTTCCACGCCCTCGCCGGGGAGCTCGGCCTCGACGCGCTGGTCGAGGTGCACGATGAGGCCGAGCTCGACCGGGCGTTGGCCGCCGACGCCCGCCTGGTGGGCGTCAACCAGCGCGACCTCGTGACCTTCGAGGTCGACGCCAACCGGGCGGTGCGGGTCGGGCGGGCACTTGCCGAGCGCGGCGGCGACGTCGTCCGGGTGGCCGAGTCCGGCATCCGGGGCCCGGAGGACGCCGCCGCCCTCGCCGGCGCAGGGTTCGACGCGGTCCTGGTGGGGGAGTCGCTGGTGACCTCCGGCGACCCCGCGGCCGCCGTCCGTGCGCTGCGGGGCACCGAGTCCGGGTAGCGGCTCCAACGCCGGGATCCCGCTTCGGCGCCAGCGGCGCCGGAAATCGACGGCCCCCGACGCCGCTGGCTGCGTCCTCGTCCTCGCCGCAGCTACGGCTGCGCCTTCGTCCTGCGTCCTTGCCACCGACGCCGGATGGCTCGCCGATTTCCGGGCGAGCATCACGAGCCGCCCCACGAGTGGGGCGGCCCGCAACACGGCGCCGGAAATCGAGTGCCCCCGACGCCGTTGGCTGCGTCCTCGTCCTCGCCGCAGCTACGGCTGCGCCTTCGTCCTGCGTCCTTGCCACCGACGCCGGATGGCTCGCCGATTTCCGGGCGAGCATCACGAGCCGCCCCACTAGCCTGCCAACGTGTTCGTCAAGATCTGCGGCGTCACCAGCGAGGAGGACGCCCTCTTGGCCGTGGCCATGGGGGCCGATGCCGTCGGCTTTGTCTTCGCCCCGTCGCCGCGCCAGATCGCCCCGCAGAAGGCGGCCGACATCGCCAAGCGGCTGCCCACCGAGATCGTCACGGTGGGGGTGTTCCGGGACGAGTCACGCCAGCGCCTGGTCGACACGATCCACCACACGAAGTTGCGGGCGGCGCAGCTCCACGGGCGGGAGACGCCGGCCGACTCGCACTGGATCCGCCAGCGCGTCCGGCTGGTCATCAAGGCGTTCGCCGCGGGTGACCCCGAGCTCGACGCGGCCGACGACTACGGGGCCGACGCCATCCTCATCGACTCGGCCACCCCCGGCTCGGGCGAGGTCTTCGACTGGTCCCTGGCCGAGGGCGCACCCTCCAACCGCCGAGTGATCCTGGCCGGGGGGCTCACCCCGGCCAACGTGGCCGACGCCGTGCGGGTCGTCAGGCCGTGGGGCGTCGATGTGGCCGGCGGTGTCGAGACGGCGCCCGGCCGCAAGGACGCCACCAAGATGCGGGCGTTCGTGGCAGCGGCGAAGGGGGCCGAGCCTCCGGAGCCCCTCGCCCAGGGCGACCGGCTCGACCGGCCCTTCGACTGGATGGTCGACGAGCGCTCATGAGCCCGCCGAGCGCCACGTTGATGGGCGACCCCGGGACCCGGGGACGGTTCGGCGACTTCGGCGGCCTGTTCGTCCCCGAGACCCTGGTGCCGGCGTGCCAGGAGCTGGAGCGGGCCTTCCGCGAGGCGTGGGCGGACCCGGACTTCCGTGGCGAGCTCGATCGGCTCCTGCGCGACTACGCGGGAAGGCCGTCGCTCCTCACCGACTGCGCCAACCTGTCGGCCGAACTGGGCGTGCGGGTGCTGCTCAAACGCGAGGACCTCAACCACACCGGGTCGCACAAGATCAACAACGTTCTCGGCCAGGCGCTGCTGGCGCGGCGCATGGGCAAGACCCGGTTGGTGGCCGAGACCGGCGCCGGCCAGCACGGCGTGGCGACCGCCACCGCGGCCGCGCTGCTGGGACTCGACTGCACCGTCTACATGGGCGATGTCGACATGGAGCGCCAGGCCCTCAACGTCTTTCGCATGCGGCTGCTGGGCGCCGACGTGCGGCCTGCGTCGTCTGGCAGCCGCACCCTCAAGGACGCCATCAACGAGGCCCTGCGGGACTGGGTGGCCAGCGTCGAATCGACGCACTACTGCCTGGGCTCGGCGATGGGCCCCCATCCGTACCCGTTCCTGGTGCGTGAGCTGCAGCGGGTCGTCGGCGACGAGGCGCGGGACCAGTGCCGGGCCCTGCTGGGTCGCGACCCCGACGTGGTCGTCGCCTGCGTGGGTGGCGGGTCCAACGCCATCGGCATTTTCTCGGCATTCGTGGACGTCACCGGCGTGGACCTGGTCGGCGCCGAGCCAGCCGGCGGCGCCGCCGTCGGCCACGGCGTCCCGGGCGTCGTCCACGGCTCCAAGTCGTTGCTGCTCCAGGACGAGGAGGGCCAGGTGCTGGAGGCCGAGTCGGTGTCCGCCGGCCTCGACTACCCGGGCGTCGGGCCCGAGCACGCCTACCTGGCCACGATCGGCCGGGCGCGCTACGTCCCGGTGGCCGACCCCGAGGTGCTCGATGCCTTCGCCCTGCTGGCGCGCACCGAGGGCATCATCCCCGCCCTGGAATCCGCCCATGCCCTTGCCTGGATCAGCCGCGAGCGGGAGAGCCTCGCCGGCAAGGTCGTGCTGGTCAACATGTCGGGACGCGGGGACAAGGACGTGGAACAGGTCGCCCGGCTCGTGGGCGGTTCGGGCGGGACCGGCGCCGCGGGCAGTCCCGGCAGATGACGACCGGGGTGGCGCTGATCGGTGCCCTCGAGTCGCAGCTGCGAGGCGCCCGTGCCGCCGGGCGCAAGCTGCTGGTCCCGTACGTGACCGGGGGACTACCGGGGTGGGAGCGGGTGGTCGAGGCGGTCGCCGGCGCCGGCGCCGATGCCATCGAGGTGGGCATTCCGTTCTCCGACCCGGTCATGGACGGGCCCACGATCCAGGCCGCCTCTGAGCGGGCGCTGGCCGCCGGCGCGACGCCCTACGCCATCATCGATGCCCTGGGCCGCCTCGACGCCGGGGGTGTTCCGCCGGTCGTCATGACGTACTACAACACCGTCCACCGCGCCGGCCACGAGCGATTTGCGTCCTCGCTGGCAGGGGCGGGCGTTGCGGGGGCCATCGTGCCGGACCTGCCGCTCGAAGAGGTGGGGGACTGGGCAGAGGCCGCCGACGCCGCAGGGGTGGAGACCATCCTGCTGGCGGCGCCCACGGCCTCGGCCGCCCGCCTGGTGCGGATCTGTGCCCGCAGCCGCGGCTGGGTCTACGGCGTTGGCCTGCTCGGTGTCACGGGCGAGCGTGACCGGCTGCAGCGCAGTGCGCTCGACATCGCCGCGCGCCTCAAGGCTGTGACCGACAAGCCGGTCCTGGTGGGGGTGGGGGTGTCCAACCCCGCGCAGGCCGCCGAGGTGGCGGCGGTGGCCGACGGCGTGATCGTCGGGTCCGCGCTGGTGCGGCGGCTGCTCGACGGCGGGGGGCCCGACGAGGCGGCCGCGTTCGTGCGCGACCTCCGCATCGGCCTGGACGACGTCGTGTGAGTGACCACATCCCGCCGCCCCCACCCCCGGCGGCGCCACCACCTCCGCCTCCGGCGTTCCCGCCGCCCAGTTCCCGATGGGCCCCGCTGCCCCCGCTGCCGCCGCCGCCGCTGCCTTCCCGGCGGCGCTCGCGGCTGCTGACGACCATCGCCATCGTCGCCTGTCTCGGCGTGACCGGCGTGGCGATCTACCTCGTCACCGACGACGGGGGAGTGGGGCATCCCGACGAATGGGATGAGCGTGTGGTCGACCTGGTCGCCTTCGTCGAGGACGAGCGGGGGCTGCCCTTCGACCATCCGGTGGCCGTGGACTTCCTCACGCCCGCGCAGTACTCGGCTCGGACCCGTATCGACGAGTCCGAGCTCAGCAGGGAGGACCGGCGGCTGATCGAGGATGGAACCGCGCCGCTGCGGGCCCTCGGACTCGCGCCGGCCGGCTTCGATGCACTCGAGTCGGCCAACGAGCTCTCGGACACGGGAACGCTCGCCTACTACGACCCCCTCCGCGAACGCATCACCGTGCGGGGCACCGAGATGACGCCCGACCTCCGGGTCACGCTCGCGGACGAGCTCGTCCACGTGCTCCAGGATCAGCACTTCGATCTCGACGCCATGCTGGACGACGGCGAGCCCACGGCCGATCGGCTTTCGGGGTACCTGGCGCTCATCGAGGGCGACGCGACACGCATCCACGAGGCCTACGTCGACTCGCTGTCCGATGCCGACCGCGAGAGCTACCTGGACGCGATAGGCCAGGCGTCCGGCGAGGCGGACGAGCAGCTCGGGGACATCCCGGGAGTGCTCATCGCCATGCAGGGCGCCCCCTACGCGCTCGGGCCCTCGCTCGTCGAGCTGATCGCCGCCGACGGTGGCAACGATGCCGTCGACGACGCCTTCGAGGACCCACCAGCGTCGACCGAGCACATGATCGACCCACGGTCGTACTTCGCCGGCGACTCGGCGGACGGGGTGACTACCCCGGTCGTGCCGACGGGAGGCGAGCAGATCGGCGAGGACGACAGGCTCGGAGCACTGCCGTTGTTCCTGTTGCTCAGCGAGCGGATCGATCCCCTGGAGGCGCTGTCGGCGACCGACGGCTGGGGCGGTGACGCCTATGTGGTCTACGGCCGTGAGGGGACGACGTGCATGGACCTCGCGGTCCGGGGCGACTCGACCCGGGACGGTGAGGAGCTGCTCCGGGCGTTCGAGGCCTGGGTCGCCGCGGGCCCAGCGGGCGCCGCCCAGGTGCGCTCCGCCGGCGACCTGATCCTGGTCACCGCGTGCGACCCCGGTGACCAGCGCGATCCGTCGGGCCTGGCGGTCGACGCCCTGACGCTGCCCGCGGCCCGGGCGCAGGCCATGTGGGCCACCGGCGGGTCGGCGGGTGACGTCGACGCGGCGTTCGACGCCGCCGACTGCTTCGTGCGGACCGTGCCCCTCGAGCAGCTGGTGGCGGCGAACGAGTCGCCCGAACCGCGAGCTGCGGTCATGACAGCCATCGACCGGGCGGTCGCCGACTGCCGGGTGCGCTGAACCGGCCGGTGAGGTGGGCGCGGAAGAACGCCACCGTGCGATCCCAAGCGAGCTCGGCCGCGGCCTCGTCGTAGGCCGGCTGGTCGGCCTCGAAGAACCAGTGGCCGGTGCCGGGGTACCGATGGAACGTGACGTCTTTGTCGAGGACGTGCAGCTCCGACTCGAGCAGCGTCAGCTCGTCGTCCCCGACCCACGGGTCGGACTCGGCGAAGTGGCCCAGGAACGCCGAGCGGGCCGGCGCCATGTCGATTGACTGCGAGCCGTAGAAGACGGCGGTCGCGTCGACCAACTCGGGCATGCGCCCGGCCAGCCACAGGGCCCAGGATGCGCCCATGGAGAACCCGAGCACGCCCACCGGTGCGTCGGGGGTCGCGGGCATGCCCCGCAGCGTGAGGAGGCTCGACCGCACGAGGTCGAGGGTGGCGTTCATGTCGGCGTTGGCGAGAAGGGCCTTGGCCACCTCGGGATCGCGGGTGGTCCTGCCGCCGTACAGGTCGGGGGCGAGCGCGACGAAGCCGTGGTCGGCGAGCCTGTCGCAGAGACCCTTGAAGAACGGGGTGAGTCCCCACCAGGCGTGGAGCACGAGGATGCCGGGCCCCGGTCCCTCGCCCGGGACGATGACGTAGCCCGTGCCGACGGATCGCGAACGCATCGATGCGACGGTAGCGACGGGGACGCACCGCCCCAACCGTCGGGATGGGGATTCTCCGGGGGCCCGAACCCAGCTGGGAGCGCGTGAGGCGCCCCCTTCCGGCCCCTGTACGCTCGACCATCGTGCCCCCCGGCGAGCGACACGACGGCTGCGTGCTGTGCGCGGCCGAGCGCATCACCCCCTGGTACCACGAAGACGACGTGTGCTGGGTCGCCGACTGCGAGATATGCGCGACCCCCATGGTCGTGTGGCGTTGGCACGGGGTCGATCCGTCCGCCGCCGACCTCGAGCACATGCTGAGCCGGCTGGCCGACGTCGCCGCGGGGGTGTTCGACGGTCATTACGTCGACGACAACATGCGCAACATCCCGGACCACTTCCACGCCCACGCCCGGCCCCGGGGCGGGTTCTTCGGCCACGGGTTCCGCCGCGACCGCGGCGAGGAGGCCTCGTGAGCGAGCACGAAGTGCGAGCGGACCATGAGCGCAGTGCGGTACTCGGCCCGGAGGGCCGATCGCTCATCGGCGTGCCGAAGGTACGCCAATGAGCGAGGTCGAGGCCGGGGGCGAGCCCTCGGTCCTGAACGTCTACGAGGCCCTGGGCGGCCAACCGTTCTTCGACGACCTCGTGGACCGCTTCTACCGGCGAGTGGCGATGGATCCCCTGCTGCGGCCGCTGTATCCCGACGACCTCGCCGGCCCACGGCGCCACCTGGCCCTGTTCCTCGGTCAGTACTGGGGCGGCCCCACCACCTACTCCGACGAGCGCGGGCATCCCCGTCTGCGCATGCGCCACGCGCCGTTCGTGATCGGGGAGCCCGAGCGCAACGCCTGGCTGCGCCACATGGGGGCCGCCCTCGACAGCTTGGTGGTCGAGCGTGGCGTCCACCCGGTCGTCGAGGCCCGGCTGCTGGACTACTTCGCCATGACCGCCGACGCGATGGTCAACGCTCGCTGACGTCAGCGTTTCGTCAGACTGCGCGCCGCTCGGGGCCGGCGACCGGCAGCTCCCAGTCGGCCGCGCCCCGGCGGGGACGCTGGCCGGGTCGATGGATCGAGTGCGCCAACGACGACACCTTGCCGACCAGCCCCTTCCGGGCGCGCAGGCGGGCCGATCGCGTCAACCGGTGGTTCTCCGCTTCGGACATCAGCGCCTCACGGCGGTGCTGGCCCATGACTTCGAGGGCATTGAACGGCACCATCGGTCCGCCTCCTTCGCTGCTCGACTCGCCGCCTTGCTTGCCGCTCGATCATCGGGAATCCCACGTCGCCGTTGGTCGTCATCTGACACGAAACCGGTGTGTCATCCGGCGCAGGCTCGGGAACCGCGCCGCGGCCCGGCGCCGGCCGGGTCCTTAGGCTCTCGGCACGCACAACCGGTGAGCCGAACCAGCGAGAGGGGACGGAGATCGTGGATCCAGGCGAGTTCCGGGGAAGGATCGGCCGCTACCACTGGGAGTCCGAGCCGTGGTGGCCGCCCGAGCCGGCACCCCCGCCGGGGGCACCGAACGTGCTCGTGGTGCTCCTCGACGACGTCGGGTTCGCCCAGTTCGGCTGTTTCGGCTCCGACATCGCCACCCCCACCTTCGATCGACTGGCCGCCGGTGGGCTGCGCTACGCGAACTTCCACACCACGGCCCTGTGCAGCCCGACGTGCGCCTGCGTGCTCACCGGCCGGAACCACCACACGTGCGGGATGGGCCGGATCATGGAGCTCGCCAGCGGATTCCCGGGCTACGACGCCCGCATCCCGCGTTCCTGCGGGTTCCTCCCGGAGATGCTGACCCCCCATGGCTATGCCGCCTACGCCGTCGGCAAGTGGCACCTCACGCCGGAGGAGGAGCTCCACCTCGGCGCCCGCCGCGATCGCTGGCCGTTGGGCCGGGGCTTCGAGCGCTTCTACGGGTTCTTCGGGGGCGAGACCCACCAGTTCGTACCGGCGCTGGTCCACGACAACCACTTCGTCGAGCCGCCGCGCACCTTCGACGATGGCTACCACCTCACCGAGGACCTCGTCGACCGGTCCATCGAGTTCCTCGATGACCTGCGCCACGTCGACGTGGACAAGCCCTGGCTGCTCTACCTTGCGACCGGCGCCTGCCATTCGCCCCACCAGGCACCCCGGGAGTGGATCGACCGCTACCGCGGCCGCTTCGATGCCGGCTGGGACCAGTGGCGGGACGAGTCACTGCGTCGCCAGATCGCCGGTGGGCTGCTGCCGGCCCACACCACGCTGTCGCCCCGGCCCGACTGGGTGCCGGCCTGGGACGACCTCACGCCGGAGGAACGCCGCGTCTACGCCCGGTACATGGAGGCCTTCGCCGGCATGCTGTCGCACACCGACGCCCAGGTCGGCCGCCTGGTGGGATGGCTCGAGCGGACCGGTGAGATGGACCGCACGCTGGTGCTGGTCCTGTCCGACAACGGCGCCTCGTCGGAGGGTGGCCCCGTGGGTTCGCTCAACGACGCCCGCGCCTGGAACCTGGTCCCCCGCACCATGGAGGAGGCAGCGGAGCGCCTCGAGGAGATCGGCGGCCCCCGCATCCACAACAACTACCCGTGGGGCTGGACGGTGGCCGGCAACACCCCGTTCCGGCGCTGGAAGCGCGAGACCCACGAGGGGGGCGTCGCCGATCCGCTCATCGTCAGCTGGCCCGGCGGGATCGGCGCCCGCGGCGAGGTGCGGACCCAGTACGTGCACGCCATCGACATCGTTCCCACCATCCTCGAGCTGGCGGGGATCGATCCCCCGGCGACGATCGGCGGCGTCGAGCAGAAGCCGATCGAGGGGACCAGCTTCGCGTACTCGTTCGCCGACGCCTCCGCGCCCGAACGGCACACGACCCAGTACTACGAGATGTTCGGGTGCCGCGCCCTGTATCACCAGGGCTGGAAGGCCGTCGCCTATCACCCGATCCAGTCGGACGCCCCGGGCCTCGACCGCATCGCTTGGGAGCTGTACGACCTGCGGGCCGACCCGTCGGAGTGCAACGACCTCGCCGACGAGCACCCCGACCGGCTGCAGGCCCTCGTGGAGCGGTGGTGGATCGAGGCGGCGCGCCACCAGGTCCTGCCCCTCGACAACCGGCCCTTCTCGGAGCTGGTCTTCGGCCGGCCGCCGGCGGTGCCGCCCCGGGCCCGGTACGTGTACCTGCCCGATCGGGCGCCCGTGCCGGAGAACGTGGCGGCGCACGTGAAGAACCGGCCCCACTCGGTCACGGCGTACGTGGAGGTCGGCGGGCGGGGCCCGGTCGCCGGGGCGCTGGCCGTGCAGGGGTCGGTGCTCGGGGGCTGGTCGTTCCACCTCCTGGCCGACGGCCGGCTGTGCTACGTCCACAACCTGGCGGGCTGGCGTTCCTACCGCATCGAGGGTCCCGTCGGCGAGCGGTTGGGGCCGGGCCCCCACGCGCTGTCGTTCCGATTCGTCCCGGCCTCCGACGGTGGCGCCCACCGCGGAGTGCTGTTGGTGGATGGCGAGGAGATCGCCACCGGAACGATCGAGCGCGCGACGTGGAGCAAGTTCTCGCTGACCGGTGCCGGGCTCACCGTCGCGTGGGCGAGGGACTTCTCCCCGGCCGACGGTGACTACCGGGGCGCGTTCCGGTTCACGGGCCGGCTCGACCGTGTCGAGATCGACGTCGACGGTGATGCCTTCCTCGACGCCGACGCGGAGGCGGCCGACGCCCTCAGGGCCCAGTGAGTGCGATGCCCCCGGAGGGCCGGCGGTTCTGACATGGTTTGGCCCGTGAACGGGCCATCTGCGGACGTTACGGGCATGGGCACGGTCGTGGTCGAGGCACGGGCGCCCTCGGTCGAGCGGTCACCCTCTGACGTGCTGCGCCTAGGCGCCGCCACCGCGCTCCTCGCGGTCCTGCTCGTCGTCCAGGCCCTGTTCGGCGACGGCCTCGTGACGTTCACGGCCCAGTTGCTGCAAGGACTCGACGCATTGCCGCACTGGATCGTCCACACCATCGTGGTCGGCACCCGCGTTCTGGCCATCGTCGTGCTCGGGGGCGGGCTGGTGGTCACGCTGTGGCATGGCCGCCTGCGCCTGCTGGTCACCGTCGTGGTGGCCGGGCTCGTCGCCGTGGGCCTTGCGGTCCTGCTGGACACATTCGCCCCCGGGTCCGCCCGGGCGGTCGTCGATGTCGACAACGAGCTGGCGGGGCCGTTGACCGCGGCCGGCTTCCCGACCGCCTCGGGAGTGGCGGTCGTGACCGCAGTCCTGACGGCGGCGGCGCCCTGGCTCAGCCGCCTCTGGCGGCGCGTCGGATGGCTTCTGGTCGTCGGCGTAACCCTGACGCGGTTCCTGTCGTCGCCCGTGTCGTTCGACTCCTTCCGCAACGCGTTGGTCGGCTGGGTCGCCGGCGCCGGGGTGTTGGTCCTTCTGGGGGGACCGCTGCGGCGCCCGTCCGGCGAGGCGCTGGCCGAGGGGCTGGCCGCCGTCGGCGTGCCGCTTGCTCGGCTGGAGCAGGCGAGCGTCGACGCCCGGGGCTCCACGCCCTACTTCGGCACGGGCGCCGACGGGCGGCCGCTGTTCGTCAAGGCGCTCGGCGAGGACCAGCGCAGCGCGGACCTGCTGTTCCGCCTCTATCGCTGGGTCAATCGCCGAGACCTCGGTGACGAGCGCCCCTTCTCCTCCCTCCGGCGCACCGTCGAACACGAGGCGCTGGTGGCGCTGGCGGCGCGCGACATCGGCATCCGCACGCCGCGGTTGGTGGCGTTCGCCACCGCCGACCCGAGCGCGTTCGTGCTCGCGTACGAGGCCATCGACGGCCGCAGCCTGGATCGGCTGGAGCCGGAGGAGGTCACGGACGCCGTGCTGACGGCGATCTGGGAACAGGTGGGACGGCTGCGGGAGCACCGCATCGCCCATCGCGACCTGCGCCTGGCCAACGTCTTCCTGGCGTCCGACGGTGTGGTGTGGGTGATCGACTTCGGTTTCAGCGAGCTGGCGGCGTCATCCCTCCTCCTCGCCACTGACGTCGCCGAGCTGCTCGCCTCGTCCACGCTCCAGGTGGGGCCGGCGCGGGCGGTGGCGGTGGCCCGAGAGGCCGTCGGGCCCGAGGTGCTGGGCGGTGCGCTGGAGCGCCTCCGCCCGTGGGCGCTCAGCGGCGCGACCCGGACCGGGATGAAGGAACGCGGCGGGATGCTCGACGACCTCTGCCGCCAGGTGACGGTCGCCGCTGCGGCCGCTGGCGCCGGCCCGCCGGGTGGTGCGCCGACTGAGGAGCAACGATCGGACGCCCCCATCGCATGACGTAGGGTCGGCCGACATGCAGACGCAACTCGACCTCCGCGCCGGCATCACGTCGGCGCCGATCCGGGGCGCCGCGCGTGGCTGAGCTCCTGCTCCTCCATCACGCGCAGGGCCTGACGGCAGGCTGTCTCGCCTTCGCCGACGAGCTGCGCGCCGCCGGCCACGTCGTCCACGCCCCGGACCTGTACGACGGCAAGACCTTCGCCGAGCTCGACGACGGCATCGGCTACGCCCGGAAGATCGGCTTCGACACCATGCAGGAGCGGGGCGTGCGTGCGGCCGACGGCCTGCCCAACGAGATGGTGTACGCCGGGATGTCCCTCGGGGCCATGCCGGCGCAGATGCTGGCCCAGACCCGCCCCGGTGCGAAGGGTGCCGTGCTGCTCCACGCCAGCGCCCCGCCCTCCGAGTTCGGGGGCCCCTGGCCGCAGGGCGTCCCGCTCCAGATCCACGTGATGGAGGACGACGAGCTGGGCGACGTCGACGTCGCCCGTGAGCTCGAGGAGACGGTCGATGGTGCGCAGGTGTTCCTGTACCCGGGCGATCGCCACCTGTTCACCGACAGCAGCCTGCCCACCTACGACGAGGCGGCCGCGACGCTGGTCACGGAACGCATGCTCGCCTTGCTCGGCCGCATCGGGTAGCCGCGACACCCCGCGACGGTGAAGGCGGCCTCGACCGCCCGCGCTCAGCTCTTCGACCTCGCCGCCGGCGTCGACTGACCCTCGCGGGGTTCGAGCCACCACAACACGATGCGGGCGGTGGCCTCGGCAAGCAGCACCGCCACGAGCTGAATGGCGGCCCACATGGTGACGACGGGAAAGCCGCGGTCGCCCAGCGTTACGTGCTCGTCGGGGAACGAGATGAGGATGGCCAGGAGGAGAAGCGACGCGCCGAGCGCGAGGACGACGAGGGCGTCGAGCGAGGCGATCCAGGCGTGCGCCCGGCGCTGGCGGAGCCGTTCCTCGCCATGCAGCCGGTTCCAGGCCAGCACCGCCTGCACGAGGCCGACGAGGACGCTCGCGATCAGGATGTCGTCGTCCACGCTCCCGACACCGGCGTCGAGAACCCCCACGCGCATGAAGAGGGCCGGGGCCACCACGACGGCGAAGCCGGCGAGCGCGAAGCCGGCAGCCACGACGGTGTCGGTCACCGGCCGGTTCACGATCCCTCCCGGGCTCGCAGTGTGAACCGGTCCGCGACCGAGCCGTCCGGTCGGACGCACGTGGCGTCGAGACGGTCGTCGACGACGTCGACGTGGAGGAACTGCAGCGTCCGTTCCGCCACCGCGGTGAAGGAGCTGTGGCCGACCGGGGTCGTCTTGCAGCCCCCGCCGCTCACCACGTAGGTGACGCCCTCCTGCGGCCTGATGCGCTCGTAGTCGTGGTCGTGCCCGCTGAGGACGAGATCGACGTGGTGGCGGGCGAGGAACGGCACGAGCCGCTTTCGGGCGCCCGGGGTGCTGCCGTGCTGGCCAGACGAGAAGGGGGGGTGGTGCAGTACCACGATCTTCCACTGGTTCGTCGAGCTTTCCAGCGCGTCGTCGAGCCAATCCGTCTGCTCGGACGCCTTCGGTCCGTACAGGCCGGGGATGCTGGAGTCGAGGAAGAAGAAATCGACCGGACCATGGCTGGCCATGTAGTACCGGCCCGGCGTACCCAGCAGCTCGAGCTGTGCCTCGATGGCCTGTAGGCCGTCGTCGCTGAAATGGAGCGCGGTGTCGTGGTTGCCGATCGCCAGCTCGAATCTCACACCCGCATCGATCAGGGGCCCCAGTGGCCGCCGGAAGACCGCGTCGAACCGTCTGCGGATGTTGCCGTAGTAGCAGATGTCCCCGAGGAGAGCCACCAGCCCGTACGACGACGTCTGGTACATCCGGGCCATGCGCTCGGCGACCGCCAGCGCCTGCCGGCCGCCGCTGCCGTTGTCACCCAGCGCCACGAACGACACACGGCCCGGTGCGGTGTCCCAGGCTTGCGGGGTGAGCTTGATGTCCGGCGCGGTCCCGGGCAGCAGGTCCTCGTCGGTCAACAGCGGCCACACCACCCCACGCAGCGTCCCGGCGGTCGCCGCCGCGCCCACGAGCCCCAGTCCCGTGGCCAGGAACTCGCGTCGATTCACCCCGCACCTATTCCCATCCGTGCCACCGATGCTCCCAGCCCCCTTCGGGGGCGAGTCGGGGGACATGGAAGCTCGAAGGCCGTCACTTCACTTCCTCCACCTGCCAGACCACACAACGTAGTTGGAGGTCAGCGCAGGGTAAGCGCCAGCCGGACGACCGGACCCGTCGAGGCGGCCAACAGTCAACGGGAACGAGCCGGAACGACGATCCTGTGCCGACGGAGGTAACGAACCCAGCGGGCACCTCGGCCTGTATGAGGTGCCGGTAGGGTCACCGGCATGCTCGAGACAGGTGACAAGGCCCCCGCATTCACGCTGCCCGACCAGGACGGCAAGAGCGTCAAGCTCTCGGACCTGAAGGGCCGGAAGGTGCTCGTCTACTTCTACCCGAAGGCCGACACGCCGGGCTGCACCACGCAGGCGTGCGGGCTGCGCGACGTGCTGGGCGACATCGGCGACACCGCGGTGCTGGGCATCAGCCCCGACAAGCCCGAGAAGCAGAAGCGTTTCGACGACAAGTACGGGCTGGGCTTCCCGCTCCTGTCCGACCCGGACCACGCCGTCGCCGACGCCTACGGCGCGTGGGGGGAGCGATCGATGTACGGGCGCAAGTTCATGGGCATCGTCCGGTCGGCGTTCCTGGTGGACGAGAAGGGCAACCTGGCGGAGGTATGGCCCAAGATCAGCCCCAAGGACACCCCGACGAAGCTGCTCGCCGCCCTCGAGGGGTAGGCGTCACGCCGGGCCGCGGGCCGCGCCGCCGGGCCGGGTCTCACGGCGGGCGTGCCCGGGGCGTTGATGAGTCGGTGACGCTTCCACCGTTCCAGTCGCTGCTCGACGACCACGCACCGGACCTGCACCGGTTCCTGGTCGTCGCCGTCGGTCGCCACGACGGCGACGATCTCTTCCAAGAGACGGTGATCTCGGCGTTGCGGTCCTACCCCGGCCTGCGCCACGCGGACAACCTGCGTGGCTGGCTCTTCACGATCGCGCACCGCAAGGTCATCGACCAGGCCCGCAGGCGGGTCCGGCAGCCGGTGCCGGCCGCCGATCCCCCCGAGGTCCCGCAGCTCGACGCCGACACGCTCGTGGACGCCGAGCTGTGGGACGCCGTGCGACGGCTGCCGCCCAAGCAGCGATCCGCGGTGGTCCAGCGCTACCTGCTCGATCGGCCGTACGCGGAGATCGCCGCGGTCATCGGGTCGAGCGAGGACGCCGCCCGCCAGAACGTGCGGGCGGGCCTGCAACGCCTGCGTCAGGAGGTCACGCGATGAACGCCACGGATTCCACGAACGAGGTTCGCGGGCGGTCCGACCGTCGAGGTGCTGTCGTCGGGGACGACCGGGACGACGGGGACGACCTGGGCGAGCGGCTCCGCCGGGCCGACACCACCGACGTCACGGGGCTGGTCGACGCCGCCCTGCGGCGGGCGGACGCCGAAGGCCTGGTCGACGTCGGCTGGGTCGTGGAGGACACGCCCATCGGGCCCCTCACGCTCGCGGCCACCCCCACGGGCGTGGTGCGCATCGAGTTCGGCGGCGGCGAGCGGGTACTGGAGGAGCTGGCCGGCGAGGTGTCGCCCCGGGTCGTGCGGCTACCCGGCCGCCTCGACGAGGTGCGCCGCGAGCTCGAGGAGTACTTCGCCGGGCGGCGCCGCAGGTTCGACGTGCCGGTCGACCGTCGGCTGTCGCGGGGCTACCGCCGCACCGTTCTGGAGGCGCTGTCGCGCGACGTGCCGTATGGCCACACCGTCAGCTACAAGGAGCTGGCCGAGCGGACGGGCAACCCCAAGGCAAGCCGCGCGGTCGGCTCCGCCATGGCAACCAACCCGGTCCCCATCGTGGTGCCGTGCCATCGGGTCCTGCGCACCGGCGGCGCGCTCGGGGGCTATGGCGGCGGCCCCGACACCAAGGTCTGGCTCCTGCGCCACGAGGGGGCGTTGCTGGGCTGAGGGCGGCTCAGCCCGGTGCGGTGTCGCCCGAGTTGTCGGCGATGCCGAGCGTTCGCTCCCACCGGTCGATCGTCCGTTGCCGGTAGACGAGCAGGCCGGCAATCGCGACCGTGGCCACCAGGAGGAGCAGTCTGCGCACCGGCTCAGGCTACGCTCGTCGGTTCGTCCGCGGGCGTAGCCCAATTGGCAGGAGGCACGGGCCTCAAAATCCCGACAGTGTGGGTTCGAATCCCACCGCCCGCACCGCTGTCAGCGCACCTCATCCGCGTTCCTGCCGCGGTTCTGGTGGTCCTGGCCACCAATTCCGCGGCAGGTTTCGCGGGCTGCGCCGCTTCCATCGTGTCGAGGGGCGCGCCCGGGGGAAGAATGGGTGCGTATGGCGGTGGTGTTCGCGGACCGCGTTGACGCCGGCCACCGGCTGGCCGAGGAACTGGCCGATCTCGCCGGCGAGGGCACCGTGGTGCTCGGGCTGCCGCGCGGGGGCGTGCCGGTGGCCGCCGAGGTGGCGCGGGCGCTGGGGGCGGCGCTCGACGTGCTGGTCGTCGGCAAGATCGGCGTGCCGGGGCACGAGGAGCTGGCGCTGGCCGCCGTCGCCGACGACGGCCAGGTCGCCTACAACCCCGGCGTCATGACGGCCGTGGGCATGACCGAGATCGATGTCGACGTCCTCGCTCGCCGGCATGTGGCAGCGCTGGCTCATCGGGCCGAGCAGTTCCGGGACGGGGCTCCGCCCGTTGCGGTAGAGGGCCGGACGGCGATACTGGTCGACGACGGCATGGCCACGGGAGCGAGCATGCGCGTGGCGGTGGATGTCGTCCGGGGCCGGCGGCCGAAGGAGCTGGTGGTAGCCGTTCCGGTGGGCTCACCGGAGGCCTGCGCCACCGTGGCGGAGACCGCGGATCGTGTGGTGTGCCTGGCGGCGCCCGCCCACTTCCGTGCCGTCGGCACCTGGTACGACGACTTCTCCCAGGTGCAGGACGCAACGGTGCGCGAGATCCTGGCCGAGGCTCGATCCCACGGCGCGGGTCGGACGGGGCGCTAGCGCCGCAGCGCCGTCGCCACCCGCCCCACCAGTGGATCGTCCAGCGCGTCCTCGAGCGGCAGCGGCAGACCGAGCGACCAGTTGGGGCGTTCGGTGGTCGTGCCCGGAAGGTTGGGCCGCCGGCGGAGCGCCAGGGCGTCCTCGAACGTGGCGCCCACGAGCGCGCACGGCGCCGCCGCCAGTCTCCGGTGCACGGCGACGATCACCTCGTCCACCGGCGAGTCGCCGTCGAGCCTGCTCGTTGACACGAGCTTGCTGCGCAGCCGCCCGAGCGCGGCCTCGTCGGGTTCGACGCCCGCTGCCCGCTGATCGCCCGCGTCGTCGCCCGACCACACGCCGGCGATCGTCGGCAGGTCGTGGGTGGTGACGGCGCCCAGCGCTTGGGCCGGATAGTGCTCGGGTCCCGCCTCTTCGAACCAGACGAGCCGGTACGACAGCAGCCCGGCCGCCTGCAGCCGGTCGCGCACGCCCTCCTCGACGGTGCCGAGGTCCTCGCCGACCACCACCGCCCCCGCACGCACGCTCTCGATCGCCAGGACCGCCAGGAGTTCGTCGGCGGGGTAGCGCACATAGGCGCCGTCGGTGGGCGCGCCACCGGGCGGCAGCCAGAACAGCCGGAACAGGCCCATCACGTGGTCGATGCGCAGGCCGCCCCCGTGTCCCATCGCCGCCCGCCACAGCGAGGCCAGCGGCTCGTAGGCGACCGCCCGCAGGGCGTGGGGCACGAACGGGGGCAGCCCCCAGTCCTGGCCCGCCCGGTTGAACTCGTCGGGCGGCGCCCCCATCCGTACGTCGAGCGCCAGCAGGTCCTGGAGGCACCACGCATCGGCTCCGTCGGGGTCCACGCCCACCGCCAGGTCCGTGAGCAGGGCAAGGGGCTCCTCGGCGCGCTGGATCTGTTCGTCGACCAGGAACTGGACCCACGCCCAGAACGCCACCCGATCGGCGCGGTCGGCGGCGAAGGACGCCACGCCGGCCGCGGACGGATGGCGATGCTCGCTCGGCCAGTCGCGCCAACGCGACCCGTGGTGCTCGGCGAGGGCGCAGAAACGGGCGTACGTCTCCAGCTCGTCGCCCATCTCCGCCCGCCACCGCTCGAAGCGGAGGTCGGGACCGAGCGCCGCCCAGAGCTGTTCGAGCGCGCGCCGCTTGAGCGCCCACACCGCGTCCCGGTCCACCACCGGTCTGGCGTTCAGCGCCCGCGCCTGGGCGCCGAGCGCCTCGACCGTGGCGCCGGCGCCGGGCAGCTCCTCGACGCGCAGCAGCAGGGGGTTGAACCACCGGCGGCTCGACGGCGAATAGGGGCTGGCCTCCACCCGGCCGACCGGTCGGGGTGCGTGCATGGGGCTGACCCCGACCATGCCGGCACCCCGCTCGGCGGACCAGGAGCCGATCGAACGCAGGTCGGCGAGGTCGCCGATGCCCCAGCTCGTGGCGGACCGGCAGGCCGGAAGCTGAACCGTGAACAGCCACGCCCGCAAGCCGTCGGGCAGGTGGCAGCGGCCGGGCGTGACGATCAGGCGGGTGGCGGGTCCGCCGTCCAGCGGGCGGAGCTCGTGGTAACCGATCGGTAGGTCGCGGGGAAGCTCCGCTTCGGCGCGGAGCTCGCTGCCGTCCTCCAGGGCCAGTTCGCAGGGACCGAGCAGGGGCTCCGCTCGGCCGGCGTGCACGACCCAGGCGGCGGGACGTTCCGGCGGCCCGTCGGCAGCGCCGCCGCCCATCGCCCCGCGCAGCGCGGCGACGGTTTCCGGCGAGGTGGTGTGCCACCGTCCCGAGGCGTCCCAGTACCCGTCGTCGATGCCCCAGGCGTCGGTGGCCATGCCCGGCGCACCGTACCGGCGGCGAACGCGGGGTTCAGGGGCCGATGACGCTCGGTTCCGGCACGCGTGCCCGCGCCTTGGCGTTGACGGCGGCGATCCCGGCGACGGTCGAGCGCGCCGCCGATGAGTAGCCGCGCTTGGAACGGCTCGTCCAGCACGAGGATGCCGACGACAACGGCCACCACGGGGATGATGTAGGTGACGAGCGAGGCCTTGGTGGCGCCGATGTCGGCGATGATCCGGTAGTTGAGGACGTAGGCGAAGCCGGTGCCCACGACGCCGAGGAGCAGGATCGACGCCACCCGGGTGGGGGTGAGCGACACACCGCCGGCGACTGACGTGGCCATCGCCACCGGGAACAGGAGCACGGTCCCCGTGGCCAGCTGTCCGGTGGCCGCCACGATGGGCGGGTAGGACACCAGGTGGCGCCGCATGTAGACGAATGCGACGCCGTAGCCCGCGCCCGCGAGGATCGCCGCCAGCGCGCCCGCAGTCGATGACCCCTCGAGGTCGGCGGCGCCCACGCCGGCGGCCACCGCCACGCCGACGACCCCGAGTCCCAGTCCGGCGATCTGTACCGGCCGCAGTCGTTCGTGGAGCCCCACGGCGGCGAAGACCGCGGTGAACAGCGGCGTCGACGCGTTGAGCACCGCGGTCAGGGCCGACGTGATGTGCTGCTCGGCAAAGGCCAGCAGGGTGAAGGGCACGATGTTGCCGGCGAGCGTGACCACCGCGTAGTGCCGTAGCGACACCCGATCGAGCGGCACGCGGCGTTGCTGGCCGCGCAGCACGGCGTAGAGCACCGCCGCGCCCAGGGCGATCCGCGCCCAGGCCACGGTCGTCGGCGTCAGGCCCTCGCCCGCAACCTTGATGAACAGGAACGACCAGCCCCAGATGAAGGCCAGGACGAACAGCCGGCGCACCCACCGAGTCAACCAGGCGCGTCGCTGGATTCCGCCCGGATTTCGGCACGTACCGTGCGCGGCGCGACCCGGGCGGGGGTCGCGCCGCCACCACGTAGACTCGCCCGCATGCCCAAGTCGTTGGTCGAGAGGCGCCTGAGCCAGGTCTCGGGGCGCCTGCAGCAGCTGCGCACCGAGCTCGAGGTCTCGGGCGAACAGCTGGCGAATCTGGCCGATGCCGCCGACGACGCGCGGCTGCGGGCCCTGGTGTCCGAGACCCCCGTCGCCGACGTCGACCACCGGCAGGCCGAGCGGCACGCCGAGGCCATGCGCCGGCACCGCGCCTCCGTGCTCGACGAGATCGCCAAGTTGGAGCGCGACCAGGACGAACTGCTCGATCGGCTGCTCGCGCAATCCCGGTCGCGCTAGAACACACCGGACCGAAGGAAGGAACGAGCTTGGCTACCCGCGTCGTCATCGCTGAGGACGAGGCCATCATCCGCCTCGATCTGAAGGAGACCCTCGAGGAGGAGGGCTACGAGGTGGTCGGCGAGACCGGCCGCGGCGACGAGGCGGTCAAGCTGGTCCGTGAGCTCGAGCCCGACCTGGCAATCCTCGACATCAAGATGCCGGGCCTCGACGGCCTGGCCGCGGCGCGGGAGATCGCGGGCGAGCGGCGGGCCGCCGTGCTCATCCTCACCGCCTTCAGCCAGCGCGACCTCATCGAGCAGGCCCGAGACGCCGGCGCCCTGGCCTACCTGGTGAAGCCGTTCGAGCGCAGCGAGCTGGTGCCGGCGGTCGAGGTGGCGCTCGGGCGGTTCCGGGAGATCCGGGCGCTGGCCGACCAGACCGCCAGCCTCGAGGAGCAGCTCGAGACCCGCAAGGTCGTCGATCGCGCCAAGGGCAAGCTGATGGACGAGGAGGGCATGGGCGAGAGCGAGGCCTTCGGCTTCATCCAGCGGCGGGCCATGTCCGAGCGTGTCACCATGCGGGCCGTCGCCCAGCGCATCATCGACGGCGACATCAAGCCTGGGGAGTGACCGCGTCGGTCGTCAGACCGACGCGGCCTTGCTCGGCACCCGAACGCTCTCGTGGAGCGTGTCGGCGATCGCCACCGCGAGGAGCACGGCGCTCGACGCCGCGATGCCGGCGATCAGTGTGAGCGGCGCGGTGGCGATCGCCAGGATCGCGAGGGCCGCCAGGCCCAGCAGCCGCCTGCGCGACGCGCCCGACCGCCTCTCGCAGAAAGACGACCTGGGCCAGCAGGAACAGCGCGGGGCCGCCGAACGCGAGGCTCGTGAACCCACGCGTCGAATCGTCGCCGGGATGGGCGATCGCCATCTCGTCGGCGACCGCGACGCCGATCAGCGCGAGCACGATCAGCGTCAGCGTCCACGTGCCCCACCACCCGACGTTTCGAGCGCCCTCGGCCGTCGCGGCCAGCTCGAAGCCGATCCTCTCGCCCTGCCGGGGTCACCACGCGCTCCGCGCCGGGCGCCCGCCGGACAGCGACCCTCATCGCCGCGATCCTACGTGGGGCCGCCAGTCGGGCCGGATAGTCGGCCACGGGTGTTACTACTAGGTATGTGGCCGACGACCCCCTCATCCTGATCGACGGGAATTCCCTGACCTACAGGGCCTTCTTCGCGCTGCCCACCGACCTGTCCACCGCCTCGGGCCAGGTCACCAACGCCGTCTTCGGGTTCACGTCGATGCTGATCAACCTGATGCGCGACCACGGCCACCGGCGCATGGCGGTGGCGTTCGACCGCCCCGAGCCCACGTTCCGCCACGAGCAGGTCGAGACGTACAAGGCCAACCGCCAGGCGGCGCCCGACATCCTGCGCCAGCAGATCGGGCTGGTGCGCCAGGTGGTCGAGACCCTGGGCATTCGCGTGCTGGAGCTGCCGGGCTACGAGGCCGACGACATCGTCGCCACGCTCGCCACCCAGGGCCGCGACGCCGGACTCGACGTCATCGTCGTGACCGGCGACCGCGACGTGTACCAACTCGTCGAGGACCCACACGTCAAGGTGCTCTACAACCGGCGTGGGGTGTCGGACTACGTCCTCTACGACGAGGCCGGCATCGAGGAGCGGACCGGCGTGCCGCCGGCGCTGTACCTGCAGTACGCGGCGCTGCGCGGCGATACGTCGGACAACCTCCCCGGGGTGCCGGGGGTGGGGGAGAAGACGGCCGCCAAGCTGGTCACGACCTACGGGGGCATCGATGGCATCTTCGAGCACGTCGACGAGCAGACCCCCAAGCTGCGGACCAGCCTGAGCGAGCACGAGGATCAGGTCCGCCAGAACGCCGAGGTCATGAAGCTGATCTGCGACGCGCCCGTCGGCGTCACCGTCGACGAGCTCGATCGCCGCCCGCCGGACGTCGACGAGGTGCGGCGCCTGTTCGACTTCCTCGAGTTCCACAGCCTCGCCGAGCGCCTGACCGAGGCATTGGGCGAGGACCTCGGGGTGGGCCGACCCCCGGCCGAGGTGCTCGAGGCCGACGTGACGCTCATCGCGTCACCGGGGGACGCCGCCGCGCTGCTGGTCCGGCTTCGCGAGGCCGCGGCGGGCGCCCCCCTGGCCGTCGCGGCGGCCTGGGAGGGCGGCGAGGGGCGCACGCCGCTCGAAGGCCTCGCGATCGTGACCGATCCGGAGGCGGGCGCGGTCGCGTGGATCCCGATCGGGATCCTCGTCGACGACGCCGTGCGCGTCGAGCTTGCCCGGCTCGTCGCGCAACCGGGCGAGGGTGGGCGGCCCGTGGCCGCCCACCAGGCCAAGGCGATCATGCGGTCCCTGCTCGACGTCGGGGTCGACGTGCGCTGCCTCGCCATCGACACCGCCATCGCCGCCTACCTGCTGGATCCTGCCGAGTCTCGCTATCTCCTCGACGAGGTGCTGCGCCGCTACGCCTCGGCCGAGCTGCCGGCGGACGGCAGCGCGCCCGAGGGCCAGCTCGACCTCGACGGCTCGACGGTGTCGCCCGCTCAGCGCACGGGGCGCTACGCGCTCGCAGTCGATCGCCTGATCGAGCCGCTGACGCAGGCGCTCGACAACCAGGCGCTCCGGGCGCTCAACGACGAGATCGAGGTCCCGCTGGTGCGGGTGCTGGCGCACATGGAGCACGCGGGCGTGGGCGTCGACGCCGACGAGCTGCGGGCCCTGCGGGATCGCCTGAACGCCGAGGTCGACGACCTGCGGCAGCAGGTCTACGACGACGCCGGCACCGAGTTCAACGTGAACTCGACCCCGCAGTTGCGGGAGATCCTGTTCGACAAGCTGGGACTGACGCCGCAGAAGCGCACCAAGACCGGCTTCTCCACCGACGCGTCGTCGCTGGAGAAGCTGGCGGGGCAGCACCCGATCATCGAGCACCTGCTGGCCTACCGGGAGGTCGAGAAGCTGCGCTCGACGTACGGCGACGGACTGCTCGCCGAGGTCGCCGACGACGGACGGATACACGCCACGTTCAACCAGACCGTCGCCCGCACCGGCCGGCTGTCGTCGGACCAGCCCAACCTCCACAACATCCCCGTGCGCAGCGAGATCGGGCGCGAGTTCCGCCGGGCGTTCGTCCCGGCGCCGGGCTGCGAGCTGCTGGTGGCCGACTACAACCAGATCGAGCTGCGGTGCATCGCCCACCTGGCCCAGGACCCGGGGCTCATCGAGAGCTTCCGCTCGGGGCGAGACATCCACACCGAGACGGCCTCGCGGATCTTCGGCGTCGAGCCGGACGCCGTGACGATCGACCAGCGGTCCAAGGCCAAGATGGTGTCGTACGGGCTGGCGTACGGCATGGAGGCGTACGGGCTGGGCCAGCGGCTCAACATCGCCACCGAGGAGGCGGCGCTCATCCTCGCCGCCTATTTCGAGGCGTTCCCTTCGGTGAGGGAGTACATGGAGCGCACCGTGGCCGAGGCCCGCGAACGCGGCTACACCGAGACGCTGTTCGGCCGGCGGCGCCAGATCCCCGAGCTGTCGTCGCCCAACTTCCGGATTCGCCAGGCGGGCGAGCGGCAGGCGATGAACGCCGGGATCCAGGGGCTGGCGGCGGACATCTTCAAGGTCGCCCTGGTGCGGCTCACGGCGGCGCTGGAGGACTCACAGATGGACAGCCAGCTCATCCTCCAGGTACACGACGAGGTGTTGCTCGACGTGCCCCCGGCCGAGCACGACCGGGCCGCCAAGGTGGTCGTCGACGTCATGACCGGCGCGGTCGACCTCAGCGTGCCGCTGGAGGTCAACCTGGCGTTCGGCCCCAGCTGGGCGGACGCCAAGGGGTGAGCGGTCGCCGGGCCGACCCGATCCACTCTTTGAAGAAAATGCGGGCCACAGGCCCGGAAGATCTTCAAAGACCGGAGGGGCACTGGTTCGAGCCGGTCGCCGACCACCTGGGCGCCGCCTATCTCCGCTACTCGTTCACCAAGGGCACGGCGCAGGAGATCGAGTTCCTGGTGGGCGCCCTCGACCTGCGGCCGGGCCAGCGGGTGCTCGACGTCGGCTGCGGTCCCGGCCGGCACGCGCACGCCCTCGCGGCACGGGGGATGGAGGTCGTGGGCGTCGACATCAGCCAGCGCTTCGTGGACATCGCCACCGACGGCGCACCAGCGGGCGCCAGCTTCGTGCGCGCCGATGCCCGGGACCTTCGATTCGACGCCGAGTTCGACGCCGTCATCTCGCTGTGCCAGGGCGCCTTCGGCCTCGCGGGCGGCCCGGCCGCACCTCTGGACGCCGATGGCGACGTGCTCGCCGGCATCGCCCGCGCGCTCCTGCCCGGCGGCGTCGCCGCCGTGTCGGCGTTCTCGGCCTACTTCCAGGTCCGCTGGCTCGAGGGCGGGGACAGTTTCGACGCCGACGCGGGCGTCAACCACGAGCGCACCGAGGTCCGCGACGAGGACGGGACGCCCGCGCCGGCCGACCTGTGGACCACCTGCTTCACGCCCCGAGAGCTCAGGCTGCTGGCGGCCCGCGCCGGGCTCGACGTGCGAGCCATCTGGTCGGTTGCTCCGGGGGCCTACGCCGCCGATCCGCCGACCATCGACTCCCCCGAGTTCCTGCTCGTGGCGGCGCGCTCGTAGCGGTCCGCCGGGGGTGGCTGCTACCCTCGCCCGAACGCGCCCTGGCGCGCGCCCTTGTGGCTGTCCCGTCGCCGGCGGGACCCGCAATCCGCCGATCCCGACCCCCGAAGAAAGCCGACCCGTTCGTGTCCGACGCCCAAACGACCGATCCCACTGCCTCTGCGACCGCCATTGATGGCGAAGTGAGCGCGGAGCAGGGGTACACCCCGCGCCAGATCGTCGACGACGACCTCAGCGGCAGCTTCGCCGACGCCGTCGACGCCACCCTCGTGTCCGTCGAGGATGGCGCCATGGTCACCGGCACGGTGGTGCGCGTCGACCGCGACGAGGTCCTGCTCGACATCGGGTACAAGTCCGAGGGCGTGATCCCCAGCCGCGAGCTGTCGATCCGCAACGACGTCGACCCCAGCGAAGTCGTGAAGGTGGGCGACCAGGTCGAGGCCCTGGTGCTCACCAAGGAGGACAAGGACGGCCGCCTGGTGCTGTCCAAGAAGCGGGCGCAGTACGAGCGGGCCTGGGGTGACATCGAGCGCGTCAAGGAGGAGGACGGGGTCGTGTCCGGCCCGGTCATCGAGGTCGTCAAGGGCGGCCTGATCCTCGACATCGGCCTGCGCGGCTTCCTGCCCGCCTCGCTCGTCGAGCTGCGCCGGGTTCGTGACCTTCAGCCATATGTCGGCAAGACGCTCGAGGCCAAGATCATCGAGCTCGACAAGAACCGCAACAACGTGGTGCTGTCCCGCCGGGCCTGGCTGGAGGAGACGCAGCGGGAGCAGCGCGAGGACTTCCTCGCCAACCTCAAGCCAGGCGAGGTGCGCAAGGGCGTCGTGTCGAGCGTCGTGAACTTCGGTGCCTTCGTCGACCTCGGCGGCATGGACGGCCTGATCCATGTCTCCGAGCTGTCGTGGAAGCACGTCGACCATCCCGGCTCCGTCGTATCGGTGGGCGACGAGGTCGAGGTGCAGGTGCTCGACGTCGACCTCTCCCGGGAGCGCATCAGCCTCTCGCTGAAGGCCACCCAGCAGGACCCGTGGCAGGAGTTCGCCACCAGCCACCGCGTCGGCGAGCTGGTCTACGGCCGGGTCACCAAGCTGGTGCCGTTCGGTGCCTTCGTGCAGGTCGGCGACGGCATCGAGGGCCTGGTGCACATCTCCGAGATGTCGGCCCACCACGTCGACCTGCCCGAGCAGGTGGTCACCCCCGGTGAGGAGTTGTGGGTCAAGATCATCGACCTCGATCTCCAGCGGCGCCGCATCAGCCTGTCGATCAAGCAGGCCGCCGAGGGTGGCGTGGTAGCCGCCGAGTACCAGGAGCACTTCGGCGAGCACGCCTACGACGATCAGGGCAACTACGTCGGCCCCTCGGTCGAGCACTCGCCCGAGGCCGACGAGGCCTGGGCCGAGTACTACGAGCAGAGCCCCGAGGCCGCTGACGCCGCGGCAGCCGACGCCGCGGCAGCCGACGCCGCGGCAGCCGACGCCGCGGCAGCCGACCCCGCGGTAGCCGACGCCGCGGCAGCCGACGCCGCGGCAGCCGCCGGCGGTGCCAACCGCGCCCCCGAGCCCGCCCCGGTCGAGCCCGCCCCGGTCGAGCCCGCCGCCGACGAGGGCGAAGCCGAGACGCCCCAGGCCTGACTCGCCGGCTCACGTCCGCCACCGTGCTCGTCGTAGGGCTCACCGGGGGCATCGGGTCCGGGAAGTCGACGGTCTCGTCACTGCTGGCGGCCAAGGGCGCGGTGATCGTCGACGCCGACGAGGTGGTGCGGGAGCAGCAGCGGCCCGGCACGCCGGTGTTCGACGCGATGGTCGAGCGGTTCGGTCCGGGCATCGTCGCCGGGGACGGCACGCTCGACAGGGCGGCCGTTGCCGACATCGTGTTCGCCGACCCGCAGGCGCTGGCGGACCTCAACAACATCGTCCACCCGGCGGTCGGGGCCGCGATCGCCCGCCAGATGGAGGAGCTGTCGGCCACCGACGCCGTCGTCGTGCTAGACGTGCCCCTCCTGGTGGAGGCGAGCCGGGGCTACCCCCTGGCCGGGCTGATCGTCGTCGACGTCGACCCCGACATCGCTGTGGAGCGGCTGGTCATGCAGCGCGGCATGACCGAGGAGGATGCCCGGTCGCGCATGTCACGGCAGGCGAGCAGGGAGGAACGCCGGGCGCGCGCCGACGTGGTGATCGACAACCGCGGGACCCCCAGCGACCTCGCCCGCCAGGTCGACGCCGTTTGGGACTGGCTCGAGCGCCTCCGCGCCGGGGCGGCCTGACCCACCGAGCTGCGCCACAGCCGTTCGCGCGCCGATCCCCCGCGCGACACCGGGGCCTCACTGGCCGTTCACGGTCGCTCGTTACGTTGCGCGCAGCGATGTCTGACTGGACGCGCTTCCTCGCTGGCCCGACGCTCCGCGAAACGCTCCACGATTGGCGGTGCACGCCGGCGCGAGGCACCCTCGCCGACGGTCAGCGGGAGCTGCGTCAGCCCATCGGTGAGGCCGACCTGCCCGACTGCGTGGAGCTTGTGTGGCACGGCGTAAACGACCGCGCCAACCTGCGTCACTTCCTGGCCTCGCCGGTGCGGTGGGGCGAGTGTGACGTCCGGCGCGACCCCGCGGGACGCCTGGCGCTCCGCCACGACCCTTCGCGAGCTCGACGCCCCCAGGGGCCCGTGGCCAGCCGGCAGGACTAATGGCCGACGAGTTCCTCCGTGGCGCTCACCGGCGGCAAGGGCGTCAAGCTCGACGTCAAGGAGCCGGACCTCACCCGACGAGCTGCTGGAACTGGTGGGCCACAGCGGCGCAGCCGCGAACGACCTGTGGTTCAACGGGCGCGTGGATGTGCTGGGCCGGGAGGCGTTCGGGCGCGTGCGGTGGGCATACCCCGCGGCCACCGTGCAGTGCCCGATCGACGCGCTCGCCCCCGCGATCATGGTGAACCCACGCCGGGCCCGGGCTGCGCTCGACGAGCTGGCGGAGTGGGGCATCGGTCGCTTCTCGCTCGCCTGGGACACGGGGCCTATCGCCCTGTTGCTCGACCAGCTCGACGGGTGGGGCTACGAGGTCAACCTGTACGCCGTCGACGACCTCGACGAGTTCCTGCGGGCCGTCATGCTCCTGCCTCGCTCGGTGACGTCAGACTTCAACTTTCCCGAGTGGCACTACTTCGGTCGAGGGGCCGCCCGCGGCGGTCGCTATCACCGGTACCACCTCGATCCGGCGCCGTCGACCGCGGACGTCGCCTGACCGCCCCGGGCGGGCCGCAACCTACGCGCTCAGCCGGAGTCGCTGGAGCCAGGCCCGCGCGCGGGCCAGCACGTCGGGACGCCCGCGAGTCTTGGCCGAGGGAGCGGCGGGAGGGTGGGCCGTCGCCGCGTGGGCCAGGCCGTCGATGAGCAGGCGGGCCAGCTCCCCGGCGGCGGCTACCGGCACCCGGACCGCCCCGGTGCACACCTCGCCCCGCCAGGTGCTCACGACGAAGGCGCGCCTCTCCGCGTGCCAGGTCGTGCGCAGGTAGCTGCCGTCTCGGCGGGCGTCCTCGATGAGGACGCGGCGCCTGAAAGCGGGTCCATCCCCCATGGTTCGAGTGTGCATGCGCGCCGGCCCGGTGTCGAGCGGCAGGGGGTGTGCCCTCACCCAACCACGAACTTGTCGTGGAAAGCGCTGCCATAGCAGCGCTAGCTGTGGCAAGTTCGGGAAGAGACGGGCCGCTCTGACCCCAGACGCGCCGCACCGGCCGGGGGTAGCCCACCGTGTATCCCGACCGGTACGGCGGGGACCGGTCCGCCCACCGGCTCGGGAGGCGACAGCTTCCTCCCGGGCTGGCGCCGAACCGCTCCCACGCCAGGACCCATGGTCCGGCATCCGGGACCGGTGGTCGGTGTCATACGACACAGTTCGCGCGTGCCCGCGGTCACACCGCGTGGTACTGACCGGATCAGCCGGCGAAGCTGCGCAGGCCGTCGGCGTCGAGGATGGTCACGGACCGGCGTCCGGTGGTCACCAGCCCGCGGCGGCGCAGCTCGGCCATGCCGCGCGCCACCGACTCCCGCGAGGCGCCGATGAGGCCCGACAGCTCGTGCTGCGACAGCGCGAGCCCGAGCTGCACGCCCGAGCCGTCGCGGTCGCGTCGTCGCCCGGGTGAGGGCGCGGCGGCGGACTCGTCGGCGGCCTCCATGAGCACGCGGGCCAGGCGGCGGGTGGCGTCGTAGGGCCCGAACTCGGTCCGGCGGCGGTCGGCGCCCCGCAGCCGGCCGATGACCAGCCGCAACAGCGCCAGCGTCGAGCGCGGATGTGCCTCGAGGAACGCCTGCAGCTCGCGCGCGGCGATGACCCGGCAGCGCACCGGCTCCAGCGCGATGACGCTTGCCGAACGGCGCTCACCCGGGTCGAGGGCTCCCATCTCGCCGATGAGGTCGCCCGGGCCGCGCACGCACAGCGTGACCTCGCTGCCTTCGGGCGTGCCCGTGAACACACGCACCCGCCCCTCGAGGACGAGATAGGTGATGTCGTTCTGGTCGCCCTCCATGATCATTCGCTCGCCCCGCCGGTAGGACCGGGCGTGCCCGATCTCCCCGAGCGCCGTCCGTTCGTCGGCCGCCAGCAAGCCCAGAAAGCTGCCGACGGCAGGAAGCTCCGCCACGGCCCGCACGTTAACCGCCCTGACCAGGGCCTCCCGGGTTTTCCCGGTTCGCCGCAGTGATGCCCACCGGAGCGACCGATCCCTGGGGGACGGCATGTCACACCTCACCGGTAGATTCCAACAGCGATGGCCACCCGCACGTCACCGTTCCGCATGGTGTCCGAGTTCGCCCCGGCCGGCGACCAGCCGGCCGCCGTCGCCGCGCTCAGCGAGGGCATCGGCAACGGCGAGCGCTACCAGACGCTCCTCGGCATCACCGGGTCCGGCAAGAGCGCCACCATCGCCTGGACCATCGAGCAGGTCCAGAAGCCGACCCTGGTCATCGCCCCCAACAAGTCGCTGGCGGCCCAGCTCGCCAACGAGTTCCGGGAGTTCTTCCCCGACAACCGGGTCGAGTACTTCGTCAGCTATTACGACTACTACCAGCCCGAGGCCTACATCGCCTCGACCGACACCTACATCGAGAAGGACTCGTCGATCAACGACGAGATCGACCGGCTGCGCCACTCGGCCACGGCCGCCCTCCTCACGCGGCGCGACGTCATCGTGGTGGCGTCCGTGTCGTGCATCTACGGCCTGGGCTCGCCCGAGGAGTACCGCGAGAACGTCCTCTTCCACCTGCTGGGCGACCACATCGACCAGCGGGACTTCCTCCGCAAGCTCGTCGACATGCAGTACGACCGCAACGACGCCAACCTGACCCGTGGGCGGTTCCGGGTGCGGGGCGACACGATCGAGGTCCACCCCGCGTACGAGGAGACCATCCTCCGCATCGAGCTGTTCGGCGACGAGATCGAGCGGATCACGGTCGTCGACCCGGTCACCGGCGAGCAGATCCGCACCCTCGAGGACCTCTGGATCTACCCCGCCACCCACTACGTCGCGGGGGCCGAGCGCATGCAGAAGGCCATCGCGCGCATCGAGGCCGAGCTGGCGGAGCGCCTCGCCTGGTTCGAGAAGGGAGGCAAGCTGCTCGAGGCCCAGCGCCTCCGCATGCGCACGCAGTACGACCTCGAGATGATGCAGGAGGTCGGCTACTGCAGCGGCATCGAGAACTACTCGGCGCCCATCGACGGACGCAGCCCGGGCGAGACGCCCAACACGCTGCTCGACTTCTTCCCCGACGACTACCTGTGTGTCATCGACGAGAGCCATGTGGCGGTGCCCCAGCTCCACGGCCAGTACGAGGGCGACCGGTCGCGCAAGCTGCAGCTGATCGAGCACGGGTTCCGCCTGCCGTCGGCGGCCGACAACCGCCCCCTCCAGTTCGACGAGTTCATCGACCGCGTCAACCAGGTGGTCTTCCTCTCCGCCACGCCGGGGGCCTATGAGCTCGACGTGTCGTCACAGGTCGTGGAGCAGATCGTGCGGCCCACCGGCCTGGTCGACCCCGAGGTCATCGTGAAGCCCACCAAGGGCCAGATCGACGACCTCATGGCCGAGATCAGCGCCCGCATCGAGAGTGACCAGCGGGTCCTGGTCACCACGCTGACCAAGAAGATGGCCGAGGACCTCAGCGATTACCTGCTCGAGCAGGGGCTGCGGGTGCGCTACCTGCACTCCAACATCGACACCATCGAGCGCATCGAGATCCTCCGGGCGCTCCGGCTCGGCGAGTTCGACGTGCTGGTGGGCATCAACCTGCTGCGGGAGGGTCTCGACCTGCCCGAGGTGTCGCTGGTGGCGATCCTCGACGCCGACAAGGAGGGCTTCCTCCGGAGCGACACCTCCTTGATCCAGACCATCGGCAGGGCCGCCCGCAACGTCGACGGCCAGGTGATCATGTACGCCGACGCCGTCACCGACTCGATGCGCCGGGCCATCGGCGAGACGCAGCGCCGCCGACAACTGCAGATCGCCTACAACGCCGAGAACGGCATCGAGCCGCAGAGCATCCGCAAGGCGGTCAATGACATCCTCGCCCATCTTCGGCCCGTGGAGGGCGCGCCGGTGCCCGGGCAGGGGAGGCGGCGGGCGCGGCCGGGTGCGGGCGAGAGGCTGCGCACCGAGCTGGCCGACCTGCCGCCCACGGAACTGGGGCGCCTGATCCAGACGCTCGAGGAGGAGATGCACGAGGCGGCCGCCGACCTGCGCTTCGAGTACGCGGCCCGGCTGCGCGACGAGGTCGGCGAGCTCAAGCGCGAGCTGCGGGAGGCAGGGGTGTGAGCCCTGGCGAGGGGCGCGGGCCGGGTCCCGGCGGCCCGAACGTGGCACGATGGTGGATTCCAGGTGTCCATCACATGGACGCCGGGTTACGCCACCGACCAGGGGAGAGGACGCGTGAGCCACGTCGCGTACGACGAGGTGGGCAGAGACTTCGACAGAGTGCGGGACCGCCAGCCCGAGGCACAGCGAGTCTGGTGCGAACGTTTGCGCTGTTACCTGTCGGACCCACCCCCATTCGCGATGGTCGACGTCGGCTCGGGAACGGGCATCTGGTCGAAGGCCCTCGCCGACGGCTTCGGCAGCCGGATCCACGCGGTCGAGCCGTCCGACGGCATGCGGGCCCGGGCGTCGGTGGCACACCCGCACCCGCGGGTCGAGTACCTGCCCGGGCACGCCGGGGCGCTGCCGCTTCCCGACGAGTCGGTCGGTGCGGCCTGGCTGTCGACGGTCATCCATCAGTTCCCGGATCTCTCGCTCGCGGCCCGCGAGCTGCGCAGAGTCATCGAGCCGGGGGGCCTGATCCTGATCCGCAGCGGCTACCCGGGCCGGCAGGACGAGATCGAGCTGTTCCAGCTGTTCCCGGGGGCCATGCGTGTTGCGGAGACGTGGCCGCGGCTCGGCCGGGTCATCACGGCCTTCGAGGACGTCGGCTTCGTGTTCGAGGCGATCGAGCGCGTCCGCGAGCCCACCTTCGACACCTACGAGGAGCTGCTGGGCCTGCTGCCGGTGATGCGGCGCAGCGATTCCGCCCTCGTCGACCTCGACGACGAGGAGTGGGACAAGGGAATCGCCGCGATCGAAAGGGCGATGGCGGCCGGCGAGCGGCCGTGGCCGCTCGGCATGGACCTGCTGGTCCTCCGCTAGCCACGGGGCGCCCGCCGGCGCCATCGAACATGCGTTCCTCAGGTGTGCCGGGGCGATAGCCTCTAACTTCGTGGCTGATTCGCTCGTCGTCCGGGGTGCGCGGGAGCACAACCTCCGCAACATCAGCCTCGAGCTGCCCCGCGAGCGGCTGATCGTCTTCACGGGGCTGTCGGGGTCGGGAAAGTCGTCGCTCGCCTTCGACACGATCTACGCCGAGGGCCAGCGCCGCTACGTCGAGTCGCTGTCGGCCTATGCCCGCCAGTTCCTGGGGCAGATGGACAAGCCCGACGTCGACTTCATCGAGGGCCTGTCGCCCGCCATCTCGATCGACCAGAAGAGCGCCTCCCGCAACCCCCGGTCCACCGTAGGCACCATCACCGAGGTCTACGACTACCTGCGCCTGCTGTTCGCTCGCATCGGCGTGGTGCACTGCCCAACGTGTGGCGCCGAGGTCACCCGCCAGACTCCCCAGCAGATCGTCGATCGCATCATGGAGCTGCCCGACGGCACGCGGTTCCAGGTGCTTGCCCCCGTGGTGCGGGGCCGCAAGGGAACCTACGAGACCCTGCTGGCGGACCTGTCGGCACAGGGCTTCACGCGGGCCCGCGTCGACGGCGAGCTGCACGAGACCTCCGAGCGCATCGAGCTGGCGCGTTACGAGCAGCACACCATCGAGGTCGTGGTCGACCGCCTGGTGCGGCGCGACGGCATCGCCCGGCGCCTCACCGAGTCCCTGGAGACGGCGCTCAAGCTCGCGGACGGCGTGGCCGAGGTCGAGATCGTGCCCCGGCGCGGCGGCGCCACGCCCGCTGCCGAGGCCGAGCGCACGGGCGACGCCCCGATCGAGGGTGAGACGCTCACGTTCTCCCAGCACCTGGCCTGCCCCAACGGGCACGGGTCGTTCGAGGAGATGGCGCCCCGCAACTTCTCGTTCAACTCGCCGTACGGTGCCTGCGAGACCTGCGACGGGCTCGGCACCCGCTTCGAGGTCGATCCCGAGATGGTCGTGCCGGATCCCAGCCTCAGCCTCGAGGACGGGGCGATCTCGCCGTGGGCGGGCGGGCACCAGCGCTACTTCCAGCGGCTGATCGTGGCCGTGGCCGACGAGCTCGACATCGACATGGACGCCCCCTTCGAGAAGCTCACCGCCAGGCAGCGCCAGGCGGTGCTGTACGGCAAGGGCGTCGACAAGGTGTGGGTGCGGTTCAAGAACCGCTACGGGCGCGAGCGCACCTACCACGCGCACTACGAGGGCGTAGTGCCGTACCTGCAGCGGCGGCACGCCGAGGCTGAGTCCGACAGCGCCCGCGAGCAGGTCGAGGGCTACATGCGCGAGGTCCCCTGCCCGGCCTGCGGCGGCGCCCGGCTCAGGCCACTGACGCTGGGGGTCACGGTCGACGGCTACACGATCGCCGACATCTGCGACATGTCGATCGGTGAGTCGGCCAAGACCCTGTCCGCGCTCGAGCTGTCCGAGCGCGACCGGCTGATCGCCGAGCGCGTGGTCAAGGAGATCAACGCCCGGATGGGGTTCCTGCTCGACGTCGGCCTCGACTACCTCACCCTGTCGCGCTCGGCGGGCACCCTCGCCGGGGGCGAGGCGCAACGCATCCGGCTGGCGTCGCAGATCGGGTCCGGCCTCGTCGGCGTGCTCTACGTGCTGGACGAGCCGTCGATCGGGCTCCACCAGCGCGACAACCGCCGGCTCATCGACACGCTCATGCGCCTGCGCGACCTCGGCAACACGGTGCTCGTGGTCGAGCACGACGAGGAGACGATCAAGGTCGCCGACCACGTGGTCGACATCGGCCCGGGCGCGGGGGAGCACGGCGGCGAGATCGTGCACACCGGCACGGTCCGCCAGCTGCTGCGGAACCCGCGTTCCATCACCGGCCAGTACCTGGCGGGCAAGCGCTCGATCCCGGTGCCCGCGAGCCGGCGGCGGACCAACGACCGCTGGCTCAAGGTCCGCGGCGCCCGGCAGAACAACCTGAAGAACATCGACGTCGAGTTCCCGCTCGGTTGTTTCGTGGCCGTGACCGGCGTGTCGGGCTCGGGCAAGTCGACTCTGGTCAACGACATCCTGTACCGGGCGCTGATGCAGAAGGTGTACCGGTCCAAGATGCCGCCCGGCCTGCACAGCCGGGTCGAGGGCATCGAGCAGCTCGACAAGGTCATCGACATCGACCAGTCGCCGATCGGGCGCACGCCCCGGTCAAACCCCGCGACCTACACCGGCGTGTTCGACCACATCCGCAAGCTCTTCGCCCAGACGCACGAGGCCAAGGTGCGTGGCTACCAGCCGGGCCGGTTCAGCTTCAACGTCAGCGGTGGGCGCTGCGAGGCGTGCGCCGGCGACGGCACCATCAAGATCGAGATGCACTTCCTACCCGACGTGTACGTGCCGTGCGAGGTGTGCAAGGGCGCCCGCTACAACCGCGACACGCTGGACATCACGTTCAAGGACCACAACATCGCCGACGTGCTGGCGATGAGCTGCGAGGAGGCGCTCGGCTTCTTCGCCAACCAGCCGGCCATCGCCAGGCACATGCGCACCCTCGTCGACGTAGGGCTCGGCTACGTGCGCCTGGGGCAGCCGGCCACCACGCTGTCCGGCGGCGAGGCGCAGCGGGTGAAGCTGTCGAGCGAGCTGGCCAAGCGCTCGACCGGCCACACGATCTACATCCTCGACGAGCCCACGACGGGCCTGCACTTCGAGGACATCCGGAAGCTGCTCGCCGTCCTGTCGCGACTGGTCGACCAGGGCAACACAGTGCTCGTGATCGAGCACAACCTCGACGTGATCAAGACGGCAGACTGGATCATCGACCTGGGCCCCGAGGGGGGCAACGGCGGCGGCACCGTGGTCGCCACCGGCACACCCGAGACCGTCGCCACCGAACCCGCCAGCTGGACGGGCCAGTACCTCGCACCATTGCTGTCGACCCCCGGTTCGGGGTAATAGACAGGCCGCGTGTTCGGCCTCCCGTCCGGCGTCACCGCCTGCCTGTTCGACCTCGACGGTGTGCTGACGCGCACCGCCTCCGTCCACGCGGCCGCGTGGAAGCAGATGTTCGACGAGTTCCTCCGCGAGTGGGCGACCCGCACGGGCGGCGAGTTCGTGCCGTTCGACGCGGGCGCCGACTATGACAACTACGTCGACGGCCGGCCCCGCCTGGAGGGGACGCGCAGCTTCCTCCAGTCCCGCGGCATCGACCTGCCCGAGGGCTCGCCCGACGATCCCCCCGGGAAACTGACGGTGCACGGCCTGAGCAACCGGAAGAACGACCTGGTGCTGCGCATGCTGCGCGAGCGCGGCGTCGAGGTGTACGACGGCTCGGTGCGCTATGCGCAGGCCGTCCGGGACGCCGGTCTGCACTCGGCCGTGGTCTCGTCCAGCGCCAACACCGCTGAGGTGCTCGACGCCGCACGGATCAGCCACCTGTTCGACGCCCGCATCGACGGCATCGTCGCCGCCGAGCGTCACCTCGCCGGCAAGCCGGCACCCGACACGTTCCTGGCCGGCGCCGCAGCCCTGGGGGTTGGGCCCGAAAGCGCCGCGGTGTTCGAGGACGCGCTCGCCGGGGTCGAGGCCGGTCGCGCCGGCGGCTTCGCACTGGTGGTGGGCGTCGATCGGGTGGGGCAGGCGGACGAGCTGCGGCGCCACGGCGCCGACGTGGTCGTGTCCGACCTCAGCGAGCTCATGGAGGACGGGTGACCCACGGGTACCTGGTCGAGCCCTGGTGCGTGACGGAGCGCGGCCTCGATCTCGACATGTTGGCGCGCAGCGAGTCGGTGTTCGCCCTGTCGAACGGCCACATCGGGTTGCGTGGCAACCTCGACGAGGGAGACCCGCACGGCCTGCCTGGCACCTACCTGAACTCCTTCTACGAGCTCCGCCCGTTGCCGTACGCGGAGGCGGGCTACGGCTATCCGGAGTCGGGACAGACCGTCATCAACGTGACCAACGGCAAGCTCATCCGCCTGCTGGTCGACGACGAGCCGTTCGACGTCCGCTACGGCACGCTCGACAGCCACGAGCGTGTCCTCGACCTGCGGGCCGGCACCCTCAACCGTCGGGTCCAGTGGACGTCGCCGGCGCACGACCAGGTGCGTATCTCGTCGACCCGAATGGTGTCGCTCACCCAGCGGGCGATCGTCGCGATCGCCTACGAGGTTGAACCGGTCGACGACAAGCCGCTGCGCATCGTCCTGCAGTCCGAGCTGGTGGCGAACGAGGCGCTCCCTCCACAGAGCAAGGACCCGCGCGCCGCCGCGGCGCTCGAGAGCCCGCTGGTGAGCGAGGAGCACACGGCGCGCAACCACCAGGCCGTGCTCGTGCACCGCACTCGGCAAAGCGGGCTGCGGATGGCCGCCGGGATCGACCACATGGTCGAGGGGCCCGAGCAGTCAAGCGACGAGATGACGAGCTCCTCCGATGTCGGCCGCCTCACGATCGCGACGGTGCTGCGACCCGGTGAGCGGCTGCGCGTCGTGAAGTTCGTTGCGTACGGCTGGTCGAGCCAGCGAACCCGCCCTGCGCTCCACGATCAGGTTGTCGCCGCGCTCGCGGGGGCGCAGCTCAGCGGCTGGGACGGGCTCCTGGCCGAACAGCGTGCCTACCTCGACGAGTTCTGGGCCGGCGCCGACGTCGAGATCGACGGGGACGCCGAGGTGCAACAGGCCGTGCGCTTCGGGCTCTTCCACATCCTGCAGGCCGGCGCCCGGGCCGAGCAGCGCCCGATACCGGCCAAGGGCCTCACCGGTCCTGGCTACGACGGCCACACGTTCTGGGACACCGAGACGTTCGTGCTGCCGGTGCTGACCTACACGCACCCCACATCCGCCGCGGATCCCTTGCGGTGGCGGCAGCTCACCCTCCCCATCGCCAAGGAGCGCGCCGGCGAGCTGGGCCTCGACGGCGCCACGTTTCCGTGGCGCACGCTGCGTGGCCGGGAGTCGTCCGGCTACTGGCCGGCGGGCACCGCCGCCTTCCACATCAACGCCGACATCGCCGACGCCGTGGTGCGGTACGTCGACGCCACGCAGGACGAGGACTTCGAGCGAGACGTGGGCGTGGAGCTGCTCGTCGAGACCGCCCGGATGTGGCGCAGCCTCGGCCATCACGACATGGACGGCCGGTTCCGCATCGACGGCGTGACGGGGCCCGACGAGTACAGCGCCGTCGCCGACAACAACGTCTTCACCAACCTCATGGCGCAGCAGAACCTGCGGGCGGCCGCCGACGTGGCGGCCCGCCACCGCGACGTCGCCGTCGGCCTGGGCGTCACCCCCGAGGAGACCGCGTCGTGGCGGGACGCCGCGGCCGCGGTGGTCGTCCCCTACGACGAGCGGCTCGGCGTCCATCCGCAGAGCGAGCGCTTCACCGACCACGCCCGCTGGGACTTCGAGGACACCCGCCCCGACCAATACCCGTTGCTCCTGCACTTTCCGTACTTCGACCTCTATCGCAAGCAGGTGGTGAAGCAGGCCGACCTGGTGTTGGCGCTGCACCTGCGGGGCGACGCCTTCACCACGGAGGAGAAGCAGCGGGACTTCGCGTACTACGAGGCGCTGACGGTCCGCGACTCGTCGCTGTCGGCGTGCACGCAGGCCGTGATGGCCGCCGAGATCGGCCACCTGGAGCTCGCGTATGACTACCTGGGCGAGGCCGCACTCGTGGATCTGGCCGATCTGTCGCACAACACGGGCGACGGCCTGCATATGGCCTCGCTCGCCGGGGCGTGGACGGGGCTGGTCGAGGGCTTCGGTGGCATGCGCGCCAGCGACGGCCGGTTGCGGTTCGCGCCACGGCTGCCGAGCGCCATCAGCCGCCTCGAGTTCCGGGTCCGCTACCGGGGCCGGCGGATCGCCGTCACGGTCGACCACGAGCACGCGACCTACGACCTCCGCGACGGCGACCCCATCACCATCGAGCACCATTCCAAGGCCTTCAAGCTGGGCGACAAGCGCCAGCGCCGGTCGATCCCAAGCCCACCCCGGTTGCCCCGCCCTGAGCAGCCCCCGGGGCGGGCGCCCACACCCCGGGTCGTGTCCCCGGAGCACGTGGCGCGGGCCTGAGGGCCCGCGCCCGGACCGGCGGCTACGGAACGGCGGGGTTGGTGGGCGCGAACCGTCCGCCGGCGTTCGGCAGGCCGGGGACGACCCACGCGTGGAGCATCCACAGGTCACTGCCGTTGAGCCACGTGCCGGGGCAGGCCAGCGCCGCCGGAACCCCCTCGAGGTACAGCCGGCCGCGCACGAAGCACAGGCCGAGGTGGGAGTGCCAGGCGTCGTTGGCGCCGGTGAACCCGGCCGGCTCGCCGGCGCTGCGCACCCAGTAGGAGAAGCCGACCAGGCGGGCGGGCCGACCGGGCGCCTCGTCGAACAGCAGCATCGAGGGCCGGGCGGGGTCGAAGGGCGCGTCCACCAGTGTCCAGTTGATCCAGTGGGTGCCGACGCCCGGCACCTGCGCCGACGCCTGGGCGTAGCCGGCAGATGTCGCCCGCTCGGGGGTTGCCAGGCGGGTGGCGGCGGCGACCGCCGCGGACCACTGGCCGGCGAATGCGGTGGCGTCGGCGCCCGACAGCGCCCGCTCGGGCGGTGCGACGCCGTGGGCGTGGCCGCGAACGTGCGCCGCCCACTCGGCGGTGGCGCCGCAGGGCAGCGGTTCGCTCTCCCGGGCCAGCGCCAGCAGCGCACCCTGCGAGGCGCTGGTGAGCCGGGCCGCTTCGACGGGCGGCGCCTCGGGCCTCGGGCCGTGGCCGCGCTCGGGACAGTCGGGGTTGGCGCCCGGCCCGTTGGCGCCGGGATCGACGGCGCCGCCCGCACCATCCGCGTCGTGCCCACGGTGCTGGTGGCCGTCATGGTCAGGGTGGCCCTCGGCCGGCGGCCCGTTGGCCCGCTCGTCGGCACCGGCTCCCGGCCCGGCGTCGCCGTTCCCGCTGCCGCCGTTCCCGCTGCCGCACGACGCAAGGAGGAGCGTCGCGCTCACGGCGAGTACGACGCGGCGCCACACGCCGGCGAGTATGTCAGTCGGTTGCCCCCTGCCCTTGGCGCCCCGCGGTGATGTCGAGCATGCGCTGGAGCGCCACCCCGGCCCATTCGGCGGTGTCGGCGTCGACCCGGATGGGGTTGACCACCCGGCCTGCGACCAGCTCGTCGAGCACCCATGCCAGGTGGGGCTCGTCGATGCGGTTCATGGTCGAGCACGGGCAGATGATGGGGTCGAGCGAGACCACGGTCTTGTCTGGATGCTCGTGCGCCAGGCGGTTGGTGAGGTGGACCTCGGTGCCCACGGCGATCGTGGATCCAGGGGGCGCGTCGGCCAGCGCCCGGATGATGTAGTCGGTCGACCCCACCTGATCCGCCAGGGCCACGGTCTCGTAAGGGCACTCGGGGTGCACGACCACGATGCCGTCGGGGTGCTCGGCCCGGAATGCCTCGACGTGCTCGGGGCGGAACCGCTGGTGGATCGAGCAGTGGCCCCGCCACAGCAGCAACGTCGACTCCTTGCAGTCCTGCTCGGTGAGGCCGCCCAGGTCGCGCCGCGGATCCCAGACCCGCATGTCGTCGAGCCGGTATCCCATGGCGATGCCGGTGTTGCGGCCGAGGTGCTGGTCCGGGAAGAACAGCACCTGGTCACCCTGCCCCCCGAGCGCCCACTCCAGGACCGCACGGGCGTTCGTGGACGTGCACACCGCGCCGCCGTGGCGGCCAACGAAGGCCTTGATGGCCGCCGAGCTGTTCATGTATGTGATCGGCACCATCCGATCGACGTCGGTGACGCGCGACAGCGCGTCCCAGGCCTCCTCCACCTCGTCGATGTCGGCCATGTCGGCCATCGAGCATCCGGCGTTGAGGTCGGGGAGGATCACGGTCTGGTCGTCGGCCGTCAGGACGTCGGCCGACTCCGCCATGAAGTGCACGCCGCAGAACACGATGTAGGACGCCTCCGGCCGCTGCTGGGCCAGCACGGAGAGCCGGTACGAGTCGCCCCGGGCGTCAGCCCAGCGGATGATCTCGTCACGCTGGTAGTGGTGGCCGAGGATGAAGAGTCGTTCGCCGAGCGCGGCCTTGGCCGCGCCGATCCGGCTGGCGAGCTCATCCGCCGGCGCCGCCGTGTACCGCTCGTCGAGCGGGGTCTGGAGCCGAAGCATGTGATGGAACCTCCGTCGAGGTGACTCCGGTTGGCGGACGGTGGGGACAGCCCGGTCGCCTCACCCACGGGGATGTCGTCCCCGGAGTCGATATGCAGCCGGAATTCCGGGCCGGCTTGAATCGCAGTTTACGAGCTGGTGGCCGGATCCGGCTGCACGGATCGCGGATTCGGCCGGCTCAGACGCCGGTACCCGTTGGTCGTCCCCGCCATCGGCCGGGAACGGCTCTACCCTCGATCGCGTGGTCCAGCGTCCGCCCGCCGGCACGATCCCCGACACCCCCGGGTCCTACCAGTTCAAGGACCGGGAGGGACGCGTCATCTACGTCGGCAAGGCGCGCTCGCTCCGTTCCCGGCTGGCGAACTACTTCGGCGACCCCCGCAGCCTGCCGCCCCGGACGGCCGCCATGGTTGCCAGCGCCGAGACCGTCGAATGGATCCAGGTCCGCAACGAGGTCGACGCCCTCCTGCTCGAGAACAGCCTGATCAAGCAGCACCGGCCGCGCTTCAACATCAGGCTCCGCGACGACAAGAGCTACCCGTTCCTGGCGGTGACGGTCTCCGACGAGTGGCCCCGGCCCACCGTGATGCGGGGCCGCAAGCGCAAAGGCGTGCGGTACTTCGGCCCGTACGGCCACGCCTACGCCATACGCGAGACCCTCGACCTGCTGCTCCGCACGTTCCCGTTACGCACCTGCAGCGACAACAAGTTCAACCGCCACCACCGGCTCGGCCGGCCGTGCCTGCTGTTCCACATCGAGAAGTGCAGCGGGCCCTGCGTGGGTGAGGTCGACCACGAGACGTACGACGGGTTGGTCGGCGAGCTGCTCGACTTCCTCGACGGCGAGACCGACACGATCGTCCGCCGGCTCGAGGACCAGATGCGGTCGGCAGCGGACAACCTCGAGTACGAGCGCGCCGCCCGGGTGCGGGACCGGCTGACGAGCGTACGCAAGGCCATTGAGCGCCAGCAGATGGTGGCCGACCGGAACGAGGACCTCGACGTGATCGGCATCGCCGGGGACGACCTCGAGGCGGCGGTCCAGGCGTTCTTCGTGCGGCGGGGACGCGTGGTGGGGCGCAAGGGCTTCGTCCTCGACAAGGTCGAGGACGTCAGCCCCGGGGAGATGGTGGGCGACATCCTGGCCCACCTCTATGACGACCCGCCTCTGGGGGTGCCGAGGGCGGTCCTGGTGCCCACCGCACCCGACGATCCCCAGCTCTACCAGGACTGGCTGACGCAGCTCCGGGGCTCGCGGGTCGAGGTGCGCGTGCCGCAGCGCGGCGCCAAGCGGGAGCTGCAGGCGACCGTGACCCGCAACGCCAGCGAAGAGTTCACCCGCCATCGCCTGCGGCGGGCCAGCGACCACAACGCCCGCGCCCGGGCGCTCAACGAACTGCAGGACGCGCTCGGGCTGCCCGACGCCCCGCTTCGCATCGAGTGCTACGACATGAGCCACATCCAGGGCACCGACTACGTCGGTTCGATGGTGGTGATGGAGGACGCACTCCCGAAGAAGTCCGACTACCGCCGGTTCCGCGTGCGCACCGTGCCCGGCAACGACGACTTCGCCGCCATGGAGGAGGTGCTCACCCGCCGCCTGTCCGCCTACATCGACGACCGGGCGCTCCCGGTGAGCGAGCGCACCGGCAAGTTCAGCTACCCGCCGCAGCTGCTGCTGGTGGACGGCGGCAAGGGCCAGCTCAACGTGGCGGTGCGGGTCCTCGAGGACCTGGGGCTCGACGAGGAGATCCCGGTGGCGGCGCTGGCCAAGCGCTTCGAGGAGGTCTACCTGCCGGGCTCGCCCGACGCCGTCCGGGTCCCGCGGGGCTCGGAGGCGCTGTACCTGCTCCAGCGCATCCGGGACGAGGCCCACCGCTTCGCCATCACCTACCACCGCCAGCTGCGCGGCAAGCGGATGACGCGCTCGCTCCTCGACGACGTCAAGGGCCTGGGCCCGGCCCGTCGCAAGCGGATGACCAAGGAGCTGGGCGGGGTCAACGCCGTGAAGCGGGCGTCCCGCGAGGATCTGCGGGCCCTGTCGTGGCTACCCGACGACGTGGCCGACGCCGTCTACGACAAGATCCACCCCTCGTCCGGCAGGACCCCCTCCCGTCTTTGAAGGGAAAACGGGCCATGACCCCGAAGAACCTTCAAAGACCGGAGGCGGAACACGACATCTCCGACGTCTGGGAGCGCCACGCCGGCTGGTGGCAGCGGGAGTTCACCAACGGCGCCGACGTCGAGTACGTCGAGCAGATCCTGCCGCTGGCGGCCGAGCACCTTGCCGGCGCCGCCCGTGTGCTCGACCTGGGCTGCGGCGAGGGCCAGGTGGCGCGGCTGGCGGTGGCCGGTGGCGCCGCGCGGGTCGTGGGCCTCGACCCGGCCGCCGCCCAGCTGGCCGAGGCCGTCCGGCGGGGCGGGGGAGTGGCCTACGTCCGCGGGACGGGCGGCGCCCTGCCGTTCGGTTCGGGCGACTTCGATGCCGTGGTGGTCTGCCTGGTGCTGGAGCACGTGGTCGACCTGGACTCGACGTTCGACGAGATCGCCCGCGTGCTGCGCCCGGGTGGGCGGCTGGTGCTGTTCCTCAACCACCCCCTCTTCCAGACGCCGGGAAGCGGCTGGATCGACGACCGCGTGCTCGATCCGCCCGAGCAGTACTGGCGCGTCGGCCCCTACCTGGAAGAGGACGAGTCGCTGGAGGAGGTCGAGGCCGGCGTCCGACTGCCCTTCGTCCACCGGCCGCTCAGCCGCTACGTGAACGGGCTGGCCGACCGCGGCCTGCTCGTCGCCCACATGGAGGAGCCGGCGCCACCGCCCGGGTTCGTCGCCCTGGCACCCGAGTACGCGGGCGCCGCCACCATCCCCCGCCTCCTGCTGCTGCGGGCGGAGGGCCGCCGGGCCGAGGGCGCCTAGAACACCTAGAACACAGTCGCCGCCAGCCACCGGTCGAGCAGGGCCCGGTCGCCGCGGACCGCCAGGTCGGCAACGGGGCGTCCGACCAGGAGCAGCAGCAGGTCCACGGCCCCGGCCTCGGCGACGACGTCGCCGCCGTCCGTCCCTCGGTCCCACCACCAGCCGTCGGGCTCCAGGCGAACCCGCCAGGACGCGTCCGCATTGGTGGCGGCGAATCCAAGTGTCTCGCCGGCTCCGCGCAGCCTCCCGACCTCGTCGTTCCAGCGGGCCACGAACGGCAGGTTCTCCAGCTGCTCGTCGATGCCCTCGACCGCCACGCCCACCGGCAGGTCAGCCTTCCGTCCCAGGGTGAGGTCGAGGTCGAGGCGGTGGATGGCGGTCTCGAACAGCATGCGTCGCGGCCAGAAGCGCGCGTGCTGGTCGGCGCCCCACGCCCAGACGCGGGCCGCCGGTTCGGCGGTGGCGAACGTCCGGCACGCGTCGGCGGCCCCGGTCGTCAGCCACTCGCACCAGGCTTCCAGCGGGGCGGTGTCGTCGGGGTAGTCGAGCGGCAGCGACGACCGCCACGTCTCGGCCAGGATGCCGTTCGCCACCAGCTCGGTCGACCACCGGTGCAGCCCGCCGACGTGCGACACCAGGTCGCGCACGGTCCAGTCCGGGCAGGTGACCACCGTGGCGTCCAGGTCGGCGTCGGTCAGCGAGGACGCGAACCTGACGGCCTCGACACCCAGGAGCTCGATGTGGTCGGACGTGGTGAGCGTGCTCGGGAGCATCGCCGCATGCTCGCAGGCCCGGATGCCGTGGCATCCGCCAATATCCTTCAGTTCCGGAATGAGCGACTTCGTCGTGATCACGGGACTGTCGGGCGCCGGTCGCAGCCTCGCGGCCGACGCCATCGAGGACCTCGGCTGGTTCGTCATCGACAACCTGCCGCCACAGCTCGCGCCGAAGGTCGCGGAGCTGGTGCAGGCACCCGGGTCGCAGGTGCAACGGATCGCGCTCGTGGTCGTCACCGGCGCCTACCAGGACGAGGTGCTGCCGATGCTGGCCTGGCTCCGGTCGGCCGGCGCCCGGGTGCGCATCGTGTTCCTCGACGCCGCCACCGACACGCTGGTGCGCCGCTACGAGAGCACGCGGCGCCGCCATCCGCTCTCGGGCGGCGGGACGCAGGAGCATCTGGTGGCGGCGATCGAGCGCGAACGCGAGCTGCTCGACCCGGTCCGGGCCGAGGCCGACGTGGTGGTCGACACCAGCGACCTCAACGTGCACGAGCTGCGGCAGCGGGTGCAGGGCCTGTTCTCCGCCGAAGCGGCGGAGCCCACCATGCAGACGACCGTCCTGTCGTTCGGGTACAAGCACGGGCTGCCGCTGGACGCCGACATGGTGATCGACTGCCGGTTCCTGCCCAATCCGCACTGGGTCGACGAGCTCCGCCCGCTCACCGGGCTCGACGAACGGGTGCGCGGCTACGTCCTCGAGCAGCCGGTCGCCCAGGAGTTCCTGGCGAACCTGGAGGGCATGCTCGTGCAGCTGCTGCCGGCGTACGTGGCCGAGGGCAAGGCGTACCTGACCATCGCGCTGGGGTGCACCGGCGGCCGCCACCGTTCGGTGACCATCGCCGAGGAGGTGGCGCGCCTGTTGCGCAAGCACGGCATGCCCGCGGGTGTCCTGCATCGTGACATCGGCAAGTAGGGCACCGTGCTGAAGCCGCACGTCGTGGCCGTGGGAGGCGGGCACGGTCTGGCGGCGACGATCCGTGCGGTCCGGCGCTACGCCGGGCGCATCACCGCCGTGGTGGCGACGGCCGACGACGGCGGGTCCACCGGGAGGCTGCGCGACGCCATGGCGCTGCCGGCCCCGGGCGACGTGCGGCATTGCCTGGTGGCCATGGCCGGTGACGATCCGGGTGCCGATCCCGGGGACCGTCCCGGCGGAGCACCGACGCCCCTCGTCGACGCCCTCGAGTTCCGCTTCGAGGGCACCGACGTCGCGGGCCACGCCCTCGGCAACCTCCTGCTGGCGGGGCTGGCCGCGGTCACCGGCGACTTCGTCGCCGCCGTGGACGAGGCGTCGCGACTCGTGGGCCTCGATCCCGACGTGGCGCGGGTGTTGCCCGCCACCGTCGAGCCGGTCGTCCTGCGCGCCACCGTCACCGGCGTCCCGGGCGGCGAGCTGACCGGGCAGGTGGCGATATCGCGCGCCGGCGGCATCGACCTGGTCGCCGTGGAGCCGGCCGGGGCGCGCGCTCCCGCGGCCGCGGTCGAGGCCCTGGTCGACGCCGACCAGATCGTGCTCGGGCCGGGGTCGCTGTACACGTCCGTGCTGGCCGCGGCGGTGGTCGACGAGGTGCGCCGCGGCATCGCCGACAGCCGGGGCCGCGTGGTCTACGTGTGCAACCTGCGGGCGGAGGGGACCGAGACCTTCGGCTACGACGTCGCCGACCATGTTGCGGCGCTGCGGCGGCATGGCATCGCACCGGAGGTTGTGGTGACCCAGGCGGGCGGCCTGCCACTGGGCGGCCTCCGGGAGCTCGGCGCGGGCGTGGAGCTGGTGCGGGCCGACGTTGCCCGGCCCCCGGGCGTGGCCCACGACAGCGCCAAGCTCGCCGCCGTCCTGGCCGAGCTGTTGCCCTAGCGGCCCACCCTCCCCGAACTTGCCGCAGTTAGCGCTGCCATGGCAGCGCCTTCCACGACAAGTTCGGGGTTGGTTGGTATGAAATAGACTTAAAATCATGCAAACGACCTTGACGGGTGAGCAGGAGCTGGCCGCCATCGCCGACCAGCACCACGGGGTCCTGACCACCGGCCTGGCGCTGGAGCGGGGGATTGGCCTGCCGGCGCTCCGCCATCACGAGTCGAGGGGTCGCCTGCTGCGGATCAAGCGCGGCATCTACCGGGTCCGCGGGCACCCCGTGACCTGGGAGTCGCGGCTACAAGCAGCATTGTTCGATGCCGGGGCGGACGCCGTCGTCGCGAGGCGGTCGGCCGCGCGGCTCCACGGCGTCTGGCATGACGGACCGCTCGACCAGGACACGACGAAGAGCGCGACGAGCGGCTGCGCGCCCAGGGCTTCGAGGTCGTGCGCATCCGCTACGGCGACCTCGTCCTGCGCCCGGACGCGGAGCTTGCGCGGCTGCGTCGCACGCTCCACACCCGAACTTGCCGCAGTTAGCGCTGCCATGGCGTCGCTAACTGCGGCAAGTTCGGGTGGTGGTGATTCCTGGCTAGGGTCGAAGCTGACGACGGCAACGACAGAAACGACAGAGACGAGAAAGGTCCAGTCCCGATGTCCATCCGAGTGGGGATCAACGGCTTTGGCCGCATCGGCCGCAACTTCTTCCGGGCGGCCCGGAGCATGGGCGCCGACATCGACATCGTCGCCGTCAACGACATCGGCTCGGTCGACACGATGGCCCACCTGCTCCGCTACGACTCCGTGTTCGGGCGGAACGACGAAGACGTCCAGGTGGCGGACGACGGCATCAAGATCGGCGGGGACAGCTTCAAGGTGCTGGCGGAGCGCGACCCCAAGGAGCTGCCCTGGGGCGACCTCGGCGTCGACGTCGTCGTCGAGTCGACCGGCATCTTCTCGAGCCGTGACCAGGCGGCCATGCACCTCGACGCAGGGGCGCCCTTCGTCATCGTCTCCGCCCCGTCCAAGGGTGCCGACGCCACGTTCGTGCCGGGGGTCAACGAGGACACGTTCGATCCCGCCAAGCACAAGGTCGTGTCCAACGCCTCGTGCACAACCAACTGCTTCGTGCCGATGGTCAAGGTCCTGGACGACGCCTTCGGGGTCGAGAGGGGATTGATGACCACGGTCCACGCGTACACGGGCGATCAGATGCTGGTGGACGGGCCGCATCGCGACCTGCGCCGCGCCCGCGCCGCCGCCATCAACATCGTGCCCACCAGCACGGGTGCCGCCCGGGCGACGGGGCTGGTGCTCGAGGCTATGCAGGGCCGGCTCGACGGGCAGTCGCTCCGGGTGCCGGTGCCCGACGGCTCCCTCACCGACTTCACCGGCGTGTTGGCCCGCGAGGCGTCGGTCGACGAGGTCAACGAGGCGTTCAGGGCCGCCTCCACCACGGGCCGGCTGGCCGCGGTGATCGACTACTCCGACGCGCCGCTGGTATCGACCGACATCGTCGGATCGCCCGCGAGCTGCACCTTCGACAGCCAGCTCACCCAGGTCATCGACAACCTGGTCAAGGTGTTCGGCTGGTATGACAACGAATGGGGCTACTCCCACCGCCTGGTCGATCTCGCCCTGATCGTCGGCGCCGCCAACCAGAAGTAGACCCGCCCATGACCAGCGTTCCCACGCTGGAGGACCTGCCCGGCGTCGACGGCAGGCGCGTGCTGCTGCGGGCGGACTTCAACGTGCCGATCCGCGACGGCGAGATCGCCGACGACCTGCGGATCCGCGCTGCCCTGCCCACCATCGAGTGGCTCCGGGGGCGCGGCGCCGACGTCGTCGCCTGCACCCACCTCGGGCGCCCGAAGGGCAAGCCCGACCCCCGCTATTCGGTCGAGCCCGTGCGTCGGCGGCTGGCCGAACTGGCGCCCGGCGTCGACCTGCTCGACAACCTCCGGTTCGATCCCGGCGAGGAGGCCAACGACCCCGCGTTCGTGGCCCGGCTGATCGACGGGTTCGACGCCTATGTCAACGACGCCTTCGGCGCTTCGCACCGGGCGCACGCTTCGATCGTGGGGCCCCCGCAGTTCCTGCCGTCGGCGGCCGGGCGCCTGCTGGCCCGGGAGGTGGACGTCCTGCTCGGCCTGCGCACCAACCCGCGCCGGCCGTTCGTCGCCGTCCTCGGCGGGTCCAAGGTGAGCGACAAGCTCTCGGTCGTCGAGGCGCTGCTGGGCGTGGCCGACACGCTCCTCATAGGCGGCGGCATGTGCTTCACCTTCCTGGCGGCGCAGGGCAATCCGATCGGCGCCAGCCTGTTCGAGGACGACATGGTCGGCGATTGCCGGCGCCTGCTCGAGCGGCACGGCGACCGGCTGGTCCTGCCGACGGACATCACCGCCCTAGGACCGGGTGGCGAGCTCATGAATCCCGCTGCCGGCGGCGAGGTGCGCCAGTTCGGCACGCGCCTGCCGGACGGCTGGATCGGCGTCGACATCGGGCCGGGGACCGCCGCCGACTTCGGCGACCGGATCGTCGATGCCCGCACCGTGTTCTGGAACGGGCCGATGGGCGTGTTCGAGGACCCCCGCTTCGACGCTGGCACGCGGGCGGTGGCGCAGGCGATGGCCGACGCCGACGTGTTCACGGTCGTCGGCGGGGGCGACAGCGCCGCCGCGGTGGCGCAGTTCGGGCTCGCCGACGCCGTCGACCACGTGTCGACCGGTGGCGGCGCCTCGCTGGAGCTGCTCGAGAAGGGAGACCTGCCGGGGCTGGCGGCCCTCCGCGGCGAGTGGAAGGGCTGACCTGGCGAGGCAATAAGGTCCGCCGACGAAAACTGGAGGCAATACGGTCCGGGGGCCGGTCGACCCTGCCTCGGGGGCCGGCGCCGGACCCATTGCCTCGGGCTGGAGGACGATGACGATGGCCGACCGTGCCGCGCGCAAGCCGCTCATCAGCGGCAACTGGAAGATGTACCTCAACCACTTCGAGGCGACGGCGCTGGTGCAGAAGCTGGTCTACGAGCTCACGCCCGAGGACTACGCCGCCGTCGACGTGTCGGTCCACCCGTCGTTCACGAACCTGCGGACGGTGCAGACGTACTTCCTGGCCGAGAAGGACCCGGTGCCCATCGCCATCGGCGCGCAGAACTGCCATTGGGAGGAGAAGGGCCCGTTCACCGGCGAGGTCTCGCCCGCAGCCCTGCGCAAGCTCGACGTGGCCTACGTGATTGCCGGGCACTCCGAGCGCCGCGAGCTGTTCGGGGAGACCGACGAAATCGTCAATCGCAAGGTGCGGGCGATCTTCCAGTGGGACATGACGCCGATCCTGTGCGTCGGCGAGACCCTCGACGAGCGCGAGGCCGGGACCACCGAGGCCAAGGTGACCGGCCAGGTCGAGGCCGGCCTGGCCGGCCTGTCCGCCGAGCAGGTGGCCGGGCTGGTGATCGCCTACGAGCCGATCTGGGCGATCGGCACCGGCCGCACCGCCACACCCGAGGACGCGCACGCCGTGTGCACGACCATCCGGGACACGGTGCGTGGCATCAGCGGCGCCGACGCTGGGGAGGCGCTGCGCATCCAGTACGGGGGCTCGGTGAAGCCGGAGAACGCCGCGGATCTCATGGCATGCCCGGATGTCGACGGTGCGCTGGTCGGCGGCGCCAGCCTCGAGAGCGAGGCGTTCGCGGGCATCGTCCGCTACCGCGACCGGTCCTGATCCGACCGGGCTCGACGCTGGATGGTGTGACGAGCGCCACGGAGTGCTACACACCACGGGGGAACGGAGCCACGACAGCAGCCGCTCCGACCGAAGTGCAGGTTGTGTGACGATGCCGCAACAGACTGACGCAAATGCCCATCTGGGTACGTTTCAGCCGCGCGCCCGGGTCACCGAATCGGCAGTTCGGCAGGCGATCCTGCTAAGTTCGGCTCGATCACCAGTGTCATGCGTCACACCTGACACCGGTGCACCCAGCCCGTGGGGTGGACGTGAGTCCGAGAGTGCGAACCGCGTCATGCGACCTACGACCCCCGGCGGTGCAATTTGACCATCACTAGGAGGTCCAAGAATGAGACGACAGCGCAGGGGCTTGAAGCTCCTTGCTCTCATCCTGGGGCTCTCTCTCGTAGCCGCCGCCTGTGGTGGCGATGACGACGACGAGGGCGCAGACGAGGGTGGAGCCACGGAAGGCCAGGCCGAGGGGGTGCAGGGCGGCGACCTGATCGACCTGAGCACCTTTGGCCAGGGTCCGGGGGAGCACATCGATCCGGCACTCAGCACCACGGTCCAAGAGTCGCAGGTCGGTGAGTCGCTGTACGACGGCCTGACCACGGTCGACTACAGCGACATCGAGAACCCGGTGGTCCGGGGTGAGGTCGCCGAGTCGTGGGAGGCCAACGACGACGCCACGGAGTGGACATTCACCATCCGTGACGACCTGTCCTTCTCCGACGAGACCCAGGTCCTGCCCAGCTCGTTCAAGCGGGCCTTCGAGCGGGCCAGCAACCCTGACTTCGCCGGCGACTACTCGTACCTGTTCAGCTTCTTCGAGGGTGGCCAGGAGAAGCTCGACGGCACCGCCGACGAGATCTCCGGCGTCGTGGCCGACGACGACGAGATGACGCTCACGCTCACGCTGTCGGCGCCGTACGCCAACTTCGACGCGGTCGTCGGCTTCAAGCTGTTCGCTCCCATGCCCGAGGCGGTCGACGAGCTCACCGACCAGAACGAGTGGGAGAACGGCCTCATGGTCGGCAACGGGCCCTTCATGATGGAGGCGCCCCGCAACGACCAGGAGATCGTGCTCGTGCCGAACCCGCAATGGGATGGCACCAAGTACGACGAGGAGTTGAGCCTGCCCGAGCAGCCGTTCCTCGACACCGTCACGTTCCGCGTATCGGCCGACGAGGACACCGCGTACAACGCGTTCGAGGCCGGCGAGGGCCAGATCGCTCCGTTCGTGTCCGGTCGGTACCAAGAGGCGATCGACAACTACGCCACGACCATCGACGAGCCGGTCCTGGGCGTCTACTACTTCCAGATCAACGATCGCGACCCGCGGGTCGGTGGCGAGGAGAACAAGCTGCTCCGCCAGGCCATCTCGCAGGCGATCGATCGGGAAGAGATCAACCAGGCCGTCTACGAAGGTTCCCGTACGACGGCGACGGGCATCACGCCACCGGGAATCCCGGGCTTTGCGGAGGATCTGTGCGACTTCTGCGCCTATGACGTCGACGCCGCCCAGGCGGCGTATGAGGAGTGGCAGGCGGCGGGTAACTCTCTGTCAGAGCCGCTGCCCATCCAGTTCAACGCTGACTCCGGCCACGAACCGGTCGTGCAGATCATCATCGACAACCTCGACCAGATCGGGATACCGGCAACGGCCGAGCCCATCCCGTCGGAGACGTACTTCGGACAGATGGCCGACGGTGGGTGCGTGATCTGCCGGTCCGGCTGGATCGCCGACTACCCGACGTACGACAACTTCATGTTCGACCTGTTCGACACCACGGCCCTCAACGGCAACAACTACGGCTACAGCAACCCGGAGTTCGACGAACTCCTGGCGGACGCCAAGCAGACCACCGACGCCGACGAGGCCGCCGACATGTTCAACCAGGCCGAGCAGATCCTGCTCAACGACACCATCGGGACCATCCCGATCAACTGGTATCGGGGGGACTACGTGTTCAACCCCGACGAGGTCGCGAACCTGGTGCAGGATCCCGACCTCCACATCGAGTGGGAGACCGTCTCCCTGTCGGGTTGATCCCGACACCTCGAATGAGCTGACCACGCTGGTCGGGGGTGCGAGCCCCCGACCAGCGGTCGGGCAATTGTTCTGGAATCCAGCATGACCAGCTACATCATCCGCCGCCTGCTGCAGATCATCCCCACGGTCTTCGTCGCCATCTCGTTCCTGTTCTTCATCTTCTTCGCACTCCCGGGCGACCCGGCGCAGCTCATCGCCGGCGGCGCCGACCGCGCCATCGACCCTGGGGTCATCGAGCGGATCAATGAGCGCTACGGGCTCAACGACAGCATCTGGGTCCAGTTCGGCGACTACTGGCAGCGCACCATCCAGTGGGACCTGGGCGACTCGTTCCTCAACCGCCGCAGCGTCAACGACATCTTCCGCGAGAAGGCGGTGGCCAGCATCCGCCTCGCCATCTGGGCCATCATCATCGAGGTGGTCATCGGCATCGCCGTTGGCCTGCTCTCGGCCATCCGTCGCTACTCGTGGAGCGACAAGCTCACCACCATCGTGACGGCGGCCGCGTCGGCGATCCCAGTCTTCGTGCTCGGCTTCGTGCTGCAGTGGCTCTTCGCGGTCAAACCCAACCAATGGGACTGGCCCGAGTGGGCCCGGCTGCGCACGTCGGGCATCGGGCCGGACTCGTGGACGTTGTTCTTCATCCCCACGGGGGAGCAGTGGCGCTACCTGATCCTGCCCGCCATCACCCTGGCCTCGGTGACGACCGCCCTGCTCGCCCGCATGACCCGGGGATCGATGCTCGAGGTCCTGCGCGCCGACTACATGCGCACGGCCAGGGCCAAGGGGCTACGCGAGCGCGACGTGGTCATGAGGCACGGCTTGCGCAACGCCATGCTCCCGGTCGTAACCCTCATCGGCATCGACTTCGGAACCGCCATCGGCGCCGCCGTGCTCACCGAGACAACATTCTCCTGGCCCGGGCTCGGCTCGCAGATCGTCGCTTCGGTCAATGATCGTGACCTGCCGGTCCTGCTGGGGCTCACACTGGCGGTGGTGTTGGCCTACGCCTTCGTGAACCTCATCGTCGATGTGTCCTACGCGTGGTTCGATCCCCGCATCAGGCTGGGCAAGGGAGAGCACGCATGACTCTCACCGAACGGACCACGGCGCCCGGCAGCGTCCAAACCTCGCCGGAGCCGACCGATGTCGCCGACCTGGGCGCGGCCCGGCCGCTCCGCGCCGACGTCTGGCGGCGATTCAAGCGCAACCGGCTCGCGATGCTGGGCCTCGGCTTCATCGTGCTGCTGGTGCTCGTGGCCATCTTCGCCCCGCTGATCGCGCCCTACAGCATTACCGAGCGCGCATCCGGACACTTCCGCGAGGGTCCGTCGCTCGACCACTGGTTCGGCACCGACGCCATCGGCCGCGACGTGTTCTCCCGGGTGGTGTACGGGGCGCGCGTGTCGCTGCGGATCGGCATCATCGCGACCATCATCACGCTGGTGATCGGCCTGATCTTCGGCGCGGTCTCCGGATTCTTCGGCGGTATCACCGACACCCTGATCATGCGGCTGACCGATGTGTTCCTGGCCATCCCCTACATCGTGCTGGCCGTCGCCATCGCCACCGTGGCGGGGCGGAGCGAGAACTCGATCATCATCATCCTGGGCATCACCGGGTGGTTGAGCGTCGCCCGCATCGTCCGAGCGAGCTTCCTGGGGCTCAAACGGCTGGAGTACGTCGAGGCCGCCGCCGCGCTGGGGTTCTCGCGCACGCGCATCATGTTCCGCCACATCCTGCCCAACGCCCTGCAGCCGATCATCGTCTACGGCACGATCGCAGTCGGCGCGGTCATCCTGTCCGAGGCGGCGCTGTCGTTCATCGGCGTCGGCCCCCAGGAACCGATCCCGGCATGGGGTGCCATGGTCGCCCAGGCGGGTGCGGGCAGCCTGGCCAGCGCGCCGCACATGCTCTTCTTCCCCGGGGCGGCCATCTTCCTGACCGTGCTGGCGTTCGTGTTCGTCGGCGACGGTCTGCGCGACGCCCTCGACCCCAAGCTGAAGTAGAACCCATGACCGACGTGATCGACGCCGCCGCCGCCGGGCGGTCGGTGACACCCGGAAAAGAGGTGCTGCTGTCGCTGCGCGACCTCCAGGCCGGCTTCGACACCGACGATGGGCGCGTGCAGGCCATCGACGGCGTGTCCTTCGACGTGGCGCGTGGCGAGGTGTTCGCCATCGTGGGCGAGTCGGGCTCGGGCAAGTCGGTGACCGCCATGTCGATCCTGGGGTTGCAGCCCACGCTCGACATCACTCGGGGCGAGATCCTGTGGAAGGGTCGCGACCTGCTCACCCTGCCCGAGGACGAGCGCCGGCGCTTGCGGGGCAACGAGATCGCCATGATCTTCCAGGATCCCCTCACGTCGCTCAACCCGGTCCACACGATCGGCAGGCAGATCGGTGAGATGGCCCGGATCCACGACGGCGTCGGCAAGAAGCAAGCCATGGACCGGGCGGCCGAGCTGCTCGACCTCGTGGGGATCCCCGAGGCCCGCAAGCGCGCCAACATGTACCCCCACGAGTTCTCCGGTGGCATGCGACAGCGGGCCATGATCGCCATGGCCATCACCTGCAACCCCGACCTGCTGATCGCCGACGAGCCCACCACCGCCCTCGACGTGACCGTGCAGGCCCAGGTGCTCGAGGTGTTGATCGAAATCAAGGACGAGATCGACTCGGCCATCATCCTCATCACGCACGACCTGGGCGTGGTGGCGGGCCTGGCCCACCGGATCATGGTCATGTACGCCGGGCGGGGGGTCGAACTGGGCACCACCCGCGAGGTGTTCTACGAGCCCCGGCACCCCTACACGCTGGGCCTGCTCGCCAGCCTGCCGCGGCTCGACGACGTGGGCGACGAGCCGCTGGTGCCCATCGCCGGGTCGCCGCCGTCGCTGATCCGTAGGCCGACGGGCTGTGCCTTCCACCCGCGCTGCCGTTTCGCGCGTGTGCCGGGTCTGTGCGACAGCGAGATCCCGGCATTGCGGCTCGTCGCCGGCGACGCCCACATGTCGGCGTGCCACTACGCCGAGGAGCTGGCGGACGTCACAGTCGAATCGCTTCGGCAGTCGGTCGACGTGACCGCCGATGCCGAGCTGTTCGCCGGGGAGATTGCGGCCCTTGGGCCCAACGGCGAGGACGACGTCGATGCCGAGCCCACCGATGTGTTCGTCGAGGAAGGCGTCGCCCACCCCGGCGTGACCGAGCGAAGCCTCGAGGACGAAGGCCCTGTGACGTGGCCTGAGGAGGGCGGTCGGTGACCGATACCGCGCTCGAGGGCGCCGCGACCGACACCGCCACCAATGGGCCGCTGCTCGTTGCCACCGACCTCTACAAGGACTTCCCCATCCGGGGCGGCGTGTTCAGTCGCTCGGTCGGCTTCGTGTCGGCGGTGGCGGGAGTGAGTCTGTCGGTCGACCGTGGAGAGACGCTGGGTCTGGTCGGGGAGTCGGGTTGCGGCAAGTCGACCACCGGGCGGCTGCTTCTCAATCTGATCACGCCCACGTCGGGGACCGTCGTGTTCGACGGGCAGGAGATCAGCCGCATGAAGGGCAAGCGGCTCTCCGAGATGCGGCGCCGCTTCCAGATCGTCTTCCAAGACCCCTACGCCTCGCTCAACCCCCGCATGACCGTCGGCACCGCGCTGGCCGAGCCGCTGAAGTTCCACTTCGACTGGCCCAAGGAGCGGATCGACGATCGGGTGCGCGAGCTGCTGCGGACCGTCGGGCTGGCGCCCGAGCACACCAACCGGTTCCCGCACGAGTTCTCGGGCGGCCAGCGCCAGCGGGTCGGCATCGCCCGGGCGCTCGCTCTCGAGCCCGAGATGATCGTGCTGGACGAGCCGGTCTCGGCGCTCGACGTCTCGATCCAGGCCGGCGTCGTCAACCTGCTGGAGCGGCTGCAGGACGAGCTGGGCCTCGCCTACGTGTTCATCGCCCATGACCTGTCGGTGGTGCGCCACATCTCCGACCGGGTCGCCGTGATGTACCTGGGCAAGATCGTCGAGTTGGGCGAGCGCAAGCAGATCTACGAGAACCCCGGGCACCCGTACACGCACGCGCTGCTCTCGGCCATCCCGCTGCCCGATCCCGAGCGGGAGCGGACCCGCGAGCGCATCATCCTCACCGGCGACGTGCCCAGCCCGGCCAACCCGCCGTCCGGGTGCCGGTTCCGCACCCGCTGCTGGCTCAAGCGCGAGCTCGAGGACGGCGGCGTCGACACGTCGGCGTGCGTCGATCACGAACCGCGGCTCGAGATCCGCGCATCTACCGGCGTCGACCATCCCGCCGCCTGCCATTTCACGCGCCGGCGCGAGGTCGTATAGCGGACGAGCCCACGACCCGGAGGCGGCGCTTCGACCACTTCTTGTGCCAGCACGTGCAAGAATCGGCAATGTCGCCGGAGATCGACCAACCAGATCGCGTCTCCCGACGGCGACGCCGACAGCAACCAGGGGGAAACACATGAGACAGCGGCGATTCCGCTGGGTATCGGCATTTGTCGCTCTCGGCCTCGTGGCCGCGGCGTGCGGCAGCGACGACGACGACAGCGCCGAAGGAGGCGGCGAAGAAGCGCCCGCGGAGAGTGGCGACTTCGAGGCCTTGGCGTTCGACGAGAGCGCCCAGTGCGGCACGGAGGGCTACGCCGGCAACCTCGCCGGGATCGAGGCCACGGACGCGCAGACGGTGACGTTCACGCTCTGCAATCCCGACGTGGCGTTCCCGTCGAAGGTCGCATTCTCGGCCCTCGGGATCTTCCCCGAGGAGCAGCTCGAGGAGGCGTCGACCGGCGCACCCGTCGACAGCCCTATCGGCACCGGTCCCTACAAGCTCGAGGCTTGGGAGAAGGGCAGCCAGATCGTGCTGACCGCCAACGAGGACTACTGGGGCGACGCGCCCGCGATCCCCACGGTGGTCTTCCGGTGGAGCGAGGAGTCGGCCCAGCGGCTGGTCGAGCTGCAGTCGGGCGACGTCGACGGCATCGACAACGTGGGCACCGAGGATTTCGAGACGGTGTCGGGGGATTCCAACCTCCAGCTCATCGAGCGGGAGCCGCTCAACGTCTTCTACCTCGGCTTCAACGTCGACAAGCCGCCGTTCGACAACGAGCAGCTGCGCCAGGCGATCGGCTACGCCATCGACAAGGACCGCATCATCGAGAACTTCTACCCGGAGGGCTCGATCGCGGCCGACCAGTTCCTGCCGCCCGGCATCCCGCAGTTCCAGGACGGCGCCGAGACCTTCACCTACGACCCTGATCGGGCCCGAGAGCTGCTGACCGAGGCCGGCTACCCCAACGGCGTCGATCTCGGGGCGCTGAGCTACCGCGCCACGGTGCGCGGCTACCTGCCGCAGCCGCCGCAGGTCGCCAGCGACATCCGTGACCAGCTCGCGCAGGTGGGCATCACCGTGGCGCTCGACGAGCAGGAGGAAGGGGCGTTCATCGACAACGCCAACACCGGTGCGCTCAGCTTCTACATGCTCGGCTGGGGTGCCGATTTCCCGGACGCCACGAACTTCTGGGACTTCCACTTCGGCGTCGGGGCGTCGCCGCAGTTCGGAACCGGCTTCGACGACATGCACGAGGTGCTGACGGAGGCCGGGTCGACCGTCGACGAGGGCGAGCGTGGAGACCTCTACGCGCAGGCCAACGAGCTGCTGTTCCAGCACGCCCAGGCGATCCCGGTCGCCTACGGCGGCTCGGCAGTTGCGTTCAACGCGTCGGTGGAGGATGCGCACGCCAGCCCACTGTCCAACGAGCGCTTCGCAGTGATGTCCGAGGAGGGCGCCGACCAGCTCGTGTGGATGCAGAACGGCGAGCCCTCGGGCCTGTACTGCGCCGACGAGACCGACGGCGAGGCCCTGCGGGTCTGCGAGCAGATCAACGAGTCGCTGCTCGGCTACGAGGTCGGCGGCACCGAGGTCGAGCCCGCCCTCGCCGAGGAGTGGGAGTCCAACGACGACCTCACCGAATGGACCTTCACCCTGCGTGACGGGGTGACGTTCCACGACGGCAGCACCTTCGACGCCAACGACGTCGTGGCGAGCTACCGGGCCCAGTGGGACGCCGCCGATCCGCGCCACGTCGGACGCGAGGGCCTGTTCACCTACTTCGAGGCCCTGTTCGGAGGCTTCCTGAACCCGCCGCCCGCGCCAGCTGAGTAGGAGGCGCAGGCGACGCTGATACGCGGGGGCCGGTGCCAGCACCGGCCCCCGCTTCACACTCTCCATGCTGCGATTCATTGCCCGACGACTCGTCAGTGCGATTCCGGTCCTGTTCGGGATCCTCCTGGCCACGTTCGTGATCGGCCGGCTGATCCCGGGTGACCCCTGCCAGGCGGCGTTGCAGGAGCGGGCGACAGCCGAGGCATGCGCGGAGTTCAACAGCGCCTATGGGTTCGACGATCCCATCGTCACGCAGTTCGTCGGCTACGTCGGGGACGTCTTCCACGGCGACCTCGGCAATTCGGTCCAGGAGCGGCAGTCGGTCACCGACCTGTTGATCGATCGCCTGCCGGTCACGCTGCAACTGTCGGCCGCGGCACTGCTCATCGCCGTCGTGGTGGGTGTTCCGTTGGGCGTGCTGGCCGGATCGCGCCACAACAGCAAGACCGACGTGGCCACGATCGTGGGCGCCAACCTGGGCGTGTCGATCCCGGTGTTCGTCCTGGCACTGATCCTCCAGTACGTGTTCGCCAAGCAGCTCAACGACACTCCGCTGGGGCTGCCGGCCTCGGGCCAGCTCACTGCCGGGGTGATCCCCGATCCCTTCTACGAGGTCTGGGGCATCGGCCACAACTCGTTCTTCGAGTTCATCTCCAACATCGACCTGCTGAACGCCGTGCTCATCTGGCGCTGGGACATCTTCGTCGACGCCCTGCAGCACCTCATCCTTCCGGCGGTGGCGCTCGCCACCATCCCTATGGCGATCATCGCCCGGATGACGCGGTCGAGCCTGCTGGATGTGCTCGGCCTCGACTACGTGCGCACGGCCCGGGCCAAGGGTCTGCGCGAGCGGGTCGTGATCACACGTCACGCGCTGCGCAACTCGCTGCTCCCGGTGGTGACCGTGATCGGGCTGTCGCTGGGAACTCTGGTGGGAGGGGCCATCCTCACCGAGACGATCTTCAACCTCACGGGCGTGGGCAAGACGCTGTTCGACGCCATCAGCGGGCGGGACTACTTCGTGGTCCAGGGCTTCACGCTCGTGGTGGCGATCGGGTTCGTGGTGGTCAACCTGATCACCGACATCGTCTACACGTTCCTGGATCCCAGGGTGAGGGTGAGTTAGGGCAACGATGGCGATCGAAGAGCTCCCCCTTGCGGTCGAGCAGGCCGCTGAGGCGCCGCCACCACAGCGTCGCGAGCGGGGGCTGTGGCGCGACGCCTTCCGCCAGACGTTCCGCAAGCGGTCGGCGGTCGTGGGGGCGGCGATCCTCGCTGTGTTGCTGTTCATGGCGCTGTTCGCCCCGCTGCTGGCGCCGTACGGGGAGCGGGAGGTCCTGATCGAAAGCGAGGGATTGCAGCCCCGGACCGAGCCCTGCATCCACCTGAGCGTGAACTGGATCCCGGACGTGCCGGTGCTCAGGACGGTCGAGAGCTTCCTGGAGTCCAACGGCTTCTCCTGCTCACCGAGCGAGCCGCAGCACCTCATGGGGCTGGACGGCAACGCGCGCGACGTGTTCAGCCGCGTCCTCTACGGGGCGCGGGTGTCGCTGGGAGCGAGCGTGGCGGCGGTCTCGTTTGCCGTCGTGCTCGGTGCGGCCATCGGCTTGATCTCCGGGTTCATCGGCGGACGGGTCGACAACGGGATGATGCGCACCATGGACGTGCTGCTGGCGTTTCCGGCGCTGCTGCTGGCCATCGCGATCGTGACGGCCCGGGGCCCGGGCCTGTTCAACGCCGTGCTGGCGGTGTCGGTCGTGACCATCCCCGTCTACGCCCGGGTCATCCGGTCGCGGGCGCTGTCGGTGCGGGAGCAGGATTTCGTGTCCGCCGACCGCGCCCTCGGGGTGTCCCGTCCCCGTATCCTGTTCCACCGCGTATTGCCGAACTCGCTCACGCCCCTGGTGGTGGTGGCCACGCTGGGCATCGCCACTACCGTTCTGGAGTTGGCGGCGCTGTCGTTCGTCGGCCTCGGCGGCGATCCCGACACCGCCGAGTGGGGACGCATGCTCGCGCTCGAGCGCAACCAGCTCTTCACGTCGCCCCACCTGGTCTTCTATCCAGGCCTGCTGATCATGCTCAACGTGCTGGCGTTCAACCTGATCGGCGACGGCCTGCGCGACGCCCTCGACCCGAGGCTCAACAAATGACCGAGCCGTTGCTCGAGGTCGGCGGGCTACGGACGTGGTTCTTCACCGCCGACGGCGTGGTCAAGGCCGTCGACGGCGTCGACCTGATCGTCAACCGGGGCGAAATCGTCGGCCTGGTGGGGGAGTCCGGCTCCGGCAAGAGCGTCACGGCCTTGTCGGTGCTCCGCCTGGTGGACGAGCCCGGGCGCATCGTCGACGGCTCGATCACGTTCGACGGCCAGGACCTGGGGGCGGCGTCCAACGAGGAGATGCGCGCTTTGCGCGGCAGCCGCATCGGCATGATCTTCCAGCAGCCCATCTCGTCGCTGAACCCCTCGTACCGGGTCGGGTTCCAGATCGCCGAGGTGTACGAGGCCCACGAGCGCATGAAGCGCTCCGAGGGCTGGAAGCGGGCCGAGGCCATGATGGCCAAGGTGGGGATCCCCGACGCCCAGCAGCGGTCCCGGGCGTTCCCCCATCAGATCTCGGGCGGGCAGGCCCAGCGGGTGATGATCGCCATGGCGCTGGCGGCGAACCCCGCCCTGCTCATTGCCGATGAGCCCACCACCGCGCTCGACGTGACCATCCAGGCGCAGATCCTGGACCTGATCCGGGACCTCCAGGCCGACCTGGGCATGGCCGTCGTGCTCATCACCCACGACCTCGGGATCGTGGCCGAGCTGTGCGACCGCGTGGCGGTGATGTATGCGGGCCAGATCGTCGAGGAGACCGACACCCGGACGCTGTTCCGCGAGCCGAAGCACCCCTACACGCAGGGCCTGATCGGCTCCGTCCCCGTCATCGGCCAGCGGCGCCACCGACTCGAGGTCATCCCCGGGCGGGTGCCGAACCTGGTGGACCTCCCGGTTGGCTGCCGCTTCGCCGCCCGCTGCCGGGCGCGCGAGGAGCACGGGCTGACACAGTGCACCGAGGCCTTGCCCGCGCTGGTAGAGGTCGCCCCCGGTCACCAGGTGCGCTGCTACCTGCACAGCGACGCCGTCGAGGAACCGTCGGAGTCGGTCGTGGAAGTGGGGCGGCGGTGAGCGAGTCCCCCGTCTTTGAAGATCTTCCGGGCGATGGCACCGAAAAATCTTCAAAGTCGTCGGCGCTGGTCTCGGCCCGGGGTGTGGTCAAGACGTTTCCGGTGCAGGGTGGCGTCTTCGGCCGGGCGGTTGCGGAGGTGCGGGCCGTCGCGGGCGTCGACCTCGACATCTATCCCGGTGAGGTGGTCGGGCTCGTCGGCGAGTCGGGCTGCGGCAAGTCCACCCTGGGGCGCGTCCTGCTGGGCCTGTTGCCGGCCGACGAGGGCAGCGTCACGTTCGACGGGGTGGACGTGCTGGGGGCAAAGGGGCGCACGCTGCGCGACCTGCGGCGCCAGATGCAGATCGTGTTCCAGGACCCGTTCTCGTCGCTCGATCCCCGGGCCACGGTTGGGGACTCGATCGCCGAGGGCCTCCGGGCCCACGGCGTGCCCGCGGCGCGCCGACGTGACCGGGTGCAGGAGGTCCTCGATCTGGTCGGCCTCGAGTCCTACCACGCCCGCCGCTACCCCCATCAGTTCTCGGGCGGCCAGCGCCAGCGGGTGGGCATCGCCCGGGCGTTGGCGGTGGAGCCCCGGTTCCTGGTGGCCGACGAGCCGGTCTCGGCGCTCGACGTCTCGATCCAGTCGCAGATCCTGAACCTGCTGCGCGACCTGCAGGCGCGGCTGGACTTCACGTTGCTGTTCGTGGCCCACGACCTGGCCGTCGTCGAGCACCTGTGCGACCGCGTCGCCGTCATGTACCTCGGCCGGATCGTCGAGATCGGGTCGCGGGAGCGGGTGTTCGGCAACCCCGAGCATCCCTACACCGAGGCGCTCATGTCGGCGATCCCGGTGGCCGATCCCGAGCGGGAGCGGGTTCGGGTGGCGCTGAAGGGTGAGCTGCCGAGCCCGATCAACGCTCCGGCGGGTTGCCCGTTCCACCCTCGGTGCCCGATCGCCGCCACGGGCGTGTGCGACATCGAGGTCCCGCGGCTGGCGTCCGGCGGTGATGACCCCGACCACCTCGCCTCCTGCCACCTCCGCACCGGGTCCCACCAGGACCTCGATCCCGAACGCCGGATCCGCCAACTTCGTGCCTGATTGCCGGGTCCTCTAACCTGGGTGATCGGTCCGCAACCCGGGAGACCGCCCCCGTGCTCACCGCCGTCACCGCTGCGCTCAACATCTTGTCCTCGCTGATCCTGATCGTGCTGGTGCTGTTGCACAGCGGCAAGGGTGGCGGCCTGTCCGACATGTTCGGTGGGGGCATGGGCTCCAGCGCCATGGGGTCGACCGTGATGGAGCGCAACCTCGACCGCCTCACGGTGATCGTGGCGCTCGTGTGGGGGTTCACGGTGATGGCCCTCTCGTTGATGCGCGGCTGAGACTCGGCATGTAGCGGGGGAGGGGGCTGATGGGGATCCTCGGCGGCCGCGTGCTCCGGGTCGAGGATCCGCGCCTGCTCAGCGGCGGCGCCACATACTGCGCCGACATCCGCGATCGCCGCCTCGCCGGCGCCGTCCACGCCACCTACGTGCGGTCCAGCGTGGCCCACGCGCGGCTCCTCGCCGTGGACGTCGACGCCGCCCGCGCCGGCCCCGGCGTCGTGGACGTGGTCGTCGGCGTCGACGTCGACCTGGCGCCGATACCGGGATGGTTCAACCCGGCCATGGTCCGGACCCACCTCGCGTGCGACCGGGTGCGCTTCGTCGGCGAGCCTCTGGCCGTCGTGCTCACCGAGCGGCCCGAGCAGGGCGCGGACGCGGCCGAGGCCGTTGCCATCGAGTACGAGCCGTTGCCGCCGCTCGTCGATCCGATGGCCGCCCTGACCAGCGAGGTCCTGCTGTTCCCGGAGGTGGGGACCAACCTGGTGTGCGAGTTCGGCCCACCCGCCGGCGATGGGACCGATGCGCTGGACGACTGCGAGGTCGTGGTCCGCCAGCGCCTGGTCAACCAGCGGGTGGCCGCCTGCCCGCTGGAGGTGCGGTCGTCCGCAGCGGCGTGGGTCGACGGGCGCCTGCACATGTGGTGCTCGACGCAGAACCCCCACGGCGTCCGCGGCGCGTTGGCGACGCTCTACGGCGTCGACGACGCCGAGGTGGCGGTGGTCGCGCCCGACGTGGGGGGCGGGTTCGGCGCCAAGATCGACCTCCATCCGGAGGACCTGCTGTTGCCGTGGCTGGCCCGCCGCTGCGGCCGGCCCGTCCGCTGGCTCGAGACCCGCAGCGAGAACCTGCAGGCGATGGTGCAGGGGCGCGCCCAGGTGCACGACGTGGCCATGGGCGGCCGGCGGGACGGCACGATCGAGGCGTACCGGCTGTCGATCGTCCAGGACGCGGGCGCCTACCCGGCGATGGGCGCCTACCTGCCGATGATGACCCGGTCGATGGCTGCCGGCACCTACGCCATCCCGGTCGTCGAGGCGGACGCGCGGGTGGTCGTCACCACCACGCCGCCGATCGGCGCCTATCGGGGGGCGGGCCGCCCGGAGGCCACCGCCGCCATCGAGCGTGCGGTCGACCTGTTCGCGGCCGAGGTGGGCATGGACCCGGCCGAGGTGCGCCGGCGCAACCTGCTGCCCCGGTTCGACGAGCCGCTCACCACGCCCACGGCGGAGACGTATGACTGCGGTGACTACCCCGCGGCGTCTGGAGCGGGCACTGGAGGCCGCCGGCTACGACGAGCTCCGTGCAGAGCAGCGGCGCCGGCGCCAGCGGGGCGACCACGTCGCGCTGGGCATCGGCGTGGCCGCCTACGTGGAGGTGACCGCCGGCCCTTCGGGCGGGAGCGAGTTCGCCCGTGTGGAGGTGCGGCCGCGGCCGGACCCCGCCGGCGGTTCCGACGGTGTCGACGGCGTCGATGTTGTCGTCGCCACCGGCAGCTCACCCCACGGGCAGGGGCTGGACACGGCGTTCGCCATGCTGGTCGCCGACGGGCTGGGGGTCCCGATCGAGCGCATCGAGGTGCGCCACGGCGACACCGACGCCATCCCGCGGGGCGGCGGAACGATGGGGTCGCGGTCGCTCCAGCTGGGCGGGTCGGCGGTGCGTGCCGCCGCCGTCGATGTCGTCGAACAGGCCCGAAGGATCGCGGCCGAGCTGTTGGAGGCGGCGCAGGACGACGTCGAGCACGATGCCGCCGCCGGGACCTTCCGCGTGGTCGGCACGCCGGCGGTGACGCGCACCTGGGCGGAGGTGGCCGCAGCGGCGGACGGCCAGGGAACGCCCCTGGCGGCCGACCACGACTTCCAGGTGGCCCATCCGACCTACCCGTTCGGTGTCCACGTGGCCGTGGTGGAGGTGGATACCGAGACCGGTGACGTCCGGCTCGTGCGGCTGGTGGCCTGCGACGACGCCGGCCGCATCCTCAACCCGTTGCTCGCACACGGCCAGCGTCATGGCGGCCTCGCCCAGGGCGCAGCCCAGGCGCTGTACGAGCAGGTCGCATTCGACGCCCACGGCAATCCGTTGACCGCCACATTCGCCGACTACCCGATCGTCTCGGCCGCGGAGCTGCCGTCGTTCGAGCTCGTCGACCTGGAGACGCCGACCTGGGTCAACGCGCTCGGCGCCAAGGGCATCGGCGAGTCGGGGACCATCGGATCCACCCCCGCCGTCCACAACGCCGTGTGCGATGCGCTCGCCCACCTCGGGATCCGGCACGTCGACATGCCGTGCACACCGGCGACGGTGTGGCAGGCCATCCGGGAAACGGGCAGGATGAAGCACCAGCGGCCGTGACGAAGGGTCACGGCCGGGACGGGAGGGGCCGCCGCTGTGAACATCACCCTTTCGGTCAACGGGGAGGAGCGCTCGGCCGACGTCGAACCCCGTCGGCTGCTGGTGCACCTCTTGCGGGACGACTTCGGCTTGACCGGCACCAACGTCGGCTGCGACACGTCGTCGTGCGGAGCCTGCACCGTGTTGATGGACGGTGAGTCGGTGAAGTCCTGCACCGTCCTCGCGGCACAGGCCGACGGCCACGAGGTCACCACCATCGAGGGCCTCGCGGCGACCGCCCGCGCCGGTGACGGTGATGCCACCGCCCTGCACCCGGTGCAGCAGGCCTTCCACGAGCAGCACGGCCTGCAGTGTGGGTTCTGCACCCCGGGCATGGTGATGGCCACGGTGTCGCTCCTGAAGGAGAATCCCCATCCCAGCGAGGCCGAGGTGCGGCTGGGCCTGGAGGGCAACCTCTGCCGCTGCACCGGCTACCACAACATCGTGCGGTCGGTGCTGGCCGCGGCCGGCGATCTGCCCAAGTCGGAGGAGGTGCCGGCATGACCGCGACCGACGTCGGCCAGGAGAAGGCCGGCCGGGGAATGGGAGCACGGCTGCTCCGCAAGGAGGACGCCCGCCTGCTCACTGGCGAGGCGCAGTACGTCGACGACCTGCACATCCCGGGGGCGCTGTGGATGGGCATGGTCCGCAGCCCGTTCGCCCACGCCCGCATCGGCAACATCGACGCCAGTGCGGCGCTGGCGATGCCGGGCGTGCGCCACGTGTTCACCGGCGAGGACCTGCGCGACGACTGGGCGGCCGCGATGCCGTGCGCGTGGCCGGTGACCGGCGACATGAAGGCGCCCGACCACTGGCCGGTCGCCGTCGGCAAGGCGTGCTACATGGGCGACATCGTGGCCGTCGTCGTGGCGGAGAGCCGCTACCAGGTGGCCGATGCCGTCGACGCCGTCGTGGTCGACTACGACCCGCTCGAGGCCACGGCCGACATCGAGGACGCGGCCAGCGACCGCGTCGTCATCCACGACGGTCTGGGCACCAACCGGAGCTACACGTGGACGCTGTCGCCCGACCCCGATGCGGTGGAGCGAGCCTTCGCCGAGGCGGCCCACGTCGTGAACCAGCGCTACGTCCAGCAGCGCCTGATCCCCGAGGCCATGGAGACCCGCGGCGTCGCGGTGGTTCCCGGCGTCTACGGGGGCGACCTGACCATCTTCTCGGCGACGCAGATCCCCCACATCCTCAAGGTGATGGTGGCCGCCACCTGCGGCGTGGCCGAGCACAAGATCCGAGTCGTCGCGCCGTCGGTGGGCGGCGCCTTCGGCTCGAAGCTCAACGTGTACGCCGAGGAGCTGATCGCCGTGGCGCTCGCCGGCCGGCTGGGCGCGCCCATCCGATGGAGCGAGGGCCGCAGCGAGAACGCCGTCGCCACGATCCAGGGCCGGGGCCAGGTGCAGCACATGGAGCTGGCGGCCGACGCAGACGGCAAGGTCACCGCCGTGCGGGCCAACATCGTGGCGGACATGGGCGCCTACCTGCAGCTCGTAACGCCCGGCATCCCGTTGCTCGGCGCATTCCTCTACCACGGCGTCTACGACGTGCCCGCGTACCACTTCGAATGCACGGGCGTGTTCACGAACCGCACCCCGACCGACGCCTACCGTGGCGCGGGTCGCCCCGAGGCCACGTACGCCATCGAGCGGGCCATGGACGCCCTGGCCCACGAGGTGGGGGTCGACGGTGCGGAGATTCGGCGGCGCAACTACATCGCTTCCGACAAGTTCCCCTATACGTCGATCGCCGGCCTGACGTACGACTCGGGCGACTACGAGCCGTCGCTCGAGCGTGCGCTGGACCTGGTGGGCTACTACGAGTGGAGGGCCGAGCAGCAGCGGCGGCGGGAGGCAGGCGACACCAAACACCTGGGCATCGGTGTGGCGACGTATGTGGAGATGTGTGGCCTCGCCCCCAGCCGGGTGCTGGCGTCGCTGAACTACTCTGCCGGGGGCTGGGAGGCCGCCACGGTACGGGTATTGCCCACCGGGAAGGTGCACGTGGTGACCGGCACCGCGCCCCACGGCCAGGGCCACGAGACCTGCTGGTCGCAGATCGTGTCCGACAAGCTCGGCGTCGACCCCGACGACGTCGAGGTCCTGCACTCCGACACCGCCATCAGCCCCATCGGCATGGACTCCTACGGCAGCCGGTCGCTGGCGGTCGGCGGGGTGGCCGTGGCCATGGCCGCCGACCGGGTGATCGACAAGGCCCGCGCCATCGCTGCCCACCAGCTCGAGGCGGCCGAGGACGACATCGAGTTCGCCGGGGGTGAGCTGTCCGTGCGGGGCACCCCGGCCAAGTCGATGAGCCTGCAGGAAGTGGCGTTCGAGGCCTTCAAGTCCCACAACCTGCCCGACGGCATGGAGCCGAACCTGGTCGGGGACATGCACTACGACCCGCCCAACTTCGTGTTCCCGTTCGGCAGCCACGTAGCCGTCGTCGAGATCGACGAGGAGACCGGCGGCATCGACCTGCTCGACTACGCCGCGGTCGACGACTGTGGCCCCCAGGTCAATCCGATGATCGTCGAGGGTCAGCTTCACGGCGGCATCGTGCAGGGGGTCGCCCAGGCGCTGTGGGAGGAGGCGATCTACGACGACGACGGGCTGCTGCGCAACCCCACGCTGACCGACTACCTCGTTCCCAGCGCGGCCGAGGTCCCGAGCCTCAGGCTCGACCACACCGTGACGCCCAGCCCCACGAACCCGCTCGGCGTCAAGGGCATCGGCGAGGCGGGGACCATCGGGTCCACGGCCACGGTCGTGAATGCCATCGTCGACGCCCTCTCACCGTTGGGCATCACCGACATCGCCATGCCGGCCACGCCTGAACGGGTGTGGGCGATCATCCGCGAGGCTCGGGAGGGACAGTCATGATCCCCGCAGCGTTCGACTACCAACGCGCGTCCACCGTCGATGAAGCCGTGGAGCTGCTCGGCGAGCACGGTGACGACGCCAAGCTGCTGGCGGGCGGCCACTCCCTACTGCCGCTCATGCGGTTGCGGCTGGCCGCCCCGGCCGTTCTCATCGACATCGGCCGCCTGAACGACCTTGCGTACGTGAGAAGCGACGATGGCCAGGTACGCATCGGCGCCCTGACCCGGCACCACGACCTGGCCACCTCCGACGAGCTGCGCGAGCAGGTGCCGATGCTGGCCCACATCGCGGGCCAGATCGGTGACCCGCAGGTGCGCCACCGGGGAACGATCGGCGGCTCGATCGCCCACGGCGATCCGGCGTCCGACCTGCCGGCGGCAGTCCTGGCGCTGCGGGGGACCCTCGTTGCGCGGGGCCCGGGCGGCGACCGGGAGATCCCCGCGGACGAGATGTTCACCGGCTTCCTGGAGACGGCGCTCGCGCCCGACGAGGTCCTGACCGAGATCCGGGTCCCCGCCACCGGCGGCGCCCCGTGGGGCTTCCAGAAGTTCGTCCGGCGCGCCCAGGACTGGGCGATCGTCGGGTGTGCCGCGGTCCTGAGCAACGGCACGTCCGGCGGGCCCGGCGTGGGGCTGGTCCACATGGGTTCGACGCCCCTGCGCGCCCCCGGGGTGGAGGAGGCACTACGGAGCGGAGCGTCGCCGAGCGAGGCGGCCGCTAGGGCCGACGAGGGCACCGAACCCCCCGACGACCTCAACGCCTCCGCTGAGTTCCGGCGGCATCTCGCCCAGGTGCTGGTCCGCCGGGCACTGGAGTCCGCCCAGGCGTAGCCGTCGGTGTCGAGGCCGGCGAGGTCATAGGTTCCGGAAGGCCCGGGCCGAGGTCATAGGTTCCGGCCTCGGAACCCAATGCCTCCGCCTGGGTTCTCCGGAACTCATGACCTCGCGTCGACAGCCGCAGGGGAGCCGCGAGCGGGCCGAGCCGGCGACCCGGCCGTAGGCTGGGGGGCATGCCCGCCGCATCCGCCGGCCCTGCCGGCCCAGTCGCTGGCGTCGGTCGCGCCATCGGAGCCGCCGCCGAGACCGTCGACGACGTGGTGGCGGGCCTGGCCGCATACGACTACCTCGCCGACGAGGGGCTGGCCACCGCCGTCCTGCTGGCCCTGCGCCTGGAGCGGCCACTGTTCCTCGAGGGCGACGCAGGGGTGGGCAAGACCGAGGTCGCCAAGGCGCTGAGCGCGTGGACCGGGGGCCGGCTGGTGCGCTTGCAGTGCTACGAGGGCATCGACGCGTCCCAGGCGCTGTACGAGTGGGACCACGCCCGTCAGCTGCTTCACCTGCGGGCGGCCGAGGCCGCCGGCCGGGCCAGCGCCGCGGGCGTCGAGGCGCTGGAGGACGAGCTCTACGACGAGCGCTTCCTCGTCCGCCGACCCTTGCTCCAGGCGCTGGACGGGGCCGGCGACGGCAGTGCGCCGCCGGTGCTGCTCATCGACGAGATCGACCGGGCGGACGACGAGTTCG
>CAVWNW010000018.1:0-220845 GCA_963756425.1 uncultured bacterium | reverse complement strand
GCTCGGGCCGATGCCCGGTCGAGCCACTGGGCGTCGTCGACCACACAGAGCAGCGGTCGCTCCCCGGCGGCCTCCGCCAGCAGGCCGAGGACCGCCAGTCCGACGAGGAAGGCATCCGGGGCTTGCCCCGCGCTGAGCCCGAGGGCCACAGCAAGCGCGCGCGCTGAGTATCCGGGAGCCGCTCGATGACCTCGAGGCTTGGTGCGCACAGTTGCTGGAGCGCCGCATAGGTGAGCTCCATCTCGCCCTCGACCCCGACGGCGCGGGCGACCCGAAAGCCCCGCCCCGCCTCGATCGCATACTCCAGCAACGCGGTCTTGCCGACGCCCGGCTCTCCGTACATCGCCAGGACCCCGCCGCGCCCCTCGCGCGCTCCCTCGAGCAGCCGTTCCAGCACCTCGCGCTCGCGCTGGCGGCCGAGAAGCTGCTCGCCCGGCGACCCCGTGGCCATCCCAAACCTCGGGGGCGGAAGCAGGGGTCGCCAGCAGATCCGCCGCTGGACATCGCCGCGTCGCGCAGCCTGGCTGCGCTTTCCCGTCTCGCCAGGAAATCTGACAGGGGTACATCAGGACTTCCCGAGCGCCACCAGCAGCATGGCACTGGTGGCGGGACTAAGGAATTCGGGGATTCGATCGCCTGGCGGGGGCGGCCACCATGCCTTCCATGGCTACAACTGAGACATCGCTGCCTGACTACGCGCCGGTCCCCCGGTCTGCCCTGGGGCCCGCCCTCAACGACCAGGGGTACTACGTCGGACGCGTCGAGCGAAACCTCTACTGGGTGACCGACGGCACGTACCAGTCGGCGTTCCTGACCACCTCCGACGGCGTCGTGCTGCTCGACGCCCCGCCCACCATCGGTCACAACATCCGGCGGGCCGTCGACGAGATCGCCGCCGCCAACGGCGTGAGCAACAAGGTGACCCACCTCATCTACTCGCATCACCACGCCGACCACGCCGGCGCCTCCTTCCTGTTCGACAAGGACGTCGTCCGCATCGGACACGAGGAGACTCGGCGGCTCCTGCTGCGCGACGACGATCCGGCGAGGCCTGCGCCTGAGGAGACGTTCCAGGACCGGCGCAGCCTAGAGATCGGCGGCGAGCGCATCGACCTGGCCTGGTACGGCTCCAACCACTCACCCGACAACATCTACATCCACCTGCCGGACCACGACACGCTCATGCTCGTCGACGTCGTCAACCCGGGGTGGGCGCCCGTCTACCTCTCCAACCTCACCGAGGACATCCCCGGCTACGTCGAGGCGTCGGCGAACGCCCTCGCCTACCCGTGGAAGCACTTCATCGGCGGCCACCTCGGCCGGCTCGGCACCCGCGACGACGTGACCGTGCACCAGCAGTACATGGCCGACATCGCGGCCAGCGTCAGGGCGACGATCGACACGCTCGATCCCACCCCCTACTTCGTGAAGTACGGCGAGAACGCCTGGGCCGGGGTGAAGGGGTACCTCGACGCCGTGTCCGACACCGCCGCAGCACCCGTCATCGAGAAGTACACAGGCGTGCTGGCCGCGGCCGACGTGTTCACCGCTAGCACCACGTTCTGGGTCATGGAGTCGATCCGCCTCGACCTCGGCTACGGCTCCCAGGTTCACCCGTGAGCGCGATACGCGATCCTCTCGCCGACCATCTGATCACACCGCAGAACGCGGCGATGGTGGTGATCGACTACCAGCCCTCCCAGATCGCCGCAGTCAGATCCATGGATCCGGGCCTGGTGCTGAAGAACATCGTGTCGACGGTGAAGACAACGAAGGCGTTCGGACTGCCGATCGTGCACTCCAGCGTCAACGTTGCGTCCGGCCGCGGCAAGCCGACCGTTCCCGAGCTCGCCGAACTGCTCGAGGACAGCCCGCCGATCGACCGAACCACCCTCAACGCGTGGGAAGACCCCGACTTCCTCGGGGCCGTGCGCGCCACCGGGCGGCGCAAGCTCATCTTGTGTGCGCTCTGGACCGAGATCTGCATGGCGTTCCCGGCGCTCGATGCGCTGCGGGAGGGCTACGATGTGTACCCGGTGGTCGACGCCATCGCCGGGACGTCCGTCGAGGCGCATCGGGCCGGCCTGGATCGTGTGACGCAGGCCGGAGGGCAACCCGTCAGCTGGGTGTCCCTCGCATGCGAGCTGCAGCGCGACTGGGCTCGCCAAGAGACGGTGGCGGACGTCGTCCAGATCGTGCTCACGGAACGCCTGCTCGAGGAATGAACGCCACCGGAGCACCGGTCGCCGACCCGGGGCGCGGGCCTTTCTGCGCAAGGCCGACCCGGTGCTCGGCCGGATCATCGATGCGTACCCGGACTTCCGCCCGCGGGCTTGGCTCGACGAGCTCCCGCCCCTCGATGCCTTCGGGACGCTGATCTTCCAGGTCGCCGGTCAGCAGCTCTCGGTCCCGGCGACGCGGACGATCGTGTCCCGTCTCGAGGAGCACTTCGGAGGGCGGCTGCCGACTGCCGCCGAGCTGCTCGCCGTGGACCCGCACGTCCTGCGCGCCAGCGGCCTCTCCGCCCGCAAGGGCGAGACGCTGCGGGCGCTGGCGGAGCGGTTCGTCGATGGTCGTCTCAGCGAAGAGGCCTTGTCGCACATGACGGACGACGAGGTCGAGGCGGTCCTGACCGAAGTCCCGGGCATCGGGCCGTGGACGGCGCACGGCTTCCTGCTCGTGGCACTCGACCGGCCCGACGTGTTCCTGTCCGGCGACCTTGCCCTCCGGCGGGCGATCCAACGCGTCTACGGACTCGACCACACGCCCACCGAAGACGAGATGGTCCGGTTGGCGGAGCGCTGGCGGCCGTACCGAAGCCTTGCCGTGAGCTACCTGTTCGCATCCGAGTACGACGGAGGCATCTGATGAAACGAGCGGACCACACCCCAGTCGGAATCCTCGGCGCCGGCCGGCTCGGCCAGGCGATGGCACGCACTGCGCTGCGCGCCGGCCGCCCCGTCGTCATCGCCAACAGCCGCGGCCCCGAATCACTGACGTCGGTGGTCGCGGCGCTGGGCGATGGCGCGTCGGCGGGGACAGTGGCCGACGCCGCAGCAGCCAGAATCGTGGTCATTGCCGTGCCGTGGGCCAGCGTCCCAGACGCCCTCGCAGGACTCCAATGGAACGGTCAGATCGTCGTCGACGCCACGAACGACTTCGACCCCAGCGACCTCGACGGGAGGACATCGAGCGAGGTCCTCGCCGACCTCGTCGGCGGTGCACCAGTCGTGAAGGCCGCGAACACGCTCGGCGCTGCCGTGCTCGGCGCAGATCCGCACGAGGCGGGAGGCCAGCGTGTGCTCTTCCTCTCAGGCGACGACCTGGATGCGAAGGCCGAGGTAAGCGCACTGTTCCAGGACGCGGGCTTCTTCACCATCGACCTGGGCGATCTGATCACGGGCGGCGCGATGCAACAGATCGGCGCTCCGCTCGCCGGCGTCAACCTCATTCGTCTTCCCGACCTCAACTAGACAGTCCCGGTCTCCGCTTCGGACCAGGCCGGCCGACCAGGAGACCGCCGCGGCGCTGTTCCGCACGTGCCGAGTCGAACGCCCGTAGGAGCCCATCGCGCCGCAAGTGCCCACGGGCTACCGTGGCGGGCGGCGGGCTGGCGCTCGGTCGGCTCGTCTTGCTCTCGAGGGGTGGTTCGGGGCACATGACGGAGACGAACGACCGGCGACGGTCGTTGGCCGAGCCGTACACGCCGGGATCGGGCAACGGGGAGGAGCCGTGGGACGCCCAGCCGGACACCGTGGCGGTCGCCCCGCCGGCGGTGCCGGGACGCGACGAGCGTACGGCGGAGTTCCTCGCCGAGTGGCACAACGGCTCCTACAACTGCTTCTCCTCCGGTCACAAGTTCTGCCGCGAGGTGTGCCCGGTCGTGCAGGTCACCCGCAACGAGTCGTGGTCGCCGACGGCGTTCCACGCCAACGTCGTGGCGATGGAGCGCGGCCACCTCGACGTCGCCGACGTGGCCGCCGACTACGTCAACTGCACGCAGTGCGGGGCGTGCGAGTTGCGCTGCCCGAACACGCTGTTCACCGGGGACTTCTACCGCTTCCGCACCCGCACCGTCGACGTCGTCAAGGCGATGCGCGCGCTCGCCGTCGACCAGGGCGTCCACCAGCCGGCCTGGCAGCGCTGGAACGCGTCGACCGACGAGCGCACCCACGAGCCCGTGCTCGGCGACGCCCCCGTGAGCCAGGAGCACGTCCGCGACTGGGCCGACGGCCTCGACGTGCCGATCGGCGGCGAGTCGATCCTGTTCGTCGACTGCGAGGCCGCCTTCTACCGCACCTCGGTGCCGCGGGCGGTGGCCCAGATCCTCCAGCGCGCCGGCTACGAGTTCGGGCTGATGGCCGAGCAGTGGTGCTGTGGCGGCCCCGCAGCCGAGATGGGCTACACCGACCAGGCCCGCCGCTTCGCCGAGCACAACCTCGCCGACTGGCGCGCCAGCGGCGCCCGCCGGGTGCTCGTGCTCGACCCCCACGACTACATCAGCTTCACCGAGGACTACCCGCGCTACTTCGGCGACGACTTCGACATCGAGGTGGTGCTGGTCGTCGAGCTGTTCGCCGAGATGCTGGGCGACGGCCGGCTGCGTCCCGACGTGCCGATCGAGCGCACCGTCACGTACCACGACCCGTGCCGGCTGAACAAGCGCAAGGGCATCTGGCGCGAGCCGCGCGAGATCCTGCGGGCCATCCCCGGGCTCACGTTCCACGACGTCGACCGGGTCACCCAGTGGTCGTACTGCTCGGGTGCCGGCGGCGGGCTGGCCATCGAGAAGCCGGAGCTGACCGCAGCGATCAGCGCCCGGCGCATCGAGCACGCCACGACGCTCGACGTCGACACGCTCGTCAGCGCCTGCCCGTGGTCCGAGCGCCCGCTCACGGCGGCGGGCGTGGCGGCGAGCATCGACGTCGTCGACCTCCACGAGCTGCTGGCCGAGTCGCTGGGGATCGACGTCGGCGGCGACACGGGCGCCGGGCGATGAGCCTCACCGCCGGCGACCTGGACCACCTCGTCAGCCGGCTGGAGGGCGTCCTGCGCAGCGACCAGGTGCTGACATCGAAGGCCGACCGGTTCAACCGGGCGAGGACGCCCGCCCCGTTCCCGGTGCACCGGTGGTCCGAGCACGTTCCCGACGTCGTCGTGCTGCCCGAGTCGACCGAGGACGTCGTCGCCGTCGTCCGCCTCGCCAACGAGCTGGGCGTGCCGATCGTGCCGCGCGACGGCGGCACGGGACTGACCGACGGGGCCGTGCCGCTGCGCCACGGGATCCTCGTCGACGTCAAGCGGATGAACCAGATCGACGAGATCGACCTCGAGAACCGCACCTGCACCGTCGGCGTGGGCATCAACATGCTCAAGCTCAACGAGGTCCTCGGTCCGCACGGGCTCATCTACCCGGACAACCCGGCGTCGTACCCGTGCTCGCTCGTCGGGGGGCGAATCGGTACCAGCGGCTGGTCGCTGATCGGGTCGCGCTACGGGCACACCCGCGACCTCGTGCTCAGCTTCGACCACGTCTTGCCGACGGGCGAGGTGATGCACGTCGGCGACGGCATCGGCGGCAACATCACCCGCAGCTCGAGCGGCTACCAGCTCAAGCACCTGTTCATGGGCCACCAGGGCACGCTGGGGATCGCTACGCGGGCGACGCTCAAGCTGTTCCCGAAGCCGGAGGCGGAGCTGTCGCCGTTCTTCGCCTTCAGCGACTACGACACCGCCCACCGCTGCGTTGGCGCGCTCGCCCGCGCCGGAGTCGCCACGTTCGCCGGCGCGGTGCTGTTCGACGAGTGGAAGGTCGCCTACCTGCGCCGCGACGACGAGGCCTACATCCCCCAGCCGTCGGACGTGAAGGCGCTCGTGTGCACGGCGCTGTACGGGTGGGAGGACGAGGTGCGCGTCGGCGGCAAGCGCCTTCTTGCGCATCGCCCGCGAGCACGGCGGTCGCTACCTCGGCGACGAGATCTCCGAGGGCGACTGGGCCGCGCGCCATGACCGCTACGCGACGCCGCTGCACGGTCGCACCCGATCGGGTCAGGTCGTGCCGATGAGCTGGCACTGCGAGGACGCCTCGATCGCCCACAACAACCTGCCCGCCGTCACCCGGGAATGGCACGCCATCGTCACCGACCTGCGCCGGCGCACCGACGTCTTCGACGACTGGGGGATGTTCGCCTACACCAACGGGGCCACCGGGATCGACTACCTCACCGAGATCGACATCGGGATCTGGGAGCAGCAGCTCGGCGAGGAGGCCTGGCAGCTGTGGGTGCAGGCCAAGCGGGACATCGCGGCGGTGACGCTGCGCTACCGCGGTTCGATCAGCGCCTGCCACGGATCGTGCCGGGAGGGCGAGGTCGACCTGGTGCCCGAGGAGCTCGGGCGCGGCTACGGCGTGATGCTCGACGTGAAGCGGGTGCTCGACCCGAACAACATCATGAACCCCGGCAAGTACGGCCTCGACCGGGCCTATGAGGGAGGTGGTTGGTGATGGCCGGCCCGAACGGCCCGATCGGCTACCGCCGCGCCGAGCAGATGACGGCGCCGCCGGCGGCGCCGGCGAGCGATGTGGCCATCACGCGCTTCGAGCACGTCTACGAGGTTGATCCCCGCCTGATGGAGCGGTGGGTGCTCCAGCAGACGTTCCCCAACTGGGACACGTTGCGGATCATGCACAGCCGTCACGACCACCTGGTGTGGATGCATCGCCACTTCGCCGACCGCGTCGTGTCGGGCGCCGAGCTCCTCGCCGAGCTCGACGCCGAAACCCCCACCGGAACCACCGAAGCGTCCGATGCGATCCCGAGCGAGGGAGGATCACCGTGAAGTACAGCTATGTCCTCTTGCCCGACTACCCGCTGGCGGAGTCTCTGGCGTCGATCAAGCTGGCCGACGAGCTCGGCTTCCACGCCTGTTACGCGGCCGACGAGACGTGGCACAAGGACATGTGGTTGCTGTTCGCCGCCGCTGCGACGCAGACCGAGAACATCCGCTTCGGCCCCAGCCTGTCGTCGGTCGTGCTACGCGAGCCGACGCTGATCGCCCAGGCCATCGCCACCCTCGACGAGCTCTCGGGTGGGCGCGCCGAGGCGGTGATCTCCAGCGGCAACTTCGGGCTGCTCGCCCAGTACGGCATCGACTGGACGCAGACCAGGCCGCTGTCGCGCACCAAGGAGGCGCACCACGTCATCCGCACGCTGCTCGACGACGGCGCGATCACGTTCTCGGGCGAGTTCTTCACCTACAACGGGCTGTTCACGTTCGCCCGGCCGGTGCAGGAGCGCGTGCCGCTGATGATCGGCGCCATGCGGGGGCCGAAGTCGTTCGAGGCGGCCGGTGAGCTTTCCGATGGCTGCCACCACGCGCTCAGCTACACCCGCGGGGCCTACGACTTCGCCGTCGAGCACTTCCGCATCGGCGCGGAGCGGGCCGGGAAGGACGCCGACGCGCTCGACATCGGTGCGTGGGTGGTGTTCGCCACCGGACCGGACTCGGCGAAGGCCAAGGACGCGGCGCGGGCGATGGTCGGCATCTACGCCTCGTCGATGCCCGCCGAGCAGCTCGCGGCAACGGCGTGGACGCAGCCGAGCTGAAGCCGATCATCGACGCCATCGGGGGCGGCGACCTGGCCAAGGGGGTCGAGCTGACGTCGCCGGAGCTGGCCGAGCGGCTGTCGGTGTCGGGCTCGCCGGCGGAGTGCGCGGCGAAGCTCCGCGACGAGATCGCTCCGGCCGGCGTGAACCACATGATCCTGGCCATCACCGACCGCAGTCTCGTCAAGGCGTTCACCGGCCTGGACATCGAGGGCGTGGCCGACGTCGACACCCAGCTGCGCATGATCCACGACGAGGTCATGCCCGCCGTCTAGGACCGTCGGGGCGGGCGTGTGGACACGCCAGGGGCGGGCGGTGTTGCTTCCGACGCCCGCTCCCGCGCGCCGAGTGGCAGACGCCGACGACAAGTGAGGGATGATCTCGTGACCCTGCTCACGCAGCTATCTGACGAGGGCCGCCGGCACGTTGAGGCGCGGCTCCGCAGCAACCTCATGATCTGGCTGACCACGGTCAGTCCGTCGGGACGACCCGAATCCGTTCCGGTCTGGTTCCTGCTGCGCGAGGACGAGACCCTGCTGGTGTACAGCCAGCCCGGGAAGCCGAAGCTGCGCAACATCCGGGCCAACCCCCACGTCGCGCTCGGGCTGGACGTCACCGACATCGGGAGAGACGTCATTCGCCTCGCGGGCCTCGCGCAGCACGACGCGACCATCCCACCAGCGCATCGCTATGCCAACTACATCGCCAAGTACGCCGAACGGATCGGCGCCATGTTCGACACTCCCGAGCGATTCGGAGAGCTCTTCTCAAGCCCGATCGTGATCACCCCGAACCGAATCTGGACGCCATCCGGAAACCCGCGGGCGCTCACCTGAATGCCGCAGACCCAGCGCGCCAGGACCTGGAGACCCCTCCGTTGGACTGACCGCAGCAACCCCCGGGGCATGCCGCCTGCCGGGCCGACGGCAGGGGACACGGTGCACGCCGAGCGGCAATTCTGCGCTCAACGGCTGACCAGCGTCGTCTCCGATGTCGCCGCCCAATCGGACGGTCAACCGAGACACGCTGAACTTGGCTCGGCAGTGCCGCCCGAGGTCGTCTCGGCGTTTGTGTAGAGGACCTCGCGGGCCTGCTCCGCGGCGCGGGCGAGGCTCTCGCCGACGAAGTCGAGGAAGCGGGCGGCGTTCTCGAGGCGGATGGCGGCCGGGGTGCCGGGGCCGAGGATGGCGACGCCCTGCCGTGCGGTCTCGACGACCGCGTCGGTGTGCGCCGCCGCGTTCGTGTGCAGGGGCGGCCTCGCCTCGCGGGGCCGGGAGGCTTGCCACCGTTCCACGGCGATTTGGTTGGCGGTCGCCAAGCCTGAGCTGTTCGGTATGCCCCGTCGCTGACGAGCCAGCCCAGCCTCCGTGAGGCCTGCGGACTTGGCTCCTCTACGGTGAGCCTTGTGGCCCGAGCGGATTACGAGGGGCCGATGGCCGTGAACTACGACGCCGGTCGGACGCTCACGCCGGAAGCGATAGCGACATGGCGTGACGTCTTGTCGCCGCTCCTGGGCTCGGGTTCGTTCCCGGTCCTGGATCTCGGTGCGGGCACAGCCCGCTTCTCTGGGCTCTTGGCGGAATGGGCGCGCTCCTGGGTGGTGGCTGTCGAGCCGGCCGCGGCGATGCGAGCCCAGGCTGCGGCCAAGGGTCACGGTCGGTCCGTAGCACTCGTTGGCGGGCGCGCCGAGGCCCTGCCGCTGGCCGGTGGCTCCGTTCGAGCAGCGCTGCTTTCCAACGTCGTGCACCACTTTGACGATCTCGCGCTGGCTGCGGCTGAGCTTCGGCGGGTCGTGTGTCGGTCTGGTGTCGTGCTCGTGCGCGGCGCGCTCGGCGGTGACAATGAGGCTGGTCGGCCCTGGGGCGATGGCCTCTTCCTGTACCGGTATTTCCCGGACGCGGCGTCGGTCGCCGCTTCGTTTCCCGGACGCGGCTCAGTCGTCGGTGCCTTTGCCGGGGCCGGCTTCGTGCTCGAGGAGGAGCGCCGGGTAGCTCACGTGACCGCCGAGACCCTCGTCGAGTTCGCAGCGATGGTTCGCACCAGAGCAGACTCGACACTCGCAGCCGTCGACGACGACAGCTTCGCCCGCGGGCTCGATCACCTCGAGCGCGATTCCACCAGTGAACCTCACGCCGGGCCCATCAAGGACACCCTGTCCCTGATCGTCTTCCGGCACAAATAACGCCTTGCCTACGCCAACGGCCACAAGACAAGGCGCACACCGACTGCCCGGACCGCGTACCCCTCGGGGGTCCGCTCCGGCGATGAGATCCCCGACGCGCGCCGTCGAAGCTGCTCGACGTCATGCGGGCCGCCGCTGCGAGATCGACGTCATAAACGGCGCGATCCCGGCCGCCGCGAGAGAAGTCTGGCTGACAGCGCCCGTCAACGGCGTGGTGGCTCCCTGGTGAAAGCGAAGGACCACTGATCGCCGATGTCCGCACGCTACGACGCGATCGGAGCCGAGTACGCCGCGACCCGCCGTGAGGACCCGCGCATCGCGGCGCTCATCCACGCAGCCCTCGGCGACGCCCGCACTGTCGTCAACGTCGGCGCGGGCGCCGGCTCCTACGAGCCACGCGACCGGGAGGTGATCGCGGTCGAGCCGAGTGAGGTCATGATCGCGCAGCGCGACCCGAGCCTGGCGCCGGCGATCCGCGGCGGCGCTTATCCCTTGCCTCTCGCCGACCGGAGCGTGGACGCGGCGATGGCGATCCTGACCGTCCACCACTGGGACGAGCAGCAGGAGCGAGGGGTGAAGGAGCTGCGCCGCGTCGCACGCTGTCCGGTCGTGATCCTCACCTACGACGCCGAGGTCAGCTCACGCATGTGGCTGATGGCCGACTACCTGCCGGAGGTGGCCGAGCTCGACCAGCGCATCTTTCCCACGGCCGAGACCCTCGCGGGCTGGCTCGGTACAGAAGTCGACGTCCAGGCCGTCCCGATCGCGCGCGACACGCCCGACTGGATGCTCGGCTCCTTCTGGGCGCACCCGGAGCGGGTGCTCGACACCCGCGCACGCAACTCGAGCTCAGGCTTCGCCAGGATGCCTCCGGAGGTGGTCGAGCGCGTCGTCGAGGAGGTCGCCCGCGACCTCGGGGACGGCACGTGGGACGCTCGTCACGGGCGCCTACGCCGGCTGGACGAGTACGACGCCGGCTTGCGGCTGGTCGTGTCCGACCCGCCCGGGCGCTAGCGGCAGGGAGGCCTCCCGCGTCAGACCGTCAGATTGCTTCCGGGCGTCGAGGAGCCGGGGTGATCCGGTTCCGGCCCAGCGGCCTACTCCTCGACGTCGAGGGCAGCCCGCCTGGCGACGCTCCGGCACGAACATGGAATGAGGATTCCGTGAGCCGGCGGGCGTCGTCGCCGACCGATGAGTTTTCGGCTGGGAGACGTCAATACCAGTGCGGACGGGTGACCGTTGCCCAGAGGTGCTGTACGAGATGATCGAGTCGACGGACCCAATGCCAGACCGGGCGGCCGAGCGGCCCCCGCCGGACGTGGTCCCGTGGTGGACGCACGCCCGCTGCAACGACGGGAGCGGGGAGCTCATCGACGTGTTCTTCAGCGGGGAGCCGCAGGACATCGCCCGGGCAAAGCGGCTGTGCCTGAGTTGTCCCGCACTCATCCCGTGCCTCGAGGGTGCCCTAGAGCGGCGAGAGCCGTGCGGTGTGTGGGGCGGCCAGCTGTTCGTCGACGGGACGATCGTCGCCACAAAGCGGCGCCGGGGCCGCCCGCCCAGGGCGCCCCGCCTCGAGGACCAGCTGCCCGAGGTTCCCCTCCCCGAGCACCTCCGGGAGGTGCCGGTCGTGCGGATTGCCTGACCCGGTGGACCGTCAGATGAGCATGGGCAAGGCTGCCGGGATGGAACCCACACTCGTCGACGTCGAGGCCGCCACCACGGCTGTCATCGGGGCCGTCGTCCCCCGGCAGGAGCTCGTCAACTTCTTCGACCGCTCGTTCTCCAGTGTCGCCGCCGTGCTGTCGGACCAGGACGTTGCGATCCAGGGCCCCGCGTTCGCCCGGTTCCATCGCCCGCCGGCCGAGGACGTCGACCTCGAGGTCGGCTTCGTCACCGCCAGGGCCGTGCGGCCCGTCGGCGAGGTCCGGGCCGGTTCACTGCCCGGCGGCCGGGTCGCGCGCCTGGTGCACCAAGGGGGCTACGACCAGCTCGGGGAGTCCTGGGGCCGCCTCGGGTCGTGGATCGACGCCCAGGGCCTGACCCCGGGCCGAGCCCTCTGGGAGGTGTACGTGACCGAGCCATCCCCCGAGATGGACCCGGCCGAGCTCCGTACCGAGCTGAACTGGTCGATCGAGGACTGACGAGCGCCAGAGCAGGCAACATTGGCGACCTGCCACGACGGCCAAAGGCACTAGTCGAAGAACCCCTCGGCGCAAATCTCGCCCGCCACCAAACCGGGAAAGGCCCAGGTGAGCACCTGGGCCTTCGTCATGATCGAGGTGTTCTACCTAGGTGCGCCTGCGACCACCGGGCGGTCGGAGTTCATCCGCCCGGCTGGACGGATCCGAAGCCGTTGTGGCTGGCGGGATCACCATCGCACGAGGGAACGCATGATGGCGTCACGAACTCGCCCCGCCCGCACCCGTTGGGGAGGGCTGGCACTGGCCGTCGCTCTGGTGGGCACGGCTCTGATCCTGGCGGGCTCCGCGCCCGCCTCCGCCAGCGGCGAGCGGCCGGCGCGGACGGCCCCGGGTGCGACTCCGACCGACGGCGGGAGGAACCGGCACGCCGACGACAGCTTTCGCGGTCACGGCTTCATGCGTGACGAGCGCGGCTACCGCACGGTCGACGCCCGAGACGCCTCGCTGACGGCGGCCCTGGGCCGGAACGACCAGGGACAGGTGGTCGGTGTCTATGTCGACGAGCGGGATCGGTTCCACGGTTTCGTTCAGCACGAGCGCAGCCGCCGCCTACAGACCGTCGATGTGCCGGGCGCTCGCGGGACCGTGGCCTCCAAGATCAACGGCGGCGGGGACATCGTCGGGTTCTACACGGGTAGCAGCCGCACCCCTGCGTTCCAGGCGGAGCACGGGTTCCTGTATGACGGCCGCGACTTCAGGCGCATCGACGTGCGCGGCGCCACCGCGACCCGCCCGTACGGCATCAACGACCGCGGCGACGTCACCGGCGAGTACGTCGACCCGAACGGGACGTCGCGGGGCTTCGTGCGCGCCGCTGACGGCGACGTGACCGACTTCGCGGTCCCGGGCGCGGAGGCCACCCTGCCCAGCGACATCGACGACCAGGGCAGGATCGCAGGCACGTACTACGACCTCGAGACCCAACTGGTCCACGGCTTCCTGCGGGCCACCGACGGCACCGTCACCGACATCGACGTGGACGGCGCCTCGTACCTGACCTCGGCACAGGGCATCAACGACCAGGGTCAGATCGCCGGCTACTACTTCGACAGCGCCAACATCGCCCACGGGTTCGTCCGCGAGGCGGACGGGACGATGAACCGCGTGGACGTCCCCGACCAGCCGGGCGACACCTCCGTCTACGACATCGACGACCGCGGCCGGCTGGCCGGCCAGTACGGCGCCCACCGCTACAGCTACCACCGGGACGAGCGGGGTGACGTCGAGGCCGTCGACGCCCCCGGTGTGGTCAGCGAGACCCGGCTCGAAGCGATCAACAACGACGGCGACGTGGTCGGCACCGTCGACCAGGGCACCGCCGGCAACCTTCGCGGGTTCCGGATCGACCGGGGCGGCCGGGTCATCGGCATCACCGTTCCTGGCGCCGCTGGGACCATCGCCACCGGCACCAACGACGACGACCGCATCGTCGGGGCGTTCAGCGGGGTCCGCGACGGGTTCTCCACGGGTCAGGACGTCCACGCCTACACGTGGGATGAGGGCCGGATCACCCGCTTCGACGTCCCCGACTCGACCGCGACCATCCCCTACGGGATCAACAACCGCGACGAGATCGTCGGCGTGTACGTCGACGCCGACGGCGTCACCCACGGCTTCGCCCGCAACCGCCGCGGCGACGTCACCACCGTCGATGTCGACGGCGCCGTAGCCACCATCGCCTTCGACAACAACGACCGGGGCGAGATCGTGGGCCTCTACATCGACGCGGCCGGGGTGGTCCACGGGTTCCGCCGCGGCCCGGCCGGCGATACGACCACGATCGACGTGCCCGACATGGCGCAGACCCGGCTCCGAGGGATCAATGACGACGGCCAGATCGTCATCGACAGCGTCGACAACCAGGTGCGCCACCACGGCTGGCTGTACGAAGACGGCGAGTTCACCGAGATCACGCTCCGCGGGGTGCCCACGGGATCGCTTGCGGTCGACATCAACGACGACGGCGAGGTCATCGGCAACGTCCTCTAGGCGACTGCGGGCCCGCAACGCAGCTCTCGAAGCCGTCGGTGGACGTGGGCGTCCAGCAGCTCCGAAGGGTCGCGGCGGACGACCATCCGCGATCTTGACGCTCTCGTACATTTCATGCCACGGTCCTGGCACGAATTTAGCAAGAGGCTGCGGGTGACCACCAGCACTGCGAGCGACGTCTACTACGACCCGTACGACGTCGACATCGACCGGAACCCGTACCCCGTCTTCCGCCGGCTGCGCGAGGAGGCGCCGCTCTACTACAACGAGACGCACGACTTCTACGCGGTGAGCCGCTATGAGGACGCCGAGCGCGGCCTCGTCGAGCGGGACACGTTCATCTCGGGCCGGGGCGGGATCCTCGAGCTGATCAAGGCCGACATCGAGATGCCGCCCGGGGTGGTCATCTTCGAGGACCCGCCCACCCACACCATCCATCGCAGCCTGCTGTCGCGGGTGTTCACGCCCCGGAAGGTGGCGGCGCTCGAGCCGAGGATCCGCGAGCTCTGCGCCCGGAGCCTGGACCCGTTCGTCGGCGCCGGTGGCTTCGACTTCGTCGCCGACCTCGGGGCGCAGATGCCGATGCGGGTGATCGGGATGTTGCTGGGGGTTCCGGAGGAGGATCAGCCGAGGATCCGCGACCGCGTCGACGCGAACCTCCGCACGGAGGCCGGCCAGCCCATGGAGGTGTCGAAGGACTTCGCCGACGGGGAGCAGTTCGCCGAATACATCGACTGGCGGGCGGAGCACCCGTCCGATGACATCATGACCGACCTTCTCAACGCCGAGTTCGAGGACGAGACGGGCACCGTCCGCCGCCTGCGCCGCGATGAGCTCCTCACGTACATCACGGTGGTGTCGGGTGCCGGCAACGAGACCACGACGCGGCTGATCGGTTGGGCGGGGAAGGTCCTGGCCGAACACCCCGACCAGCGCCGCGAGCTGGTCGATGATCGCTCGCTCATCCCGGGCGCGATCGAGGAGCTCCTCCGGTTCGAGCCGCCGGCCCCGCACGTGGGGCGGTACGTCGCCAAGGACGCGCGGATACAGGGCCAGACGGTGCCGGCCGGCAGCGCCCTCCTCTGCCTCATCGGCTCGGCCAACCGGGACGACCGCAGGAACCCGGACGGTGACACCTTCGACATCCACCGCACCGGCGGCGCACACCTCACCTTCGGGTTCGGAGCGCACTACTGCCTCGGTGCCGCCCTGGCCCGCCTCGAGGGGCGCGTGGCCCTCGAGGAGGTGCTCGAGCGCTTCCCCGAATGGGAGGTCGACAGGGAGGGCGCCAGCCTCGCGCCGACCTCCACCGTCCGGGGTTGGGCAAGCCTGCCGGTTCGCACACCGTGACCTCGCTGGACGTCGGGCACGCGCCGGCACGCCGCCGTTACGACAGCGCGCTGCGCCGGCAGCGGGCGTCGAAGACCCGTGACCGGATCGTGACCGCCGGGTGCGAGCTCCTCAGTGCGTCGGCGATCCGGGACTGGCGCGGCCTCACCGTGCGTGCCGTGGCCGAGCGCGGCGGGAGTGAACGAGCGGACCGTCTATCGCCACTTCGCCAACGAGCGCGGGCTGCGCGACGCCGTCATGCACCGCCTCGAGCAGCAGGCCGGCATCGACCTCGACGGGCTGCGGCTCGAAGGGATCGCCGACGCAGCCCGCCGCATCGTCACGGTCGTCGCCTCGCACCCGGTCGAACCGCAGGCTTCGCTGGACCCAACCCTCACCGCCGCGGGGCGGCGGCAGCGGGAGGCGCTGCTGCGGGCGCTCGAACCCCATACGGCGGGGTGGACCGATGCGGATCGCTCCGTGGCGGCCGCGATGTTCGACGTGCTCTGGGGCGTGGCGGCGTACGAGCGCCTGGCCGCGGACTGGGGGCTCGATCGAGATGAGGCCATCGCCGGCATCACGTGGGTCATCGGCCTGATCCATGACGCCGTCCGTGAGGGCCGCGCGCCGGGCGCCTGAGGCCCGATCGTCGGGCCTCCGGGACCACGCCCGCCGGCCTGCCGGACAGCAGGCGCGCCGGAGTCAGCTCACCGCGACGACGTCGCCCTCGGCGGCACGGATCTTCCGGATGAGCCCGACGAGCAGGTCGAGGTCCTCCTCCGCGAGCCCGACCTTGCCGAACAGGTCGGCGTTCAGCCTCTCGACCGAGCGGTCGAACAGGCGCCGTCCCTTGGCGGTGATCTCGACCAGCGTGGCTCGGGCGTCCCGGGGGTGGGAGGCGCGGCGGCACAGACCCGCGGACTCCAGTCGATGGATCGCGCTGGTGACCGTCGCCGGCGTGATCCAGAGCCGGTGGCCGATCGCGCCGAGGGTCAGCGGGCCCGTCCAGCGCAGCATCCCGAGTACCTGGTACCGGGCGAACGTCAGGCCGAGCGGGCGCAGGATCCCGGTTGCCCGGTGCAGGAAGATCTGCTCGGCCCGCATGACCGAGACGACCGCGGCCATGCCCGGCGCGCTGTCGTCCCAGCCCTGCTCGATCCACCGTTGGCGCGATGCCTCGACCGGGTCGTAGCGGAGCTGGTGTGACACCGGCTGGAACCTATCCGCTGGCGCTCCTCGCGGCATCCGGCGTGCAGCCGATCACGCCGTCCTCCCGGAGCCGGGCGAGCTCATCGTCCGAGACCCCGAGGCCGCCGAGCACCTCGTCGGTGTGCTCGCCGAGCAGCGGGGCCGGGTGCCGGTGGAAGCGGTCGGGCCCGCGCGAGAACCGCATGGGCAGCGTGCTGTGCCGAGCCGTCCCCGCGACGGGGTGGTCGACCTCCTCGAAGAAGCGGCGGAACCGCAACTGCGGCAGCGTGGCCTGCTCGTGGGGTTGCATCACCCGCGCCACCGGGATGGCCGCCCCCCAGAGGCAATCGACGATCTCGTCGGCCGGCCGCTCGGCGCACCAGCTGCCGAGGTGGCGATCGATGGCGTCGTGATGCCGTCGCCGGCCGGGCCCCGTCGCCAGCTCCGGCTCGACCGCCCAGCCCGGCTCGCCGAGGGCGCCGCGGAGGGCGAGCCACTGCTCGTCGCTCGCGATGGCGATGGCCACCCAGGTGTCGCGCACACCGGCCTCGTCGACGTCGGCGGCGAGATAGAGGTTCTGCGGCGCGGCCGTCGGTCCCCGGTTCCCGTCCCGCCCGAGCAGCGCTCCGGTGGCCGAGTGCTCGACGATCTGCTCCGCAGCGACGTTGAGCGCCGCGTCCACCATCGCCGCTTCAACGACGACGCCGTCTCCGGTGCGCCGGCGGTGCTCGAGGGCCAGGAGCAGGCCGCTCAGTGCGTGAAGGCCCGCGTTCGAGTCGCCCACGCAGTACGGCGAGATTGGGTTCTGGTCCGGGTAGCCGGTCATCCACGTCAGCCCCGAGGCGTCCTCGATGACGAAGGCGAAGGCCGGGTCGTCCCGCCAGGGGCCGTCCAGCCCGAAGCCGGGCATCCGCACCATGACGATGTCGGGCCGGATGGCGCGCATGGCGTCGGCGTCGAACCCGAGCTGATCCAGCACGCGGGGCGTGTAGTTCTCGACGACGACGTCGCAGGTCGCGATCAACCGCCGTAGCAGCTCCCGTCCCTCGTCCCGGCCGAGATCGAGCGTCACGCCCCTCTTGTTGGTGTTCAGGCCGGCGAAGATCCCCGACCGTTCCCACCAGTCGGGCTCCGAGAACCGCAGGCCGGCGAGCAGGCGGGTGCCGTCGGGCCGCGCCGTCGACTCGAGGTGGAGGACCTCGGCCCCCAGCATCGCCAGCACGTGCGTGCACAGCGGGCCGGCCCAGAAGGCGGTCAGGTCGAGCACCCGGAGACCCTGGAACGGCAGGTCGGGCGCCTCCGTGGACGTGCTCGGCCGCGTCGTGGGCGTCCGGGGTTCGGCACCGGCGCGGGAGCTCAGCAACGGCGGGACGAAGCGGTACGGACGGTCGGGTTCGACGCCGCCGCCCCCGCCGTTCCGGATGATCGACCGGCGGGCCGCGAAGTGGTCGGTCGTCGGGATCGAGGCGCCGTTGCCGATCGGCGCGTGCGGGATGCGCCATGTGCGGGCCAACTCGATGATCTCGGCGGTGGTGTGCTCGGCCGCCCATGCGGCGACGTCCGGCGCCAGGTGCGCGCGGTTGGCGAAGAGGGAGCGGTCCTCCATCCACTCCGGGTGCCCGACCATGACGCAGAAGTCGTGCCACTGCTGGCCGGTCCCGACCCCGAGCCCGACGAGGCCATCGCTCGTCGTCTCCACGCCCGGGGTGATCGTGGATCGTCCGCGCCGGAACGGCCGGCCCACCATGTCGTGGTAGGTGACGGGGTAGTAGGTGAGGCACAGGGCGAGCGTCTCGAGCATCGAGACGTCGACGAGCTCGCCCATGCCGTCGTGCCGGGTGCGCGCCTGCGAGACCATCGTCCCGATCGCCGCGTACGTGCCGGTGAGCCACTCGCCGATCTGGCCGCCAACGAACACCGGGGCGCGGTCCGGGGCACCGCGCCCGAGCCCCACGATCCCCCCGGACCACGCCTGGAGCGTGAACTCCGTCGCGGCGCGGTCGAACCACGGGCCCTCCAACCCGAACGGGGTGATCGCCGTGACCGTCAGGTGTGGGCCGGCGTCGCGGATCCCATCCGGTGAGAACACCGCGCTCTCCGCAAGGCGGGTTCCCCTCGACCAGACGACCGCGTCGGCGCGCTCCAACACGCTGCGAACGCGCTCGACGTCTGCCCCGTCGTCCGGGTCGACGACAAGGCGCGGCTTCCCCGACGCGAGCAAGGTGAAGAGCGCGCCCTCGCCGCCCTCGGGGATTGCCGCCCCCGACGCGGACCACCGCCGCAGCGGATCGCCCTCGGGGGGTTCGACCTTGACGACCTCGGCGCCACCATCGGCGAGGATCTTCGTGCAGTAGGCGCCGGCGATGCCGCTGGAGAGATCGACGACGACAATGTCAACGAGCGGCGGCGCTGTCATGGACCCGCTCCCTCACTCCGCCGCTGCGCGTCCCTTCTTGCTCAGCCGCCACTCGGGGGGGAAGCGGCTATCGAAGTCCTTGACGGACTTCGTCAACCCGTCATCGAACATCTCCTTGCCCACGGTCAGCTCGTTGGTGTCGGGCCGGCCGTAGGGCGCCAGCGACTCCAGCACCCCCGTGAGCAGGCTCCCCATGTACTCGCCCTGGAACTGCTTCATGATCTCGAAGAACGTCTTCTGCATGAACACCACGTCGGTCGACCGGTTCTGGGCGCACGCCGTCGCGTACTTGTCGACCTCGGCCTCCAGCCGATCGCGGGGCACCACGCTGTTCACGAAGCCGATCTCGGCCATCTCTGCGGCCGTGAAGGGACGGCCCGTGAAGACCATCTCCTGGAACTTGCGGATCCCCATCGACATCGCCCACCACCACATGCGGGGTGCCGTGCCCGCGTAGCGCCAGGCGGCGTGGCCGAACAGGGCATCGTCGGATGCGATCACGAGGTCGGCGTCACCGGCCTGGTAGAAGTGCCAGCCGTACACGTACCCCTTTGCCTCGAGGATGCTGATCTTCTTGAACTCCTGCAGTGTCCGGCAGCCGCCGCGCGGATCGGCGAACCACTGGGTGGCCGTGGCGCCGTGGCGGAACTGGCGTCGGGGCGGATAGGTGACGTCGGCGCCCTCGAGCTGCACCTCGCGAAGGAGGCCGTCGTCGGTCCCGTGCGCCTCCATGAACTCGGGGAGGTCCTGGCCGCTGCCGAAGTCGTCGCCCTCACCCCGGATCACGAGGACCTTCACGTCGTCGTCGATGTTGGCCTGGTGCAGCAGGTTGGCGTACCGGAGCCGCATCGCGATCGTCGGTGCGTTGAGCCGGTCGGGCCGGTTCAGCGTGAGGGTCGCGATCTTGGTCGTCGGATCCTTCACGTAGCGGATCCAGTCCGCATGCTCGTTCGTGTCGTCGGTCATGTCGTGGCCCCTCCGGGGCTGCTCAGGAATCCAGAACGGGCTGCCCGACAGGACCTCGGGCCCGTCGGGAGTGATGTGCACGGCCTCGTGCGCGACAACGGTGGCGACGCGTTCGTCGGTGACTGATCCCGTCAGGACGATGACCACGCCGGGGTCCAGCCGCTCCTTGGCGGCGGTATCGGGCAGGCCCGCGACGATCACCGGATCGTCGAAGCCCAGCCCCAGCCCGCGCCCGATCGGCGTCCGCGGGAGCGGTTCGCCGGCGGCCTCGTACGCCTCGAGGAGACCGCTGCCCGCTGCCCCGGGCCGGCACGCGTCGAGCAGCCGCCCCCACAGTCGCTCCCATCGGTCGTAGAGCTCGCGCACCGAGCCCGCGACTCGTTGTGGCTCGACAGGCCAGGTGCGTCCCACCTCGCCGGCGTAACCGTCGGCAACAACCCCGGCGTCGAACGCGACGAGGTCGCCGGCATGCACGCGGCCCTCACCGCGAGCGGCACGAGCTGCGACCGTGGTGATGCGGACGACGTCCTGTGTCGCGGGCGTCGTGACCCCGCGGGTTGCCATCGCATCCATGAACACACCGGTGAGCTCGCGCTCGCTCACCCCGGGGCGGAGCTCGGCGACCGCCGCGGCCAGCCCGGCCTCGGCGACCGCGAGGGCGCCGCGAATGGCGTCGACCTCCTCGTTCGTCTTGACGCGCTTGGCGTCGCGCAGCGCCGGTCCGGCGTCGACGATCGCCGCGCCCGGGAACGCCATCGGTAGCAGCTGGGCGAACAGCGGCGACGTGGCGTCCGTCCCCACCCGCTGCGGCCGCACCTCCGAGCCGATCCGCTCGAGCACCGCGACGTAGTTCATCGGGTTCCACGTGATCCCGTAGAGGTGGTCGTGGGGGATCTCCTCGGGAACCCCCTCGTCCCAGGTGCTCATCAGGTGGACCTCGCCCGTGGCGCGCACGAGAACCGCGCCGGGCCCGAACGGGCGGGTGCCGGCGTTCCACAGCGTCGGCACCCCGGATACGTAGCGGATGTTGGCGACCCGCCCCAGCACGAGGAGGTCGAGGTCGTGTGCCTCCATCGCCGCCAACGCCCGCTCCCGGCGTGCGTACCGGAGGGCCTTGTGGTCCGGGAGGGTTTCAGTCGCCATAGGGGTCGTAGGGGTAGTCGGTGAGGTTCACGCAGCCGTCGTCGGTGACGACGAAGACGTTCTCCGACCGGTAGCCGCTGTGCCCCTCATCCCACACCACGGGCTCGATCACGACCACCGTGCCGGCCTCGAGGACGAGGCGCAGGTCGTAGCCGTCGCCGAGGTCGGTGCCGATATACGGCGCCTCCGCACTGTCGAGGCCCAGGCCGTGGCCCAGGTAGAAGTGCGACATCCAGGGTCGGTCCAGCCCGGAGGCCTCCTTCGCGGCCGTAGTGAGCTCGGCGGCGGACACGCCGGCGCGCACGACCGACACCACGGCATCGTGGATGTCGCGCCATCCCCGGTACTGGGCCCGCTGCCGGTCGGTGGGTTCGTCCCCGACGACCCACGTGCGGCCGAAGTCGGAGTGGAACCCACTGAAGCTGATGCCGGTGTCCACCCAACAGACGTCACCCCGTTCCAGCTCGCGCTCCGTGCTCAGCAGCGGGCAGGCGAGGTCGCCGTGGGTTGTCCACGGCAGTTCGGCCTGCCGATCCGGCATCACCTGCCAGATCGGATCGAGGACGTTCGCCTCGGCCCCGAGCTCGAACGCGCGGTGCAGGAAGGTCGCGGTCAGGTCGGTCTGGCGCGCCCCGGGTGCGAGCCGGGCCTGGACGTCGGCCATGGCCTGCTCCGTGATCCACAGCCCGTGGCGGAGGTAGGCGAGCTCGTCGGGCGTCTTGATCAGGCGGGCCGGGCCCATCACATCGCTGGCGCTCCGCGGCGGCCACTCGCCGAAGAAGCTCTCTCGGGCACCGTGCATCGCCCCGGTCACATCGTCGATCGCGACCGTCGCCGTGGAGGGCACCAGGTCCGCCAACGCGGCGGCGAAGGCGGTGACGCCCTCGCCGACGTCGAGGTAGGTCGGACCGTGCAGGTGGTCCTCGTCGAGGTCGAGCCGGCTCGCGACGTCGGCGACGAACGGCGTGAACAGGTGTGGCACGTCGTCGTCGGCGAGGACGACGGCGACCGGGCGTTCGACGTTGCCCCGGCCGGCGTCGCTCAGCGGCCAGCTGGCGCCGGTCGCATAGGTCACGTTGCTGTTGCTGAGCAGGACCAACGCGTCGACGCCCTTGTCGGCCATCGCAGCTCGCAGACGCGCGCCACGCTCGCGCCGCATCCGCGCCGGGTCGGGCTGCGCGGGGATTCCGAGCCGGCTCGACACGTCGGTGGGTGCCGCGCTCATCGGGTGTCGAGGCCGAGGAAGGTCGTGACGTTCGTGCTCACGACCTTGGCCGCGTCCTCGGGGCCGACGGCCTCGACGACGGTGGCCAGCGACTTCTCCGAGTAGCCGAAGGTGCTCTCGTTGTGCGGGTAGTCCGACGACCACATGACCCGGTCGAGCCCGATCCGATCGATCATCTCCAGCCCGAGCGGGTCGACCATGAACGACGCGTACATGTGGTGGCGCCAGTAGTGGGCCACGTCGTGATCGAGCCCGTGGTCGGCCATGTGCTGCAGCGAGGCGTAGAGATGCACCGCATCCTGGATCGCCGCCGGGACCCAGTTGATGCCGCCCTCGAACCAGCCCACCGTGACGCCGGGGTGCCGATCGAGGATCCCGCCGAAGACGTAGCGGCCGAACATCTCGCGGAACGGCGCCACGTTGTGCACCATGCCGACGAGGATGCCGTTGTCCCGGCACGGCGAGGCCAACGGAGCCTCGCCGATGTGGTGCGCCACGGGAAGGCCGCTCTCCTCGATGGCCTCCCACACCGGGTACATGGCGGGGCTGTTGTAGTCGATCGGCTTGTCGTCCTCGCCGGCCCCGGGCTTGAGGGGCAGCCAGAACGTCTTCAGCCCGAGGTCCTTCAGCTCGGTCAGCGTCCGGCGGCACCCCTCTCCGTCCCACCAGTTGACCATCCCGACGCCGAAGAAGCGGCCGTGGGACCGCTCCTGCAGCTCGGCGATGTGCTCGTTGTAGATGCGGAAGCAGCGCTCCCGGATGGCCTTGTCGGGCCAGCCCATGAGGGCGAGCATGGCGTTCGGGAACGCCAGCTCCCGGTGGATGCCGTCCGACTCGAGCTCGCGCAGGCGGGCCTCGATGTCGCTGGTGCTGGAGCCGGCGAGCGGGTCGTACTGCATGAGCACCGCGTTGAACTCCCGGGGGAGGAAGGTCTTGCCGCCGAAACCCAGCGTCCAGGCGCCGTCATGGTGGATGACGCGGGGCGCCTGGTCCTTGAGGGAGTCCGGGAACCGCTCGTAGAAGATGTCTTCGGCGAGCGAGATGTGGTCGTCCGCGGAGAAGACCTCCGTGCCCTCCGGCAGACCGATGGACCCGGTCGCATGCCCCTGACGGTCCTTCGGGGCACCGAATCCCTCGTGGGGGTAGGTGACCGTGGGTGCCTGAGCCGTCATGCGACCTCCATCCCCCGTCGCCTTGGGAGCTGCGCGGATGGGCGCCTCATCCTGCTCACGGTGGTCAGTATTGCCGGGAGGCCGAGCTGTGTGGCCTGGGGTTGCGCCGCAAATCCCGTACTGTTCGGTGCCCACTTGCGTGCCTATTCGCTCGGCCTCGGAGTGTTCCCGTGTTTAGTTTGATGTCGTACTATCCGTCAACGTGACCAGGGGGCAGATCCCCGAGACAGGCGTGATCGTGGTCGGGTCCGGGGCGGCCGCCCTTGCCGCCGCGCTGGCGGCCCACGATGCCGGCGCCACGGTGACGGTCGTCGAACGGGCCGAGGCGCTGGGCGGGACGACCGCCGTGTCCGGCGGCGGCGTGTGGATGCCCGGCAACCACGTGACGGGCGCGGATGATTCCGGCGAGGACGCGCTGGCGTACATGACCGCGCTCAGCCGCGGCCGCGCGCCGGCCGAGCAGCTGGCCCGTTACGTCGCCGAGGGACCGGGCATCGTCGCCGGCCTCGAGCGGCGCTCGGGCGTCCGCTTCGCGCCGATCGCCTGGCCCGACTACCACCCGGAGATGGAGGGCGCCCGTGCGACGGGCCGGATGATCGAGCCCGACCTCTACGACACGGGCCGGCTCGGCGACTGGGCGAAGGCACTCCGCCGCGCCCCAGTCCTCGGCCTGCCGCTCACGCTGCAGGAGTCCACCGTCGACTGGACGCCGTCGTACACGCCCGAGCGGTACGACGCGGCCGAGATCAAGCGGCGGGTCCAGGCGCAGCAGGTCGCGTGCGGGCAGGCCCTCGTCGGCGGCCTCCTCGAGGGCTGCCTGGCACGCGGCATCGAGCCCGTCCTCGGCGCCCGCGCCGCTGAGCTCATCATGCGCAATGGCGCCGTTGCCGGGCTCGTGGTCGAGCGCGACGGGCGGCGGACCGACCTGCCGGCGAGCGCCGTGGTGCTGGCTTCGGGCGGCTACGAGTGGAACGGCGAGCTGTGCTCGCGGTTCCTGCCCGGGTCGCTGACCCACCCCACGAGCCCGCCGGGCAACGAGGGCGACGGGCTGCTGATGGCGATGGAGGTGGGCGCCGACCTGGCGAACATGAACGAGGCGTGGTGGTACCCGGCTGGTGTGGTGCCGGGCGAGGAGTACGACGGCCGGCCGCTCGCGCGGTTCATCGCCGTGGAGCGCACCGCCCCGCACTCGATCATGGTGGACCGCTTCGGGCGCCGCTTCGTGAACGAGGCCGCCAACTACAACGACATGCAGAAGGCGTTCTTCGCCTACGACGCCAACGACGCCTCCCCCCGCCACCTGCCGTGCTGGGTGGTGTTCGACCAGCAGTACCGGTCGCGGTACCCCGTGATCAGCGTGCGACCCGGCTCGCCCGACCCGGATTGGCTGCTCGTCCACGACACCCTCGACGGGCTGGCCGCCGCCGCTGGCATCGATGCCGCCGGGCTCCGCGAAACGGTGCGGCGCTGGAACGACTTCGTCGTCGAGGGCCGGGATCGGGACTTCGGCCGCGGCGACAGCTTCTATGACCGGTTCCACGGCGATCCGACGGCCGCCCATCCGAACCTCGGCAGCCTCGAATGCGGGCCGTACTACGCGCTGCCGGTCCACTTGGGCGCCGTCGGGACGAGCGGCGGTCCCCGGATCGACGCCCACGGCCGCGTGCAGCACGTCCGCGACCGTCCGATCCCGGGCCTGTACGGCGCCGGCAACGCCGTCGCCAGCCCCGCCGGCCCGGCCTACTTCGGCGGTGGCACGACGATCGGCATGGCGCTCGTGTGGGGTCACATCGCCGGCGAAGCGGCCGGAACCGAGGTTCGGGGGGAGCGGTCGATGGCTGAGGAGCTCACGGGCAAGGTCGCCGTCGTCACCGGTGGTGGCAGCGGCCTCGGTCGCGCCAGCGTGCAGCGCTTCGTCGCGGAAGGTGCCAGCGTGGTCATCGCGGACATCGACGCCGACGCGGGTGAGGCCCTGGCCGCCGAGCTCGGCGAGTACGCGGCGTTCAAGCAGACCGACGTCACCGACGCCGACCAGGTGCAAGCGCTCGTCGACTTCACGGTGGGGCGGTTCGGCGGGCTGCACGTGATGTCGAACAACGCCGGGGTCGCCAGCTCGATGACCCGCTTCCTGCACGACGACCTGAGTGACTTCACCCGGGTGGTGGAGATCAACCTCCTCGGCGTCCTGCTCGGCACGCAGCGAGCCGCTCGTCACATGAAGGCCCACGGCGGTGGGTCGATCATCAACACCGCCTCCACCGCCGGCATCAACGCCGGGGCCGGCCTCATCACCTACCGGGCCACGAAGGCGGCCGTGATCCACAGCACGCGCTCGATCGCCGTCGACGTCGCGCAGTACGGCATCCGGGTGAACTGCCTCGTGCCCGGGCAGATCAGGACGGCGATGACGACGTACGACCTGGACACCGTGATGAAGTTCACGCAGCCGCTCCCGCGCCACGGGCGGCCCGAGGACGTCGCCGAAGCCGCCGTGTTCCTCGCCAGCGATCGCTCGGCTCACATCACCGGGGTCGTCCTGCCCGTCGACGGCGGCACCACCGCCGGTCCCCCCGCGTCCCAGCTCAAGCTGATGCTGGGTGGCTCGACGCCCGACCCGGGCTGAACTCGAGCTCGAGCCGGGCGAGACCGCGGAGGAAGTAGGTCGGGAGGTACTCGTAGCGGCGGGCACCCGACCGGCCGTGTGCTCCCTCCGCGATCGTGACGCTCGACGTGCGGTCGAGGAGACGGTTGATGGTGACGCGGCCCTCCGCACGGGCGAGGTGCGCCCCGGCGCAGTGGTGGATGCCGTGTCCGAAGGCGACGTGGTACTTGGCGTTGACCCGGTCGGGGTCGAACGTGTGGGGGTCCTCGAACAGGCGCGGGTCACGGTTGGCTGCGCCGGGTAGGAGCATCATCGTGCTCCCAGCCGGGATGTCGACCCCGGCGACCGTCGTCCGGACCTTGGCCATGCGGAACTGGGCGCGGAGCGGGCTCTCGAACCGCAAGGTCTCCTCGACGAAGTTCGGGATGATGTCACGATCGCCCCGCAACCGCTCCTGCAGGTCGGCCCGCTCAGCGATGATTCGCAACGCGAACGACAGCAGGCGCACGGTGGTCTCCTGCCCACCGGCGAACAGGTTCGCGGCGAGCAGCGCCACGTCGTGCACCTCCGGCGTCGACCCGTCGGGGAAGGTGGCGGTGGCCATCGCGGTCATGATGTCGTTGCGCGGCGTCCGACGGCGATCCTCGATGTACGCCGTGAACTGCCCGTAGAGGAACTCGAGCGGCTTGTGCTGCAGATCCTCGGGCAGCTTGGCCAGTCGCGCGGTGAACAGCCCGTGGTCCGACTCGGGGACGCCTTCCAGGTCGGCGATCACCAGCAACGTGAACGGTGCGGCGAACGCACTGATGAACTCGCAGCGTCCCGCTTCGATGAGCTCGTCCAGCTGACGATCGGCGAGCCGCGCCATGAACTCCTCGTTGGCCCGCAGCCGTCCCGGGGTCAGCAGCCGCATCATCAGCGCCCTGTGCGCCGTGTGCCGCGGGGGATCGAACGCAGGAAGCTGGTCGCTGAACGGCAGCTCCTCGCGGTAGCGCTCGATGAGGTCGGTCACGTCGTCGCCCTCGAACGGCTCGGGGAATCGCTTGAACGGCCCGCTCACCGCGTTGCACGACGAGAAGGCCGCCGAGTCGTTGTAGACGGCGAGCGCCTCATCGTGGCCGGTCACCATGAAGACGCCGTAGTTCGGCTCCCGCCACACCGGCGACTGGGCCCGCAGCGCATCGAAGTACGCATACGGGTCGTCCTGTACGGACCGGTCGCGGAAGAAGTTCGCCGATACCAGATCTGTCACGAGTGCTCCGTTTCAGCGCTGGTGACGCCCCGGGCTTGGGCAATTTAGTATGACATCAAACTAGTTCGCGCATCCACGGGACTCGACGGGGACCGGCGGCCGACGGGTGGCGCCTACGACGGCGACACGAACTCGGCGACGCGGCGGTGGAATCGCCACGCGTCGCCGACGCGATGGAGCGTGTCCTGGTACCGACCCACGAGCTCGATGGACCAGCCCGAGCTGCCGAGCAGGATGAACAGCACGTCGCTGACCGCGCGGGCTTCGTGGTCGTTCCAGTCGGCGACGAGGGTGTTGAGGACGAGGTGGCGCTGGGGTTGCCGGGGCTTCCATCCGTCGAACGCGCCGCGCAGCGCATCGTGGCCCTCGTAGGTGCCCAGACCCGGGATGTCACAGACACCGTCGGGGCAGAACGTGGCGACGACGTCGTCGGTGCGTCCGTCGTCTAGCGCCTGCGTGTACGCGGCGAGGGTGGCGCGGATGCCCTCGACGACCTCCGCATACGTCATGTCGTTGCCGCCACTACAGCGCGAGATCGACGATCGGTCGGTCGAACGGATATACGTTGACGGCCTGCAGGGCCTGGGACAGCTTCCCGTGGGGAAGGCCGGCGAGGAACCCGTCGATGGTCCGCTCGAAGTTCGAGATGTGGCCCTCGAGACCGCTGGACAGGCGCATGTAGTCGAAGCCTCGCGCGTGCAAGCCTCGCTGCTGCCGGGGCAGGTTCGAGAAGTCCTGCGTGGGGATCGGCGGCCACCGCGGATCGTCGGTCTCCCACGGCTCGGGGGGCGCGGGCCTCTCCGGCTCTTCCCCTGGGGGGTACCGCGACAGGGACCAGATGTCCATCAACGTCTCCTCCGGCCCGAGCGGGCGGAACCGGTAGGACGAGGCGCTGCTGTACATCGGCAGCACGAAGTAGTGCGGGAAGCAGTGGAAGAACTCCTGGTCGATCCCTTGGTCGGCGAGCGCGTTCAGGTCGGGGATGTCGGCGCCCCGCTCCCGGTGCCAGCTCGTGACCGCGTCGTTGAGCGTTCTGTTCCAGGTGGCCGTCGCGAGGCTGGGGTCGCTCGGGAGCTCGATGTCGCTCAGGCCCTCGGCGATGCGCACGTCGTTGGCATGGACCATCCCGGCCATGCCGTCGCTCATCGACCGGAGGTACTCGAGGTCTGCCTCGACGAACGCCCGCGGGTCGAACGGTGCGCCCTCACGCAATCCGTACCTGGTGGGGATGACGAGCTGCGGATGCGACTCCACCACGTGGTAGGCCTCGACGAACGCTTCGACGGCGAGCTTCCAGTTCACGGGGAGCCGGCACGCGTACCACCACTCGGCGCGCAGCGATTCGACCTTCCAGGCGTCGAGGATGCTCGCGGCCGGCTCGATGCAGTGCCGCAGCGGTGGCGCATCGCGGTCGAGGTTGATCCACGCGCACCCGCCCCACATCTCGCACCGCACGGGCACGAGGTCGAGCTCTTCCGGCCGAAGGTTGTGCTCGGAGAAGGTCCGAGCCCGGGGGATGAAGGTGTTCTTCCCGTCCGGGCCGTAGCACCACCCGTGGAACGGGCAGGTGAAGCCGGTCTCGCACGACCCGCGCCCCTCGACGACGCGGACGCCGCGGTGGCGGCACGCGTTCTGGAAGGCGCGCACGCCCAGCTCTTCGGTGCGCACCACGATCACCGACTGGTCGAGGATCTGGTACTCGACGAAGTCGCTGGGTCGGGGGATCTCCTCCAGCCGGCACGCCATCTGCCACACCCGGGGCCACAGCAGCTCGGCCTCCAGCCCGAAGAAGTGCGGATCGAAGTAGCGCTCCTTGCGGACGCGGTCGGGGATCTCCATCGCGTACGGCACCGGCAGGGCAGGATCCGTCACGTCGGCGCGCTTCGGTTCGGCGATCGCCATGGAGCCCGTTCCCCTCCAGGACCGGTCAAGGGCGTCGATATGCTAACCGGTCGGTACAAGATTCGATTCGGCCATCGCCGCGTGTCGGCACGCCGATCGCGCCCTGACGCCAACGCCCCGGCCGCATGACGACTTCCACCCAACCCGCAGGCGCCGGGCGCCCCGGCCCGCCCGCTGCCGATCCCCCCGATGTGGACGTCCTCGTCGTCGGTGCGGGCGTCACGGGCATCTACCAGCTCTACCGGGCGCGGGAGGCCGGCTTCTCCGTCGCGTTGCTCGAGGCAGGCGGCGGTGTGGGCGGGACCTGGTACTGGAACCGCTACCCCGGAGCCCGGTTCGACTCCGAGAGCTACACGTACGGCTACGTCTTCTCCCGGGGACTCTTCGAGGAGTGGGAGTGGCAGGAGCTCTTCGCCGGGCAGCCCGAGACCGAGCGCTACCTCAACCACGTCGTCGACCGGTTCGACCTCCGCCGCCACATGCGGTTCGGCGCCAGGGTCACGTCGGCGACCTACGACGAGGTCGCGGCGATGTGGACGGTCACGTCCGCCGACGATGTGGTGACCCGCGCGCGGTACCTCGTGGCCGCGACCGGCGTGCTGTCGGTGCCCCACTTCCCCGACGTACCGGGGCGCGAGGAGTTCCGCGGCGAGTCGCACCACACGGCTCTCTGGCCTGCGACTCCCGTCGACTTCGCCGGCAAACGTGTCGCCGTCGTCGGCACGGGTTCGAGCGGCGTGCAGATCATCCCCATCATCGCGCCCGTGATCGAGTCGCTGACCGTCTACCAACGCACAGCCAACTGGTGCACGCCGCTGAACAACGCGCCGATCTCCCCCGACGAACAGGCGCGGCTCCGCGCCGAGTTCGAGGCGATCCGCGAGACCGTGAGCACGTCGCCGCACGGGTTCCTCCACCGGCCGCACGACCGGGTGACCTTCGACGACTCCGAGGACCAGCGCCGGGCGTTCTTCGAGACGATGTGGAACAGCCCCGGCTTCTCCAAGCTCACCAGCAACTACACCGACCTGTTGCTCGACCCCGCGGCCAACGCCGAGTGGTGCGACTTCCTCGCCGAGAAGATCGCCGGCATCGTGCACGATCCGGAGACGGCGGCGAGGCTGATCCCCAGGGATCAGCGCTTCGGCGAGCACCGGCCGCCGTTCGTGACCGGCTACTACGAGGCCTACAACCGTCCCAACGTCGCGCTCGTCGACGTCAAGGAGACGCCGATCGTCCGGGTGACGCCGAACGGGATCGAGACGACCGAGGGCGAGCGCGAGCTCGACATCATCGTGTGGGCGACCGGCTTCGACTTCGGCACCGGCGCGCTCCTGCGCATGGGGATCCGTGGGCGGGACGGCGCCCCCCTCGAGCAGCACTGGGCCGACGGGCCCAGGACGTTCCTCGGCGTGCAGACCAGTCGCTTCCCGAGCCTCTTCTTCCCGGGAGGGCCGCACGCGGCGGCCGGGAACAACCCGCGCTACAACGGCGACCAGGTCGACTTCGTCACCGACACGCTCAGGTACGTGCGTGACCACGGGTTCGACGCCATCGAGGTGGACCCGGCGGCCGAGGAGGAGTGGACCAGCATGGTCGACCGGAACGCGGCCAAGCCGCCGTCGTTCGGGGCGAGCAGCTACTACTTCGGCGCCAACATCCCGGGCAAGCCTCGCCGGTACCTACTCAACTCGGCGGGCCGGCCCAAGCTCTTCAAGGAGATCGCCAAGGTCGTCGAGACCGACTATGCGGCCTTCCGGCTGTCCCGCGCGTCCGACGCCTAGCCTGCTTGTGCCGTTCCTGGCGCCGAATTGGTTGCTGGGCAACCGTTTCGGTACCAGGAAGTCGTCCACACCGTGAAGCACGGCGTGCGTGGGCGTTCAGACGGTCGCGATGGGCGTGACCGGTGAGCCGACGGCGCCGGGCAACCGCAGCGGTGGTGCGGTGAGCAGGAAGCTGCTGCGCTCGTGCTCGCGCAGCCACGCCGCCAACTCGTGCAGGTACCACAGCTCGCCGAGCGGCACGCCCAAGCGGAACAGGCACAGGTGGTGGATGGGGAGGAACGAGTGCCGGCTCGGGTCGCGGTCCTTGCCGAGCAGGCCCTCGACCGCGTAGTTGTCGGCCACCAGCGCAGCGATCTGCGACTCGGCGATCCACTCCAGCAGCGACTCGTCCCGAGCGTCGAGGTACGAACACGTGGTGTGGATCTGGACCGGGTCGGGATTGCGGTTCCACTCGAGCACCTTGGTGGCGAAGCCGGTGTGCAGGAGGAGCACGTCACCGGGGGTCACGACGACGCCGTCGGCCGCCATGATCTCCTCGAGCGTGGTGTGGTCGACGCCCCGCCACTCGTGGCCGAGGTGGTGGGCGAGATCGACCAGCACGCCTCGGCCCTGGACGCCGTGGAACGCCATGTGCTCGAGCCCGAGGTGGTGGGCGAAGCTGCGGTGGTCGCCGCCGTCGCCGGCGGCGTCGGGCTGCGGTCCCACCAGGTCGATGCCGGCGCGATAGCCGTTGTAGTAGACGGCCTCCTCGACGCCGTCGCCGTCGGCGTCGAACTCGGCACCGACGTGGGCCAGCGAGTCCCACTGGGTCGAGTACTGGAGCGAGAGCGTCACCGCGTCGTCGGCCCACACGTCGACGTACTTGGGGTCCCCGAAGGCCTCCATCTCGCTCATATGCACGTTGAAGAACGCGGCGGGGTTGCCCTTCATGTCCTCGGTGGGCGCGAGCGTCGGCGGATGCCGCCGCTGGTTCAGGGCGGTTCCGCCTGGATGATCGAGCGGCAGGCTGAGGCAGAAGCTGACGCCCGCCTCCACCTCGCGCACACCCTGGAGCACCTTCTCGGGGGTGACCAGGTTGATGCGGCCGAGCTCGTCGTCGTCACCCCAGTCGCCCCAGGTCGAACCGTCTGGACGCTGCTTCCACCGTTTGGTCACGGACCCTCCTCCCGTCTGCCGCAAACGTCATGCTCGGCCGCGGCCCGTTGCGTCGTACCGACCGGTTGGTTTAGCCTCGCGATAGTCGTTCGCGCAGGTCAAGAACGTGGTTTCCGCCGGCCGGCGCTGTCGCATCGGGAGGTCGGACCGCATGCCGAAGAAGGACTTCGTCGTCTCCGCCGACGGCCACGTCCTCGAGCCGACCGATCTGTTCCGCACCCGCCTGCCGAAGCACCTGCGCGACCGCGGCGTCTGGGAGGAGGACTTCGAGATCGAGCCGCCGGTCGAGGGCGGCGCTCGCATCTTCCGGAAGCTGCACACGCCGGGGTACGAGGGTTGGACGATCTCCAGGTATCGCCAGACCGGTGGGCGGATGCCCGAGGGCGATCCCGAGATGATCTGCGAGGACCTGGACCTCGACGGCGTCGACGTCGCCGTCATGCACCCGAACCTGTCGCTCTTCGGGCTCTACTCCGACGATCACGAACTGTCGATGGCGCACGCCCGCGTCTACAACGACTACATCGTCGAGCGGTTCACGCCGCATTTCGATCGCATCTGTCTCACGGCGCCGGTCCCGATCACCGACATCGACGACGCCGTCGCCGAGATCGAACGGGTGGCGGCCAGCGGGATGCGCGCCATCCTGTTGCCGGCGACCCCACCCGTGCCCTACTACTCGCGCGACCTCGACCCGGTGTGGGCCGCGGCGCAGGCGAGCGGCGTGCAACCCTTCTTCCACACGCAGACCGGCGGGGTGAAGGTGAACGATCCGGCCTCCACGACGCTGAAGGTTGTCATGGAGTCGGCGGCCCAGGTGAACCAGCCGATCACCGAGAAGTCGGCGTCGAAGCGCATGATCACCCAGTCGATCTATAGCACGGTCGTCCCCGGACAGCTCATGTGCGAGCTGATCGGCGGCGGCGTCCCCGAGCGCTATCCCGAGCTCCACTTCTCGCTGATCGAGTTCAACGCCCACTGGCTGGCGTCGTTGGTCGGGGCCATGGACAAGTGCTGGGTCGCCGGCATCGGTCAGGACCCGGACTGGTGGCTCGGGCACTGGGACGACACGCGCCCGCCCGATGACCAGCCCAACATGGCCCAGCTCTTCCGCCTGAACGAGAAGTGGCCCTACCCGCTGATGCCGAGCGAGTACGTGAGGCGGCAGTTCCACGTCTCGTTCCAGGACGACCCCGTGGCCGTCGCCTCGCGCCACATCACGGGCGTGTCGACCATCGTGTGGGGCAACGACTACCCCCACGCGGAGGGCTCCTTCCGGGGCAGCCGCCAGCTGATCGCCGAGCAGTTCGCGGGTGTGCCCGACGACGAGCGGGCGGCCATCGTCGGCGGCACCGTGGCCCAGGTCCTGGGTCTCGAGGCCCCCGCGGCTGCCTGACCACGTGCCGGCAGAGCATCGCTTCGAGGGGCGCGTCGCGATCGTCACCGGTGCCGGCCGCGGCATCGGCCGTGCCTATGCACGCCTCCTCGCCGAGCGCGGCGCTTCGGTGGTCGTCAACGACCTCGGTGCGGCGATCGACGGCACGGGTTCCGACCGGAAGCTGGCGTCCCGCGTCGTCGACGACATCACGCGCGCCGGTGGTGCGGCGATCGCCGACGGCAGCGACGTGTCGACCCCGGACGGCGCGGAGGCCCTGGTCGCCGCCGCCGTCGAGGCATTCGGGCGCGTCGACGCCCTGGTCAACAACGCCGGCATCGTGCGGTGGGCGGGCCTTCCCGACGCGGACGAGGAGAACCTGGCGATCCACCTAGCGGTCCATGTCGGCGGCTCGTTCCACACGACCCGGGCCGCGTGGCCGTACTTCGTCGAGCGGGGCTACGGACGAGTCGTCATGACGACGTCGTCGGGGATGTTCGGGCTGCCGGACAACACGTCCTACGCCACGGCCAAGGCGGCCGTGATCGGTCTCACCCGCAGCCTGGCGCTGGCCGGCGCCGGGCACGGCGTCAAGGTGAACCTCATCGCGCCGGCGGCGATGACGCGTATGGCGGGGGCCGGCGCCGCGGAGGGCGATCCCCAGATGGCGCCCGAGCTGGTCGCGCCGATGGCGGCCTTCCTCGCGCACGAGGCGTGCCCGGTCAACGGCGAGATCTACGCCGCCGGCGCCGGTCGCTTCGCCCGCATCTTCGTCGCCTCGACCGACGGCTACGTCCACTCGGGTACGGCGCCGACTATCGAGGACATCGCGGCCCACTGGTCCGAGGTGAACGACGAGCGCGGCTACTACGTGCCTGCCGACCTCATGTCGTGGTCGGCGGCGTTCCTCGCCCACCGGCGGCTAGGAGGTGGGGGATGACGTTTGCACCGACGACGCAGGCGGACATGAGCTGGTGCGCCGTGCTGGCCCACCACGCGGCCCGGACGCCCGACAAGGCGATCACGGTCTTCGAGGGCGAGACGACCACGTACTCCGAGATGGCGGACCGGGCGGCCATGCTGGCCGGCGGCCTCCGAGAGCGGGGTGTGCGCCCCGGTGACGTGGTGGCGATCCTCTCCTACAACTGCCCGGAGTTCCTCGAGACGGTCTTCGCCGCCAACCACCTCGGCGCGATCGCCATGCCCATCAACTGGCGGCTGGCGGCGCCCGAGGTGCAGTACATCCTCGAGCATTCCGACGCCCGCGCGCTCGTCTGCGACGAGGCACTCGTCGACCTGGCGAACGACGCGACCAAGGCTATGGAGGCCACGCCGCTGCGCGCCTGCATCGCTCCCTCCGCTCCGCGGGGGTGGACCCCGTTGTCCCAGCTGCGCTCGGCAGCGAACTCTCCCGTACGCGAGGTGGTGGCGGCCGACGACGTCCACCGCCTGATGTACACGTCGGGGACGACGGGGCGACCGAAGGGCGTGATGATCACCCACGCCAACCTCGCCTGGAAGAACCTCGTCCACATCGTCGAGTTCGGGTTCACGAGCGCCGACCTCGGGCTCGCCTGTGGTCCGCTCTACCACGTCGGTGCCCTGGACCTGACGACGACCACGCTGATCGCTGCGGGTGCGACGACGATCGTCCAGCGCCAGTTCGACGCGGCTGCGGTCGTCGACGAGCTCGAGCGCTCGCAGGCCACGACCGTGTGGCTGGCGCCGGCCATGGTCAACGCGATCATGGCGCTGCCCGATGTCGAGGCGCGCGACCTCTCATCGGTGCGGGTGATCATCAATGGTGGCGAGAAGATGCCGATCCCGCTCATCGAACGCATACAGCGCACGTTCCCCTCGGCGTGGTTCGCCGACGCCTACGGCCTCACCGAGACGGTGTCGGGCGACACCTTCCTCGACCGCGGCAGCATCGTGCGCAAGCTCGGCAGCGTCGGGCGCCCGTGCCTCTACCTGGAGCTCGACGTGTGGGACGAGCAGGGGAGGCCGGTGCCCCCCGGCGAGCGTGGGGAGATCGTGCTCCGCGGCCCCAAGGTGTTCAAGGGCTACTGGCGTGATCCCGAGGCCACCCGCACCGCATTCGCAGGGGGTTGGTTCCACACCGGCGACATCGGCGTGCGCGACGAGGACGGCTACCTCTTCATCGTCGACCGGCTGAAGGACATGATCCTGTCCGGCGGCGAGAACATCGCCGGCTCCGAGGTCGAACGGGTCCTGTACGAGCACGACGCCGTGCTCGAAGCCGCAGTCGTCGGCCGCCCCGACGAGCGCTGGGGCGAGGTGCCCGTGGCGTACGTCGTGCTCCGTCAGGGGGCAACCGTGACGGCCGACCAGCTCGTCGAGCACTGCCGGACCCGGCTGGCGCGCTTCAAGGTGCCGAAGGAGATCGCGTTCCTCGGCACCCTGCCGCGCAATCCGTCCGGCAAGGTCCTGAAGCGTGAGCTGCGGGGAGGACCGTGAACCGCCGGCGTGAAGACCTGGGGAAGGGACGATGACGCGGACCATCGAGACGGTGAAGCTGACCGAGACCGTGGGTGCCGAGGTGCGCGGGGTCGACGTTGATCGGTTGCTGCACGACGAGGACCTACCGACGTGGACGCACCGCGCGCTCGAGGCCAACGGCGTGCTGGTCTTCCGTGGTCTCCACATAGACGACGCCGCCCAAATTGCGTTCAGCAAGCGGCTCGGCCGGGTCGAGGTCTTCGGCCAGGGTGCGCACCCCGAGATCTTCCTCGTCACGCTGGACCCGGCGAAGAACCGCTCGGCCCCGTACCTGCGCGGCACCTTCGACTGGCACATCGACGGGCTCACCGACGACGTCCCGATCATGGCGACGATCCTCAGCGCGCACGGCGTGGCGGACTCGGGCGGCGAGACGGAGTTCGCCAGCACGTACACCGCCTACGACGACCTCACCCCCGACGAACAAGAGCGCTTCGGGTCGATCCGGGTCGTCCACACCATCGAGGCGTCGCAGCGCCGGATCGTCGCCGACCCGACACCCGACCAGGTGGCGATGTGGCGTGCCCGGCCGGCAAAGGAACAGCCGCTGATCTGGCGACATCGCGATGGCCGGCGATCGGTGGTCCTTGGGCCGACCGCCGATCGGGTCGTGGGGATGGAGCGCGAGGAGGGCCACGCGCTCCTCGACGACATCCTCGCCCGGGCGACCGCGTGGCACCGGGTCTACCGCCACGACTGGCGCGTCGGCGACCTCGTCATCTGGGACAACCGCGGCGTGCTGCACCGCGCCCTGCCCTACGACCCGGGCTCGCCCCGCGAGATGCACCGGACCACGCTCCACGGAGACGAGGCGATCCAATAGGGCGCCGCCGGAACGGACGAGGCGATCCAGCAGAGACGACCGGAACGACTGTCACTCCTCGCGACTTTCGGCGTCGCCGTTGACGCCTGGAGCGCGACCGCGGCTACTGCACACCCGCACATACGCTGGACGCTCGAGCCGCACCGCCCGAGCTATTGGGACAGGGCATCCTGCTGTCCGGCTGGGTCGATGTTGTGGTTGAGGTGGAACAGGTTGCCCGGATCGCAGGTGCGCTTGACCTCGACGAGCCGCTCGAAGTTGTCGCCGTAGTCCTGCCGCATCACTCCAGCGTCGTCGGCGGCAAGGAAGTTCGTGTAGCGCCGGCCCGTCATATGCGGTTGGAGCAGCTCGAAGGTGTCCCGCACCCAGGCGATCGTCGCTTCGGTGTCCCCGGGGTCGGCCCACTGGCCGAGCAAGAGGACGCTGAACGCGTTCTGGCGGTGGGGGAACGCAGTGGCGTCGGGCGCAACGCGGGTGGCGGCGCCATGGACGTGGTCGAGGAAGATGCCGGTCATGGTTGACGGCACCCGCTCGAACGCGTCCACCAGGACGTCGATGGCATCGTCGGACAGGTCCGTGAGGAAGCCTGACTTCCAGTAGTTCAGCGCCCCCCTGGGGAAGGTCTCGTCGAGCAGGGTGTTCACGATCGGATAGGGCATCGTCGTCACGAAATCGGCGATCGGTGTCCCAAAGGCCCGGAGTGGCTTCACGTCCGCATCAGCCGCAGCGGCGTCGCCGCAGTGGCACGGAACCAGTGCCGCAACCTTGGTGCCGGAACCGTCGGGGGCATGGAGCAACGCGGCGCCGACGGTCAGCTCGTCGGGCACCGACGCGGTGAACTCTCGGTGGAGCGCCAACGCCGAGCGGCCCTCGGCCAGTGGGTGCACCACCGGACCGGCCAACACCTCGCGCACCGGGTGGGCGAGGTATTCGAACGACGTCACGACCCCGAAGTTGCCGCCGCCACCCCTCAACGCCCAGAAGAGATCAGGGTGTTCCTCGGCACTGGCCGTCATCACCTCACCCCCGGCGGTCACGATCTCAGCGGAGAGGAGGTTGTCGACGGTGAGGCCGTACTTACCCATGAGCCAGCCAATGCCCCCGCCGAGGGTCAACCCGGCGATCCCGGTGCTGGAAACGACTCCGCCGGTGGTGGCCAGCCCGTGGACGGCAGTGGCCCGGTTGAACTCCCTCCAGGTGAGCCCGGGCTCGGCCCGTACGACCCGCCGGCGCGGGTCGACGTGAACGCCCTTCATCTGTGACAGGTCGATCATCAGCCCGCCGTCGCTGACGGCCCGTCCGGGGATGCCGTGGCCGCCGCCTCGCACCGCGATCTCGACACCCGCGTCACGACCGAGGTTGACGGCATCGATGACGTCGGCTGTCGACTGGCACTGCGCGATGAGGGCAGGGCGCTTGTCGATCATGCCGTTATGGAGCCGGCGCGTGTCTTCGTAATCGCTGTCACCGGGCTCGAGGAAGCGGCCGTCGAAGGGGGCCCGCAGCTCGTCGGGGACGGCGATCTGGTCTCGGTTTGTCATAGCTGCACCTCCTGCTGGACGTCGTACAGCGCACGGTACGAAGTCGACGTCTCAGTGCCGTGTCTGCTTGGTGTCACGCGGTGAGAACTCCCACGGACGGCCGTGCCACCCGGCGCGAGACTGCCCGGGTGGGCGAGACGCACCGACGCGCGCCGCGATTTGGGATCCTCGGGCCGTTAGCCGTGGTCACCGAAAGCGGACCTGTCCACATTCGGAGCCGCCTCCAGCGCCTGTTGCTGACGATTCTGCTGGTCGAGGGCAACCGAACGGTATCGGCCCACCGGCTCGCCGAGGCGCTCTGGGGCGACCACCCGCCCGACGATCCCGCCGGGGCGCTCCGCACGCAAGTATCACGGCTGCGTAAGAACCTGCCCGCGGCCGCACCGCTGGTCACCGACGAGGGTGGCTATCGGCTGACGGTTGGCATCGTCGACCTCGATGCATGGCGGTTCGAGCAGCTGCTCGCCGCAGCCGCGGACGCTCGGGGCGAGCAGGCGCTTCGTCTCGTCGACGATGCACTGCAGCTGTGGCGCGGTCCCGCGCTCGAAGAGTTCATCGACCGGCCGTTCGCCCAGACCGAAGGCCGGCGGCTCGAAGAGCTGCATGGGGCCGCCCGCGAGCAACGAGCCTCATTGTTGCTTGCAACGGGACGGCCTGCCGAGGCGGCCGCTGCCGCAGCCGCGGCTCTAGCCGATCAGCCCGAGCGTGAACGTGCAAGGGCATTGCTCATGGAGGCCCTGTACCACCAGGGCCGCCACACGGACGCCCTCGACGTCTATCAATCGTGGCGGCGCGAACTGGCCGAGGACCACGGGTTGGAGCCGTCACCGGCATTGCGACGGATCGAGCAGCGGATCCTCCAGCACACGGTCGACACCGACACGCCAGAGTCCGGTCCGGCGTCGGCGGTCAGCGTGCCGCGGCCCGTGAGCAGCTTCACCGGCCGCGACACCGACCTGCGCGGTGTCGCCGAGCTCCTCGCGAGAGCACGACTTGTCACGCTGTGGGGTCCCGGCGGAGTCGGTAAGTCCCGCCTCGCTCTCGAAGTGAGCGCCCAGGTCGCGCATCGCTACCCGCATGGCGTCCACGTCTGCGATCTCACCGTGCTCGCGCCGCGGGGCGACGTGGCCCGCGCCGTGACCAACGTCGTCGGTGTGCAGGAGCGCAGCGGTCGACGTCTAGCGGCCCAACTCGTAGACCGGTTCGCTGGTGAGCGCACGCTTCTCGTCCTCGACAATTGTGAGCACGTGCTGACCGGTGCCGCGGCGCTCGCCCGGCGGCTCATCGAAGCCACTTCCGGGGTCGACGTGCTGGCCACGTCCCGGGAGCGACTGGGCGTAGAGGCCGAGCATCTGTGGGAAGTTGAACCCCTCGACGCTGGTGGCCCGGGCTCGCCTGCCGTCGAGTTGTTCCTCGACCGAGCACGCGCCTCCAAGGCGTCGTTCCAGGCCACCGACGACGAACTCGACACCATCGCGGACATCTGTCGATGCCTCGACGGGCTCCCGCTCGCCGTCGAACTCGCCGCCGCTCGCATCCGCGGGCTGGCGCCGGAGGACCTGCGCCGGGCGCTCGCCCACAGATTCGATGTTCTCACGGGCGGTGCAGGCAGCCCGAGCCGGCACCGTTCGCTGCGCGCCGTCATCGACTGGTCCTACGCACAGCTGGGATCTTTCGAGCAGCGGGTCTTTGACAGGCTCTCGGTGTTCAGGGGCCCGTTCGACCTGGACGCCGCGATCGCGGTCACCGCCGCCGAGGAGATCGACCGTGATGCGGTTGTGCCAGCGGTGCTGCGGTTGGTCGACTGTGCTCTCCTTGCCGAACAGCCTGGCGGGGGCTCGGGGCGCTACTCGATGCTCGACACCGTCCGCCACTTCGGTCTCGAACGCCTCGAATCCGAGCATGCGCTGCCAGCAGCGCGAGACCGCCATGCCCGTTGGGCGCTCGGCGAAGCCGAGCAGGCTGCGGCCGGGCTCGCAACGTCTGCCGAAGCCCAATGGGCCACGACGGTCGAGGGCCACATCGACGAGCTGCGCGCAGCCCACGGCTGGCTCGTCGGCCACGATGTCGAAGGTGCGCTCCGCCTGACCGCCGCGCTCCGGCCGTATGCGCTCTGGCGTGGACACTCCGAGATCTTCCGGTGGGCCGAGGTCGCAGCTGCGGCAGCGGCCGGCACCGGATCGGCCTTGCTGCCCGAGGCCCTGCTGGCGGCATCAACCGGCGCGTGGCAGCGAGGGGACCTCGGTGCAGCCACGGCGGCCGCGCGAGCCACCAGGGATGCCGCCTGCGGGCTCGGCTCCTCTGCCGACCGTGCGGTGCTCGAGGCATCCGCCGACATCGCCCTCCTTGCCGGCGACCTCGACCGCGCCATTGCAGAGTTCACCGAGGCGTACGCGCTGGCGACTGCCGCCGGCGACGCCCTCCAAGCGGTGTGGGACCTCGGAAGCGCAGCCGTCGCCATCGCCTACGACGGCGAGGTCGAACGGGCCCTCGAAGTCGCTCGGGAGGTGCTCGTGAGGGCGGAGCGATCCGGCAGCCCTTCGGCACGGGCGTTTGGCCACTTCGTCGTCGGCGAGATCCTCGCCGGCGAGCAGCCGCAGACAGCCGAGACACATCTGCATCAGTCGATCGAGCTCGCCGCCTCCGCCGACAGCAAGTTCGTCGCCGGCCTGGCCGAGGTGGCGCTCGCCGCGTCGCGGGCCCGGCAGGAAGACGTCGCGACCGCTCTGACCTACTGCGAATCAGCGATCCATCGCTGGTACCGAGCCGGTGCGTGGACTCCTCTGTGGGTGACGCTGCGGACGGTGGTCGCTCTGCTCATGCGTGTGGGTGCCAGCGAGGATGCGGCCGTGCTCTACGGGGCCGCCGAGGCGCCGCGCACCGGACTTCCTCCCTTCGGTACCGACGCGGCGATGATGCGCGACGCGGCCGAGCGGCTCGGGGAGGAGCTTGGCGAGGAAGAGTTCTTCCGGCAGGTCGAGGCGGGCCGGGCGATGACAGAGGGTGCGTCGATGCGATTCGCACTCGACGCGCTCGCTCGGGCCGCGCAACGCCTCTCGGCCGTTTGATACGTCGACGCGTCAGTGTCCGGCGGCCCGGCGGCTGCTTCGACGTTCCTCCGCGCAAACTACGCGCGGGTCTGCGACTCCGACCGGCCGGAGCCTTAGGCTGCAACCCCGAGGCTGCGCCGGAGGTCGATCGTGATCGCCACACCCGAGCAGTACGCACAGATGCTCGACCGGGCCAAGGCCGAGGGATTCGCCTACCCGTCGGTCAACGTGACCTCGACCCAGACGCTCAACGCCGCGCTGCGCGGGTTCACAGAGGCCGACAGCGATGGCATCGTGCAGATCTCCGTCGGTGGGGCCGAGTACCTCTCCGGGGCGAGCGTCGGGGACGCCGTGACCGGGGCGGTGGCCCTCGCGGAGGTGGCCAACGTGCTGGCCGCCAAGCACCCAGGACTGGTCGGTCTGCACACCGACCACTGTCCGCCGGCCCGGGTCGACAACTACCTGCGCCCACTGCTGGCGATGTCGCAGGAGCGTGTGGCCGGCGGCGGCACGCCCCTGTTCCAGTCGCACATGTGGGACGGCTCCAGCCTCCCGCTGAAGGAGAACCTCCGGGTCGCGGCCGAGCTGCTGGAAGAGTGCCGCCGCGCCCATGTCGTCTTGGAGCTGGAGATCGGCGTCGTGGGCGGCGAGGAGGACGGCATCAAGGGCGCCATGGACGAGCGCCTGTACTCGACGCCCGAGGATGCGCTGCGGGTCGCCGACGCCCTGGGCCTCGGTGAACGGGGCCGCTTCCTCCTCGCTGCGACGTTCGGCAACGTCCACGGGGTCTACCAGCCCGGCCACGTCGTCCTTCGCCCCGGGGTGCTGAAAGATATCCAGGATGCGGTCGGAACCCGCCACGGACGGGAAGACCCCTTTTACCTGGTCTTCCACGGTGGCTCGGGCTCGTCGCTCGATGACATCCGGGCGGCCATCGGCTATGGCGTGGTCAAGATGAACGTCGACACCGACGCCCAGTACGCGTTCACCCGGCCGATCGCCGACCATGTGTTGACCCGCTACGACGGGGTGTTGCGCGTCGACGGCGGTACCGGCGACAAGGCGGCCTACGACCCCCGGTCCTGGGGGAAGGCCGCCGAGGCCTCGATGGCCGGCCGGGTCGTCCAGGCGTGCCGCGACCTCGGGTCCGCGGGTCGGCGCTCGGACTGACACCGTTCGACCGACGCGGCGCGACCTGCGGTTGCACGATGGAGGCCCGTGCCTTGCTCGTTGGTCATTCCTCCGGGCCGGTCGGCGCGGTGGCGACGCCGAGGATGTGGGGCGACGTGTGGGTGGGAATGCGGTATCGGCGGTGCCGTCGACGACGTCGACCGGAACGGCCGCCGTGGCGGCTGCGGCCTCGCCGATGGCTCGGAGGCGGGCTTCTGGCTCGACAGCCACGACCTGGGCGACCTCGGCTGGGTAGTGGGTGAAGTTCAAGCCATTGCCGGCGCCGACCTCGACGACCCGCCCGGCGAGCCCGGCGAGAAGCTGGTCGCGGCGCTCGCCGAAGCCGGACTTCTCCATCCGGGGACTCGCCCAGGCGTACAACCGGGCGAAGATCGGGTGGCTCACCCTGTAGCTCGTGTCGCTGGGCATTGGCGGACGTCTCCCGGGTGCGGGTCTCGGTCGGGGGCCACGGGGCGATGAGGGGTCTGCGCTCACCACCGGCTCGAGTCATCGTGGGAAGGCTCGAGCGGCAGGCGGGCGCCCTGGGCGACCACGCGCTCGGTGCCGGTGATCTGGCGCACGCCGCCGCCATCGGCGAGCGCCGTCGTGTTGTCGCATCCGCCGTCGGCGCGACGTTGGTAGTTCACATGGACCGCGACCGGCTCGACGATGTGCCCCTGAGCCGTGGTCGCCCGGAACCCCGACCAGCGCACGGCGACAGGGGGAGCGTCGCAGCGGGCGAACACCTCCGACCACACCATCAGCGCGTCCAGCCGCTCGCCGCCGGCCGCCAGCGTGCGGACGTGGGTGCCGGCCACGGTTCCGACCCAACCGCCGCCGGCGGCGCGTTCGATGCTGAGCGCGTAGCGCCGGCCGGGGTCCCACCACAGGTCGCGGGTGTTCGGGTTGCCCGTGGCGCTGGGCAGCGGCGAGGTCGAGCCGTCGAGGACTCGTCCGTCGGGCCGGTAACCGCCCCAGTTCACGGCCCGCGAGCCGGGGTGCGGCTGGTACCACTGGAGCCCGAGGTGACCGCCGCCGTGGCGGCGGCCGGCGCCATCGGTGAAGGAGGCCTGCAGCGCCCAGAAGTAGAGGTCGGGTACGGGGGGCGCCGCCTCGACGACCAGGACCACGGATGCGGCGACCATCGCGCCGGCGTCCGGCGGTAGCTCCCACCGCAGGTGCAGCGACGAGGCCCGGTTGGACGAGGTCGGATAACCCGCGACGCGGGCGCCAGCTCCCCCCGACGCCAGCCGGTTGACCACGCGTGACCAGACACGCCCCATTGGCCCAGCTTCGCACCACCGGTACCTGGCGCCGGACGCACCACCACCGGTTGAGCGTCCGCGTTCGCCCGTTCAGTCGGCGCCGCAGACGTCGACAGCCAGGAGCGCGAGAGTGCGTGCGGCGGTGGCGACGTCGGCCACTGGCACCGCCTCGTCGGGGCCGTGGGCCAGTCGGGCGTCCCCGGGTCCGTACTGCAGCGTGGGAATGCCCGCCAGCCCGGTGAGCAGGCGGAGGTCACTGCCGTAGGGGGCGCCGTAGACGTCCGGCGGGCGGCCGCCGGCGGCCGCCCGGTGTGCCGCCCGCACCCGATCCACGAGGTCGCTGTCCGGCGGGATGCGGCCCGATGCGAACTGCCCGCCCCACCATTCGACGTCGACCGGGTGGTCACGCAGCCAGGGGTCGCGCTCGCAGGCCTTGGCGACGGCGCCTTCGAGGTCGGCGCGGGCGTGATCGGTCGACTCGCCGATGGCCACCCCGAGCCGCCCCTCGGCCACCAGCAGATCGGGCACCGACGACGCCCAGTCGCCGGCGCGGACCCGACCGATCGACAGGGGATGGGCGAGCGGCCACCGGGCGACGAGTGGGTCGACCGATGCGTGACGGCGTCGCTCGAGGTCGGCCAGCGCCTGCGAGACGGGCCAGAACTTGTCGATCGCGCTCACGCCCTCGGCGCGACGGGCCGCGTGCGTGCCCCGACCGCGGATGCGTAGGCGGAAGGTGAGCGCCCCGGAGTTCGCCGGCACCACGTCCAGCTCCGTCGGCTCCGGGATCACGCAGGCGTCCGCTCGCCACCCGCGCTGGAGCGTGGCGAACGTGCCGAGACCGCCGTCCTCCTCGCCCTGCACCGACGCCAGCACCACGTCCCCACGCAGGCCGACGCCGGCCCGAGCCCAGGGCTTGGACCGCCCACAGCGACGCGATCAGGCCCGCCTTCATGTCGCAGCTGCCGCGGCCATGGAGACGGCCGGCGCGGACGTCGGCGGAATAGGGCGGGGCGGTCCAACTGGCAGGATCGCCCACGGGCACGACGTCGATGTGCCCGTTGAGCATCAGCGTCGGCCCGTCGCCGACACCGCGCAGCCGGCCGACGAGGCCCCACGCCTCGTCCCGGTCCACCTCCATGCCGGGAAAGTCGGGATGGGCGGTCAGTGCGGGGAGGTCGATCGGCCAGTGATCGACCTCCAGCCCGGCATCGGCGAAACGCCCGGCGACGTGTGCCTGGGCGTCGTTCTCGGCGTCGGTGCCGCTCACGCTCGGGATCCTCACGAGCGCCGCCAGCTCGTCCAGCAGCGTGTCGGTCAGCTCAACGACCGCATCGAGCACCTGCACCACCGGATCGGACACCGCACCACCTCTCGCAAGGGGTCTAGCCGATCCACGCGTCGGCCGGTCCCAGTCCGGACCGAGCATTTCGTCGAGATCTGCCCGCCCCGGCTGCGACCTACGACTCCTGCGGCGGCGCACCGCCCGGTGAGCTCATGTAGGTCGCCAGCTCCTCGAGGGTGACGAGCCCGTCGCCGTCCGTGTCCATCATCTCAATGGCCCTGGCCGCCGTCTCGTCGGTGAAGTTGACGCCCAGGCTGCCCATGAGCTCCTTGAACTCCGCCGCCGACACGCGGCCGTCGCCGTCCTTGTCCAGCATCGCAAAGCTGGTCGCGTACCTCTCGGTGTCCACCATCGGTTGTCAGCCTCCCCGGCACGGCTACTGAGCACTAGCACTCGTACCCCCGTGGGCGCCGCTCAACCGTCGGGGACCGGACCCGATCGACAGGCGGCGCCGATGCCTCCGCAGCCCGAGGTCATAGGTTCCGCCACCGGTAGGCCGAGGTCATGGGCTCCGCAGCCGGAACCGATTGCCTCGGGCTCGAATTGGCGGAACCCGGTGCCTCACGGCGACGTCACCTCGTCTCGCCGGCTTCACCCTCGATGCGGCGGCGGAGGCGTTCGGTCTCCTCGGACGGCTCGACGTCGAGCTCGGCCAGGGCGGCCAGCGCCCGGTCGAGGGCGCGACGGGCGGCGGCCCGGTCACCGCGGGCCAGCGCCACCGAGACCAGCACGGCGTAGGCGTCCTCCGCCCAGGGGTCGACCTCGATCGCCCGCCCGACGACGCGTTCGGCGTCGTTCACGTCGCCCCTGGCGACCTGCAGCTCGCCGGCCCGGGTGGCGGCGGCCACGAAGCGGCTCCGGAAGCGCTCTCGCTCCAGCGCGATCCAGTCGGCGTCGGCGACGCCCTCGTAAGCCTCGCCCCGATAGAGCGCGACCGCCGCCAGGTTGTGGTCGAGCGCCAACGATGGTGTGCCGTCGGCCTCGGCCTTCGCAGCGGCGTCGACGTGGTCGTCGAACCGGTCGGCGTCGATGTCCAGCCATTCGCTGGTCACAAGCGTGACGGACAGGCCGTCCACACGGACGTGGTAGGCGGGCTCGCGCGCCGAGCGCCAGGGTTCGAGCACCCGGAGCAGGTAGGTCATCGTGACCCGCAGGTTGTTCGCGGCCGCTCGCTCTCCCAGGTCGGGCCACGAGCGCGGCCATGATCGCCGCACGGCTGGTCGTGCGGTGGCCGACCAGGAAGGCGAGCAATGCCCGCACACGTTCTCGCCGCAGGTCGCCGTCCGTGACGGGCTCGCCGCTCCGCGCCACCGCCAGTGGCCCGAGCACGGCGATCTCCGTGCGATCCGCCGGCGGGGCCGGCACGGCGGCCAGCAGTGACTTGGCGTGCCTGGCTCGGTTCGTACTCGTGCCCGCCTCGGCCCGCATGGCCTCGCGCCCGAGCGGCCCCAGGGCCTCGAGCAGCATGGCGGCCTCAGGCCGGCCGGCCGCCTCGAGGCCGAGCGCCAACTCTACGGCGAACCGGTGGTGGAGCCCGGCACGGACGCGCGCCATGTCGCCCAGGTCGAGGTCGCGCAACGCCGGGGGCAGCGTGCCTGCGGCGCGGGCCCCGCTGCCTGCGCAACCCGACCGTTCCCTCAGGGCAACCACCGCCCGGGCGAGCGCACGCGCCTCGGCGACGGACCCCCTCAGCTCGGCCGCCTCCCAACGATCGCGCGCCGACGGGACGAGCACGTAGGTCAGCGCCAAGCCGCGCCGCCACGCTCGCCGGTTGATACCGCCTTCCAGGCCGTGGATGGCGATCGCCCGCTCGAGCAGGTCCGCGGCCGCCGGTTCGTCACCGGTCGTGACGAGCACGGCCGCCTCCGCCAGGGTGAGACGGGCGGCCTGGCCGAAGTCGGTATCTCCTTCCTTGCGCCGGACGCGGGCCACGAGCTCCCGTGCCCCGTCGACGTCGCCGACCCAGGCCACCACGAACGCGCCCTCCGCCGCGCTCACCAGCTCGAACTGGAGAACGCCGGCGGCCTCGAAGCGGTCGATGATCGGTGGCACGGCGCTGACCACTGCGTCGATCCCGCCCAACGCCCAGCGGGCCTGGAGGTGGGCGCCCTCGATCGCGAGCTGGAGCGCCGGGTCGGGGGTCGGGGGGATGGCGTCGAGGACGGCGACCGCCTCCTCCGCCCTGCCACCGCCGGCCAGCGTGGTGGCCCGCAGCCAGCCGGCCATCGCCGCCCAGGCGTCGTCGAACGCCCCGTGCTCGATGGCGTCGAGCTTGGCGACCACGTCGTCGTCGCCGCCGACGATGTCCGCGACCACCGCCTCGCCGAGACCGGCCACCGCCCGGGCCAGGGGATGACCTTGGGCGCCGAGCATCGACAGCCGGGGCAGCACCTCAGCCAGCAGCCCGCCGTCGCCGCGCCACCAGGCAACCTCGCCGAGCAACGCCAGGGCGCTCACCTCACCGTCGGCGTCGCCCACCCCGCGGCACCGGTCGATGGCCGTCCGCAGTGGCTCGGTCGCCTCGGCCGGCGCGAGGACGGCAGCCCGGACCGCCACCGCCAGGGCTGCACCCGGGCTGTCGCGCACCTCGTCGGGGAGGTCGGCGAGCCAGCGGTCGAGCTGGCGGCCGGGCGGCCGGTGGGCGCTGACGCAAGCCGCCCGCAGGACCTGCGGCAGCACATCGACCAGGCCGGCCTCGCGGGCGAGGGTCAGGGCGGCGTCGTAGCGGTTCCTGCCGACGAGGTGGTCGACGGCCCGGCGGCGCACGGAGGCCCGCTCGTCGTCGGCCAGCACCAGCGCCGCCACGCCATGCCAGAGCGCGTGCGGCACCCGCCACCCGTCCGCCCCGCGGGCGACCAGCGGGACGCCGTCGAGGGCGCCGGCGAGATCGACGGGCGCTCCGAGCGCGGCTGCCGCCAGGCCGGCGTCGGCACCGCCGAGATCGATCACCACGGCCAGCACGTGGCGTCGCTCGGGCCCCAGGGGCTCGAGTACGTCTTCCCACAGGTAGTCACCGGCCATGTCGTCCCCGACGCTGGCGGCCAGCTCGGCCATCGCCGGCCACCCGCTGGCGTCGTCGAGCCGCCCCGTGGCAAGGCCCCGGCCGGCGGCGAACTCGGACAGCTCGTCCTCCGTGAAGCGCAGGTCGTCCTCGGACACGCCGAGGAGCGCACCCTGGCTGGCGAGGCGCGCCAGGGGTACGGCGGGCGACCAACGGCTGGCGAGGAGGACGTGGCCGTTGGCGGGCAGGGCGTCGACCAGGGCGATCAGCCAGGTCGCGCCCGCGGAGCCCGGCGGGAGCCACTGGGCGTCGTCGACCACGAGGCACACCGGAGTGGGGGCCCGGCGCCACACGGCGTCCGCCACCGTGGCCGGTTCGGGCACGTCGTCCGTCGTGCCGGTGATCGCACCCTGGCCGACATCGCCCCCCTCGCCGCCGGCCGCGGCCAGGACGTCGCGCGCCAGGGCTACGCCGTCGGCGTCGGCCTGCTCGAGACCGATCCACACGTCCTCGCCGCGGGGCGCGAGGCGGTTTTCGGCGACGGCCTGCGCCAGCAGAGTCGTCTTGCCCATGCCCGGTCCGCCCACGACGGAGGTCACCCTGTGCTCCCAGCGACCGAGCAGGGTCACCAGCAGCCGCGGTCGCGTGAGCGAACCAGGTCGCGGCTCAGGTGGCTCGAACCGGAACGAGCGGGGCATGCGTCTCGACACCATAAGTCGGCGGCGCCGGTCCGGCTCGCGATCGCGGCCGGGTTCGCTTCGCGCTCGCTAATTCGCCTCCGCCATCCTGTCATTCCCCAGCGGAGGCACCGGGGGCCGCAACACGGGCGATTGCCGGCCCCCGGGCTTCCGCGCTTGTGCGTGATGGCTCGATCGCCGCCGGTCGGTCCCCCTGACCAGGGCCTGTGGTTGACTCGGTGGAACATGGGCGTGACACCGATGCGGGAGAGGTACCGGCGGCCGGACTGGGTGAGGCGGGTCAACGCGATGGGCTCCGCCTCGGGTGGACCCCGTCGCCTGGTGCCCATCGAGGCCGCCGACCTGATCGAGCAGGCGCGCACGTCCACGGCCATCGCCGATCCCGCTGACCTGGGTGATGGCGACTGGGAGGCCCGCCTGCGCGCCCTTGTCGACGCAGTCAACCGCAGTGACCTGCACGTCGTCGGCCGCCTCATGACCCGGGAGGAGCTGCTGCGTTGCCTGCGCACCCGGTTCCTGGTCGGCGAGCGCCGGCGCGGCGAGCCGTCGATCGCAGACGAGGTGATCGAGGCGCCGGTGATCGTCACCGGGCCGGCGCGCTCGGGAACCACGATCCTGTTCGAGCTGCTCGGCCTCGATCCCGGCCTGCGCTCGCCCACGGCGACGGACGTCATCCACCCCGTGCTGCCCGACGGCACCGCCGAGCACGAACGGCGTGCGATGACCGAGGCCGAGCAGGAGCTGTGGGCCGACGTTCAGCCCGAGTTCGCGGCGATGCACGAGCTGCGGTCGGACCTGCCCGTGGAGTGCATCACGATCTGTGCGCCGTCGTTCGCCGGCAGCCACTGGTCGATGGTGCTGACCGACCAGGGCGACTGGCAACCCGATGTCGCCGCCGACCTGGCGTTCCACCGGGCGCTGCTGCAGACGGTCCAGCACGGGCGCCCGGCTCGGCGGTGGCTGCTCAAGACGCCGGGATACGTGTTCATGCTGGACGACCTGCTCACTGCGTATCCCGACGCCCGCATCGTGCTGACGCACCGTGACCCGGCGCGCACCATGCCGTCCACGGCCAGCACCGCCGCGATGGTCCGCTGGCTGCGCACCGACTCCGTCGACCTCGATGTCCTGTCGGCGCTGATCGGCGCCCTGTTCGCTGACGCCCTCAACGCGATCGCTCGGCGACGCCGTGAGGGGTCGTTGCCTGGCATTTACGGCGACGTCCGGTTCGCCGACCTGATGGATGACCCCGTGGCCGCGATCGCAGGCGCGTACGAGGCGATCGGCCGCGAGCTGACCGACGGGCATCGCGAGCGCATCGCCCGCTACCTGGCGGCCAAGCCCCGCGGCCAGCACGGCACGCACCAGTACACGGCCGAGGACTGGGGTTTCGACGCCGCGGCGCTGCGCACCGACCTTGCCGACTACATGGACCGCTTCGCGGTCCCGGTCGAGGACGCCTGACCCGCGGGATCCGGGCGGGCGCTCAGGCAGCGATCCGACGGGAACGACCTGGGCTGCGGGAGTGTCGATCGGGCCCTCGGGCAGCATGAACCGCCAGAACACCAGGCCGAACGGCCGGCCCTCGGTCGACAGCCAGTTGGGAACGCCGGGGTCGCGGTGGGCGATGACCATGGTCACGGCGCCGTCCGGATCGGCGACGGCTTGGGCACGGTTGAGGCTCACCCGATGGCGCAGGTAGTCGAAGGTCTGGAGCTGGCGGTTCCAGAGCGAGACGTTGGCGCACCGGCAGTTCGGCCAGCGGGCGCGCATGACCAGGGCCTCGTCGGGGCCCAGGAGGTAGGGCGCCATGCTGTACGCGGCGTCGGCCGCCGCCAGCGCGTGAGCGCCCGGGCGCGCCGGGGGCGGGAACACGTGCGGAACGCGCGACACGAACGCCGGGGCGTCGCCCTCGCCGGGCTTCGGAATCACGTCGAGGGTGCGGCTCCGCACGAACGTGGCGGTGCGGCGGAGCGCCGCTGCGACCGAGGCGTCCGTCGGCGCCGCCGGGGCCGACGGCACATCGCCATCGACGAGCTCGATGGTCAGGCCCAGGTCGGGAACGGGCGGGACGTTGGGGCATCGGACGTCCTCCCAGTAGTGACGCACGGTGATGCGGGCGGCGTCCGGCGGGAGCGCCAGCCACCCGCGGTTCCGGGCCGGACCGCCCACTGTGATCTCGAAGGAACCGTCGTCCGCCACGTCGAATCCGGAGTCGTTCAGCGATCCCGCGGTCCCCGATGGGAACGCACCCTCAACCGCACCGGCCTCGACGGTCAACGACACGTAGACCGCCCCGGCCGTCCGGCCCCGCATGCGGTACGTGCCGGCCGGGTGGACCGGCGCGTCGTGGTAGCGGGCGTCGGCGTTGTCGCCGAGGGCCTTCCGCCACGGCGTGACGATGGCACGGAACACGGGGTGTGCGGCGTCGTCCTCGAACTGGGTCTCGAGGCCGATGGCCAGCAGGTGGGTCACCACGCGGAGGCCCTCGGCGACGTCGACGGGATCGGTCAGACCCCAATCAGTACCGGCGAAACGCCCGCCGACGGTGCGGAGCGTGGCCAATAGCTCGTCGTACGCGGCTCGACTCTCGGACATCGGATCTCCTAACGGCGTCGGCGGCGATCGGGTCGCCACGGTGCATCAATGGGAGCTCTGGCGGCCCGGATCCACGCGTTGCAGCCGACCCACGAGGCGCACAGTCTGGCCGACCTGATCGACGTACCGCTTGCAGCCGTCACATCCCGCCAAATGAGCGTCGACGCGATCGTGGCGGTCGGCGTCGAGGTCGTCGTCGAGGTAGACGGACGCGAGCTCGACGATGGTGCGGCACTCGAGCGCGATCACCGCGTCACGCCGCCAGTGCGCCGACGGCCGGAACACTCTCGGCCTCCACAGCGGCGTCGCCGCCATCCTCCCCTGCGGCCACCTCGGCGGCCACCGCCTCGCCGCGCTCGGCGCGAACGACCTTGACCAGCACCGCGGCCGCCAGCAAGGCCACAGCGGTGATCATCCATGCCGCCGTGTCGACGCCGTAGTTCTTGCTGACCTCGCCGAACAGCAGCGAGAACGGCAGGAAGGTGACCCACGACAGCGCTCCGACACCCGACACCACACCGGAGCGGATCGTCGACGGCACCGCGTCGTGGAGCACCCGCGAGACGTAGATGCTCATGGTCACCACCACGAGCGCCACGGCGAACTGCGCGATCGCCACCACCAGGAGGTTCCGGGTCGCGGTGAGCGCCCAGCTCGCCAACGTCAGCACGGCGATCGTGCTGGCCACCGTTGCCGGCCGGTTGAGCCGTACTCGCCCAGCGAGAAGGCCGCCCAGGCCCAGGGTGGACACCAGGCCGGCCCAGAACGGCCCGTACAGACCCGGTGAAGTCCCCGAGGCCACCAGCCACAGCGGCCCGAACTCGAAGATCACCTGCAGCATCAACGCGGTGAGCACAGTCAGCCCAACCGCGGGGAGCAGCTCGCGGCGCCGCGTGATGGTGCGGTAGGTGACGGCGACGTGGCTCCGGAGCGACGTCGACTCCTCGGACTTGTGGAGCCGAGGCTCGTCGAACCGCAACAGCGCCACGATCGACGCGAGGGCGAACGGCACGGTGAGGAAGTACGTCAGGCGGGGAGTCGTGAGCCCGGCGAGCACGCCACCGGCGAGTGAGCTCGCGACCAATGTCGCGCTCTCCACGAAGCGCACCCGGCCGAGGCGGCGCTCGAACCCGTCGCTGTCCCCGGTCTCGTCCAGCAGGGTGTCGTATACGGTTGCCTCCATCGTCCCCGAGTACATGGCGAAGTACACGGCGAGGAACAGGGCGCTGACGATGTAGAGCGGCACGCTGTTGCTGAGGCCGCCGACCAGCGAGGTCAGCATCAGGGCCGTGCTCGCCACGATCAGGACGCCCCGGCGGCTCCAGCGGTCGGCGAGGATCCCCGAGGGGATCTCGACCAGCGGCACCAGCGCCGCGTAGGCCGCCGCCATCACACCGACGGTGGCGGCATCGAAGCCGATCTCGTTCATGAACAGCTTCTCGACCGGCACCCAGAGCATGAACCCCTGGAGCGCCACGGCCAGCTGCAGTGGCAGCAGCCGCCGCCGCAGCGATGCGTTGACCGAAGGCTCGACGGTTGTGTCGACCATGACTCTGCAGAGTCACGATCGGCCCAGGCGTTACACGCCGGGCGGCTCCATCCGGCGGGCGGATCAGCCGGGCGGCTCCCGGAACGCCGCCCGCAGCGCGCTGCGAGCCTCGTCCGTCAGCTCGGTGTCGGACGGTGACGAGCCCAAGGTCGCGATCGTCTGCCGCATCTGGTCGACGTAGGAGGTGCAGCCGTCGCAACCGGCGAGGTGGTCGGCGACTCGACGCCCGGTCTCGTCATCGAGGGCGCCGTCGAGGTAGTCGGTGACCAGCTCCACCAGCTCGTCGCAGTTCAGGTCGGTCACGGGCTCACCACGGTTCCGGGGTCTGATGTCGACGCCACGAAGTACTCCTCCAGCTTGCCGCGCACGAACGCCCGGGCGCGGTGCAGCAGCACCCGCTGGTTGGCGGCCGATATCTCCAGGATGGAGGACACCTCGTCGGAGCCATAGCCCTCGACGTCGCGGAGCGTGATGACGACCCGCTGGCGGGCGGGCAGCTCGGCCAGCGCGGCCTCGACCTGCGCCTGGACCTCGCCGGCAAGCATGTCCTGCTCGGGCGACGACCATGGCGCCGGGAACGCCAACCAGTGCCCGGGAAACCGGTCGTCCGGGCCGCCGAACCGCGCCGGATCGACGGTGGGCGTGTTGTCCTCGCCGGCCACCGGGCTCCACGAGACATGGCGCCCCTCGCGCAGCGCCCGCCGCTTCGCGGCGTTGACCAGGATCCGGTACACCCAGGTCTTGAGCGACGAGCGGCCCTCGAACCTTCCGACGCCCTGGATGACCGCAAGCCATGCGTCCTGCACGACCTCGTCCGCGGAGGCGTGCGTCGACACGATGGATCGGGCCACCCGGGCCATCCCGCCGGACCAGGCGTCGAGCACCAGCGCAAAGGCGGCGTCGTCCCTGGACCGCAGGCGCGCCACCAGCTCGCCGTCAGGGGGCAGCTCGGGCGGCTCGCGCATCGGTTGACCACGATGTCACGCGCCCGCGTGGACCACGGAACGAGTTCCGCGCCGCACTCTATGCTCAGGGGCGATCAGGGGGTGTGGCCATGGCGCGTAGACCACTCGTGCTGCTTCTGGTCCCGGGCATCGTTGCTGCGACGCTCGGGGTCGCCGGCACGGCCGGCCCAGCGGCGGCCGAGCCGACCACCGTGACCGTTGCCGGGAGCTTCCAGCAGGAGCTGGGCTGCCCTGGCGACTGGCAGCCGGAGTGCGCGACGACCCATCTGGCGCTCGACGCCGATGACGGTGTCTGGCAGGCGAGCTTTCCGCTCCCGGCCGGGAGTTGGGAGTACAAGGCGGCGCTCGACGGCACGTGGGCCGAGAGCTACGGCGCCGGCGCCGTGCGTGACGGACCGAACATCGGCCTGTCCCTGGCAGCCACGGGCCCGGTCAAGTTCTTCTACGACGACGAGACCCACTGGGTCACGGACAACCAGACGTCGGTCATCGCCACCGCGCCCGGCAGCTTCCAGAGCGAGCTGGGCTGTACCAGTGATTGGGATCCGGGTTGCCTGCGGTCCTGGCTGCAGGACCCCGACGGCGACGGGGTCGGGCGCTTCTCGACGTCATCGCTGCCGCCTGGCACCTACGAGGCCAAGGTGGCGATCGACGAGACGTGGGACGAGAACTACGGGGCCGGTGGCGTCCGTGACGGCGCCAACATCACGTTCACTGTCGGGTCCGCCGGTGACGCCGCCACGTTCAGCTACGACCAGGCCAGCCACCTGCTCGACATCACCGTGACGCCGGCGGTGCCGGTCGACGACGCAGCGCTCGTGCGCGAGCCCGTGCGCCACCCGTTCGTCGACGAGCTCCTCTACTTCGCCATTCCCGACCGGTTCAACGACGGCAACCGCAGGAACAACTGCGGTGCCTTTGCGGGAACCTGCGTGGCCGGCGACACCCAGGAGAACGTGCTGGCTCACGGGTACCTCCCGGACCAGAAGGGCTACTACCACGGTGGCGATCTCGAGGGCCTGCGCCGCAAGCTGCCGTACCTCCAGGGCCTCGGGGTCACCGCCATCTGGGTGGGGCCGATCTTCACCAACAAGCCGACCCAGTCGGATACGACCGACCTGTATGGGCATTCCGCCGGCTACCACGGCTACTGGATCGAGGACTTCCTGCACGTCGACCCCCATCTCGGGACGAATGCAGAGTTCGCGCGCCTGGTCGACGAAGCCCATGACCGCGACATGAAGGTGGTCATGGACATCGTCACGAACCACACCGCCGACGTCATCCAGCTCGAGGGCAACGCCGGCTACCGCAACAAGCGCGACTTCCCGTATCGCGACACCGCCGGGCAACCGTTCAACGACTCCGACTTCGCCTACTCGGGACAGCCCGACTACTCGTTCCCCGACGTGAACGCGAGCTCGTTCCCGTACGCGGCGACCGTGCCGCCCGGCGAGGCGAACGTGAAGAACCCGGCATGGCTCAACGACCCGCTGCTGTACCACAACCGGGGGAACACGAGCTTCACCGGCGAGAACTCGCTCTACGGCGACTTCTTCGGGCTCGACGACCTGTGGACCGAGCGCCGCGAAGTGGTCGAGGGGATGGTCGACATCTACTCGTTCTGGATCGACGAGTTCGGCGTCGACGGGTTCCGCATCGACACCACCAAGCACGTGAACATGGAGTTCTGGCAGAAGTTCGGCCCGGACATCCTGGCGGCGGCGGAGGCGCGGGGCATCGACGACTTCTTCGCCTTCGGCGAGGTGTTCGACCAGCAGTTCGGCCCGCCGTTCATGAGCGAGTTCTCCACCCGGGGCCGGCTCCAGTCGACGATCGACTTCGGCTTCCAGCTGGCGGCGCGCGGCTTCGCCTCTCAGAGCGCGTCAACCGACGCCCTGCGCGACTTCTTCGCCCTGGACGACTACTACACCGACGCCGACAGCAATGCCTATGCGATGCCCACGTTCCTCGGGAACCACGACATGGGGCGCATCGGCTACTTCCTGCAGCGCGTCGACCAGGCCGGCGCCGCCGACGCCGAGCTGCTGGCCCGCTCCCGGCTGGCGCACGCCCTCATGTTCTTCGCGCGCGGCCAGCCGGTCGTCTACTACGGCGACGAACAGGGCTTCGTGGGCGATGGCGGCGACAAGGACGCCCGCGAGGACATGTTCGCCAACTTCGTGCCCTCGTACGCCGACAACGACCTGATCGGCACCGACGAGACGTCGGCGGACGACAACTTCGGCCGCGACCACCCGCTCTACGAGACGATCAAGGAGCTCGGCAAGCTGTCTCGCCAGCACCCCGCGCTGCGTTCGGGCGCCCAGATCCACCGCGTCAGCGCCGACGTGCCCGGCGTCTACGCCTTCTCGCGGATCGACCGTGACCAGCGCATCGAGTACGTGGTCGCCCTCAACAACAGCGAGACCGCGGCCAGCGCCGATGTGCCGACGTACTCGTCCTCAGGCACCAAGTACAAGCTCGTGTCGCGCAAGCTGGCGCCCAGTGCGAACGTGCCGGACACCGTCACGACCGGAGCCGACGGCGCGCTCGGCCTCACCGTGCCGGCGCTGGGGGTCGTCGTCTATCAGGCCAAGAAGCCGGTGCCGGCGAGCGACGCCGCACCCGGCATCGCCATCACCAGCCTCGAGCACGGAGACACCGCCGAGCTGGGCACCAACACCTGGGACGGCCACCGGGTCACCGACCGGGTGGAGGTCTCCGCCGAGCTCGACCAGGACGCGTATGCAGAGGTGACGTTCGCCGTGCGGGAGGGCTCCGGCGACTACGTGCCGATCGGAACCGACGACAACCCGCCGTACCGCGTGTTCTACGACGCCAGCCACCTGCGTGGCCACGAGGACACCAGGCTGTCGTTCCGGGCCATCGTGAACGACCTCTCGGGTCACTTGGCCGCCGACGAGGTGGTCAACGTCGGTGTCGAGTTCCCGGAGGCCGCGGCGCCGAGGAACCCCTACGCCGTCATCCACTACGCCCGGCCGGCGGGCGACTACGGCGACCACACGACCGGCAACGCCAACGACTTCTGGGGCCTGCACCTTTGGGGCGACGCCATCGCTCCCGAGGAGGCCACCGACTGGACCAGCCCCAAGCCGTTCCTGGGCGAGGACGAGTACGGCCGGTTCGCGTTCGTGAAGCTGGCGAACGACACACTGCCCGTGAACTTCATCGTCCACCGCGGCGACACCAAGGATCCCGACAACAGCCCCGACCGCAGCTTCGACCCCGGCACGACGCCGGAGATCTGGCTGCGCCAGGGCGACGCGACGATCTACACGTCGCAGGCCGCGGCCCAGGGCCACGCCACCGTCCGGTACGCCTGCACCGACTGCTCGGCCGTGACGATCGACGCGTCCAGCCCGGAGGGCCCCATCAGGACCAACTCCCCGCCGGACGCGACGGACGACTACGGCGCCGTGTTCACGCTGACGCCTCCCGACCTGTCGTCGCCGTTGACGGTGACGGTCCGCAACGGGGGGACCGTCGACATCGACGCCCAGACCCTCACGCCCACCGAGACCCCGACGGCCTGGTTCCAGCCTGGCGAGCAGGTGGTCCACCGGTCCCGCGGGGCAGCCGAGGACTTCGCGACCATCCACTATCGGCGCCCGGCCGGCGACTACGGCGATCCCACCAGCACCGACTTCAACGACTTCTGGGGCCTTCACGTGTGGACGGGTGCCGCGACCGAGCCTCCATGGACCGACCCGGTGCGGCCGGTCGGTCAGGACGTGTTCGGCATCGAGTTCCGGATCGACCTCAGCGACGGGGCCGACCAGCTCGCGTACATCCTCCACCGCGGCGACACCAAGGACCCCGGTCCCGACCAGTTCCTCGTGTTCGACACCTACGGCCACGAGGTCTGGCAGCTCCAGGGCGCCGACCCCGAGAGGCCCTACGCGGCGCCGCCGGCGACGATGGCCGCCGGCCCCTGACCACCGACGTGTTCTTCGAGCAGTTCTACCTGCAGGGCCTGGGCCACGCCTCCTACCTCGTCGGGTCGGAGGAAACGGGTGAGGCACTGCTGTTCGACCCGCAGCGGGACGTCTCGGGCTACTTCGACGTCGCCCGAGTGCAGGGCCTGCGGATCCGGCACGCGCTCGACTCGCACGGCCACAACGACTACCTGTCGGGCCTGACCGAGGTGGCCGAGCGCGCGGACGTGGAGCTGCTGGCATCTGCGGTCGCGGAGGTGGGCTTCGAGCATCGGCCGCTGCGCGACGGCGAGCAGTTCGAGCTCGGGGAGGTCGGCTTCGAGGTGCTGCACACCCCCGGGCACACGCCGGAGCACATCAGCGTGGTCGTGTACGACCGGTCGGCGTCGGCGGACGTGCCCGCCATGCTGCTGTCGGGTGGAGCGTTGCTGGTCGGGGACCTGGCCCGCCCCGACCTGCTCGGCGGGCGCGACCAGGCCGAGGTGGCGGCCCGGGAGTTCTGCCGCACGATCCAGACGAAGATCCTCGAGCTGCCCGACCACGTCGAGGTGTTCCCCACCCACGTGGCGGGATCGCTGTGCGGCGGCAACATCGGCAGCCGCCTGTCCACGACCGTCGGCTACGAGCGGCGCACCAACGAGATCCTGGCCAGGGTCTCGTCCAAGGACGAGTTCGTCGAGCAGTGCCTGCGCCTCGACAACCTGCCGGCGGTGCCGCCCTACTGGAGGCGGATGCGACGCCAGAACCTCGCGGGCGTCGCGCCCCTCGGCGTCCTGGGAGAGCCCCCGGCACTCGAGCCCGACGCCGTACTGCGGGCGGCGCGCGATGGCGCCGTCCTGCTCGACACCCGCGCACCCGAGGCGTACGGCGGCGGGCACATCCCGGGCGCACTGAGCGTCGGGCAGGGCGCTTCCTTCCCCACCTGGGCCGGGACGGTCGTCGACGGGGACGCCGCCGTCGTGCTGGTCCTCGGCTCACCGGCCGACCTGTGGCCGGTCACCTGGGACCTGCTGCGCATCGGCTACGAACTGCCCGTCGGGTGGCTCGCCGGGGGGATGCTGGCGTGGCGCACGGCGGCCCTGGATCTCGAGCGGCTCCCCCAGATCACCGTCCACGAGCTCCGTCGCCGCCTCGCCGCCGGCATGCTCGACCTGCTCGACGTCCGCCAGCCGGGCGAATGGGCCGACGGCCACATCGAGGGCGCCACGTTCATCACGGGCGGCGAACTGCCGCAGCGCCTCGACGACGTGCCCCGCACCGACCGGCCCCTGGCGGTGGTGTGCGGATCGGGCTACCGGTCCTCGGCAGCGGCCAGCCTCCTCGACGCTCGCACCGATCTCGACCTCGTCAATGTCCTTGGCGGGATGAGCGCCTGGAAGGCGGCTGGCTACCCGATGACCGCCAACTGATTCGATCACCGAGGTAGCACCAGGCGACCCAAAGTGCGACCGCCACCCAGACGACGCCGGTGGCGGCGGCGAGTCCGGCGCCGTAGTTGCGCGGTAGCAGCGAGGGGTTCGTCGGATCGTCGCCGTAGCCCCGGACGAACGGCCAGCCGACCAGGACCAGGATCCCGGTGGCAGCCAGTCCGGCCCGCACCGGCGGCCAGGCGCGGCGAGGCGTGAAGCGTCGTGCCAACAGCGCGATCGCCCCAACCACGGGCAAGAGGATGAGGTCGTTGACCAGGGCGGCGCCGATCACCCAGCGGGCGAGCTCGCGCGGGTGGGTGTCGTCGGCGTCGACGATGGCGCCACGGAGCCCGTAACCGATGACCGGCAGGCCCAGAGCCAGCCCGACCAGAAGGCCACGGCGCGAGGTCGTCTCGGGGAGCGCCCGGGGTTCGTCCACTAGTGGACCACCAGCCTCGACACCCACTTGGTCTGGAGAACGCCCGGGCGGTTGGGCCCGATCAGGCGCACGGGGAATCCGTGGTCGATGTGCAGCGGTTGGCCGTCGAGCTCGACGGCCAACAGGGTGTCCCGGTCCGCCGCCTGGTCCCCGTTGATGTACGCCGCCCGGTAGCGGCCGGTCGGTTGCAACGACTCGACCGTGGCCTCGGCATCCGCCGCCGCTCCTGCCCGCGCCAACAGGTCGCGTACCGGCACGCCCCGCCAGCGGGCCGAGGCGCTCCACCCTTCCACGCACGCGATCCGCAGATGCGCCTCCCGCTGCGGTAGGGCATGGAGGTCGTCCAGGCTGAGCTCCAGGCGCCGGTCGACCGCACCCTCGACCACCAGCCGGTACGCAGGGTCGCGGGCCACGTCCGTCACCCGGGCTGCGGCCGCCGACTTGTTGACCGGGAACCCCTGCGGCCCCACGCCCGGGCGCCGCTGGGCCAGGACCGACACCGGGCTCAGCGCCGCGACCGTGCCACCGGCCGTGGCCACCACCAGGCCCACCGAGGTAGCGACGACCCCGCCGAGGAACGCCCGCCGGTCGCCCGCCGGTGCCCGTACCGCGTCTGCCGGTCGGGCTCGCCGGCGCACGGCGTCACGCGTGGCGGGAGCCTTGGCGCCGACGTGCACGACCAGCGCACCGATCGTGATCCACGCCACCCAGAAGTGGGCCCGAGGGAAGAAGAACGTCCACGGGTACCACTCGGCGACGTTGAGCGTGCCCGAGAGCAACTGGAACAAGCCTCCGCCGACCAGTGGCACCAGCGCCAGTCGTTCGACGGCATGCAGCACCGACCGGGCCGGCGGCCACTGGAAGAAGTGGGGATGGACAACCCAGAGCTTGGCCAACAGCAACGGGATCGCGGCCGTCCCGCTCGCCACGTGCAGCCCCTGCGTAACGCGGTACAGCCCGGCGGGGCGGGAAGGGTACGTGAACCACGCCGGGGGGTTCTGCGCCAGGTGTGACCAAACGCCGGTCAGGAAGCACGTGCCGAATGTGACCCCGAGCCCGAGTCCCAACCATGCCGCGCTGCGCACCTCGTGCAGCTCGCTCGGGTGGCTGGAGCCCGGCAGCCGTCGGAGCATCACGGGCGCACCGCCCGGCCGAACCAGCGTTCCCCGGCGGCGTCGAGAACGACGGGCCTCAGCCCGGCGGCGACCGCCAGCGCTTCGAACGCGTCGGCCCCGACCCTCGCCCAGGCGAACCATGCGCTCTGCCCCCGAGCCGACGCGAGCCGGGCGGTGGTCGGGCCAGTCGACACGCCAGGTGGCTCGACCTCCGCCACGACCTCCCCGCCGGGCCGGACCAGACGACGCGCTCGGTTCAGCAGCGCCTCGGGATCGCCGCCGATGCCGATGCTGCCGTCGAGCAGCAGCACGGTGGCCCAACGCCCTTCTCCCGGTAGCGGACCGAACACCGAGCGGGCCAGGACCGGTGCGCGTCGCCGCACCGCCTCGGCGACGGCGGCCGGGCTGGGATCGACGCCGAGCGCCGGGCGCCCGGCGGCACCGAGCGCGGCGACGATGCGTCCGGGCCCGCACCCGACGTCGAGCACGGGATCCGCCAGGGTGTCGAGGAGGGCGAGCTCGACATCGTCCGGCGGTCCGCGCCAACGCCCCACGGGCAGCTCGATCGCATCGCCGCCGGACCAGACGAGCGACGTCATGGCCCGACCGCCGATGCGACGGCGTTGAGCCGCGCCTCCCGCCATCGGACAACGGCGGCGGTCCGCGTTTCCGGTGCCTCGAGCGCGACGGCGACGGCGTCGGGCCACGTGTCGACGTCGGTTTGCACCTCGAGCAGCCGCGTGCGCATGCCGAGTGCCGCCAGCCGCACCGCCTGCCGGGCGCCGGTGTCCGGCAGGCTCGTCGGGACGCCCAGGACTGCCTCGGGCCGGGGTCGTCGCATGCCCAGAGCCCACCAACCGCCGTCGGTTGCGGGACCCAGCACCGCGTCGACGTGGTTGTCGTCCAGCGCCGCCATCGCACGGTTCAGGTCGACGGCTGAGACCTGGGGGGTGTCCATGCCGACCTGCAGCGCCGGGCCGCGGCCCGCCCCCTGGGACCATGCGTGCGCCAGCCGCCTGTCGAGAGTGCCACGACCCTGACCGATCACCACGACCCCCAGCGGGCACCACGGCCCGGGCCGCCCGTCGAGGGCGAGCACGACGCGGTCAGCGCCCGACGCGAGCGCGGCGTCGAGGGTGTCGGCCAGCGCCGCCTCTGCCACCCGCGCCGCTTCGACGGGTGAGCACGGTGGGCACAGGCGGGTTTTCACGCGCCCAGGGATCGGTTCCTTGGCGATCACGACGAGGTGCACGGCACCGGTCTATGACCCGTGTCGCACTCGCTGGAACGGACCAGCCCGATGTTCCGCAGCTCGTAAGGCCTTCCCACCCACCGCGGCCCTAGCCTCGGCGTCGTGATCGAGGCGGCGCCCCGGATCCTGGTGGTCGACGACGACACCACCGTGTCGGAGGTCGTGGCGCGCTACCTCGAGCGCGACGGTTACACGGTCGAGACGGTTGCCGACGGAAGGGACGCCCTCGAGCGGGCGCTGGCGGCGCCACCGGACCTCGTGGTCCTCGATCTCATGCTGCCGGGCATCGACGGGCTGGAGGTGTGCCGTCGCCTACGGGCGCTGGCGCCGGTTCCCATCGTCATCCTCACGGCCCGTAGCCAGGAAACCGACCGCATCGTAGGTCTCGACCTGGGCGCGGACGACTATGTGTCCAAGCCCTTCTCGACCAAGGAGTTGGTGGCGCGGGTGCGGGCCGTGCTGCGCCGGGCGCGGGGACCGCTGGCGTCGCCCGCGTCGAACGCGCCGCGAGTACTTGTCGACGGCGACCTCGAGGTGGACATCGCCGCCCGCCAGGCACGGATGCGTGGGGGTGTGGTGTCGCTGACGGCGCGAGAGTTCGAATTGCTGGCATTCCTGGTGCGCCACCCGCGCCGCGCGTTCCGGCGCGAGGAGCTGCTCGAGGGCGTCTGGGGTTATCGCTACGGCGACGCGTCCACGGTCACCGTCCACGTTCGCCGCCTCCGGGAGAAGATCGAGCCGGATCCGGCAAACCCGGTGCGCATCGTCACGGTGTGGGGCGTGGGCTACCGCTGGGAGGGCGTGGCGGCATGAGCGCGACCACGAGTGTCGTCCGGGCCCCGGCCATCGCGCCGCTGGTGGTTGCGGTGGGCTTGTTGGTGGCGATCGGGGCCGCGGCGTCACTGGGATTGCCCGCCGCCGACGCCTCCCAGCTCGTTGCCATCAGCTTCGGCGTGTCGATCATCACCTATGCCGGGGGACGGCTGGCGCTGCAGCGGTCCCGTAGCCCGCTGGTGGTCGCGCTCATCCCGGTGGTCGCAGTGGCGTTCGGGTCGTTGGCCGCCGCCCAGGCGATGTTCGTGTCGAGCCACGACCTCTCGGCCCTGGTGGTCGTCGTCGCGGGTGCCGGCACCGCCGGGGTCCTGGGTGCGTTGGCCTTGGCGACCGAGCTGGAGCGGGCGCGCCGCCGGCTCCTGGAGGCGGCCGACCGGGAGCGGGCGCTGGAGTCCAGCCGACGTGAGCTGGTGGCGTGGGTCAGCCACGACCTGCGCACGCCGATCGCCGGCATCCGGGCGATGGTCGAAGCGCTCGACGACGGCATTGTCGACGAGCCGATGGAGGTGCGGCGCTACCACCTCCAGCTCATGACCGAGGCCGACCGCCTCGCCAGGCTCGTCGACGACCTCTTCGAGCTGTCCCGGATCGAGGCGGGGACGTTGGCGGTGAGCGTGGAGCGGGTGGCGCTGGGTGAGCTGGTGTCGGACGTAGTGGCGTCGGCGGCGGTGATGGCGGAGGCAAAGGGCGTCCGGGTCGACGGCCGGCTCGATGGCCGCCCACCCGACGTGGCGGGGTCGGCGCCCGAGCTGGCGCGGGTGGTGCGCAACCTGCTCGACAACGCGATCCGGCATACGCCGCCGGGCGGCGCCGTGGAGGTTGCGGTGCGTGGCGGCGACCACCATGTGGAGGTGTCCGTCCTCGACGGCTGTGGTGGCATCCCCGCCTACGACCTCGACCGGGTGTTCGACCTCGCCTACCGGGGCGACGCCGCTCGCACGCCGAGCACGAGCGGCGGCGCAGGGCTGGGGCTGGCCATCGCCCGCGGGTTGGTGGACGTCCTCGAAGGCGACATCGCCGTGCGCAACGAGCCGGGGGGCTGTCGGTTCACCGTTAGTCTCCCGCGGGCCTAGACGCCGCCGACGTCGCCGACGTCGAACATCTCCACGGCGCGAAACCCCAGGGTTGCAGCGGCGCGCGCTGGGCTGGCGACTATGTGGCGGACGTCGCCGAGCCGGCCCCCACCCACCAGGATCGGCGCCAAGCCGGTGCCGGCGCAGCTCGCTCGAGCCAGGTCGAGAACGGTGCGGGGGACCCCGGAGGCCACGTTCAGCGGCCCTACCACGGGCGCGTCGGCGGTGAGGGCGGCCACGTTGGCGCGGGCGACGTCGAGAACGTGGACGAAATCGCGGGTCTGCCCGCCGTCCTCGAACACCCGTGGCGGCTCGCCTCGTTCGACGGCGGACCGGAAGATCGATGCCACGCCGGCGTACGGCGTGTCCCTCGGCATCCGGGGTCCGTAGACGTTGTGGTAACGCAGGGCGGTCACGGCGACGCCGTGCTCTCGACCGAACGCGGCGCACAAATGCTCCTGGTGCAGCTTTGTGGCGGCGTACACGTTGCGTGGGTCGGTTGGCGCCTCCTCGCCGATGGGTGCCCATCTCGACGCGCCACCGCAGGCCGGGCAGCTGGGATCGAAGCGGCCGGCCGCGAGGTCTTCCGAGGTGCGGGGACGGGGTCGGACATCGCCGTGGCGTCGGCATCGGTAACGCCCCTCGCCGTAGACGACCATGCTCGACGCCAGCACCAGCCGACCCCGGAACCCGGTGTCGTGCAGGACCCAGAGTCCAGTGGCGGTGCCCGAGTCGTTGTCGTCCACATAGCGGCGCACGTCACCGAAGTCGATGCCGAGCCCGACCCGCGCCGCCTGATGGCTCACGGCATCGACCCCCCGCGCCGCGATGCGCCAGGCGTCGGGGTCGCGCACGTCGGCGCACACCAGCTCGACGTCATCGGGCAGCCACGGCGGCGGACCGCTGTCATGGGCCGCCAGCGAGTCGAGCACGACCACCTCGTGGCCACCGGCGACGAGTAGGTCGACAACGTGGGATCCGACGAACCCCGCCCCTCCGGTGACCAGTATGCGCATGAGACCTACCAGGCCGAGACGAGCGCCGCCTGGACCAGCAGGGCGAGGCCGGCCTGGGCGGCCAGCCAGCCCCGGCGATCTCCGGGGGCGGCCAAGGCGAGCCACGGGACGAACGGCAACCAGATGCGCTCCACCTCGCCACGCGACATCTGCGAGACGTTGGCCACCAGCACGGCGCCGAGGGCAGCTGCGGGTAGCAACCGGGCCCGCCGGTCGGCCGAGGTGAGCACGCCTGCCAGCCCGACCGCCACAGCCGGCCCCGCGGCCAGGGCCAGTGCCGCTGGGTTGCCCGCCACGGTGAGGTAGCCGGCGGGTCGCTGCCCACCGATGCCTGACCAATACGCGTGCTCGGTGGCCTGCAACCCCTCCATCCACCAGAAGCCGGCGATCACCCCGGCGGTGCCCAGGGGCAGAAGCGCTCCAACGGCGAAAGGCACCAGGACGCCGGGAGGTCGGGCCGGCCGATCGGTTCGACGGGCACGCGCGATCACCACCACTGCAACGACGACGACGAGGGCAGCGCCATAGCTGAACAACAGTGCCACGCCGAGCACGACCCCCGCAGCGAGCGCACGACCCCGCGACGCCCGAACCGCGGCCACGGTCGCCAGCGCCAGCCCGGTTGCGGCGAGCCCTGCGAACAGCGCGTCCAGCGACGTCCCGGCCCATATGGCCGCCGGCAGCACGACCAGAGCCGGCGCCGCCCGCCTGGCGACGCGGTCACCCGCAAGCGCTCGAACGGCAACCAGCGCGGCGGCGACAGCCGCCCCCCAGCCGACGATGGCCACGGCCGCCAGCCACCCGGCGCCGCCCAGGCCGGAGCGATCTAGGAGCCACGCGACGGTGACCGGGCCCGGGGGATGTCCCTGCACATGGATCGGGAAGGCGGCCAACCCTTCGGTGAACCGGCCCAGGAGCCCGGCGAGGTCGTCGATACGAGCTGCGAACGGCTCGTACTCGTGTCGGGTCGTGAGCGGCTCTGTCACCTTCGACCAGCCGTCGGCAACCGCGAGCGCCAGCGTCCAACCGACAGCGGCCAGTCCCGCGAGCGGGGGCACCCACCGCCAGGGGACGCGGCGCGCGACGGCCGGACCCCACGCCACGACGAACCCGCCGGCCAGAAGCGCGGGCACCAGCCCCCAACCCGGGTGCCAGCGCCACCGCCCGTACAGCGGCGCCGCCCGCAATGCGATGCCACTGGAGGCGACGCCCCAGGTCCCCCAGGCCAGGGCTACCGCCACCACGGCCACCCATACAGCCACGGCCAGCCGAGCGCGGTGACCTCCCGCACCGGGGACGAACGGCGATCGGGGTGTGGGGGTCTCGGTGGTGGCGGTGGTGGTGGCAGCGGCGACCACGCGGCGGGACCGTATGTCCCGCGGTCACGACCGGCCGGGCCCGGCCGACGATGTTTCGAGCCTCGTAAGGCGCGCATCCCTACGGTGCTGGCCGTGAACGACCGTTCGGCTCCGACCGGCGTGGACGTCGTGCTCCCGGTGCTCGACGAGGCGGCAGCGCTGCCGTGGGTGCTGGGCCGCCTCCCGCCGGGCTACCGCGCGCTGGTGGTCGACAACGGCTCGACTGACGGGTCCGGTGACGTCGCTCGTGACTTGGGCGCCACGGTGGTGGTCGAGCCGCGGCGAGGCTTCGGCGCCGCGTGCGCCGCGGGCCTCGCCGCGACCAGCACACCCGTCGTGGCCTTCTGCGACGCGGACGGGTCCCTCGATCCGCGAGAGCTGCCCCTCGTCGTCGCGCCCGTCTCGGCCGCGAGGGCCGATCTCGTCCTCGGCGCCCGCCGCCCCACCGCTCCCGGCGCGTTGCCTCGGCACGCCCGCTACGCCAACGCCTACCTGGCCCGGCGGATCCGCCGTACGTCCGCTGCCGATGTCTCGGACCTCGGCCCCATGCGGGCAGCGTGCCGGGACGACCTTGTAGCGCTCGGTATCGTCGACCGCCGCTTTGCGTGGCCCCTCGAGATGGTGCTGCGGGCCGCCGCGGCAGGGTGGCGCATCGCCGAGGTCCCGGTCGCCTACAGCCCCCGGATCGGCCGGTCCAAGGTCACCGGCACGGTGCGGGGCACGGCCCGGACCATCCGGGACATGCGCCGCACACTCGCCCGCTTGGGTTGACACGCTCGACGCCCGAGCGCGTCGTACGCGACCCGAAAGGTGGCGCTAGCGGCCGGTTTGCGCGTCGACGTGGGCAGCGAGCTTGTCGAACGCCGTCGCCCAACCGATCGCACCCGGGGATCCGGCGGGAATGCCGGCGTGTGTCATCACCATCCTGGTGCGGCCACCGAGGTCCTCGAGCTCGACACGGACCTCGGTCGTCATGGGATGCCCCTCCGGCATGCCGCTGGCCGGCGGCGATGACACATTTCCGTTCTCGTCGGAGATGGATTCGGTGTAGCGGAGCCGTTCATTTTCGACGACCTCGAGGTACTCACCGGTGAACCACATGAGGATCGGGCCGTTCGGGGTGTCCGCCTCCATACAGACCAGACGGGTACCGCCCACGCGCACGTCCATCTTGGCGACGGGAACGGTTGCGCCATCGGGGCCGTACCAGGCCTTGAAGTGTTCCGGGTCGGTCCACATCTGCCAGACGAGATCCACCGGGGCATCGAAGCAGCGTTCGATCACCACCGCGTCCTGGGAAGCGTTGTGGTCAGGCATCGTGTTCGTCGGCCTTTCGTCGCGGTCGAAGTTGTGTGATGTACCGGTCCATCCGGGCGAAGCGGGCTTCCCAGACGGGCCGGTACTGCTCCGCCCACGTCGAGACCTCCTCGAGCGGCGCGGCGTCGAGGACACATGGCCGGTACTGGGCTCGTCGGCCCCGCATGACCAAGCCCGCCCGTTCCAGCACCTTGATGTGCTTCGAGATGGCCGGAAGGGTCATCTCGAACGGCTCGGCGAGCTCGTTGACGGTCGCACCACCGTCCGAGAGACGGGCCAGGATCGCTCGCCGCGTCGCGTTGGCCAGCGCCGCAAAGGTCTCGTCGAGCCGATCTTCGTCGATCGCCATCGTCATGATCGCTCCATACTTTCCCAGATAGATAATTAACCAGTGAGGAAAATACGGGCGGCTGCCACTGCGGTCAACTCGGGGGCCAGTCATGCGTTCCCTGTCGCGGTGTGGAGCAACGCCGAGCACCTATTGCCAACGATGACCGAGCTTGCAGGCCGAGCACCTGGTTCGAGGCCAACCTTTCCCGCTACGAAGCCGGCTCTGCCCGAGACCTGCCGCGGGATTGGTTGCCATAGCCACCAATGCCGCGGCAGGTTTCCATGCGGGCAACCGGAGCCTGGCCTCCCTGGATTCACCCACGGAGGGTGAGGCGGCGGCCGCCCCCCGGCGGGCCACGCTGGACCCGTGGCCTCCGCCATTCCGCACGAGCCCACGGTGGCAAGCTGCGCGGCCCGCACGGTGCGGCCGGCATGAGCTCGACGGAAGCGCCGGGCACGGGGGCGGCGGGGGGTGCGGTGGCCGATCCCGACGCAGAGCGTTACCGGTCGATAGCCCACAGGCTGTACGAGATCGCCAAGCCGATCCGCGTGTTGGCGGCGTTGCGCTGGCCGGCCTCGGTGCGTGAGGAGTTCCTGGCCGGCGGCGCCGACGCACTCCCGGACGTCGACTACCCGCCGTTCGACCAGCAGCCAATCGTCGACGCCTTGCGCGAGGTCCGCCGGTCGATCTACCCCGGAGGGCTCGTGGACGACTGGCTCGAGTCGGTCGCCGAGTCGCTCGAGCTGACGGCCCGGATGCTGGCGGCGCGGGGCACCGAGTCGTTCCTCGTGTACAACCGGGACCTCTACGGCACGCCGCACACGCCGCTGCGCTACGACCCCATTACCCCCTATGAGCTCGCCGAGCGCGTGGGCGACGTCCTGGCCGGCCTCGACCGCGTCGGCCTGTCGCTCGAGGCACGCCGCGACCACTCGGCGCAGGAGGTGGCCGACATCCTGTCCGCCGGGGTGATCGCGCACTTCGGCCCGGACGACGCGCCCGCCATCAGGATCGTCGACGAGCTCTCGGCCAACGCGCTGGCGACGGCGACCAGGATCAAGGTGCGGTCCGGGGCCCGCTTCACCGCCCGGGACGCAGCGCAGCTGCTCAACCACGAGGCATTCATCCATGTGTTGACAGCGGTGAACGGTCGGTACCAAACCGATCTGCCCATCCTCGCCATCGGGCATCCGGGAACGACCCGCACCCAGGAGGGCCTCGCCGTCTTCTCCGAGTTCGTATCGGGCACGCTCGAGCTCGACCGGTTCCGCCGCTTGGCCGATCGCGTCCTCGGGGTGCAGATGGTGATCGACGGCGCCGACTTCGTCGAGCTGTTCCGGTGGTTCTCGGACCGGTCGCCCGACCCCGAGCAGGCCTTCGAGAGCACCCGCCGCATCTTCCGGGGCGGCCCGGTCACCGGCGGTGCGCCGTTCACCAAGGACTGCGTGTATCTGTCCGGCTTCCTGGCGGTGAGCACCTTCATCCGGGCGGCGTTCGTCGAGGAGCGCCTGGACTGCGTGGGCACGCTGTTCGCCGGCAAGCTCGACCTCTTCGACATCCCCGCCCTGGTCGAGCTGCGCCGGCTGGGCCTGTGCCGCAGCCCGGTGCACCGTCCTCCCTGGGTCCTCAACCCGGGGTGGGCGCTCACCTGGCTGACCTATTCGACCTTCGTCGCCGCCCTCGACCTGGCCGCGGTGGCCGACGCCGTGGGACACGTACTCGACCGCGCGCCACAACTCGACCTCGTTGGATAGGGCGGCGAGATCGCCGGGGGAGCGGATCCCGGCCGGGCGGACATCTGCCCGGCCGGGTCCTGCCTGGAGGCCGCAGCCTTGGCGAGCAGCTCCGAGCATTGAGTCCAGCCATCGCTTCGGTAAGCCTTCACGAACTTGAATCTCTGGAATGGAAATCACGCGCATCGGCGACATCACGACGGGGTGGGGTGAGAGCCTCCTCTGGGACGAGCTGCGGCAGCGCCTCTACTTCGTCGACTGCGCCGCCCGGACGTTGCACTGGCTGGATGACGGTGACGACGAGCTGCAGACGCTTTCCGCACCGTCGATGCCCACCGGCATCGTGGCCACCACCGATGGCCGGGTGCTGGCCGCGCTTGACGACGGCCTCCACGTAATCGACCCCGACTCCGGCACATGGAGCCTCGTGAGCTCCTACCCGGATGAGATCGGCGGGCGCTGCAACGACATGTGTGCCGACGCCGAGGGCAACATCGTCACCGGGAAGCTGAACCTGGGCCCGGCCACCGGATCCGCCTGGTGGTTCTCGCCGCGCCAGGGCTGGCGCATGCTCGATCCCGACATCGGCAACACCAACGGACCCAATGCCGGTGTGATCGACGGCGCGATGACGCTGATCGTCGGCGACACGTCGGCGCACTACTACGCCTATCCCTACGACCCGACGACCGGGTCGGTGGGCGAGCGACGGGTGTTCGGCGACATGACCCGCCTCGAAGGTGGTCCCGATGGCGCCAAACTCGACAGCGACGGCGGACTGTGGTGCGCGCTCTTCGGGGGAGGTCGGCTGGTGCGGTTTGTGCGTGACGGCCTTGACCGCGAGGTCGCGATGCCGCTGCCGAACCCCACCGATGTCGCCTTCGCCGGGCCTCGCCTCGATCGGCTCTACGTCACGTTCGTCGACGGCGGGCTCATGGTGCTCGACGGCCTCGGTGCCGTCGGCCGCATCGAACCCCGGTGCTCGCTGTGATCGACCTGGTCGCAGCTCACGCCCGCCAGTCGATCCAGGTGCCGTGGGGGTGCACGTAGCCCAAAACCGTGCCGTCGACCGCGCCGTCGCGGAACACGGCCAGGCCGAGCACGCTCGCCTCCACCCCCTGGTCGTCCGACGGCGCCCCGACGTCGGGCAGCGCATCCACCACTCCCTGGACCTCGGCGCTGACCCACGCTACCGGCCGGTCGAGCGAGGCCGCGGCGAGGGCGTCGCGGAACCCCGCGCGCTGGGTGGGCGAGAGGTACGCGACCACGTGGGTGGTGGTCACGACGGCGACGGCGCCGGACGGCAGGCCGGCAATGGCGGGGCCGACGCGGTCGACCGCGTCGCCCTGGACCAGCCCGAGCGGCGTGCGCCGGGCCTCCTCGAGGGCGAGGCGGGTGCGCGGCAGGCGGCCCGTGTCGGGCCACACGCACGCCAGCTGCCAGCGCGCCTGGTCGTCGTCGTTGACGTCGACCGGCGCGCGGTCGAGGCCCACGCGAGCGACGATCGTCGGCAGGAGTGGTGCGATCGGCGGCGTGCCCCCGGCGACCCTGCATGCGACGCGGACCGGCGCGTCGCCCGGACCCGTTGTGCCCGCGGGCCCGTAGTCGAGGAGATAGCGGTCGCACAGCAGGTTGAGCCCGGCGCTGCAGCCGACGTCGAGGTGGGCCAGCGGCTCGCCCAGCCGGGCGGCGACCGTCGTGAGCGCGGGACCCAACGTCGCCGAGCGCCCGACCTCGTTCGTGTTCACGTGCCGGGTGGCCAGGAGGTGGAGCAGGGCCCTGCGCTGCTGCAGGCACAGGTCGACGAACAGCGGCCCCGGGTCGGCATCGGACTCACCCGCGTAGACCGCGGCCAACTGGTGATCGAGCCCTCCGAGGACGAGGTCGTGGACGGCTGCGAGCAGCAGCACCGGGTTGTGGCCCTCGGGCGGCGCCTCGGCCACCATGTCGAGCACGGCATCGCTCGCGGCGACGGCCCGGCAGATGCGGTCATACAGCGGGGAGTAGCCGCGGCACGACGTGTCGGCGATGTAGATCCAGATGCCTGCCAACGCGTCGTGGTGGCCCACGCCTCCATGTGAGCACGCGTCCCCGTCGCTGATGCGGCACGTCGGCGGCCCGTCACCCCGGACGGGTGATCTTCGCCCGGGTCGAGGCATGGAAGGTGTCGCGGTGTCGATGCGGCCCGGCTCCGAATGAGGCTCGCGTGGCTGGCCGTCTCAGGCGTCGGGCTGGCCATCGCAGCCGCCTCCGTCGCCGCCGCCCGGCGGCGTGACATCGCTCCCTGGGAGGTGCGGGTCTTCCACGCCATCAACGGCTTGCCGGGGTGGCTGTACTGGGTCCTGTGGCCACCCATGCAGCTCGGGAACCTCGTCGTCGGCACCCTCGTCGGCCTGGTCATCGCGTGGGTGGCCGGCGAGCCCGCGGTCGCCGTCGGCGTGATCCTGGCGATGGTCCTCAAGCTCGTGACGGAGCGGATAGTGCGGCGGGAGATGAAGGCGTACCTCGCCGTCCGCGAGCGACCGGGTTCGAGCCAGGATGGCGCCGTGCTGCGCGGCGGCGACGTGCCGGCGGAGGGAGCGAGCTTCCCGTCGGGGCACGTCATCCTCGTCGCCGCTATCGGCTGCGTGGTCGCCCCGACCCTGCCGCCGGCGTGGGTCTGGGCCCCGTTCCTGGTCGCCGCCGTGGTTATGGTCGGTCGCGTCTACGTGGGCGCGCACAACCCGCTCGACGTGACGGCGGGCCTGGGCGCGGGCCTGCTCCTCGGCGGGCTGGTGGCCGGCTTCGTCGGGTGACCCGATCGTCGGCGACACGGAAGCGCCTTCGTGCCGCCGGCGGATCGTGACAAGCTGGTTGGGTGACAGGCAGCCGGCGGCGGGCGAGGGTTGTCCGTTGACGACGGACGAAGCCCTCATGGCATGGGGGGCGTACGACCGGGATGACCCGTTCCCGCTGTTCGCCAGCGTCCGGGACCTTGGTGCCGTCACTGCGGTCACGCTTGCGGACGGGCACGATGCCTACCTGGTGGCCCGGTACGAGGAGGCTCGCACCGCCCTCAACGACCCGCGGTTCTCCAAGGACATGCATGCTGCGCTGGCCCTTGGCTCGGACGTCGTGGCCGAGGGGCTTCCCGGACCGGCCTTCGCCCGGCACATGCTCAGCGTCGACCCGCCGGACCACACCCGGCTGCGTCGCCTGGTGTCGGCGGCCTTCTCGCCCCGGCGGATCGAGGGGTTGCGCCCGCGGGTGCAGTCCATAGTGGACGACCTCCTCGACGACCTCGCCGCGCTCGGGCCCGAGACCCGTGCCGACCTGGTGCCGGCGTTCGCTTTTCCGCTCCCGTTCACGGTGATCTGCGAGCTCCTCGGCGTGCCCGAGCCCGACCGGGACCCGTTGGGGCGCGGCCTGGTCGCCCTCCTCGTCCCGACGCCGACGCCGGCTGCTTACGCGCGGGCCAAGGAGGCGTCGGACGCCGTGGTGGCGATGCTGGAGGCGCTCGTCGAGGCCAAGCAGCGCGCGCCGGGCGACGACCTCGTCAGTGGGCTGCTCAGCGCCCGGGACGGCGACGAGCGGCTCGACAACCAGGAGCTGCTATCGACGATCTTCCAGCTGATCGTCGCCGGCCACGACACGACTGCGAGCCTCATCGGCAACAGCGTCGTCGCGCTGTTCCGCAACCCGGATCAACTGGCCCAGCTCCGTGCGGACCCCGCCAAGGTTCCCGCCGCCGTGGAGGAGTGCCTCCGCTACGACGCCCCCGTCCCCCACGCGACGTTCCGCTACGCGGTCGAGCCGGTTGCGATCGGCGACGTGACCATCCCCGCCGGGGCCCAGGTGATCATCTGCCTGGCGGCGGCCAATCGGGACGGCAACCGGTACGAGGGCCCGGAGGCGCTCGACATCGGTCGGGCCGAGATGCGGCACCTCGCGTTCGGGCACGGCATCCACCATTGCCTCGGCGCCGCGCTGGCCCGCATGGAGGGTCAGCTGGCCCTCGCGTCGCTGCTGCGCCGGTTCCCCGAGCTCAGGCTCGCCGTGCCGGTCGACGACCTGCACTGGGACCATGGCGACGGGCTCGTGTTGCGGGGCCTCTCGGAGCTGCCGGTGATTCCGGGCCCGGCGCTGGCCCGCAGCTCGTAGGCCGATGGACAACCACATCGGGCAACGGTTTGCGGAGGCGCTCGCCAGGAAGGACGCGCCCCGGCTCCTCGATCTCCTCGACCCGGAGGTCGACTTCCGGGGCCTGACGCCCAGCCGCTTCTGGGACGCGAGCTCGGCGACGGCGCTGGTGGACGACATCATCCTGGGCGCGTGGTTCGGGGCCGGCGATCGCATCGATGCACTGGAGCACGTGGAGCTCGGCTCGGTCGCCGATCGCGACCGCGTCGCCTACCTCCTCCGCGTCACGACGCCCGACGGGACGTTCCTGGTCGAGCAGCAGGCGTACTACGGCGTCGACAACGGCCGCATCAGCTGGCTGAGGATCCTGTGCTCGGGGTTCCGCGCGATCGGCGACGAGCGGGCGAGGGCGTGACCACCGTCCCGGTGGGTCCGGAGCTCGCCGCTCCGGCGCCACCACGGCACACGCATCGGTAACCGAATTGCTACTGGGACCCCCGTACGGCCTCGCCTATCGCTGGGATACCGAGCGCGCTGAGACACGTTCCGGATCATCCACTTGACGTGGCAGCTGGGGGCCTGGCCCGACTCGTGGGAGCCCTGGTCCACCGGACCTGACCCCGCCGGGAGTGAACGACCGCCGGCCGTGGCGCGGCACAGTCAAGCAATCACTTGAGCGTCTCACCCCCGGCCACTATGGTCAAGTGGATGCTTAAGCAAGACGAGTCGCTGGATCGCGTCTTCCACGCGCTTGCGGACTCGAGCCGCCGCAACATGGTCGAGCGGCTGAGCGCCGGTCCCGCGTCCGTCACCGAGCTGGCGAGGCCATTGCCCATGACGCTGGCGGCGGTGGTGCAGCACGTCCAGGTGCTGGAGGCCGCCGGGCTCGTCCGCACCGAGAAGGTGGGGCGGGTCCGCAGCTGCGAGATCAACCTGGACACGCTGCGGTCCGTCGACCACTGGATCGCGGACCGGCGAGCCATGTGGGAGCGGGCGTTCGACCAGCTCGGCAGCATTCTCGGCCAACCGCCTCCCGCCAAGGCCGATCCCGATCCAAGGAGGAGCCGATGACCGACCGCAGCGTGACCCACACCACCTTCGTGATCGAACGCACCTATCCCACCGCGCCCTCGACCGTGTTCGCAGCGTTCGCCGATCCCGAGCTCAAGGAGCGTTGGTTCACGATGCCACCCGACTGGGTCGACACCGAGCACACGCTCGACTTCCGCGTCGGCGGTCGCGAGACCAACCGGGGAGGCCCCGCGGGTGGGCCCGTGCACCTCTTCGACGCGCGCTACCAGGACATCGTCGAGAACGAACGGATCGTCTACGCCTACGACCTCCACCTCGGCGAGCAACGCATCTCGGTCTCGCTCGCCACCATCGAACTGGCCGGCGTCGGCAACGGCACGCGGATGACGTTCACGGAGCAGGGTGCGTTCCTCGATGGCCTCGAGGATCCGGCGGAGCGGGAGCACGGTACCAACCTCATGGTCGATGCCCTCGGCGCGGCGCTCGAGTCCGGGCTCGGCGGCCAGTGAGCGACGGTGCCGCGACCGGTGGCGGCTGGCCGGCCGTCGGGGTCGGGCTCCCGATCGGCGGTCCGCACGCCGGCCCTGCCGCGGTGGAGGCGGTGGCGACGGCCGCCGACCGCCTGGGTTTCAGCAGCGTCAGCCTGTCCGAGCGCCTGCTGCTGCCGGCCGGGCCTGACTGGAGCAACGACTACGGCCTGCCCGACTGGCCGTTCTACGACGCGATCGAGAGCCTCACGTGGGTCGCCGCCAAGACCGGCGGCATCCACCTGCGCACCGACGTCGTCGTCCCGCTCTTCCAGCAGCCGATCGTGCTCGCGCGCCGCCTGGCGACGCTCGATCACCTCTCGGGCGGGCGGGTCGAAGCCGGCGTCGCGCTCGGCTGGCTACCCGAGGAGTTCGAGGCGACCGGCATCGGCACGACGGGTCGGGCCGCCCGCTTCGAGGAGTCGGTGGCGGCGATGCGGGCGTGCTGGGGGCCGGACCCGGTCGAGTACCGGGGCAACCATTACCGCATCCCTCGGTCGAAGATCGGACCCAAGCCACTCAAGGGCACGATCCCCGTCTTCATCGGCGCCGTGACGCAACCCGCGGTGGAGCGTGCGGCGCGCCTCGGCGACGGCTTCACAATCGGGTTCCGCAACTGGGACGACACCCTCGCCCAGATCGCGTGGTACCGGGCGGCCGGCGGCACGGGGCCGATCGTTGTCCGGGGCGGCCCCATGCTGGCCGACGCCGAGCACGCCACGCCGCCGACCACATGGACCGAGTCCCAGATCGTCGACGACCTGGTGCGGGCGCGCGAGGCGGGCATCGACGAGTTCGTATGGGACCTAAACATCGTGGGCTACGAGCCGGCCCGCCAGGTCGAGGTCCTCGAGACCCTGTCGGCGCGGCTCGGCCTGACGCCTCGGGCGTGAGGCGAGCGGGCGACCCCCCAGACCACGACGGGCAGCGACACCGCTACGTGGCCACTCGCGGCCGCTAGCGATCCGTGGCCCGCTGGGCCCGGCGCCGGAGGATGTCGGCGGTGGCTTCGTCGGCGGGCAGGAATGCCTCGAGGTGGAGCTCGGACAGGGTGACGTCGACGGCGGTCGCGAACGACGTCAGGGTCGTGATCAGACGGAGCTCACCCTCGTCGCTGGCCAGCCGCAGCGGGACTGCGAACCCGAGGTGGTCGTGCCCGCCCTCGACGGCGGGGAGGTAGCCCTCCAGCTCGGCCACGAACTTGTCGAGGCGGGGATCGGGACTGCGCAGCGCCTGGTTGCGCAGGCTCTCGATGATGTGCCGACCCCACTCGGGCAGATTCTCCACCCGCCGCCCCATGCCGTCCGGGTGCACGGCCAGCCGCAGCACGTTCACGGGGGGATCCAGGAGCTCGGGGGCAGCGCCCTCCGTCAGCACCGGCAGTGCGGCGTTGGCGCCGACGATCTCCCCGTAGGGGCGCGCCACGACCGCTGGGTAGGGCATGTGACCCGCGAGGATGGTGTCGATGGCATCCCGGACCGGCCGGAGCGCCGGGGCGTCGAGGCCGGATTCCGGGAAGACCGGTGCGTACCCGGCAGCCGCCAACAGGCCGTTGCGCTCCCGCAGTGACAGCCCGAGCGATTCGGCCAAGCGCACGACCATCGCCCGTCCCGGTCGCGAACGCCCCTGCTCCAGGAAGCTCATGTAGCGCTGGGTCGTCCCGGCCCGTATGGCCAGCTCCAGCTGGCTCGATCGCCGGAGGGTCCGCCAGCGGCGAAGCTCGTGCGCGAACCGGTCGGACTCGACGACCACGGACACGCCAGCCAGTCATAGCCGATTAGCCGAGCCGGCGATATTCCCTCCAGGGAATAGCTGGGCGCAACGACCCGCGCACACTCGTCGCATCCCGACCATCAGTTCGTCGACACCTGCGCGGAAGACCCGCCGATCGGGACCGGAACCGACGCGTCACCGTGGTGATGACCGGCTGAGCCCGCAGACTGGAAATCGACAACGAGGCGGCAACTTGCCCGCCTACTGGAAGGAGGTTGCCATGGCATTGATGCGCCGGGAGCGCTTCGACTTCCCCGAGTGGTTCCGGTTCGAGGTCCCCGATGTGTTCCGCCGGATGGCCGACGTCGATCCGCAGAGCGGCTGGCTCCGGGTCGAGGAATACGACGACGCCGGCACCCTGGTCGTTCGGGCCGAGCTGCCCGACATCGATCCCGACAAGGACGTCGAGCTGTCCATCGCCGACGGTGTCCTTCACATCCGCGCCCAGCGGGAGGAGAAGACCGAGACGAAGGACAAGGACGTCTACCGGTCGGAGTTCCGCTACGGGTCCTTCGTCCGCAACGTCCCCTTGCCCGATGGGGCCAAGGAGGGCGACGTCTCGGCGAGCTACAAGGACGGCATCCTCGAGATCCGCGTCCCCGTCGTCGCGGAGGAGGAGAAGCCACCGGTAACGAAGGTTCCCATCTCTCGCGGCTGAACCCCAGCGACCCCGGCGGCCGCCGGTCGCCGGGGTCACCCGCGGGCGGGGGCCCCCGGAGCCCATGGCGTGGGCCTTCAGGCGCTGGCCGGCTCGAGCACGGTCGCCACGAGGCCGTCCAGCTGGGTGCGCAGGCCGTCCACGTCGAAGGCGAGACACAGCACCACGAGGCGATCGACGCCGCGCGCCCGATAGGCCTCCACGGCAGCGGCATCCACGGGATGGAAGTACGGCGACACCGTGAGCTGGAAGTCTTCGCGGCTGCGCCCCTCCTTGGCGAGCATCGCGTCGAGCCGCTGGAGGGGCTCGTCGAGCTGGTGGGGCAGCCGGTTGAACGAGTACCAGCCGTCGCCATGCCGCGCCGCCCTGCGCATCGCCGCCATGCTCTCGCCTCCCACGTGGATGGGCGGGTGCGGCCGCTGGACGGGCTTGGGGTACATGCGGCACGCAGGGAGCGTGTAGTGCTTGCCCGCGAACGACGAGACCTCGTCCGTCCACAGCGAACGCATCACCTGCAGGTACTCGTCGGTGCGCGCCCCTCGCTGTGCGAACGGCACGCCCACCGCCTCGAACTCCTCGCGGAGCCATCCAACGCCCACCCCGAAGTCGACCCGGCCGCCCGACAGGCAGTCGAGGTCGACCACCTGCTTGGCCGTGTACACGGGGTTGCGCTGCGGCACCAGGCAGATGCCGCTCCCGAGTCGGATCCTGTCGGTGACGGCGGCCAGGTAGGTCAGGGCGGTGAACGGCTCTAGGAGCCCGGCATCCCCGCCGGCCGGAAAGCGGCCGTCGGCCGCGTAGGGGTACCGCGACGAGTAGTCGTCGAACAGCACCACGTGCTCGGCGACCCAGATCGACTCGAAGCCCCGGTCCTCCGCCTCCCGTCCGAGGGCCCGAAGGATCTCCGCCGACGCGTTGCCGTTGCCGAGGGGTGCGAACAGTCCGATGTCCATGGCGCCGGATCCTGCCACGCGTCATCCCCCGGGGTTTGGCGATCCCGCCCGCAAACCACACTCGCCGTCGCGATCATGGGGCGGTGGCGTCATCGGTCGACGACCAGCCGAGCCGCACGGGGCCCGAGCCGTGGTGCGAGGACGTCGCCGTCGTCGCCGAACGTCTCGGCACCGACGTCGCCAGCGGACTGACCGACGCGCAGGCCGCCCAGCGCCTCGAGCGCGTCGGGCCCAACCAGCTGGAGGCGGCCGAGCCGGTGCCGGCGTGGCGCAGGCTGGCCGAACAGTTCCGCGATCCGTTGGTCTACCTGCTCCTGGTGGCGGTCGCGGTGTCGTTGGTTGCGTGGTTGCTCGAAGGCGGAGAGGACGTGCCGTTCGAGGTCGTGGTGATCTCGCTGATCCTGGTGGCCAACGCGCTGCTGGGCTACGTCCAGGAGGCCCGCGCCGAGCAGGCCGTGGCCGCGCTGCAGCGCATGGCCGCGCTGACCGCTGGGGTGGTCCGTGGCGGCGCCGTTCGGCGGGTGGCGACGACGGAGATCGTGCCGGGCGACGTGCTGGTGCTCGCGGAAGGGGACGCCGTGGCGGCCGACGCGCGCCTGGCGGAGGCGGCATCGCTCACGGTGGCGGAGGCGTCGCTGACGGGGGAGAGCGAACCGGTCCTCAAGGACTCGGCCACGCTCGCAGGCCCGGTCGCGCTGGGAGACCGCGTCGACATGGTGTTCAGCGGCACCGCGGTGGCCCGGGGGCGGGGACGGGCGGTGGTCACCGCGACCGGCATGGAGACCGAGATGGGCCACGTCGCCCGCCTGCTCGGCCGCACCGAGGAGGAGCCCACGCCGCTGCAACGCGAGGTCGAGCGCATCGGGCGCACGCTTGCCATCGCCGTCGTGGTCATTGCCGCCGTGGTGGTCGCGGCCATCCTGGTGACGTCCGACGTCAACAGCGCCTCCGACCTGGTCGACGTGCTCCTCGTCGGGGTGTCGTTGGCGGTGGCGGCCGTGCCCGAGGGCCTGCCCGCCATCCTGTCGGTCGTGCTGGCGTTGGGGGTCCAGCGCATGGCCCGCGAGCACGGCATCGTCAAGAAGCTGTCCTCCGTCGAGACGCTGGGGTCGGCGTCCGTCGTCTGCTCGGACAAGACCGGCACCCTCACCCGCAACGAGATGACGGTGACCACCGTGGTCACCGGATCCGGCGAGGCCGACGTGACCGGAACGGGCTACCGACCGGAGGGCGACATCGTCATCGACGGGCGCCACGCTCGGCGACGGCGACGCCCGCCTTGCCGACGAGGTGCGCTTCGTGCTGGCCGGTGGAAGCCTCGCCAACGACGCGGTCCTGCGCGAGGACGGCGGGGAATGGACCGTCCAGGGCGATCCCACCGAGGCCGCCTTCCTGGTGGCCGAGGCCAAGCTGGGCGCCACGGAGGCCCGTCGCGCTCGTTTCGAGCGGGTGGGCGAGGTGCCGTTCACGTCGGAACGCAAGCTGATGAGCACCCACGAGGCCGACGTCGAGCGGGAGGGCCGCATCGACGTCGTGACGAAGGGCGCCCCCGACGTGCTGCTGGCCCGCTGCACCCACGAGCGGGTTGCCAGCGAAGTCCGGCGGCTGACCGACACCCGCCGAGCCGAGATCGCCGCCGACGTCGAGCGGCTGGCCGACCGGGCACTCCGCACGCTCGCGGTCGCGTACCGGCCGCTTCCCGACGTCGAGCCGCCGCCAGGGTCGACCGACGAGGCGCTCGACTCCTGGGAGGCGCTCGAACGTGAGCTCGTGTACCTGGGGATGGTCGGCATCATCGACCCGCCCCGGCCCGAGGCGCGGGTGGCGGTCGGCGAGGCACAGAGCGCCGGGGTGCGGATCCTGATGATCACCGGGGACCATCCCCGTACCGCGCAGCGCATTGCGTCCGAGCTCGGCATCAGCACCGTCGGCGCCCGGGTGCTCACCGGTGCGGAGATCGACGGGCTCGACGAGGAAGCCCTGACCCGGGCCGTGCGCGACGTCGCGGTGTTCGCCCGCGTCGCCCCCGAGCACAAGCTCCGCATCGTCGACGCCCTGCAGGCCGACGGAAACATCGTGGCGATGACCGGGGACGGGGTGAACGACGCGCCGGCGCTGCGCGCCGCGGACATCGGCGTCGCCATGGGGGTCACAGGCACCGACGTCACGCGCGAGGCGGCCGACATGGTCCTGGCCGACGACAACTTCGCCACGATCGTGGCCGCCGTGCGGGAGGGCAGGGCGATCTTCGCCAACATCAGTACGTTCCTGCGCTACCTGCTGTCGTCGAATATCGGCGAGGTGCTCACCATGTTCCTGGGTGTGGTCGGCGCCGGCCTGTTGGGCCTCACCGATCGGGTGGACTCGGGCGTCGCCGTGCCGCTGCTCGCCACCCAGATCCTGTGGATCAACCTCCTGACCGACGCCGCGCCCGTGCTCGCACTAGGGGTGGACCCACCACCCGATGACGTGATGGCCCGGTCGCCCCGGAGGATCACCGACCACGTCATCGACACCGAGATGCAGGTCGGCATCGGTTTCGTGGGCGTCGTCATGGCCATCGTCACACTGGTGGCCCTCGACCTGCACCTCCCGGGTGGGCTGATCGGTGGCTCGGGCAACATCACCGAGGCGCGGACCATGGCGTTCACGACGCTGGTGCTGGCGCAGCTCTACAACTGCTTCAACGCCCGCAGCGATCGCGTCAGTGCGTTCCACCAGATGTTCGCCAACCCACTCCTGTGGGCTGCCATCGCCCTGTCGGTCGCACTGCAGGTGGCCGTGGTGCACGTGCCGTTGCTGAACGATGCGTTCGACACCTCACCCCTCTCGGCCGGCCAATGGGCCGCCTGCGCCGCACTGGCCAGCGCCGTCCTGTGGACCGACGAGCTCCGCAAGCTGGCGCGCCGGCTCCTCCGCCCGGCTCCACCGGCAGGCCGCGATGCCGCGCCGGGGCCCGATGGTCACGTCTGAGATGGCGCGTGGCCGGAGGGTCGAAGGTCCTCACCGGCGGGCGGCCCGGCGGGTCGCGCCGGGCACGATCACGACCGGGCATGGTGCGTGATGGGCAAGCTGCTGGCTGACCGATCCGAGGAGCAGCCCGCGAAAGCCGCCGACACCGCGCCCGCCGACCACCACGAGGGCGGCGTCCCGGGCGGCGCCGAGGAGGGCGTCGGCGGGGGAGCCGCCGACCAGCACCCGCTCGATCGGCACGTCCCGGTACGCGGACGCGGTGGCATCCACGACCTGGTCGAGCAGGCGTCCGGCAGCCTGCTCGAACGCCGACTGGTCCCGTGCGCCGGCCGTCAACGACATCGAGAACGGGACGTGCCATGCGTGCACTGCGGCGACGACCCCATCCCGGGCTCGGGCGTCGTCGAGGGCCCAGCGGAGCGCACGGGCCGACGTCTCCGAACCATCGACGCCGGCGACGACCCGCTCGGTGTTGGCCCCGTCCGCCACCGCGTCGTCCTCCCGCCGCACGACGGCAACCGGGCAGCGGGCGTGGTGGAGGCATGCCTGGGTCACCGACCCGAGCGCCAGCTCCCTCAGCTCGCCCCGCCCGCGAGGCCCCACCACCAGCAGGTCCGCGTCGCTGGCGGCGTCAAGCAGCGCCCGGGCGGGGAGGTCGCACACCACGACCTGCCGCACGGCGCCGGCCGCTTCCGCACCCAGAGTGTCGGTGACCACGGCGTCGAGGGCGGCGGCCGCGTCGGTGGGCCCGTAGTCGGGGTCGAACGACGTACCCCCCTCGGCGTGTAGCTGGTCGAACAGCCCCCACGCCAGCAGCGCTGTCAGCTCGTCGCCCTGGCGCACCGCCTTGCGCTGGGCCCACCGGAGGGCGCGCACGCCATGCCCAGATCCGTCGACGCCGACGACGATGCGTCCCATGACACCCAGGATGCTCGCTCCATCCCGAACTTGCCGCAGATAGCGATGCCATGGCGTCGCTTTCTACGGCAAGTTCGTGCGACCGTCTCCAGGCGCAGGCGTCCGGACCGGACATGCTCCCGATTGCGCCGTTCCGTGGCACGGATCATCGCGGGCGACCGGTCGATCGCGACCATGTGGCCGGCGACCAGCCGCTCGCACACCAACGAGACCGCGACCCCGGCCCCGCACCCGACCTCCAGCACGCGGTGGGACGGCCGAGGATCGAGGGCATCGACCGCCGCCACCAGGCGGGGCGACGGCGGCGTTGCGCTCACGGTCCCCCCGGCGCCGCCGGCTGGAGGGCCGCGAGGATCCTCGCCACGATCGCGTCGGGGCTCGCCGTGGTGCCGTCGGCGACCGTGTCGATGGTCAGGTCGGCCACGGCGGCGAAGCGCCCGGCCCGGTGGGCCTCGAGCTCGGCGATGGTGGTGGCATCGCCCACCGGGCGGCGGTGGTCGTCGCCCCGCATGCCGTCCGCGACCCGCTGGGCCAGCGCGGTGGCCGGGGCTCGAAGCCACACGACGAACGGTTCCCGCAGCGCCGCCAGCGACGCGTCGTCGTCCACCACGCTCGCAGCCGCGGCGACAACGGCCGGCTCTGTCCCGGCCAGGGCACCCCGAAGGTGCTCCGCCTCCCAGCGGTGGAGGGCATCGACGCCCTCGCGTTCCGCCAGAGCACGGCCGGTCAGGCCCCGCGTCGCCTCCAGGTCCTCGTCGCTGTCGCGAAATGGCCGGCCTAGCCGGGCGGCCAGTGCCCGGCCGACCGTCGACTTGCCGACGGCCATCGACCCCATGACCACGACGTGCCGGGGGTCAGCGGATCCGCTCGTACGGGTAGACATCGCGGATGTTCTCCTGGAAGAACCGTCCGACGGAGTCGGCGCTGAGCAGGGCATCGAACACCGAGCGTGGCACGACGAAGTAGCGATACACGCGCCCCTCCACGAACTCGAGCTCCATGGTCGCGGACGGATCGTCGTAGCCGGCGGTAGCAAGGGTCCGAGACTCGAGGGCTATCCGGTTCATGGCATCGGGCGGGCGTGCGGCACGCTCACCGATATCGGCCCCTTCCAACCGGCGGTGCCCGCTAGAGCGCTGCGAGCATCGCCTCCGCCACCACCTGGCCGGCGTCCTGGCCGCCCGCGGGAAGCGTGACCCCGACGAAGTACTCGTCGCCCTGGGCGATGAACTGGCCCATGCCATCGCCGAGGTCCTGCCACACCGCTGCGTTCCCGATGCCTGACACCTCCTTGACCGAATCCTCGCCCGTCTCGTCCTGAATGAGGTCGATCGCCGTGTCGTAGTGATCGGCCAGTTCGACGGCGAGGATCACGCCCGTCGCGTAGCTGCATATCCTCCGTTGGTCGGGGTCGTACGCCGACGACTGGCCGGCGCCCTGGTCGCCCGCCAGCATCATCGCCAGCGCCGGTCCAGGGATGAGCGTGCAGGGATCGGGGACCGCGTCGTCGTCGACCGGGGCCGCGGCCGTCGTGGTCGTGGCGCCTGCTGCCGCGGTGGTCGTGGCGCCGGCCGCGGCGTCCGCGGCCGCCGTGGTCGTGGTGTCGCCACCCGCATCCCCGCCGGCACCACCGTCGTCATCGTCGCCGCCGCACGCCGAGAGCAGGAGTGCTACCCCCAGCGTGCTGGCAACCAGTTGACGTCGCACGGTCGTTCGCACGGTCCCTCCGTCGGCGTGCCCGGTTTCCGGTTGCCCTTCGCCGCAGCGGACGAGGGTCGTCCTCCGGCGGAGGTCTCGTCCCCAGTGCTGGGAGCCGGGCACCGCCGTCCGAACGCTGGCAGACTGCGCCGGCATGCACAAGACCCGCACCGTCGAGCCGTCCAACCTGCGAGTCGTCACCACCGGGCTCCGCTTTCCGGAGGGCCCGATCGCCATGGCGGACGGATCGGTGCTCGTGGTCGAGATCGCCAGGGGGACCCTGACGCGCGTCCACCCCGACGGTGACCTCGAGGTGGTGGCCGACTGTGGCGGAGGCCCCAACGGGGCCGCCGTCGGCCCCGACGGCGCCGTCTACATCTGCAACAACGGCGGCTGCTTCGAGTGGCAGGAGCTCCTCGGCCTCACCTTCCCCGGCTCGCCGCCCCCGGCGGCCTGGCCCGGCCGGGGGGCCCTACAGCGCGTCGACCTCGCCACCGGCGAGGTGACCACGGTCCTGACCGAGTGCGGCGGCCATCCCCTGCGGGCCCCCAACGACCTGGTGTTCGACCCCGACGGCGGCATCTGGTTCACCGATCACGGGGTGCGGGAGGAGCGCACCAGCGACCGCACGGGCATCCACTACTCCCGGCCCGACGGCAGCGAGGCGTGCGTGGCCGTGTTTCCCCTGGACGCGCCCAACGGCATCGGGCTGTCGCCGGCCGGCGACCGCCTGTACGTGGCCGAGACCCACACCGGGCGCCTCTGGGGGTGGGACGTCACCGGCCCCGGCGCGGTGACCGGTTCGGGCCCCATGGGCCCGCGCGGCGCCGAGCTCCTCGCCAACCCTGGTGGTGGGGCGTTCTTCGATTCCCTGGCCGTCGACGGCGAGGGCTGGATCTGCGTGGCGACGCTGGGAGGCAGCCCGGGGATCACCGCCTTCTCACCCGACGGCGAGGAGGCGGAGTACACGCCTCTTCCCGACCCGCTCACCACGAACATCTGCTTCGCCCCTGAGGGTCGTACGGCATTCGCCACGCTCTCGGGCACCGGCCAGCTCGTCGCCTTCGACTGGCCCCGCCCGGGCGGGCGCCTGCCCTTCGCGGCGTGACGGCGGAACGCCGATCGGTCCCACTAGACAGGTAGCGAACACCGAAAAGCCGCGACGGGGAGGGGACGCCGTGCCGATCCTGGACGCCAGCCACGACTTCGCCCACGAGGTCGAGGGCGACTCGGCGTGGAGCGAGTCGTACTACTTCAACGCCTACGACTCGACCGTCGACGCCGGGCTCTTCACCCGCATCGGCGTGCGGCCCAACGAGGGCACGATGGACGTCGGGCTGTCGGTGTGGCTGCCGGGCAACCGCATCGCCAACGTTCGGGGCGTTCGGGAGCAGCGTGTGATGACCGACGACGACCTCGACGTGGCGGGCGTGCGCTACGAGCGGGTCGAGCCGATGCGGACGTGGCGGCTCACGGCCGACGCCGACGCGCAGGTACTCGACCTCGGCTCGACGCCCACGACCGGGGCCGGACAGCCGGGCCGGGTGACGCTGGACGTGACCTTCGCAGCCCTCACGCCGGCCGTCGGCACCGACGGCCAGGGCCGGTCCGGCAGATCCGACGACAGCGCGGCCTCCACCGCCGCCACCGTCGGCAAGGGGCACCTCGAGCAGGCCGGCGCCTGGTCGGGGACGATCACGTGCGACGGCGACTCGTGGCAGCTCGAACCCGCCACGGCCCGGGGAAACCGCGACAAGTCGTGGGGGCCGCGGCGCTGGGGTGGGCCGCAGATGTGGCGCTGGTTCTCCGTGAACATCGGCGATGACGTGCACTTCGGCGGGATCCGCATCGGGACCGCAGCCGGCGACCTCCACCGAGGATGGGTCTGGAAGGACGGCGAGGCCGCCTCGATCCGCGAGTGGCACGTCACCAGCGAGCTGGCCGACGACGGCGTGACCCATCGCGTCAGCCACGTGCGCGCCACCGACAAGCGCGACCGGGTGCACGAGCTGCGGGGCGACGTCATACGCGTCTACGGAGTGCCCCACAAGACCGGGGATCGCTACACGGTCGTGAACGAGGGGCTGGCCCGGTGGACCTATGAGGGGCGCACCGGCTACGGCATCAGTGAGTACCTCCACCAGCTCGACGACGAGGGCCGGGCCCTGGTCCCTATCGAATGACGCCCTGCGGATCGTGACGGCCACGGGCCCGACCTGGGCCGAGGCGCTGGCGGCGGCCCTCGGCGCGAGCGGCGTCCAGGGGCTGCGCCGGCTCTCGGGCGGGGCATCGCGCGAGACCTGGGAGTTCGAGGCCGACGGCCGGCCGCTCGTCCTGCAGCGGGCCCGACCCGGGGGCGTCTCGAGCGCGGCGCTGACGACCGAGGTGGAGCTGCTCCGGGCCGCCCGGTCGGCCGGTGTGCCGGTGCCCGCCGTCGTCCTGTCCGGGGGCGAGGTCGACGGCGTTGACGGCGGCGACGACGGCAACCACTACGGCGATTCCGAGCGCCTCGGGCGGTCGTGGATGGTGGTGGAGCGGGTCGAGGGGGAGACGATTCCCCGGCGGATCCTGCGCGACGCCGAGTACGAGTCGGCCCGGCCGCTGCTCACGGCGCAATGCGGCCGGGCCCTCGCCGCGGTGCACAGCATCGACCGCCAGCGCGTCTCCGACCTCGACCCCACCGACCAGTTCGAGCGGTTCCGCGAGCTGCTCGACGCCATGGGCGAGCCCCACCCCGCGTTCGAGCTGGGGTTCCGCTGGCTGGAGCGCAACCGGCCGCCCCACCGCGCCGACACCGTGATCCACGGCGACTTCCGCAACGGCAACCTGGTGGTGGGCCCCAACGGGCTGCTGGCGGTGCTCGATTGGGAGCTCGCCCACCTCGGCGACCCGCTCGAAGACCTGGGCTGGCTGTGCGTGCGGGCGTGGCGGTTCGGGGCCGCGCCGCGGGTCGGCGGCTTCGGGGATGTGGATGAGCTGGTGGCCGCGTACGAATCGGCACCTGGCTCGCCCGGCACCGTGGACCGGGACGCCCTTGCCTGGTGGGAGGCGATGGGCACCCTGAAGTGGGGGGTGATGTGCATGCTCCAGGCGGCGACCCACCTGTCCGGCACGGTCCGCTCGGTGGAGCTGGCCGCCATCGGCCGGCGGGTGTGCGAGGTGGAGCACGACCTCCTGCTCTTGTTGCCATGAGCGGGAACGTGCCGCACGACGCGCCGAGCGCGATCGAGCTGGTCGAGGCCGTGCGCGAGTTCCTCGAGGGTGACGTCTCCGCCGCCACCGAGGGGCGCGTGCGCTTCCACGCCCGGGTGGCCGCCAGGGCGCTCGCCATCGTCGAGCGCGAGCTCGCGTCGGCGGACCAGATGGCTGCGGACCATGCGGCGCGCCTCGCGGCGCTCGGATTCGCCTCGGATGCCGAGCTGGCCGCCGCCATCAGGTCCGGCGCCTGCGACGACCGGTGGGACGAGGTGGCCGCCGCGGTCCGGGCGACCGTGGCGGACAAGCTGGCCGTCGCCAACCCCGGCTACGCCTGACGGTCGGTCCACGGGCAGCCCTTGGCTGTCACTGGGGCCGCTTACGATCAGCCGGGTCGGGACCTGATACCCACGGGTTTCCTGATACCCAGCGAGGGATCCGGTGGCTAGTACTCGCCACCGAGAAGGCTGACCAGCGTGTCCCGGGTGATGCCCCGTGCTGCGCCAGCGCTCACGACTTCTTCGAAATCGGTTGTCTCAGGCAACGACTCCTCGGCCCATTCGGCGTCCTCGAACAGACCGGCACGCCGCAGAATACGGACCACCTCTTCTCTCGTCGTCTGCACGGTGCTCCTCCTCGAACCGAATGGCGCGGACCATCAGCGCCACGCGCACGACGTTACGGCGATGAGGCGTCCCCTCGACACCGCGGGCGAGAAACCCGCACCCTGGCGTGGTGAGCGACGCGGCGGCATCGCACGGGGGCTTCAGCATCGGCCGCGACGTGTCGGCACGGTTCGACAATCCCCGTACGGAAAGATGCTGTCATGCAAGCCATCACCGTTCGAGACCGCGATGCCGGCGTCGGTGGACTCTCCCTGACGGACATGCCCTACCCCCGCGCCGCCCAGAACGATGTCATCGTGCCCGTCCATGCCGGGGGGTTCACCCCCGGCGAGCTGGACTGGCCGACAACATGGGTCGACCGCGCCGGGCACGACCGGACGCCGAGCGTGCCCGGTCACGAGCTGTCGGGTGTCGTCGTTGAGTTGGGGTACGGAACCACCGGCCTCACCATCGGCCAGCGGGTGTTCGGACTGAGCGACTGGTCCCGCAACGGCTCCCTGGCCGAGTACACCGCGGTGGAAGCCCGCAACCTCGCTCCGCTTCCGGCTGACGTCGAGCACATCGTGGCCGCCGCTCTGCCGATCTCCGGGCTGACCGCATGGCAGGGGCTGATCGACCACGCTCGCCTCACGACGGGCCAGACCGTCCTGATCCACGGCGCCGCGGGCGGTGTCGGTTCGATCGCCGTGCAGCTCGCCCGCGAGGTGGGAGCCCTCGTGATCGGCACCGGCCGGGCCGCGGACCGCGAGACAGCTCTCGGTTTTGGAGTGAGCGCCTTCTTGGACCTGCAGGCCGACAAGCTGGAAGACGCCGGCGAGGTTGACGTGGTGTTCGACGTGATAGGTGGTGAGATTCTCGCCAGATCGACTGCGCTCGTGCGTGCCGGCGGCACACTCGTCACCATCGCCGGGGTGCCCACGGTCCAGCCCAAGGACGGGCGCGCCATGTTCTTCGTCGTCGAACCCGACCGCTGCCGGCTCGCGGACCTCGCTCAGCGGCTCAGGGACGGACGGCTCAAGCCGACCGTCGGGGCGGTACACCCGCTAGCCGAGGCGCCTGCTGCGTTTGCCCCGGACCGGCGCACTCCCGGAAAGACGATCATCCGGATCATCGAAGGTGGATAGCCGGCTTTGGGCCGGGCAGTCTTAGCGGGTCCGTTGGCGGTGGCGGCCCGGCCAATACGCTGACCCGCCAAGCGAGGTATGTGCTGACCGCGGGACGCCGGGTGCACTGGGCGCTGGAGCGGCTACCCCACGAGGGTCATCCCCGGGCCCCGTGTAGCGCACGGAGTATGAGCACCCACCTCGACGGCCACCCTCGCCGTCGAGAGATCCGGGGTGGCCATTCGCCGTGCCAACACGCTCACGCGACCGGGCTCGCGGTTGCACTCGACGACGGTCAGGCCTTGGTCCTCGACTAGACGAGGCAGGCAGTTCGTGTCGTAGAAGCGGACGACGCCGGGCACGAGGTGGTAGCAGGCTGAGCGCAGCCGCCAGTACAGGTTTTGGGACGTGGGCGACGTGCCGTCGCGGGTGGGAGCGGTGATCAACAGGTGCCCGCCCGGCCGGAGGCAGCGCCGGATCTCGGCGATGAAGGCCGCGGGATGCGGGAGGTGCTGCAGGACGAGGACTGCGAGGGCACCTCCAAGCGACGCGTCGGCGAAGCGGAGCGGCGCGCTGACGTCGTGCACGTCGAACGTCGCGTTGACCTTGTCACGCGCGGCTCGTGTCCGCGCGACCGCGACCATGCGAGGTGAGCCGTCGACACCGACGACGTCATAACCGCGCCGCGCGAGTGCGAGCGCGTGCGCGCCAGGTCCGCAGCCGAGATCGGCTACAGGTCCGGGCGGTGCAACCACGTTCGCGAGCTCATCGGCGGTCCGCTCGACCAGCTCACGATGCTCCGGCTCGTCGCGTCGCCGTTCCCAGGCCGCGCTCTCGCGGTCGTACATGAAGCGCCAGAACCAGTGCGGGGCAGGAATGGCGGCGACGCTACGCGTCCGGCTGCTCGCGGGTATGCCCAGATGCGGCGGCCGCCGAGGTCGATGACTTCGGTCGCCGAACCGCACGCCGGCAGTGACCCTGGTGGTACATGTACACACCCTCGCCGCGCCGGACGCGGTTGATCGGCGTGCCGAGTCTCACAGTCGCCGAGCTTCTCGGTGAGGCCGCGCCGTACTCAGGGCAGGGCGGCGATGCCGTCGATCTCGACGAGCTGATCCGGATAGCCGAGGACGGTCACACCAACCACGGTGCTCGGCGGGCGGAACGGTGCGAGGCCGCTAGCGATGGTGTGCCACGCCTGCACAAGGTCGTCTCGGTCGCCGACAACGTAGATCGTCGTGCGCACGAGGTGTTCGGGTCCGGCCTCGTGGGCGTTGAGCACGGTGAGGAGGTTTGCGAGCGCGATCCGGGCTTGTTCGCGGTGGTCCCCTGGGGCGGTAACCCGCCCGTCGACGTCCAGGGGGCACGCGCCCGCGGTGAACAACACGGCGCCTGGTGGCGCGACTGCGCTGTAGTCATAGGGGACGCCGCGGTAGAGCGAGCCGCCAACCTGGTCGCCGTCGTCGTCTGTCATCACCGCGTAAGAATGCCTCACCCAACCGGTGTCCTCGGGGTCCACCATCCGGCGTTTGGAGACACGCGCGCCTTGGTCACCGCCTCGCAGGCGGACGCTCCCGAACCAAGCGCCAAGGTGACGGGGCGCTCAAAGCACCTTGCGCATGGCCACGTCGTCGGGCTCGAGTTCGAACAGCTCGGCCAACGGTTCCGCCATGGGCTGGAAGCCGCGACCGAGGTAGAACCGCACGGTGTTCCCCGATGGCGTCCCCGAGACGACCATGTCGCAGTCACCTGCGGTGCGGGCGATCTGCTCGAGCTGCTCGGACAGACGACTGCCGATACCCGTCGCACGCAACGGTGCGCTGACGTGGAGGAATGCCAGCTGCGCGATCCTGGGCCGAAGGTGTGGCACAACGACACCGATGCCAACCAGCCGTCCGCTGGCGAACGCACCGAGCGCGATCCCGCCGCTGTCGACGTAGTGCTCGAGCGTGTTCACCTTGGCCTCGACGGAGTGTTCGCCGTGACCGTCCGGGTCCCAGACCGACGCGCTCCAGTGGCCGTGCCGCGCGACGAGTTGGCTGCCGTGCTGGTCGTAGAGCACGTCGATGCGTTCTCGACGGTCGATCTCGACGACGCGCGACAGCTCGGTCCGGCCCAACCTTCGGAACTCGACTTCGGGTTCCATCGCCCCACGTTGGCACGTGGACGTTTCATGTCGAGTGGCCCGTGGCCAGCTGCGCCAGGATGAACCTGAACACGCCGACGTCAACCGCGCCGCAGGCAACCGACGCGGTACGAGAGTGGCTCTACGCCCACTAGAGGTGGCACGTCTCAGGGCCCATTCGCTCTGGTGCCACACCTGTCCGAAATGGATCGGCTACCCCTAGCCCGAGCACCCGCGGATCCGGCGTCATGGGTCACCTTGGAGCGACGCTCGGTACAAGCCCGCGCACGCCGTCGGCTCCGCCGCGTCCAGCATCCGTTGCTCGTCACCTGCCTACCGAGAGGCTCGATCGCCATCACCGAGCACTCGAGATGCCAACCGGGCGCGCCCGGGCCTCGACGGCGAGTCCCTATCCATACGGCGCAGTCGGCGGCGTTGCGCTTCCCTTCGACGGTCTCAACCCGGGCCTCCGCAAGCTGCCCCCTTCGACCCGCGGATCTCACCCGGGTTGCGGGATGCGCTGCTCGTGGCCGGGAGCGTGTCTCCAGGGTGGGTCATCGAAGTGGCGACTGCTCGAGACCTGGGGTTGGCGGAGCAGGGCAGGACGTGCCTGTGTGTTCGGTCTGGCCGGAGTGCACTGCGATGCATCGCTGGCGTCAGAAGCCGAAGCGGGTGAGGCCGCCGGGATCGGTGCCGAGCACCACGGTCGCCGATCGTGGCTCGATGCGATACACGTTCCACGGCGGTGGTCCTTGCGACGGCGCATTGAAGGGAGCGGTGATTCCCGACCCGCTTTCATCGGGTTCCGCTGGCCAGCCACCGTCTGCCCACGCCTTGGCAGCACGCGCCACGGCGTCGGTGTCGGTCACTCGGGCCGCGTCGCCCTCGATGACGACGTCGGCGTCCAGGATCGACACGGCGATTGAGCAGCGCGGATCGCGTTCGACGTTGCGGCGCTTCCGCGTGCCGGAGCCCGTCTGGAACCAGTAGGACCCGTCGAGCCAGATGGCTCCGACGGCGGTCACATGCGGGCTGCCGTCCGCGTTGATTGTGGTGAGCCAGGTCGTACGCGCGTTGTGCGCGTCCGGCGCCGGTGCTGATCCGGCGTCGAGCTTGTCGACGATGGTGGCCCAGTCAACTGGCGGCAAACCTTCTGCTGCCCCCAGGTTGGTGATCTCCATGGCGCTTCCCCTTCGTGAGTGGACGAGTCTTGTGCGGTTGTCGTCGATCAGACCGGTAGTGGTGGGCGAAGTCATCTACCTGCGATAGCTCACCTCCATGGCGGCTTCGAGAAGGAGCAGACCCTGCTGTACCCGTTCTCGCCGGCACGCCGGTGACGCTGACCCGGCGGGAAGCTCGAGGATTCGTCGCGCTGGGGATTGTGGCATTCGCCTCTTCCTCGCTCGCGGGCGCATCATGTCCGGTCGGTTCGCCTGGGAAGGTGTTCAGGTCGTGACTTGGCCGCCTGCGATGTCGAGGGTGACACTTGTTATCCACGATGACGCGTCGGAGGCGAGGAACAGTGCGGCTTGGGCGACGTCAGTGGGGACGCCCAGCCGGCGCAGTGGATACATCGCGGCCATCTGGCGTTGTGTCTCAGCCGGGATGGCCTGTTCCATGTGTTCGTTGAGGACGGTCGACGGCGAGAGGCAGTTGACCCGCACGCCCGCCGGTCCGACCTCGTTGGCGACCTGTTGGGAGAACGCGATGATGCCGGCCTTGGCTGCCGCGTAGGCGATGGGCGCCCCGCCCGGCTTGCGGGCTGCGGCGGACGTCATGGTGATGATCGACCCTTGGTTGTGTTCGATCATGCCGGGGAGGAAGGCCTTGACGGTCAGGAACGTGGAGGTCAGGTTGCGGTCGACGTCGGCCTTCCATTCCTCCTCGGTGATGTCGAGGATCGGTTGGGGCTGGCGGCCGCCGCCGGCGAAAGCGGCCAGCACGTCGACCGGGCCGAGTTGTTGCTCGACGTTGGCGCGCATCGCCTCGAGCGCCGCGGCGTCGGTGCAGTCGGCCGGTGCCGGCATCGCGTCGGCGCCGCCGTTGCGGAGCTCGGCGACGACCGCGTCGATGGCGGTTTGGTCTCGCCCGTTGACTGCGACCCTTGCATGGTTGGCGGCGAGCGCACGGCAGGTAGCTGCGCCCAGTCCCCGGGAGCCGCCGGTGACGACCGCGACTTTGCCTGCGAGGTCCGGGTAGGTCGCCATCCCGGCCGCACCTGGGGCATCCCGCGGCGGGAGGTGGGTTGTCATCGATGCTCCTCCGTTCCTGTCTTCAGCGCTGCGGATCTCACCGGACGCCGTAGTCGCCCAGGCCATGTTCGAGCGTCGCGAGCGCGTTGCGACCCTGGGTGCGCACCGCCCGGACCAAGGAGGGGTTGCGCCTGCCGGCAACGATCTGGCCTCTGGTGTAGGTGAGGAGCGCTCGGTGGACACCCATGAGTGCGTTGGCGGCTACCCACGGGGCGACGTCACCGCGACGTGCCCGTGTCTCGTCCGCGAGGAGCGCGGCGAGGGATTCGGTGTAGCGAGCCATGATCTCGTGCTCACGGACGAGCAGGGCGGGGCTCTCGGTGAGCATGCGGGTGAGATCGGCGAGCTGTTCGACGGCGTCTGGGTCGGTCTGGGCGAGCAGCCCACGCGGTGCGAGCACGAAGCGACCGAAGGCTGTGAGGATCGACTCGCCTGAGGTTCGCTGGCGGATCGCGGCCAGCAGCTCTGCCTCGAACGTGTTTATCCGCCAGTAGACGAGATCCTCCTTGGTGGGGAAGTGGTTGAAGACCGTCGTCTCCGAGACATCGGCCTGGCGGGCGATCTCGGCGATGGAGACGTGATCGAACCCGCGCTCAGCGAACAGCCTCCGGGCGGTCTCGGCGATCAGCTCGCGCGTCTGGATCTTCTTGCGCTCACGCCGCCCCAGCTCCGGGGCCACCACCAGCGTCATCGATCGATCCGCGTTTGCCGACACAGTGTTGAGGGTACCCCAACTTTGTGGTCACAAAACCTTCGCCGTTCCGCCCGTCCCTCGAGATGACAGAACGACCGGTGCTGGCGCTGGATGGTGACACCGAGGCCATCGAGGAGTTCGTCGGGGGCCTCCAGGCCGCAATCGACGCCTCGGACGCCGACACGTTTGACAGGCAGTTCGCCCGCGACGTCCTGTGGGGAAGCCCCTTTGTCCTGTGGGGAAGCCCCTTTGGGGCATTGTCAGCGGGTACGACGAGATCCACTCGATCCATTCGAGGATGTTCGCCGCTGCCCGTGATCGACAGGACCGTGGCGAGGGTGGCGGCTCGCGCTATGGGATTCAGCATGCCCGGTTTGTCGCCGAAGGCGTAGCCAGTGCCTACGTGCGCCGGTCGTCGCTCGCGGAGCGAAGTGAGGAGCTGCCCGGACGGGCTGACGCCTTCGACGAACTTGCCCTCTTCGTGCTCGTCCGCCGCGACGGTGCCTGGTGGCTGGCCGCTGGGCTCCACACGCCCGACCGACGCGACGTCTATCGATGACCCGGCCCCCGTGATCCACCGCTTGGTCCACGGCCGGCGTTAGGTGGAACGGCGCAGCGTGTCCGACGATGCCGTTCTGTAGGCTCGAGGTTCGTGGCATGGCCGAGCGCACAGTGATGATGTCGGTGCCGGAACAGCAGCGAACCCGCCCGACGACGCTCGCGATCGACATCGGCGGAACGGGCCTCAAGGCGTCGGTCCTAGACGTTGACGGCCAAAAGATCGTCAATCGGGTTCGCACTCAGACGCCGTATCCGTGCCCCCCTCGAGTCCTGATCCGCGCGCTCGACCGGCTTACCCACCAACTTCCGCCCTGGGATCGCGTCTCGATCGGCTTCCCAGGCTTCGTTCGAGCCGGCCGGGTGCTCACTGCGCCCAACCTCTCAACCAAGGCCGGGCCCGGCACCGCGCTGTCCCGCAAGCTGGTGGAAGCGTGGGCAGGCTTCCCGTTGGCGGCTGAACTCGAGGGCCGGCTCGGGAAGCCGACCCGCCTCTCGAACGACGCGGACATGCATGGGCTCGCCGTGATCTCGGGCGAAGGACTCGAGCTGGTGCTCACCCTTGGCACGGGGCTCGGAACCGCAGCGTTCCTTGACGGCACGCCCACCCCGCACCTCGAACTGGCCCTCATGCCGTTCCGCGGCCGCGGCACGTTCCAGGACGAGCTCGGAAACCGAACTCGCCGCCGCATCGGGAACCGCCGCTGGAGCAAGCGCGTCCTCGCCGCGGTAGAGATGTTCGACGCGCTCCTGCACATCGATCGGCTCTACGTCGGCGGCGGCAACGCAAAGAAGCTCACAGTCGATCTGGGTCATCGCGTCGAACTCGTCGACAACGCCGCTGGCATCCTCGGCGGGATCAAACTATGGGAGCTCGACCACGTCTGACGCCCGGTCCCGCGTGAGGGTAGCGTCCGGCCTTGCGCAGAGTCGTGGACGACCACGGTTCCGCAACCCATCCTGAATGCAGCTGCGAGCCGCGCACGAAGACTTGCGCGTCCCGCGCCACCGGCCGGCGTCATGAAGGGCCTTCTGTCGTGCCGGACCTACCATCGCCCCCGTGCCCGCCGGGATGGGCTGAGTCGTGGCAGCGATCGTGGGACCAGCTCGAAGACGACCTGGTGTCGGACCGCGAGCTTCGGCTCCGCGTCCTGCTCGACGTCGTCGAGGCGATGGCTGGCACGTCCCCGACCGTGCTCGACCTGGCGTGTGGCCCGGGCACGATCACACTCCGGTTGCTCGATCGGTTGCCACGGGCGCGCTCGATCGCTGTGGACGTCGATCCGGTGCTGCTCGCCATCGCGTCGGCAACGTTCGCCGACGAGGACCGCGTGCGGATCGTGCAGACTGACCTGAAGAACACAGCGTGGGCAGACGGACTGCCCGAGGTCCAGTTCGATGCCGTGCTCACGGCGACTGCGCTGCATTGGCTCAGCGAGAACACTGTCCGGCGGCTGTATAGCGACCTCGCTGGCTTGGTCCGGCTGGGTGGGGTGCTGGCGCACACCGAGCAGATGCCGTTGGCCGAACTCCCGCGCCTCGGATCCGCACTTGCTGAGATCGAGCAACGACGCCAGACGGGTAGGGATAGCCGCCAGGCGCGTTGGGATGCCTGGTGGGAGCAGGTACTCCGCGATCCCGGGCTTCAGCCCGCAATGACCCAGCGGCAACTGGTGTTCGAGACCGGCTATCCGACTGAAGAGTTCTCGCCCCCGGCGGCCTGGCACATTGCAGCGTTGAGGGACGCAGGTTTTACGGAAGTTGGTCTCATGTGGCGTTCGGGCGCGAGCGCTGTCGTCGCCGCAGTTCGATAGGTGCCCCGCTGCTCAAGGCGATGCACGTATAGGACACCGCGGAACGGCCTCCGCTGCGGCGCCGCACCAACGTGCCGCTACAGAGACACCGACCGGCCGCGCCAGATCTGCCGCTCTCGCGCGGGTCGATGCGATGGAGCGAGCCACCTGTGTTGAGCCGCTCGCACCACGGTGGTTTGCGGCCTCACTCGGGCACAGGGCGGGACCGCATCACCTCACTCCGCATCGCGCTCGGGGTCCTTGCCCAGCGAGACGAGGGTGGCCTTGGCCGGGCCGTCGTCAGCAAGGAGAGCCAGGAACATGTCGTCGGTGGTCAGGACCCTTCGCTTGTCGACCAATACCAGCTCGATCGCTCGCCGCAACACACGCTCTAGGTCGGCACCGTGGATGAGGCCCGGAACGCGACGGGCCAGCCGCTTCAGGCCCTTCGTCGCCGGTTGCCGAGCCCTGGCCGCCACCTCGAGTGGCTCGAGATCGTGCGTTGTGACATCGGCGTCGTCAAGCACGCGTTGGGCGGCCGTGCCCCGACCCGCCTCGACGATGGCGAGGAGAAACGTGACGGACGTCGCCGGCTGTGGTGCGGCGAGGGCCGTGCTCCACCCGAGGCATCGCTGCAGGTCGTCCGCGAACGACACCCGTCCCCCTTGGATCGGTGACTTGAACTTCATCACGCTTTCCCACTCCGAGAGTCCAAGACCGCCATGCCCTTGACCCACGGGCGCGCTTCCGCCCGGAGCATGGGTTCATCGTTGCACCCAAGTCGCCGCACCGTACCCGCGCCAGATCCGCGCCCGACGGCGTGCGAAGCCGCCTAGAGGGAGATCAGAGCCACCAGGAAGAGGGCGAACGCCGCCCAGGTCACCGCTAATTGGATCCAGTTGATCGTGAAGTAGCGCCGCCGTCCCGCTTCCCAGTCACCCGGCAAACTTTCGGGGTCCCAGCCCAAGATCACGTTATAGGTCGGGGTCTTCCACACGTTGGAGACTATGAGCACACCGACGATCACGATGCCCAGGCCGATCGCGGTCAGCACGAATGAGGTGGAGCCGCGATCGTCCCAGAGGAGCACGAGCGCAACGATCGGCCCGATGGTCATCCCGATCGACCAGGCAAAGTTGAATACCTTTCCCCAGGAATGCCCTGCGTATCGAAGGAACGCTTCCATGAATTTCCGGAAGTCCCGGCCGTCCATCGCTGCGAGCATTGGGCGCATGATCGCACTCAGCATCCCCAAGAGGCCAGACGCGAGCCCCGATAGAAAAGCGGTAGCTGCGAGTACCCATTCCTCGGCCGTCACACCAACTCCCTCCCTTTCGCTGGCGCGATCTCACGCTGACCACCCGTCCGATGCCGGTCGAACAATCCAGTCGACAGATCGCCGCGGTTCTCAAGCGTCGTAGTCGTCCTACCTGGCGACCCTTGCAGGTCATCCCAGGCTCAGTGCATTCAGCCTTTATGGCGAGTTGGTTTGCGCACTGACAAGTTCTTCCCGCGGACCAGCGCAGAACCGACCTGCACTCGCAGGGCGGTGCCAGCTCAGCGACGTGTTTCGATCACCAGGACCCACGCACCAAACATCGCTGCGAGATGCGCCGAGCACTCTACCGAGCGCCCAGTAGTAGCCGCCACCGGCCTGCGCCAGAACGCCGATACCAGCAATCGCGAAGGGGACGGTCGCACTCACGCTAGGTACGTCGCGCGTCTCCAGCGGCGCGCGTACCCCGCCCGGGTGGCAGCGGCCCGGCCCCCGATCATATCCCCAGTCTCATTGGCAGGTTATGCGCTGCCGAGGATGTCCTCAGCCTCGATGCTGCGAGGGTCGGTCTGGAGAACACCCTCGTGCAGGCCGCCGAGAACGCGACCGGTCGGTTTGCCGCCGGAGTCGCACTCGACCAGTAGCCAACCCGGCACCTGCTCCGTCGACTCGATGTCCCCCTCGTTATCGAGGAGTTGGACGATCCCTGACGCGACATCCAGCGCCGCTCGGGCGACCACTTGCCGTGCAAGCTCGATCGCCTCGTCGGAGGCTTCCTCAAAAGAGCGTCGCCACGGCGTCGCTGTCACGCCACCTCTCGATCTCCCTCCAGACACCTCGCAGGAAAACGAATCGCCCGAGCTGGGCAATGTTCTCCTGGATCTCCGAGCGGGCCCATCCCTCCGGGTCGTCGGCACCGAGCCGTGCGAACGTGTTCCGCAGCGACTCCGCCCGCGACCGTGTGGTGGCATCGAGCGCGGCGAGCCAGTTGTCCGGCGTCGGCTCAATCGAGTCAGACACGGGCCGCATGATGCCCGAACCCGAGCGCACTCCGCCTCCCGGTGGACGGCGCCGAGCGCCATGCACGCCGAGTGGCAGATCTGGCGCGGCCGGCCGGCGTGTTCGTGACCCTGGCGTGCTCACTCGTGGGGCTCGGTCGATGACCAGCTGGACGTGGCACGACCTCCGAGGCAAGACAGGTCGGAGACGATGCTGAGGCAGCGGTGAGAGAGGCACTACGTCGCGCTGTTGACCTTCGAGACACGCTTGCAGAGGCATGGACGGCACGCGCCCTGTTCCTCGTGGACGTGCTGAACCACTTGGCTGAGTTGCAAGGTGTCGACACGTCCGCACTCTGGGAGCGCCCCTGAAGGGGTTACCGGTGCTCAGCTCAGGCGCAGCGCCGAGCGGCAGATGTGTGTGTGCCGGCGCGCTCCCTTGGTAGGCGCGACTCCGCCGTGGCGAGCCGCGGTTGGTCACCTACCCTCGGTCATGCCCAACGTTCCCGACGACGAACCCATCGGCGACATCGGCCCCCCACCTGACCACGACCTCGGGGTGGGCGGCCCCACCACAGCCAGCGAGTACCTCGCCGATGTCATCACGAAAGCCCGGACCCACGGCGGGTGGCCGGGGGTCACTCTGGCGACTCTCCAACCCGGCGTAGATACCGCAGGAAACTGGCCGCACTTTGAGCCTGCGGTGTGCAGTTACTCCTGGGGACTCATACCCCGGCCCATAGACGACAGAGACGGCAACCAGGTCGGAATCGGCTTCGGGGCTCGAACTTGGTTCTCCAACGACCATGTCGGAGGAGGTTTCTGGGACGTGCAGCAGTTCGCCGCCCAAGGCAACCCCCCCCCGGTCCCAATGACACTTTCCTTAGATTCACTCCATCAGGCGGCGACAGTGTCCATCTCAATGCCGCGTCGGTAGTGACGGGAGTGACGGCATGGGAGGCCGACAGCTTTACGTTCGACCACCGCACCCAACAGCTCCTCTTTCACGTTCCCGGGCGGGGTCGTCCGCTGGCAATCATGATCGCGACGTTATTCGTGTGGACGGCAGCCGTTCCCTTCTGAAGACCCGCACGCCTGACGGGCTCTGCTTGCGGCCGATGCCCGTGGTATTCCAGCAGGAAGCGCAGGAGTGCGGGCGTTCCCGAGCGATTCGACAAGACCAGAGACTCCAATGGTGTCCCCTCGTGTCATGTCGGACTCACCGCACCCACGCGTACAGATTGACCGCTGCCGGCGTGGCAGCCGGCGGATCCCGGCACAGAACGTCGGGGCAGCAACCGATCGGCGGTTATCGGTAGGCCCCGACCGACCTCAGGACTGGTTCTGCTCGGCCAGTTCCTGCAGGAATCGCGGCATCCGGCCCGCGCCGAAGTCGTAGTAGCGCACCCAACGCGGCGTGATCGCGATGCGCGCCATCTGGTCGTACATCGTGCGGACGTTCTGCTCGAACTCGGCCGCCGCTGCGGCGTCCATCGATTTTCTGGCGGCGGCGAGGTACTCGTCGACCACGCCGTCGACGATCTCGACGTTGGCCCGCCCGCGTATCGAAAGGGCGCGGGCTTGGTCGGGTGTGTCGCCTGCGTCGATGGTCAGTGCAACGTCTGGACGAGCCGACAGTGCCGTGACTTTCGGTGAGGTTGTGGCCGTCGAGATCACGACCTCGTCGCCGGTCCAGAAGAATCCGACCGGTATCACCCGCGGTGTTCCGTCTTCGCCGGTGTAGGCGAGGTGCGCGGCAGAGGGGGACGCCAGCAGATGCTGCGCGCCGGGCGTGGACAGCTCGTCGTCGATCTCGTGGCGCTCCATGCGTGTTCTTCTTCCCCTACTTCGCAACCACTCCGGGCGCGGTCGCGCGCGGCCTGACCTACCCGTTCCCCATCCTGCCAACCATCACGATGGAAGATCGGATCGACCGCTCACCTGACTCCGCTACACGCACCGATGCCCGCTCTGGGGCGCTCCGGATGCTGCTGGTCACAGACGCCGGCCCTTTGCCGCACTAGGAACACGTGTTCAACCGTCGGCCGTGGGGTTGACGTGGACAGCTCGAGGCCGCGGGCTCTCGACCTTTGACGGTCGCTGCGCCAGCGGCAGGAAGTGCGCTCACGCCACCAACATCTGGGGCTCGTGGCGCATCTACTTGACGCCTGGGCGTGCGGACGCGGGGGCCGGCTCACCGTCCGGGCCGTTCGAGGACGCGGCAGCGGCGATGGCGGAGGCCGATCGCATCGTGGCCACCCACCTGTCCGCCGAGGGGGCCTGAGTGTCATACAGGCCCGTCATCATGTCAGTCATCCCGTCGGAACTAACGGACGGAATGGACGGTATGGCAGGCGGGGATTGCAGGTCAGCGCTCTGACCAGGGCTGTCCTACGATCAGCCGGTTCGTGCCGGGGTCGACTGGCACCTCTAGGAAAGGGAACGACAGGCATGACACTGGCGGTGACCGTGGTGTGCCAGGACGGCGTGGTGGTCGCCGCCGACAGCCGCACCACGCTCGCCAACGACCGGACCCTGCGGGTGGCCAGCGACTTCACCCACAAGGTGTTCGAGTCGGGGCGGGTGGCGGTCACCACGTACGGAGAGGCGCTGCTCCTCGGTCGCAGCATCGGCAGCCACATGGCCGAGTTCGCGGTGGTCGAGGCCGGCAACTGCGACCATCCGGGTCCCACGGCCCAGGCGCTGGCCGACTTCTTCGGCGACCGCTACGAGCGGCAGCTGGCGCTGACGGCCGACGATCCGCCGCCCCCCGGGGTCGCTGCGCTGGGGTTCCTGGTCGGCGGCTACGACGGCGCCGGCGTGGGCGAGGCGTTCGAGGTCACCATCCCCGGCGGCGCCGTCGAGCAGATCGCCACCACCCAGAACGGGGGCGGGGCGGCGTGGCGGGGCCAGACCGACGTCGTGACGCGCATCGTCCGGGGATCCGACCTCGAGCTGCTGGAGCGCCTGGCCGCGACCCACGAGATGGCCAAGGAACTGCACGAGGTGATGTCCCTGCTCGAGGCGTGCCGCTACCGCATCCCCTTCGACTCGATGAACCTGCAGGACGGCATCGACTTCGCCGTCCTGTGCATCCGCACGACCATCGACGTGCAGCGGCTGACGCTCGGCACGGTGGCGATGGCACCGGAGTTCTCCTGGCCGGGCGTGGGCGGGCCGATCGAGATCGCCACGGTCACCGCTGCCGCCGGCTACCGCTGGGTGCAGCGCACGATCGTGCAGGGTGAGCGTGCCGCCGGGGTGGCCGAGGGCCAGGCGTGATCCGCAGGTGCGCCCGGCGCGGACTCCGGACGTTGCGCTAGAAGCGGAGCAGCCTGTTGTCGTGGCTGTCGGTGACCGCCTGCTCGTCGCGGGTGACGTAGGTGCAGCGCCTGCGGTCGCTCGGGGTGACCCAGACCCGGTGCAGGCTGTCGAGCTGCGGCAGGGGCTCCATGAGCTCGCGGAGTTCGTCGTCCGACACGTCGGTCACGTCGGTCACGCCGCCGATGCTACCCGGGATGGTCGGCCGAGTGGGCCACTCCACTGGGTGGGCGCGGGGCCACTGGGTGATTAACGGCGGCCGAGGCGGGTAACCGCGAAGCATGAGATTCAAGCTCGGAGCAGCCATCGGGTTCGTGGCCGGCTACCTGGTTGCCGCCAAGGCCAGCGACGAACGCCGTCGGCAGGTCGACGATGCCATCCAGCGCGTGCGCGACAACCCGCGGGTGCGGCACGTGAGCGAGGTCGTGACCCGCGACGCCAAGAAGATCGGCGACGCGGTGGAGGATCGGTTCGCCAAGACGGCCGACAACGTCGTCGAGACCGTGGCCTCCACGGTGGAGCCGGCGGACACGTCGACGTCGTCGTCCGGAAGCGGCAAGACCAGCAAGAACGCCGCTAAGACCGGCACGAACCCGTAGCCGCGGCCGGTCGCCGCACCGGCCCGATCCCCGCCGGGGGGTGCGAATCGGAGTCGGTAGCGGAATCATCGTTGCGTGGACGACCGCCGGACCGCTCCCCCGGGCCTAGGCCCCGATGGCGACGGGGCCGTCCCCGCCCGTGTCCCTGCGCCCGAGGAGACGGCCGGCGAGGAACGGGCGCGTGATGAGACGGGCGGCGAGGAACGGGCGGAGGAGGGGGCTGCGGTCGCCGAGGCCGCGCCCGAGACCGGGGAACCGGCGGGCGAGCCCCAGACGGCGGTCGGGTGGCGCCGCCGCTGGGGACCCACCGCCCGCGTGCTCCTGTTTGCCCTGGTGGGAGCGGCGGGCGCACTGGCGCTGGCGGGTCGTATCCCCGCCCACGTCGGCCCGTTCGACACCACGATCGCGGCCCGGCCGTCGTTGCACGGCGACACGGTGGTCCACCTGGCGCCGCTCGGCACCATCGAGCTCGACACCCACGACTGGCCTATCCGCCTCGACCTCCGGGTGGAGGAGCTGGGGCTCAACGAGGCTGAGCGCATAGCCGACAACCCGCAGGTCATCGACCATCTGGGCGACGAGGTCGCAGACGACGTCCGCGGCGCCCTCGTGAGCCTCGTGCTCCGCTGCGTGCTGGTGGCCATCGTGGGCGGGGTCGTAGGTGCGCTGGCGGCCCGGCTCGGTTGGCGTTCGGCACTGGTGGGGCTGGCGACCGGTGCGTTGCTGGTCGTCGGCGCGGGTGCGGGTGCCGCGGCGACGTTCGATGCCAATGCCGTCGCCGAGCCCCGCTATACCGGCCTGCTGTCCCGCGCGCCCGCTGCAGTCGGCGACGTGGAGGACATCATCGACCGCTTCGGCGAGTATCGCGAGCAGCTCAGCGACCTGGTGGGCAACGTCGTCACCCTCTACCTGGCGGCCGAGGACCTGCCGACCTTCGCGCCCGACGACGACACCATCCGGGTCCTGCATGTGAGCGACATCCACCTCAATCCCCAGGCCTTCGACCTGATGGAGCAGCTGACCGAGCAGTTCGACGTCGACGCCGTCGCCGACACCGGCGACATCGTCGACTGGGGCACCGAGCCCGAGAGCCAGCTGCTCGAGCAGATCGGCGACCTGGAGGTGCCGTACATCTTCGTTCGGGGCAACCACGACTCACGGAGCACCCAGCGGGCCGTGGCGGACCAGCCCAACGCCGTCGTCCTCGACGGCGACGCCGCCGAGGTTGCGGGGCTCCGCTTCTGGGGCATCGGCGATCCCCGCTACACGCCGGACAAGGATCAGGCAGTGCCGGGGCAGTCGGACCGCGAGCGCGCCGAGGCGTTCGCCCCCGAGGTCGCCGACGACCTCGCCGCCGCCGAGCCCCCCGACGTCGACGTCGTGCTCGTGCACGACGCCCGGATCGCCGCCGACATCGGCGGCGAGGTGCCGCTGGTCCTGGCCGGCCACACCCACGAGCCCAGCGACGAACGGATCGAGCCGGCCGACGAGGACGAGGGGTCCTCCGACAGCGACACGACCGAGGAACCGCCCCCGGACACCCGGCTGCTGGTGGAGGGCTCCACCGGAGGCGCCGGGCTGCGCGGCTTGCAGGGCGAAGAGCCCAAGCCGCTGCAGGCGTCGGTGCTGTACTTCGATCCCGACACCCGCGAGCTGCTGGCCTACGACCGGGTCAGCGTGAAGGGGCTGGGCGAGACGGGTGCCACCATCGACCGCCACATCCTGGTCCACGACGGCGAGGGCGACAGCGGCGGATCCTGACGAACCTGCCGCGGGATTGGTTGCTCAGGCCACCAGAACCGCGGCAGGAATCCGAGGATCGGTCAGGTGGCCAGCCGCCGGGCCCGTGAGCGCAGCGCCCGGCGGGCCTCCTGGACAGCGAGGACCACGAAGAACTGGCCCACCGCCAGTCCGGCGATGGTGGCGCCGCCGGCGGTCCCGTAGTGGAAGCTGACGGCCAGGCCCAGCACCACCGCCAGGCCCCCCAGGGCCACCGCGGTCACCATGATGCGGGGGACCCGGCGGACCAGCAGCCCCGCGGTGGCGGGCGGGCCGATGAGCAGCCCGAAGACGAGCAGCGTGCCGATGGCGTCGAACGAGGCCACGATCGACACCGCCAGCAACACCATCAGCGCGGCATGCGCGGCCACCGGTCGCATGCCCAGGGTGGCGGCCTTGTCGGCGTTGAACGTCAGGGCCATGAACGGCCGGAAGAGGGCAACGGAGACCGCCACGACCAGGGCTGTCGCCAAGGCCTGGCCGCGGACGTCGCCCGGTGTCACGCCGAGGATGTCGCCGAACAGCAGCCCGGTCACGTCCGTGGCGAAGCTCTCGGACCGCGAGATGATGACGACGCCGAGGGCCAGCATCCCCACGAACAGCAGGCCGATACCGGTGTCCTCGCGCACCCGGGTGCGGTGAGAGACAAGCGTCACCGCGCCGCTCATCAGGAGGGCCGCCACCAGGGCGCCGAGCGTGGGGCTGAAGCCCCACAGCACCGCGAGCGCCAGGCCGGGCACGACGCCGTGGGCGAGCGCGTCGCCCAGGAACGTGAGCCCCCGGAGCACCACCCACGTGCCGATCACGGCCGTCGCGGTGCTGGCGAGGAGGCCGGCCAGCAGGGCCCGCTGCATGAAGGTCGGCTCGAAGGCGTCGGTGAACCAGGCGATCACGGGCTGGCACCCGTCAGCGCGTCGGCGATGCGCCCGGCGTTCGTGCGCATCATGGCAGCGTACGTCTCACCACCGGAGCCCTCGTCGCCCAGCGACTCGCTGAACAGCTCGACGACGTCGACGTGCCCCACCTCGTCCGCGAGGGCGTCGGCCAAGCGGGTGGGCGACGAGGTCTCGACGAAGATGGCGGGCACGTGCTGTTCCTCGATCGTGTGGGCCAGCTCGTCGAGCTGCTCGGCACTGGGCTCGGCCTGGGTGGTGCCGGCCGGGATGACCGCGCCGACGACGTCGAACCCGTAGCGGTCGGCGAAGTACCCGAACACCTCGTGGTTCGTGACCAGCGTCCGCCGGTGGCTGGGGACGACGGACAGGGTCCGCTCGAGCTCCGCGTCGAGCGCATGCAGCTCGTCGATCGTGTCCCGGGCCTGGCGGGCGAAGACCGGCGTGTCGAGGTCGGGCACCTCGTCCACCAGGAAGTCGGCGATGCCCTGGGCGGCGGCGGCCATGCGCGCCGGATCGGTGAAGAAGTGGGGGTCGGTGCCCCCGTCGCCCTCCAGCTGCAGCGTGTCGACCGCGTCGATGGCGGCGAACGTCGGGACGCCGTCCTGCTCCGCGGCCTCGATCGTCTCGGTCAGCCCCTCCTCGAAACCGGCACCGTTGATGACCAGCACGTCGGCGTCCCGCATCGCCGCGACCTGCTTGGCCGACGCCTGGAACTCATGCGGGGCCACTCCCGGAGGCATGATCACTTCGACCTCGGCCTCGTCGCCCACGAGCTCGGAGACCACGTCCCCCAGCACGTTGGTGGTCACGACCACCTGCGGGCGGTCGCCTGACGCACTGGCGGCGCCGTCGTCGTCGCCGCAGGCGGCCAGGGCGAGCGTCAGGAGGGGGACGGCAACGACCCCGACTGGCATGCGGCGCACGAGGGACCCCGTCGAGGGGCGGGTCGATAGGATCGGCGCAACTGAGAATGGGTCTTGATCCAGGCTCCGGAATATAACGAGACTCATTCCCGATTAGCAAGGGAACCCTCGCCACCCATGCCGTCTCCTCCCGCCATCGCCGCCGATGAGCTGGTCCTCGCGTACGGGCACCGGCTGGCGCTGGCGCCGAGCACCTTCGCCGTCCCGGTCGGCACGTCCGTCGCGCTCATCGGCCCCAACGGATCCGGCAAGTCGACGCTGCTGCGGGCGATCGCCGGCCTGCTGCAGCCGCGGTCCGGCCGGCTCGAGGTGGCCGCCCGGCGGGCCCCGGCCGCCGTGGCCCTTGTGCTCCAGACCACCGACGTTGACCGGTCGCTGCCGATCACCGTGCGGGAGACGGTCACGATGGCGCGCTACGCCAGCCGGGGCCCCCTGCGCCGCCTCGACCGGACCGACCACGCGGCGGTGGATCGCGCCATGGAGGTGCTGGCGATCGCCGATCTGGCCGGCCGCCAGCTCCACGAGCTGTCCGGCGGCCAACGCCAGCGGGTCCTGGTGGCCCAGGGCCTGGCCCAGGGGGCGGACCTGCTGCTGCTCGACGAGCCGGTGACGGCGCTCGACGTCGTGTCGCGGAGCCTCATCCTCGAGGCCGTTGCCGCCGAGCGGGATGCCGGCCGCACCGTGGTGCTGTCGACGCACGACCTCGGCGACGCGCGCCAGGCCGACCTGGTGATGCTCCTCGCCAACCGGCTGATCGCCTGCGGACCACCCGACGCGGTTTTGACCGACCACAACCTCGCCGCCGCCTACGGCGGCAGGCTGCTGATGCTACCCGAGGGTGCGGTCATCATCGACGATCCGCACCACCACGACCACGTGGAGGCGGCGTTTAGGCTCGGACCATGACCCCGGCGCCCGACCTCGACGACGAGGCGGCCGCCCGCCTGCAGCGGCTCGACCAGCGCTATACGCGTGCCCGGCGCACGCTGGTGGGGGTCCTGGCCTCGGCCGAGGCGCCGCTGTCGATCCCGCAGCTGCTCGCACGGGACCGGGCGCTCGCCCAGTCGTCCGTGTACCGGAACCTGGCGGTCCTCGAGCAGGCCGGAGTGGTGCACCGGATCGTCGGCAGCGACGAGTTCTCCCGCTACGAGCTGGCCGAGGATCTCACCCGGCATCACCATCACCACCTGATCTGCTCCCGCTGCGGCGAGGTCCAGGACTTCACCGCGCCGGCCAGCATCGAGAGCGACCTCGATCGGGCGCTCCGGCGCGTCGCCGCGCAGCACGGGTTCGACGCCGACCACCATCGGCTCGACCTCGTGGGTACCTGCGTCAACTGCCGCTGACCCCCTCCCGAACTTGCCGCAGTTAGCGACGCCATGGGCGCGTTTTCTGCGGCAAGTTCGGGACGGGGATCGAGCCGCGCCTCGGGTGCGTGCGGCTCGCGGCGGTGCCTCTAACCTCTCCCCTTCGGGTGTGGCGCCCCTCCTCCGGCCCCAGACCAGGAGCGCGCGTGGTGACCGACATCGAGACCTGGCCAGGCCGGCCCTACCCGCTGGGGGCCACCTACGACGGCACCGGTACCAACTTCTCGCTGTACTCCGAGGTGGCCGAGGCCGTCGAGCTGTGCCTCTTCGACGCCCAGGAGGGGGAGCGGCGCGTCGCGCTCAGCGAGGTCGACGGGTTCTGCTGGCACGCCTACCTCCCTCGGGTCGGCGCCGGGCAGCGCTACGGCTTCCGGGTGCACGGGCCCTGGGACCCGGCCCGCGGCCAGCGCTGCAATCCCAACAAGCTGCTGCTCGACCCGTACGCCAAGGCGGTCGACGGCGGCGTGGACTGGGATCCCGCCTGTTACCCATACGACGTCGCGTCGGGCGATCCCGCCAGTCGCAACGACCAGGACAGCGCGCCCCACGTCCCCAAGGCGGTCGTCGTCAGCCCCTTCTTCGACTGGGGCGCGGACCGGCCCCCGGACATGCCGCTGCACGAGTCGGTGATCTACGAGCTGCACGTCAAGGGGTTCACGGTCACCCATCCCGACATCCCGCAGCCACTGCGCGGCACCTACGCCGGCCTGGCCCATCCCGTGGCCGTCGACTACCTCACCTCCCTCGGCGTCACCGCCGTCGAGCTCCAGCCGGTCCACCAGTTCGTGCACGACGCCCGGCTGGTCGAGCGCGGACTGCGCAACTACTGGGGCTACAACTCGATCGGGTTCCTCGCGCCGCACGACGAGTACTCCAGCGCCGGCAGCAACGGGTCCCAGGTCACCGAGTTCAAGGCCATGGTCCGGTCGCTCCACGAGGCCGGCATCGAGGTGATCCTCGACGTCGTCTACAACCACACGGCCGAGGGCAACGACTTGGGGCCGATCCTGTCGTTCAAGGGCATCGACAACGCCGCGTACTACCGGCTCGTGCCCGACGACCGGGCCCACTACTACGACACGACCGGCACCGGCAACAGCCTCAACATGGCCCACCCGCACACGCTGCAGCTGATCATGGACAGCCTGCGCTACTGGGTCATCGAGATGCACGTCGACGGATTCCGCTTCGACCTCGCGGCCACGCTGGCCCGCCAGTTCCACGAGGTCGAGCGCCTGTCGGCGTTCTTCGACCTGGTGCAGCAGGACCCGGTCGTCAGCCAGGTCAAGCTCATCGCCGAGCCGTGGGACCTGGGCGAGGGCGGCTACCAGGTCGGCAACTTCCCGCCCCAGTGGTCGGAGTGGAACGGGCGCTACCGCGACACGGTCCGGGACGTGTGGCGGGGCGCCCCCGCCAACCTGGGCGAGCTGGCCTCGCGGCTCACTGGCAGCTCCGACCTCTACCAGGGCGACTCGCGTCGCCCCTCGGCCAGCGTCAACTTCGTCACCGCCCACGACGGGTTCACACTGCGCGACCTGGTCTCGTACAACGAGAAGCACAACGAGGCCAACCTCGAGGACAACCAGGACGGCGAGAACTACAACCGCTCCTGGAACTGCGGGGTCGAGGGGCCCACCGTCGATCCCGAGGTGCTGGCACTGCGCGCCCGCCAGCAACGCAACCTGCTCACCACCCTGCTTCTCTCGCAGGGGGTGCCGATGGTGCTGTACGGCGACGAGGTCGGGCGCACGCAGGGCGGCAACAACAACGCCTACTGCCAGGACAATGAGACGTCGTGGTTCGACTGGGCCCACACCGACGAGGGGCTCCACGCCTTCACCACCGGCCTCATCGGGCTGCGACGCGCCCATCCCGTCTTCCGCCGCCGCCGCTGGTTCCAGGGCCGCCCGCTGCGCGGCACCGTCGACATCGCCTGGCTCCATCCCGACGGTAGCGAGATGACCGACGACGACTGGCGGTCCGGCCACGAGGCGTGCGTGGGCATGTTCTTCAACGGCGAGGGCATCACCAACCCGGGGCCTCGGGGCGAGCGGGTGGTGGACGACTCGTTCCTGCTGCTGCTCAACGCCTCGCCCGAGCCTCGGAAGTGGACCATCAGCGGCACCTGGGGGGCGGCGTGGCTCCCGGTCCTCGACACCGCATCGGGCGCACTGCCGGTGGACGGCAACGGGAACGGCGACGGCGAGGGGGACGAGCTGCGAGGCGAGCTCGTGGTCACCGAGCGTTCGGTGGTCCTGCTGCGCCGGAGCGAGTCGGGGAGCCGATAATGCGCCCCGGCACACCGGCGGGACCGGAGACGCCGTCTCCCATCCCGAACTTGCCGCAGAAAGCGCGCCCATGGCGTCGCTAACCGCCGCAGGTTCGGGATGCGGGCCCTAACCTGCCGGCAAAGCTGGGGGGTCTCGATGGCGACGCATCGGCCGGGCGACGACCCGACGCTCGAGCTCCCGGTCCCGACGCCGGCCTCGCCGCCGGCCCCGGTCGACGACACGGTGCCGTACCCGCCCCATCCGCCGCCGGCGCCGATGCCGCCGCCGGCATTGGGAGCCGTGCGGCCGCGGGGTCAGGGGTGCCTCGTGGCCCTTGCGGTGGTCGCCGGCCTGACGGTGCTGCTGGTCCTCCTGGCGGCCGCCCTGCTCGCCAGGGCGTCCGACTCGGCGGACGCCGAACGCCGGCGCGAGGCGGCGGACGTCCAGCTGGCGGACTGCGTTCCGAGCGGCGCCGGGCACATGGCGTCGACGGTCCGGGTCACCAACCACTCGTCCAAGCGCAGCAACTACGTGGTCGACGTCGTGTTCGAGAGCACCGACGGCTCTCGCCAGCTCGCGGCGCGAACCGTCTTCGTCAACGACCTCGAGCCGGGCCAGACCAGACGGCAGGAGGCCGGCACCCTCACACCGGCACCGGCGAGCTTCGACTGCCGGCTGAGCCAGGTCCAGAGGTTCAGCGACGAGGGCTAGGGGCCGGGGAACGTTCGACCTCCGCCGGGACGGCCGGTGGCCGGCCGCCCCCGCGGGGATGCCGGATCGTCAGTCCGTGACGAACTGCAGCTCCAGCTCGACGTTGACCCTCTCGCCGAGGGCGAGCTTGTTCATGCCGAGGGGCATGTTGAAGTCGACACCGAAGTCGTTGCGGTTGATGACGGTGCTGGCCGAGAAGCCGGCGTGGTCCTTGCCGTCGGCGGGGTGGACCTCGATGCCGTTGAACTCCACCGGGAAGCTGACCGTCCGCGTGATGCCGTTGATCGTCAGCTCGCCGGCGAGCTCGAGGTCGTCGTCGGTGCCGGCGACGCCGGTCGACGTGAACCTGATCTGGGGGTTCTTCTCGGCGGCGAAGAAGTCGGTGCTGAGGAGGTGGGCGTCACGGTCGGCGTTGTTGGTGTCGACAGAGGCCAGCTCGATGACGGCGTCCACTACCACGTTGTCGAGCGATTCGCCGACGGCGAGCGTCGCGTCGAAGGACTTGAACGTGCCGCGGACGTTGGTCAGGCCGAGATGGCGGACCTTGAAGTGAACGCCGGAGTGGGCGGGGTCGAGCTTCCACTCGCCGGCGGCGAGGGAGAGTGCTGGCGAGCTCGAGACGTCTGTCATCGGGTCCTCCGTGGGGGGAGTGGGCGGTAGCTAGGCGGTATGTCCTGGTGTTGGTAACTATTACGCATACTATAGTTCCTATAGTAACAATCACAAGCGGAAGTGTCTGCCGGTAGGCTGCCGGCATGGATGCGGATCCGCGCATCACCGTCGACGCGACGTGCGACGTGGGTGGCGAGGCAGCGCTCGACTACGGCGAATGTCCCAAGGAGCTGGTGGGCGCGCTGGCCCAGTTCGCACACGCCTACCTGCGGTGGATCGACGCGAACGCCGACCAGGGGCTCACGTTCCTGCGCCTGCGGCTCATCGACAGGCTCAACGAGCAGGGTCCGGCGATGATGCGCACGCTGGCCGACGAGTTGCGCCTGACGCCCCGCAACATGACGGCCCTGGTCGACGCCCTCGAGCAGGAGCACCTCGTGGCCAGGCGCCCGCACCCGACCGACCGGCGGGCCACGGTGGTGGAGCTGACCGCATCGGGGTGCGAGGCGGCCAACGCGGTCCTGGCGCCCAGCATGAACGCCATCGCCGGGCTCTTCGACGAGCTCACGGCTGAGGAGATGGTGGAGCTCGAGGCCCTGGTCGGCAAGCTGCTCGCTGCCCTGCGGGAACGGGGTCAACGGGCCTGACGGCGCGGCGCAGCGGGCGGGGCCCGCCGGAACCGGCGTTCGGATGTGCTGGCTTCCGTCGCTTTCGGACGCCGGTTCGCCAGGGGCCGGGGCAGGCGGCCAGGCCGGCGCGGCGCGGGGCGGCGGTCAGTCGGTCCTGTTGAACAGGCGCACCGCCAGGGCCAGCAGGCCCGTCCCGATCGACAGCACTAGCGCCGCCTCCGCCCACATCGGCACCACCCAGCCGCCGATCTCGACCCCGGGGACATCGGGCAACACCGAGCGGCGCACCAGGTCCACGGCGTAGGTCGCGGGGTTGAGGTGGGTGATCACCGCCAGCCACGTGGGCAGGTTCTGCAGCGGGAACACGGCGCCCGACAGGAAGATCATGGGCTGCAGGACCAGCGTCATGACCATCTGGAAGCTCTCCATGCGCTCGATGCGCGTCGCCAGCACGATCCCGAAGGCGGTCATGGCGTAGGCGAGCAGGAGGAGCGAGAGGATCAGCAGGAGCAGCCGCCCCACCGTGAGGTCGACGCCGATGATGGGGGCGGCCACGACCAGGATCAGCCCCTGGACCACCGCCACGGTGCCGCCGCCGAGCGCCTTGCCCAGCACGATCGACGTGCGGGACACCGGCGCGACCAGCATCTCGCGCATGAAGCCGAACTCGCGGTCCCACACGATCGACACCGCCGAGAACAGCGCCGACGTGATGATCGACATGGACAGGATCCCGGGGAACAGGAACTCCTGGTAGTCGAGCCCGCCGGGCACGCCCTGCTGGATGAGGCTGCCCAGCCCCGCCCCCAGGATGAACAGGAAGATGATCGGCTGGGCGAGGCCGGTCACGATGCGGGTCGGCGTGCGGCGCAGCCGGATCAGCTCCCGCTGCCACACCATGCCGATGGTCCGACAGTTGCGAATGAGGGTGGCCTGGCGACCCGCAGGGGCATCGGGCGCCGGCACCGCGGTCGCAACGCCGTCCGTGGCGTCCGTGGGGGACGGCGTGGCCATCAACCCCTCCGGAACCCGCGGACCATCGGATTCATCTTGAACTGGTCGCCTGCGCCCGCCTCGGCGTCGCGGATGGCGCGGCCGGTGTACTTGATGAACACGTCGTCGAGGCTGGGGCGGCGCACGCTGACGCTCTGGACGCCGACGGTCAGCACCCCGAACGCCCGGGGGACGAACTCCTCGCCATCGGGCACCCGCACCACCAGGCCGCCGTTCTGGCCGACGACCTCGGCGCCGAAGGCCTCGTGCAGCTGGCGGGCCGCCAGGGCGTCGTCGGCGGTGGCAAACGTGACGGTGTCGGCGCCCACCGCGGCCTTGAGGGCGTCGGGCGTGTCGATGGCCACGATGCGACCCTGGTCGATGATGGCGATCCGGTCGCAGCGCTCGGCCTCGTCCATGTAGTGGGTCGTGAGGAACATGGTCGTCGACTCGCGGCACCGCAGCTCGTCGACGTAGTCCCAGATGTGCGCACGGGTCTGGGGATCGAGGCCGATCGTGGGCTCGTCGAGGAAGAGGACCCGCGGGGCGTGGATCAGTCCCCGGGCGATCTCGAGCCGGCGCTTCATGCCCCCCGAGAAGAAGCGCACCTGCTGGGCCCTGCGTTCGGTGAGACCGACCATGTCGAGCAGGGGCATCATGCGGTCGGCCACCTGGCTGCGGGGCACGCCGTACATCACGGCGTGGAAGCGGAGGTTCTCCTCGGCGGTGAGGTAGTCGTCGAGGGTCAGGTCCTGGAAGACGAGCCCGATGCTGGCGCGCACCTCGTCACGCTGGGTCGTGATGTCGTAGCCGTCGACCCGGGCCCGGCCGCCGGTGGCCGAGAGCAGCGTGCACAGCATCGAGATGGTCGTGGTCTTGCCTGCGCCGTTGGGGCCCAGGAACCCGAACAGCTCGCCGGGTGCCACCTCGAACGACACGTCGTCCACGGCTGTGAAGCCACCGAACCGCTTCACCAGGTGCTCGACCTCGACCGCGGGTGCACGAACCGCAGCGCTCGCAGTGTCGGGTCGAGGCCCGTTGGGGGCGGGGGGCATCGCCGCCATCATGCGGCGCTGAGCGCAAAAACCACCAGTCGGGTCTCGGGTCAAAGCGTGGCGGACCGCTGGCGCTCGCGGTGGGCGGCAACGTTGGCCCGGCTGGCGCAGCGGTCGGAGCAGTAGCGCCGGGAGCGGTTGCGCGACGTGTCGATGAACACACCCCGGCAGCGCGGGTCGGCGCACGTGCCGAACCGGTCGGCACCGAGGTCGAGGAGCGCCATCGCCAGCCCCATCACCGCGCCGGTGGCGAACTCCGTGGCGACGGGCCCCCGGTCGTCGGCGATGTGCAGGTGCCAGTCGGAGTCGCCGTGCCCCGAGATGCTGGGCTGGGGCCGGTGGTGCGCGAGCAGGCGGTTGATCCGTTCGACCATGACAGCTGACCGGCCCTCGGCGGCTTCGTCGAACACCGCCCGCAGCTGGTTCCGCAGTCGGACCAGCGGGGCCAGGTCCTTCGCTTCGACGCGACGGACCATCCACGGCCACGGGGCGAGGAAGCGGCGCAACCCGTCGAGCGAGCTCAGGGGATCGGCGGGCTCCAGCTCGTCGGGCTGCGACGACACCAGGTCCACGCCGAACCGGGCGTAAGATTCAAAATCCACTTGCACCCCTTACGTGCCTGTGTCACCGTGTCAGGTGTGAAACACCGCCAAGCACCTTACAGCACAGGAGGTCGATCGTGAGAGGGCACCTCTTCGGCCGCGGTTGGCGGCTGGTGACGCCACATACGGTCGCGTCCCGGTTCCACCATTCCGACCGGCTGCCCGGCCACCACCTGCCGGAGGCCAGCCACGTCGCCCGGAGCCTCCGGTGACCCCGACCACGACCGTTCCCCGCCCGGATCGGGCGTGGGCCGAGGCCTGGCAGGAATCGTGGGATCGCCAGCAGGAGGGGTACATGCCCGACCGCGAGGAGCGACTCGCCGCATTGCTCGACGTCGTCGAGGCGGTAGCCGGGCCGCGACCGCTGGTGCTCGACCTGGCCTGCGGCACCGGCACGATCTCCCGGCGCCTGCTCGAGCGCTGCCCCCGGGCGCGCTCGATCGCCGTCGACGTGGACCCGGCGCTGCTCACCATCGCGCGGGCCACGCTGGGCGACGACGACCGGGTGCGCTTCGTGCGGGCCGACCTGGCCGATCCCGGCTGGGTGGCGGCGCTGCCGGAGACGCCGGTCGACGCCGTGCTCACGGCCACGGCGCTGCACTGGCTCCCCGGGCCCCTGCTCCGGAGGGTCTACCGCGACCTCGCCGGCGTCGTCCGTCCGGGCGGTGCGGTGGCCAACGCCGATCAGATGGGGGCCGGCGACCTGCCCCGGTTGGGCGCCGCCCTGGCGGCCGTAGAGGCACGCCGACAGGAGCGGGTACGGGCGGACGGTCGCCCCGATTGGGACGCGTGGTGGGACATCGCCGCCGCGGATCCCCTGATCGCCGACGCCGTGGCCGAGCGCCGGGCGCACTTCGGTGGCGTGAACCACCCCGCCGAGTTCGACCCGCCGTCGTCCTGGCACGCGCAGGCGCTGCGCGATGCGGGCTTCGGGGAGGCGGGTGTCGTGTGGCGGTCCGGCGGCGGCGCCGTGGTGGCTGCGGTCCGCTGACCCCGACCGGGTCAGGCGGTCGGGGCGACCTCCTCCGCGATTCGGGCCGCCTCATCGGGGTCGATGCCGGCCCGGCCGACCAGGTAGCAGGCGATCGGCGCCGCCGTCCGCTCAGAGGCGTGGGCGGCGGTTCCGGCGAGCGCCAGCAGCGTGTCCACCGTGGCGGCGTCGGGCGGGGCCACGCCGAGGCGGTCGGCGAAGGCGGCGATCCACTGGTTCCCTGTCATTGCTTCATCCTGGTCCCTGGGACAGGCGCCAGTCGGACCCGCGCGTGCTTTTGATGCGGCGTCCCGATCTTGCGAGTTCACTAGTGCAACGGACACCGGTTAAGGTGCCGGAGATGCCGGAGCCCGGTTCGTTCGACACGGTCACGGCCGTCGCCCACTTGGACCCTGGCGGTGCGCCCGGGCGCTTCCAGATGGCCATCGACCCCGAGTGGACCATCGGCGGCCGCCCTCACGGGGGCTACTTGCTGTCGGCCATGGCCCGCGCCGCCCGGTCGGCCCTGGCCTCCGCCGAGGGACCGGACCATCCGCACCCGGTCACGGCCACCGCCCACTACGTGTCCTCGCCCAGCCCAGGTCCCGCGGAGGTGCTCACCGAAGTCCTCCGGCGGGGACGGCGGATGAGCCAGGTGCGAGCGCGGCTGGAGCAGGCGGGCTCGCCCGCCGTCGAGGCCACCTTCACGCTCGGCCGGCACGATCCCGCGGTCGAGCCCTGGTGGTCCGACATCGAGGCGCCGCGACTGCCGCCGGTCCACGACTGCGTGCGGACCCAGGGCGTAGGACCGGGGGGCGTGGAGCTGGCGATCATGAACCGGGTGCACATCCACCTCGACCCGGCGACGGCCGGCTTCACGGAGGGGCGCCCATCCGGCAGGGCCGAGGTGCGGGGCTGGCTGACCTTCGCCGACGGCCGGGAGCCGGACCCGCTGGCGTTGCTGTACGCCGCCGATTCGTTCCCGCCCGCCACCCTCGAGCTGGCGACACTCGGCTGGGTGCCGACGCTCGAGCTCACGGTCTACGTGCGGGGCGTTCCCGCCCCCGGGCCGCTGATGGTGCGGCAGCGGGCGGGGCTCATTCAGGCCGAGCTCGTCGACGAGGTGTGCCACGTCTGGGACAGCCGGGGCCGCCTGGTGGCACAGGCCTCCCAGCTCGCCGGCGTGCGGGTCGGGGATGCGTCTCCGCCCCGGAGCGACGAGAGTGGTTCATCATGAGGCGCACCCCGTTCGCCGACTGGCCGTGCTCGATTGCTCGCGCCGTCGACCTGCTCGGGGACTGGTGGACACCGCTGGTGCTCCGCGAGTGCTTCTACGGCGTGCGGCGGTTCGACGACTTCCAGCGCAGCCTCGGCATCGGGCGCAACATCCTCACCCAGCGCCTGAACCGCCTGGTCGACGAGGGCCTGCTCGAACGCCGGCAGTACCACGCCCGACCGGTGCGCCACGAATACGTCCTCACCGACAAGGGCCGTGACTTCTTCCCCGTGGTCGCCGCCCTCGTCCGCTGGGGCGACCGTTGGCTGGCTGGCGAGGACGGTCCACCGGTGGTGCTGGAGCACCGGACGTGCGGCCACGACCTCGATGCGGAGGTGGTCTGCTCGCACTGCGGTGAGCCGGTCCGGCTGCGCGACGTCACCACCCGACTCGGGCCTGGGTACCCGGATCGCCAGCGGCGGGCGGCCATGGCCACCGGCCACTTCACCGGACCAGGGGAGTAGCGACCGACATGCCCGACCTGCCCGGTTCCGCCGAGGTCGACGAGACCATCAAGGTCGTCCACGACCACGCCGACCGCATCTTTCTCTGGAACTACGACCGCAGCCGCGACCAGCTGGTCACCCTCTACAACAAGGCCATGGGGTCGCAGTGGAACAGCGTGACCGACCTCGACTGGTCGATGGAGGTCGACCCGTTCGAGCTCGTCGACCCGACCACGCCGTTCCAGCAGCTGGCCCGCGCCGCCCGCGACGTCGACGGTTCGCCGATCGCCTCGTGGGGTGACAAGGAGCTGCACCAGCTCGGCGTCGAAAGCTTCAAGGCCCAGCTCAGCCAATTCATGCACGGCGAGCAGGGCGCCATGATGACTGCCGCCAAGATCGTCGAGACCGTTCCCTGGATTGACGCCAAGTACTACGCGGCCACCCAGACGATGGACGAGGCCCGCCACACCGAGGTGTTCGCCAAGTACCTGCACACCAAGCTCGGCGAGGCCTATCCGATGAGCCCGTTCCTCGAGGGCCAGATCACCGCCCTGCTCGAGGACGCCCGCTGGGACATCGCCTATCTCGGCATGCAGATCGTGATCGAGAGCCTGGCCCTGGCCGCGTTCGGGTCGATGCTGCGCACGATCGACGAGCCCCTGCTGCGAAAGCTGCTGCGCTACGTCATGTCCGACGAGGCCCGGCACGTGGCCTTCGGGGTGCTAAGCCTCTCGGAGTACTACGCCGGGCTGTCGGAGGCGGAGCTCAAGGACCGCCAGGAGTTCCTGGTCGAGAACACCCTGCGGAACCGGGCCCGCTCGACGACGCCGGAGGTCTGGGAACGGATGGGCGTCCGGGTCGACGCCGTGTACCCGGCGATCACCGAGGCGGCGGGACGGATCAAGGTGCATCCGTTCGCCGGGTTCCAGCGGGCGTTCTTCTCCAAGCTGGTCCCGAACGTCCGCAAGCTGGGGCTGCTCGACGCCAACGACGGCTACCTCCGCCGGCACTGGGCCGAGGCCGGGCTGCTGGAGTTCGAGTTCGCCGACGACACCGGTTCGGACTACGAGAGCTACGACGCCGTGGCGGCCGACCGAGCGGCGGCCGTCGCCGGTTCATGAATTCTGCACGCCGCGTGTAATCAGCCGCACTGCTGTCCTAGCCTTCCCCTCGGCAGGCCGACACCAAGAGGGGAAGACCGCCGTGGCCACCGCTTCGTCTCCAGACCGTCCCAGCGCGCTGGTTGCCATCGCCGCACTGGCCTCCATCGGGGCCGGGGCGATCCACGCCACGGCCGCGGGCGCGCACAGCGAGCACCGGGCGGCCGTCGTCGCGTTCGCACTGACGGCCGTGTTCCAGATCGCGTGGGGTGTGCTGGTGCTCGTGCGACCGTCGCGGTGGGTGGCGCTGGTCGGTGTGGCCGGCAACCTTGCTGCGTTCGGCGGATGGGTCCTGGCCAAGACGAGCGGCATCAGCTTCGTGGCCGGCCTGGACGTCCAGGAGGGTCCCCAGTTCGCCGACACGCTGGCGGCGGCGTTGGCCCTGGTCGCGGTCATCGGGGCGCTGCTCGTCCTGCTTCCCGGCGTGTCCGCTCGCCTGACCGGCCGCCAGCCGGCGCTGGTGGGCCTCGCGACGGTGGCGGCAATTGCGCTCACGGTCCCTGGGATGGTGGCGACAGGGAGCCACAGCCATGCCGGCGGCCACGAGCACGGCGGCGAGGCCGCAGGCCACGAGCACGACCACGGCGCCGCCAGCGAGGAGTCGGCTGCCGGCCACGAGCACGCCGGCCATGGGGCGGCGGTCGTGGCGCCGACCCCCTACGACCCCACCAAGCCGATCGATCTCGGCGGCGTCGAGGGGGTGACGCCGGAGCAGCAGGCGGCGGCCGAGAACCTGATCGCCATCACGCTCTGGCGCCTGCCGCAGTGGTCGGACCCCAAGGTCGCCGAGGCGGCCGGCTTCCATTCGATCGGCGACGGCTTGACCGGCTACGAGCACCTCATCCAGTGGGACTGGATCAACGACGGCGTCATCCTCGACCCCGAGCGCCCGGAGTCGCTCGTCTACAGGGTCGATCGCGACGGCACCCGCACCCTGGAGGCGGCGATGTACATGCTGCCGCAGGGCGAGACGCTCGACACCGTGCCCGAGCTGGGCGGCAAGCTCACGCAGTGGCACATCCACGACAACCTGTGCTTCTCGCCCGGGGAGGCGCCCAAGGTGCGGGGCCTGACCGGGGCGGGCGGGGGATGCCGTGCGGGACTCGTCAAGCTCGATCCCGTTCCCATGATCCACGTGTGGATCGTGCCGCACCGCTGCGGCCCCTTCGCCGCCCTGGAGGGCGTTGGTGCAGGCCAGATCAACGAGGGCGAGGAGCGGCTCTGCGACCATGCGCACGGCGGCTGACGTGACCTGACCGACCCGCCCCATCCGAGCGGCCTCGGGGACTGAGAGCGGGCTGACGGGGTACCCAATCCACCGCCATGTCGTCCGTCGCGCCGTCGAGCGCGCCCGAGCGCGCCCCGCGCCCGAGCGCCAGGCCGCATCCGGCGGCGCGCGGGTCCTCGCCCTGGACCGGCTCCGGGGACTGGCCCTGGTGGCGATGGTGGTGCACCACATGACGGACTGGCTCACGGGCGATGCCCGGGCGGTGCTGCCGGGATGGTCGTCGTTCGCCGTGACGGACGTGGCGGCGCCGGCCTTCTTCGTGGCCGCCGGGGCCTCGGCGTCGCTGTACATGGCGGCCCGGCGGCGTCGCGGGATGACCCGGCCGCGGGTTGCTGCCGAGGTGTTGCGCCGCTACGGCCTCCTGGTACCGATCGGCGTGGCGTTCGACTGGCTGCTGTGGCAGCACCCGGCGATGTTCGGCGTCATCGAGGCCCTGGGAGTCACGGTGGTGGTCGGCGCCGGCCTCGCGGTGGCCGTGGGGGCTCGGTGGTTGTCGGCCCTCGCCGCCGCAACGCTGGCCACGGGCGTGCTGGCCGAACGTGCGGTGACCAGCAACGCCGGATGGTGGGCGGACGAGGTGGTGGCCGGGAAGTTCCCTGCGGTCACCTACCTGGGATTCGTGCTGGTTGGCATGGCGGCGGTGCGCACCGGCCGGTTCGCCGATCGCCGCTGGGGCCTGACCGCCGCCGCCCTGGGGGCCGCGGCGGTCGCCGTGTTGCTCGCCGTCGGCGTGACGCCCGATCGCTACCCGGGCGGGCTGGCGTTCGTGGTGCCCGGCCTCGCCGGCACCGCCCTGCTGTACGCGCTCGCCCAATGTGGTTGGCCTATGTGGCTGGGCGCGGCCGGTCGATTGATCCAGTCCGCCGCGGCCCACACCCTCGGGATCTTCCTGGCCCACTACGTCGTCTACTACGTCCTGGTCGACCGCACCGGCGTTGCGGGCACGGTCCCGGGGGCGGTGGCGCTGCCCGTCGCGCTGCTCACGGCCGGGGCGCTGGCCGCCGTGGCGCCGCGGGTGCCGCAACCACCGTGGTCGCTGCGCACCGGCCGCAAGCGGCGGCCGCCGCCCGCCGAGCCCGCCGCCGGCGGCGCCGCCGTCAGATTGCCGACGCGGTAGGCCGGTGGTTGGCTGGCATGCATGCACGACCTGGTCATCCGTAGCGGGCACGTGGTGGACGGCTCCGGCGCTGCCGGCAGGCCGGCCGACGTCGCGATCGATGGCGACCGCATCGTCAGCGTGGGACCGGTGGACGGCCGCGGTCGGCGGGAGATCGACGCCGACGGCCTGGTCGTCACCCCGGGCTTCGTCGACATCCACACGCACTACGACGGCCAGGCGACCTGGGACCCGGAGGTGTCGCCGTCCAGCTGGCACGGGGTCACGACCGTGGTGATGGGCAACTGCGGCGTCGGCTTCGCACCGGCGCACCGCGACCGCCACGCCTGGCTGATACAGCTCATGGAGGGTGTCGAGGACATCCCGGGCACGGCGCTGGCCGAGGGCATCACGTGGAACTGGGAGACGTTCCCCGAGTACCTCGACGAGCTCGAACGCCTGCCCCGCGTGCTCGACGTGAGCGCGTTGGTGCCGCACGGCGCGGTGCGGGCGTACGTGATGGGCGAGCGGGGCGGCGCCAACGCCGAGGCCACGCGGGCGGAGGTCGCGGCGATGGCCGCCCTCGTGCGCGAGGCGATGGAGGCCGGGGCTGTGGGCTTCTCCACCACCCGCACGATCATTCACCGGGCCAAGGACGGCGAGCTGGCCGCGGGCACGACCGCGTCACCGGAGGAGTTGGTCGGCATCGGTCGGGCCCTGGCATCGACGGATGCCGGCGGTCTGCGGGGGTCGGCCGGGGTCCCGGGCGTGTTCGAGCTGGCCAGCGACATGGTCGACCCAGAGGCCGAGCTGGCGTGGATGACCGAGGTGTCGCGCGCCACGGGGTGCCGCGTCACCTTCGGTACCGGGCAGGACCACATGCGTCCCGATCATTGGCGCACGATCCTCGACCTCGTCCGCCGGGCGAACGCCGCGGGCGCACGCATCGTTCCGCAGATCGGCGGGCGCTCGACGTCCGTGCTGTTCGGACTGGAGTCCAGCGCCCACCCCTTCATGCTCCACGCCGCGTACGCCCGCCTGGCCGATCTGCCGCTCCCCGAGCGGGTGGAGCGGCTCCGCGACCCCGCGGTGCGGGCGGCGATCCTGGGCGAGACCCTGGACGACGCCGGCGCGGCGGCGTTCATCGCCGACGCCTGGGGCCACATCTTCCCGCTTGGCGATCCGCCGGACTACGAGCCGCCCCCGGACCGCAGCGTCGCAGCCCTGGCCGAGCGGCAGGGACGGCCGCCGGCCGAGGTCGGCTACGACCTGCTGCTGGAGCGCGAGGGTCGGGCGCTGCTCTACATGCCGCTCGGCGGCTACGCCGACGGGGACTTCCGCGTCTTGGCCGAGCTGCTCACCCAGCCGGACGTGGTGCTGGGGTTGGGCGACGGGGGTGCGCACTGTGGTCTTCTGTGCGACGCCAGCGTGCCGACCTACATGCTCAGCCACTGGGCCCGTGAACGCAGCCGCGGCGAGCGGCTCCCGCTGGAGCTGGCCGTCAACCTGCAGACCCGACGGACGGCGGCGCTGTTCGGCTTCGACGACCGGGGCCTCGTGGCGCCGGGGCATCTCGCCGACCTCAACGTGATCGACGCCGACAACGTGGCGAGCGAGGCACCCGAGATGGTCTACGACCTGCCCGCGGGAGGGCGCCGGCTGGTCCAGCGGGCTCGGGGCTACGTGGCCACGATCAAGCGGGGCGTCGTGGTGCGCGACCACGACGCGGCCACGGGCGAGCGCCCGGGCCGCCTGGTGCGCGGGCCGCAGCCCGCACCCCTCGACTAGCCGAAAGACCCGAGGCAATGGGTTCCGTCCCTCGGAGCCGGAGGCAATGGGTTCCGGGTGCGATACCTATGACCTCGGGCTGCCATCGGTGGAACCCATGACCTCGGGGCCACCGCGGGGCCGGGTCGCCCGGCGGGGCCACCGGGACGGGGCCGACGGGGCCAGCGGCTAGGTTCCCGCCTACTGGGCCGCGAGCCGCTCGTACGGGTCGACCAGCACATGCACGGCCCGATCGAGCTCGACGGTCACCTGGTCGAAGTCGATGCGGCCGTTCGCCCACGCCACCAGCGTCGAGTACCAGACGTGGCCGAGCACGGCCAGGATGTCGGAGCGGACCCCGGGCGCGAGGTCGACGAGGATGCCGCTGGCCATGGCCTCGATCTGCTGCTGCACGGCCTCGGCGCTCTCGCGGACGCCCTCGTCCGACGACGACAGCGCCCGCACCAGCGCGGCGCTGAGCTTGGGTTGGCGGGCCATGGCGCGGCAGCCCCGATTGAGGACGTCGATGAGCTGGTCGGCGGCGGTGTCACCGCGCGGCGGCGACTGGGCCACTCGGGCCTGCAGGCGCGCCGTCCACTCGGTCATGGCCGCGGCCAGGAGGTGGTCCTTCGAGGAGAAGTAGCGGTAGATCGTGGCCAGCGAGACATTGGCGATCGCCGACACGTCGCGCATCTGGACGGCGTCGTAGCCGTGTTCGGCACCCAGCTCGAAGGCGGCGTCGATCACCCTTCGTCGCCGGTCGCGCTGCTCGGCGCTCAGGGTCGCCGCTTGTGTGGCCACGTCGGTCACGGCGCTGGCGCTGCGGCGGGCGCCGGCCGCAGGCGCATGGGCAGGTGCTTGATGCCACCGATGAAGTTCGAGCGCAGGCGCTCGGGCTCGCCCCGCGCCTCCAGCTGCGGGACGCGGGCGGCTAGCTCCTCGAACAGCAGCCTGATCTCCAGGCGGGCCAGCTGGGCGCCGAGGCAGAAGTGGGGCCCGCCGCCCCCGAACGCGATGTGCGGGTTCGGGTCGCGGGTGATGTCGAACGTGAAGGGGTCGGTGAACACGTCCTCGTCGCGGTTGGCGGAGATGTACCAGAGGCTGATCTTCTCGCCGGCCTTTATGACCTGACCCCGGACCTCGAAGTCCTGGCGGGCGTTGCGGCGGAAGAACATCACCGGCGACGCCCAGCGCAGGATCTCCTCGGTGGCGCCCTGGATGTGCGCCGCCGGGTCGGACACCAGCAGGTCCCACTGGTCCGGGTTCTCGAGGAACGCGTTCATGCCGTGGGCGATGGCGTTGCGCGTGGTCTCGTTGCCCGCCACCGACAGCAGCATGAAGAAGAGGTTGAAGTCCATCTCGGTCAGGGTGTCGCCGTCGACTTCGGCGTTGAGCAGGGTGGTGACGATGTCCTCGCGGGGCTCGGCGCGGCGCTGCTCGGCCAGCTGCTGGGCGTACATGAACATCTCGACCTGGGCCTCGGTCACGTGGTCGTCGCTGACGTGGTACTCCGGGTCCTCCGACCCCACCAGGCGGTTCGACCAGTCGAACAGCTTGAACCGGTCATCGTGGGGCACGCCGAGCAGCTCGGCGATCACCTCCAGCGGGAGCTCGGCGGCGACGTCGACGACGAAGTCGCAGTTGCCGCCGTCCTTGGCGATGGCACCCTCGACGATCCTGATGGTCAGGTCGCGCACATGCGGCTCGAGCGCCCCGATCATCCGCGGCGTGAACCCGCGGTTCACCAGCTTGCGGTACCGGGTGTGGCCCGGTGGGTCCATGAACAGCATCATGTTGCCCGCCATCTCGGTGCCGGGCAGCGGCGCCATCGGGCCCTCGAGCATCACCACTCCCCCGAGCTCCTGGTCGGAGGAGAAGGTGGCGGCGTCGCGGCTGCAGGTCACGATGTCGTCGTAGCGGGTGATGACCCAGAAGCCGTCGCCGTCTGGCTCGTCGTGGTGGAAAACGGGCGCGTTGGCGCGCAGCCACGTGAACCACTCGTGCGGGATCCCCTGCGTGAACCGGTCGCGGTCGAGCAGGTCGATCTCGTCGATGTCCACCGCGGTTCCCTCCGGCTCGGGTGCGCTAGGGGCGAAGTAGAACACATTCTCGTCGCGCCAACAACGAGGTGGGCGGCGGGTCTGGGTAGGGCCGGTCAGGGCTTCTCGTCGGCGCCGGGGGTGTCCGCGTCGGCGGGCTCGCCGGAGCCGCCGGTCTCGGCGGCCGAGGTTCGGTCATCGCCGGACCGCTGGCGCCGTCTGCCGCCGAACAGCCCCCCGATCGAGCGCATGACACGGGCCACCGGCTCCGGGAAGATGCCGGGCTCGCCCTCGACGACGTCGCAGCGCATGCACCCATCGTGCCACGGCGGCGCCTGGTTGGCGTGAGAACGCGTTCTACATCAAACTGGAGTGGTCGCCAACCCGTGCCTAGGGGGTCCCGATGACTGTTGCCAACGAGACGGCGGCGCCGGCCGCGGAGGCGTCGAGGGCGACCGACCGCTACACGGTCATCTCCGCCGACTGCCACGCCGGCGGCAGCCACAAGCAGTACCGCGAATACCTGGATCCCCGCTTCCTCGACGACTTCGACGCCTGGCGCGAGAAGTACAAGAACCCCTTCCGCGACCTCGGCGACACGCGGCGGTTCCGCAACTGGGACAACGAGATGCGCAACGGCCAGCAGTTGGCCGACGGCATCGTCGGCGAGGTCATCTTCCCGAACACGGTGCCGCCGTTCTTCCCCAACTTCGTTCTGTTCGCCCAGCCCCCGCGACCCGAGGACTACGAGCACCGCCTGGCGGGCATCCGTGCCCACAACCGCTGGCTGGTGGACTGGTGCGGTGAGTTCCCCGAGCGGCGCGCGGGCATCGGCCAGATCTTCCTCAACGACGTCGACGACGCCATCGCCGACGTGCGCTGGATCAAGGAGCACAACCTGCGCGGCGGCATCCTCCTGCCCAACATCTCGCCCGACGTGCACTGGGTGAAGCCGCTGTACGACCCGATCTACGACCCGGTGTGGGCGGTGCTCGAGGAGCTCGAGGTGCCGATCAACGTCCACGGCGGCACCGGCGTACCCGACTACGGGCCCTACCCCGTGTCGATGTTGCTCTACATCAACGAGGTGCCGTTCTACTCGCAGCGGCCGCTGGTGCAGTTCATCCTGTCCGGCATCTTCGAGCGGTTTCCCCGCCTGCGCTTCGTGGTCACCGAGAGCGGCTGCGCCTGGGTCCCCGGGCTGCTCGATCGGCTGGACAAGGTCCTGGCCCGCATCCGCAAGACGGGTGCCACCGGGGAGATCCGCTACGGCGCCGAGCACGTGCTGCCGCGCTCGGCCACCGAGTACTTCCACCAGAACGTGTGGATGGGCGTGAGTCAGCCGGGGCCGGCCGACGCCGCCGCCCGCGAGAAGATCGGGCTCGATCGGTTCATGTGGGGCAGCGACTACCCCCACGACGAGGGCACATACCCGTACACCCGCGAGCACCTGCGGGCGCTGTTCCACGACACCGATCCGGCGGAGTTGCAGCCGCCTCCTGGCGGGCAACGTCGCCGAGCTGTACGAGTTCGACCTCGACGCCCTGGCGCCGCTGGCGGCGGAGTACGGCCCCACAGTCGGCGAGATCGCCACCCCGCTCACCGAGATGCCCGAGAACCCCAACGAGGCGCTGCTCAACTCGGTCAACAAGTGGCTGTGAGCGTGCGGGGGCGAGCCCGAACCGGCCGCCTCTGCCCTATGGAACCTGAATAGCTCCGAGCTCCAATGCGGCTCGGGGGTCCCCGTCCGAGTTGCACGGGGGAACGACGTCCGGCTGCTCGTCCTCGATGATCCCGACCGAGATCGTCATCTCCGTGGGCTTGATGCTTCCCGACTGGTTGTCGTAGGGATGGTCCAGGAACCAGACCAGGAGCAGGCCGGCCGTGACCAAGGCGGCGATGGCGGCGATGAGGCTCCCCTCGACCAGGAAGCTCTCCCGTCGATCGGCGAACAGGAGCGGGAACCCGATCGTCAGCGCCGCGCCGAGACCAAGGATGAACCAGATCGGCGGCGGCAGGTTACGGATCGACTCGGAGAGCCGCATGCGGCGGCCCTCGACGCGGGTCGACTCCTGGTCGAGCAGCTCCAGGAAGGCCGCCTCCTGGCTCGGGGTGCGTACCTCGATCTGCCTGTGCGCCCGACCCATCTCCTCGACCCAACCCTGCACCAGCTGGCTCCGCTCACCGTGCATCATCGCCGGCCACTCGCTGCTGATGACGGCCCGGCCGTAGCAGATGAGCGTGCCGGCGAACCGCTCGCGATCCGCGGCAGCAAAGAACTCGGAATTGCGAGACAGCTCGACGACGGCCGTCGCCTCGGACTCGGCACCGGACCTCGCGTCGTTGAAGCTTGCGAAGGCCTCCAGGACCACGAACGCAAGCAGAACGGCGAATAGGGTGCCGATGAAGGTGAAGACCCCTGTGCCCTTCTCCACCTCGACGAAGAACCGGGTGTCCGGTGCCCGGCCGCGATGAACCACGAACATCAACGTCACGCTCACCACGGCGACACCCACCACGATCGCAGCGATGAGCAGCAGATTCATTCGAGGTGGGAACGCTAGTGGGAGGCGGCCTCCGGCGCCATGACCGGACGGGTACCGTCTGAGCCTGCGTATGGCGAGGAGATCGTTGCTGATCGTCCACCACACGCCGTCGCCGGCACTCCACTCGCTGTTCGAGGCGGTCCGGTCGGGGGCGACCGATCCCCAGATCGAGGGGGTCGACGTCGAGGTGCGACCGGCGCTGGGCGCCACCGCGGTCGACGTGCTCGAGGCCGACGGCTACCTGCTGGGGACGCCGGCCAACCTCGGCTACATGTCCGGGGCCCTGAAGCACTTCTTCGACACCATCTACTACCCGTGCCTGGAGGCGACGATCGGGCGGCCGTACGGGGTGTACATCCACGGCAACAACGACACCGACGGCGCGCTGGCCGGCATCGAGAAGATCGTGACCGGCCTGCGCTGGCGCGCCGCACAGGCGCCGGTGTCGGTGATCGGCACCCCGGCCCCGACCGACCTAGACGCCTGCCGGGAGCTGGGCGCCGCCGTCGCCGCCGGCCTGTCGCTCGACGCAGGACACTGACGGGTCCTGGCCGGACGGCAACCGCCGAGGCAAGCTGACCCGCATGACATCCGATCCCGGCCAGCCCAGCGAGCGAACGGCGGTGGCGTCGTATGGCGACTACCGCCGGGCGCAACGAGCAGTCGACTTCCTGTCCGACGAGCGGTTCCCCGTCGAGCGGGTGGCGATCGTCGGTTCGGGCCTCAAGCTCGTGGAGACGGTCACCGGCCGGCTCAGCTGGGGGCGGGCCGCGCTGGCGGGAGCGATGTCGGGCCTGTGGATCGGCTTGCTCGTCGGTTGGTTCGTGGCGATCTTCAGCGACGGCAGCTCGTGGTGGGTGATCCTCCTGTCGGGTGGCCTCTGGGGCATAGCGGCCGGCGCCGCCTTCGGCCTCGCGGCGTACGCCGCGACCGGCGGGCGCCGTGACTTCGTCTCCCATCAGCAGCTGCGCGCCGACGTCTACGAGGTCATGGTGGACAGCGGCCACGCCGACGCGGCGCGGGCGGTCCTCACCCGCCTCGGCTGATCTCACGCTCCACGGCGGATCACCAGCGTCGTGCAGTCGACCGCCGCGTGCGGCGTGAAGGCGGCGCGCGGGATGCGCGAGCCGAGCCCGACCGTGTGGTCGCGGCCCCAGCGGCCGGCGCCCGGGGCCTTGCCGAGCGCCCACCGCCGCCCCGCCCAGTGGGGGACCACGACGTCGGCGGCGACGAGGCGCGACCCGGGCGCCAGTAGCCGCCGCAGGATCGCCGTGGTGGCGGCGAATGGCGGGTTGGCCACCACCCGGAAGGGTCGGCGCGGCAGCCTGAGGTCGGTGGCATCGGCGCGCACGACCGTCACCGGATCGTGCGCGAACCGCCTGTGCAGCGCGTCGATCCGTTGGGGATGGAGCTCGACGGCGATGACCCGCGCGCCGGTCGCGACGAGTGAGGCGGTGAGGGCGCCGGTGCCGGCGCCGATGTCGATGACGAGATCGCCGGGTGAAACCTGGGCCTCGGCGACGATCCGGTCAGCCCATCGGGGCGACAGGCGATGCCATCCCCACGGCGCGTGCCCGGAGGCGGGCACGACGCACCATCACGAAGACCGTCATGGCGGCACGTTACCGCCGCGGGTCACGCCACCACGCCTCGATTTATCGCTCACTGAACGCTTGGGCGGAACGCCGTGACCACTGCGGCGAAGGCGGACACCGCCTCGACCGTCGCCGGCTCCGGGAAGTTCACGATCGCCTCGTTCACACCGGCCTCGGCGAGCCGCCGGTAACGGCCGATGTGGTCCTCGACGGTCGGGGCCTCGGCGATGCCCAGGTGCGTCACGGTGATGTCCGCGGGATCCCTGCCCTCGGCCGCGCAGTGGTCGCGCAGCACGTCGAGCTTGTGGCGGACCGTGTCGGCGTCGCCGAACAGGTTGCACATGTCGGCGTGGCGGGCGACGAGCCGCAGCGTGCGCTTCTCGCCGGAACCGCCGACGAGGATCGGAACCCGCTCCTGCAGGGGCCGCGGGTAGCACACCGCCTCCGCCACCTCGATCGTGCGCCCCGAATACGTGGGGGCGCCCTTGCCCCACATGAGCGGCAACAGCTCGAGGGCGTCCTCGAGCAGGGCGTAGCGCTCCGACACCGGAGGGAAGCGCCAGCCGTAGGCGGCGTGCTCGCGACCGAACCATGCCGCCCCGATCCCGCAGACGGCGCGTCCGCCCGAGAGCACGTCGAGCGTGGCCACGATCTTTCCCAGGTGGGCGATGTTGCGGTACGTCACGCCCGTGACCATCGCCCCCAGCCGAGCCGAGCTGGTGCGGCCCGCCAGGAACGACAGCGTGGTGTAGCTCTCGAGCATGTCCTCCCAGTGGGGACCGACCGACGGGATCTGCATCATGTGGTCCATCACCCAGAGGCTGGTGAACCCCGCTTCCTCCGCGACGGCCGCCACCTCGGTGAGCCGGTCGCGCGTCTCCACTGGCCCGCCAGGCCAACTGAAGCGGGGGAGCTGCAGGCCGAACTCGAGCGACATCGGATCCTCCTTCTGGCGCGCCGCGGCGGCCGGGGCGGTAACCAGGTCCGGGGCCACGACGCTGACCGGTCCGGCGGGATGAACGGCGCCGAACCCTTCGGCGGCGAGGCCGTCTCGCACCCCCGGCCACGCCGCCAGCATGGACGACAGGACCTTGGCGGGAACCGGACGATCGCGTTCCCGGTTCCGGGCGCGGCACACGCTGGCATCGACGTCGAACACCACGGCGACGGACGGCACGCCGGCCCTCTCGGCGGCCGCCACCCAGCCCCGGCGTCGCTTGGCATCGGTGCCCAGCGAGTCGACCACCGTGGTCAGGCGCCGCCGGAGCCGTCGCTCGACGACCAGGTCGAGCACGTCGAACGCGTCCTTGCCCGCGCGCTGGTCGTGCTCGCTCTCGCCGACCAGGGCCCGCATCGCGTCCGACGACACCACCTGATGCGGACGGAACTGCTCGGACGCCCATGTCGACTTGCCAGACGCCGGCGGTCCCACGAGCACCACCAGCGATCCCTCGGCAAGGCGGATGAAACTTGCTCTCCGCTCATGGCCTTCGGCCGGGCCGCTCGGGCTGTCGACGCTGTGCCTCCCGCTCCCACGGCCGCTCGGGCCGGACTCGCTCTCTCGCCCTGCGGGACGCTCGCTCATGACCGGCCAGCTTGCCGCAGCCTCAGCCCGGCGCGAACGCCTCGAGGGTGGCCGGCACGTCCCCGAGCGGATAGAGGATCGGCGACGTACACCCCGCCGCCACGTATTCCGCCACCTTGGCCCGGCACTCGGCGGCGGTCCCGGCGGCGCACAGCATCTGGACCACCTCGTCGGGGACGAGCTTGCTGGCCGCCACCACCTCGTCGTGGCCGGCGGGCCACGTGAGCACCTTGGCGATGTCGTCGCGCAGCTCCGTCGGCACGCCCGACGCCGCCATGATGTGCGGTTGCTGGCCCAGGTACTGGGTGACGAGCAGGCGGGCGGCATCGAGCGCGGCGTCGCGGTCGGCCGCGAGCGAGCAGACCACCAGCTGGGGCCGGTCGACGTCGGCGAGCGCCCGGCCACCCCGGTCCGCACCCGTGGCCAGCGCCTCGAGGGCCCGGCGATTGTACCCCGGTGACACCAGGTAGTTGAGCACGGCGCCGTCGGCGATCTCGCCGGCCAGCTCCATCATCCGCATGCCCGTGGCGCCGATGTAGATCGGCACCTGCTTGGCCCGTCGCTCCTGATGGACGTAGTCCAGCTCCACGCCGTCGAGGTGGACGTAGTCGCCGTCGTATGTGACCGGACCGTCGCAGCGCAGCAGCGCCCGGAGCGACTCGACGACCTCGCGCATCACCCCTAGGGGCCTCGTCCGCACGACACCGACCTTGGTCGCCAGCGGGTCCCACCAGGCGCCCAGGCCCGCGAGGATGCGCCCGGGTGCGAGGTCGTCGAGGGTCGAGAACAGCGACGCGAGCCGGGCCGGGTTGCGGGTCCAGACGTCGATGACGCCGGACCCGACGGCGATGCGCTCGGTGGTGGCGGCGAAGGCGGCCATGGGGACGGTGGCCTCCCGGACCAGCCGGCTGTCGGCCTGCCAGACCGCGGCGAACCCCAGCTGCTCGGCCCGCCGGACGAAGCCCATCGCCTCCCGGATCGGATGGGCGTCCTGGACGTAGAGCGCCATGGGCACCGCACCCAGCACGGAATCTGCGGCCGCTATCGACGCCATGACCCCGCCAACCGCCCCAGGTTCGATCGTAGGGTCACAGCCTCGACCACAGCCGTTGCGCCTCCTCCCAGGCCCGCGCCCGGATCCGCTCGGCGTCGACGCGGGTGCACACGCCTGCCTCGACCACGGTCTCGCCGTCCACGACGACGCGCTCCGCCCGCACGCCCGGCGTGAACGCCAGGTACCAGGGATCGGCGCGGTCGGCGCGCCAGGTGACCTCGTCGCCGACGACTTCTGGCACCAGCTCGGCCCCCGCCCGGAGCCAGCCCCATGCCGCCTCCGGCGTGGCGGTCACGTCGTGGGCCCGCTGGGCCACGTAGGCGAGCGCGAACTCGTCGAGCATCGCGGCGCCGATGCCGTCGCTGCCCAGCACGACCCGGTTGCCGGCGGCGGCCCACCGCGCCGGACGGGCGTAGCCGACGCCGTTGTTCAGGTTCGAGCGGGGGTTGTGGGCGATCGTGCCCGGCAACGGCGGCTCGACGTGCACGCAGTGGGCGAGCACCCAGTCGTCGGCGGCGTGCGGACGCAGCCGGGCACCGGCCCCGGCGTCCACGGCGTCCTCGCCCACGTGGATGTGCACGCCCACCCCGAGGTCGCCGGCCAGGCCGACGATCGCCTCGAGCGTCTCGTCGCCGAGGGTGAAGCACGCATGCGCGCCCACCAGTCCCCGTCCCCCGGCGCGGAGGAACCGCTCGTTCTCGGCCAATCCCGCCTTGGCGCCCGCCGGCCCGTGGCGGTCGGTGACCTCGTAGGCGCAGAGCACCCGCACCCCGACCTCGGCGCAGGCGGTGGCGATGACGTCGAGGCTGCCGTCGATCGTGGCGGGCGAGGCGTGGTGGTCGACGATGGCGGTGGTGCCGGCCTCCAGCGCCTCGACCGCCCCCAGCAGGGCCGACCAGCGGATCAGCTCGAGGTCGAGGGCCACGTCGAGCCGCCACCAGATCCCTTCGAGGATCTCGGTGAAGTCGGTCGGCACGGTGGCCGGTGGCGGCATCCCCCTCGCCAGCGTCGAGTACAGGTGATGATGCGCGCAGACGAGTCCAGGGGTCGGGACACTCATTGGGCCTACCCGTGGGCGCTCGAGCTGGTCCGGCGCATCGGGAGCGTCGCCCGCCACTCGCCGTCCAGGTGGTGCAGGGCGGCGGCCACGGCGCCGGCCGTCGGCACCAGCCCGATCTCGCCCACGCCCTTGATCCCGTAGGGCGCACGGGGCTGCGGGCGCTCGACCAGGATCGTCTCGATCGGAGGCACGTCCTTGGCCCGGAGGATCCCCAGTTGGCGGAGCGTCATGGCGGTGGGACGACCCAACTCGTCGGCCGGGAAGTCCTCGGTCAGCGCATAGCCGAGGCCCATGTGGACGGAACCGACGATCTGTCCCTCACACAGCAGGGGATTGATGGCCCGCCCCACGTCGTGGGCGGCGACGACCTTGTCGATGTCGCCGCTCTCCCGGTCGATCACGACCAGCTGGGCGGCGTAGCCGAAGGCGGAGTGGATGGTCGGGTTGGCGACCGAGCCCACCGCGTCGGTCCAGTCGACCCGGTGCTCACCCTCGTAGTCGACGCCCGGCCGGCAGCCGTCGGCGCAGGCCGCCCGGGCGGCGGCCGCCACCGATCCGGCGGCCATCAGCGTGCCGCGGCTGCCCGTGGTCTGGCCCGCGCCCAGCTCCCGCGAGGTGTCGACCACCACCCGCACCCGCGCGGGATCGACGCCCAGCTCCTCGACCGCCACCTGCAGGGCGACGGTGTGCACGCCCTGGCCCATCTCCGTCCAGCAATGGCGTACCTCGACCGTGCCGTCGTCGATGAAGCGCACCACCGCCTTGGCAACCTCGACGGCCCCGTTGCCGAGGCCCGAGTTCTTGAGGCCGAGCCCGAGGCCGACCGCCTTGCCGGCGGCCACGGCGTCGTCGTAATGGGGCTTCAGGGCGTCGAGGCAGTCCCGGGCGCCGAGGCAGCCGTCGTCCATGACCTGGCCGGGGCCCCAGGTGCAGCCGGGTGTGACCGCATTCCGGGCCCGCATCTCCCATGGATCGATGCCGGTGGCCGCCGCCAGCCGGTCGATCACCCCCTCGCTCGCGAACTGGGCCTGGTTGGCGCCGAAGCCCCGGAAGGCGCCGCACACCGGGTTGTTGGTGCGGACGGCGACGGCGTCGACGTCGATGGCCGGCCAGGAGTACGGGCCGCCGGCGTGGCCCGCAGCGCGCTCCAACACCTTCATGCCCACGGAGGCGTACGGGCCGGAGTCGCCCACGATGCGGGCCTTCAGCGCCGTGAGCCGGCCGTCGGCGTCGCACCCGGCCCACGCTTCGATCCGCACGGGATGGCGTTTGGGGTGGACGTGCAGCGATTCCTCCCGGCTGAACACGCACTTCACCGGTCGTCCCAGCACGTGGGCGGCGAGCGCGGTCTGGGTCTGGTTGCCGCAGTCCTCCTTGCCGCCGAAGGCGCCGCCGTTGGCAACCAGGTGGACAAGGACCCGGTCCTCGTCCACGCCGAGCACGTCGGCGATCTGGCGCCGGTCGTCCCACACCCCCTGGCCGCCCGAGAACACCTCCAGCCGGCCGTCGTCGAGGGGGACCGCGAGGGTGGCCTCGGGCTCGAGGAACGCGTGCTCGATGCGCTGGGTCTGGAACACCTCGTGGACGACGTGGGCGCTGTCGCCCAGGGCGGCGTCGATATCGGCATGGCCACGGGCGTAGGCGGTGCGGGACAGGACGTTGGGGGCGTCGGCCTCGCCCACCCGCCACACGGCGGGCTCGGTCGAGTCGACCGCCCGCAGCGGATCGGTGAACGGGGGCAAGGGTCGGTACTCCACGGCCACCCGTTCTGCGGCGGCCCGGGCGGTGGCCCGATCTCCCGCCACCACCAGGGCCAGCACGTCGCCCGTATAGGCGGTGCGCCCGCCGACGGGGATGAAGACGGGCCAGTCGCGGTGGATCAGGCCGATCCGGAGGTCGCCGGGCACGTCGGCGGCCGTGAACACCCGGACCACGCCGGGCGTCGCGGCCGCGGCGGTGATGTCGATCGCCAGGATGTCGGCGCGGGCGTGCTCGGACAGCACCACGGCGGCGTGGAGCATGCCGGGCACCCGAAGGTCGTCGATGTAGGGCTTATCGCCGAGGGCCATCTCCGTGGCCTGGTACTTGGCGCTGTCACTGCCGATGCCCCCCGGCCGGCCGTCTCGGTCGTGGCCGTTGGCATTGCCGTTGCCGGCCGGCAGCGACACCGGGGTCTCCGCCCCCGACGCCAGCAGCTCGACCGCGTCGAGGATGGAGTGGTACCCGGTGCACCGGCACAGGTGGCCCCCGAGGTGGCGGGCCGCCTTGTCGCGGGTGAGGGCCGGCCCCTCCTTGTCGAGCAGGTACTTGGCGCGCACGACGATGCCGGGTGTGCAGAAACCGCACTGGAGCGCGCCCGTGGCGGAAAACGCGCCGGCCAGGCGGTCGCGCTCGGCCGGATCGATCCCCTCGAGCGTGGTGACCGCCCGGCCGGCCACGCGCTCGAGGCCCAGCGAGCAGGCGATCATGGGCTTGCCGTCGATGAGCACCGTGCAGCAGCCGCATTGGCCCGACGGTGAGCAGCCGTCCTTTGGGCTCGTGACGTCGAGCTCCTCCCGCAGGGCCGAGAGGAGGTGGGGATGGTCGCCGACCTCGACCTCGCCGCCGTTGAGAATGAAGGACACCGCCACGCCGTCCAGACTGACAGAGTTCAACAAAATGTTGAAGCCCTGTGTCGCTGTGGCGCAGGACGCGAGGACGTCGGCAGCTTCGGTGCTAGTCGGCCACGTCTCGGACCGCCGCCTCGATCAGGTCCGCAATCTCGTCGGGGTGGGAGACCAACACGACGTGGCTCGACGCGAACTCCTTCACCGTCGCCCCATCCGCTGTGCAAACAGCCGCTCGGCGTCGGGCGGGATCACTTCGTCACCACGGATCCATAGTGCTCGCTGCGGGCGCGCCCGCCTAGAGGGTCGTCAGCGTGCCCGATGCTCGGTTCCCAGGCCCGGCGTGATCGTCATGAACCGGACCGGTTCGTGGACGTCCGCCGTGTGCCACACGCCGGCGGGGTTGATCATCGCCTGGCACGGACCGAGCCCTACAGGGTCGGGCTGGCCGTCGACCTCGCGGATGACCGTCATCCGACCTGAGAGGCAGATCACGACCTCGTCGCCGGCGGGGTGGCGCTCCCAGATGTCCCATGATCGGCTGCCCTCGAAGACCATGACGATCCGGCCCTCCGCGCCGTCCTCGGCGACCGCCGCCGCGTAGGCCTCCAGCACCGCCGCGTCCCAGTCGAAGCCGTCGACGGCCAGCGCGCGCGACCCGAGGCTGAGGTGGACGGGCGTGGCAATGAGATCGATCGCGCCACGAGGTTCGGTCACGAGCTTCATGCCCGCAGCGTCGCACCCACGGGGCCTGCGGTCTTGGACGAAATGAACCCGCCCGGATCCCGAAACGCCCACCGAATCCAGAGCGCCGGCCGGGCGCAAGCGGTGAGCGAGATTGCGTTGGGACGGCGGCGCGTGTCAGTCGGTGCGGGACGACTCCGGCCTCGTCCAGACGCCGCCTTGCAGGAAGCGGCTGACCGCGAAGCCCCAGAGCACCGACAGGATCAGCACGAGCAGGAGGGCCAGGAGCCAGGGCGCAGGCCGGGCCCAGCCGACGGCGAGCGCCGTGGCCGCGGCGCCGGCGATCCTGAGGGGTCTGTAGACGACCGCGAAGCGATCCGCGTCGGCGAGCGTCTGCTCGGCGAAGGACAGCGCGAGCAGGCCAAGGGCGACGGAACCGGCGAGAAGCCAGCCTGTACTCGCCGGTGTCCTCGCGTCAGCGGCGTGGCTGATCAGGCTGACCATCGCGGCCCCGGCGGCGGCGATTGACAGCGTGATCGGTAGGTGGCTCAGCATCCACGTGACGAGTGGCCCGCCGTCGTTCCGGGGCCGCCGCCGCCCGACCAGGTCGAAGTAGATCCACCAGAAGCCGAAGCCGATCCCGAGGGCGACCAGCCCGGTCACGATGACGAGCCCGTCACGGTCGGCCGACGACAGGCCGTCGACCACGCCGAAGATCACCTCGCCGAGGACGATGATCGTGAACAGCCCGAACCGCTCAACCAGCGAGTCGGTGGGCGGCAGGCCGTCGTGGACCACCGCCAACCGGCCGATCAGGGCGATGCCCACGAGCCAGGCGATGCAGAAGCCCGCCCACACGACGAGCCGCGGCCCGTCGGGGAGGAACGCGCTGGCGACGATCACCAGCACCGCCACCGCCATGCCGAGCACGTAGCGGCCGGCAGGGGCCACGAACTCGGGGTGGCCGAAGCGGTCCTGGCGTCGGACGCTGTACCAGAGCCACGTCATGACGGCGAGGAACCCGGCGTAGACCAACGCGAAGGCGGTGCCGCTGTCGCCTGCAGCATCGGCGGTGAACACGGCGAGCAGGACCAGGACGCCCATCTGGAGGAAGACGGCGCTGCGAGTCCGGCCGTCCTCGCGGCCGTGGAGCTCGAGATAGAGGGACCCGTTGACCCACGCAGTCCAGATCAACCCGAAGACGATCGTGAACTCCACGAACCCACGAGCCGTGACGTGCTCGGCAAGGTGGTGCGCCGCCTGGCTGATGACCGCCACGTACACCAGGTCGTAGAACAGCTCCAGGGAGCTCACCGTGCGGTCGGCGATGACCTCGCCGTGGGCTCGCGGTGGGCTCCACAGCCACTGCCTGAGGGGGCCACGGGTCCCGTCGCTCACCGCGTCAACGTAACCATCCGGGCCTGCCCGACCTAGCGCTCCGTGGCGGGTTGCCGGCGCGGGTAGAACCGCGGACATGTCGCTGCTCGTGAACCACGAGACCAAGCCGCTGCCGGCCGACGCACGCCCGGGCCCCGAGGTCACCGCCTTCCACCGCCGGCTCCCGGGGTACGGGCCCACGCCGGTACGCGACATGCCGGCCTTGGCCGAGGCCGCCGCCGTGGCCCGGGTGCTGGTCAAGGACGAGTCGAGCCGCATGGGCCTGCCGGCCTTCAAGATCCTCGGCGCCTCGTGGGCGACGTACCGGGTCCTGTGCGACCGGCTGGCGGCGGCCGGCGGGGCGGCCGACCCACAGTGGGACACGCTCCCCGACCTCGCGGCGATCGTGGCCCAGTACCTGGGACCGCTGCGGCTCGTGGCCGCCACCGACGGCAACCACGGCCGGGCGGTGGCGCGGATGGCCAAGCTCCTCGGACTCTCCGCGACCATCCTGGTGCCCGACGGCACCGCCCCCGCCCGCATCGGCGGCATCGCCGCCGAGGGTGCCGAGGTGACGGTCGTGCCGGGCACCTACGACGACGCCGTGGCCGAGTCGGCCGCGATGGCGGGCGAACGCGACCTGGTCATCTCCGATACCTCGTGGCCCGGGTACGAGGATCCGCCGCGCCGGGTGATCGAGGGCTATGCCACGATCTTCGCCGAGCTCGAGGACCAGCTCGCGGCGCTCGACGCGCCGGCACCCGACCTGGTCATGGTCCCGTTGGGGGTGGGGGCCCTGGGGGCGGCGGCCGCCTCCTGGCTCCGGGCGGGGCTCGAACCGGGGGAGGGGCCGGTGCTCGTGGGTGTCGAGCCCGACTCCGCGGCGTGCGTCGCGGAGGGGGTACGGGCTGGCCACATCGTGGAGGTGCCCGGGCCCCACCGGTCGATCATGGCCGGGCTCAACTGCGGGCTCGCGTCGATGCTGGCCCTCCCCACGGTGGCGGCGGGGTTCGACGCGTTCGTGACCATCGACGACGACCGCTGCCGGGACGCCATCCGGTCGCTGGCCGTCGCCGGCCTCGACGCGGGCGAGACGGGGGCCGCGGCCCTGGGCGGGCTCCTGGCCCTGCGTGCCGAGCACGGTGCCGAGCTGCCGATCCCGGGCGAGGCCACCGTCCTGCTACTGGTCACCGAGGGCGTGACCGACCCGGTCAACTTCGAGCGGATCGTCGGTCGCCCGCCCCGCTGACGGCTCCCCACTGATCGAACTTGCCGCAGTAACCGACGTCATGGCAGCCCTATCTGCGGCAAGTTCGGGGTTGGCGTAGGTGCTACGGCTACGGCTCGGTCTCGGTCAGCCGGCCGTACTGGTCGGGGCGGCGGTGGGCGGCGAAGTCGAAGACCGTGGTCTTGTAGGACGTGCAGTCGTCGAGGTCGCAGGCGGCCACGGCGAGCTCGTCGCCTAGCCCCGTGCACTGCGCGATGACGGCCCCGGACGGGTGGATGACGCACGACCCGCCGATGTGGTCCACGCCCTCCTCGGTGCCCGCCTTCGCCGTGGCCACCACGAACGTGCCGTTCTGATACGCGCCGGCCTGCATGACCAGCCGATTGTGGAAGTCGCCGAAGCGGTCGTGCTCGGGTGCCGGCGGGTTGTGGACCGGCGTGTTGTAGCCGATGCACACGAGCTCGACGCCCTGCAGGCCGAGCATGCGGTAGGCCTCCGGCCAACGCCGGTCGTTGCAGATGAGCATGCCGACGGTCCCGCCGAACGCCGCGTACACGGGGAACCCGAGGTCCCCGGTCTCGAAGTAGCGCTTCTCGAGGTGCTGGAACGCCCGCCACGGCTCGTGCTCGCGATGGCCGGGCAGGTGGATCTTGCGATAGCGGCCGATCTCGGCGCCGTCGGCCCCCACGAGCACCGACGTGTTGAACCGGTGGCCGTCGGGCGTCTCCTCGGCGAACCCCAGGCAGAAGCCGACCCCGAGCCGGCGCGCCTCGTCCCACAGCGGCTTCGTGTCGGCGCCCGGCAGCTCGGTCTCGTACCAGGCGGCCAGCTCGGGGGAGCCGTCCTCGTACCACCAGCGGGGGAAGAAGGTGGTGAGCGCCAGCTCCGGAAACACGACCAGGTCCGCCCCGCGCTCGGCCGCGCCCCGCAGGTGCGCCAGCAGTCGCTCGACGGTGTCGGCACGGGTGTGGTCACGCTGGATCGGCCCGAGCTGGGCGGCGGCGACGGTGACGACCCGGCTCACGCCGTAATCCCCGGGCGAGCGGCGAGGCAACACGGTCCGGGTTTCGAGCGGTCGCCATTACCTCGGGTCGGCGGCGTCGCTGCGCTCACTCTGCGATTCCCGCGAGCTCGGTGACGACCTCGGCGAGCACCTGCGCGCCCGCCGCGAGGTGCTCGGGCTCGGTGAACTCCGCCGGGTTGTGGCTCACGCCGCCGCGGCTGGGGACGAACACCATGCCCGTCGGGCACACCCGGGCGAGCATCTGGGCGTCGTGGCCGGCGCCCGAGGGCAGCCGCATGACGGAGTGGCCCAGCCGCTCGGCTGTGGCCTGCACCAGGTCGATCACCGCCGGATCGAAGGCGACGGGCTCGAAGCGGGCCAGCCCTCGCCACGCCGGCTCGCAGCCCTCGGCGGACGCGACCGCCGCCACGTGCTCACGCAGCCGGCGCTCGGCGCGTGCCAGCACCGCCTCGTCGGTGTTGCGGAGGTCGACCGTCAGCGTCGCCCGAGCGGCCACAACATTCACCAGGTCGGGGTGGAGGTCGACGCGGCCGACCGTGCCCACCTGGTGGCCGCCGAGCTGGGTGGCCAGCCGGCGCACGAACCCGATCGTCTCGGCGGCGACGTACGTGGGGTCGCGCCGCAGTCGCATGGGCGTGGTGCCGGCGTGGTTCGACTGCCCGGTGAGCGTCAGCTCCTGCCATGAGATGCCTTGGACCCCGGTGACCGCGCCGATCGCGACGCCGGCCTCCTCGAGCACCGGCCCCTGCTCGATGTGCAGCTCGACGTAGGCATGCGGCGCCGGACCGGGCACGGCGGCGTCGCCCGCCCAGCCGATGCGCTCGAGCTCGTCGCCGAGGGCGGCGCCGTCGATGGCGATGACGTCGAGGGCGTCCTCCAGCGGCATGCCCCCGGCATAGACGAGGCTTCCGAGCATGTCGGGCGGGAACCGGCTGCCCTCCTCGTCGGTGAAGAAGGCCACCGCCACCGGCCTCCGGGTGCGGACGCCGGCGTCGTCGAGCGCCCGCACGACCTCGAGCCCGGCCAGCACTCCGAGGGTGCCGTCGTAGCGCCCGCCGGTGCCGACGGTGTCGATGTGGCTCCCGGTCATGACGGCCGCGCCGTCGCCGGCGCCGTCCCCGCCCACACCGGCCCGGGTGGCGACCACGTTGCCGATCCGGTCCACCCGGACGTCGAGGCCCAGGGCGCGCATCCACCCGACCACGAGCTCGCGGCCGCCGGCGTCCTCGTCGGTGAGCGCCAGGCGGCAGTTCCCGCCGTCGCCGGTGTCGCCGATCGCCGCCAAGGCCTCGATGTCCGCCAGCAGGCGGTCGGGCTGGATCTTCACCCGGCCATCGTGGCCGTTGGGCCGCGGGTTGAACAGCTCACGCAGCGGCGGCGCCGTGGCCGCTGGTCCACAGGTGGACGGCCGCCAGCGCCCGCCAGGGTCGCCAGGCGCAGGCCCGCACGGAGACCTCGGCGGCGGAGGGGAGCGCCGAGCCGGCGGCCGGATCGGCCAACGCGCGGCGCAGGCCGAGGTCGGAGGCCGGCAGCGCGTCGGGCTGTCCCATGCGCAGCGCGACGTACTGGGCGGTCCACGGACCGACGCCGGGAACGCCCTCGATGGAGCCGACGAGCTGGTCGAGCGGAACGCTCGCGTCGAGCCGCACCCGGTCCGCAGCCACCGCGGCCGCGAACGCGCCCACGGCCCGCGCCCGGGTGCGGGTCAGGCCGATGCCGTCGAGATCGCGCTCCGCGAGCGTCGCCGGCGGCGGGAAGGTGTGGGTCAATCCCGGCGCCGCCGGGGCCGGCAGCCGCTTCCCGTGCCGCTCGACGAGCCGGCCGGCGAGCGTGCTCGCCCCGGCCACCGTGACCTGCTGGCCGACGATGGCGCGCACGCCGATCTCGTACGGGTCCCAGGTACCGGGCACCCGCAGGCCCGGCCTGGCCGCCAGCAGCGGACCGATGACCGGGTCGCCGGCGAGGGCCGCGCCGGCGGCTTCGAGATCGGTGTCGAGCCCGAAGACGCCGCGGACCCGCCGGGCGACCTCGGCGAGCCGGTCCCGGTCGGGCAGCCACGCCCGCAGCAGCAGGTGGTCGTCGCCACCCCTGGCCACCTCGATCATGCCGGGGCCGCCATCGACCACGACCGTGCGCCGGTAGACGCCCCCGGCCACGACCTCGATCCCGGGAGTGGCCCGCAGGGCGAGGTAGCGGAGCATGGTGTCCCACGCGAGCGGGGGACGGACGGGGAGCCGCTCCGTCAGACCAGGTCCCACGGGCGCACGGGAACCCGCGTCACGTCCACGCCGGTCGCCGACCGGATGGCGGCCGCCACCGCCGCCGTGGACGAGATCGTGGGCGGCTCGCCGGCGCCCTTGGCCCCTAAGGGCGCCTCGGGCTCGGGCTCCTCGATGCAGGTGGCCAGGACCTCGGGGGTGTCGGCCACGGTGGGGATGAGGTAGTCGGTGAAGCTCGGGTTCCGCACCACGCCGTCCTCGACGACGATCTCCTCCATCACGGCCAGGCCCACGCCTTGGGCGATCCCGCCCTCGATCTGGCCGATCACCTGCGTCGGGTGCAGGATCCGCCCCACGTCCTGACCCGTGGTGACCTGGACGACCCGCACCAAGCCGAGGTCGGTGTCGACGTCTACCACGGCCCGGTGGGCAGCGAAGACGAAGCTCACGTCGGCGTCGCCCTGCCCCCGTTCGTCGAGCTGGTACGTGCGCCGGTGCCGCTGTACAGCCGTCGCCTCGAAGATTCCGTCGCCGGCCGCGTCGGCCACCGTCATGTCGAGTGCCCCGACGGCCCCGGCCACCCCGCCGCCGGCTGCCGCGACGATCCGCCCACCCTCGGTCAGTGCGAGCGACCCCGGCGCAACACCGAGGCCTTCCGCCACGGCATCACGAACCTGGGCCGCCACCTGTCGGGCCGCCTCGAGCACTGCGCCGCCCGACATCCACGTCTGGCGCGATGCCGACGACGAGCCCGCCGAGTCGATGCCCACGGTGCCGGCCGGCTCGACGACGGCATCGCAGCCCAGGACAGTGCGGGCGATCTGCGAGGCGATGGTCACGAATCCCTGGCCCACCTCCGCCACCGCGCACGTGATCGACGCGACGCCCCCGGACAGCCGGACGCGGGCCTCGGAGTCGTCCTCGGCACCCTCGGAGTACATGAGGTTCTTGAAGCCCGCGGCCACGCCCAGGCCCCGACGGACCCGCGACGGTTCGGCGGTCCGCCCGGCGCCGCCGGGACGTTCCAGCCAGCCGTCGCCGACCGGCGGCGGCAGCGGGTGGTCGACGGCCGCCCGGATGCACTCGGCGACCGGCACCGCACCGGTCAGCCGCTGCCCGGTCGGGAGCACGTCGCCCGTTTCGAGGGCGTTGCGCAAGCGCAGCTCGACGGGGTCCATGCCGAGCCGGGCCGCCAGCTTGTCCATCTGCGATTCGTGGCCGAAGCACACCTGGACGGCACCGAAGCCACGCATGGCACCGCACGGCGGGTTGTTGGTGCGGACCACGGTGGCGTCGACCAATGCGTTGGGCACGCGGTAGGGCCCGCAGGCGAAGCGGGCGGCGTTGCTGACGACCGCCCACGACGACGATGCGTAGGCGCCCCCGTCGAGCAGCACCTCGGCCTCCACCTTGACGAGGTCGCCGGCGGTCGTGGCGTGGTGCCGGTAGCGCATCCGAGCCGGGTGGCGGTGCACGTGACCGACGAACGACTCGTCCCGCAGGTAGCTCATCTTCACCGGGCGCCCGGTGCGCAGCGCCAGCAGGCAGGCGTGCACGTGGATGCTCAGGTCCTCACGCCCGCCGAACGCGCCCCCCACCCCGCCGAGGTGCAGGCGCACCTGCTCGTGGGGGAGCCCGAGGCAGGCGGCGAGCTGGTCGCGGTCCTCGTGGAGCGACTGGGTTGCGACCCACAAGTCGACCCCGCCGTCGCCGTCGGGAATGGCCAGTCCCGACTCGGGACCGAGGAACGCCTGGTCCTGCATGCCGACCTCGTAGACGCCCTCGACGACCACCTCGCCGGTGGCAGCCACGTCACCGTGCTCGACGCGGATGTGGCGGATCACGTTGCCGTCGGGGTGGATGGGCGGTGTCTTCGCCGAGGCCGCCCGGGCCGGGTCGACGAGGGGATCGAGCGGCTCGTAGTCGACGGCAATGGCCGCCAGCGCCCGTCGGGCGGTGTCCGGGTGATCGGCCGCCACCGCCGCCACCGATTCGCCCACGTACCGGACCACGTCGCGGGCGAACACGGGCTGGTCTGGGGAGATCAGGCCGTACGTGGCGGTGCCGGGGACGTCGTCGGCGCTGAGCACGCACGACACGCCAGGTATGGCCAGCGCCGGGCCGATCTCGACCGAGCGGACGCGGGCGTGAGCGTGGGGGGAACGCAGCGTGCGGCCCCAGAGCATGCCATCCGCCTCCAGGTCGGAGGCGAAGGCGAACCCGCCCTGGACCTTGGGCGTGCCGTCGGGTCGTACCGGGCTGTCGCCGATCCCGGCACCCGACGCGACCCGACCCCTGGCCGGGGGTGCCTCGACGCCCGTCGACGCGAGGGGCGGCGTCATCGCCCGTTCCCCCGCACCGCCACCACCCGCTCGATGGCGGCGAGGATGCGCCCGTAGCCGGTGCAGCGGCAGAGGTTGCCGGCCAACGCCTCGCGGACCTCGAGCGGCCCAGGCTCGGGCACCCGGTCCAGCAGGTCGTGGATGGCGACGATGAAACCGGGCGTGCAGAAGCCGCACTGGACGCCGCCCGCCTCGATCATCGCCTGCTGGACATCGGTGAGGACAGCGTCGGTGAGTGCGGCGTCGCCGGGCTCGGCGCCCATCGGCGTAAGCCCCTCGACGGTGGTGATCTCGCAGCCGACCGCCGCCTCGGCCAGCTCGAGGCACGCGCACACGAGCACCCCGTCGACCAGTACCGAGCACGAGCCGCACTCACCCTGCTCGCAGGCGTTCTTGGCGCCGGGCAGCCCGAGCCGGTCGCGCAGCACGTGCAACAGGCTGTCGGTGGGCCGGGCTCCCTCGACGGTGTGGGCGGCGCCGTTCACCGTCAGCTGGTAGGCGGCGTCGGCGTCGGCATCGGGTGCCGCCGCAGACGTGGGCGTCGTGCCGGTCACGTCGCCGCCCAGGCCCGTCCCAGCGCGCGACGGGCCAGCACCTCGACGGCGTGGCGCCGGTATGCGGCCGTGGCCCGGTGGTCGTCGATGGGCCGGCTGGCGGCGGCCATCCGGCGCCCGAAGTCGTCGACCAGTGCCTGGTCCAGCGCCGGGCGGCCGTCCCAGTCGAGGCGGGCCTCGGCCCATCGTTCGGCGTCGCGGTCGCGGATGGGGACCGGCCCCACCGACCCCAGCGCGCACGCGAGGCGCCGGCGGCCGAGGTCGAGGACGAGCGCGCAGTTGGCCACGGCGATGACCATGGCGTTGCGCACGCCGATCTTGAGGAACTCCTGGGGTCCGTGCGCCGCCGGCACCCGCACCGCCGTCACCAGCTCCCCCGGCGCGAGCGCCGTCCGCTTGGGCCCGGTGACGAACTCGGACACCGGCATGCTCCGGCGCCCGGAGGCAGACGCGAGCTCGACGGTGGCGTCCAGCGCCACCAGCACCGGGAGCGTGTCGCCCGCCGGCGACGCCGTGCCGAGGTTGCCTCCGACGGTGCCGGTGTTGCGGATCTGGGGGCTGCCGACCGTCCGCGATGCCTGGGCCAGCGCGGGCAGCAGGGCGGCGAGCGGCGGGTCCAGCAGGGTCGTGTAGCTGGTGGCGGCGCCGAGGACGACCTGAGCTGCGGAACCCTCTCCCTCGACGTGCCAGTCGTGCAGCTCGGGCACGCGTCGCAGGCTGAGCACCCCGGTGGGGCGGTACTGGCCGTAGTTCACGGCGACCATGAGGTCGGTGCCCCCCGCGAGCACCGTGAGCGACGGATCGGCGGCCAGTGCGGCCACGGCATCGTCGAGTCGGGTGGGGGCGAGGACGGTCACGACGGCGATTCTGGCCGGTTTCAACGAAATGTTGAAGGCTGAGATGTTAGCCAGCCGCGCCCATGGGGTCACCCGGTCGGTTGGGGCCGGCCGGTTCTCCGTCTGCTTGGCTGGGACGCGTGCTGCTGCGCGGTGGGACGGTCGTCGACCTCGACGGTGAGCGGCCCGCCGATGTGCTCGTCGGCACCGACGGCCGCATCGCCGCCGTGGGCCCCGACCTCTCGTCGGCGCCCGGGTTGGACCCCGCCACCGCGGTCGTCGACGTCTCCGGACGGCTGGTGGTGCCGGGCGGCATCGATGCGCACACCCACCTGCACTTGCCGGTCGGGGCGGTGCGCGTGTCCGACGACTTCGCCAGCGGCACGGTGGCAGCCGCGATCGGGGGCACCACCACGGTCATCGACTACGTCACCGCCTACCGGGGCGAGGATCCGCTCGCCGCGCTCGCCACCTGGCGGGCGCTCGCCGAGCCCGCCGCCGTCGACTACGGGCTGCACATGACGTTCACCGAGGCGGTGGGCGAAGGCGTGGTCGCCGACTGCGTCGAGCGGGGCGTCACCAGCTTCAAGCTCTACCTGGCCTATCCCCGGCTGCTGCAGGTCGACGACGACGTCGTGTTCGACGTGCTCCGGGCCGCCACCCGCCACGGCGGGCTGGTCACGGTGCACTGCGAGAACGGGGGCGCCATCGAGGCGCTGCGGCGTCGGGCGCTGGCCGAGGGCCGAACCGGCGTCGTCGAGCACGCTGCCACCCGGCCTGCGGTTCTGGAGGCCGAGGCCGTGCACCGGGTGGGGCGGCTGGCCGAGGCCGCCGGCGCCCGCGTGTACGTCGTGCACCTCTCGTCGGCACCGGGCCTGGCCGAGGTGCGGGCCGCCCAGGAACGGGGCGTCGCGCTGGAGGCCGAGACCTGCCCGCAGTACCTGCACCTCGACGCGGCCGTCCTGGATGGTCCCGCGGGCGAGAACTTCGTCTGCACGCCGCCGCTGCGCGACCCCTGGCACCGTGAGGAGCTCTGGGAGGGGCTCGCCCGGGGGTGGGTCCAGACCGTCGCCACCGACCACTGCCCGTTCTGGCAGGCCGACCGGCACCGCGGGACGGCGGGCCGCGACGACGGCTTCGCCGACTTCACCGAGATCCCCGGCGGGCTGCCCGGCATCGAGACCCGCATGACCCTGGTGTGGCAGGGCGTGCGGGCGGGACGGATCGGCGCCGCCGACTGGGTGCGGCTCTGCGCCGAGGCGCCCGCCCGCACGTTCGGGCTGTTTCCCCGCAAGGGCTGCCTACGTGCGGGCAGCGACGCTGACGTCGTGGTGTGGGACCCCGAGCGGCCACAGGCGCTCGACGCCTCTGCACTGCACATGCGCACCGACCACTCGCCCTACGAGGGCCGCGTGGTCCGGGGTTGGCCGGAGCTGGTGCTGTCACGTGGTCGGGTGGTGGCACGCGACGGGCGGTTCGAGGGTGAGCCCGGCTGGGGCCGCTACGTGGAGCGCACTTGAGCGCAACCCCGATCGCCCCGCCTTCCGATCGCCCCCGTGTTCCGATCGCCCCACCTACCCGAGGTCATGGGTTCCGTGACCGGGAGGGCGAGGTCATGGGTTCCGGCTCCGGAACCTATGACCTCGGGCGCTGATGGCCGGAACCTATGACCTCGGGATCCTCGGGGTCCCCGAGGCCGTAGGGCACTCGGGGCGGGGCCTCTCAGCCTTCGACGTCCTGCAGGCGGGCGGCGGCCGCCCGGTGGCGGGTGAGCATCCCGTCCACACCTTCGACCCGGAGCTCGCCGTCCTCCACGATCGGACGCCCGGCAACCACCGTGTGGTGCGCCTGCGTCGGTCCACACCGCAGCAGCGCCTCCACCGGGTCGGTGAGGGCGCCGGCGAACGTCAGCCCGTCCAGCCTCCACGCCACCAGGTCGGCGCACGCCCCCGGAGCCAGCACCCCGATCTCGCCCAGCCTGCCCAGGCATGCCGCCGAGCCGCGGGTGGCGACCTCGAGCGCATCCCGGGCCGTGAACGCCGTGGGCCCACCTCGCTGGCGCCCGAGCAGCAGGGCACCCCTGGCCTCCAGCCACAGGGAGGCGGAGTCCGTGGACGCCGATCCGTCGCAACCCAGTCCCACCGGGACCCCGGCGGCGCGGAAGTCGGTCACCGGGGCGATGCCGCCGCCGCCGATCATCATGTTGGAGGTGGGACAATGTGCGACCCCGGTGCCCCACCCGCCCATGCGGGCGATCTCGGCCTCGTTGGGGTAGATGCAGTGGGCCACCCACGAGCGCGCCGAGCCCCAGCCGACGTCCTCGAACAGCTCGATGGGCCGGCAGCCGTGGGTCTCGAGGCAGAAGGCGTCCTCGTCGGGGTCCTCGGCCAGGTGCGTGTGCAGCCGCACGTCGAGGCGCTCCGCCAGCTCGGCGGTGCGGCGCATCAGGTCGGTGGTCACCGAGAACGGCGAGCACGGCGCCAGCGCGATGCGCACCATCGCGCCCGGCGTCGGGTCGTGATGCGCAGCGACCGCGGCCTCGGACTCGGCCAGGATCGCGTCGTCGTCCTGCACCACCGAATCCGGCGGCAGTCCGCCGTCCTTCTGTGACAGCGACATCGATCCGCGGGTGGGGTGGAAGCGCATCCCGACGTCTCGCGCCGCCGCTATCTCCGCGCTGAGCAGGTCGCCAGCCCCGGCCGGGTGCACGTAGAGGTGATCGGTCGACGTGGTGCAGCCGCCGATCGCCAGCTCGGCCAGTCCCACCCACGCCGACACATATGCCCCCTCCTCGTCGAGCCGCGCCCAGCGCGGGTAGAGCGCCGTGAGCCAGTCGAACAGGGAGCTGCTGGTGGCGGGCAGGTGGGCGCGGGTGAGGTTCTGGTAGATGTGGTGATGCGTGTTGACGAGGCCGGGCGTGATCAGGCAGCCGTCGGCCCGCAGCAGCCGGGATGCGTCGGGGGCAGGTTCCGACCCGCTGCCCACCGCCACGACCGACCCGCCGTGGCATGCCACCCAGCCACCCGGCAGCTCGCGCCGGTCGTCGTCCATCGTGACGACGAGGTCGGCTCCGGCCACCAGCAGGTCGACGGGGCCCTGTGCGGATTCCGGCGCGTCCACGGTCACCGCGGCGACCCTACAGGTGCGCGGCGAGCGGCCGGCCTCCGGGGCCACGTTGACAAGCCGACCCGGCGGTCATTGCCTTGCGCCGTGGCCAGAACCCTGATCCGCAACGGCATCGTCCTGCCCATGACCGGCGGGGCCGCCGTCCACGATCCCGGCTCGGTGCTGATCGACGGGGACACGATCGTCGCCGTGGGCCCGGTCGATGCGGTGGACGCCGATCCGCGGGCGGCCTCCGACGGCGTCGAAGTCGTCGACGCCACCGGGCACGCCGTCATCCCCGGCCTGCACAACTGCCACATGCATTCCGGGCTCCTGCGCGGCACCGCGGAGTCGCTCTCCCTGTGGGACTGGCTGCGCACCCACGTCGACCCGGCACACCGGGCGCTGACGCCCGAGATCGCCCGGGTGGCCTCACTGCATTGCTACGCCGAGGGGTTGCTGGCCGGCACGACGTCGGTGATGGACATGTGGCGGTTCATGGAGGGGTCGGCGGCGAGCGCCGAGCGGCTCGGCATCCGCGCCACGCTGGTGCCCTACGTCGCCGACGAGGCCGGCTACGACTACTTCGAGTCGATCGACTCCAACCGCGCGCTGCTCGAGTCCGTAGGCAGCGACCGCGCCGCGGGGCGGGTGCGGGCCTGGGTCGGCCTCGAGCACCTGCTCTACTGCACCGAGGCGTGCTTCGCGGCGGCGCGGGCGCTGGCCGAGGAGTTCGATGCCGGGCTGCACACCCACTCGTCGGAGACGACGTGGGAGGTCGAGCAGTCGCTGGCACGGTGGGGCCTCCGGCCAGTCGAGCTGTTCGAGCAGCGGGGGATCCTCGGGCCGCGCACGGTGATCGCCCACTGCGTCTGGCTCGACGACCCCGAGATCGAGCTGCTGGCGAGCACGGGAACGGCGGTGGCGCACTGCCCGTGCTCCAACATGAAGCTGGCGTCCGGAGCGGCACGCGTCGCGGACCTGCGCGCCGCCGGCGTGGTCGTGGGCCTGGGGACCGACGGTGAGAAGGAGAACAACAACCTCGACCTGCTCGAGGAGACCAAGTTCGCAGCGCTGCTGGAGAAGGTGGCCACGCTCGACGCCACGAGCGGCGACCCGTGGGACGTCCTGAGCATGGCGACGATCGATGGTGCCCTGGCACTGGGGCTGGCCGGCACGACCGGCTCGCTCGAACCGGGCAAGCGCGCGGATCTCGTGACGGTGTGGCTCGGGGGCCTGCACACGACGCCGGTCCTCCAGGGCCGCCACTTCAACGTCGCCGCCCACCTCGTGTTCTCGGCCTCGGGTCGTGATGTGCGCGACGTCTGGGTCGACGGCCGGCGGCTGGTGGCTCAGGGGCGGCCGGCCACGTTCGACGCCGACGCGGTGAGGGCCGAGGCCCAGGCGGCGGCCGAGGAGCTCTTCGAGCGCCGGGAGCGTTTGCTCGCCGACGAGTAGCGACGAGCGCGAGCCCGCCGGCGCTGCTGCGCCGTCACCTGCGAGGCGCTAGGCGCGCGCGAGCTGCAGGGAGACCCGTGACGCGCCGGCCCGGACGGCGGCGCGCACAACGGCATCGACGGCGTCGAGCACCCGGTCGTCGTCACCGGACACCGAGGTGCCGAACGGGCCGACGTCGACGACGAGGCCCGACCGGCGAGCGGCCTCGATCGCCGCCTGCACGTGGGGCCCCGGCTCGCCCGCCACGAAGGGTTCGACCGTGAACTCGACCGTCAGCGCCATCGGAGGTCAGCGCCCCTCGGCATTCAGGTAGTTGTACACGGTGAAGCGGCTCACCCCTAGGGCGTCGGCGACCTCCTCGACGGACCGGCGCAGCTGGAACGCACCGCGATCGTCGAGCAGCCGGACCGCCCGCTGCTTGTCCACCCGCGACAGGCTGGCCAGCGGAGCCCCGAGCTCCGACTCCACCGCGGCGATCATCCGATCGAGTGCGCCGCGCACACCCGGAAGGCGGAGGCCCCCGAGGAGTTGGTCGTCCCAGCGCAGCGGGATGTCCCCGGCCGCCAGGCGCGACGGCGGCACCAGCGTGGCGCCGAGGGCTTCGGCGACCGGCTCCAGTGCGGAGAGCAGCGGGTGTCGTGGGGGCACCGGCCGGAGGATACGGCCCCGCCCGCCCGCGGCCGCCTCAGCCAGAAGCGTCGTCGTCGTCGGCTCCGCCGTCCCCCGACGGAGCATGCGGCCCGGCGGGTACGGGTGTCGGGCGGTCGAACGTGTCGCCGTCGGTCGGCCAGAGGAGGTCGTCGTCCGCTTCCGCGCGGCCGGCCCCCATCACCAGTGCGGCGAGGGCGGTCGTGATCGGCACGGACGCCACCAGTCCGATGGACCCCACCAGCATGCGCACGATCTCGACGGCGATCAGCTCGCTCGTGAGCAGCCGCTCCACGGGCTGGTCTCCCTGCGTGAAGAACAGCAGCAGCGGCAGCGAGGCGCCGGCGTACGCCAGCACGAGCGTGTTGACCGTCGAGGCGACGTGGTCCCGCCCGACGCTCATCGCCTCGCGGTAGAGCAGCCGCGAGCCCAGGCCCGGATTGGCCCGCCGCAGCGCAGCGACGATCGAGACCTGGCTCACCGTGACGTCGTCCAATACACCCAGCGCGCCGACCACGATCCCGGCCACCAGCAGGCCACGCAGGTCGAGGGCCGAGGCGGTCACCCGCAGCACCTGGGCGCTGTTGTCGGCCAGGCCCGTGAGGTGGGTGACGGTCACCACCAGAAGGGCCAGCGCGCTGGTGATCGCCAGCGCGACGAGCGTGCCCGCCAGCGCCACCGTGGTGCCGAGTCTGAAGCCATGCGCCAGGTACAGGGCGATGAAGGCGATGGCCGCCGCCCCCGTGAGCGCCACCCCAAACGCCGGCGAGTCCCGCAGCAGGGCTGGCACGACAAATGCCAGGAGCACGGCGCCACTGGCCACCAAGCCCAGCAGGGCGCGCACACCTTGGAAGCGGCCGAAGAGGATGACCACCACGACGAAGGCGGCGACCAGCAACAGCAGGGGCGTCCGACGCTGGAAGTCGGAGAACGAGTAGCGGAACTCGGGCGGGGACGTGGCCACGTCGAGGAGGACGACCTCGTCGCCCTCCTCGAGCTCCGGCACGCTGAACTCGGTCGAGCGCACCTGGAACTCGATCTGGTCGCCGTCGTCGGGCCCGGAAGTGAGCCGGGCGCTGACGACCTGGCACGACGTCGTGGCACCGGTCTCGAAGTCGTCACAGCCCTCGGTGGCGACGCCCGTGACGGTGGCGTCGACGTAGGTGTTGGGTTGTGGCGGCAGTTCGGGCGCGTCGCCGGTCGGCCAGTAGGTGACGAGACCCAGCACGGCAAGGGCGCCGGCGACGACCACGGCGAGGGTCAGCCAGCGCGCCGCACGGGCCCGGGCGCGGGTCTTCATCCGTCCCGACAGTACAGATGGGCATCCCCGTCCGGCGTGGACGGTGGCCCTACGCTCCGCCGAAGTCCTCACGAGTGACCAACGGAGGCGCAGATGGATCTCTCCCGCGAGGTGATCGCCGAGTTCCTCGGGACCCTGTGGCTGGTCCTGGGTGGGGTCGGCAGCGCGGTCCTTGCCTCCAACTTCATGCCCGACACCAACCTCGGCATCGGGCTCGTCGGCGTGTCGCTGGCCTTCGGCCTCACGGTGGTCACCGGCGCCTACGCCCTGGGGCACATCAGCGGCGGCCACTTCAACCCCGCCATCACGCTCGGCGTCCTCACCGCCCGGCGCATCGACGGCCGCGTCGCGGTGATCTACATCGTCGCCCAGGTCATCGGCGCCATCGTGGCCGCCGCCATCGTCGTCGTCATCGCCAACGGCGTCGACGGCTTCAGCGTCGACGAGAGCGGCCTCGCCGCCAACGGCTTCGCCGACCACTCACCCGGTCTCTACAACTGGGGCGCGTGCTTCCTCACCGAGGTGGTGATGACGTTCTTCTTCGTGCTGATCGTGCTCGGCGTGACCGGCCGGGATGCGCTGAGGAGCTTCGCCCCGTTGGCGATCGGGCTGGCCCTCACGCTGGTCCACCTGATCAGCATCCCGGTCACGAACACGTCGGTGAACCCCGCCCGCTCCACCGGCCCGGCCGTGTTCGTGGGCGACTGGGCGCTCACGCAGCTGTGGATGTTCTGGGTCGCGCCCATCCTCGGCGGCGTGATCGCCGGCCTGGTCCACCACTACGTGATCGAGGAGCGGGCGGAGACCGAGACCGGCTATGGCGAGGCCGTGCCCGGTACGGCCCCCGGAGCCTGACCGCCCGCGGACCACGCGCCCACGCGCTCGCGCAACACCCGCAGGCTGATGGTGGCGCCGCCGAGCACAGTGTCGTGGAAGGCCTTGATGTCGAAGTCCGGGCCCCACGCAGCCCGGGCCTGGTCGCGCAGCCGGAGGATCTCGCGCTGGCCCACCTTGTAGGCCAGCGCCTGCCCGGGCATGCCGATGTAGCGGTCCACCTCGACGACGATCTCCTCACGACTCACCGGAGCATGGGCGTTCATGAAGTCGATGGCCTGCTGGCGGGTCCAGCCCATCGCGTGCAGCCCGGTGTCGACGACCAGGCGGCAGGCCCGCCACGAGTCGCTGGCCAGCATGCCGAGCCGGTCGAGGTCGCTCCCGTAGAGGCCCATCTCGTCTGCCAGCCGCTCCGTGTAGAGCGCCCAACCCTCGACGAACGCGGTGTGGCCCCACGACAGTCGGCGGAACGCCGGGAGGTCAGTGCGCTCCGAGGCGATGGCGAGCTGGAGGTGATGGCCGGGGATGGCTTCGTGGTACGCGATCGACGCCGTCTCGGCCCGGCCGCGCTTGGTCGGCTCGTACAGGTTCACGAAGTACTCGCCGGGGCGGCTGCCGTCGGGCGCCGGGGGCGAGTAGTACGCGGCGGGGGAGTCGGCCGCCAGGTACTCCGGCACCGGCTCCAGCACGCACGGCGCCTCCGGGAGGATGCCGAACCAGTCGCCCATCGCGGCCCGAGCAGCATCGAAGCACCCGGTGGCGTGGCCCATGATCTGGTCGGCGTCGCGGTAGCGCAGGTCCGGATCGTCGAGCAGGCGCCCGAAGATCTCGGCCAGATCGCCGGTGCCGAACTCGCGGCTACCCACCTCTGCGTACTCGGCCGGCAGCGACTCGGTGGCCTCGGCCATGCCGATGGCGTGCAGCTCGTCGGGCGAGAGCGGCAAGCCGGTATGGAGCTCGATCAGCGCCTGGTACAGCTCGGCGCCGTCGTCGAGCCACCGGAGCCCGGGGCGGTCGTCGGGGCGGGCGGCCGGCAAGAGCTCGTCGCGCAGGGCATCCCGGTATCGGGCGAAGGCCGGCCGTAGGTCATCGCGGACGATGTCGGTGAGCTGGCCCCGCCAGGAATCGAGGCCGTCCCAGCCGTCCGGACCGGCGAGGTTGGCGAAGGGATCGGACGCGAGGGGCGAGGCCAGGTAGCCGTCCACCTGGTTGATCGATCGCTCGACGTTGATGCGGACGGGCGTGCGCCCTGCGGCCAGCCCCTCCCGGTAACGGTCGGTGGCCTGGTCGAGCATGCGCCCGAACAGGCGGGCGCGCGTCAGCGCCATGTCGGCGTGCTCGGGGTCGGGAGCCTGCAGTTGCGCCGCCGTGATCAGCAGGTCGGCGTGGATCCCCTGCATCTGGTCGGACGTCAGCTCGGCGAGACGCAGGTCGATGGCGCGCACGGAGTCGTCGAGCTCCTGGACCAGGAGGTCGCGTGACGCGCGGTCGGTCTCGTCGAGCTCGCCGTTCCCGCTGGAGACGGCGGCGGCTCGCTCGCGCAGCCCGGCCCACACCGATCGCAGCCGGCGCTCCTCCTCGGCCGACAGGTCGTCGGCGCGGTCGTCGTAGCGATGATCGCCGAGGAACGAGGCGAACAGCGGGCTGGCCTCGAGCTTGGCCTCCCAGTACTCGTCGGCGATGGAGCGGATGGTGTCGGTCACCCGCCCATGCTGCCCGACATTCGTGGATCAGTTGGGCGTGATTTGGCGCAATGGGTCGACCGTGGGTTCCGCCTCCCCGTCGAGGATCCGGCGCGGGTGGCGCCCGTCGACGTAGCCGAGGAACGGCGGGTAGACGTTGTAGCCCAGCAGTTCCTGGAGGCGTTCCGGCAGGGTGCGCACGATCTGCGGCGGCACCGCGACCAGCTGCGTCTCCTGGGGCCGCAACCACGAGACGACGTACTCCAGGAGCATGGCCGGGCGGGGGGAGCCGGTCGTGTTGGCCCCGCCACCGTGGACCAGCCCACCGAGGTAGACGAGCATCGAGCCCGCGGGCATCGTGGCCTGCACGACCTCGTGTTCATCGGGCCGACGGTCGGGATCCCAGCGGTGGCTACCCGGAATCAGGCGCGTGGCGCCGTTCGCCTCGGTGAAATCGCACAGCGCCCACATGCTGTTCACCACCACGGGCGCGTGAGGGCGCGGCAGGGGATAGATGTCCTCGTCGCGATGGAGGACCTGCGCCTTCTCGCCGGGCCCGATCTGCAGCGCCACCGGCGCCGAGAGCTGGTAGTGCTCGCCCAGGGCCCGGTCTAGCGCCGTGCGCAGCAGGGGATGGAGGGCGAGGTCGTCGAACGCACGGGTCTTGGCGAACACGGCGTAGACGCGCTGGGTGTGGAAGCCCTCGAAGAAGTTCCGGCCCCTGGGCGTGGCGGTGAAGAGGTCGGCCAGGGCGGCCCGCCGGGCCTCGACGTCATCCGGTGACAGAACGTCCTCGACCAGCGCGTAGCCGTGCTCGTCGAGCGACCCGCCCAGGTCGTCCACGGTGGCATCCGGCCCTAGGCGTTGCAGGGTCACGTCCAGGACGGTAGCCCCACCGTTCACGTCCAGCTCACGCACGGGCCACGGCCGACGTCTACCCTCGCGTGCGGGTACGGGAGGCCAAGGTGTCCATCCGCGCGGAACCGCATGACATCGACTCGGAGTTGATGTCGCCGTTGCGGCCGCACGTGATCGTGCTGTTCGGTGCTACGGGTGACCTGGCGCGGCGCAAGCTTCTGCCGGGGCTGCTCCACTTGTCGATGGCTGGCCTGGTGCCCGAGTGCCGGATCGTGGGGACCTCGCTCGACGAGCTCGACGACGACGCGTTCCGGGACCTCGCGCACCGGTCCTGTGAGAAGTTCTCGCGCCACGAGATCAGCGACGACCGGTGGGCGGCGTTCCAGAGTCAGCTCAGTTACGTCAGCCAGTCCGCGGGGGCCGAGGGTTTGGCGCGGGCGGTGGCGGCGGCCGAGGCGGAGCTGGGTGGGGCCTGCCGACTGCTTCACTACCTGAGCGTTCCTCCTGCCTCGGCCCTGCCGGTGGTGCGGCTGCTGGGCGAGGCGGGGCTCGTCGATCGGGCTCGGATCATCATGGAGAAGCCGTTCGGCACCGACCTCGCCAGCGCGCAGGAGCTCAACAATTCGCTGCACGAGACGTTCACCGAGGAGCAGATCTTCCGGATCGACCACTTCTTGGGCAAGGAAGCGGCGCTGAACATCCTCGCGTTCCGCTTCGCCAACGGCCTGTTCGAGCCGATCTGGAACCGGGTCCACATCGATCACGTGCAGATCGACGTACCGGAGACGCTCTCGATCGGCCCTCGCATCGCCTTCTACGAGCAGACCGGCGCCTATAGGGACATGGTGGTGACGCACCTGTTCCAGGTGCTGGCGTTCATGGCCATGGAGCCCCCGACCGAGCTGGCGCCGGGAGCGATCAGCGAGGAGAAGAACAAGGTCTTCCGCTCGCTGCGGCCGATCCATCCGGAGATGGTGGTGCGGGGCCAGTACCAGGGCTATCGCGACGAGCCGGGCGTGGCGCCGGACTCCGAGACCGAGACGTTCGTCGCGCTGCGCTGCGACATCGACAACTGGCGCTGGGCGGGCGTGCCGTTCTTCTTGCGGACGGGCAAGCGCATGGCGGAGGGGGCGCGCATCATCTCCATCGCGTTCCGGGAGCCACCGAAGAGCATGTTCCCGCACGGATCCGGTGTGGGCAGGCAGGGCCCTGATCACCTGACGTTCGACCTCGCCGACTCCGCCAAGCTCTCGCTGTCGTTCTACGGCAAGCGACCCGGCCCCGGCATGAAACTCGACAAGCTGAGCCTGCAGTTCGCGCTCCACGAGACCGGACGGGAGGACGACATCCTGGAGGCCTACGAGCGGCTGGTCTACGACGCGATGGTCGGCGACCACACCCTGTTCACGACCGCCGAGGGCATCGAGCGGCTGTGGGCGCTCTCGACCCCGCTGCTCGAGGACCCGCCGCCGGTGCGGGCCTACCCCGCCGGGTCCTGGGGACCGAACGCGATCCACCAGCTGATCGCCCCCCATGCCTGGCGGCTGCCGTTCGAGCGGGGGTGGCGCACGACCTGACGGCGTGGCGGCCGGCCGAGAGGGCCGCCGCGCCCTCCCGGCCGACTCGATCAGCTCGCCATCAGGCGGGACTGGTTAGGTAACCCTAACAGCGCGTCGTTGTCAACGGAAGCGAGCGCGCCTCAGCCGGGACGTTGCTTGTGGCCGGCCTGCAGGAGCTCGACCATCTCGGCGATGCGGGCGGCCCGGAGGTCGGGCCGCCGCTTGGTGGCGTCGATCCAACGGAGGTACGCCCGCCGGTGGAACTGCGCCAGCGCCGTCCGTCGGTGGTCACGGTCGTGGTGAAGGCGATCGCCCCGCGCACGGAGGGATTCTCGCGAACGGATCGGAACGTAGCCTCGGCGCCTATGTTTCGCCGGCATCGAGATCCGTCCGTCGAGGCGCCGCCGCTGGTCCGCCTGTGGCGCTATGCCCGAGGGCACCGCCGCACGGTCGTGGCCGCCACCGGCTTCAGCGTGCTCAACAAGCTCGCCGACGTCGTGCCCGAGTTGCTCATCGGTGCCGCGGTCGACGTCGTGGTGCGGGCGGACGACTCGTTGGTGGCCACCGCCTTCGGCGTCGAGGACCGGTTCGGCCAGCTCATCCTCCTGGCGGTCATCAACGTGGTGGTGTGGCTGATCGAGTCCGCCAGCGAGTTCGTGGCGAACCTGCTGTGGCGCAACCTGGCGCAGACAATCGAGCACGAGGCCCGCATGGACGCCTACCGCCACGTCCAGCGGCTCGAGCTCGCCTGGTTCGAGGACCAGTCCACCGGTGGGCTGCTGTCGATCCTCAACGACGACGTCAACCAGCTCGAACGCTTCCTCGACGTGGGCGCCAACGAGCTGGTGCGGACGTTGGTCAACGTGGTGTTCGTGGGCGTGGTGTTCTTCGTGGCCGATCCCGTGCTGGGGGTCGTGGCTTTCCTGCCCATCCCGATCATCGTCTGGGGGTCGATCCGCTACCAGCGCCGGCTCGAACCCCGCTACGCCGTCGTCCGCCAGGCGGCCGGCGACCTCGGTGCGCTGCTCGCCAACAACGTGTCGGGCATCGCCACCATCCGTGCGTTCACCGCCGAGGCACGCGAGTCGGAGCGGGTTGCCGCCGCCAGCGGCGAGTACCGGGAGGCCAACCGCGAGGCGATCCGGCTGTCGTCCGCGTTCATCCCGCTCATCCGGCTGGCGATCCTCGCCGCCTTCACGCTGACCCTGCTGATCGGCGGGCGGGCCGCCCTCAACGGCACCCTCGAGGTCGGGGTGTTCTCGGTCCTCGTGTACATGACGCAGCGGCTGCTGTGGCCGCTGACGCGGCTGGGCGAGACATTCGATCTGTACCAGCGGGCGATGGCGTCGACACGGCGCATCCTCGACCTGCTCGCTGTCGATCCCACCATCGTCGACGGCGTCCACGCCCTCCCCGCGCCTGTCCTGGGTGAGGTGCGCTTCGAGTCGGTGCGCTTTGCCTACGGACCCCTGCCGTCGTCAGCGGCCGCCGGCAACGGTGACGCCGACCGCCGCCCGCGGCCCGTACTCGACGGCTTCGACCTTGTCGTGCCGCCCGGCGAGACCCACGCCATCGTCGGCGCGACCGGGGCGGGCAAGTCCACGGTGGTGAAGCTGCTGTTGCGGCTCTACGACGCCAACGCCGGCCGCATCGCCCTCGACGGCGTCGAAGTGCGCGACGTGCCGCTCGCCGAGCTGCGACGCACGGTCGGCTACGTCGGCCAGGACGTGTTCCTGTTCCAGGGCACCGTGCGCGAGAACCTGGCGTACGGCCGACCCGATGCCGGCGATGCCGAGCTGGAGCGGGCGGCCGCCCTGGCCGAGGCGCACGACTTCATCGTCGAGCTGCCCGAGGGCTATGACACGGTCGTGGGCGAGCGGGGCCAGAAGCTGTCGGGTGGCCAGCGGCAGCGCCTGTCGATCGCCCGCGCCATCCTCAAGGACCCGGCCGTGCTGGTGCTCGACGAGGCCACCTCGGCCGTCGACAACGAGACCGAGGCGGCCATCCAGCGCTCGCTCGAGCTGGTCGGGCAAGACCGCACCGTGATCGTGATCGCCCACCGGCTGTCGACCGTGCGCCACGCCGATCGCATCCACGTCCTGGAGGCGGGGCGGATCGTCGAGTCGGGCACCCACGACACGCTGCTGGAGGAGCGGGGCCTGTACGCGGCGCTCTGGCGGATCCAGACCGGCGAGGTGCACGCGCTGCGGTCCACGGCCTGAGGCCTGTGGCACCCTGGTGCGCGCCGGGCGCGGAGGGACGCGGAGGGGAACGGTGATGGCGAGATCTCTGCGCCGGATCACGGCGGTGCTCATGTGCGGTGTGCTCCTGGGCGCCTGCTCGGGCGGGGACGACGACGCTGGTGGCGCCGAGGCTGGTGCGTCGGGGGCCGATGGCGCCGCGGCGCCGGCCGCACCGGAGGACGTGGACCCGCGCCCCTCCGCCGGGTGCGGTGCCAGCGCCGCACCGTCGGTGCCGGGCAGGTGAAGGTGACGCTCGACTCCGGCGGAGTCGAGCGCTGGTACCTGAGGCACGTGCCGCCGGCGCACGACGGCACCACCCCCGTGCCGGTGGTGGTCGACCTCCACGGCTACAGCGAGGGGGCCGAGGTGCATGCCACGGTGTCCGGCCTGGGCGCGTACGGCGACGAGCAGGGGTTCGTCACGCTCACGCCGCACGGTCAGGGCCAGGGGCCGGTCCCGCTGTGGGATACCAGGCCGGGGGGACCCGACCAGGTGTTTCTGGAGGGGATGCTGGACGACGTCGAGGCGTCGCTGTGCGTCGACACCGCCCGGGTCTACGTCACCGGCCTGTCGAACGGAGCCATGATGACCTCCACGCTGGCGTGCGCGCTCTCCGATCGCTTCGCCGCGGCCGCGCCCGTGGCGGGCGTGACCGAGGTCGCCGGCTGCACTCCCGAACGCTCGGTCCCGGTGGTTGCCTTCCACGGCACCGATGACGGCTTCTTAGCTTACGACGGGGGGTTCGGTCCCCAGGTCGCCAGCCTGCCCTCGCCCGATGGCCAGGGCACCCTCGGCGACGTGGCGGACCAACCCGATGGGGCGCGGGCGGCCGGGGGCCCGTCAGTTCCCGAGGTGATGGCCGACTGGGCCGGGCGCAACGGCTGTGACGACACCGCCCCCGAGGAGGAGGCGGTCGCCGACGACGTCACCCTGCTGTCCTTCGCCTGCCCGGCAGGCGCCGAGGCCGAGCTCTACCGCGTGGAGGGCGGCGGTCACACCTGGCCAGGCTCCGAGCTCCTGGCCAACGTCGAGAACCTAGTCGGTCACACGACGATGTCGATCTCGGCTAACGAGGTCATGTGGGAGTTCTTCGAGCAGCATCCCCTGGTCGCAGGCGGTGGCCAAAGCTGACCCGGGCGGGGGACAATGGACCCTCGTCAATGACGACTCCGTTGAGGGGGACGCAATGTCCGAGCACCCCAACGTCGCCCGAATCCTCCAGGGATACGAACGGTTCGCCGCCCGTGACGTGGACGTCGTCCTGCGCCTGCTGTCGGATGACGTCGTCTGGCACGTCTCCGGCGGCCGCTTCGCCGGAGATCACAAGGGTCGGGACGAGGTCGCCGCCCACTTCCAGGAGCTGACGCGCTTCACCGAGGGCACGCTCCTGTTGAACGTGCTGGACGTCTTCGCTGACGACCACCATGCCGTCGCCAACGTCCGCGAGACGGCCACCCGTGCCGACGGCGCCCGCCTCGACGTCCGCGAGGCGCACGTCTTCCACCTCGATCCCGACGGCCGCGCCACCGACTGGTGGAACATCCACGGCGACCCCGAGGCGTACGAATCCTTCTTCTGCTGATCAGTGCGCCCGGCGTGTCCTGGTGTACTCGAAGTCAATCAGGCCACGTCGGCATCAACGGGCGTGGAAGCACCGCGTCTGAGCGTTACACCGCGAGGCGTCTAGCGATGTGCAGGACGCCGCCCCAGTGTCGACGCAGGAGGCCGTCGTGCCGCCTGGCGAGACGTCGGCGGATCTCCGCGAACAGCCGGTCGCGTTGCCAATCCTGCATGGCGATGTGGCCAGAGAAGGTGTTCAGCAGGTCGATGTAGCCGTCGGCGTCGTGGACGGTCTCCCAGTCGTACTGGCTGATGTCGATCACTTCGAAGAGCCCGCTGCCGTCGATCTCGGCGCGGTCGTCGTCCAGCTCCTGAGGTCGCGGCAGCTTGGCGTCCGGCACACGCGACTCGCCGATCTCGTCATAGACCTCCTGTAGCTCGTCGAAGAACGGATCGCCGTCGTAGGGGATGACATGGCCCGCGCCCCACACCGCCAGATGGCCGCTGGGCTCCAGCGCCTCCGCCGCCCTGCGATAGCGCACAGCGGGGTCGACCCAGTGCCAGGCGGTCGCCGCGAAGACCAGTGCGTACGGTTCGCCAACTGGGGTCCAGTCCTCGAAGTGCGCCTCCGCCACGGCGACATCGAACGCCGCCAGGTTCAAGCGTGCAGCCGCCGCCAGGGCTGCACCCGGCTCGACGCATGTGATGCGGAACCCCCGCTGCGCGAGCGGAAGCGTCGCCTTGCCCGGCCCGCATCCGCCCTCCAGCAGGCGCGCTCCGGGCGACAGGCGCGTGACATCGATGAGGTGGTCATAGAGCTCGCTCGGGTATTCGGGTCGAGCCCGCTGATACCGGTCTGCGGCGCGATCGAACATCGCCGCCAAACGCTCACGGTCGCCGCCCACGGCCACGTGCCCCAGCCTGCCCCAAAACGGCCGGGAGTCCGGAGTACTTACCCGGGGAAGTCGCCGGCCGCGATGCGGAGCTTGCGGAGCAGGGCGGTGAGCTGGTCGAGCTCGGCGACTGTCAGGCCGTCCACCCCGAAGCGGATGGAGCTCACGGCCTCCGTCGCCTTCTCGACCACCTGGCGACCGTCCTCGGTGATCTGCGCCAGCACCGTGCGGCGGTCGGTGGGATGGGGAATCCGCCGCACCAGGTCCTGCTGTTCCAGCCGGTCGATGATGTTGGTGACGCTGGTGGGGTGCAGCATGAGTCGGTCGCCCATCTTGCCCATGGGCAGCTCGCCGTGGCGGCTGAAGTACAGCAGGACCAGCGCCTCGTAGCGGGCGAAGGTCAGGTCGAAGGGCTTCAGGGCATCGTCGACCTTGGCGATCAGGATCTGTTGCGCCCGCATGATCGACGTGATGGCGGACATCTGGGCCGGCGCGGCCCAGTCGTGCGACTCCCATTGCCGCCGGGCCTCCGCGATGGCGTCGAAGTCGAGCGGACGCTGGCTCCCCACGGCACCTGATCCTATGTCGGATGACCGATGCTCGGGCGACAAACTCTCGGCCGGCCGACGCTCGGTAGCCGGACTCTCGGTAGACAGACTCTCGGTAGACGGAATCTTGGACTTCCAACTACCCTGAGCCTGTGAGCACTGGGGAAGCTGTCGCGGAGATTCACCGGCCGGTTCATCCCATCCGCCTGGTCACGGCCGCCAGCCTCTTCGACGGGCACGACGCGGCCATCAACGTCATGCGGCGGATCCTCCAATCGCAGGGTGCCGAGGTGATCCACCTGGGCCACAACCGCTCGGTCGACGAGATCGTGCGGGCGGCGGTCGAGGAGGACGTCCAGGGCGTCGCAGTCAGCTCCTACCAGGGGGGACACATCGAGTTCTTCCGCTACCTGGTCGATCGTCTCCGGGCCGAGGGCCGCCCGGACGCCAAGGTGTACGGCGGGGGCGGCGGTGTGATCGTGCCGGACGAGATCGCCGAGCTGCAGGACTACGGCGTGACCCACGTGTTCTCGCCCGAGGACGGCCAGCGCCTCGGTCTGGGCCGCATGGTCAACACCATGGTCGAGGCGTGCGACATCGACCTCGCCACGCAGCTCGCGTCGGACGCGGTCGCCAACGTCGCGGGGGGCGACCATCAGGCGCTGGCTCGAGTGATCACCGCCATCCAGGGCGGCACCCTCGGGCGTGACGACCTCATGGACCTGCGTCGGGCCGGCACCCGGCGTGCCGTACCAGTGCTCGGCATCACCGGCACGGGTGGGTCCGGCAAGTCCTCGCTCACCGACGAGCTGGTGCGGCGCTTCCGCCTCGACTACGAGGACAAGCTCCACATCGCCGTGGTGGCCATCGATCCCACACGCCGGCGCGCCGGTGGCGCGCTGCTCGGCGACCGGATCCGCATGAACGCCATCGACCATCCCCACGTGTTCATGCGGTCGCTCGCCACGCGTGGGGCGGTGGCCGAGGTCCCCGAGCACGTGGAGGACGTGATCGTCGCGTGCAAGGCCGCCGGTCACGACCTGGTGATCGTCGAGACGCCGGGCATCGGGCAGGGGGACACGGGCATCGTCGAGGTCGTCGACGTGTCGCTGTACGTGATGACCCCGGAGTTCGGCGCGCCCAGCCAGCTCGAGAAGATCGACATGCTCGACTTCGCCGACGCCGTCGCGATCAACAAGTTCGAGCGTCGGGGCGCCGAGGACGCCCTGCGCGACGTGCGTCGCCAGCTCCAGCGCAACCTCGAGTCCTTTGGCGCCCCGCTCGAGGAACTGCCGGTGTTCGGCACCATCGCCGCGCGCTTCAACGACGACGGCGTGACCGCCCTCTACCAGCACCTGCGGGGCCTGCTCGGCGAGCACGGGCTGGCCACCGGCGGCGGAGGGCTCGCGCCCGTCGACACGCGGGTGCCCACCGGGATCGCGGCCATCGTGCCGCCCGCCCGCAGCCGCTACCTGGCCGACGTGGCGGAGACGGTGCGGGCGTACCACCGCCACACCGGGGAACAGGTCGACGCGGCCCGCCGCCGCCAGGCGCTCCGCACCACTCGCGAGCTGCTGGCCGATGCCGGCTCAGCCACCTCCGAGCCTGAGGCTGCGCGAGCAGCGCAGCCGGGGCCCGAGCGGCCCGGCGCCGCAGGCGCCAGGAGCGGGCAGCACGGCCCGGCAACCGGAGACGACGTGAGTGGCGCACTGGGCCTGGTCGAGTCCCTGCTCGCCGACGCCGAGCGGGCCCTCGACCCCGAGTCGCACGGCCTGCTCGACTCCTGGCCGACCGCGGTCGAGACGTACTCGGGCGACGAGCACGTGGTGACCGTGCGCGACCGCGAGATCCGCACGGCGGTCTCGGACGTATCGCTGTCGGGCACGCACGTCCCGCGGGTGGCGCTCCCTCGAAGCCTCGAAGACGACGAGGGCACGCTGCTTCGCTGGTTGAGGAACGAGAACCTTCCCGGACGGTTCCCGTTCACCGGTGGGGTCTTCGCCTTCAAGCGCGAAGGCGAAGACCCCACACGGATGTTTGCCGGCGAGGGCGACGCCTTCCGCACCAACCGCCGCTTCCACCTGCTGTCCGCTGGGCAGCCGGCGACGCGCCTGTCGACGGCGTTCGATTCGGTGACCCTCTACGGCTTCGACCCCGACGAGCGACCCGACATCTACGGCAAGGTGGGCAACTCGGGCGTCTCCATCGCGACGCTCGACGACATGGAGGTCCTCTACGACGGGTTCGACCTCACCGACCCGGCCACCTCCGTGTCGATGACGATCAACGGGCCGGCACCCGCCATCCTCGCCATGTTCTTCAACACCGCCATCGACCAACAGCTGGCGGCGTTCGAATCCGAGCACGGGCGGCCGCCCGACGACGAGGAGGCCGCCGACATCCGCGCCCGGGTGCTGGCCAACGTGCGGGGCACGGTGCAGGCCGACATCCTCAAGGAGGACCAAGGCCAGAACACCTGCATCTTCTCCACCGAGTTCGCCCTGCGGATGATGGCCGACATCCAGGAGTGGTTCGTCGAGCACCGGGTCCGCAACTTCTACTCGGTGTCGATCTCCGGGTACCACATCGCCGAGGCCGGGGCGAACCCCATCAGCCAGCTGGCGTTCACACTGGCCAACGCCTTCACGTACGTCGAGGCGTACCTGGCGCGGGGCATGCGCGTCGACGAGTTCGCGCCCAACCTCAGCTTCTTCTTCTCCAACGGGATGGATCCCGAGTACGCCGTCATGGGCCGGGTGGCCCGGCGGATCTGGGCAATCGCCGTGCGGGACCTCTACGGCGGCGACGCGCGCAGCCAGAAGCTCAAGTACCACATCCAGACCTCGGGTCGTTCGCTGCACGCCCAGGAGATGTCGTTCAACGACATCCGGACCACGCTCCAGGCACTCATCGCCGTCTACGACAACTGCAACAGCCTGCACACGAACGCGTACGACGAGGCGATCACGACCCCCACCGCCGATTCCGTCCGACGGGCGATGGCGATACAGCAGATCATCAACCACGAGTGGGGGCTGGCGCGGAACCAGAACCCCAACCAGGGCTCCTTCGTCATCGAGCAGCTCACCGACCTGGTGGAGGAGGCCGTTCTGGCCGAGTTCGACCGCCTGGCCGAGCGGGGCGGCGTCCTCGGCGCCATGGAGACCGGCTACCAGCGCGGCCGGATCCAGGACGAGTCGATCCTGTACGAGCAGCGCAAGCACGACGGATCTCTGCCCATCGTGGGGGTCAACACCTTCCTGGCGCCCGATGCCACCCCGGGCGAGCCCTCCGGGGGCGGCGGCCGGCCCCTCCAGCTCGCTCGATCGACCGAGGAGGAGAAGCAGCGCCAGCTCGGCCGGCTCGCCGACTTCAAGTCCCGCCACGCCCAGGAGCGGCCGGCCATGCTCGATCGCCTGCGGCGCGCGGCGTTGGCCGGCGACAACCTGTTCGCCGTGCTCATGGACGCCGTGCGCGTCTGCTCGCTGGGTGAGATCAGCGACGCCCTCTTCGAGGTCGGCGGCCGCTACCGCCGCAACGTCTAGCGCAAGGCTCCGAGGCCGGGTCCGGCTCCCCCCGGGCCCGGTCGGCGCCCACCGTGCAGGATCGACGTCGGCGTGCAGATCGCGCACCCATGTCCCCCTTGGGCTGTGCAGATGTGAGACCATCGGACGGTGACACTCGACTGATCGCCCAGGGGGTGAGGCATGGGTGCCAAGTCGCAGGTGATCGACATCGGCGTGGCCCGCACGGCCAAGCGAAAGGCCACGAAAGAGGCCAAGAAGCTGGCGCGCGCGGCGGCCAAGCAAGGGGCAAAGGCCAGGAAGCGAGCCGCGAAGGCCGCGGCGAAGGCGGCGGCTGCCGGCAGGGAGGCCAGGACCGGGACGAAGACCTCGACCAGCGGGGACGCAAACGCCCATCCAGCGGGTACGCATAGGTTCGTGACCGAAGATGGTTCGAAGTCGGGCCCGCGCCCCAAGTCGGGCGGCGTAGACGCGTATCCGGCTCAGGAGCTGCGCCACGACCTGCTACTTGCGTGTGTCTCGCGGGCCATCGACGACCGCGAGATCGCCCTGCAGAAGCAGAGCCGGGTGTTCTTCCAGATCTCCGGCGCGGGCCACGAGGCGCTGCTGCTGGCGCTCGCCCGTGAGCTGCGGCCGGGCTACGACTGGTTCTTCCCCTACTACCGCGACCTGGCCCTGATGCTCGGCCTCGGGATCACCCCCGAGCAGGTGTTGCTCCAGGCGGTCGGATCGGCCGACGATCCGGCCTCCGGCGGCCGCCAGATGCCGGCCCACTGGGGCTACAAGCCGTTCAACGTCGTCACCCAGTCGAGCCCGACCGGCAGCCAGTGCATCCCGGCGGTGGGCTGCGCAGAAGCCGGGCGCTACATCGTGCGCCGCCCCCAGCTGGGCCTCACAGCCCACGGCGACGAGGTCACGTACGTCAGCCTGGGCGAGGGCGCCACGTCGGAGGGCGAGTTCTGGGAGAGCCTCAACACCGCGTGCGTGGAGCACCTGCCCGTGCTGTTCGTGGTGGCCGACAACGGCTACGCCATCTCGGTGCCGGCCTCGGAGCAGTCCCCGGCGCCGATCAACGAGCTGGTGCGAGGCTTCGCCGGGCTGCAGGTTCGGTCGGTCGACGGCACCGACTACTTCGCGGTCCGACGGGCAGCGCGCAAGGTGATCAGCCAGATCCGGGCCGGCGTCGGTCCTGCGTTGATCCACGCCCGTGTGACCCGGCCCTATTCGCACTCGGCGGCCGACACGCAGAGCAAGTATCGGGTCCCGCAGGAGATCGAATGGGAGCTGGCGCACGACCCGATCGACAACTTCGAGCGGACTTTGATCGAGGGCGGCCGTCTGACCGCAGACCAGGCCCGTGGCATCCGCGAGGAAGCGCGGCGCGTCGTGGCCGAGGCCGCCAAGGCGGCGTGCGCGGCGCCGCGGCCCGACGTGAAGACCGTCCTCGAGCACGTGGTCGCGCTGCCCGAGATCCCCGACCCGGGCGACCCGCCCGCCGAGGGCGAGCCGGTGGCCCTGGGCGAGGCGATCCGCCGAGCCCTCCACGACGTCATGGAGGCCGACGAGCGGATCCGAGTGTTCGGCGAGGACGTGGCCGACGCCCGGGAGGCGATCCTGGCCGAGGTGGAGGGCAAGGGTGGCGTGTTCGGCACGACCCACGGGCTCCAGCGCAGGTTCGGCCGGGCCCGCTGCTACAACACGCCGCTGGCCGAGGCCAACATCATCGGCCGGGCCGTAGGCCAGGCTGTGCGGGGCCTGCGGCCGGCACCCGAGATCCAGTTCTTCGATTACATCTGGCCCGCGATGCAGCAGATCCGCAGCGAGGCGGCCACCATCCGCTGGCGGTCGAACGGCGAGTTCACCTGTCCCACGGTGATGCGGGTGCCGATCGGCGGCTATCTCCAGGGCGGCGCGATCTGGCACAGCCAGTCGGGGGAGTCGATCTTCGCCCACATCCCCGGGCTGCTGGTTGCCTTCCCGTCTCGCGCCAGCGACGCCGCAGGCCTGCTGCGGGCGGCGTTCCGGTGCGAGGACCCGGTGCTGTTCCTCGAGCACAAGCACCTCCTGCGCCAGCCCTACACTCGCGAGCCCTTCCCGGGCCCCGACTACGTGGTGCCGTTTGGTCGGGGCCGCTACGTGACGCGGGGATCCGATCTCACGATCGTCACCTGGGGTGCGACCGTCGAGCGGTCGCGGCAGGCGGCCGAGCGGCTGGCGGAGTCCGACGGGGCGTCGATCGAGATCGTCGACCTACGGACGCTGGTGCCTTGGGACCAGCAGATGGTGGCCGAGTCGGTGAGCCGCACGGCGCGGCTGCTGGTCGTGCACGAGGACGTGGTGCGTGCCGGCTTCGGCGCGGAGATCTCCGCCTGGGTGTCGGACGAGCTGTTCTGGCGCCTCGATGCGCCGATCGGACGGGTCGGCGCCCAGGACTGCCACGTCGCCTACGCGCCCGAGCTGGAGAGGGCGATCCTGCCCCAGGTGGACGACATCGTGGCCTCGGCGCGACGGGTGTTGTCGGAGTAGGGGGACGGGGCGTGCCGCTGACGGGGGCTCAGACGCGAACCCGCCGACGGATCTGGTTTCACCACCAGAACCGCCGGCGGGGTGCCGGGGCCTCGTTCCCCCTCTATAGGTCGCTCTCGCCGACCGCCGGGAGGTCGTCGAGCCCAACCAGCCGTCCGAGGAGCCCGGCCATTGCGATCACCACGACGACCGCCACCAGCCCGATGATCAGGATCTCGCTCATTGCGTGTTGTCACCTTTCCGCCGTTGGGGAGTACGGGACATTCACTCATGGCAAGGCGACGAGGTTGCGACGATTCGATTACGGAGTGTGTCGATCTGGCCGCGGTGAGCAGATGCGGCCGCCACCACTGACCGTCGCCGTATCCGCGCGCGCGTTGAAGATCGCAGTACCGAGGAGGAGCATGAACTCATGAGCGACGTGACGGCAACGGCGCCGGCGGAGCTGCCCGAGGACCATCCCGGATTCTCAGATCCCGAGTACCGGGCTCGCCGCGGGGCGATCGCCGACGTGGGCGCCCACTACCACAGCGGTGACCCCATCCCCGATGTCACCTACACGCCCGAGGAGGACGAGGTGTGGCGCCTCGTCTCCCACGAGCTCGCGCGCAAGCACAAGCGGTACGCGTGCCGCGCCTACCTCGAGGGCGCGGCGGCGCTGACGTTGCCCACAGACCGGATGCCGCAGCTGCGCGAGGTCGACGAGCGCGTGCACGCCCTCGGGCGGTTCCACATCGAGCCGGTACCGGGGCTGGTACCCACGCGCGTGTTCTACGGCGCGCTGGCGCGGCGGACGTTCCTGTCCACCCAGTACATCCGCCATCATTCGGCGCCCTTCTACACTCCCGAGCCCGACATCGTGCACGAGATCATCGGGCACGCCAACATGCTGGCCAACCCCGTCTTCGCCGACCTCTACGAGGAGGCCGGCAAGGCGTCGGTCAGGGCATCCAGCGACCCTGCGCTCGACTTCTTCTCCAAGGTCTTCTGGTTCACGCTCGAGTTCGGCGTGGTGCACGAGGACGGTGAGCTCAAGGCCTACGGTGCCGGCCTCCTGTCGTCGTACGGCGAGATCGAGGAGTTCCGCAACGCCGAGATCCGGCCGTGGGACATCGCTCGAATGGGCACTTTGGAGTACGACATCACCCGCTACCAGCCCGTCTTGTTCGCAGCCGAATCGTTCGACCGCATGGTCGAGGACCTGACCCGGTTCTTCTCCACGTACGACGACGAGGCGCGGCAGCGCTGGCTCGGCGGCGGCTGAGCCGGCCGGGCCGGGTTACCGGCCGCGCGGCGGGGAAGCCGCGGGCATGGCCGAGCCCCACGAGTACCTGGTCCATCACATCCAGGACGCGCTCGCGACCGACCCCCGAGCTCGCGAACTGGGCGTCGACGTGCAGGTGGCCGGCGACCGCGTGGTGCTGACGGGTACGGCCGCCACGCCCGCACAACGGACGTCGATCGCGGAGGTGGTGGCCGAGCTCGCCGAGGGGTACGACGTCGTGAACGAGATGACCGTCCTTTCGGCCGCCGAGGACGGGACGATCGAGGAGCTCAACATGTTCCCCGCTCATGGCCTGCGGCCGGGCCGCTCGGGCCACGCTCACTCTGGCGCCCTCCGGGACGCTCGCTCATGATGCGCGTGGCAGCCGTCGCCGACATCCACGTGGGCGTCGACTCGGTGGGTCGGGTCGCCGCCGGGCTCCGGCACGTCAACGAGCGCGCGGACCTGCTGCTGCTCGCCGGCGACCTCACCCGTTGCGGCGAGCCGGTCGAGGCCCGGGCCGTGGCCAGCGAGCTCGCCGGCGTGAAGATCCCGGTCGTGGCGGTGCTGGGGAACCACGACCACCACGCCGGGAGGGCCGCCGAGGTGGTCGGGCTCCTCGAGGACGGCGGGGTCGTCGTGCTCGACGGCGCCGCCACCACGGTCGGCGTCGACGGCACCACCGTCGGGATCGCCGGGGCGAAGGGTTTCGGCGGCGGGTTCGCCGGCGCCAACGCCACCGCGTTCGGCGAGCCGGCCATGAAGGCGTTCGTGGGGGAGACCAAGCGCGAGGCCGCCCGCCTGCACGACGCCCTGGTGGCGGTCCGGCCACACGCCGATCGGGTCATCGCCTTGCTGCACTACGCGCCGGTGCCCGAGACACTGCGGGGCGAGCGCCTGGAGATCTATCCGTTCCTCGGCAGCCACCTGCTGGCCGAGGCCATCGACACCGCCGGCGCCGACCTTGTCGTCCACGGCCACGCCCACAACGGCAGCGAGCGGGGCGTGACCCCGGGCGGGATCCGCGTGCGCAACGTGGCACAGCCGGTCATTCAGCGGGCCTACCGGATCTACGAGCTCGGCGAGCCGGCCGTGCGGGACGAACCGGCGGCCGCCACCGGCTGAGGCCGCCGGGTTGCCAGCCGCCGCGCCACGAGCTGGCAGGGGTGGACCGCCTCGACGCCGGCGGCCGCGAGGTGCAGGGCGCAGCCCGGGTTGGCCGAGGCGACCATGGGAGCGCCGGAGCGGGCGATGGCGGCGACCTTGCGCTCGCGAATGGCGCTCGCCAGCTCGGGCTGGCTCAGGGCGTAGGCACCGCCGGCGCCGCAGCACAGGCCCTCGTCGTCGAGCTCGACGATGTCCACGTAGGGGGACAGCACGGTCCGCACCGCCTGGTGGACGCGCTGGACGTGGCGCAGATGGCAGGGGTCCTGCAGGGCGACCGTCGGGCGCTCGCCAACCTCGGACGGCGGCGGCAGCCGCTCGACGCGCTCGGCCAGCCATTCGTGGACGTCCCGCACCCTGGCGCCGAATGCCTCCGCCTCGGGCGTGCCGAGCAGATGGCCGTAGTCCTTGAGCATCGCGCCGCAGCCGGCGGCGTCGACCAGGATCGGGGCGTCGCCGGGGAACGCCCGCATGGTGCGCTCCGCGAGTGCCCGAGCATCCGGCCGCAGCCCGGCGTGGAGCGCCAGGGCGCCGCAGCAGGCGGCGTCGCCGCCCGGCAGCGCGACGCCGGCCCCCGTCGCCTCGATCACGCGTTGGACGTCGGCATGGACGTCGCGCATCCAGGCGTCCATGACGCAGCCGGTGAACAGCCAGACGTCGCGGCCCGACGCACGCAGGCGGGCCGTCCGGCGGACCGGCACCCGGTCGGGCAGGCCGAGCCGGCGCGACAGACGCCGCGGCAGCAGCCGCACGCGCTGGGCCAGCCCCAGGAGCGACGAGCCCGCCAGCAGGAGCCGGTGGTGGGCGAGGGCTCGGAGTCCGAGGCCCAACAGCGCTTCCTGCCGCGGGATCGGTTGCCGGGGCCACCGATCCCGCGGCAGGTTCGCCTTGGTGTCCTCGATCAGGTGGCCGAACGGCACCCCCGATGGGCAGGCGGTCTCGCAGCCGCGGCACTGGACGCAGGTGGCCATCGAGCGCAGGAAGGCGCCGTCGATCTCGGCGCCCTCCCACTGCACCTGGCGCATGGCGGCGATCCGGCCCCGCGGCGACAGCGCCTCCTCGCCGGTCACCCGGTACGTCGGGCAGTGCGGCAGGCACAGCCCGCAGGCGACGCAGCACGCCAGCTCGTCGTCGGCGACGCCGAGGTCGACGCGGAAGGGCGCGGCGCCTTCCGTCATGCCGGCCAACCGTTCCGGCGTTCGGATGTGACGGATTCCGGCGGTTGGGGACGCCGCTTGGCTGTGGTGCGCGACGAGGTCTCGTACCGGCGTTCGGATGTGACGGATTCCGGCGCTTTGGGACGCCGGTTGGCGGTCATGCCGCCGCCTCCGCAGCCGTCCCGGCCAACGGGTCCCGGCCGGGGTTGAGTCGGCCGCCGGGATCGAAGACCGCCTTGAGCCGGCGGTGCAGCTCGGCGACCTGGGGGTCGATCGGGCGGGCCGGCGGCGGCCGCTCGGCGTGGACGACGCCGACGCCCACCTCGGCCACGAACCGCCCCGGCCCGTCGCCTGATCCGTCACCGCCGAGGGCGGGCAGCTCGGACGGGCGCAGCGACCAGCGGTGCGGGCCCGGCAGAGCCGGCGGGCCGTCGGCGTCCGCCAGGCCGGCGAGCGCCGACTGCGCCGCCACGTCATCCGGATGGCCGTCGAGCAGCACCCACGTCGTGGTCCCGTCCCACAGGATCGCCGCCGGCCGGTAGAGCCGTTCGACCAGGGCGAACGGGTCGGCGTCGCCCGCCAGCCAGCGTTCGGCCGGCGGTAGCGGGCGCGTCCGCAGCACCACCTCGGCGGTGAACGCCAGTGTGCCCAGCGAGCCCACGAGCAACCGGCACAGGTCGTACCCGGAGACGTTCTTGACCGTCGGCCCGCCCGCCTTCACGACGCGGCCGTCCGCGGTCACCACCCGGGCCTCGAGGAGCGTGTCCCGGACCGGTCCCCAGCCGAGCCGCCGCAGCCCGCTGTGGCCCACGGCCAGGACGCCGCCCACAGTGGCGCCGTCCCACGCCGGCAGCGCCACGGTCTGGCCTACCTCGGCGAGGGCGGCGTCGAGCTCCGCCACCGTCGTCGCGGCGCGCACCCGCACGGTCATGTCGGCGGCCTCGACGGCGACGATGCCCGCCGGGGCCCGCAGCTCGCGCGCGTCCGGGGAGACCCCGCCGCCGACGCCCCACTGCGTCCGCCCGCCGACGGCGCTGACCGGTCCGGCGTCCGCCGGGCCCACCTCGGCGGCGAAGGCCTCAACCGCCCCGGTCGTCGCGGCGCTCATACCCACACGCCCTCCGGCACGCTCTGCAAGTCGCCGCAGCGACTGCCCGCCGGCAGGATCTTGGTGGGGTTCGCCACGCCGTCGGGATCGAACGCCTCGCGCAGCCGGGCCTGGGCGTCGAGGTCATCGGGCCCGAAGAGCAGGGGCATCAGGTCGCGCTTCTCGAGGCCGATCCCGTGCTCGCCGGACAGCACACCGCCGGCATCCAGCGACACCCGGACGATCTCCTCGCCGGCGGCATGGACGCGCTCCATCACGCCCGGCTCGCGAGCGTCGAACAGCAGCAGCGGGTGGAGGTTGCCGTCGCCGGCGTGGAACACGTTCATCACGCCGAGGTCGTGGCGTTCGGCAATGGCGTAGACCTGCGTGAGCACCTCGCACAGGCGGGTGCGGGGGACGACGGTGTCGTGTAGGTAGTAGTTGGGCGCCAGCCGAGCGACCGCGCCGAAGGCGGACTTCCGGCCCTTCCACAGCAGGGCCCGCTCGGCGTCGTCGGCGGCCACCCGCACTGTCCGGGCGCCGTGGGCCAGTCCGACCGTCCGCACCTGCTCGACGCCGGCGTCCACGCCCGCCGGGAGGCCGTCGAGCTCCACGAGCAGTACGGCGGCGGCGTCGGTCGGGTACCCGGCGTGGACGAAGTCCTCGGCCGCCTGCGTGATGCGCCTGTCCATCATCTCGAGAGCCGCGGGCAACAACCCCCCGGCGATGATGGCGCTCACCGTCTCGGCGGCGTCATCGACGGAATCGAAGTCGAGCAGCAGGGTCGCCACCGCCGGCGGGTCGGGCGTCAGGCGCACGGCGATGCGCGTCGCGATGCCGAGCGTGCCCTCGCTTCCCACGAACACGCCCCGCAGGTCGAGCCCGGCGGGCTCGGGATCGAGGCCCCCGAGCAGGGTGACCGACCCGTCGGGCAGCACCACCTCGAGTGCCAGGACGTGGGCGCTGGTCACGCCGTACGCCAGGCAGTGCGGCCCCCCGGAGTTGTTGGCCACGTTGCCGCCGATGGTGCACGCCTGCTGGCTCGACGGGTCGGGTGCGAAGTGGAGCCCGTGCGGGGCCAGGGCCCGGGTGAGGTCCAGGTTGATCACGCCGGGCTGCACCCACGCGACCCGGTCCACGGGGTCGACCTCCAGGATCCGGTCCATCTTGGTGGTGACGATCACGACCGGGTCGCCCACGGGCACCGCCCCGCCGGCGAGGCCCGTCCCCGATCCCCGGGCCACGAACGGGCGCCCGTGGCGGCAGGCGGTGCGGACGGCGGCGGCCACCTCGTCGGTCGTGAGCGGGAAGCAGACCACCGCCGCCGCCCCGGTCATCACCGAGGCGTCCCGCCCGTACAGGCCGAGCTCGACGGCCTCGGTCCGCACCCGGTCGGGCGCCAGCGCCGCGCGCAGGTCGGCGGCGAGGGCGGCGAGGTCGCCTACGTGGTCCTCCACACTCAGCAGTCTCTTGCCGCCGAGGCGTGGCTGCAATCGAGGGCGGCCCTGCCCGGTCTGGCGGTCAGAAGCGGGGTCGCCGGAGCCAGCGCACGACGCCGACGACCAGGGGCGGGATGGCCAGGACCGCGAGCAGCGGCGGTCGGTTTCCGGCCGCTCGACACGTCGGCGGTCGACTTCAGCACCAACGTGGCGAACTCGAACTGCCGGAAGTACGTCCCCACCGCCTGACGCACTTCGACGCGAAACCTGCGGCAGGACCGCGTCAGGCGATAGTGGTGAGGAGCCGGTAGCTGGGGTTGAGGATGGCCAGGCGGTTCTGGTGCACGCCGGCCGTGCCCACCAACTCGATGCGGCTGCCGACGTTCACCCCGGCGAGCTCCCGCCGGCCGAGGAACACCGCCAGCAGCGTCCCGGTGCCGTCGTCGATCACGCACTCGAGTGTGGCGACGTCGCGTTGGGGCGCCACCCGCATGGAACGCACCTGGCCCCGGACCCGGACCCGATCGCGCCAGCGGACCGCGTCGATGGCCGTCACCGTCGAGACGTCGTCGTGCGGGGGTCGCTGCGCCGCCGCTCCCGGCCCGTCGGTACCCTCGGCGATGCGGCCGCGGTGCACCGGCGGCACCATCGCAAGGGACTCCTCCGATAGCCACACGTCGAAGTGGAAGGGCACGGTCGTGACGTTGGCGTGGGGCAGTTTCGACACCTCGGACTGAATGGCCTCTGCCGTCCGGTCGTGGAGGATGCGGTGCCACAGCCCGTTGTACTTGCGATCGGGGAGGAGCACCGACACCTCGGTCTCGCCGTCCGACAGCTCGCGGGCGACGTGCTCGACGGCCCCGCGGGTCAGGCGCCGGTCGGGGCACGCGACCAGCTCCAGCGGGACCCGTGACAGGCCCAGCCGCCGCCACTCCGCGGCCAGGCGGGCCGCGGCGTCGTCGTCCACGACGAAATGCACCGCCCGCAGCTCGTCGGGTGTGAGCGTGCGCGCGTACTGGATGGCTCGGGCCGCGGCCAGGTCGAGCCGGTCGACGAAGACCATCACGACATGCCGGTGGAGGATCGGCGCGGTGGCCGCGGCCGGCACGTCGTGCTCGAGCGCGCTGCGCTCCCGCTCGTATTGGCGGTTGAGCCGGAGCAGGATGATCACGAACACCGGCATGATCGGCAGGATCGGCCAGGCGTCGTTGAACCGGGTGACCACCACGATCAGCACGATCAGGCCCGACAAGATGGCGCCCACGCCGTTGGCGAGCAGGCCGGCCACCCATCCCGTTTCGCGCTTGCGCAGGTGGTGCTTGGTCATCCCCGACTGCGACAGGGTGAACCCGGTGAACACCGAGATGGCGTAGAGCGGGATCAGCCGCGTGACCTCCGCGCCGGTGAGGACCACGAGGACGGCGGCAGCGCCGGCAAGGGCGAGGATGCCGTTGGAGAACACCAGGCGGTGGCCGCGCTTGGTGAGTTGCCGGGGCAGGAAGTTGTCGCCGGCCTGCAGGCTCGCCAGCCGCGGGAAGTCGGCGAATCCGGTGTTGGCCGCCAGCACCAGGATGAGCATCGTGGCGATGTTGAGGACGCCGGACATCGCCTCGCCCACCGACCCGTTGCCGTACACCACCTCGCCGATCTGCGCGAGCACCGTGGGCGTGCCGTCCTCGAACGGGGCCACCTCGACCTTGGACGCCAGGAACGACAGGCCGAGGAACATCACCGCCAGTCCGCTGCCCATGACGACCAGGGTCTGGCGCGCGTTGCGCCACTCGGGCTTGCGGAAGGCGGGAACGCCGTTGGAGATGGCCTCGACGCCGGTGACCGCGGCACCACCCGAAGCGAACGCCTTGGCGATCACGAAGGCGGACGCCCCCAGCAGCACGCCCGTGCCCTCGTCGCCGAACTCGACCATGCCCGGCAGGTGGCGGCCGACGACCTCGAGATCGCCCGTGAGGTACCGCACCAGGCCGAGGACCAGCAGCACGGCCATGTTGGCCATGAAGAAGAACGTGGGCGCGGCGAATATGCGCCCCGACTCCCGGACCCCGCGCAGGTTCCCGAAGGCAATGAGGGCGATGAAACCCAGCGAGATCGGCACCCGCCACGGCGCCAGGGCCCCGATCGACGAGCTCAGCGCGGCGCTGCCCGCTGCGACCGACACCGCCACCGTGAGGATGTAGCCGATCAGCAGCGCGGCACCCGCCACCTGGGCGGTGACGATGCCGAAGTTGTCGCGCGTGACCAGGTAGGCGCCGCCCGCCGACGGGTACTCCTTGATCGTCTCGCGGTAGCTGATGATCAGCAGGCCGAGCACGACCAGCATGGCCCCCGTGATCGGGAGGACCAGCGAGAAGGCCGCGATCCCGACCGCGGGCACGAGGACGTGGAGGATCTCCTCGGTGGCGTACGCCGACGACGACAGGTTGTCGGAGGCGAAGACCGCCAGGGCCGTGGGCTTACCCAGGCGCTCGTGCTCGAGCTGCTCCGAGTGCATCGGCTTGCCGAGCAGCTTGCGCTTGAGCCGGTACCCGGGCCCGTCGGGCGGCAGGTGAACGCTCGGCTCCGACGGCGGTGGCTCCGGTGCCCGGTACGCCGTCGCGCCGGGCCGCGTGTCGAGCTCCGATGTCATTGCTCCGACATTACGAAAAACCTGCCGCGGGATTGGTGGCGATGGCCACCAATCCCGCGGCAGGAATGCGTTAGGCCGCCAGCGTCTCCGGCACCGGCGCGGGCTCGAGCGCCAGCTCGAGCACGCGGGAGACGTCGGCCACGGGGTGGAACGTCATCTCCTGGCGCACGGCTTCCGGCACGTCGTCCAGGTCGGGCTCGTTGCGGAGCGGCAAGATCACCTCGCGTAGCCCGGCCCGGTGGGCGGCCAGCACCTTCTGCTTGACGCCGCCGATGGGCAGCACCCGTCCCGACAGCGTGACCTCGCCGGTCATCGCCACGGTGGGACGCATCGGGGTGTCCCGCAACAGGCTCACCAGCGCGGTGGTCATCGTGACACCGGCCGACGGGCCGTCCTTGGGGATGGCGCCGGCGGGGAAGTGGACGTGGAAGCGCTTGTCCTCGAGGGCGGAGGGCTCGATGCCCAGCGCGTGCGCCTTGGAACGCACGTAGGACAAGGCGATTTGCGCCGACTCCTTCATGACGTCGCCGAGCTGGCCGGTGACCGTGAGGCCGTTGCCCGACTCGCCCGGCATCGATGTCGCCTCGACGAACAGGACGTCGCCGCCCACGCCGGTGACCGCAAGGCCGGTGGCCACGCCGGGCACGACGGTCCGGTCGGCAGCCTCGTCGAAGAACCGACGCCGGCCCAGGTAGTTGGGCAGGTCGTCGATGCCGACCACGATGGGCGTCTCGCTGCCCTTGGCGACCTCGGTGGCCACCTTGCGCAGCACCTTGCCGAGCTCACGCTCGAGGTTTCGGACCCCGGCTTCCCGGGTGTAGCCGTCAACGATCTCGCCGAGGGCGGCATCGGTGACGTCGACCTCGTCGTCGCGGAGCCCGTTGCGGCGCAGCTGGCGCCGGAACAGGTGGTCACGTGCGATGACGACCTTCTCGGCCTCGGTGTAACCGTCGAGACGGATGACCTCCAGCCGGTCCAGGAGCGGCCCGGGGATCTGCTCGAGCATGTTGGCCGTGGCGATGAACAGCACGTCCGACAGGTCGAGGTCAACCTCCAGGTAGTGGTCACGGAACGTGTGGTTCTGCGCGGGGTCGAGGACCTCGAGCAGTGCCGATGAGGGATCGCCGCGCCAGTCGGCGCCGAGCTTGTCGACCTCGTCGAGCAGGACGACGGGGTTCATGGTCCCGGCCTCCTGCAGGGCTCTCACGACGCGCCCCGGCTGGGCACCGACGTAGGTGCGCCGGTGACCCCGGATCTCCGCCTCGTCCCGGATGCCGCCCAGGGCGACACGGGTGAAGCGGCGGCCCAGGGCGCGCGCCACTGAGGCCCCAAGCGAGGTCTTGCCCACGCCGGGAGGGCCGGCAAGGGCCAGGATGGCGCCAGGCTTGCGGCCCGAGGCGTCGACATCGGGCACCGTGTGGGGCCGCGGCCGCTCGCCGGCGTCGCCGTCGTTGGCGTCGCCGTCGCTCCCGTTGCCATCGGTCGCACTGCCATCGGCGTTGGTGTCGGGGGTGTCGGCATCGTCATCCACCGACTCCGCGGCGCGTTCGGCCAGCAGCTTGCGCACGGCCAGCATCTCGACGATGCGGTCCTTCACCTCGTCGAGGCCGGTGTGGTCCTCGTCGAGGACCTGGCGGGCGCGGTCCATGTCGTAGTCGTCCACGCTGCGCTCGCCCCAAGGGATCTCGAACACGGTGTCGAGCCAGTTACGGATCCAGCCGTGCTCGGTGTTCTGTTCGGGCGTGCGCTCCAGCCGATCGACCTCGCGCTCGATTGCCTTGCGGGTGTCATCGGTCACGGCCTTGGCCTCGGCCAGCTTCGCCAGGCGCTCGCGGTAGCCGCCGACGAGGTCGTCGCCGCCGTCCTCGCCCAGCTCCTTGCGGATCGCGTCCATCTGCTGGCGCAGCAGGAACTCGCGCTGCCGGGACTCCAGCCCCTCGGAGACGTCGTGACGGATCTTGTCGGCCAGCTCGTGCTCGGCCAGCGCCTCTTTGACCCAGCCCAGCACCAGGCGCAGGCGCCCGACCAGCTCGGGTGTCTCGAGCAGCTCGACCTTCCGCTCGACGGCCAGGTCGGGCCACCAGCCGACGATGTCGGCCAGGGCCGACGGGTCGTCGACCCCGCGCAGCACCTCGGTCAGCCGCCGGCCACCGAGGCTCTCGAACAGCGCGCGGAGCGCGGCCCGGAGCTCGGTCGCAAGCTCATCGACCTCCTCGGTGACCTCGCCGTCGGGCAGCGGGGTGACGTGCACCCACAGCGCGCTGGTTTGGCCGATGACGCCCACACCCACTTCGGCGCGGGTCGTGGCGCGGATGACCAGCGCGGACATGCCGCCGGGGAGGTTGCCACGGTTCTCGATCCGGGCGATCGTGCCAACGCGCGCGTAGCGGCCGTCGGCCTGGCGGGGGACGAGCAACAGTGTGTCGTCGGCCCGGGCGGCGGCGTCAGCGGCGGCGCGGGCCTCGTCGGTCTCGAGGGCCAGAGTCACGACCATGTGCGGGAGCACGACGTCGTTGGTGAGGGGGAGGACCGGGAGAGTCAACGTGTCGAGATCAGCCATGTTGGGGGTTCCTCAAATCTGAGCACTCACAAAGTCGAGCAGTTCGGTAAACGTTAGGGGCGCATCGTGCATTCCCCACGCCAAGAACCTTAAGTGCCTCATGCTCAAGTTTTGAGTCTAGGGCCCGAAGGGCAGTTCACGACCCGGACCGACGAACCTCGGTACCTTTGCGGCCATGGCGCTGCTGCAGACGCCCGAGCAGGTCGCCGACGCCTGCGGCAACGACCCGACGTGGATCTGCCGCCAGGTGCTCGAGTCGACCGACAGCGAGGGCTGGGCCCGCGCCTCCGACGTCCTCGTGGCAAAGCCCGCCCACATCCTGCTGATCCTGGTCGTGGCCTGGGTGGCCAACCAACTCCTTCACCGGGCGATCCGCCGGTTCACGGAGCGCATCGCCAACCCCGAGGCACAGGAACGGATCCAGCGTCTGCGGCGCCACGCTCCCGACGCGCTCCAGTCCCATGGCCCCGAGTCGTTGAGGTCGGCGGCCCGGGCCACCACCCTGTCCCACCTGCTGCGGTCGGCAACCAGCGTCGTCGTGTGGACCATCGCCGGCGTCATGATCCTGGGGGAGCTGGGCGTCGCCCTCGGCCCCCTGATCGCCGGCGCGGGCATCGCCGGGGTTGCCCTCGGCTTCGGCGCGCAGAGCCTGGTCAAGGACTTCATCTCCGGGACCTTCATGCTGATCGAGGACCAGTACGGGGTCGGCGACATCATCGACGCCGGTGAGGCGAGCGGCACCGTCGAGGCCGTGAGCCTGCGCACCACCCGGCTGCGGGACGTGAACGGCACCGTGTGGCACATCCCCAACGGCAACATCCTCCGGATCGGCAACATGTCGCAGCAATGGGCCCGAGCGCTGCTGGACGTCAGCCTGGCCACCGACACCGACGTCGACCACGCCCAGAACGTGATCAAGCGGGTGGCCGACAGCGTGTGGAACGACGCCGGGTGGCACGGCGAGATCCTGGAGGAGCCCGAGGTGTGGGGCGTCGAGCGGCTGGGCCCTGATGCCATCGTCATCCGCCTGGTCGTGAAGACCAAGCCGGCCGAGCAGTTCACGGTGATGCGCGAGCTGCGCCGCCGGCTGCTGGAGGCGTTCGCCGTCGAGGGCGTCGAGCTGCCCGATCCCGGGCGCGTGGTGTGGGTCGAGCGCGACCCCGGCACGTCGCAGGAGTCGGAGGCGACGCCGGAGTGAGGCGTTACTGGTCCGGTGCCAACGTCACCTCGACCGAGAACGCATCCCCCTCGACCATCTCCAGCGATGCGACGTTGCCGGCGCTGCGGATGTCGGCCGCGGCGAGCGCCAGCAGCGTCAGGCGGTCGGCGCTGTCGGTGACGGTCACCGACGCGACCGGCGCCCGCATCGACCGTTTGGCCTCGCTCTTGGCCCGGCGGATCTCGCCCAGCACGGCGGCGGCGACGGCCAGCACCTCGGGCTCCGGTTCGTCCGCTGCGCCCGCGGCGTCGGCCTCCGCGCTGTCGCGCAGCGCATCGGCGTCGGGCCAGGACGAGCGGTGGATGGAACCCTCACGCCACCACGACCAGACCTCCTCGGTGACGAAGGGCAGGAACGGCGCGAACAGCTGGAGCTGGGTTTGCAGTGCCAGCCCCAGGGCGGTTCGGGCCGACGCCTGGGCGGCGTCCCCGTCCGCCCCGTACGCCCGGTTCTTGACGAGCTCGAGGTAGTCATCGCAGAACGACCAGAAGAACGCCTCGGTCCGTTCCAGCGCCCGCGCGTAGTCGAAGCGGTCGAACGCCTCCGTCGACACCCCGACCAGGTCGGCGAGCGACGCCAACATCGACCGGTCGAGCGGCTCGGTGACCTCGCCGGCGGTGGTCGCGCCCGTCCCCAGCGCGAAGCGCGAAGCGTTGAGCACCTTCGTCGCCAGCCGCTTGCCGATCTTCATCTGCTTCTGGTCGAGCGCCAGATCCATGCCCGGGCGGCCTCCGGCCGCCCAGTACCGGACGGCGTCGGCCCCGTAGGTCTCGATCAGCACGGTCGGATCGTCCGGAGCGTTGCCGGCCGACTTCGACAGCTTCTTGCGGTCGGGATCGAACACGAAGCCGGAGATGGCGGCGTTGGCCCACGGCAGGCCGTCGCGCTCGTAGTGCGAGCGGACCACCGAATAGAAGAGCCAGGTGCGGATGATCTCGTGGGCCTGCGGCCGCAGGTCCATCGGGAACGTGCGGGCGTATAGGTCCGGGTCGTCGACCCAGCCGCTGACGATCTGCGCGCTCAGCGACGACGTCGCCCACGTGTCCATCACGTCGCGGTCGGCAGTGAACCCGCCCGGCTGGTTGCGCTGGCCCTGGGTGAAGCCCGGCGGCACGTCGGTCGTGGGGTCGACCGGCAGCGACTCCTCGTCGGCGAGGATCGGGGTCAGGTAGTCCAGGTCGCCCTCGTCGTCGATGGGATACCACGCCGGGAACGGGACGCCGAAGAAGCGCTGGCGGGTGATGTTCCAGTCGCCCTGGAGCCCGTTGACCCAGTTCTCGTAGCGGACCCGCATGAAGTCGGGCCACCAGGCCAGCTCCTTGCCGCGCGCCAGCAGGATGTCCGTGTCCGGGTAGCGGATGAACCACTGGTGCGACGTGACGATCTCGAGCGGCCGGGTGCCGTTCTCCCAGAACTTCACGGGATGGGTGATGGGCCGTGGCTCGCCGTCGCTGAGCCCGTTCTCGGCCAGGAGCGCCACGATGCGGGCCTGCGCCTGCTTGACGGTCTTGCCGGCGAGCTCGTCGTAGTAGCGCTGTGCCGTCGGGGGATCGGCCGACTCCCACCCGGGCTCGCCCCAGGCAACCGCGCGGAGGCGGCCGTCGCGTTGGACGACGGTGCGCAGGCACAGCCCGAGCTCCCGCCACCACGTGACGTCGGTGGTGTCGCCGAACGTGCAGACCATGGCGAGTCCGGTGCCCTTTGCGGGGTCGGCCAGGTCGTGCGCAACGATCGGCACCTCGGCGTGGAACAGCGGCGTGGTCGCTCGGGCCCGGAACAGCGGCTGGTAGCGGTCGTCGTCGGGGTGCGCGACGAGGGCGACGCAGGCCGGCAGCAGCTCGGGACGCGTGGTGTCGATCCACAGCGGCTGGCCGTCGGGGCCCTCGAAGCGAATCTTGTGGTACGCGCCCGGGATCTCTCGATCCTGCATCTCGGCCTGCGCGACGGCGGTCTGGAAGTCGACGTCCCACAGCGTGGGTGACTCGGCGCGGTAGGCGAGGTCGCGCCGCAGCAGCCGCAACAGGCCCAGCTGGCTGGCGTGCGTGGCCCGCGGGCCAACGGTGCGGTACGTGTGCGACCAGTCGACCGACAGGCCGACGTTCGACCACAGCTCGAAGTACGCCTTCTCGAGTTGCTCGACGACCTGACCGCACAGTTCCTGGAAGTTGGGCCGGCTGACGGCGATGGGGCGGTCCCGCTTGCCGGGATCGGCGGGCGGCCGGAAGTCCGGGTCGTAGGGCAGGGACGGGTCAACGCGGGTGCCGGTCAGGATCTGGACCCGGCGCTCCACGTTGAGGCCGTTGTCGTCCCAGCCCATGGGATAGAAGACCTCGCGCCCCCGCATGCGCTGGTAGCGGGCGACCATGTCGGTGTGGGCGTACGAGCACACGTGCCCCGGATGGAGGCTGCCCGACACGGTGGGCGGCGGCGTGTCGATGGAGAACACCTGGGCGCGGTCCTTGGTGCGGTCGAAGCGATAGGTGCCCTCGGCCTCCCAGTGGGCGCGCCAGCGGGCCTCCAGGCCCTCCAGGCTGGGCTTTTCGGGGATCGTGCTCACGGCGACCAAGGGTAGTGGTCCACCCACGGCCCGCCTGAGTCGAAACGAGCCCACCGAGGTGCCGGCTCGATCTCCGTGATTTAAGCCATCCTTCGATGGCTTTTCGTGTCTCCAAAGTAACAGTTTCTTGGCGCTGAGGTTTCGATTCGTCGAAGCCATCCTTACGGTGTCAGGTCGACTCCCCGGCCCGGGGAGATGACGCACACGCCATCGCTGGGGAGCCGGACGAATGCCCATTCCCTTTCACGGTGGGGCGCGCCTGCGCTGCGCCGCCGTCCTGATGCTGGCCACGCTGGTCTGCGTGCCCGCCGCCGTCGCGGCTGCCCCGTCCTCGGCCGGCGACGCCCGGGGTGGCGTCGCCGGCGGCACGGACGGGCTGCCTGACGACCCGACCGGGGCCGATCTCGGCGCCGCCGTCGGATCGCTCGGCGCACGGATCCGGGCCGAGCGCGCCGAGGCGGCCGCGGCCGCCAGGTCCCTGGGCCAGTCGCGTGCCCGGCTCGAGGCGGCGGACACGGCGCTGGCGGCGGCCCGGCGCGGCGTCGACGCGCTGGTGTCGGGGGCCGGGGTGCTGGCGACTCCGTCGGCGCCGCGATCACGCAGGCGGTCATGGAGCGGAAGCAGCCAGACCGTCGCTCGCTGGCCGAGAAGTCCCGCTATGAGCAGTCGTTCATCCAGTGCCAGAACCTGTGGGAGGACTATCCCGACGTCCGGCCGCTGGACTTCCACGCCCGGGTGGCCGGGGCGGCCGCGGAGCTGCTCGGGGTCGCGCGGATCCGCCTGTGGCACGACCAGGCGCTCTACAAGGAGCCCGGCGGCCGGGAGACCGATGCCCACCAGGACCATCCCTACTGGCCGATCGAGGAGCCGCTCACGATCACGGCGTGGATCCCCTTCGAGGGGTCGACGCTCGAATCGGGCGCGATGGGCTACGTGCCCGGTTCGCACCGGTCGGGGCTCCGGGAGTTCGTCAACATCTTCTGGGGCGAGCCCGACGACCTGCTGGCCCGCCCCGAGCTGGCGGGATCCGAGCCGGCCTTCGTCGAGGTCCCGGCGGGGTCTGTCGCCTACCACCACGGTCTGACCGCCCACCTCGCCAGGCCCAACCGGACCGGCCGCCCGCGGGCGGTGCACACGGTGATCTACTTCGCCGACGGCTGCCATCGCCGCAACGGCAAGCAGACGCACCCGTCGGTGGACCGGGCGGGGATCCCGCCGGGTGGCGTCATCCAGAGCCCCGTGACGCCCATCGCGTGGCCACGGCCCCCCGGCGACCTTCCGCCGCCCCCGACCGATCCCAGGCCGGGCGCCGACCACGTGCCGCCCGGCCTGTTTCCGCGGAGGCGCTAGCCCGCGAGCGTCCGCGAGGGTGCGCGATGCGGCCAACGGCGTTTCACAGCGGGGGCGGACGGGTATGCCAAGCGGCGGCCGGCCCCCGGCCGAGTACCGACGATGGATACCACCGAGCGCCCCGTGGCCTTCTCGTTGGAGGACACCCCCGACCGCCTGGCGTGGATCTTCGGCTCGTCCCGCAGCGGCAGCACATGGCTGTTGCGCATGCTGTCCTCGCTCGACGGCATCGCATCGATCGACGACCCCCACCTCGGGCACCACCTGGGTGTGTGGCGTCCGATCTCGCTGGCCTGGGCGACGGCCGAGTACCCGCCGGACCTCACGACCCTCGACCGCGTCAAGCACGACAAGGACAGCTACTTCTTCAGCGACCGCTACCGCGAGGCCTGGGAACCGGCGCTGCGTCGACTCATCGTCGCCCGGTTCGACGCCGAGGTCGCGAACACCCGGCAACCCGGGCCGGAGCCCGTCGTGGTCGTCAAGGAGCCGGGGTCGCACGTCGCCGACGTGCTGATGGCGCTGTTCCCCGAATCGCGCATGATCTTCCTGCTGCGTGACGGGCGTGACGTGGTCGACTCGTGGCTGGCCGCGTACCGCCAGGGCTCGTGGGCGCTGGACGAGGGCGCATTCCCCGTGACCGACGCCGGCCGCGAGGCGCTGGTGCGGTGGCAGTCCGCCGTCTGGGCTTTTCGCACCGCGGTCGTCCAGAGGGTCTACGCCGAGCACCCCGCCGACCGCCGCGTGCTCGTGCGCTACGAGGACCTCGTGGCCGACCCGGCCCGCGAGCTGGCTCGGATCTGCGCCCATCTCCCCATACACACATCGGCTGACGCGCTCGGCGGCGTCGCCGCCCGCCACACGTACGCGGCGGTGCCGCGGGCGGACAAGGGTGACGACAAGCAGATCCGCTCGGCGACGCCCGGCGCCTGGCGAGACAACCTGACCGCGGCGGAGCATGACGTGATGCACGAGGTCATGGGGCCCAAGCTCGCCGAGTTCGGGTACCTCGAGCCCACGACGGTCGGCCCGGCCTAGGCGTGCCAACGCGTTCGGGGCGGGTTGGCGGGCGCCGGTACCCTCCGGCCCGACCCCCGCCGCCGCCCCTGATGGCGTCGGTCTTCGACCGACCCCGTACTCTTTCGACATGTTGCGGCTGTTCGACACCGCCAAGGGGGGCGTCGTGCCCTTCGAGCCCCGCGAGCCGGGCAAGGTGTCGATGTACGTGTGCGGGCCCACTGTGTACGGCCCGCCACACGTGGGCCACGGACGGTTCTCCCTCGTGTTCGACGTGCTGCGGCGGTACCTGGCCTGGTCGGGCAACGACGTCACCTATGTCTCCAACATCACCGACATCGACGACCGGATCATCGAACGCGCCCAGCGGGAGCACCGCGACTGGCGCGACATCACCTCGCGGTGCGAGGGCGTGTGGTACCGGGCGATGGATGCGCTGAACGTGGAGCGGCCCGACTACGACCCCCACGCCACCGCCTACGTCGACGGGATGGTCGCGCTCATCGAACGGCTCGTCGATGACGGCGCCGCCTACGAGACCACCGACGGCGTCTACTTCCAGGCGGACCGGGTGGACGACTACGGCCTGCTGGCGCGCCAGCCGCTCGAGAGCCTGAAGGCGGGCGCCCGGGTCGAGGGCGCCGAGGAGAAGCGGTCGCCGGTGGACTTCGCGTTGTGGAAGAAGGCCAAGCCGGGCGAGCCGACGTGGCCGTCCCCGTGGGGCCCCGGCCGCCCGGGATGGCACACCGAGTGCGTGGTGATGTCGCTCGACCTGCTGGGCGACGGCTTCGACATCCACGGTGGCGGCCAGGACCTGGCGTTCCCGCACCACGAGAACGAGCGGGCACAGGCGGTGGCCGACGGCCGGCGGTTCGCCCGCTACTGGCTGCACAACGGCTTCGTCGAGGTCGAGGGCACGAAGATGTCGAAGTCCCTCGGCAACGTGACCAACCTCCTCGACCTGGTGGAGCAGTACGACGCGCGGGCCTATCGCCTGCTGGTGTTGGGCTCGCACTACCGCTCGCCGATCGACGTGACCGACGACAACCTGCGGGCCGCGGAGCGATCGCTGGACCGGCTCGACAGCTTCGCCCGTCGCGTTGCCGAGCTCGGAGTCGCCGCCGAGCCCGACGCTGAGGCGCTCGAGCGGTTCCGGGCGGCGATGGACGACGACCTCGACACGCCGAAGGCGATGGCGCTGGTGTTCGACCTCGTCCGCCGGGCCAACGCGCTGCTCGACGACGGCGATGCCGAGCCGGCCGCTCCGCTGGGTGCCGCGGTGCTGGAGATCACCGGTGCCCTGGGCCTGGAGCTCCACAGCCAGGGCGGCACGGTGCCCGTGGAGATCCTCGAACTGGCTCGCCAGCGTGACGAAGCTCGCGCCGCCAAGGACTGGCCCCGCGCCGATGCCCTGCGCGACCGGATCGTGGCCGCCGGCTACGTGGTGGAGGACACGCCTGCGGGCACCGAGGTCCGGCCCGCCTGAGCTTCTTGCCGCAGGATCGGTGGCTATGGCCACCATTTCGGCGGCAGGTTCCGGGCCGAGGGGCCGAGGCGTGCGCTCGTCACCGATGGGGGACCCCGGCGTTTACGGGTGGGGGTTGTCCCACCCGTTTCGACACAGGGGGATGGGTTGGTAGTCTTTGTTACCGACCGGTAACTCATCGGATCGCCGCATGACCAAGGGCAAGTGGGATGGCTGAGTTCTCGTTGAACCTGAGCGAAGATCAACAACAGATCCAGAAATGGGTCCACGACTTCGCCGAGGAGGTCGTTCGCCCCGCGGCACACGAGTGGGACGAGCGCGAGGAGTTCCCCTGGCCGATCGTCGAGGAGGCGGCCAAGATCGGGCTCTACTCCTTCGACTTCTTCGCCCAGGCGTCGCTCGGCGACACGTCGGGCCTGACCCTCCCGGTGGCGCTGGAGGAACTGTTCTGGGGCGACGCCGGCATCGGCCTGTCCATCTTCGGTTCGGGCCTCGCCGCCGCCGGCATCGCCGGCACTGGCCTGCCCGACCAGGTGATGGAGTGGGTGCCGCAGTGCTTCGGCACCGCCGACAAGATCCAGCTCGGCGCCTTCTGCGTGTCGGAGGCCGATGCGGGGTCCGACGTCAGCTCGCTCAAGACGCGGGCGACGTATGACGAGGCGACGGACGAGTGGGTGCTCAACGGCACCAAGGCGTGGATCACCAACGGGGGCATCGCCGACGTCCACGTCGTCGTGGCCACGGTCGATCCCAAGCTCAAGGGCCGGGGCCAGGCCAGCTTCGTCGTCCCGCCGGGGACCAAGGGGCTGTCGCAGGGCCAGAAGTACCTCAAGCACGGGATCAAGGCATCGCACACGGCCGAGGTCGTCCTCGAGGACGTGCGCCTGCCCGGCCGGCTGTTGCTCGGCGGCAAGGAGAAGCTGGACGAGAAGCTGGCGCGGGCCCGCGAGCAACAGAGGACCGGCGCCAAGCAGCCGGCCATGGCCACCTTCGAGGCCACCCGGCCCGCCGTCGGCGCCATGGCCGTCGGCATCGCCCGGGCCGCCTACGAGTACGCGCTCGACTACGCCAAGGAGCGCAAGGCGTTCGGCAAGCCGATCATCGAGAACCAGGCGATCGCGTTCATGCTCGCCGACATGGCGACTGAGATCGACGCCGCCCGGCTGCTCGTCCACCGGGCCGCGTGGCTGGCCCGCAACGGCGGCTACAAGAACGCCGAGGGCTCGATGTCGAAGCTCAAGGCCGGACGCACGGCGGTGTGGGTCACCGAGCGCGCCATCCAGATCCTCGGCGGCTACGGCTACACGCGCGAGTACCCCGTCGAGCGCATGCACCGCGACGCCAAGATCTACGACATCTTCGAGGGCACCGAGCAGATCCAGCAGCTCGTCATCGCCCGGGCGATCAGCGGCCTGCGCATCGAGTAGCCGGCAGCTGCAGCTAGCCGGCACGCAGGATCGCGGCCGTGGATCTCCTGGCAACCCTCGCCGAGCAGGGCATGCTGCTCGAGTCGGCGCGTGGGCCGCTGCCGAACGTCGCCGAGATGGTCGCCGGTGAGTCGATCCGAGGGAGCTGGTGGTCGCACCCCCAGAGTCACGCGATTTTCGACGCGATCAACCGCCTCACAGGATCCCCCGACGTGGTCAGGACCCGTCTCGTGAACGGACGGGTGACGCTGGTGCACCGCCGGGTCTGGCCCGCGCTGGTCAGGGTTGCGGACCGGTTCCCGCCCGATCGCCTCGCCGCCATCCGCGAGGAGCACACGAGCACCGGCGCCCACCGGGTGCAGGAACAGTCCTTCCCCGACTGGGTGCCCGACGACGACCTACGAGCCGGCCGGCTGCTATCGATCGACGAAGCCCTGGCCGAGCTCCCTGAATGCCTTCGTACGTGAGCCAGGCGGCGCATTTCACGAGCGCAAGGCCGCAGATCCACCGTTCCTGAAGCGGGATTGGTTGGTCAGCAACCATTCCTGCGCCAGGAACGTCGACCCGGTGGTCGTCACGGACGTGCCTGCGCCCGGACCTCCTGGATGCGCGTGAGGAGCTCGTCGCGTTCCTCCTCGGTCTCCACGTGAAAGCGGCTGAACTCGGACCCGAGCCTCACGTCGGCGTGCAGCCCGGACGGGTCCTCGTGGAAGTGGAGGAACGCCGTCGACCGCACGTAGAAGACACCCCGGTTCTTCTCGACGAGGCCGGGAACGGCCCGCAGCCGCTCCAGGAACGGCTCCAACTCGTCGAGCGCTTGCGCGCGTGCATGGCGCACCGCCTCACACTACGAGACGCCTCCCGACCCCGCCGTCAGCCCCCTGACGCCGGCAGGCGCCGGTACAGGCATTGCCCGCCGCCAGATGCGTGGAGCTGGCCGCCCGTGGACCAGACCCGGGCGTTCCAGCCGAAGAGGCCGCCCGTCGACAGCGGCGCTGCGCCGTCGCACAGCAGCCAGTCCCGCCCCGAGGTGGGCCGGTGGAAGGCCACGTTGAGGTCGAGGGTCGGCGCCATGAACGGGGGCTGCTTCCACGCGTGCGGGCGGTGGGCCGACGGCCAGCTCGGCAGGTCGACCAGGATCACGCAGCGGGCGGCGTCGACCCAGGGGTCGTCGAAGGTCGCCGTCGGCGTGAAGCGCAGCCACTCCTGCCACCGCGCGGGCCGGGGGCCGTCCGGTGGCCACTGGGCCTCGAACGCGAGGGGCTTGGCCTCGAGGTTGTTCCAGAACGGGAACGGTGGCGCAGCGTCCTCGGGCAGCAGCTCGCCGATCTCGGGGAGGTCATCAGGATCGGGGACGGCCGGAGCCGACGTCTCGTCGTGTTCCAGCCCTGCGACGTCTCCGACGCTCCACACCATGGCGTCGAGGATCGGGCGGCCGCCCTGGGTGACCTCGACCCGCTGCGAGGCAGCCGTCCGGCCATTCCTGCGGGCCTCGACCCGCAGGTCGACGCTGTCCGAAGTCGGCGACGCCGAGGTAGTGGCACGAGAACGCGGCCGGCCGGGCCATATCCGTCGACGCCCCCGCCGCCCGCAGGGCACAGGCGGCCACGTACCCGCCCATCGGTCCCCAGATCTCCCAGTCGGCGCTGAGCGTGGCCTCGTAGCTGCCCTCGCCGCTCGGCCGCACCTCCGTGTCGTTCGCCAGGTCGCCCACCCCGGCAGCGTGCCCGGCCGGGCGAGGCTGCCTCAAGCCACTTACCGCCCGGCCGCGTGCTTCAGTCGGCGAGCGCGGTGTAGATGCAGGTCCAGAAGTCCTGGATGACGGCCGGTGGTGGGAAGGGGCCCGCGAACGCGTCGGTCGTGAGCAGGACACCGGCCAGGCGCCGGTCGGGGTCGTTGGCCCACGAGCTGCCCATGCCGCCACCCCATCCGTAGCTGCCGGCAGGGCGGGTCAGACCCGAACGCCGGAGCTGGACGCCGACCCCGTACCCCCAGCCTTGCGACCCATCCGGGGACGGTGACCGCCCGCCCCGGTCGACGTGGAGGTGGTCGGAGACCATTGCCTCCACCGATGCCCCGGACAGCAGGCGCGACGCGTCGGGCAGGCGGCCGCCGGACAGCAACAAGCGGGCGAAGGCGTGGTAGTCATCGACGGTCGACACCAGGCCGCCCGCGCCGGAGGGGAAGGCCGGCGGCTTGGCCCACTGGCCCTGAGGGGCGTCGTACACGACGCGGCTCGTGGGTCTCCGGGTCGGTCGTGTATGAGGTGCCGAGGCGATCGACGTGGCGGGTCGCGAAGCCCGTGTCGACCATCCCCAGCGGTTCGAACACCCGCTCCTGCAGGAACACGTCGAGTGCCTGATCGGATGCCCGGGCGATCAGCACCCCGAGCACGTCCGCGCCGGTGTCGTACAGCCACCGCTCCCCGGGCTGGTAGAGCAAGGGCAACGTGGAGAGCCGGCGCATCCACTCGTCGGGCTCGGGCGGCACCTGGGGTTCCGGGGGGCCGGCGCCCAGGCCCAGCTCGCTCATCGCCTCCAGCAGTGGCTGCGGCCACGGCGCCGAGAAGTCCATGCCGAGCCCGAGCCGGAAGGTGAGCACATCCTCGACCGTGATCGGCCGATCGGCCGGGACGGTGTCCCCGTCGATCGGCCCCCGGGGGTCGACGAGCACTCGCCTGCCGGCCAGCTCAGGCAGCAGCGCGTCGACGGGGTCCTCGAGCCGGAGGCGGCATTCCTCGACGAGCACCAGCGCACCGGCGGCGACGATCGGCTTGGTCATCGACGAGATCCGGAAGATGGAGTCCCGGCGGACGGGGTCGACCTCGCCGCGGGTCAGCGTGCCCGCGACCCCCACCTCGACGTCGTCGTCGCGGGACGCGATCCAGGCGACGCCCCCGACGGTGTCGCGTTCGACGTGGTCGGCCATGAGCCGTCGCAGCCGCTCGAGCTGCCCAGGTTCGAATCCGCTCATGCGGACTCAGACGGCGCGGTGCCGCCGAACTCATCGGCACGCGGCCGCGGCGCTGCTGTCGCTAGCGATGGCGCCCGTCGAGCCGGATGGTCCAGGGCTCGACCGCGTCGAGCTCCAGGTGCGTCCCGCTCCAGGGATCGCGGCCGAGCGTGGCGCGCACCGTGTCCTCCGACTCGGCGTCGATCGCCAACACCACCCTCCGCTCGTCGGCGAGCGGCCCGCCCAGCACGACGAAGCCACTCGCCACGAGCCCATCCATGAAGGCCGCATGCGCCGGCCAGTCCGATTGCTCCTCCATCGGCCGGGACGGATCCCACTGCGGGCCGGTCCGACGGAGGACCACGAAGTACGCCATACCCGCGTTCTAGCGCATCCCCCCGGCGTTGAGCCCGGTGCGGTTGCCGATCATCCGACACCCGCCGGGGTGCGCTCGGGCTCGGGCTCCTCGACCACCGGTTCGGCGTGGCCCTCCACGTCGATGTCGGGCAGGATCCGGTCGAGCCAGCGGGGCAGCCACCAGTTGCGGTCGCCGAGCAGCTCCATAGTTGCCGGCACCAGCAAGAGGCGGACGATGGTGGCGTCGAGCAGGATCGCCGCCGCCAGGCCGGTGCCCATGAGCTTCACCGTGCGCTCGTTCTCGAGGATGAACGTGCCGAATACGAACACCATGATCGCCGCCGCCGCGGTGATGACCTTGGCGGTCGCGGCCAGGCCGTCGGCGACCGAGGTGCGGCTGTCGCCGGTGCGGTGCCACTCCTCGCGAACCCGGGACAGCAGGAACACCTCGTAGTCCATCGACAAGCCGAAGACGATGGCGAACAGCATCATCGGCACCCACGGCTCGATCGGCGCCGGTTCGACGTTGGTCAGGTCGCTCAACCAGCCCCACTGGAACAGGGCAACCACGATCCCGTAGGCGGCGCCGATGGACAGCAGGTTCATGATGACCGCCTTCAGCGGCACCAGCAGCGAGCGGAACACCACCATCAGCAACAGGAACGACAGTGCGAGCACCGCGGTGAAGAAGTAGGGCAGCCGCGATGACAGGTAGTGCGAGAAGTCGACGTTCACGGCGACGTTGCCCGTGACGGCCACGTCGACGCCGGCGGCGTCCTCGGCGGGTGGCAGAACATCGTCGCGGAGGCGCCTGACCAGGTCGGTCGTCGCCTCGTCCTGGGGCCCGCTGGTCGGCACGAGCTCCCACATCACGGCCGTGGGGTTGTCGGGGTCGTTGGGGCGCGGCTCCGAGACGAACACCACCCCGGGATCGGCTGCCGCCGCTTCGGTGATGGCCGCCAGCTCGCCGGGGTTTGTGCCCTCGGGCAGCTCGGCCGCCAGGATCAGCGGACCGTTGAAGCCGGGCCCGAACCCCTCGACCAGCAGGTCGTAGGCCTGCTTGGTGCTGGTGTCGTCGGCGAAGTTGGACTCGTCGGAGAATCCCAGCCGGAGGCTGAACACCGGGATCGCCAGGACGCCCAGCACCACCACACCCACCAGGGCCGAGGTCCACGGCCGACGCTGGATGACGCGGCTCCAGCGGTAGGCGATCGTCTCGTGGCGCGGCTTCGGCGGCCGGTGGACCACCTCCCGCTTGAGCGGGGCGAAGAAGAGGCCGACGATCAAGACGATCGCCGCCAGGGGCAGGCAGACCGTCAGCACCGGAAGGTCGAGCCCGACACCAGCCAGGAAGACCGCGACCAGACCGGCGGCGATCAGGCCCCGCCAGCGCGTCAGCTCGATCCGGTTGCCGGCGAAGCCGATCAGCGCCGGGAGCAGGGTCAGCGACGCCGCCACGGTGACCGCCACCACGGCGGCCGCCCCGACGGCGAGGCCCTGGATGAACGTGACGCCCATCAGCAGCATGCCGAGCAGGGAGATCACGACCGTGATTCCGGCGAACAGGACCGAGCGGCCGGCGGTGTCGAGGGCGACCGCCACCGACTCCCGGACGGTGTGGCCGGCGTGGAGCTGCTCGCGGTAGCGGGTGACGATGAGCAGCGCGTAGTCGATCCCGACGCCGAGGCCGATCATGATGCCGAGGAACGTGGCGAAGTCGGGGATCGTGAGCACCTGGCTCAGCAGGGTGATGATCGCCGTCCCGAGGCCGATGCCGAACAGGGCGACGCCGACGGGCAGACCCATGGCGAGGACCGAGCCGAAGGCGACGATCAGGATGACGATGGCGAACGCCAGCCCGAGGGCCTCGGACTGCGGCTCCTCGAACTCGCCGAAGATGAACCCACCCATCTCGATGCGGAGGCCGTCGATCTGGGGCGCGTCGTCGAGGATCGCGTCCCGTATCTCTCCGGCCCGGGCGAACTCGATGTCGTCGGGCATCTCCACGTTGGCGTAGGCGATCCGGCCCGCCTCCGGCCCCTCGGACGCGATCTGCTGGGCGCCCTCACCGCTATAGGGGCTCTCCACGCCCGTGACGTCGTTGAGCTGCGCCGCCTCGTCGAACAGGGCCTGCATCGCGGCCTCGACTTCGGGGTCCTCGACGCCCTGGTCGGCGTGAAACACGATGGTCCCGATGACGCCCGTGCCCTGGCCGCCGAAGTTGTCGTCGAGGATGTCGAAGCCGGTCTTCGACTCGACGTCGGGGAGGTTGAACTCATCGCGGAAGGCGTTGCCCACGGCTCCCGAGACCGCGAATCCAAAGACGAGCACGCCCACCCAGAGGCCAAGAACGAGCTTCCGGCGGTCATGGCACCAGGTGCCGAGTCGGGAGAACACGCGTTTGCCTCCTGGCAGGGATCGATCGGTCTGGTTCTCGGTCGGCTAGACGCCTTAGCCGCGCAGAACTCATCGCGGGTTGGGGGTGCCCGGGCGACATCTTGTTCGGAGGCCGCTCAGCTCGCACGTGGTCATGGGTCACATCCGCCGCCGCCGGACGTGACGAGTGCCACTCGGGGGTGACGTTTGCGCGCGCCGCGGGGGCCGTACACTGCATCCTCGAAAACATCTGCGGATCGAGGGGCGAGATCCCCCCTCCCTCGCTTCTCTCCGCAGCCGCGATGGCGCCGCTCGCACCCCCCCTGCGGGCGGCGTTGTCGCGTCGGGCCGGCGGCCGTCGGCAGTGGAGGCAGTCGGGGTGCGCGGCGGGTCAGGGGCGCACGCCGCGCAGGCCCCGCCAGGCCAGCTCGGCGAGCTGATGCGCAAGGGCCGCGGGGTCCGCGTCGCTGTTGCTCCGCAGCCAGTAGGTGCTCGCGCCCTCGATCATGCCTACGATGCCGTGGCCCAGCACGCGCCGCTGCCCGGGGGTGAGCCCCTCGATCTCGATCAGGTCGGCGACCAGGTTGGCCAGGGCGGTCTCGACCTGGTTGACCACCTCGGAGAAGCCGGCGTCGCGCCCCAGGCCGCCGCCATAGAAGAGTTGGAACGCGTCGCGGTGCTGGTCGACGTACCGAAAGTAGGCAGCGAAGCCGAGCTCGACCATCTCGTGCGGGCTCTGGGCGGCCGCCACCGCCTTGGTGATCGTCTCCTGGAGCTCGGTGCCCACGTCGGTGAGCAGCTCGCTGAACAGCTCGCGCTTCGATGTGAAGTGCTGATAGAGGACCGGCTTGGTGACCCCCGCCGCCTCGGCGATGTCGTTCATCGAGGCGTCGTGATAGCCCCGTTCCGCGAAGACCCGGAGTGCGACCTCGACGAGCTGGCGGCGCCTGTGAGCGGCGGAGAGGCGGGTGGCCACGACGACGGAAATCCTTCCTCCCGGGTTACCTAACGGTAACAGCCGCCCGTCCCCAGCGCGGGGCGTGCGCCTAGTGAACCCTCGCTCCCACTAGTGGGGCAGGCCGCGATCGCGGTCGTCGCGGTCCGCTGCCCGCACCGCGTATCCGATGACGATCGCCGGCGCGAGGGCCAACGAGCCGGCGACCAGCGCCGCCACCACGGCGGTGACCATGCCCGACGAGAAGCCGACCGCGAAGCCGACGACGAAGAGGACGATCGCGACGCCGAAAAGTGCGTATCCCGCTCGCTGGCCGCGGTCCGCCAAGCGGGCCAGTCGCCGCCGGCGGACGATCACCGGGTCGCTGGACGGGTCGGTCACGGCGCGCCCGTCGATCCGCGCCCGTTCATCCTCGCTCCTGCCACCGGTGCGGCCGACCGCAGGGCTCAATCCGGCAGAGCTGCCAAGTCCTCGAGGGTGACGCCGCAGTCCTCCATGATGCTGAACAGTCGTGAGGTCAGCTCGGGATCGGTGAAGGGGTTCTCGGCGGATTCGCCGATGTCGACCAGCCGCTCCAGGCCCAGCTCGTCGAGCATGCCCTGGGAGATGCACGTCGCCTCCTCGCGGGTCAGGGCACCGTTCGAGCTCTCCGCCATCTCTTCGGCCATCAGCCCGACCAACTCGTCGACGTTCTCGCCGTCGACGTCGTCGGGCAGGGTGGTCTCGCCGTCGCCACCGCCGCCGCTCCCAGTGTCGCTGCCGTCCTGACTCTCGCCCTCGGTGGTCGTCGTGTCTTCGCCACTGACCGTGGCGGCGTTGTCGCTCGAGCCGTCGTCGTCGTCCCGGACGAGGAAGTACACGAGCCCGCCGACCAGCGCCACCGCCAGCACTGCGAGCGCGGCGATGAGGGCGGTCGGAGGGCGCTTCCTCGCTGGCGCCGGCGGCGCATCGCCGGTTCCGTAGTGGTCGCCGTGCTGGCCGGGGCCGTGGTCGCCGCCGTAGTAAGGCGGCGATGTCGGGGCCTGCTCGCCGGTCACCGGGTACTGGCGGGTGGGATCGACGCGTTGCGTGGCGTCCGACGCCGTCGGGTTCGGGTCGGCAGCGGCCGCGGGACCCTCGTGGAGGGCGTCGGTGGATGCCACGCCGCCGTCGGCGACGTCGTCGGTCCAGCGGTCGCCGTCCCAGTAGCGGTACTGGTGGCGCGACGTGGGGTCTGGGTGCCACCCGGGAGCGGGTGAGTTCATGGAGCTGCCGTCCTTGTGTGGGAAGTCCCCGCCGCGGCGGGCACGGTCCCGCCGGGGCCGCGATCGTAGGGCACGGCCGGACCCATCAGAAGTTCGCCGGCAGCACGCGCGAGAAGTTCTCGAAGAAGAAGAAGAGCATGAGCAGGAACAGTGGTGTGCACAGCAGGTACGCCGGCCACTTGGTCCAGAGCTTGCCCAGCAGCCAGGCGGCGACCCAGACGAGGGCGCAGGCCACCCCGAGCGCGATTGCCGGCCAGATCGCGGCCCGCTCGCCCGACAGCCCGCCGTCGATCGTGCCGGCGCTCAGCTCGTCGTTGTTGCTGCTGTCGCCGCCGGCGCCGCTGTCGCCACCCCCGCTGGTCTCGTCGTCGCCGGGGATCGCACCCGTCGCCGGACCCGCAGGTGTCCCGGATGCCGCCGCCGGCTCGCCCACGAGCGCGGCCACCACGATGATGCGTTGCCGCGCGGAGTACTTCGGATGGCAGGCCGTGAGGGTGAGGCGGTTGTCGCCGAAGTCGTCGAGGACGCCCACCTCGCTGGGGCTCACGATGAGCTGGTCGCTCACCTCGTAGCGGAACGCGCCCTGGACCGTGGTGACGAGGATCTCGTCGCCGCGGTCGAGCTCGTTGATCCGGTTGAACGGTGCGCCGTATGTGGTTCGGTGGCCGGCAATGGCGGCGTTGCCAGGCTGCCCGGGCAGGGGCGTCTCGGGATAGTGGCCAGGCCCGCGCTTGAGATCGCCCAGCGCCACGCCCTGGATGACGATCTTGTCGACGCCGATGTCCGGGATGTTGAGGTGCGCCACCGCATCGCCCTCGGCGGCGGGCGGCGGGGGCGGGCCGGTCGTGCTCGGCGTCGGGGTCGGTGCTGGTCCCTGGGCTGACTCATCGGGCGCCGTGACCCCCGCGTCGCCCAGGCGTTGCTCGAACTCGTTCTCCAGCTTCCGCTGCGCCTGGGCCTCTCGGATGCCGGTGCCCCAGAGCTGATACGCCACGAAGAGCAGGATCAGGATGCCGCCGGCGATGCATGTCCGCCCGATGGCGCCCAGGACCCTGGCCAGCCGCATCGTCCGAGGGTATCGACCCTCGCCGCGGCCTCGAACGCGGTCCCTCGGCGGCCCGGCTCACCTTGGAGGCCGCGACAGCAGGTCACTAGCCTCGCGCTGTCGTCATGGAGCCAGTCGTCCACCTTCGCGCCGCCGTCGCGCTGCTCGGACGCTTCCCCGCGCTGGCCGGTATCGACCTGGATGTGGCCCGGGGCGAGATCGTCCTGCTTCGCGGCCCGAACGGCGCCGGGAAGACCACCGTGCTGCGCGCCTGCGCGGGCCTCGTTCCCGTCGTGCGCGGCGAGGCGGTCGTGCTCGGTCACGACCTGCGGCGGGATCCGCGCCCCGTCCGCCGCCACGTCGGCCTGCTGGGCCACGCCACCGGGCTGTTCGACGACCTGACGGTCGCCGACAACGTGCGGTTCTGGGGTCGCGCCTGCGGAGCGGACCCCGGCGACATCGCCGCCGCCATGGCCCTGGTCGGCCTCGACGGCCGGCTCCGGGATGTATCCGTCGGCCGCCTGTCGGCCGGGCAACGGCGCCGCACCTCGCTGGCCTGCCTGCTGGCCCGCCGGCCCGAGCTCTGGCTGCTGGACGAGCCCCACGCGGGATTGGACCACGAGACCCGCGACCAGCTCGACGGCCTCATCCGCCGGGCGGTGGAGCAGGGGGCGACCGTGTTGGTCGCGTCCCACGAGCTCGATCGTGCAGAGTCGCTCGCCCACCGCGTGGTGGAGCTGGCGGGCGGCATGACCATGGCTCCGGCCCGGCCCGCACCCGGCGTCCCGCCGGCCGAGACGACGCTGTCGCCACCCCACCAACGCGAGGCGTCAACCCCGTCCCCGCCCGAGGTCAGCCATGTGGCGTGACGCGGCGCTGGTGGCCGGGCGCGACCTGCGGGTCGAGCTGCGTAGCCGGGTTACCGCCAACCAGGTGGCGCCGTTCTCGGTGCTGGTGCTGATCCTGTTCGCCTTTGCGCTCGACCCCGACCGCCAGCTCCTCGAGCGCCTGGCGTCGGGCCTCTACTGGACGGCGGTCCTGTTCGCCGCGCTGCTGGCCATCTCCCGCAGCGCCGCCATCGACGAGACCGACGGCGTGCGGGATGCGCTCCGCCTGTCGGGAATCGACCCGGCGGGCGTGTTCGTCGGCAAGGCGGCCGCGGTCGCCGTCGTCCTCCTCGGTCTCGAGGTGCTGCTGGGCGTCGGCGTCGTGGTCCTGTACGGCGTCGACCTCGCCGGCGCCGGCCTGGTGGTGCTGGCCGCGCTGGCCGCGACCGTCGCAGTGGCTGCCACCGGTACCCTGTACGGCGCCCTGGTCAGCGGCCTGCGGGTACGGGAAACGCTCCTTCCCCTGCTGCTCCTGCCCGTGCTGGCACCCGTGCTCATCGGCGCCACCCGCGCCTTCGAGGCGGCGCTGGCCGGTGTGCCCGCGGACGGCTGGCCATGGTGCGGCCTCCTGGCCGGACTCGCCGTTCTCTACGCCGTCGCCGGGGCACTCGCCTACGGCACGCTCCTGGAGGGTTCGTGACCATACTCCCTCGGGGGCTGCGCCCCCGTACCCCATCGCCGATCGGCTGCCTGGCGGTCGCACGGGCGTGCGGTCAGGAGCTGCGCTCGTGACCGCCCCAACGTCGACCAGCCCCACCGGTACGCCATACGGCGACGGCGGTGCGTCCGCGGCCACGGGAGGTCGGGCGGTCCCGGGCAACACGGGATCGCCGGCCAGCCGGGTCCTCGGTGCGCTGGCGCTGGGAAGCATCGTGCTGTTGGTCCTGTACGGCCTCGTGTGGAGCCCTCCCGATGCCGAGATGGCCGACTCGGTGCGGCTCATGTACATCCACGTGCCGGCCGCCAGCTTCCTGTACACGGGCTGCTCCATCACCACCGTCGCCTCGGCCCTGTGGCTGCGGCGGCGGACGCCCGGCTGGGACGCCCTCGCCGGGGCCAGCGCCGAGATCTCCCTCCTGTTCGCCGCCATCACCCTCGGGACCGGCTCGCTGTGGGGCCGCCCCACCTGGGGCACCTACTGGACGTGGGACGCCCGCCTGACCTCCACCGCCCTCCTCACCGCCCTGCTGGTGGGCTACCTGGCGCTGCGGCGGCTCGACGTCGATCCCACCGCCCGTTCGACCCGGGCCGCGGTCCTGGGCCTGCTGCTGGTCCCCAACGTGATCATCGTCAACCGCTCGGTCGAGTGGTGGCGGTCGCTGCACCAGCAGTCGACCCTGGTCAAGCTCGATCCGACCATCGAGGGTCAGATGTTGGTGGCGCTCATGGTCGGGTTCCTCGCCGTCGGCCTGGTGTTCACCTGGCTGCTGGTGCACCGCTTCCGGGTCGCGTGGCTCGAGTACCAGTCCGAACGGTTGGACCTCGACCTGGCCCTGGCTGAGCGGCGGGCCGAGGCCGGGCACGCCGGCGAGGCACGGGAGAGCACGCCGGCATGATGGCCATGACGCACGCTGGCTACATCGCCGCCGGTTGGGGCGGCGCGGCGGCCCTCGTCGGTGCGTACGCCGCGTGGGTGCTGCGGCGGGGCCGCACCCTGTCGCGGCAGGTGCCGCCCGAGGAGCGCCGGTGGAGCTGACGCCCCGCACGTTCGACGACACCGGAACCGACGGCAGCGGTGGTGCGGTCGCCACCCGGGCCCGGCCCGGTTCCCGCCGCCGGCGTCGCCGGTGGGTGCCGCTGGTCGTGCTGGGCGTCGTCCTGGTGGCGCTCGGCGTGCTGGTGTTCAAGGGGCTCTCGGACGCCACCCTCTACTTCCGCAACGCCGACGAGGCGGTGGCACAGCGCGAGAGCCTCGGCACCGAGCGCTTCCGGCTCCAGGGGACGGTGACCGACGAGCCGACGGAGGCGGACGGTGTGGTCAGCTTCGCGGTCGCGTTCAACGGCGCGTCGGTCGACGTGCGCCACGTGGGCAGCCCACCGGAGCTGTTCCGTCCGGGCATCCCGGTCGTCCTCGAGGGTCACTGGAACCAGTCGGGCGACGTCTTCGACAGCGATCGCATCATGATCAAGCACGACGCCACGTACGAATCCGAGGGCGACTACCGCCAGCGGATGCGTGAGGCCGAGCAGGGCGGGTCGGCGCGGTCCGACGACACGGGGGCCGACGGATAGTGCCTCGCCAGGCGACGTTCGGCGCGTTCACGCCGAGCAGTTCCGCCGCTCGCGTCGTCCTCCTCCTCGACTGGGCCCCCACCCAGCCTTCGTCGTCGTCCTTGCGAGCGGCGACCCTGCTTCGCCGTGAACATCACCGACGTCACCCGGCGAGGCACTCGTGAACGCCGCCCTCGGGCAGGGGGGCGTCATCCTGGGCGTGGCCGCCTCGCTGGGCGGCGTGGCCACGCTGGCGGTGGCGCTGCGGCAGCGTCGCCTGCACCTGATCGCCGTCGGCCGGTCCTACGCGCTGCTGGCGCTGCTCGGCGCGGTGGTGGCGGTGGTGGCGATGGAGCGGGCACTCATCACGCGCGACTTCACGGTGCAGTACGTGGCCGACACCGGCAGCCACAAGACCCCGGCCCTCTACAACGTGGCCACGCTCTGGGCTGCGCTCGAGGGATCGCTGCTGCTGTGGGTTCTCGTGCTCACCGGCTACATCGCGCTGGTCGTCCACAAGTTCCGCCGTCGCCTCAGCGACCCCCTGGTGGGGTGGGCGCTGCTGACCATGCTGGTCGTGAGCTCGTTCTTCTTCCTGCTGCTGCTGTTCCCCGCCAACCCGTTCCACACCTTCGATCCGCCCCCCGGCTTCGACGGCCCCGGCCCCAACCCGCTGCTGCAGAACCACCCGCTGATGGCGTTCCACCCGCCAATGCTCTACCTCGGGATCGTCGGGTTCACGGTGCCCTTCGCCTTCGCGGTGGCGGCGCTGGCCACCGGCAGGGTGGGCGAGGGTTGGCTGCTGGAGACCCGCCGCTGGACCCTGTTCGCCTGGGGCTTCCTCACGGTCGGCATCGTCCTCGGCGCCTGGTGGAGCTACGAGGTGCTCAACTGGGGCGGCTACTGGGGCTGGGACCCGGTTGAGAACGCGGTGCTGCTCCCGTGGCTGACCGGCACCGCGTACCTCCACTCGGTGATGGTGCAGGAGCGCCGCGGCATGCTCCGGGTCTGGAACCTGTCGCTCCTGTGCGCCACGTTCAGCCTCACCATCCTGGCGACGTTCCTCACGCGCTCCGGCGTGATCGCGTCCGTGCACTCGTTCACCGAGAGCAACATCGGCGTGTGGCTGCTGTCGTTCTTCGGGCTGATCGTCGCCGTCACCCTGGGGCTGATCGGCTGGCGCGGCGACCGACTCCGGGCGCCGGGCCGGATCGATTCGCCGCTGTCGCGCGAGGGCGCGTTCCTGGCCAACAACGTGCTGTTCGCGGGATTCGCCTTCGTGGTCCTGCTCGGCACCGTCTTCCCGCTCATCGTCGAGGCGCTCAACGGCGATCAGCTGTCGGTGGGCGCTCCGTACTTCGAGCGCATGACCGTGCCGATCGGGATCACCCTCCTGTTCCTCATGGCCGTGGCCCCGGTGCTGCCGTGGCGCAAGGCGTCGGGCGAGCTGCTGGCGCAGCGGCTGTTCTGGCCGGCGTGGGTAGGGACGGCGGCCGTGGTCGTGGCCGTGCTGCTCGGCGCCCACGGCCTCGCGCCCCTGCTGGCGTTCGGGCTGGGCGGGTTTGCCGCGGGGTCCGCCCTGCGGCAGGTGGTGCTGGCCTCACGCCGGCAGGGCTGGCGCGGCGTCGTCGGCCGGACCAACGGCGGGATGATCGTGCATCTCGGTGTGGTGCTGATCGCCGTGGCCCTGGCGGCCTCCAGCAGCTACGACACCGAGCGCGAGCTGACGCTGGACGTCGACGACAGCGCCACCGTCGCCGGCCACGAGATCGCCTACCTGGGCCCTCGCACGGTCGAGCAGTCCAACAAGACGTCGATCCGCGCCCGGGTGAGCGTCGACGGGCACGTCTACGAGCCGGCCATCAACCGCTTCGGTGAGGGCGAGACGGCGGTGGGTACCCCAGCGGTCGCCACCTCGCCGGCACGCGACGTCTACCTCGCGCTGCTGCAGGTTCCGGACGACGACAACGCCGGCCGCATCGTCCTCCGTGTGGTCGTGCAGCCGCTGGTGCTGTGGCTCTGGATCGGTGGCGCCGTGATGCTCGTCGGCACTGTGCTGGCCGCCTTCCCCGGTCGCCGCCGTAGCCCGATCGCGCCGGTGTCGGAGCCACCGCGCCAGGCGACGGGTGCCCCGATCCTGGCGCCGGCCAACGGGGACGGCCAAGCCGGCAGCACCGACGAGGAACCGGTCGAGGTGCCCACGTGACCGCCCCGCGTCGCGCCCGAGTCGGTGCCGCCCGATCCCGGCGACGACGTCGCCGAGGTACCGCCCCGCCGGCGGACCGGACTGATCGTCTCCGCCGTGGTGGCGGTGCTGGCGATCGGGTTCGTGGCCGTGCTGGCCACCCGCGAGCCGGCCACCGACCGGCGACGTGACTCGCCGCTGATCGGCAAGGTGGTGCCCCCGCTGGCGGGCGAGACCCTTGCCGGCGGCAACTTCGACATCGACGACCACCAGGGGCGCTGGGTGGTGGTGAACTTCTTCGCCACCTGGTGCGTGCCGTGCCGGATCGAGCACCCCGAGCTCGACGCCTTCAACCAGGCGCACGCCCGCGCCGGCGACGCCGTGCTGGTGAGCGTCCTGTTCGACGACGACCCGGCCAGCGCCCGCGAGTTCTTCGACCGCAACGGCGGCGACTGGCCGGTGGTGCTCGATGGCGACGGGCTGATCGCCAGCGCCTTCGGTACCCCCAAGGTGCCGGAGAGCTACCTGGTGAGCCCCAACGGCCGGGTGGCCGTCAAGTTCACCGGCGGGGTCACCAGGGACGGCCTGGACCGCGCCATCGACCAGATCGAGCAGGCGGCGGCCGATCGGGCGGCGCCGTGACGCGCAGGCGCCTGCTCGGCTGGATGGCCATGGCCGCGGTGCTGGTGGCGGCGCTGGCGATCGGCGTGGCCGACGACGGGGGGCCCCGCACTCCCGAGGAGCGCGCCCGCAATCTGGCCGAGACCGTGGCGTGCCCGGCGTGCGACGGCCAGTCGGTGGCGGAGTCCGACGCCGCCGCGTCCCGCGGGATCCGGACGCTGATCGCCGAGCGCATCGACCAGGGCGCGAGCGACGACGCCATCCGCGACGAACTGGTGGCCACGTGGGGCGAGTCGATCCTGCTCACTCCCGACAGCTCCGGCGTGGGCGGGCTGGTGTGGGTCCTGCCAGTCGTGGCCCTGGTGCTGGCGCTGGCGGGCGTGGCGTACGTGTTCTGGCGCTGGAGGGGCATGGCCGCAGTCCACGCCAGCGACGCCGATCGGGAGCTGGTGGACAGCGCCTTGGCCCCGTCGACCCGCGCCCCTGGGGAGGACCCGTGACGGCGGTGGACGGCACCCGTCCACTCGATCCCGACACGCTGGCGGCGCTCGAGGAGCAGCGCGACTTCCTGCTGCGGTCGCTCGAGGACCTGGAGCGCGAGCACGAGGCCGGTGACGTCGACGACCACGACTACGCCTCGCTGAAGGACGACTACACGGCCCGCGCCGCTCGCAGCATCCGGGCCATCGACGCCCACCACGCGTGGATCGCCGCCGCCCGCCCCCGCCGGTCCTGGCCCCGCACCGTGGCGGTGCTCGCCGGCGTGGTGGTGTTCGCCGTTGTGGCGGGTGTGCTCGTTGCCCGCTTCTCGGGCCGCCGCGAGGCCGGGGACGCGCTCACCGGCGACATCCGCGAATCGACCCGCACGCAGCTCGACAACGCCCGTCTCGCCCTGCAGCAGGAGCGCTACGACGACGCCATCGAGATCTACGACGCAGTGCTCGCCGACCAGCCGGACAACATCGAGGCCTTGGCCTACAAGGGTCGGGCGCAGATCGGCAACGGCGACATGGAGGGCGTCCTCACGCTGATCGACGCCGCCGAGGCCAACCCCGACTACCCGGACACGCACTACTTCCTGGCGGGTGCGTTCGCCATAGCCGGTCGCTACGACTCGGCGCTCCAGGAGCTCGACCGGTTCGACGCGCTCGATCCGCCCCCCGACCTCGCCGCCGAGGCCGACGACCTGCGCTCGCAGATCGAGGAGCTACGTGCTGCGGCCTCGAGCTCGACGACCACTCCGGCTCCGGCACCCTGACTGCTCGAGGCTCCGGGTTCCCGACGCCGGCGGATGAGGCATTGGGTTCCACAACCGGAACCAATGACCTCGCCCCCGACCAGGCGGAACCCATGGCCTCGGGCGAGCCGTCAGCGGTGCGCGGGCGCGGCGGCGTCGACGGGGGGGATGTAGCGGGCCTTGCTCCAGCCGCCGCCGTCCCCGGTCAGCACCCAGATCGATCCCTTGGGCCACATGAACGGGTCCCGGATGCGGGTGGTGCCGGCCTTGAGGATCCTGAGCATGTCGGGGATCACATCGCCGTGGCTGCAGATGGCCGCAGCGATGCGCTCCTTCCCGAGCTCCACCGCAAGGGCCAGCGCATGGTCGCCGTCGGCGCCCTCGAGCAGCCGGTCGTCGGCATCGATGCGCAGGCCGAGCTGGTCCGCCAACGGCTCCAGCGTCTGCACGCACCGGACCGTGGGGCTGCTGACCAGACGCGAGAGCCCGACCCCGCATAGATGATCAGCGATGCCGGTCGCCTGCTTGCGGCCGCGGCGGCTGAGGGGTCTTTCGTCGTCCGGGCCGTCCCACGTCGATTTGCTGCCGGCGTGCCCGTGGCGGATCACGTAGAGCTTCATCTCCCGTGCCAGTGCATCCCCGTCATTGTGTCCGAGCGAGGGCCCGGAGGTCGGCGAGAACGGTGGGTAGGGCCGCCAGCACGCGGTCGATGTCGGAATCGGTGGTCGACCATCCCACCGACAGGCGAAGGCTGTGATGGGCGTCGACGCCCATGGCCTCGAGCACGGGCGACGGCTCCAACGCCTCGGACGAGCACGCGCTACCGGAGTGCGCGGCGATGCCGGCCCGATCGAGGCCCAGCAGCACCGCCTGGGGCTCGACGCCCTCGACCCCGAAGCACACGATGTGCGGCACCCTCTCGACCGGGTCGCCGTACCGCGCCAGCCCGAGCGCGCCGTCCGCCGCGCCATCGAGGATCCGCTGCGTGAGCCGGCGTTGCTCGGCCCCGTCGGCCGCCACGGCGCCGCCGGACAGCGCGTCGCACAGCACACCGAGGCCGGCGATGGCCGCCACGTTCTCCAGCCCCGCACGGCGGGCCCGCTCCTGGTCGCCGCCGACCAGCAGGGGCGGCAACCGCAGGCCCTGACGGACCAGCAGGGCACCGACGCCGGTCGGCCCGCCGAACTTGTGGGCGCTGAGCGACATCAGGTCGGCGCCCAACGCCCGGAAGTCGACGTCGACGTGTCCCACGGCCTGGGCCGCGTCGACATGAACCAGCACCCCCCGCTCGCGGCAGGCGGCGACCACCTCGGCGACCGGCTGCACCGTGCCCACCTCGTGATTGCCCCACTGAACGTGCACGAGTGCGGTGTCGGGCCGCACCGCGGCGACCACGTCCTCGGCGGCCACCCGCCCCTGGCCGTCCACCGGCACCCGAGTGACGTCGCCGTGGCGCTCGGCCGCCAGGCGCACCGCCGAGTGCTCGACCGCCGGGACCACCTGATGCCCGCCCCTGGCGGCGGCGCCCCAGCAGGCGGCGGCGATCGCCTCGGTCGCCCCGCTGGTGAACACCACCTCGCGTGGGCGGGCGCCGATCAGGTCGGCCACCTGCTGGCGGGCCTCCTCCACTGCGACCCGGGCGGTTAGGCCCTCGGCGTGGATGCGCGCGGGGTCGCCCGCGCGGTCGAGTTGCTCGACGACCGCGGCCCGGGCCTCGGGTCGCAGGGGCGACGTCGAGGCGTGGTCGAGGTACACGCGCTCGAACATGGGGTCGTTATAGCGGCCCGGACGCCCGATCACCGCGGGTTCAACCAGGTGAGGCGGTAGGCAGCCGCCCCGGGGGGAGGGGAAGGTAGGGCGGCTGCCTTCCGCCGTTCCTAACGAGGTGACTCCGCCGGCCGCATGGTGCCCGGTCGAGTGCCTCCTCCTAGTTTCGCACCATCCGCGGAACCGGCCCTCGGTCGCCCTGCACTGCGGTGACGCAGTGTTCACCGCCGGTGGGCAACGACAGCGCCGTCTCGGTTGTCAGTTGGTGGCCGTACAGGGCCTCCAACATGCCTTGTACCATGCCACGATCCACCGCACAGATCACGGGGTGCTCGATCGCGACCCCGCCGAACGGGCAATGCTCGCTGACGATGCGGAGCTCGTCCCCGTGGCGCTCGGCATGGGCGGCGAAGCCATGCGCGGTGAGCGCGTCCGCGACCGCGTGCAGAGCCGCCTGGAACGAACGGTGCCGATCGGAACCGGGCGACATGCTGGCGGCCATGGCCCGGCCGTAGTCCACGCCCACGGCCTCGGCCAGCTGCTCGGCCTGCTCGGGCCCGAGCGCCGCCAGCGCCCTCCCGAGCAGCTCGACGAGCACGTCGTCGTGGCGCAGCGGCAGGTCGAGGGCAATGTCCGGCGCCACCACCCGGTAGCGCTTCGATGGCCGGCCGGCCCCGCCGCCTGCGAGCCGCGCCACCGTCACCTCGAGGTAGCCACCGGCACAGAGCTTGTCCAGGTGGTGCCGGGCGACGTTGGGGTGGAGCTCGAAGCGGTCGGCCACGGCGGAGGCGGTGACGCCGTCGTCGTGCTCGTGGACGAACAGGTAGATCTCGCGCCGTGTGGGATCGCCGAACGCCGAGGTGATTGCGGTGACGACCGATGCGAAGTCGGTCGGTGACATCGTCGGCTGGTGGGGCGGCGCGGCCACGTCGATATTGTACCTATGGCCGTAGTGGTAATCCCCTGAGTGGTCGGACCGACACCGGCCGCGGAGCCCGGAGCGCACCGATGCCCGTCACCGAAGCCCAGGTCCTCGACGCCCTTCGCCCCGTCGAAGACCCTGAGCTGCACCGCAGCATCGTCGACCTCGACATGGTCCGGCGCATCGCCATCGATGGCCCGCGGGTCGACGTCACGGTGGCGCTGACCGTCGCGGGGTGCCCCTTGCGCAGCGAGATCACCCGCCGGGTGGACACTGCGGTGTCCGCGCTCGACGGGGTCGAGGTGGTCGACCTCGACTTCACGGTGATGACCGACGACGAGCGGGCGGCGCTGCGAACCAGGCTCCACGGCGACCCCGCCGCCACCGCCGGCACCCACGAGGCCCACGGCCACGCCGAGGGCCGCGAGATCCCCTTCGCCGATCCCGGCAGCAAGACCCGGGTGCTGCTCGTCGCCTCCGGCAAGGGTGGGGTGGGCAAGTCATCCGTCACCGCCAACCTGTCCGTGGCGCTGGCCACTCGTGGGCACGCCGTGGCGGTGGTCGACGCCGACGTGTGGGGCTTCTCGATCCCCCGCATGCTCGGCGTGCAGCACGCCCCGGTCGTCATCGATCAGATGCTGGTGCCGCCCGAGTCCTATGGCGTGCGCTGCATCTCGATGGGCTTCTTCGCCCAAGAGGACCAGCCGGTCATCTGGCGGGGCCCGATGCTGCACAAGGCGTTGGAGCAGTTCCTCACCGACGTCTTCTGGGACGAGCCCGACTTCCTGGTGGTCGACCTCCCGCCGGGCACGGGCGACATCTCCATCAGCCTGGCGCAGTTCCTGCCCCGGGCCGAGGTGCTGGTGGTGACCACGCCCCAGCCCGCGGCGCAGCGGGTGGCGCAGCGGGCGGCGTTCATGGCGCAGAAGGTCAACCTCGAGGTGAAGGGCGTCATCGAGAACATGTCGTGGTTCACCGGAGACGACGGCAAGCGCTACGAGCTGTTCGGCGCGGGCGGGGGTGAGGAGCTGGCGAACCGCCTGGGCGTGCCGCTCATCGGTCGGATACCGCTGGTGCCCGAGCTCCGTGCCGGTGCGGATGCGGGCTTGCCAATCGTGGCCTCCGACCCCGACGGGGAGGCTGGCCGCGTGTTCGCCGGCATTGCCGAGACCATCGACGTCGAGCTGGCGCCCCGCCGGATCTACCGCTCCGAGCTGCGCATCAGCTGAGCAAGACGAACTGGTTGTAGGTGTGCGGCGTATGACCGTCTAGCTACAACCAGTTTGATCTGGTGAGCCCCTCAGACCGGCAGCGTCTCCTCGAGGAACGCCACGACCGCGTCGTTGAACACGTCGTTTCGGTCGCCGGCGACCATGTGGCCGGCACCGGCGACGTCGACGAACCGGGCGTGCGGGACCAGCGCCTGCAGGTTGCGGGCGCCCGGCCTCCGACAGGACGTCGCTCTGGCGTCCCCGGACCAGCAGGACCGGCAGCGTGAGCGTCTGCGCGGCTCGCTCGAGCCGGTCCTCGTTGCGGATCGATCGGGGCTCGTCGATGCGGCCCGGCGTCATGAACCGGGGATCCCAGTGCCAGTACCAGCGGCCATCTTCACGCTGGCGGACGTTCTTGCGCAGGCCCGACAGGTCCGACGGGCGCGGTCGGTGGGGGTTGTAGGCCGCCACGGCGTCGGCGACCTCCTCGAGGCTGGCGAACCCGTCCAGGTGGCCGAGCATGAAGGCGCCGATCCGGGCCACGCCCTCGGGCTCGAGGCGGGGCGCGACGTCGACCAGCACCAGCGCGCTGGCGACCGGTCGGTCCGTGGCCCGGTCGTCCTCGGCGATCGCGATCAGCGAGCTGATCCCGCCGAGCGAGGCACCCACCAGCGCCGGGGGGCGGCCGCCGGTCGCCCGTGCCACGTCGCGCACGTCGGCCGCGAAGGCATCGAGGCTGTAGTCGCCGTCCGGGGCCCAGTCGCTGTCGCCGTGGCCACGCAGGTCGACGGTGGTGGCGCGCCACCCCTTGTTCCCGAGCAGCCGGGCGGTGCCGTCCCACGAGTGTCGGGTCTGCCCGCCGCCGGGGAACAGCAGCACGGGCGGGCCGTCGTCGGGCCCGTAGGCGTCCGCGGCCAGGTCCAGTCCGTGGCCGCGCAGGCGCAGGGGGGCGTCCATCGGGCCAGTCTGCCCGACGCCCGCTCCCGCTCGCGCTGTCCGGTCAGGCGGTGGCCGCCACCTCGGGCGGTCGCAGGGCGGGAACGGCGCGCGGCTTGCGGCGCTCGATGATCTCGTCGACGAGCCCGTAGTCCACGGCGTCCTGGCCCCGCAGGATGAAGTCGCGGTCGATGTCGGCCTGGATCCGGTCGCGGGGCTGGCCGGTGCGCTCGGTGAGCACATCGATCATCCGCTCCCTCATGGTCACCATCTCCCGGACGGCGATCTCCATGTCGACCGACTGACCCTGGGCGCCGCCATGCGGCTGGTGGATCAGGATGCGGGCGTTCGGCAGCGCCGCGCGGTGACCGGCCTCACCCGCGGCCAGGAGGACGGCGGCGGCCGACGCGGCCTGTCCCACGCACACGGTGTGGATGGGCGGGCCGAGGAACTGCATGGCGTCGTAGACCGCGAACAGCGCGGTCATGTCGCCGCCGGGGGAGTTGATGTACAGGTTGACCGGGCGGTCCATGTCCTCGCCCTCGAGGTGCAGCAGCTGGGCGATGATGAGGTTGGCCACCGTCTCGTCGAGCTCGCCGCCCAGGAACACGATGCGGTCCCTGAGCAGGCGGGAGTAGATGTCGTAGGCGCGTTCGCCACGATCGCTGGTCTCGATGACGGTGGGGATGAGCATGTCCGGGCCTCCAGGAGCGCAGGTGCAACCGTACGGTTGCGTGTTTACGCTAGAAGCGCCTGTCGGAATTCGCAACTGTAGAGTTGCGGGTATGAGCGACGACGAGAACCCCGATGCTCGGGCGGTGACGGACTCGGGCGGGCGGGTGACGCGATCGGTGGAGGTCGAGGCGGACACCGACGACGTGTGGTCGACCGTCAGCGACCCCCAGTTGCGGGCCCTCTGGCTCGACGACGACGACGCCCGGTCGCGTGAGCTCCGGCTCGACGAGGCCGACGACGGCCGCCGCCTCGTCTGGACGTGGTGGCGGCCGGGCGACGAGCCCGATGCGTCCACCGTCGAGATCGTGCTGGCGCCCACGGTGGGCGGCACCAGGGTCACCGTCACCGAGACGCTGGCCTCCGCCGGCGCCGGCCTTGCGAGCGCCTCGGCTCGTTCGGCGCCGGCCAGCCTCCGAGCCGGCGATCATTGGACCGCCCGGTTGCTCGGGCTCGAGCTGCTGTTCGTGGCGGCCGGGGTGCTCGTCCGCTGACCTCACCGGCCGACGCGGCCATGGCGCACGAGCCGAGCGACGCGGTGTTCGCGGCACTCGCCGATCCCACCCGGCGGTCGATCCTGCGCGCTGTCGCCGAGCGTGGCCCCGTGACCGCCACGGCGCTGTCGGACGAGCTGCCGATCAGCCGCCAGGCGGTGGCCAAGCACCTGGGGCTGCTCCGGGATGCCGGCCTGGTGCTGGCAGATCGCGCGGGTCGGGAGACGCGGTTCGTCGCCCTGGGCGCCCCGCTCGAGGACCTGGCGGCCTGGGCCGAACAGGCCGGCCGGCGCTGGGACGATCGCCTGGCCCGCCTCCGGGACCGGCTGCCCGGCCGGCCCGCCGGGCCGGCACACGGCCCATCGGCCGGTCGACCACCACGCGGCCGTTCGGAGGCGTAGCCTGCCGGGAATGCGCGAAGTCCCGGGTCCGGCCCGGGCCCAGCCCGAGCACAGCGGGGGAACACCGATCGGCCGGCGCGTGGTGCTCGGCATGCTCGGCGTCGGCGCACTCGGCATCGCCTTCGGCGACAAGGCGCAGGCGCGCATCGAGCGCGTGCTGCGACCGCTCACCCAGAACGATCCGACGGGGCTGACCTCCTTCGTTCCCACCGCCGGCAGGTTCCGCATCTACTCCGTCGTCGGCCACCTACCCAAGCGCAGCGACAGCGAGTACCGCCTCACCCTCGACGGCTTGGTCGACCGGCCCCTCGAGCTGAGCCTCAACGACCTCCGCAGCCGTCCCCAGTCCGACCTGACGCGTGACTTCCAGTGCGTCACGGGATGGCGGGTGGCCGACGTCCCGTGGCGCGGGATCAAGGTCTCCAAGCTGTTGGACGAGGCGGGTGTGCAGCCGTCGGCGACCCATCTGCGCATCACCTCGTTCGACGGCGTCTACACCGAGAGCCTCACCATCGACCAGGCCCGCCGCGACGACGTCCTCGTGGCCCACGAGATGCAGGGCGGGCCGGTCACCCGCGAGCACGGTGGCCCGGTTCGTCTCTATGTCGCCCCCATGTACGGATACAAGTCCCTCAAGTGGCTCGAGCGGATCGAGGTCGTCAACGAGCTCGACCCCGGCTACTGGGAAGAGCGGGGCTACGACGTCGACGCGTGGATCGGGAAGTCGAACGGCCGCGATGACGAGCCGGTCTAAGCACATGCAGCTCGACGCCGCCGACGACGAGCTGCTCGACCGATTCACCCCTGCGGAGCGGGCGCTGCACTGGGCCACGGGGGCGGCCGTACTCGTGTGCGCGCTGACCGGTCTCGTCCTCTACGTAGGTTCGCTCAGCTCCCTGGTGGGCAGGCGCAACCTGGTGAAGGACGTGCACGTCATCGCCGGCCTGGCCATGCCCGTTCCCCTCATCGTCGCCTACCTCGGTCGCTGGCGCGATGCCGTGCGTGGCGACGTCCGCCGGTTGGCCCGCTGGACGCAGGCCGACCGCCGCTGGCTGCGGACCCGGGGCTTCGAAGGCCGCGAGAGGGTGGGCAAGTTCAATGCCGGGCAGAAGGCCAACGCCGCGTTCATCGCCGGGATGATCCCGGTCATGCTCGCCTCGGGCTCGATCATGCGCTGGTTCGAGCCCTTCCCGCTGGAGTGGCGCACCGGCGCCACCTTCGTCCACGACTGGACCGCCATCGCCACCTGGATCATCGTCGCCGGGCACATCGGCTTCGCCGTGGCCGACAGGATCTCGCTCCGGGGAATGGTCAGCGGACGGGTGCCGCGGAGCTGGGCCGAGGACCACCACCCCGAGTGGGCGAAGGAGATAGCCCCGGTCGCCGATCCGTCAAGCGACGGCGACGGCCAGCGGCGTGTCAGACGACGGTCGTCACCATGGTTGGTGGCTCGCCCCGATGAACCCGATGATTACGGGTCGGCTCCCGGGTGGGATACCGGTCAACCGGAAACACGCCGCGAGCCGCGGCCGTGGCGGGGCTGACGGGCGCCGACGTCGCTTGACGGGCAACGGTCCCCATACGATGACGGCCGCTCGATCCAGGAGGAATGTACGTGGACGTCCGCATCGGGGTGAAGAGCTCGCCGAAGGAGCTCGAGGTGGTCCTGGCCGACGACACCGACGCGGACGCCGTGCGCGAGCACATCGACGCCGCGTTCAAGGACGGCGGCACCCTGTGGCTCACCGATCGCCGAGGCCGCCAGTACGGTGTGCCCGTCGACAAGGTCGCCTACGTCGAGATCGGCAGCCCCGAGGTGGGGCGCCGAATCGGGTTCGGCGGTTAGAGGCCGAGCGGCTAGGCAGCACGTGGGCACCGAACAGTACGGAGGTTGCAGCGTGAGCCCCAGCCACACAGCTCGGCCCCCCGGCAACACTGACCACCGTGCGTCGAGACGGTGTGCCCATCCGCGCACGCTCGTAGCACCCGTGACTCCGTAGGTGCCCACGCCGGTTCCGCCCACCGACCTACTCGACCGCCGCCTGCTGTTCGTGACCGGCAAGGGCGGTGTCGGCAAGACGTCGATCGCCGCTGCGCTCGGGTCGTTGGCGGCGTCGCAGGGACGACGCACGCTGCTGTGCGAGGTCGACGCCAAGGGTGACATCGCCGGCGCCTTCGAAACGGCGCCCACCGAGTTCCGGGAGCGCGAGGTCGCGCCCGGCCTCTGGGCGATGACCATGGACACCGACGCCTCGCTCAAGGAGTACCTCGGGCTGCAGCTCAAGCTTCCGCTCCTCGCGCGGCTCGGGCCGCTCGCCCGCACGTTCGACTTCGTGGCCAACGCCGCGCCGGGCGTCAAGGAGATCCTGACCGTCGGCAAGCTCTGCTACGAGGTGCGGGAGCGCCACTACGACCTGGTGGTGGTGGACGCGCCGGCGTCGGGCCACATCGTGGGCCAGCTGGCCGCCCCCGAGGCGATCAACGACCTGGTGAAGGTGGGCCTGGTGCGCGACCAGACCGGGTGGATGCTCGACATCCTCGGCGACGCGCCCACGACCGGAGTGGTCGTGGTGGCCACGCCGGAGGAGATGCCCGTGAACGAGACGCTGGAGCTGACGGGCCGGCTGCGGGAGGAGACCGTGGTCGACCTGGCGGCGGTGGTAGTCAACCGGGTGCTCCCCGAGCTGTTCACCCGGGGCGAGGAGAAGATCTTCCGGGAGCTGCGCCGCCCCGACCGCGCCGAGGCACTGGCGGCCGCCGTCGGCGGGCCCGGCCCGGGGGGCCGGCCGGGCGGCGGATCGGTAGAGCCGCTGCTCGACGGCGCCGAGCTGGCCGTGAAGCTCCGCAGGACGAGGGCCGAGCACCTCGGTGCCCTGCGGGAGGGCCTGCCGCCAGGCACCCAGCTCCTGTACGTCCCCGAGCTGTTCCAGCGCAGTCACGGCGTCCGGGCCACGCGCCAGATCGCCGAGGCCCTGGGCGCGGAGCTGGGCTACTGATGGCGGCCCGCCGGTCGGGTCCCCGGACGCCCAAGGGGACGTCGTCGTTGGAGCCGCTACTGGCGGCCAAGGAGATCATCATCTGCTGCGGATCGGGCGGCGTCGGCAAGACCACGACGGCGGCGGCCGCGGCCGCCATGGCCGCCGCCAACATCGGTGGCAAGGTGCTGGTCATCACCGTGGATCCGGCGCGGCGGCTGGCCAACGCGCTCGGTCTGGAGCGGTTCGGCAACGTCGAGACGCAGATACCCCCCGAGCACTTCGCCGCCGCCGGCGTCGCCGAGCCGCGAGGGGAGCTCTGGGCGGCGATGCTCGACACCAAGCAGTCGTGGGACGAGCTGGTGCGGGCGCACGCCCCCGACGCCGCCACCCGCGACGCCATCCTCGCCAACCCGCTCTACGCCAACATCACGAGCCGGTTCGTCCAGAGCCACGACTACATCGCGATGGAGCGGTTGTACGAGATCCACGCCTCGGGCCGCTACGACCTGATCCTCGTCGACACGCCACCGACGCGGAACGCCATCGACTTCCTCGAAGCGCCAGAGCGCATGGCCGACTTCTTCTCCAGCCGCCTGCTGCGGTGGCTCACCGTGCCGGCGCGGAGCCGCGTTTTCACCCTGGCGTCGAAGCCCTTCTACACCGTGGCCGACCGCATCCTCGGCACCCAGTTCCTGCAGGACATCGCCGAGTTCTTCCTGCTGTTCCAGACCATGTACGACGGCTTCGTCGAGCGCGCCCGGGCCGTGACGCGCACGCTGTCGGACAAGCGCACCACGTTCGTGGTGGTATCGACGCTCGAGCCGTCGCCGGTCAGGGAGACCGAGTTCTTCATCGACGCGCTGTCGGACCGCAAGCTGCACCTCGGCGCCGTGGTGCTCAACAAGGTCCTGCCCGACTGGTTCCGCGACCGCGACGCAACCGCCGTCGCGCAGCGCATGTCCACCGATCCGGCCGGCCTGGCCAAGGCCGTGACGGAGGGCCCCGGGGGCGCCGGCATCGGTGCGCCGGACCAGGTGGCCCGGGTCCTGACCGAGGTGGGCGAGAGCTTCCTCAACTTCCAGGTCGTCGCCACCCGCGAGGGCGAGCAACGCGCCGAGCTGGCGGCCGTGGCCGACGTGGTGGCCACGATCCCGTACGCCGACCACGACATCACCGATCTCGCCGGGTTGCTCGAGTTGGGCTCCTGGCTCTGGCGATAGCGCGTGGACCCCCGACCACATCCCTGGAACGGTGGGTTCGAGTGGCACGACCACGCCGGTCCGTTCCGCGCGCTGGATGGTGCGCAGGTCCAGCACTACGACCGCCACGGCTACATCGTGGTCCCGGACCTGGTGCCGCCCGACGTCCTGGCCGAGGTCACAGCGGCCGTCGACCCCTTCGACGCCAAGGCGGAGGCGTTCCTCCGCTCGGTGGAGGGCGAGCGGGTGTCGATCGCGGAGGCCGGTGCCATCACCTTCAGCGTGCACCTGGCCTCCCGCTCGCCGGTGCTCCGGCGGCTGGTCACCGACGCGGCGTTGACCGGAATCGCCGCGGATCTGGTGGGGCCGGACGTCCGCCTCTACTGGGACCAGGCCGTGTACAAGAGGCCGGAGAAGCCCCGGCGCTTCCCCTGGCACCAGGACAACGGCTACGCCTACGTGGAGCCGCAGCAGTACCTGACGATCTGGCTGGCCCTCACCGACGCCACCATCGAGAACGGCTGCCCCCAGGTCGTTCCCGGGCTCCACCGGCGCGGAACTCTCGAGCACCACTACGTCGAACCGCTGGGCTGGGAGTGCCTCGGCGACCCGTGCGACAGCATCGCCGCGCCCGTGGCCGCCGGCGGCGCGGTGGTGTTCTCGTCGCTGACGCCGCACCTCACCGGTCCCAACCTCACCGCCGACGTCCGCAAGGCGTACATCGTGCAGTACGCACCCGCCGGCGCCGAGCGCCTCGAGGGCGACCCGGCCACGGGCCCGCCGACCGCCCGCGCGAGCTGCGACGCGCCCGACAGGCAGTTCCCGGTCGTGGTGGGAGGTCGGCTGGTCGCATAGCGGCGCGTCGTGGGTGACAGGCGTTGGAGCCGCGCGCTGCCAGAATCATCCGCAGATGGCCACCCTCGCGGAGCTCGCCCGGTTCTTCACCCGCCTCGACGCGGATGCGATCGCGCATCTCCAGCGCCTCGTGGCGAGCTGGGGTCTCCTGGCCGACTTCTGCTTCGCCGACCTGTTGCTGTTCGGGGTCGTGGGGGAGCCGCGCGAGGGCGGCACCAATCGCTTCGTCGTGCTCGGCCAGGTGCGCCCGACCACGTCGCAGACCGTCTACCGGGCCGACTGGGTCGGCACCGTCCTCGAGGAGGAGGACAGGCCGCTGGTCGCCCGGGCCTACCGCCTGGGCGAGATCATCGAGGGCGAGACGGTGATCTCCCCCCTCAAGGAACGGGTGCGGGTGCTGTGCATCCCCATCCGCCACCAGGGCCGCGTGGTGGGGGTGCTCACGCGCGAGTCCGCACCCTCGTTCGGCCGCCAGCCCGGGGAGCTCGAGCGGACCTACGTCGACGTGTTCAACCGCTTCGCCCGCATGATCGCCAGCGGCGACTTCCCCTTCGACGGCGACGAGGCCGAGAGCGAAGAGGCGCCCCGGGTCGGCGACGGCGTCATCGTCCTCGACTACTCCGGACGGGTCGAGTACACGTCACCCAACGCCGTGTCCACGCTGCACCGGCTCGGCGTCCACGCCAACGCCGAGGGGCTGCGGTTCTCGGAGCTGGGGCTCGAGGAGACGGTGGTGCGGACCGCCTTCGACACCGGGACGCCGGCGATCGAGGAGCTCTCCCGCGGCGTCGACATCACCGTGCTGATCCGGGGCATCCCGCTGCTGGACCAGGGCGCGGTCACCGGCGCCGTGGTGCTGCTGCGCGACATCTCCGAGCTCCGGCGGCGTGACCTGCTGCTGCTGTCCAAGGACGCCACGATCCGGGAGATCCACCACCGAGTGAAGAACAACCTCCAGACCATCTCGTCGCTGCTGCGGCTGCAGGGGAGACGGCTGGCGCGCGGCGAGGCCAAGACCGCCATCGAGGAGTCGGTCCGGCGCATCCGCTCCATCGCGCTCGTGCACGAGATCCTGTCGCGGGAGGCGGGCGACGACGTGCCGTTCGTCGACATCGTCAAGCCGGTCGTCGGGATGGTGGCCGACAGCATGATCTCGCCGGAGCATCCCATCCGCTTCGACGTCGACGGCGACGGGGGCGTCCTCCCCGCCGGCATCGCCACGCCGCTGGCGGTGGTGCTCAATGAGCTGCTGCAGAACGCCGTGGACCATGCCTATCCGCAGGAGCTCGACCTCACCGGTACGCCCGGCCAGGTGCGGGTGGAGATCGCGCGGGACGGGCGCATGCTGCGCGTCCGGGTGGCCGACGACGGCGTCGGCCTGCCCGCGGGCTTCCAGCTCGATCAGTCCACCGGCCTGGGCCTGTCGATCGTGCGGACACTGGTGACCGGCGACCTCGCCGGCGAGATCTCGATCGCCCCGGGCAGCGGCGACGGCGACCGGCCGGGGACCGAGGTGGCGCTGAGCGTGGCTGTCGATGCGGCGCGCGACGACGACCTCGATCACACGCGACCGTTGTCGCTGTGATCGATCCGATGGCCGGTCACCTCCAGCTCCGGCCGCCCCAGCAACCCCAGCAGGACGTGCGAACTACGAGAGATCAGGATGCGGCGCGACGCTGTCGGGCCACCCACTGGCGGCGCAGCGTACGGCGCTCCTCTTCGGAGGTGCCCCCCCAGATACCGCTGTCCTGGTTGGTGGCCAGCGCATATTCGAGGCACTCCCGCTGGACCTCGCACTGCCGGCACACGGACTTGGCGGTCTCGATCTGCTCGATCGCGGGTCCGGTGGTGCCGACCGGGAAGAAGAGGTCGGGATCGGTGTCACGGCAGGCGCTGTGCTCGCGCCAGTCGTCGTTCTCAATGGACAGGTTGATGCTGCGGCTCTGCGTCAGGGCCACGGGACCTCCACGGCGGATTGGGTCACCGAGTTTGTGATGCGTTTCACATGCCACCGCGATGCTTCACGAGATGCGTGTGGCTGCGACGGCGCAACGATACTGGGAGTTGACTTGCTCGGCAAGGACTTTTTTCCACCGCGAAAGATGGGTTCGTGACGTTGGTGATCGGGCACAAGGGGGCCGCCGGGTTGGCGCCCGAGAACTCCGTGGCGGCGTTCAGGGCGGCGCGGGAGGTCGGCGCCGACGGCGTCGAGCTCGACGTGCGCCGGCTTTCCGACGGTGCCTTGGCCGTCCATCACGATCCGACGCTGGACGACGGCCGGAGGCTGCTCGACCTGGCGGCCGGCGAGCTGCCCGACGGGATCGCCAGGCTGCCAGCGGTCCTCGACGCCTGCGACGGGCTGGCGCTGGTCAACGTCGAGATCAAGAACTGGCCGCTCGACAGCGACTTCGACGAGTCGCTGGGAATCGTCGACAGCGTCGTCGAGGCACTGGCGGCGCGTCCGGCGGCAGCGCGAGAGCGATACGTCGTTTCCTGCTTCCACCTGCCCACGGTCGACCGCGCCCGGGAGCTGGCCCCCGACCTGGTCACCGCCTGGCTGGTCGCGGTCGTAGGGCCCGACGACGGTGCGCAGGTCATCGCCGAGGCGGTGGACCACGGTCACCGGGCCCTCCACCCCCATCACGCCCTGGTGACGCAGGGGCTGGTGGAACGGGCCCACGACGAGGAGCTGGCGGTCAACGCCTGGACATGCAACGAGCCCGACCGCATCCGCTGGCTGGCGAACGAGGCCGGCGTCGACGGCATCGTCACCGACGTCCCCGACGTGGCCCTGGCGGCGCTCGGCCGGCGGCCCGGGCACGGGTCGAACCCGAGGTCATAGGTTCCACGCCGGGCAGGGCGAGTCATAGGTTCCACGTACGGAACCCATGGCCTCGGGCTCGGTCGGGCGGAAACCATTGCCTCGCGATGTGGGCATCACGCTCACGGCAGGACCAGATCGAGCACCTCCGGCTCGTGGCGGAAGTCCAGCTGCTCGGTGTCGCCCAGGTGATCGCCGTCGACCTGATAGGGGACCGGCCCGTACGCCCGCACGCTCAGCGCCGCCAGGTCGGTCCGGTGGTCCACCCAGCGGCTGCGCCGCAGGACCGAGCCGCTGCCTAGCGCGGAGGCGATGATGCGCATGGTCCGGGCGAAGGCCATCGTGCGGAGCGTGACCGACGCCAGGCCCCGGTCGAGGGTGGCCTCGGGCGCCAGGTTCAGCGGCCGGTTGCCCAGGTACGTGTAGGGGTTGGTGTTGAGCACGATGGTCAGGTACGCATCGTCGATCACCGTGCCGTCCGCGTGGTGCACCGCGAACCGGGGCCGGCTGCGGTCGTAGTGGCGGATCCACGTGTCGAGGCCGGCGAAGACGAACAGCGGGTGCCCGGCGTAGCGCTTGATCCCCTCGCGACGCTCGACCTGTTCCACCACGGCGGCGTCGAAGCCCACGCCGGTGTGGAACAGGAAGTAGCGGCCGTTCACCGATCCCAGGCCCACCCGCCGGATGGAGCGCCGGGCCAACGCGTCGAGCAGCACGCCCGTCGCCTCGATCGGGTCGTTGGGCAGGCCGATCGTGCGGGCGAACACGTTGGTCGACCCACCCGGAAGGGGCGCCAGCGCGCAGGCGGTGCGGGCCAGCCCATTGGCGGCCTCGTTGAGTGTCCCGTCGCCGCCCAGGACCACGACGACGTCGATGCCGTTGGCGGCCGCGCCCTGCGCCAGGCGGGTCGCGTGGCCGCGGCGGCTCGTCTCCGCCAGGGTCACGTCGTGGTCGGCCGCGAGGGCCTTCTGGATCACCACGCGGCTGCGCGGCGTCACCGACGACGCCGATTCGTTGACCAGCAGGAGCAGCTTCATTGCGGCCGGGAACCTACCCGGATGGAGGCGGGGGGGATTTGGTCACCCCGCGAAACGGCGGGCAGCATGGCTGCCCATGAACGTGGTCGTGTGCGTGAAGCAGATCCCGGACCCCGCCGAGCCCGGGAAGCTCGAGGCCGACAACACGCTCGACCGCAGCGGCAAGCTGATCCTCGACGAGTCCGACAGCTACGGCGTCGAGATGGGTCTCCAGCTCGCCGATGCGTCGGGTGGCGGCGAGGTCACGCTGGTCTCGATGGCCCCCAACAACGAGACCTCGGGGCTGCGGACCGCGCTGGCCATGGGTGCCGCCAAGGCGATCCTGGTCTCCGACGACGCGCTGTCCGGCGCGGGTGCGCTCGACACCGCCAAGGTGCTGGCCAAGGCGATAGAGCGGGCCGAGGCCGACCTGGTCCTGACCGCCACCGAGTCGACCGACGGCTACACCGGGACGATCCCGGAGCAGGTGGCCGCCCTGCTGGGCCGGCCGTCGGTCACGTTCGCCAAGCACGTCGAGGTGGCCGACGGCACGGTGAAGGTCCAGCGCCAGACCGAGCTCGGCTACGACGAGGTGGAGGCCCCCCTGCCGGCGGTCGTGTCGGTGACGGCCGGCGTCGTGGAGCCCCGCTATCCGAGCTTCAAGGGGATCATGGCCGCCAAGTCCAAGCCGGTCGATCAGCTGACGCT
>CAVWNW010000017.1:0-60540 GCA_963756425.1 uncultured bacterium | reverse complement strand
TGGCGAAGATGTGCCCGAGCGCACCGAACCCGCTCAGCTTCCCTGTCCGAGTAAGGCGGGAGCAATCGCGGCGCCTGCCCTGTCCTAGACCGCCGGCTCGATGGCGCGTTCGAACCGCCCACGACAGCCCGACCGCTTGCTCCATCCCGAGCACCCGTCGTGGCCCGACTCGGCGATCTGCGGTCGAGACGTCTCCACTGACGTGCACGCGCTCGACGGAGACGAGGAGCGCTGAACGGCCAGTCGGTGCGCGGACACCTCGGCTGTAGAAGGCACCCGGCCGGAGCGTTTCACCGTCCCCGGCTGCGTCGGACCCGATGCTCGATGCAGTGATCTGCTGCGGCTCGGCGGCAAGCCCGATCGCCGTCGTCCAAGGCGGATCGCAGCCGGGGGTGACAGAGCGCGGCGACTTCTCACCGGAGCTTTGATGGATGGGTAGAAACGCATCGGTTATCCACAGCACGGTTTGGCACGGCGTTCGCGAAAGGCCTGCTCAGACGGCACGCGGCGGACCGTGCTGGACCGCTGAACACCCCTTGAATCGAAGTTCAAGTCCCCCTCGCCCACTGACCGGGTTCCTCGCGCCGGGCGCTATGGCAGATGAATTCACCGGCCGTCGTTCGTCTTGGTGGACATGAAGCGCGCGGTCGAGCTGTTCGCGCTGGAGACCCGGACGTCCCGGTCGCCCCTTGTCGCGCAGACGTGGCGAGCCCGGAACGAACCCGAGGAGTCGTTCATCTCGGTGGCGGCGACCCACTGGGAGATGGTCGTCACCCGGCAGCGGGGCGCGGCCCGGCTGACCGTGCGCGGGCCCGAGACGAGGGCGACGGCCATGCCGATCCCCGAGGACGCCGAGTTCTTCGGCATCGAGTTCAGCGCCGGCACCTTCATGCCGGATATGCCACCGGGCGGGCTGGTGGACCGGACGCTGACGCTGCCCCAGGTGTCGGACAGGTCGTTCTGGCTCGACGGCTCTGCGTGGGAGCTCCCCGGCCCGGACAACGCCGACGTCTTCGTTGACCGGCTTGCGCGCTCGGGCCTGCTGGTGCACGACCCGATCGTGGGTGAGGCCCTGCACGGCGACGTCGCGGGCTTCTCTACCCGGTCGGTGGAGCGACGCGTGGCGTGGGGGACTGGCCTCACCCGCGGCGCCATCCAGCGGATCCGCCGGGCCGAACGGGCGGTCGAGCTGCTGTCCGGCGGAGCGCTGCCGTCCGACGTGGCGCGCCGCACCGGCTACGCCGACCAGTCCCACCTGACCCGGTCGCTCAAGCGCTTCGTCGGGCAGACGCCGTCGCAGATCGTCGCCTCCAGGGCCGGCACGTAGCCGAGGAGTTGTCGTTGGCGTTCAAGACAGGGGGAGGGGCCGGCGCTAGACCGCAGCCGATGCGGCAGCTGATCAACTCCACGTACATCACGCTCGACGGCGTCGTCGAGGCCCCGCACCTGTGGCCCTCACGGAAGGCCGGGACGTCCGGCGAGGGCGACAAGATCCAGACCGACCTGCTGGAGACGTGCGACGTCGTGCTGATGGGCCGCCGCACGTACGACGTCTTCGCCCCGGCCTGGATGAGCCGCAGCGGCGACCCGTTCTCGGACCGCATCAACGCCATGCGCAAGGTGGTCGTGTCCACCACGCTCACGGATCCGCAGTGGGCGAACACAGAGGTGGTCGAGGGCGACGTGGTCGCCCACGTCCGCGACCTCAAGGGCGAGGACGCGGGACACATCGTGCAATACGGCTTCGGCGACGTCTCTCGGCCGTTGCTCGAGCACGGCCTCTTCGACGAGTTGCAGCTGTGGATCCATCCGCAGCTGGTCGGGCCGAGCGACGCCACCGACCTGCTGTACAGACCGGGCACCGCGGCGACATTCGAGCTGGTGGACTCCCGGGCCCTGAGCAACGGGATCATCCTGGCGACCTATCGCCCCTGACCCGTCCCGCCGCGGCCGGGCCCGCCGCCGTGGTATCTCTACCGGGTGACTCCCACCAAGGCCACCGCGCTGCAGGTCCAAGATCCGGGCGGGGCGACCTCCTGGTCCTTCGACGTCTGAGCCTGAGGCGCTCGTGCGAATCGCAGTCGCCGGTGCCAGCGGCCACATCGGTGCCCTCACCGTGTCGGCCCTCGAGGGCCGCGGGCACGAGGTCGTGCGCATCAGCCGGTCGCTCGGTATGGATTGCCTGACCGGTGAGGGGCTGGACGAAGCGCTCGAAGGCGTCGAAGCGACCGTCGACGTCACCAACACCACCGCGACGGATCGCGCCGAAGCCGTCGCGTTCTTCGGCGGCGTCGCCCGGAACCTCCTGGCCGCCGAGCACCATGCCGGCGTCCGCCACCACGTGCTGCTGTCGATCGTCGGGCTCGACCGTGTCGAGGGGAACGCGCACTACGCGGGCAAGCGGGAGCAGGAGCGTCTTGTGGCCGCTGGCCCCGTGCCGTGGACGATCGTGCCCGCCACCCAGTTCCACGACTTCGCCGCGATGGTGACGAGCTGGACGGAACGCGACGGTGCCGCCACGATCGCGCCGCTGCTCGTGCAGCCGCTCGCGCCGTCCGACGTCGCCGACGTCCTGGCCGAGGTGGTGGCGGGCGAGCCGCAGGGCCGCTATCCCGACGTCGCCGGCCCGGAGCCACAGGATCTCGTCGACATGGCGCGACGCACCAACCACGTGCGCGGCCATCACGTGCGGCTCATCCCGTCGTGGTCGGGGCTGTTCGACACGTCGATGGCGGGGAACGTGCTGTTGCCGGGCGATCGCGCCCGCATCGCCCCGACCACCTTCGATGAGTGGCTGGAGGACGGCGCGCCCTAGCCGTCCGTGATTCGGGCGAGCGCCGGCGGATCAGCCGTCGGTCGTGGTCGTCTCGGAGCGGTCGAGTACCTCGCCGCTCGCGTCCAGTGCCTCGACCGCGACGACGGCTGCGCGCTCGATCCTGATGGTCGTCTCGAAGCCGTCCTTGCCGACCTCGGCCACGGGCTCGAGCTCGTCGGCGTCGTCCCCGGCGAGGACCCGCCAGGTCGCAACCTCGGTGGCCCCGTTCCAGCTCACGGCTACGTCGAGCTGGCGAGTCTGATCGTCCACGGGCCTGACCACGACGTCCGGCGGATCGGTCGGCTGCCCCACCCACTCGAACCGGTAGGCCCGGTAGGAGTCGGCCGGTGCGAATGTCGCGTCGAAGACGACGTCGCCGGTCGCGGAGAACTCGGTCATGTGCCCCTCGCTTCCCCAGCCGACGAACAGGCCCCCGTCAGGGAGCACCTGCGTGTTGCCCTGCGTGCCGGCGCTCAACCCGTCGGGGTGACGGACCTCGGTGACAAGCGCGGCCGTTCTCGCTCGGGCATCGACATCGAGGACGAGCGCCCGCGACGGCCCGCCTCCGGTGGTGGACGCGTGGTTGTCGAAGAGGCTGATGCGGTTGCCGCCGCGCCACTGGGCGTCGTGCTGCCACAGGAACTCGGTCCCGGCGCCCATCGCGATGTCGCTGCGCTTGCCTCCGAGGCGCCAGCGCAGTTCCCCGGTTGCCCGGTCGATCGCGTAGATGGTGTGCGTGTTGCGGGCGGACACCAGGAGCGTCCCGTCGGGCCCGGGTGCGACCGAGTTCGCATGGAACCAGTCGAGGGGCATGTCCTCGGAGCCGTCCTCCCGCTCCGACAGTTCGCTGAACGTGTCTGACACCGGCACGTGGTCGCCAGCGCGCCATTCCAGCAGGACGTCGCCCGTCGCGATGTCGACCTCCTGTACGAAGCTTTCGAACTCGAAGCCCCGTCGCGGTCCCCCGATCGCGGAGAGGTCGGCCGGCTCGCGCCCGTACGCGATCAGGAGTGCGGTGCCCTCGTCCGTTAGCCGGAACTCGTGGAAGTCCGCATCGCGTCCGTTGCCCGTCTCGAGCCGGGCGACCTCGCGGTAATTGCCATCGACGATGACGAGCTCTCCCACGCCCCGGCCTTCCGTCGACTGCCCCTCCCACCACGTGAGCACGGGCTCGCCCTCGTAGGTCTGGACCCGCAGGTCGGCGGCCACGTCCGTGCTGGTCTGGGGCGCCGACCAGACAGTCTCGCCCCGGTCGTCGACGATGAGCGGCCCTGCCTGGGCCCCCGCCCGCTTGGGTGCCAGGAAGACCAGGCCCGGTGTGGGGGTGGTCGAGGACACGACCTTGATCGCCGGCGGGGTGAGGTCGCGGCGAGTGAGGTAGCGCTGCAGCGCCACCCGCTCGATGCCCTCTTCCTCCCCGGACCCCCCGCCCGGCGGGGCGCTGGTCGTGCCACCGGAGCCGCTGTCGTCCTCCCGGCTCGACGAGGCGTCGTCGTCGGCGCACGCGAAGACGGCCAGGCTGAGCGCCAGGACGGTCGCAAGAGCTGCCTGCCAACGCTGGGGGGTGGCGGCGTCGGGGCCCGGTGAGGCGGGCGAGTCGTGCAACATGGCGGACGACAGTACGACTGCGTGCGCCGCGGGGTGACCGGATTGGGCTCCGGCAGCCACGATGAGTGCCGGACGCCGGCGGCCGGGTTGGCGCCGGGCGCTGGAAGGGTGCCGGATTACCCTGCCCCGCAATGCCCCGGCCGGTCCCAGCCGAGCTCGTCGACTTCCTGGCACCGTTCCCCGACCGGGTGCAGGAACTGGCGCTCGGGCTGCGGGAACGGGTCCTGACGGTCATGCCGAACGCGCACGAGTTCGTCTGGGACGCGACCAACGCCGTCTCGCTCGCGTATACGCCCACGACCCGATGGCAGGACAGCGTGGTCCACATCGCGAGCTACGCGAAGTGGGTGAACCTCGGGTTCAACGAGGGTGCGTCGCTCGACGACCCGCTGGGGATCCTGGTCGGGAGCGGTGGCCACATCCGTCATGTCCGCTTCGCTGCGATCGGCGACCTCGAGGCCGTCTGGCTCGACGACTACCTGCGCGCGGCCCTCGACGATGCCGGGTGCCGCGCCGACATGGGGGACGGCGGAACGACCGTGCGGGTCTCAGAGGGTCCGAAGCGCCGGCCGGTCTGAGCGTCCCCCGCGACCTGGCTACGCAGGCGGCCCTGCATCTGGGACGGCGACCTGGCGGGACCCGGTGAGCCATCGGACGGCGCCGGCGGGCGCTGTCTGCATTGGATCGTCTGGCCAGGACTCCCGGCGATCGCCATGACGCTAACCAGGGCAAGCGTCCTCCCGTCGTCGCCGGGGTGAACGCCAGGCGACCGGTCGTTGGTCGGGGGATTGCCGAGAGGGTCGGGCCGCGATCAGGTGACGTGCAGGGCGATCGTTAGGAGCGCGGCGGCAGCCAATGACGCCACCCCGCGGACGTGGTTCCCCATGGTCCATTCCCGGACGTAGCGGCTCCAGTAGCGGTCGGCGTCCGGGCTCGAGGGCTCGACCCGGTCCAGGGCCTCGTTGCGCGGCACGTGATACCCGACCGTCAGGCCGAACGACCCGACCAGGTAGAGGAGGCCGCCGACTACGAGGTATGGGGACGCGTCGTCCCAGTCGACCAGCGACCCGACGACCACGGCGGCGCACACAGCCGCGGTCCCGGTGAATACCCACAGGAACACCGGCCGAAGCGCGGCGACGTTGATGGCCTGCATGGCCGCGACGCCGTGCTGCGCCGGCAGCTGCGCGAGCGACCTCATCACCATGACCGAGAAGGCGTAGAACACGCCGGCGATGACGCCGCAGCCGAGGGCGGCGATCACCGTCAACGGGAACAGGTAGCCGTCGATCATCGGTGCGCCCGCATCGCCTGCGCCTCCAGCTCCGCGGTGCCGCTGGCAGCAATCGCCTTGGCCACTTGGTGCAGCCCGGACGAGTGGCGCGTTGGTTCCGTCATGTGGTCAGTAAACGCGGCGGTCCCTGGACGGGCCATGGCCAGAAAGCTCGATTCCTTGCGCGTGCGTCCACGATTGACCGACTCGAGGCGCCGGAACGGCCCGAGCGGCCGGGCGCTGGAGGCGCCACGAGCGGAAAACACGCCGCGTGGACTCGGCGCCCGTACACGCCGGCTCCTAGCCGCGTGGCGAAGTGAGTGCGACCCTCTAGGTGGGGGTGAACCGTTCCATGGCGGCCTTGAGCCGCCGCGCGGTAGTGCGCCGCTTCCACATCTTCAGCTTCCAGTGCCGGCGGCGGCGCTGCGACGGCAGAGCCTTGGCCGGATCGTGGTGCCGCTCGGCCCGGAAGCCGATGCCCGGTTCGACCACCTCGTCGGGCTCGACCCCACCCTGGATCTGGCCGGTGATGTCGGCCAGGGCGGTGGTGACCCGGTGGCGCTCGGAACGGGCGTGGACCCGACGCTCCTCGGGATGTGGGAGGACCACATCGCCGGTGCGGTGACGGTTGCTCATTCGTCTTCTCCTGACAAGAGCCGACGCGTTGCTCCGTTCGACGCGACGGTAGCCGCCGAGCCGGTCGCCTGTCTCGGGACCTAGGGCCCAAATTCGGGGGCGCCGGGTCGCTCGGGGGGCGCTTGGGCCCGCGGGGGACGCACCGCGTAGCCTCGTGGCGTGCACAACGTGGTCACCGCCCCCCGCCCGGCCGCGGACGTTGCGGTCAGGCGCCTGCTCCGCATCCCCGAAGGGCCCCCGGCCCCCGAGGGTGCCGCCCAGCGAGCGTTCTCGACCTCCATCCTGGTGTCGGCCACCCGGTGCCTGCTGACCTACATCGTGTTGCCCTTCGTGGCGCCCGCACTGGGACTGGCTGCGGGCGTGGGACCCGCCATCGGCATCCCCATCGGGGTGGTGGCGATCGGGTGCAACATCCTCACCATCCGCCGCTTCTGGGCAGCCGACCACCGCTGGCGTTGGGCCTATACGGCCATTGCGCTAACCGTGATCGCGCTGCTGTTGGTCCTGATGGTCGAAGACATCCTCGACCTCGTCGCGTAGGCCGCCGCATGCGACGGTTCGGTCTGTTGGCGCTCGGCTGGGTCGCCGTCGCGCTCGGCGGCGTGGGCATCGTGGTGCCGGGATTGCCGACCACCGGCTTCTTCGTGCTGGCGGCCGCCTGCTTCGCCCGGTCCAGCCCCAGGTTCGAACAATGGGTGCTGGGTCTGCCGAAGATCGGTCCGCTCGTGCGCGACCACCGCGCCGGGCTGGGCATGCCCCGGCGCGCCAAGGTGGTGGCGATCGCCATGATGCTCACGGCCTGCTCGCTGAGCTCGCTGGCGCTGGGATCGCCACTGCTGGCCGGCATCGTCATGGGCGCCGGCCTAGTGGGAACCTGGTACGTCGGCTGGCGGATACCGACACGCGAGCGCATGGTCGCCGCCGAGCCGGGGCTCGATGCGGGAGCCGCCGCCGCGACCAGCGACGAGGCGCAGCCCGCCGCCTAGGCGGCCGCGGTCGCCGGGCGCCCCATCGACACGCCAGGCTGGCGACATGCGATTCACGGTGTACGGCGCCGGTGCGATCGGCGGTGCGATCGGGGGGCGCCTGTTCGAGGCCGGCCACGACGTGACCCTCGTGGCCCGGGGCGACCACCTGCGGGCGCTCCAGGACGACGGGCTCACGCTGGTGTCGCCCGACGGGTCGGCCACACTGCGCCCGCCCGCGGTCGGCCACCCCGCCGAGGCCGACCTGCGCGACGGCGACGTGGTGATCCTGGCCATGAAGAGCCAGGACACCGCGGCCGCCCTGGCCGACCTGGTACCACAGGCTCCGCCCGGCGTGCGTGTGCTGTGCGCCCAGAACGGCGTGGACAACGAGCGCGTCGCGCTGCGGTTCTTCCCTCACGTCTACGGGGTCGCAGTCATGCTGCCCGCCACGCATCTCCAGCACGGCGTCGTCGTGGTCCACCTGGCACCGACGACCGGACTGCTCGACCTTGGCCGCTACCCGGACGGCGTGGACGCGGTGGCCGAGGAGGTCTCCGCCGCGCTGTCCGGCGCCACGTTCGGGTCACAGGCCCGGGCGGACATCATGCGCTGGAAGTACCGCAAGCTGATCCTCAACCTCGGCAATGCCGTCGAGGCGGTGTGCGGCCCGGAGGCGGCGCGCTCGACGCCCCTGGTCCGAATGGCCCGCGCCGAGGGCGAGGCCTGCCTGGAGGCGGCCGGGATCGACGCGGTGTCCATCGACGACGACCGCGCCCGCCGCGGCGACGTTTTCCAGTTGCGTCCGGTGCCGGGGCACGAGCGCCAGGGCGGATCGTCCTGGCAGAGCCTCGCCCGCGGTCTGCCCACCGTCGAGACGGACTACCTCACCGGCGAGATCGTGCTGCTTGGCCGGCTGCACCGGGTCCCGACGCCAGTCAACGAGCTTCTCCAAGGGCTCGCCAACCGGATGGCCGCCGAGGGCCGGCCGCCGGGCAGCGTCGCCGCCGAGGACGTTCTGGCGCGGCTCGGGGTGGTCCCCTGACCGGTTCCGGCGTCCGGATGTGCGGGCTGGCGGCGCCTTGGAGCGCCGGTTCGGCCCGGGGAACGAGGCGCTAGCCGGCGACCTCGTCGAGGCGCCGCTCCAGGAACGCCCGCTCAGGGCCCGTGCGGGCCAAGGCCAGTGCGGCGCGATAGGAGTCCGCAGCCTCGTCCCGCCGGCCGAGGCGCCGCAGCAGGTCGGCCCTCGTCGCCGGCAGCAGGTGCGTGCGTGTCAGCCGGGGATCGTCAGCGACGGCATCGACCACGTCCAGGGCGGCCTCCGGTCCCTCGGTGAACGCCACCGCCACCGCCCGGTTGAGCTCCACGACCGGGGACGGCGCAACCCGAGCCAACTCCGCGTACAGCGCCGCGATCTGCGGCCAATCGGTGTACGCCCACGACGTGGCCGTGGCGTGCAGGCCGGCGATGGCGGCCTGGAGCTGGTAGGGGCCCGGCCGGCGGCGAAGCAGGGCCCGCTCCAGCTCGGCGGTGCCCTCGGCGATGCGGTCGCGGTCCCAGCTGCTCCGGTCCTGGTCCTCGAGCAGCACGAGGTCGCCCCCCATGGAAACACGAGCGTTGCGCCGGCTGTCCTGCATCAACATCAGCGCCAGCAGGCCCCGCGCCTCGGGCTCGTCGGGCATGAGCTCGACCACGAGCCGCCCGAGCCGGATCCCCTCGTCGCACAGCTCGCGGCGCACCAGCGCGTCGCCGGCCGTGGCCGCGTACCCCTCGGAGAACACCAGGTAGATGCAGGCCGCAACCGGGGGCAGGCGTTCGGGGAGTAGGTGTGCGGGCGGCACCCGGAAGGGGATGGCGGCGGTGCGGATCTTGGCCTTGGCGCGCACCAGGCGTTGGGCGACCGTTGCCTCGGGTTGGAGGAAGGCCCGGGCGATCTCCACGGTCTGGAGCCCGCACACCAGGCGCAACGTCAGGGCCACCTGGGCCGCGGGCGCGAGGGCGGGGTGGCAGCAGGTGAAGATCAAGCGGAGCTGGTCGTCCGCTGGCTCGGGTGACCCGTCGAGTGGCGGGTCGGACGGATCGGCCGGTCCGCTCGATAGGGGGTCGGGCACCATTGCCGCCTTCTCCTTGGCGTCGCGGCGTGACTCGCGCCGCGCCCGGTCCACGGCGCGGTTGCGGGCCGTGGTCGTGATCCACGCGCCCGGGTTGTCCGGGACGCCTCGGCGCGACCAGGTGCGCATCGCCTCCAGGAACGCCTCCTGCACCGCGTCCTCCGCGGCGTCCAGGTCGCCGAGCTGCCGGGCCAGCGTGGCGAGCACGCGCCCCGACTCGGAGCGGAACGCCCGCTCGACGACCCGGTCCGCCGGGGTCAGCCGCCGACCTCCATGACGGGCCGCAGCTCGACCGCCTCCGCCGGGATCTGGCTGGCCACGGCCACGGCGGCGTCGCGGCCGCTGGCCCGGAGCACGTAGAAGCCGCCGACCACCTCGGCCGACTCGGCGAACGGACCGTCGCTGACGATCACGTCGCCGTCCCGCACCTGCACGGTGGTGGCGGTGGCGATGGGATGCAGGGCACCTCCCGCTTGGACGGCGTCGCCGACGGCATCCATGAACCGTTGGTGTGCGGCCATGCCCTCGTCCCAGGCCGGTGTGTCGGGCTGGTCGCCGTCGGTCTCCTTGCCGTAGATGAACGCGATGTAACGCGGTGCGTCTGCGGTTCCGCCGGCCTGCATACCCCTGTCGAACCATTCGACCATCGGACGAAGGCTCACCCAGCCGTCGAGGGCAGCGGGGATCTGGCGGGCCAGCTCGATGGCGTCGTCCAGCGTGTCGGCCTCCAGGACGTACAGCCCACCGAGGGCCTCCACGGTCTCGGCGTAGGGTCCCGCGGTCACCAGCGGCTCGGCGTCGCCGTGCCGGATCGTGGTGGCGGTGGCCGCCTCCTCCAGGGCCTCCCCCCCGACGATGGCGTCGGCGGCGGCCTCGCCGAATCGCATGTACCCCTGCATCATCGTGTCGAACGCGGGCGTTCCCGGCGCCGGGCCTGCCGCCTCATCGCCGCCCAGCAATGCGAGGTAGCGCATCTGACCATCCTCCTCGTTCGAGCGACCGTCGCTCGTCATGATGACGACGAACGGGTTGGCCCCGGATCGACAGCCTCGCGCCATCGCGCCGCCGACGCCGTGGGCCAGCCCCGACGGGGAGCTCGAGCGCTCGGTCGACAGCCCGGGACGACTTGCACGGGGGCACGGTCGGGGCGACAAGCTGGCGGGGTGCCTGGGGTGTTGCTGCGCGCCGTGCAGGCCGATCGGCGCACCGTGTGCCGGTGTGCGGTCGCCGTCATCGTCACGGGCATCGCCGCCAGGGTGGCGTGGGCGGCCTGGATCGCGCATGCCGACCCGCTCGCGGCCCGTTCCCCCGACACACCCGGGTACATCGTGCCGGCTCACGCACTGATCGAGGCTGGGCGCTTCAGCCTTTCACCGCTGGATCCGACCCCGATGTTCGTGCGCACCCCGGGATATCCGGCGTTCCTCGCCGCGATCCTGTGGATCACGAGCAGCGAGTGGGCGATCAGCCCGATCCAGGCCGCCTTCAGCGCGTTGACGGTCGCGGCGGTGGTCCTGGTCGGGTGGCGGCTCCTCGGCCTCACTGCGGGGCTGGTGGCCGGCGCCCTGCTGGTGCTCGATCCGCTGCAGTTCATGGCGTCCGGCACGATCCTCACGGAGGGGGTCGCATCCGTCACCGTCGCGGCGATCGCCGTCGTGGGCCTGCTCGTGTTCGGCCGGCGCCGTGCCCGCGACGTGCCGGTGGGCGCCGTGTTCGGCCTCGGTGCGCTGGTGGCCGTGGCCACCATGGTCCGGCCGACGATGTGGTTCTACCCCGCAGTCCTGCTGGTGCTGCTCGGCATCCGCTTCCGCGACGTGCCCCGCCGCGCCCTCGTCACGCGACTGCTGGCGTTCATGGCCCCCATCCTGCTGATCGTCGGGGGATGGCAGGTGCGGAACCACTCGGCGGTGGATTCGTGGCAGTTGTCGGGAGCGACCGGACTCCTCCTGCTTTGCAGCAACGGCGCCCGCATCGAGGCACGCACCGAGGGCATGACCATGTTGGCGGCTCGAGAGCGCCTCGGCTGCCCGACCAAAGGTGAGGATCCGGACGGCGACTGCACATCGACCGAGGGGTGGACCTGCCTGATCCCAGATCCGGACGCGCGCGGTCAGGGCTTCGACGAGTGGAACCGCCGGGGACTGGAGATCATGGCGGACCACCCTGCGCAGGCCGCGCGGATCATGGTCGAGGGCGTGGTCCGCCAGATCGTCGGGCCGGGCACCGACACCGTCCGCCTCTACGTCGACTTGCCGGCGTCCCCCCTGCTCGTGTTGGGGTTGTTCTCGTGGAACGCCCTGCTGTGGGGCCTCGCCGTCGTGGGCGCCGCCGCCGGGATCCGGTCCGTGCACCGCTCGTACTGGGTCTTCGTGATCGCCACGATCGGCTACGTCATCGTCGTCTCGACCGGCGACGCCGCCTATGCCCGCTACCGGGTACCCATCATTCCGTTGCTCGCCATTCTCGCCGCCAACGGCGTCCAATGGAGCGTGCGGAGGCTCCGCAGCCGCAGCGGGGATCCCACAAGCTCGCCGCAGTCGGAGACCCGCGACACCGCGGCCGTGCCGAACTGAGAACGCCCGTCATGCGCATGACACAATCCGGGCGATGCGCTTCGCGGAACCGCCCTCGCCGATCGACGCCGACGATGACGCCATCAAGGATGCGTTGTCCCATTCCAGCGTGATCCCGCTGCTGGCCGCCGTCGCCTACGCGACCGGCGACCTGTCCGTGCTGCGTGAGGAGCTACGCCCGGATCCGACGCGGCTGCTCGAGCCCGATGGCGGCGTCGACGGTGACCGCTTGGCCCTGGCCCGGCAGCTCGCGATGGAGGCACTGGCAAGGTTCCGGGACGGAGGCAGCGTGGTGGCGCCGGACCCCGACGAGGACACCATGCGCCAGATCCTGGCCTTCGTCGTCGGGGACGCGGTCGTCGAGGACTACCTCCCCCTGTTCCTCGAGGAGCTCTCGGTGCACGGCGACGACCTGCGGGCGCCGCGCTGGAGCCTCGGAGAGCTGGCGCCCGACACGCCCTTCCGGGTGGCCGTGATCGGCGCCGGAATGTCCGGCATCGTGGCCGCCTATCGACTCAAGCAGGCCGGCGTGCCGTTCGTGATCCTCGAGAAGGATCCGGACGTGGGCGGCACATGGTGGGAGAACACCTATCCGGGCTGCCGTGTCGACGTGGCCAACCACTTCTACAGCTACTCGTTCGCCCAGCGCGAGGACTGGCCGCAGCACTACTCCACCCAGGAGGTGCTGCTCGACTATTTCCGGACGTGCACCGACCGCTTCGGCCTGCGCGACCAGATTCGCTTCGAGACCGAGGTCACGTCGGCCGAGTGGAGCGACGAGACCGGCTCGTGGACGCTGTGCCTGCGCACGTCGCAGGGCGAGGAGACGCTCGAGGCACAGGCGGTCGTCAGCGCGGTGGGCCAGCTGAACCGGCCGTCGTTCCCGGCGATCCCGGGGCGCGAGACGTTCGAGGGCATGTCGTTCCACTCGGCGCGCTGGCGCCACGACGTGGACCTCGGTGGCAAGCGGGTGGCCGTGATCGGGACCGGCGCCAGCGCCGTGCAGTTCATCCCCGAGATCGCCCCCGCGGTCGAGGACCTGCTGGTCTTCCAGCGCACGCCGCCCTGGCTGGTCCCCACCGAGGACTACCACCGGGAGGTCTCTCTCCAGAAGCAGTGGCTGTTCCGCCACGTGCCCACCTACACGCAGTGGTACCGCTTCTGGCTGTTCTGGCAGTACGCCGAGGGCGTGCTGCCGGCGGCGCGGGTCGACCCGGAGTGGCCCGGCGGCCCGTCGGTGAGCGAACTCAACGACACGGCGCGCCAGTTGCTCACCGGCTACGTCCAGCTCGCGTTCGCCGCCACACCGGACCTGGTGGAGCGGGTCCTGCCCGACTATCCGCCGTTCGCCAAGCGGATCGTCCGCGACAACGGCGTGTGGCCGCAGGCACTACAGCGCGACAACGTCGAGCTGGTCACCGCCGGCATCGAGCAGATCACCCCGACCGGCGTGGCGACGGCAGACGGCGTGCACCACGAGGTGGATGTGATCATCTACGGGACCGGCTTCACGGCGTCGCAATTCCTGATGCCGATGAAGGTGGTGGGGCGCGGCGGACTCGAGCTCCACGAGCGCTGGGACGGCGACGCCCGCGCCTACCTCGGCATCACGGTGCCGCAGTTCCCCAATCTGTTCCTGCTCTACGGCCCCAACACCAACATCGTGATCAACGGCAGCATCACGTACTTCTCGGAGTGCGAAGTGCACTACATGCTCGGCTGCCTCGAACTGCTGCTGAGCCGTCCGGGTCGGCGGGCGCTCGACGTCCGGCCCGAGGTCCACGACGCCTATAACCGCCGCATCGACGAGGGCAACCGCAACATGGCGTGGGGGGCGTCGACGGTCAACACCTGGTACAAGAACGTCAACGGCCGGGTCACCCAGAACTGGCCGTTCACGCTGCTCGACTACTGGCGCGAGACCCGCGAGCCCAACCCGGCCGACTACGAGATCGTGTAGTCGGCCGGGTCACCCTGGCGCCCGTCGCCGCCAGGTCAGTAGCGGCCCCGTTCGTGGTTCGCTCGGGTCACCGTACCCCCGGCCTAGGACGGGAAACAGGGGGCGAGCCAATCACGATCCCGTCACGATGGCGCAGCGCCGCACGAGGGACATCGAGCCCACCGCCAGAGGCGCACGCGGGGGTACCGCTGGCGCGCCACGGAGTTCCTCCACCGTTAACGCGCCGAACAGCCTTTCACCGCCCTCACCAAGAACGCGCTAAGGGGCGCTGACCTGCGGCTTGGGGCGCAGTAAACCGTTGCTTGGTCCCAAACCGAGAGCTCAGCGGAGGACGTCATGGGTGACCTGATCTTCGTCGTGGTGGTAGTGGCGTTCTTCGCCGCCACCGTCGCCTACGTCCGGGGTTGCGAGCGCATGATCGGCCCGGACACCGGGGTGGAGGGCTCGGTAGATGCCGAGACCGAGGATGCCGCGAGCGCCCCCGAAGCCACGGTGGGTCGCGCCCGATGAGTGGCGACAATCTCGTTGGCCTGATCCTGTCCGTGCTCATCACGGCCTACCTGTTCGTCGCCCTCTTGTTCCCGGAGAAGCTCTGATGTCCGGGGCTGCGTGGCTGCAGTTCCTCGTCCTCATTGCGCTGGTTTTCGCCGCCACTCCGCTATTGGGCGGCTACATGGCCAAGGTCTACGGCGGTGGCGGAACACCAGGCGACCGGATCTTCGGTCCGGTCGAACGACTCATCTATCGGGCCACGGGCGTCGAGCCGTCCCGCGAGCAGCGCTGGACGATCTACGCCCGGTCGCTTCTGGCCTTCAGCGCCGTGTCGGTCTTGGGGCTGTACCTGCTGCAGCGGGTGCAGAGCGGCCTGCCGGTCAACCCCACCGACGTGCCGGGTGTGCCCGAGGCCCTGGCCTTCAACACCGCCGTCAGCTTCACGACCAACACCAATTGGCAGAACTACGCGGGCGAGATCACGATGAGCCACCTGACCCAGATGATGGGCTTGGCGGTGCAGAACTTCGTGTCGGCCGCCGTCGGCATCGCCGTCGCCGTCGCCCTCATCCGGGGTCTGGTGCGGCGCCGCTCCACCACCATCGGCAACTTCTGGGTCGACCTGACCCGGTCGATCACCCGAGTCCTCCTGCCGATCTCGATCATCGGTGCGCTGGTACTGGTGAGCCAGGGCGTGATCCAGAACCTCGGCGGGTTCGTCACCGCCCACACGCTCGACGGCGCCGTCCAGCTCATTCCGGGTGGCCCGGCCGCCAGCCAGGAAGTCATCAAGGAGCTGGGCACCAACGGCGGCGGCTTCCTCAACGCCAACTCGGGGCACCCCTTCGGCAGCCCCAACGGCTTCACCAACCTGTTCCAGCTGTTCCTGATCCTGTTGATCCCGTTCGCGCTGACCTACACCTTCGGCAAGATGGCCAAGGACCGCAGGCAGGGCTGGGCCGTGTTCGCAGCCATGTTCATCCTTTGGGCCGCCTCGGCGGTGATCGCGCAGACGTTCGAGACCAACGGCAACCCCGAGCTCGACGCCCTCGGCGCCAACCAGGACACCAGCGCCGAGCTGGCCGGGGGCGGCAACTACGAGGGCAAGGAGGTGCGGTTCGGGCCGTCAGCTTCGGGCCTGTTCGCGGCCAGCACCACCGGCACGTCGACAGGCGCGGTCATCGCGGCCCACGACAGCTTCACCCCGGGCGGCGGCGCCGTGCCGCTGGTGAACATCATGCTCGGAGAGGTGAGCCCCGGGGGCGTGGGTGCCGGCCTCTACGGCATGTTGCTCTTCGCCCTGCTGTCGGTGTTCATCGCCGGCCTCATGGTGGGCCGAACCCCTGAGTACCTGGGCAAGAAGATCCAGGGGCCGGAGATGAAGCTCATCACGCTCTACATCCTCGCCATGCCGACCATCGTGCTGGTGCTCATCGGCATCTCGGTGGTGATGGACACGTCGAAGGCGTCGATCCTCAACCCGGGTCCCCACGGGCTCAGCGAGGTCGCGTACGCCTTCACGTCGGCCGCCAACAACAACGGATCCGCCTTCGGCGGGCTGACGGGGAACACCGACTGGTACAACACCACGCTCGGGCTGGCGATGCTCGGCGGCCGGTTCCTGCTCATCGTGCCTGCCCTGGCGCTGGCGGGGTCGCTGGCTCGCAAGCAGGCCGTGCCGCCGTCCGCCGGCACCTTCCCCACGGGCACCCCACTGTTCGTCGGCCTGCTCGTGGGCGTGGTGCTGATCGTCGTGGGCCTGACCTTCTTCCCCGCGCTGTCGCTCGGCCCGATCGTCGAGCAACTGGGTCTGTGAGGAATCCGATGAGCGAATCAACGATGACGTCCGAGCCTCCTCGCCGGAACCAGGACGCTGCGCCTCGGATCGGTGCCAAGGCCACCGCCTCCCTGTTCGATCCCACGATCATGAAGCAGGCGGTGGGCGACAGCTTCGGCAAGCTCACGCCTCGGCTGGCCGTGCGCAACCCGGTCATGTTCGTGGTCTGGGTCGGCAGCATCGTCACCACCGTCCTGTTCTTCCGGGACATCGGCGACGCCACCGCGAACGAGAACGTCTTCGCCGGCCTGGTGGCTGCCTGGCTGTGGTTCACGGTCCTGTTCGCCAACTTCGCGGAGGCCGTGGCGGAGGGGCGGGGCAAGGCGCAGGCCGACACGCTGCGCAAGGCGCGGTCCGAGACCGTCGCCAACCGGCGGCTGGCCGACGGGTCGGTCGAGCCAGTGCCGTCGTCACAGCTGGGGGTCGACGACGTGGTGGTGGTCAACGCCGGGGAGATGATCCCGTCGGACGGCGAGATCATCGCCGGCATCGCCTCGGTCGACGAGTCGGCCATCACCGGTGAGTCTGCACCTGTCATCCGTGAGTCGGGCGGCGACCGCTCGGCGGTCACCGGCGGCACGAGGGTGCTGTCCGACCAGATCGTCGTGCGGATCACTGCCCGCGCCGGCGAGACCTTCCTCGACCGCATGATCGCACTCGTCGAGGGCGCCAGCCGACAGAAGACGCCCAACGAGATCGCGCTCAACATCCTGTTGGCCGGTCTCACGATCATCTTCCTGCTGGCGACCGTGACCCTGCAGCCCTTCGCCATCTACTCGGGGGCGGAGCAGACGGTGATCGTGCTGATCGCCCTGCTCGTCTGCCTCATCCCCACCACGATCGGCGCACTGCTGTCCTCCATCGGCATCGCCGGCATGGACCGGCTGGTGCAGCACAACGTGCTGGCGATGTCGGGGCGCGCGGTCGAGGCCGCCGGGGACTGCTCGACCCTGCTGCTCGACAAGACGGGCACGATCACGCTGGGCAATCGGCAGGCGGCGGAGTTCCTGCCGCTAGCCGGAGTGTCAGAGGAGCGATTGGCGTCGGCCGCGCAGCTTGCCAGCCTCTCCGACGAGACGCCCGAGGGCCGGTCGATCGTCGTGCTCGCCAAGCAGCGGTTCAACGTGCGCGAGCGCGACGTCGCGCACGCCACCCTCGTGCCGTTCACCGCGCAGACCCGCATGAGCGGCCTCGACATAGACGGAGTGTCGGTCCGAAAGGGCGCGGCCGACTCCGTGCGCGCCTGGGTGCTGCAGCAGGGCGGCAAGGCCCCCGACGACCTGGCCCCGCTGGTCGAGGGCGTGGCCACAGCCGGCGGCACACCGCTGGTGGTGGCGGAGGCGCGGCTGGACGGTTCGCACAGCGGCGACGCCGAAGCCGATGCGGCCCAGGCCGATGCTGGCGCGGACGACACGCCCGTGGTCGAGGTGCTCGGCGTCGTCCACCTCAAGGACATCGTCAAGGAGGGCATGCGCCAGCGATTCGACCAATTGCGGGCCATGGGCATCCGCACGGTCATGATCACCGGCGACAACCCGCTCACCGCCCGGGCGATCGCTACCGAGGCTGGTGTCGACGACTTCCTGGCCGAGGCCACGCCCGAGCACAAGATGTCGTTGATACGCAGCGAGCAACGGGGCGGCCGCCTGGTCGCGATGACCGGGGACGGCACCAATGACGCCCCCGCGCTGGCCCAGGCCGACGTGGGTGTGGCCATGAACACCGGAACCCAGGCCGCCAAGGAAGCCGGCAACATGGTGGACCTCGACTCCAACCCGACGAAGCTCATCGAGGTCGTCGAGATCGGCAAGCAGCTGCTGATCACGCGGGGCTCGCTGACCACCTTCTCGATCGCGAACGACGTGGCCAAGTACTTCGCGATCATCCCCGCGATGTTCGTGAGCGTGTTCCCTGACCTGGACTCGCTCAACATCATGGACCTGCAGTCGTCCCGCTCGGCGATCCTGTCGGCGGTCATCTTCAACGCCCTCATCATCGTGGCGTTGATTCCGCTGGCCCTGCGGGGCGTGAAGTTCCGGGCCTTGGGCGCGGCCGCGGTGCTGCGCCGCAACCTCCTCGTGTACGGCGTCGGCGGTCTGGCCGCACCGTTCATCGGCATCAAGCTCATCGACATCCTCATCACGGCGTTGGGAGTGAGCTAGTCATGCGTGCTCAAGTACTCGCCGCACTGCGGGCGTTGCTGGTGTTCACGGTGCTGCTGGGCCTCGCCTACCCGCTGGTGATCACCGGGGTCTCGCAGGTCCTGTTCAACGACAAGGCCGACGGCTCCCTCGTCGAGGACGCCGACGGGGAGGTCGTCGGGTCGAAGCTGCTGGGCCAGACGTTCACCAGCGAGGAGTACTTCCACGGCCGGCCATCCGCAGCCGGTGGTGGGGCCTCGGGCTCGGAGATCGACGTGCTGGACGACGAGGGCAACCCGACCGGCGAGACCATGCTGGCGTCGGCCGACGACCTGTCGACCGCCGCATCCGGCGCCTCCAACCTGGGGCCGACCAACGAGGAGCTCCTCGCCACCGTGCAGGAGCGGATCGACGCCTACCGCGAGGAGAACGGGCTCGACCCCGACGCCCCGGTGCCTGTCGACGCCGTCACCGCATCGGGCTCGGGCGTCGACCCCAGCATCTCGATCACCAACGCCCGGCTGCAGGCCCCCCGGGTGGCCGATGCGCGCGGGGTGGACGTCGACGAGGTGCTCAACCTCGTCGACGACCACACGTCGGGCCGTTTCCTCGGGTTCCTGGGAGAGCGGGGAGTCAACGTCCTCGAGCTCAACATGGCGCTCGACGAGGTCGCAGGTTGACCGGGCTCGGCCTGGTGCTCCTGCGGTATCGGCGCCCGTGACGTCATGGATGGTGCCCAGGAGGATCTGCGAGCGAATGCGGCACCATTGGTCACCGTGAGCACGCAATCAGAACCGGCTGACGCCCCGGCGCCGGGCGTGGCTGCGGCGCCGCGCCGGCGTGGGACGCTGCGCGTGTACCTGGGGGCGGCCCCCGGCGTGGGAAAGACCTTCGCCATGCTCAACGAGGGCCGCCGCCGCAAGGAGCGCGGCACCGACGTTGTCGTGGGCTACGTCGAGACACACGGGCGGGCACACACGGCCGAGCAGGTCGGCGACCTCGAGGTCGTGCCGCGCAAGGTCATCACTTACCGCGGGGCGGCCCTCGAGGAGATGGACCTCGACGCCGTGCTGGCCCGGCGACCGGCGGTGGCCCTGGTCGACGAGTTGGCGCACACCAACGTGCCCGGGTCCAAGCATGCCAAGCGCTGGGAAGACGTCGACGAGCTGCTCGACGCCGGCATCGACGTGGTGTCCACGGTCAACATCCAGCACCTCGAGTCGATCAACGACGTCGTCGAGGAGATCACCGGGGTCCGCCAGCGCGAGACCCTGCCCGACCAGATCGTCCGGGCCGCGGACCAGATCGAGCTCGTGGACATGACGCCCGAGGCCCTGCGGCGGCGCCTGGCCCACGGCAACATCTACGCCTCCGAGAAGATCGACGCCGCCCTGGCCAACTACTTCCGGCCCGGCAACCTGGCGGCGCTGCGCGAGCTGGCCCTGCTGTGGGTCGCCGACCGGGTCGACGACGCCCTGGAGGAGTACCGGGAGCGGCACGGGATCACCGAGCCCTGGGAGACGAGGGAGCGCGTCGTTGTCGCCATCACCGGCGCACCCAGCGCGGACGCGCTGGTGCGGCGCGCGGCGCGCATCGCCCAGCGGGCCCATGGCGAGCTGCTCGGGGTGCACGTCCGGTCGGACGACGGCCTGGTGGGTGGGGACGACACGATCGACCACCAGCGGCGTCTGCTCGAGCAGATGGGTGGCACCTACCACGAGACCGCCGGCAACGACATAGCCGCCGCGCTGGTCGAGTTCGCCCGGGCGGAGAACGCCACACAGCTCGTGCTGGGCGCGAGCCGACGGTCGCGCTGGGCCGAGCTGACCCGCGGCTCCGTGATCAACCGCGTCGTGCGCCTGTCGGGCAAGATCGACGTCCACGTCATCTCGCAGGCGGAGGCCGAGGGCGAGGACGGAGATCGGACGGTGCCCCGGATACGGCGCCGTGTCACGCTGTCGCCTCGTCGCCGGCTCCTCGCCTGGCTCACGGCCGTCGTGGGGATACCGGTGCTCACCGCAGTGCTGGTCCAGATGCGCGACGACGTCGGGCTGCCCACGATCCTCCTGCTGTACCTGGTGCTGGTGGTCGTCATCTCGGCCCTCGGTGGCGTCGTGCCGGCGATGGTGTCGGCACTGGTCGCCTTCCTGGTGGTGAACCGCCTGTTCACCCCACCCATCCACAGATGGACGATTGCCCAGGCCGAGAACCTGGTGGCCCTCGTCGTCTTCTTGATCGTCGCCGGGGTGGTGAGTGCCTTCGTGTCGGCCGCGGCGCGCCGCAGGGCGGAGGCCACGCGCGCGGCCGCCGAAGCGGAGACCCTCGCGGGGTTGGCGGGAACCGTGGCCGAGCCCGATCCGCTGCCCGTGCTCGTGGACAACCTGCGCCGGGCGTTCGGGTTGGGCGGGGTGGCATTGCTCCGCAGGACGGACGGCGACAGCTGGCACGTCGAGACCGTGGCCGGGGAGGCCGCCCCATCGACACCCGACGAGGCCGACGAGGTGCGCCCGCTCGGCGCCGACCTCGTGCTGGCCATCAGGGGCAGTGACTTGGCGGCCGAGGACCAGCGCATCCTCAATGCCTTCGTCGCCCAGTTGGCGGCCGCTATCGACCGCCGGCAGATGAGCGCCCAGGCGGCACAGGCCACCGCCCTGGTGGAGGCAAACGAGCTGCGGAGCGCGCTGCTCCAGGCGGTGTCGCACGACCTGCGCACGCCGCTCGCGGGCATCAAGGCGTCCGCCAGCAGCCTGCGCCAGCTCGACATCGCCTGGTCCGACGTCGATCGCAGTGAGTTCCTGCGCACGATCGAGGACGAGACCGACCGGCTCACCGCCCTTGTCGGCAACCTGCTCGACATGAGCCGGATCCAGGCCGGTGTGGTGACCGCGAGGACGCGGTCCGTCGGCCTCGAAGAGGTCGTCCCGGCGGCGCTGGCCGGCCTGGGGGAGCGGGCCGACAAGGTGGAGGTCGACGTGCCCGAATCGCTGCCAGCGGTGGAGGCCGACCCGGCACTGCTCGAGCGAGTGGTGGCCAACCTGGTGGACAACGCGGTGGCCCACTCGCCAGCGGGCTCACCGGTGCGCGTCGAGGCCGGCGAGGTGGGTTCCAAGGTGCTGATCCGGGTCATCGACCGTGGCCCGGGCATCCCCGTCGAAGAGCGTGAGCGGATCTTCCAGCCGTTCCAGCGGCTCGGGGACAGCCCCCTGCAGGGAACCGTTGGCGGCAACGGCGGTCACGTCGCCGGCGTCGGCCTCGGGTTGGCGGTCGCCCTCGGGTTCACCCGCGCCATGGGCGGCGAGCTCGTGGTCGACGACACCCCCGGCGGCGGGACGACGATGACGATCGAGTTGGAGGTGGCGCGATGAGCGAGCGTCCCGCAGGGCGAGAGAGCGAGCGAGGCCCGAGCGGCCCGCTGCGAAGCAGCAAGAGCGGGAAGCAATGAGCGAGGCCGTGGCCGGCAGCGCCGCACCGAGCCGGGTGCTGGTCGTCGACGACGAGTCGCCCATGCTGCGGGCGCTCGGAACCAACCTGCGGGCGCGCGGCTATCAGGTCGACCTGGCACCGACGGGCGAGGAGGCGCTGACGCTCGCGGCGCGCCACCGGCCCGACGCCGTCATCCTCGACTTGGGGTTGCCCGGCATCACCGGCATCGAAGTGATCGAGGGCCTGCGGGGCTGGACCGCGGTGCCGATCATCATCCTGTCGGCCCGGGGCACCGAGCCCGACAAGGTGGCGGCCCTCGACGCCGGCGCCGACGACTACGTCACCAAGCCGTTCGGGATGGACGAGCTGCTGGCGCGCCTGCGGGCCGCGCTGCGGCGCATCGCCCCCGCCCCCGAGAGCGCACAGGTGGCGACACCCGACTTCTCCGTCGACCTCGCGGCCAAGAAGGTGACCGGTCCCGACGGCGAGGTCCGACTGACCCCCACGGAGTGGGGGCTGGTCGAGGTGCTCGTGCGAAACGCTGGCAAGCTCGTGTCCCAACGCCAGCTGCTGCAGGAGGTCTGGGGCCCGCAGTACGGCCAGGAGGCCAACTATCTGCGTGTCCACATGGCGCACATCCGCCGCAAGCTGGAGCCGGACCCGTCCCGGCCCCGCTACTTCATTACCGAGCCCGGCATGGGCTACCGCTTCGAGGGGCCGGAGGTCTGAACCGGCCAGGCGGGCTGGGCGTGGCCGGTGGCAAGTGACGGCATCCGCCGCATCCGAGTCCCTCGGTCTGGCCGTCGTCGACTTCGAGTCCGTGGTCACGCAGTGGGATCAGCCCGTTTCAGCGAAAAGCCGGGCGGGCCATGGCCGCAGTACAGGAACGGGAGTACGCTTCTTGCAGGGCCTTGCCCGACTGATCTCGACCCATCTCGTTGTTGAACGTAGAGAATCACATCGGTAGGATTTGCCGCGGCTTTTATCCCGTCCGCCCGGGGGGAAGCCACGATCGGGAGGACCGATGAGATGAGTTGGACACGAGCCTTGCTCTTGATCGCCGGCCTGTTCGTGCTCGTATCGATCTGGCAGAACCCTTCCGGTACCGCCAATGCATTCGGCGATTTCCTCGGAACCGTCGGATCCTGGCTGGAAGACGCCCTCGACAAGAGCACCGAGTTCCTCAGAGGCATCACGGAGTGATCAGCCGCTGGCGTCGCGAGCGCGACGCCTTGGGCGGCACGCTCGATCCCCACTACCCGCCGAACACCCCGGATCCGTACACGACCCATCTCCCGGCGGAGCTGCGGGACTCCGACTACGTCGGGCCCGACCCGGCGGCAGGTCCGCCCCGCTTCCGGACGCGCCTGCGGAACGGGCTGGGCGCCTGGCGGCGCTCGTGGCTGCCACTCCCCGACGAGATCATCGAGGAGTACCTGGGCCACGGCGAGCGGATGATCCACAACGACCACCCATCATTCCGGGCGTTCGTCATCGAACACCTCATCCTCGTGGTCGTGCTGTTCGTCGCCGCCGGCTTGTTCGTGGGCGTGGTCCTCAACGGCTCGGCGACGGCCGTATTGATCACCTTCCTGGTGCTGGCGATCGTGCTGCTGGTACTGGTCCTGCAGCGGTTGTCCGAGCGCTACACCAGCTATGTCATCACCAACGTCCGCATCATGCGGGTCTCTGGGGTCGTGACCCGCCGCGTCCACTCGATCCCGTGGATGCGTGTCACCGACCTCACGTTCGACCAGACGGGGCTGGGACGAATACTGGGCTACGCCACGCTCCACATCGAGTCCGCCAACGAGGAGGGTGGCCTTCGCAACCTCGAGGGCGTATCCGATCCCATTGTGTTCAACAAGTACCTGGTCGACATGGTGGTGGCCAAGCAGGGCCCGATCGCCCCAGGCTGGGAGGAGCTGGGCCAGGCAGGACCCACAGGGGCGCTCTCCCGGCAGCGGATCGGCCTGCGCGACCGGGTGCGGGAGATCAGGCGCCGCCGGCGCCAGCAGCGGGCGGCCGGGTCCGGGCTCGAGGTGCCCATGGGGCGCCGGCGGATCCCGGGCACCGGCCGGGTGCCCTCGCGCCAGTCGCCACGTCGCGACGAGCCGATCCTCTACGGCACCCCGGGTGGGACGGGGGAGAAACCCCGGGCCCAGCAGCCCGAGGCCGAGGAAGCCGAGGCGGATCGGGGTCGCGGCGACGGTGTGCCCGAGCCGCAACGTGGCGAAGACTCGTCGGCGTCCGCGGGCCTCGACCCACTGCGCGAGGGGCCTGAGTCCAGCGTGCCCTGGGGCCGCGACCGCGAGTGACCCGCGGTCAGTCGAGCGCGCGCTGGTTGAGGTCCGTCAACCGCTCGCAGGCGTCGACGTACTCGTCGACCAAGCGCTGCACGACCTCGGCCGACCGCTCCACGCGGTTCATCATCCCCACCACCTGACCGACGGGGTTGAAGTTCACGTCCTTGGCCGCGGCGGGATATTGGTGGCCGCGCTGGACGGCGTCCAGAGCCACCATCATCTGCAGGGGCATTGGCAGCGGGCTCGGGGAGTCGGGACCCTCCCAGGCATCGGTCCAGTCGTTGCGCAGCATGCGGCACGGCTTGCCGGTGAACGAACGCGACCGGACGGTGTCGTGGCTGGTGGCGTCCAGGTAGCTCTGCATCTGCTCGCGGGGCACGTCGGCCTCCTCGACGGTCAGCCATAGCGAGCCCGTCCACACGCCGGCGGCCCCCATCGCCATGGCCGCAGCCACCTGCCGTCCATTGGCGATCCCGCCGGCCGCGAGGACCGGCAGCGGGCCGACGGCGTCGATGACCTGCGGCCAGAGCACGACCGACGCCACCTCGCCGCAATGCCCCCCACCCTCGGTGCCCTGGCACACGACGAAGTCGAGCCCCGCATCCCGATGGCTCAGAGCGTGGCGGACCGAACCGCAGAGCGCTCCCACCAGCTTGTCCGCCGACTGGATGCGCGCCACGACGTCGGCCGGGGGCGTGCCGAGCGCGTTGGCGACCAGGCGCGCCTTGTCGTGGCGCAATATCACGTCGATCTGCGGCTCGGCGGTGGCCGTGGTCCAGCCCAGCAGCTCGCGGTGCTTCTGGTCGGCCGGCAAGTCCGGTACGCCGTGGTCTGCGAGCAGCTTGGCACCGAAGTCGCGATGCTCCTCGGGGATGTGCTTGGCCAGCTCGGCCTCGAGCTGCTCGGCGCCCATGTCGAGGTCCATGCCCTCGTATCTGCTGGGGATGACGATGTCGACCCCATAGGGTCGCTCACCCACGTTCTCGTCGAGCCACGCCAGCTCGATCTGGAGCTGGTCGGGATCGAAGCCGACAGCCCCCAGCACTCCCAGCCCGCCGGCCTTGGTCACCGCGGCCACGACGTCGCGGCAGTGGCTGAACGCGAAGATCGGGAACTCGATCCCGAGCCGGTCGCAGATCTCGGTGCGCATTCCGCTCGTCCCCCTACTTCGTGGTCGCGAGCGCAGGCTACGCAATCAAACGCTTGATCGGCAGGGCACCGCCGACGACGCGAGCGGCCGCTAGCTTGCCCAAATGCTGTTCCCGCAGCGCTTCTGGTCCGGGCTGGCGGACGGATCGGTCGAGCTGGCGTTCCGTCGCTGGCGGCGGGCGGGTGTCAAGGCGGGCGGGACGCAGCTCACCCCCGCCGGGGTCCTCGCCATCGACAGCGTCGACGTCGCAGACGTTGGCGACATCACCGAGGACGAGGCGCGCCAGGCCGGTTATCGCGACCGCGCCGAGCTGCTGGCGGAGCTGGACCGGCACCCCGACGGAACCCTCTATCGCATCGCCTTCCACCACGCGGGCGCCGATCCCCGCGTCGCGCTGCGAGAGGCCGTGGACGTGCCCGAGGACGAGCTGGCACGCATCCGCGCCCGGCTGGCGCGGTTGGATCGGGCCAGCACGCACGGCCCCTGGACCGAGACCGTCCTGCGCCTGATCGCGGCGCACCCGACCGTCCGGGCCGCCGACCTCGCCGCGTCGCTCGGCCGGGAGACCCAGCCGTTCAAGACCGACGTGCGCAAGTTGAAGCAGTTGGGCCTCACGGAGAGCCTGGATGTCGGCTACCGGTTGTCGCCACGGGGCCGCACCGTGCTCTCCCGCCTGTAGAGGCCGAGCGGATCGCGCTCGACGGCGGTCGTCCGCGTCAGTTCCCGAACATCGCGAGCCACTCGGCCTCGGAGCGCGGCTTGAAGACGTAGTTCCACCGCCGCGTCTCGCCCATGGTTGCCGATGGCTCGGCGGAGTACAGGTGGCCGGGGAACAGCACCGTGTCGTTCGGGACCTTGGCCAGCGTGTGCGTGAGGCTCTCGTAGAGCTGCGCGGGGTCTCCTCCGGGAAGGTCGGTCCGCCCGCACCCCTCGAGGAACAGGGTGTCGCCCGACACCAGGTACCGCCCGTCCACGAGGAAGCACTGGCTTCCTGGAGTGTGCCCAGGCGTGTGGATCAGCTCGATGCCGACGGCGCCGACGTCCACCACGTCGCCGCTGCGGTGGCGCACGAGGTCCGTCTCATCAGCCCCGGTCACCCGCCGGACCCCGACCGCCTCGTCGTCCTGGACGTGGATCGGCACCGGGTTGAGTGCGAGCAGCTCGCGGACGCCGCTGATCTGGTAGCCCATCATGTCGCCGCCGACGTGGTCCTGGTGGTAGTGCGTGACCAGGGCCCCGGTGACCTTCATCCCGTCCGCGGCGGCGACGTCGAGGATGCCGCGGATGTCGTACGCCGCGTCCACCACGACCGCCTCGCCGGCCTCGCGGTCGCCGACCAGGTAGACGAAGTTGACCATCTGTCGGGCGAGCGGGTCGCTGCGGGCGATGTCGCGGCCCGAGAGGAGCTGGCGGAAGTAGAGCCGGTCCGGTGCGTTCACGCCGAAAAGGCTAGGGGTCGGTCACAGACCGGCGCCATCGGCGACGTCGAGCCGGCCGCAGGCCGATCCCGCTACCCGTTGGCGGTGGTGGTCGGGCGCCGGACGAGGGGTCCCTTGTCAGTACCGCCGTCCAGCCGGGAAGGTGGGCCGGATGCGCCACGACCCGTCCCAGCTCCCGCCGTTCGATGCCGTGAGCCTCGACGTCGGCGGGGTGCTGGTCATGCCCGACCGGCGGATGGTGAGCCAGGCGCTGGTCCGGGCCGGGGTGCGGCATGACCCGGACCGGTTCTTCGACGGGCACTACCGGGCGATGGCGGAGATCGACCGGCATCGGCCGCCGCCCGAGGAGTTCGGCCACTACGGACGGGGCTTCCTGCGGGCGGTGGGCACCCCCGATGCGGAGCTCGAAGCCGGAGCCGCCGCGCTCGCAAACGTGCTCGCGCAACCGTCGACATGGAGCCAGCGCATCCGCGGCGCGGTTCCCGCCGCGCGCCGGCTCCTGCTCGCCGGGCTGCGCCTCGGCGTCACCAGCAACTCCGACGGCACGGTGGCCGAACGCATGCGCCGCCGCCGGGTCATGCAGATCGGCGACGGCCCGGGTGTAGCGGTCGAGCACATCACCGATTCCGGGGCCCTCGGGGTGGCCAAGCCCGAACCCGCGATGTTCCTGGCGACCGCCGCTGGCCTGGGTCTGCCGCCCGAACGCATCTGCCACGTCGGCGACAGCGGCTGCTACGACGCGGACGGCGCAGCAGCAGTGGGCATGGTCGCCGCGCACGTCGATCCGCTCGGCCTGTGTGGCGACGACCACTGTCACGTGGCTTCGCTCGCCGAATTCGCCGACCGCGCGCTCGCGGCGCGTCACCGGGCCGGCTGAGCGAGGGTTTTCGTCACCCGACGTGAGAATTCCCCCATGCCGAGCCGTATCCTGACGGGCGCGTGGGGTTTGCCGAACGGTTCAGAGAGGCCGCGGAGGCGGCGCGAGCCAAGCTCCAGGAGCACGGCGTCATTCAGGACGCCGCGGCCATTCACGGCGTCCACCCGGTCGGCCCCACCGAGTACGACCTAGACACAGCCAAGCGGGCGATGGTGCTCGGCGCTCCCGACCCCTACTCGTTGATCACCCACGACGAGGTCGTGGCCCTCACCGGCATCCCGGTTGGCGGCCCGTCGCTCACCTACACCGACGACGACCTGGGCGTGCGGTTCGTCGCCGAGGATGGCCAACGGCGCTCGTGGTCGTTCGGTATCCACGCCGGCCACGCCGTCGATGCGGACACGCCGTTCGACCCTGCCACCTGGTACGAGTGGATGGTTGCGCTCCTCGGGGCCGCCGAGGTCGTGCCGGGGCTGGGCGACGCCGCGGTCTACCAGGATGGGATGCTGTACGTGCGAGGGGCCGGGCGCGCGTTCTACGTCCTGATCGAGGCCCCAGACGATTCGCCGGCCAAGCAGTGGGCGACCACCCTGGGCCGGCGCGTTCTCGACCGGTTGGCGTCGGGAGAGGCGGGATAGGGCACTGACGACACCCGAGTCAGATGGCGATGTGGGGCTGGTGTTCGCCTCCGCCAAGGGCCGGTGGGTGATCGCGGCCACGGTGCTGGGCTCGGGCATCGCCTTCCTGGACTCGACGGTGGTCAACGTCGCCCTGCCCCACATCGGCGAGGACCTCGACACCAGCGTCGCCGGGCTGCAGTGGGTGCTCAACGGCTACCTCGTGACGCTGTCGGGCCTGATCCTGCTCGGCGGGTCGTTGGGCGACCTGTTCGGGCGCAAGCGCGTGTTCCAGACCGGCGTCGTCCTGTTCGCGCTCGCGTCGGTGGCGTGCGCGCTCGCACCCAACGACACGGCACTCGTGCTAGGCCGGGTCGCGCAGGGGATCGGTGGCGCGCTGCTCACGCCCGCGAGCCTGGCCATCCTCGAGGCGAGCTTCAGGCCCGAGGACCGACCCCGGGCCATCGGCGCGTGGTCGGGCCTGTCGGGCGTGGCCGCGGCCATTGGCCCCTTCGTCGGCGGCTGGCTGGTCGACGCCGCGTCGTGGCGCTGGATCTTCCTCATCAACCTGCCGCTGTCGGTGGCTGTGGTCGCCATCGCCGCCCGGCACGTGCCCGAATCGTTCGACCCGCAAGCCAACCGCCAGATCGACGTGACGGGCGCGGCGCTGGTGGCGCTATCGCTCGGCACGCTGAGCTGGGGGCTCATCGGGGCCGGCGACCGCGGCTGGGGTGCGCCCAGCGTGGTGCTCTCGCTGGTGGCCGGCGTGGTCGCCATGGGGGCGTTCGTGGTGACCGAGTCCCGCAGCAGCCACCCGATGCTGCCTCTCGGCATCTTCCGCTCCGCCCAGTTCCGCGCCGCCAACCTCGTCACCGTGGCCGTGTACGCCGCCCTGGGTGGAGTGTTCTTCCTGCTCACGATCCAACTGCAGCAGGTGCTCGGCTACTCGGCGCTCGAGGCGGGCGCGGCGACGCTGCCGATCACCTTGCTGATGCTCATGCTGTCGGCCCGCTCGGGTGCGCTCGCTGCCCGCATCGGCCCCCGGCTGCAGATGACTGTGGGTCCCCTTCTGATCGCTGTTGGGATCATGCTCATGACCCGGATCGAGGCGGGCGTGGGCTACTGGACCGGGGTGTTGCCCGCCGTCACCATCACCGGGTTCGGGCTAGCCACCACGGTTGCCCCCCTGACCTCGACGGCCTTGGGCTCGGTGGACGATCGCCACGCCGGGGTGGCATCGGGCGTTAACACCACGGTGTCGCGCGCCGCCCAGTTGGCGGCCGTGGCGGTGCTGCCCGTGGCCGTGGGCCTGACGGGCGACGACTTCCTCCGCCCGGAGACCTTCTCGGATGGCTTCCGCGCCGCCATGATGATCACCGCGGTGCTCGCGGCGATCGGTGGCCTGATCGCCTGGGCGACCGTGCGAAACCCCGAACGGGTCCCGGCGCCCGAGGCGGTCGGCGTGCCCGGGCCGGTGTACTTCTGCGGGGCCGAGGGCACGCCGATGGAAACCTGCCCCCGCGCGCCCGCGGCCCAGGAAGCGGCCTAGCGACGCGGTTGCGGGGTCGGCATCTCGCCCGGCGGCGTCGCGCTCAGGCCGGTTCGCCGCCGTCGTCGTTGCCGTCGCCTTCCGGTCGCGGGAGCCAGTCGCCCTGGCGGCGGGCCTCGGTCTCGGCCAGCGACAACACCTCCCGCAGCGGCCGTCCCCGTAGCTGGGCGACCCGCGCGGCGTCGTCGTGCTCGACCTTGAGCCGGCCCGGGCTCACCTTGACCCGGACCGGCAGGCCCGTCGACATCCACGGTGTCGATCGTCCTGGCCGAGGGCCACCGGTCGAGCGTCGTGCCCCGCAACCCGAGCGTGCCGGTCTCGGCCATGAGCACCGCCGCCACCTGCTCGGCCAGCGCCGGGTCGGCCAACGCGCTGAGGGTGTGTGCGGGCCGCCCCTTCTTCATCACGATCGGCGTCACCCAGGCGTCGTGGGCGCCGGCCTCGAGCAGGGCACCGATGGCGTGGGCCAGCACCTCGCCGCTGGCGTCGTCGACGTTGGTCTCGAGCAGGACCACCGGTTGGCCCGGTGCCCGTCCGTGCCGGCCGACGCCGTCCGCGAGATGCGTAGCGGCAAGCGATCCGCCGACGACGACCTGGACGACGTTGGGTCGACCGTCCATCTCCCGCGAGCCGGCGCCGAACCCGGTGGCGGCGATGCGCATGGCGGGCAGCGGTCCCCACGACACGACCGAGGCGGCCAGCAGCGCCGCACCCGTCGGGGTCGTGAGCTCGACCGGGACGTCGACGCCGTGGGTGGGTGCGCCGCGCAGCAGCGCGACGACCGCCGGTGCGGGGTTGGGGAGGAGCCCGTGGGCGGCACGGATCATGCCGGTGCCCGTCGCCACCGAGCTGGCATGGACGGCGTCGACCCCCAGGACCTCGAGCGCAGCGGCGGTCCCGACGATGTCGACGATGGCGTCGAGACCCCCGACCTCGTGGAAGTGGACCTGCTCGGGCGGCCGCCGGTGCAGCTGCCCCTCGACGTCGGCAAGCGCGCGGAAGGTGCCCAGCGCCCTCTGCGCGACCCGCTCCGGGAGCCTGGCCTCCTCGACCATCCCGGTGATATGCGACGCCGTGCGCACGACCGCCGACTCGACGACGTGGACGTGCGCCTTGGTGGCGGCAATACCGCCCCGGAGCACGGGCTCGGCCTCGAGCCGCCAGCCGTCGACCGGCAGCCGCCCCAGCAGCGTCCGCACCTCGTCGAGGTCGGCCCCGGCGTCGATCAGCGACCCCAGCGCCATGTCGCCGGCGATCCCCGAGAAGCAGTGGAACCACGCCACGGTGGGCGGGCCGCTCACCACCAGGAAACCTCCACTCGTAGCGGCCTCGAGGCAATAGGTTCCGTTGCCAAGAGGCTGAGGTCATAGGTTCCGGCCGGGGAACCCATTGCCTCGGCCTCGGCTCGGCGGGACCCATGACCTCGGGCCTTGTCCCCCTGCGGGCCCGGCCGAGGGGCGCGGACGGGCGTCGCCGGCTCACTTCAACATCCGGAGGACGGCGCAGGCGGCGCCGAAGCCGTTGTCGATGCCGACGACGGTGAGCCCCGCGGCGCAGGACGAGAGCATGGCCAGCAGTGCGGTGATCCCGCCGAAGCTCGTGCCATATCCGGCGCTCGTCGGCACCGCCACCACCGGCGCCGGGGTGATGCCTCCGACGAGGCTGGCCAGTGCCCCTTCCATGCCGGCGACGACCACGACGGCGTCGGCGTCGGCGATCTCGTCGACCGACGCCAGCAGGCGGTGGACCCCTGCGACGCCCACGTCGGTCAGCCGCGCGGGCTCGACGCCGTGGGCGGCAAGCGTGACGGCGCACTCGTCGGCGACGGGCAGGTCGGCGGTGCCGGCGGTGCACACGACGACGCGCTCGGGTCGCGGAGCCGCCGGACGCCAGCACACTGTGGTGCCGGTGCGTTCGCCGCCCGAGCTGCCCTCGAGGGCGGCGGTGGCCTGGGCATCGTCGGCACGGGTCAGCAGCACGGGGCCGTCACCGGGGGCGCTCAGCAGCTCCTCGACGATGGCGGCGCATTGCTCCGGAGTCTTCCCCGGGCCGTACACCGCCTCGGCCATCCCCTGGCGGAGCGCCCGGTGGTGGTCGACCCGGGCGAATCCCAGGTCGGCGAACGGGAGGCGCCGCAGCCGTTCGAGGGCGTCCTCGGTGGTGACGGCACCGAACTGAACGGCGTCGAGCAGGCGGCGGAGGGAGGCCTCGTCCACGTGACCAGCATGCTCCCGCGCCAGTGACGAGGGCGAACCCTTCCGGCCCCGACCGCCGTCCGCCGCCCGATTCTGCGACGTGACGGTTGACACCTAGTTAGTTTGGATACTACACAAACAAATTATGGCGAACGGGAACCCGACAGCCCCGGCCGCGGGCGGCGGCCACTCCCCGTTCGCCCGCCGGGGCGCACCCCGGCGCAAGGCCGTCCCCCGCGACACCCGGCGACACAATCGCTCGCTCGTCCTCCGCACGATCTTCCGTTCCGGGCCCCTCAGCCGCGCCGACCTCGCCCGCTCCACGCACCTGACCCGGGCCGCCACCTCGGAGCTGGCGGCCGAGCTGCTGGCCGAGGGCCTGGTGGAGGAGCTGGGCACCCGGTCCGACCAGGGCGTGGGCAAGCCCGCCACTCTGCTCGGCCTTGTCCCCGACGCCCGCCTCACCGTCACGCTCGACCTCAGCGACGATGCCCGCTTCCGTGCCGCCCTCGTCGACCTCGGCGGCAAGGTCCTCGATCGCCGGGCGGCGTCGCGGGACGGCCGGCGGGCCGACGCCGCCCTCGAGCTGGCCACGGCGCTCTGCGTCGACCTCGCCGGCGCCGCCGCTCGCCCCCTCCTGGGGGTCGGGGTCGGCAGTCCCGGCGTGGTCGACCCGGCCGGCATCATCCTCGAGGCCCCCAACCTGGGCTGGCACGACGTCGACCTGTCCGCCCGCCTGGCGCAGGCGCTCTCGGTCCCCGTCCACGTCGCCAACGACGCCAACGCCGCCGCGCTCGGGGAGCTCGGGCTGGGTGGGCCCGCGGAGCGCAGCCTGTTCCTGGTCAAGATCGGCCACGGCGTCGGCGCCGGGCTGGTGCTCGACGGTCACCTCGTGGTGGGCGACCGATTCGCAGCCGGCGAGATCGGCCACGTGGTTGTCGACCCCGCCGGTGCGCGCTGCGCCTGCGGCCGGATCGGCTGCCTGGAGACCGCGGTGGCGGCGCCTCGCCTGCGTCGCGCCAGCGATCGCGAGCGGCAGGAGGGCGGCCGGCGGCTGGGTGAGGCACTCGCCCCAGTGGTCAGTGCGCTCAACCTGCGGGAGATCGTGCTTTCCGGTCCCCTCGACCTGCTCGACGAACTGTTCCGGGCGGCGGCCCTCGACGCCGTCCGTGAGCGGACCATGCCGGCGGTCGGCGACAACGTCGACATCCGGCTCAGCTCGCTCGGGGAGGACGACGTCCTCCTCGGCGCAGCGATGCTCGTTCTCGATCGAGAACTGGGCGTCGCATGAAAACGCGACGGGCCGGGGGGCTCGCCGCCCAACGTTGTGGAGGGACGACGTGAAAGTAAAGACACTCGCAGCGATTGGGCTCGCGGGTTCGCTCTTGTTGGCGGCCTGCGGGTCCGATGACGACGACGACGCCACCGCTGAAGGCGAAGGCGGGGCCACCGAGGCCCCGGACGCACCGGCGACCGATACGGAAGCCACGTTGCGCCTCTGGCTCAACGCCAACGACACGCCTCAGCCGATGGTCGACGCCGCTATCACGGAGTTCAACGAGACCTACCCGAACGTGACGGTGGAGCTCGAGCGGCAGCAGTGGGACGGCCTCGTGGAGCGCCTGACCAACGTGCTGCCGACCGAGGATGGCCCCGACATCTTCGAGGTGGGCAACACGCAGGCTCAGGGCTTCGAGGCGGCGGGCGCCATGGTCGACGTCACCAGCTCGAAGGACGCCCTGGGCGGTGACGACCTGCTCGACAGCCTCGTCGAGGCCGGCACCTACGACGGCAAGTTCTACGGCGTGCCGCTGTACGCCGGTGCCCGCATCGTGGTGTACCGCACCGACCTGTTCGAGAAGTCGGGGCTCGAGATCCCGACGACGCTCGAGGAGTTCGTCGAGGCTGGCAAGACGCTGCAGGCCGACAACGCCGACGTGCCCAACTTCTCGGGCATCTACTTCCCGGGGCGGAACTGGCACGCCATGCTGTCGTTCATCTGGGACGCCGGCGGTGACATCGCCGTCCAGGAGGACGGCGAGTGGGTCGGCCAGCTCGGCTCGGAGGAGTCGGTCGCCGGACTCGAAACGGTCCAGGACATCATGCAGAACGCCAACCAGGCCGCACCCGACACCGACGATGCCAACGACTTCGTCGACTTCTGCAACGGTGAGGTCGGCATGCTGATGGCGCCCGGCTGGAAGCCCGGCCAGCTGCTCGACCCCGAGGAGGGGTGCCCGGACACCATGGGCGACAAGATCGGTGCCTTCGCGCTGCCCGGCAGCGGCGGCGAGGTGGCTCCCGTCTTCCTCGGCGGCTCCAACCTGGCCATCAGCGCGAACAGCGAGAACCCCGAGCTGGCGCTCGAGTTCCTAAAGGTCCTGACCGGCGACAGTTTCCAGACGGCCTATGGCGAGAACGGGTTGATCCCGGCGCGCAAGTCGCTGCTGGACTCGGTCACCGTGGCCGCGGACGCCGCGCCCGTGGTCCAGGCGGCCGCGGACGCCCAGGCCGAGGCCGCGGGTGGGAACACCCGCTTCGTTCCGGCCAGCGAGTTCTGGGCCGAGGTGGAGGGCCAGCAGATCCTCCACGACATGGGCACCGCCATCTCCGGCGGCGCGGACGTGCAGGAGGAGGCCGATCGCGCGGACGCTTCCATCGAAGAGATCCTCAACGGCAACTGATCCGTTGATCTGCTGACGACCTGAGGACCTACTCATGACCGCGCTACTGCCCGAAGCCGCAACCGTCGTCGAGGCGGCCGGGTCGGGCGGTAGCCGGTCGGGGGGCCGCCGGCGCGAGTGGAGGCGTCGGCGGCCCCGCCCCCTGCCCTACGTGCTGCTGGTCCCGGCGATCGTCGCCATCGGGGTGGGCATGGGCTACCCGCTCTACCGCTTGGCGGTCATGTCCACGCAGGAATTCGGCCTGCGCCAGCAGTTCGGGACGGCGCCGCCCGAGTCGGTCGGGCTCGACAACTACCGCGAGCTGTTCGGCGACGCGTACTTCTGGGAGGTGCTGCGCCGGTCGGTCGTGTTCTGCCTGGTGAACGTCGGCCTGACGATCGCATTGGGAACGCTGGTGGCGCTGCTGCTCACCCGGCTGGGCAGGGCGATGCGGATCGCCGTCAGCTCGGCGCTCCTGTGCGCCTGGGCCGTGCCGGCGCTAACCGCCAGCGTGGTCTGGCAGTGGATCTTCGATCCCCGCTACGGCGTCGTGAACTGGGTGCTCTCCCGCGTGGGCGGCGACTTCGAGGGCCACTCATGGCTGTCCGAGCCCCTGTCGTTCTACTTCGTCGCCACGCTGATCGTGGTGTGGATGGGCACCCCCTTCATCGCGCTCACCGTCTTCGCCGGCATGACGCAGATCCCCGGCGAGGTCATGGAGGCGGCGTCCATCGACGGCGCCGGCGCGTGGCAACGGTTCCGCGACGTCACGTGGCCCAGCCTGCGCCCGCTGTTCGTGGTGCTCATCGCGCTGAGCACCTTGTGGGACCTGCGGGTCTTCACCCAGATCTTCGTGCTGCAGCAGGCGGGCAGCGTCACCCGGGAGACCAACCTGCTGGGGACCTACGCCTACCGGGTCTCGGTGGGCGCCAACGACTTCGACATCGGTGCCGCCATCGCGATCGTGTTGGTGGGCCTCACGCTGCTGCTGACCCTGTTCTACCTGCGCAACATGTTCCGGCAGGAGGAGCTGTGAGCCGGCTGCGCCCGCCCGCACCCCTCCGCTCTCGGGTCCTGCCGCCTCCGGTGCGGGGGCTACCGCCGTCGGCGCCTGCTAGGCGCCTCCTGCGCCCCCGCATCCTCAGCGCCACCCGCTCGCTACCCGCCCTACGCCGGAGGCGGACAATGGCCTCGGCCTCCGGCCGAGTCGAGGAACAATGACGGACGGATCGGTGCACGCGGCGGTCGTGGTGCCGGTCCCCGGCGGGGCGGTCGGGGAGGCAGTCGCGCCCGAAGTGGCGACCGAGGAGGCGTCCGAGGCCGCGATCCAGCGCCGGCGGGTCCGCACCCACCGCATGCTTCTCAACGCCGTCGGCCTCGTGGTGATCCTGCTGGCGGCCTTCCCCGTCTATTGGATGATCAACACGTCGTTCCGCACCAACCTCGACATCCGCAGCGATCCCGAGTTCCTGCCGCTGCGCGGAACGCTGGCCAACTACCGCACGGTGTTCGAGCGCGACTTCTTCTGGACGGCCTTCCGCAACAGCATCATGGTCACGCTGCTCACGGTGGGCCTGGCGCTGTTCACCGCCTTCCTGGCCGCACTGGCCATCTCGCGGTTCCGCTTCCGGGGCCGGGTGGCCTTCCTGGTGCTGATCCTGATCGTCCAGATGGTGCCGGCCGAGGCGCTGATGATCTCGCTGGTGAAGGTCCTCGAAGGCTGGCATCTGCGCAACTCGATCATCGGGCTCACCATCGCCTACCTGGCCTTCGTGCTGCCGTTCACGGTGTGGACGCTGCGCGGCTTCGTGGCGGGCGTACCCAAGGAGCTCGAAGACGCCGCCATGGTTGATGGCGCCAGCCGGTTGCGGGCGTTCTTCACCGTGACGTTTCCCTTGGTGGCGCCAGGCCTGGTGGCCACGGGCATCTTCGCGTTCATCCAGGCGTGGAACGAGTTCACCTACGCGCTGGTGATCATGGACCGTCCCTCGAAGCAGACCTTGCCGGTCTGGATCCAGTTCTTCAACGAGGGTGAGCGCGGCACCAACTGGGGCGGCGTGATGGCAGCCTCGACGCTGATCACCATCCCCGTGATCGTCTTCTTCCTTCTGGTTCAGCGTCGGGTCGTGGCCGGCATGACCGCCGGGGCGGTGAAGGGGTGAGCGCCGACACGCTGGGGCGGGCGGCCGCGGCCACCTTGCTGGCATCGTTCCCCGGGGATCGGGTGCCGGGCTGGCTGCTGAACCGGGTCGCGGGCGGACTGGGGGGCGTGTGCCTCTACGGCTCCAACCGCGGGGCCGACGTAGCGGCGGTGGCGTCCACGATCCACGGCGCCCGCCAGGGCGTGCTGGTGGCCCTGGACGAGGAGGGGGGCGACGTCACGCGCATCGAGGCCGCCACCGGCAGCTCGGTGCCGGGCAACGCCGCCTTGGGCGCCGTCGACGACGTCGACCTGACCGGCGCCGTCGCCGCTGCACTGGGCGGCGCATTGCGCGCCGCGGGCATCGATCTCGACCTGGCGCCCTGCGCCGACGCCAACACCGATCCGGCCAACCCGGTGATCGGCGTGCGGTCGTTCGGGGCCGACCCGGAGGTGGTGGCCCGACACTCGGTCGCCTTCGTGGCCGGCCTGCAGGGGGCCGGCGTCGCGGCGTGCGTCAAGCACTTCCCCGGTCACGGGGCCGTCGACGTCGACTCGCATCTCCACCTGCCCACGGTCCCCGCGTCCCTCGAGCGGCTGCGGACGCGGGAGCTGGTGCCGTTCCGCGCCGCCGTCGGCGCGGGCGCGGCTGCGGTCATGACCGGCCACCTGCGCGTGCCCGCGCTCGATGGCGACCCCGCGACCGTCAGCCACCGCATCCTGACCGGCCTGCTGCGCGACGAGCTCGGGTTCACCGGCGCCGTCGTCACCGACGCCCTGGACATGGCCGGGATCGGCGGGCCCGCCGAGATTCCCGCGAACGTGGTGCGCGCCGTCGCCGCAGGCGCGGACCTGTGCTGCCTGGGGCCGGACAACACCGCCGAGCTCGTCGACGCCTGCACGTCGGCGCTCCTCGAGGCCGTCTCGAGGGGCGCGCTCCCGGAGGCCCGGCTGCGGGACGCGGCCGCCCGGGTCACCGCCCTCCGGTTCCTGCCGCGGGATCGGTGGCCAGAGCCACCATTTCCGCGGCAGGTTTCGTCGCTGGCGTCGATCGGTGCGGAGGCCGCGCGGCGGGCTGTGCGCGTCGAGGGTGAACTGCCGCCGGCCCTGTCCATGGCATACGTCGTCGAGCTCGACCGGCCCGCCAACATCGCCGCCGGGCCGGTCCCGTGGGGACTCGCCGCTCCGCTGGCCGCCGCCGACCCCACCACCACCGCCGAGCGGCTGCCCGAGTCCGCCGACGGCCACGCCGTGGCCGGCGCGCTCGCCGCGGCCACGCACCGGCCCCTCGTGGTCGTCGTGCGCGATGCCGAGCGCCGCCCGGCCCAGGCGGCCCTATTGCACACCCTGCTCGCGGCCCGCCCCGACGCCCTCGTCGTCGATATGGGCTGGCCGAGCGCCGAGCGCCCGCCCGGGTCGGCCGCCCGCCTCGTCACCTTCGGCGCGTCCCGCGCCAGCGGCGAGGCGGCAGCTGCCATCCTGGTCGGCGCCGGCGCCGCCACCTCCAGGAGGACCCCCAGTGGCTGACATCGCCATACGCGGCGCCACGAAGATCTACCCCGGCGGTGCGGTCCCGGCCGTTGATGCCGTCGAGCTCGACATCGCCGACGGCGAGCTGCTGGTGCTCGTCGGCCCGTCGGGCTGCGGCAAGTCCACGCTGCTGCGGATGATCGCCGGCCTCGAGGAGGTGACGGCCGGCTCGATCTCGATCGGCGGCCGCGACGTCACGTACCTCGCGCCCAAGGACCGTGACATCGCCATGGTGTTCCAGAGCTACGCGCTGTACCCGCACATGACGGTCCGCAGGAACATCAGCTACCCGCTCAAGCTGGCCAAGACTCCCAAGGACGAGATCGACCGCCGCGTGGAGGAGACCGCCGAGCTCCTGCAGCTGACCGACGAGCTGGAGCGCCGGCCCGCCCAGCTCTCCGGCGGGCAACGGCAGCGGGTGGCGATGGGGCGGGCGATCGTCCGTCACCCGCAGGCGTTCCTCATGGACGAGCCGCTGTCCAACCTCGACGCCAAGCTACGGGTCGAGATGCGGGCCGAGATCGCCAGGCTGCAGCGTGAGTTGGCCGTCACCACCGTGTACGTGACGCACGACCAGATCGAGGCCATGACCATGGGCACGCGGGTCGCCGTGCTCCAGAGGGGTCGGCTGCAGCAGGTGGCCACGCCGCAGCGGCTCTACGACGAGCCCGACAACGTCTTCGTCGCCACCTTCATCGGGTCGCCGGCCATGAACCTGTTCCCCGGCCGCATCGAGGCGGCGGAAGGTGCCGAGAGCGCCGGCGAGATCACGCTCCGTTCGGGCCAGCACCGGTTGGCGCTCGACCGGGCCACGCTGGACTCCCACCCGGACTTGCCGCGGATGGTCGGCCAGCCCGTCGTGATCGGCATCCGGCCCGAGGGTCTGGCGGACGTGGCGCTGGAGCCGGGGGCTCCGGCGGACCGGGTGATCGAGGCGACGGTCGACCTGGTCGAGTCGTTGGGCGCCGAGCTGGTGGTCCATGTCACCGTGTCCGATCCCGTGGTCCCGGCCGACGGCGACTCCGACGCCTGGCGCCAAGTCGTGGCTCGGCGCGGACGGGCGGTCGCCCGCCTCACCACGCGCAGCCGCCTCTCCCCCGGCGACGTCGTGAAGCTGGCCGTCGACACCACGCGGCTCCACCTGTTCGACGCCGAGACGGGCGCCTCGCTGCGGGCCGCCGGCGCGGCTTGAATTGAGGCCGCACGTGTCCGATCTCCTCCTCGCCGGACTCGACATCGGCGGCACGAAGACCCTCGCGGTGGCGGTCTCGGTGCCGGCGGCCACCGTCGCCGGAGCGCCGGCAGTCGTCGAGGGTTCGATCGTCGCCACCGTGCGGCGCGCCACGCGGGGTGGGCCGGAGGAGGTGGGGACGTCGGTCGCCGAGACGCTCGCGGACCTCGCGGCCGCGGCGGGCGTGCCCGTCGACGGGTTCGCGGCCGTGGGCATGGGCATCCCCGGACTGGTCGATCGCGAGGCCGGGACCGTACGGCACGCCGTCAACCTCGGCCTGGGCGAGGAGCCGCTGGCGGTGGCCGACCACGTCGGCGACCTCGCCCGGGCGCCGGTGGTCGTCGACAACGACGTCAACGTCGCCGCCGTGGGCGCCGCCTCGGCGCTCGGCTGCCCGGGCGATCTCGCGTACCTGAGCGTCGGGACGGGGGTGGCCGCCGGCTTCGTGCTCGGCGGCCGCATCCGCCAGGGCGCGCACGGTGCCGCCGGCGAGATCGGCCACCTGCCGGTCGACCCGGGCGGCCCGCTGTGCGAATGCGGCCAGCGGGGCTGCCTGGAGGCCGTCGCCTCGGGCACCGCGATCGCCAAGCGCTGGCCGTCGGCTGGCGGTGCGGCGTCGGCAGCGTCGGCGTTGCTGGCCGCGGCCGCGGCGGGGGACGGCGTCGCCGCTGAGGTGCGCGACGAGGTAGCGGCGTACCTGGGTGGCGCCGTGGCGCTGATCGCCCAGACGGTCGACCCGCAGATCATCGTGCTCGGCGGGGGCGTGGCGGAGGCCGGCGCACCGTTGCTCGAGGCGGTGGTCGACGCCTTGCACGCCCGGGCCGCGCGGTCACCGGTGCTCGCCGCACTCGACCTGGCTGGCCGGTTGGCGCTGGTTCCCGAAGGGGTGCCCGCCGGAGCGCTCGGGGCCGCCCTGCTGGCTCGTGCGCACCTGGCCGCGGACAGTGTCCGTACTGCCGCAAACAGTGCCGGTGACGGGCTTCGGGGGCGGCTGACGGAGACCCGCCCGGCGACATTGTGACCATGCGATCGCCGGATTCGCTGGTCATTTCGGGCGGAAATGTTCTGACAGCGAACGGATTGTCGGTTTGCGACGTGTTCCTTGCGAATGGCCGCATCGTCAGCGCCGGTTCCGACGTTGGCACTAGCGGGACAGGAGGCGGTGGACCAGGCGAACCGACGGAGGTTGGTACGGCCGGTGCCGGGGCCGAGCGTGCCGTCCTCCGACTGTTCGCCTCGAACGAATCCGTGGAGGCCGCCGGGGGAGAGCCCCCGGCGGCCCCCGGTGATCTGACACCATGCTCGGCGCGCCGGCTCGATGCCGTCGGGCTTCTGGTCGTTCCGGGCTTCGTCGACGTTCAGTGCAACGGCGCGGTCGGCGTGGACATCACGGCGGATCCGGAACGCCTGTGGGAGGTGGCGGCGGCGCTGCCGCGCTGGGGCGTCACCTCGTGGCTGCCGACCGTCGTGACGGCTCCGCCAGTAATCCGCACCCGGGCGCTGGCGGCGCTTCGCTCGGGGCCGCCGGGCGGGCCGGACGGCGTGCGTCCCTTCGCCTTGCCCCTGGGCCTCCACTTCGAGGGGCCGTTCCTGGCGCCCGAGCGACGCGGCGCCCATCCGGCGGAGCACCTGCGGGCGCCGGACCCGTCGTTGGTGGCCGATGAGGGATGGGGCCGCCAGTCCGGCGTCGCTCTCGTGACGCTGGCCCCCGAGCTGCCGCGTGCCCTCGACGTCGTGCGCGAGCTCGTCGCCGCCGGGGTGGTCGTCTCGGCCGGCCACTCGTCCGCCAGCGCCGACGAGGCGACGGTTGCCATCGACGCCGGCGTCACGGGCGTGACCCACCTGTTCAACGCCATGGGCCCGCTCCACCACCGCGATCCCGGCCTCGCCGGCGTGGCGCTGTCAGACGAGCGAGTCCGCGTGGGCGCGATCGCCGACGGCATCCACCTGCATCCCGCCACGGTGGCGTTGGCGGCTCGGGCGCTGGGGGATCGGTTGTGCCTGGTGACCGACGCGGTGGCGGCCCTCGGTATGCCCGCGGGCCGGGTGCCGCTGGGGGAGCTGGAGGCATTCGCCACCGACGAGGGCGTGCGCCTCACCGACGGCACGCTGGCGGGCAGCGACCTGTCCCTCGATCGGGCCGTACGCAACCTGGTCTCGTTCGCCCGTGTGTCGCTGCCGGCGGCGGTGGCGGCGGCGACCATTGCACCGGCGGCGCTGCTGGGGCTCGGCGACCGCGGCGTGATCCGCGCGGGGGCGGTCGCCGACCTCACGCTGCTGGACACCAGCGGCGCGGTCGTGGCCACGGTCGTCGGGGGCCAGGTGGCGTTCGACCGCCGCACGCCTTCGCCAGACGAAGCGAACCTGCGGCGGTTGTAGCAGCCATGGCGACGCCGTCCACCGCAGGTTCGGAGTCCGGACGGCCATGGAGGTCGTGATCGTCGCCGGCGCCGACGAAGCCGGCGAACTGGCGGGCGGTGCCATCGCCGCACTCGTTTCCCGCAAGCCCGGGGCGGTCTTGGGCCTCGCGACCGGGAGCTCGCCGCTTGCCGCCTACCGCGACCTCGCCGGCCGCCACACCGCCGGGGAGCTGAGCCTCGCCGGAGTGCGGGCGTTCCTGCTCGACGAGTACGTGGGCCTGCCCGCAGGCCACCCCCAGTCGTACCGGTCGTTCGTCGCCCGAGAGCTCGAGGCCCACGTCGACCTCGCCGCTGATGCCATCGGCGGGCCCGACGTCCACGCCGTCGATCTCCTGGCCGCCTGCGACGCGTACGAGGCGGCCATCCGCGACGCCGGCGGTGTCGACCTCCAGCTGCTCGGCATCGGCACCGACGGGCACATCGGATTCAACGAGCCGGCGTCGTCGCTCGCCTCGCGTACTCGCATCAAGACGCTCACCGACCAGACCCGCCGTGACAACGCGCGCTTCTTCGCCTCGCTCGACGAGGTCCCGCGCCACGTGGTCACCCAGGGCGTCGGGACGATCCTCGAGGCTCGCCACCTGGTGCTGTTGGCATTCGGGCGTACCAAGGCGAATGCGGTGGCCGCGGCGATCGAGGGCCCGGTCACGGCCATGGTCCCCGCCTCGGCGCTCCAGCTCCATCCCCACGCCACCGTGCTGATCGACGCGGCGGCTGCGTCGCGGCTGCGGCTCGCCGATTACTACCGCGAGACGTGGACCCACAAGCCGCCATGGCAGGGACTCTGAGAGCAGCGGTGGTCCGCTCTGGCCATCGCCGTCTCAGGTGAGGAAGTCGATCAGCTGGCGCGCCGTCTCGTCGGGCGCCTCCTCGGGGATGAAGTGCCCGGCCGAGATCGGGCCACCGTCGACGTCGCGGGCCCATGTCTTCCAGACATCGAGCGGCTCGTACCAGGTGGCGAGCGGGCCGGTGTCGCTCCAGAGCACGAGCGTCGGACACGCGATGCGGCGCGTCCCACGGTCGGCCTCGTCGTGCTCGCGGTCGAGCGTGGAGGACGCCCGGTACTCCTCGCAGATCGCATGGACGGTGGCCGGATCGCCGAACTTGGCGATGTACTCGGCGCGGACGTCGGGCGGGAAGGCATCGCGGTCCGACCACGAGTCGAGCATGTGGTTGACGATCGCGTCGGGGGCTTGGGCGACCAGCCGCTCCGGAACCGGCTCCTCGGACGACAGGAAGAGCCAGACCCAGAAGGCCCGGACGAAGTCGATGTCCGCCTGGCTGAACGTGTCGACCGTGGGGACGATGTCGAGCACGGCGAGGCGCGTGACCGCGTCCGGGTGGTCGAGCGCCAACCGGTAGGCACAGCGGGCGCCGCGGTCGTGGCCGACCAGGTCGAACTGGGAGTGGCCGAGCGAGTGCATGACCTCGACCTGGTCGAGCGCGATCTCCCGCATGCTGTACGGCGCATGATCCGGCGCACTCGGAGGTGTCCCGCTGTCGCCGTATCCCCGGAGGTCGGTGGCCACCACGGTGAAGCGCCCCGCGAGTTGCGGCGCCACCCGGTGCCACATGAGGTGGGTCTCCGGGATGCCGTGCAGCAGCAGGACCGGTGGACCCTCGCCTCCCCGCCGACCGTGGATGGTCGTGCCGCTCGTGGCGACGTCGAACTCCTCGAAGCCGTCGAACACGGGCCACGCTCCTTCCGGTCGGGACGCCGCCTCGTCCAGGGCTTCCCCACGCGCACGTCGCTATACACACCTGAACCGCTTCGGGGCCAGGGGGCACTGGTCGATACGATCCCCCGCATGTCGTCCCGAGAACCGGAACCGGCACTGCGCATCGGCTTCCTTGGGCCGGAAGGCACGTTCACCGAGCAGGCCCTGGTGTCACAGTCCGACCTGGCGGGACACGAGCTGGTTGCCCTCCCGTCGATTCCCGATGTGCTCAACGCCGTCGAGAAGGGCAAGGTGGACCTCGGCTTCGTCGGCATCGAGAACTCGATCGAAGGTGCCGTGACCGTCACTGTGGACGCGTTGGCCTTCGAGACCGAGCTGCTCATCCAACGCGAGGTCGTGATGGGCGTCCAGATGAACCTGTTGGCGCCGAGCGGGGTGGCGCTCGGCGACGTGCGGCGGGTCCTGTCGATGCCCGTGGCCACCGCCCAGTGCCGGTCGTTCCTGCACCGCGAGCTGCCGGGCGCTGTCACCGTGGCGACGCCGTCGACAGCCGAGGCCGCCCAGCTCGTGGCCGGCCCCGAGCACGACGGCCACACCGCGGCCATCGCCCCCGCGGTGGCGGCCAAGCTCTACGGGCTCGACGTGCTGTCCACCGACATCGAGGACCACCCCGACAACGCCACCCGGTTCGTCGTCGTGGCTCGAAACCGGATCCCCGTGCCCTCGGGCCACGACAAGACGTCGATCGTGGTGTTCCAGCGCCACGACCGTCCGGGCTCGCTGCTCACGATCCTCCAGGAGTTCGCCGCCCGCTCGATCAACTTGACCAAGCTCGAGTCGCGACCCACAAAGAAGGGGCTCGGCAACTACTGCTTCCTCATCGACCTCGAGGGCCACGTCGGCGACGAGCTGGTGGCGGACTGCCTGCGCGACCTCCGGTCCAAGGTCGAGGACGTGAAGTTCCTGGGCTCGTATCCCGCCGCCGGCGAGCACGGACCGGCCCGGCGCCGCGAGGCCGAGGCCCGCTGGCGCGCCGCCAGCGACTGGGTCGACGGCCTACGCCGCGCGATCCGGTAGCGGTCGCGGCCCGGCGGGCCAAGCCGCCGAGCCGGGCGGTAGCCTTCGGCCGGTCGGAGCGGTGGCCGAGTGGACGAAGGCGGCAGTCTTGAAAACTGCTGACCCTCCGGGGTCCGTGGGTTCGAATCCCACCCGCTCCGCGCACCGGTCCACCGGCGTTGGTAGCGACCGGTCGAGCCCGACGAAACCCCGCGTCAGTGGTCGTGGCCCTGGCGGCCGAGGGTCTCCTCGGGGGTCGCGCCGGGGCGGGTCCACTGCGGTACGGGCCGGCTGGTCGGGCCCCAGGTCGCGACGCCGTCGGCGTTCGAGCGCCAGTACCAGCAGATCGGCGCCCCATGCCCACCGACCGGCGAGCCGGCCTGAGGGGCGTCGGGCCAGCCCTGGGGGTTGTCTTCCCACGCCTCGCGGCGGCCGTAGGGCGTCATGTCGAGCAGGCCGAGGGACCCGTCGGCCGGCTCGTTGCCCCGGCCGGTCGTGGAGTAGGTGAGGAACACGCGCTGGCCGTCGCGCAGGTAACAGATGATGTGCCCCTCTTCTGCGACGAGGGGCGTCTCCACACCCCGCACCGAGTACCAGGGCTGGGTGTAACCCATGAACTCGACGTAGGGAGCCACTTCGTCCCACGGGCCCGAGGTCAGGACCGCGAACGAGACGCCGCGGGCGTTGAGGTAGACGGCGTCATTCATGTGCCACACGTTGAAGGTGCAGCCCTCGCACTGGCCCTGGGCCGGCGCGCCGTCGTACCACATGGAGTGGTACGTCACGAGCTCGTCGCGACCCTGGAACAGGTCGAGGAACGGGACCGGCCCGTCAACGCCGGTGACCTCGACCGCGCCGTCGACCTCGACCATCGGCAGCCGTCGCCGGTCTGCGGCGATCGCGTCGCCCTCGTGGGTGTGCGCCTTCTCGCGCACCAGCAGCTCCTCGCGCGCCGCCTGCCACGTGGCCAGGTCGACGACGGGCGGCTTGCCGGGGAGGCTGCTGCTCGCGTTACCGGGCGCGGTCGTCATGGTGTCCTCCACTGTCTCGTCTCGTGCACTCGCCGATGGGGCGCCTGTCAACTGAGACGTCTGTCGGTACCGAGACTCATCGATCCGAGTGCGAGCTGCCGCCGACGACCCCGGATGCGCACGCGTGGAGTCTGCTCGCCGGGGGGTGCCAACGCACGCGCGCTGAACCCAGGCAACGATCTCCACCGGCAGCTACGGCTCCAGACCAGCATCATTCCGTTGACGGGTGGCGCCGCTGATAGGACGGTGATGCCTGTGAGCGTGAAGGCCCTCGGCTCGCTCGAGCATCTGCGGTTGGAGCACGCGTGCGTTGCCCCTGGAGGCCCGTCCGATGGCACAGACCCCGGTTGAGCGCGCCGAAGCGGGTCGTGCTTGCCGGCATGCCGCGCCACTTGAGGCACACGGCGAATGGCGGCCACCGGCCGGGCGGGAGGACCCCCTGGTGATACTGGCGCGGTCCAACGTCGATCGCCTCGCGGACCTGGTTCCGATCCGCTACGGCCGCATGCTCGAGTCGCCCCAGGCCTTCCTGCGGGGATCGGCGGACGTCATGGCGGCGGACCTGGCCGGCACACCGGTCGCCGGCTTGCGCCGCTGGTGGTGCCGCTGCGACGCACGCCCGCACCGGCGACGCCATCGCCATCGCTGCCTACCTCGGCGACGACCACACCTTCGACCGGGCGATCGCCCGGTTCGCCGTCCGCTATGCCGACCAAACCCAGGCCGACTATCACCGGCTGGAATCCGCAACCGCCGCCGGCGAGATCGATGCTGAGCCAGGTCGCTGACCCTCCGTCTTGACCGCGTGGTCAAGGTGGTGTTCGCTGGTCGCTGACGCGCATGTCAGCCACGAAGGGGACGGTGATGCACGACCTCGTCATCCGCAACGGCACGGTGGTCGACGGGTCGGGAGGCCCGGTTCGCGCCCCGGGCACCGCGGACATCGCCATCGACGGCGACCACATCATCGCCGTGGGCTCCGACATCGGGCCTGGGCGGCGCGACATCGACGCCGACGGGCGCCTGGTCACGCCGGGCTTCGTCGACATCCACACCCACTACGACGGCCAGGCCACCTGGGATCCCGAGATCAGCCCGTCAAGCTGGCACGGCGTCACCACCATCGTCATGGGCAACTGCGGCGTCGGCTTCGCCCCAGCCGAGCCGGCCAAGCGGGCCTGGCTGATCCAGCTCATGGAAGGCGTCGAGGACATCCCCGGCACCGCCCTCGCCGAGGGCATGAGCTGGAACTGGGAGACGTTCCCCGAGTACCTCGACGAGCTCGACCGCATGGCCCGCGCGATCGATGTGAGCGCGCTCGTCCCCCACGGCGCCGTCCGGGCATATGTGATGGGCGACCGCGGCGGCCAGAACGCCGAGGCGACGCACGACGAGATCGCGGCAATGGCCAAGGTCGTGCGCGAGGCGGTCGAGGCCGGGGCGGTCGGCTTCTCGACGACCCGCACGCTGTTGCACCGCGCCAAGGACGGCGAGCTGGCGGCGGGCACCACCGCCAGCGCCGACGAGCTGATAGGCATCGGCCGGGCACTGGGCGACGCCCGCTCGGGCGTGTTCGAGCTGGCCAGCGACATGTTCGATCCCGAGGGCGAGTTCGCCTGGTTGCGGACGATCGCCCACGAGACCGGCCGCCCGGTCACGTTCAACTGCCTGCAGGACGACCTCCGGCCCGAGCACTGGCGGCGGCTGGTCGCACTGGCGGACGAGGCCACGGCCGACGGGGCTCGGATAGTCCCGCAGGTGGCGGGCCGCCCCGCCTCGGTGCTGTTCGGCTGGGACTCGACTGCCCACCCGTTCCTTTTCCACCAGACCTGGCGATCGGTCGCCGAGCTCCCGCGCGCCGAGCGCCAGGCCCGCCTGCGCGACCCCGAGGTGCGCCGGGCGATGGTCACGGAGCGCGTCGAGGTGTCGGGCCTAGCCGCGTTCCTCACGGCCTGGCACAAGCTGTTCCCGCTGGGCGACCCGCCCGAGTACGAGCCGGGGCCCGAACGCAGCGTCCGGTCCATCGCAGCCAGGGAGGGCGTCACGCCGGAGGAGGTCACCTACGACCTGATGATGGCCGACGACGGCCGCGGGCTGCTGTACATCCCGCTGCTGGGCTACGCCCACGGCGACTTCGACGCCTTGCACGAGATGCTCGTGCATCCGGGTTCGGTGCTCGGGTTGGGCGACGGTGGTGCGCACTGCGGCCTGCTGTGCGACGCCTCGCTGCCCACCTACATGCTCACGCACTGGGTGCGCGACCGATCGCGCGGCGCCCGCCTGGGGTTGGAGCAGGCCGTGCACATGCAGACCCGAAGCACGGCCAGCCTCTACGGCTTCGACGACCGCGGCCTGCTGGCGCCCGGCTACCTCGCCGACGTCAACGTCATCGACCTCGACGTCCTGGCCATCGACGCGCCCACGATGGTCTACGACCTGCCCGCCGGCGGGCGCCGGTTGGTCCAGCGGGCCAGGGGCTACGCCGCCACGGTCAAGCGCGGTGTGGTCGTGCGCGAGGACGACCAGTCGACCGGCGAGCGCCCCGGCGTCCTGCTTCGCGGCGCCCAGCCCGCCCGCTCGGGGTAACCGACCCCGCCACCAGGGCGCTTTCCGACACCACCCGCTCCGTCCTGTGATGTTGCGGGCAGCCCTCAGGGCGACGTTTCGCGGGTGCCGGCCGGCACCAGCGACACGTCGAGTTCGAGGTCCACCTCCTCGGCCAAGGCGACGCCGCCGCCCAGAACCGGCGCGTTCCACGTCATGCCCCACTCGGCGCGTTCCACCTTGCCCGTAGCTTTCAGGCCGAGCCGAGGATTGCCGAGCACGTCCGGCGCACGGCCGAAAACGTCGGCCACGAGCCGAACCGGTTGGGTGATGCCACGGATCGTCAACTCGCCGTGCACGGTGTAGCGGCCCGCCGCCAGGACCGTCACGCCCCGGGAGTGGAAGGAGATCTTCGGATGGCGCTCGACGTCGAAGAACTCCTCGCCCCGCAGGTGGGCGTCGCGCACTCCCATAGCGGTGTCGACCGAGGCTGCGTCGATGTCGACGTCGATCTGGGTCGCATCGAGGTGCGGCAGATCGATGAAGACCGTGCCGGAGAACGAGGTGAAGCGGCCGCGCACGAGCGTGAACACCGCATAGCGGGCGACGAACTCGAGCGCCGAGTGAGTCGGATCGACCTCCCACGACCCCGCGAGCGGAAACAGGTCGTCGCCGGCGTGAACGTTGATGATCGCATGCTCGTCGGACATGCCCGACCTCCGCTTCGGAATACGGGGTCAGCAATCCTCGCACACGATGCCGGGCCGGTCGGTTGCCGGCTCTCGCCCACGCGCCGCACGGGCACGGCCTCAGGCTTCGGCGGCGGCGGCGGGGATCTGGAGTACCTCGATGCCTCGGAGGTCGAGCCACGTCCGATCAGTCGACTGAACGAGGCGGAGTTGGACGCCACTGCACGATGGGCAGCGCAGCACGATCCCGGGCGCCCGCACGTAGGCGCGCATCTCGGCCATCGGCCGCGTGTCCTGGCAGTGCGCACACGTGGTCACCGCCATGGTGACGTTGAAGGCGAACATCTCCGCGAGCGCGCCGGCGGTGGCGTTGCCGTCCAGCGGGGTTGTGTCCACGTCAGCCTCCTGTTGGTCCGAATCGCTCGGTCTTGATCCGTGCCGGATCGTGACCCAGCGCGACGAGGGCGTTGGCCACTGCCTCGACGAACGGCGTGGGCCCACAGACGTAGCAATGCGGCCGCACCGACGGCGGCCATCCCACGTCGGTGAGCATGTCGGCATCGACCCGGCCACGGCGACCGGCCCAGTCCGGCGAGGACTCGCGCGTGAGGGTGAGGGCGACCGCCCGGTGTGGGCCGGCCAGCTCCTCCAGTTCCCGCCGGTAGATGACATCGCCGAGCGTGCGCGCCGAGTAGACGAGGTGCATCGCCGCGGTGCTGCTGGAGGCGGCGTGGTGGCGGAGCATGGCCATGAGCGGCACGACGCCCGAGCCGCCGCCCACGAGCAGCACCGGGGCGGCGTCGTCGCCGTCCCACACGAACCAACCGCCGATCGGGCCGCGCAGCTCGAACTGATCACCCACGTCGGCGAGCGTCGTCAGCCAGGGCGACACCTCGCCATCGTCGATCCGCTCGACGGTCAGGTCGAGACGGTCGATACCCGGGGGAGAGGCGATCGAGTAGCTCCGCTGTGCGGCATACCCGTCGTCGGCGGTGAGCCGCACGTCGACGTGCTGGCCAGCCCGATGGCCCCGCCAAGCCGGCACGTCGAGGCGCAGCGTGATCGTCTGGGCGGTCTCGGGGATCGTTTCGGCGACGGTGGCCTCCAGCCAGCGCACGCCGGTCAGTCGTCCCAGTAGCGCTGCTCGCGCCACGGATCGCCGTAGTTGTGGTAGCCGACGCTCTCCCAGAACCCCGGCTCATCCTCTTCGTTGAGGTGCAGACCACGGACCCACTTGGCGCTCTTCCAGAAGTACAGGTGGGGGACCAGCAGCCGCGCCGGCCCGCCGTGCTCGGGCTCGAGATCGTCGCCGTCGAAACCGAACGCCACCCACGCCCGGCCATCCCGCAAGTCCTGCAGTGGCAAGTTGGTGGTGTACCCGCCTTCGCTGAACGCGACAGCGAACTCGGCTGCCGTGTCGATGCCCTCCAGCAGGGTGTCGAGCGACACCCCCTGCCACCGGGTGCCGAGCTTGGACCACTTGGTCACGCAATGGATGTCCACCGTGACGTCCTCGACCGGCAGCGACCGGAACTCGTCCCACGTCCATCGGGCCGCCACGCCCCCGCCTTCGTCGTGGATCGTGAAGTCCCAGTCCTCCAACGCGGTGACAGGAGTCGGGCCGGCGCTCAACACGGGGAAGTCGTCGACGAGGTATTGGCCGGGAGGAACTAGCCCGGCGCCCGGCTGGCGCCGCCGACCCTGGAACCCGCGGCTTACGATCGGCATGCCCGCTCCTTGCGCAGAACGACGATCTGCAACCTACGGCCAGTTGTCGACCACGAGCAACGGATCCAGGGCCGGAGGCACCATGACCAGTCCAACCCTCGCATCCGAGACGTGACACACAAGGCAGGGGAGGAGCAGCCATGAAGCGGATCAGCCACTGGATCGGCGGTCGGGTCCTGCCGGGGACGTCGGGCCGCGAGGGTCCCGTCTTCAACCCGGCCCTCGGCCAGCAGGCGGCTGCCGTCGACCTGGCCTCCGCCGCCGAGGTCGACGCCGCCGTGGCGAGCGCCAGAGATGCGCATCACGGCTGGCGCGCCACGTCCCTGGCCAAGCGAGCCGAGGTGCTGTTCAACCTGCACGAGCTGGTCGACGGGAACCGCAAGGAGATCGCCGCCCTCATCACGTCCGAGCACGGCAAGGTGCTTTCCGACGCGGAGGGCGAGGTTGCCCGCGGCCTGGAGAACGTGGAGTTCGCCTGCGGCGTGCCCCACCTGCTCAAAGGCGGATATTCCGAGCAGGCGGCCTCCGGCGTCGACGTCTACTCGATCCTTCAGCCCCTCGGGGTGGTGGCAGGCATAACGCCGTTCAACTTCCCGGCCATGGTCCCGATGTGGATGTTCGCCAGCGCGATCGCCTGCGGGAACTGCTTCGTGCTCAAGCCGTCGGAGAAGGACCCGTCGCCGTCGCTGTTCCTCGCAGAGCTCTGGAAGCAGGCCGGGCTACCCGATGGCGTGTTCTCGGTCGTCCAGGGCGACAAGGAAGCGGTCGACCGGATCCTCTTGCACCCAGACGTCTCGGCCGTGTCGTTCGTCGGGTCCACCCCGATCGCCCGCCACGTGTACGAGACCGGCACCCGCCACGGCAAGCGGGTCCAGGCGCTCGGCGGCGCCAAGAACCACATGGTCGTGCTGCCCGACGCGGACATCGAGATGGCGGCGGACGCCGCGGTATCCGGCGGCTACGGCTCCGCGGGGGAGCGATGCATGGCCGTCTCCGTGGTCGTCGCAGTCGGCGACATCGGCGACCGCCTCGTGGACGCGATCGCCGCGCGCATCCCTGTGGTCCGGGTGGGACCGGGAGACGATCCCACCTCGGAGATGGGTCCCCTTGTCACCGGCGCCCATCGCGACCGGGTGGCGTCCTACCTCGATGACGGCGCCCTTGGCGGAGCTCGCATCGTGGTGGATGGACGGGAGACCCTGCCCGCCGGCGGCGGCTTCTACCTCGGGGCCACGCTGGTCGACGACGTGCGACCCGGGACCCCGGTCTACGACGACGAGGTCTTCGGGCCGGTGCTCTCGGTGGTGCGCGTCGGCAGCTACGACGACGCCGTGCGGCTGGTCAACGACAACCCCTATGGAAACGGCGTGGCACTCTTCACCCGGGACGGCGGCGTGGCCCGGCGGTTCCAGTACGACGTGCAGGTGGGCATGGTGGGCATCAACGTGCCCATCCCGGTACCGGTGGCCTACTACAGCTTCGGCGGATGGAAGGCGTCGCTGTTCGGCGACTCCCACATGTACGGGCCCGAGGGCATCCACTTCTACACGCGCACCAAGGTGGTCACCGCCCGCTGGCCCGACCCGAGCACGAGCACGGTCGACCTCGGCTTCCCGCAGAACCGCTAGGTCCGTTCGGCGGTCCACACAGGGGCAACCGCTAGGATCGCTAGCCCAGTACCCGGAGAGGTGGCCGAGTCCGGTCGAAGGCGCTTCCCTGCTAAGGAAGTGAGGGCGCAAGTCCTCCGTGGGTTCAAATCCCACCCTCTCCGCTTCGCCGCCCGGCTCCGCGCCGGGCGGTTGCATGTGTGCCATCGGCCCGTCTCGGGTACTCCCCGCGTGGAGTCGACAACGGGAGGTGGTGACGATGCCTCGTGGTCGCAGCCCTGGTCCGAGCATCAAGAACCCCCGCCAGTACGAGGAGATGCGCTCGTCCGGCATGAGCAAGAGCAAGGCCGCCCGCATCTCCAATGCCGGCAAGAGCGCCCTGCGCAAGGGTGGTAAGCAGCCGTCCTACGCCGACTGGTCCAAGGACGACCTGATGAAGAGGGCCCGCGACCTCGACATCCGGGGCCGGTCCTCGATGAACAAGGCGCAGCTGGTCAGGGCGCTTCGTTCCAGCCGCTGACTCGGCACAGGCACGGCCGAGCGCCGTAGCGTGCTTGGCGATGGACGACCACGAGCGCGCCGTCGACCGAGAGGAACCCGCCGTGCGCGAGCGGCTAGAGGCCCTCGGCGCCACCCCCGAGCAGATTGCCGCCGCGGCGCGCGTGCACAATCAGGGTGGCCTTGCGTCCGATCTAGTGCTCAGCCGCGGCGCCAGCCTGTCAGCGGCTGACGTAGCGCTCCGGGCCGGGGTCGATGTCAACACCGTCGTGGCCGCTTACCGCGATGTCGGTGTCAGCGTGCCCGACCCCGATGCACCGATGTTCACCAAGGACGATGTCAGCCTTTTCAGCCGGCTTGCTCAGGCAAGCCAGGCCGGTATCGTCACCGGTTCCGAGCTGCTCCGCGTCATTGCCGGCGCCCTGGAGCGCATCGCCGAGGCAGCTGTTGCCGTGTACGTGCAGGGCCCCGAGGAGCAGATGGTGCGGCGCCGCGCCAGCGCACTCGAGCATGTGCAGAAGAACACGATGGCCACCGAGTTGATCATGCAGGTGGGCGTGGGCCTTGCACCACTGTTCCGGCACCACATGCGTCAGGCGATCGACCGTCAACGGGTGACGCAGACCGGCGTGAGCCGTCGCGAACTGGCGCGCCTCGCCATCGGGTTCGTCGACCTCGTGGGATCGACCACGCTGCAGGGCCGCCTCGACCCTGCCGAGCTCGGGGCGCTGGTCACGCGCTTCGAGACGCGGGCGTTCGACGTCATCGCTGCCGGCGGCGGCCGGCTGGTGAAGTTCATCGGCGACGAGATCATGGTCGCGGCGCTGGACCCGATCGTCGGGTGTCGCATCGTCCTCAACCTGGTCGAGGCCTTCACCGACGACGGCACGCAACCGCGGGGCGGGCTCGTGTTCGGTGAGGTGTTGTTCCGGCACGGCGACTACTACGGACCGGTCGTGAACCTGGCCGCACGGCTGGTCGACACCGCCATCCCGGGCGAGGTTCTTGTGGATGCATCGGTCGCCGAGGAGGCCAAGGATGAGGGGCTGTCCTTCGAGCCTGCCGGGCGGAGGCAGGTCAAGGGCTTCGATGCTCCGGTGACGGTCTGGAGCCTGGCCTGGGACTAGCGCCTGCCGGCACGGCGGCCCGGTCGTTGTGTTAACGGCGCGCGAACAGGGTGGTGATGGCGCGAAACTCGTTTCTCATCGGCGGGACGCGGCTGCATCCTGGAGGACATGGACCGGGACCTCTTGGAACTGGCCATCCGGGCCCGGGGCGGAATGCTCGAGCTTGCGGCGGCCATGCACCACGACGTGCCCGCCATCGACTGGTGGCGGCGCAAGGGCGTGCCCAAGGAGATGCGCGGACTCGTCGCCGACCTGGCGGGAGGGCCCGCCGATTCCGCCGCGTAGGGGTGCCGGCGGCCGCGTCAGGCGGCGAGGGGTTCCAGCGCCGAACCCATGAGGTCGGCGAAGTTGTCGCTGTAGAAGCGGTGGCGCGCGTGATCATCGATCGACGCCGCCGCCAGCGACGCCTCGAACCGCTCGATCGGCCGCCGGCCGCCCTCCACGTGGGGATAGTCCGACGAGAACAGGCACACCTCGGGGCCGGACTGCTGGATGATCCAGCCGACGTCCTCGGTCGGGTACGGCGTGAAGCGGACCTGGCGGCGCACGTACTCGCTCGGACGGAGCGACAGGCCCTGGAGGCGCTCCTCGTGCCGGGCGAAGGCGTCGAAGGCCGACTCCATCTGCCGAGTCCACGACGGCACCCAGATCGCTCCCTGCTCGATGACGCCGATGCGCAGGTCGGGGAACCGCTCTAGGACGCCGTCGAAGATCAAGGTGGCCAGGGTCTGGGCGGGTGGACCGGGTATGCCCATGTAGTCGATGGAGCGGAAGTTCTCCTCGCCCCCATGGAAGTCGGGGGGTATTGGAAGACCGTTGCTGAAGTAGTTGTGGTCGATGAGGTCGCCCGTCCCGCCGACGTGAAACACGATCGGGATCCGAGCTTCCTCGGCCCGAGCCCATACGGGATCGAGTCCGATGTGACTCGGCGAATGGGTCGGTGGGCATCCCGAAGCAACGAGCAGCGCCGCGGCACCGGAGGCGATGGCCTCGTCGGCCAGAGCAGGCGCACCCTCGATGTCGGCCAGCGGCACGTAGCAGCTCGGGAGCAGGCGGGGGTCGGCGGCGCAGAAGTCGACCATGCCGCGGTTGTGGGCCCGGGCCATGCCGATCGCCAGGTCGAGATCTTCGCCGTGCTCCCAGTCGCGGAGGCGGCGGTTGTGGAACGTGTTGAAGACGAGCTGGCTCGCGAACCCCAGGAGATCGAGGGCCCGCGGCCGGTCCTCGGCGAGAAAGCTCCCGGTGGCCGCGAAGTTCTTGCGGGCCATGATGTCCTCGGCCTCGCTGCTGCGGTACTCGTCGGACCTGTGCCTGGCCGCCAGCCGCTCGAACGCGGCGACTAGGTCACGCTGCTGCTCGGTCGGGTCGCCGGTCTGGCGCAGCTCGTTGCCGGAGGGGTAGCGCAGCGGCTTGATGCGCTCGCGGATACCCGGGTCGGCATGGTCACGCAGCCAGTTGGGCGTCTCCATGATGTGGGCGTCGGCGTCGTGGACGAGCAACCCCGTCTGGTTGTAGGGCACCCCCACCACCCCCTGTGTATGCGCTGGCCGGGCACAAAAGGGTAGCTGCACAGACGGTTGGGGGCCGCCTCGGCGTCGCGGTAGCCTTGCTTCTCCGCAACCGGCGCTCGTAGCTCAATTGGAGAGAGCATCTGACTACGGATCAGAAGGTTGGGGGTTCGAGTCCCTCCGAGCGCGCTGCATAAGTCCAGGTCAGAGCCGGTTTTCTGCCTGTGGATTGTCCCCGGCAGCGCCGCCGTGAGAACATTTTGAGAACCAAGGCCTCGTCGCCTGCCTCGAAGGCGGCCCTCAAGGTGGTTCTCACGGAGGGAGCTGGCCGATGCCAGCACGACCCGAGGGCGTGTACCCCGATGGCAAGGGCGGGTGGTACTTCAAGGCCACGGTCGGCCGCGATCCGCTGACCGGCAAGCGATCGCAGGTCACCAAGCGCGGCTTTCGTACCGCCGCTGAAGCGGCCGGAGTCCGCAAGGAGCTACTGGGCGGTGACCGACGGGCGCCGCGCCCATCGGCGGTGGGAATGACGCTGAACGAGCTGCTCGATCTCTACCTCGACGGGCTCGATGCCGACGAGCGGCTGTCGGTGAAGACCCGCTTCGACTACCGCAAGAACGCCGAGTCGTACGTGCGGCCGCTGCTCGGCGCTCGCCGGATCCGGGACATCACCCCCGAGGCGATCCTCGAGTGGCAGCGCCGCCTGGCCAAAGGCGGCGGGGTCAAGAAGGGCAAGCCACTGGCGCCCAACACGATCCGCCTGGCCCGGGCGCCACTGGCCGGCGCGTTCAAGCTGGCGGTCTCGAGTGGTCTGCTGGCGGTGAACCCCTTGGCGTCGACACCGCGGCCGGCACGTAAGCGGTCGGTGCCCCGGCACTGGAGCCCGGAAGAGGCGCGTGCGTTCCTCGGCTTTATGGAGACCGATCGCACCTATCCGATCTGGGCGTTCCTGCTGAGCGCTGGGCCGCGCATCGGCGAACTGGTGGCGCTGCGCTGGCCGAACGTCGACCTGGAGGGGCGTGTCGTGCGGGTGGTCGAGTTCTCGTCGACCATCGGCTACGAGGTCGTGGCGTCGGCGGGCAAGAGCCGCGACGCGATCCGCACGATCGACCTCGATGACCAGCTCGTGGCGATCCTTCGGGACCAGCGCAAGCACCAGGCCGAAGAGCGCCTGGCCGCGAGCAACCACGTCGAGAGCGACTACGTCTTCACTCGACCCGGCGGCGGGCAGCACCACCCGTTTGGTCGGCGCCTCTGGCGGGTGCCTTCAAGCTGGCGGTCTCGACGGGGCTGCTGGCGGTGAATCCCTTGGCGTCCACGCCGCGCCCGGCCCGCAAGCGGTCTGTGCCCCGACACTGGAGCCCCGAGGAGGCGCGGGCGTTCCTCGGTTTCATGGAGACCGACCGCACCTACCCAATCTGGGCGTTCCTACTGAGCGCCGGATTGCGCATCGGCGAGCTGGTGGCACTGCGGTGGCCCAACGTCGACCTCGACGCCCGTGTCGTCCGGGTGATCGAGTTCTCGTCGACGATCGGCTACCAGGTCGTGGCATCGGCCGGCAAGAGCCGCGATGCCATCCGCACCATCGACCTAGACGACCAGCTCGTGGCGATCCTGCGCGACCAGCGCAAGCGACAAGCTGAGGAGCGCCTGGCTGTGAGCGGTTACGTCGAGAGCGACCATGTGTTCACCAGGCCGGATGGCGGTCCGTACCACCCGCAGACGCTGTCCCGGCAGCTCGCGGACCTGTCGGTGCTCGCCGGTCTGCCTCGCCTGACGGCCCACGGTCTACGTCATACGAGCGCGACGCTGATGCTCGCCAGTGGCGTCCCGCCCAAGGTCGCAGCCGAGCGTCTAGGCCACGCGGATGCCACCCTCTTCACCAACCTCTACAGCCATGTGACGCCCACGATGCAGCGAGAGGCCGCCGATCGTCTGGGTGCTGCGTTGTTCGGAGGCGCAATAGACCGCCAGCGGAATCGGCGGCGATCGGGTCGCTGATGCGGCTGCCCTCGCAGTCGCTCCTCCGTCCCGGCCCGCCGGCCGACGATCTCCTGATGGTGGTCCGAGGTGGCATGGGCCGACTGCGTCGCCGCATTCATCGCCGGCCTCGGTCTGGAACGAGCGCATGTGGCCGGGCTGTCGTGGGGCGGGAGCCTCGCCCTCGAGCTCTGCCGTCGGCATCCCACCGTTCCCGACACCCTCATCCTCGTGTCGGCCTACGCAGGCTGGGCCGGCTCCCTTCCCACCGAAGTCGTCCAGGAGCGGCTCCAGCTGTACCTCCGAAATTCCGAGCTGCCGTCGGATGAGTGGGCGCCAGCCGTGATCCAAACCCTCCTCACAGACAGGGCAACGGAGAACATGATCGACGAACTAACGTCGATCCTCTCGGAGTTCCACCCGGCCGCCATGAGGGTCGCCATACCGGCCATCGCTGAAGCCGACCTCCGCGACGTGCTCCCGCACATCGACGTTCCCACGCTAGTGCTCTGCGGCGACAAGGACGCGCGCGGCTCCCAAGCACGTTTGGGAGCCTCTGCATGCAGGGATCCGGCGATCCAAACTCGTCGTGATACCTGACGTCGGCCACATGATCGACATCGAAGCCGCTGAGCGCTTCAATGCCGAGGTCCGCGCCTTTCTGCGAGCGGCCAAAGACTGAGACCCCCTGTGTTTCAGTCGGGCTCGGGTGAAGCGAACGCGCCGGACACGCCTGTCGGCGACTTCCTTCACAAGGCAGCGGACACGTTCGTGCCGGCTCCAGGACCACGGTGTCAGCGAGTACCGATTCGGCGATCTGTGCCTGCTGAGAACTCATCGAACGACGCGACACAACGACCGTCACCGGCCGCCCGCGCGCCAAACCGCGTTTTCTGCCCAGGTCGAAAGGCGCACCGAACGACCGCCATTTCGCGGCCGGTGTTGACGAGATGGCTGCGCAGCCAACGTCGGCTGAAATCTTGACCCCTTGGCGCCGGTTGAATGTTGACCCCCCTGGCCGGGTCGGTGGTGGTCACGCGGTGTCGTCGGTGGGCACCCTCCCGAGGTCGCGGTCTTTGAGCCGGTAGCTGTCGCCTTTGAGGGAGACGACTTCGGCGTGGTGGACGAGCCGGTCGATCATGGCGGCGGCGACGATGGCGTCGCCGAAGACTTCGCCCCAGCGGCCGAAGGGCTTGTTGGAGGTGACGATCACGCGAGGCCCGTTCGTAGCGGGCGGAGACGAGCTGGAAGAACAGGTTGGCGGCTTCGGCTTCGAAGGGGATGTAGCCGACTTCGTCGATGACGAGGAGCGGGTAGCGGCCGAGGCGGCGGAGCTCGTCGTGGAGCCGGCCGGCGGTGTGGGCGTCGGCGAGGCGGTCGACCCATTCGGCGGCGGTGGCGAACGCGACGCGGTGGCCGGCTTGGCAGGCCCGGATGGACAGGCCGATGGCGAGGTGGGTCTTGCCGGTGCCGGGCGGGCCGAGGAACACGACGTTGTCGCGGGCGTCGATGAAGTCGAGGGCGCCGAGGTGGGCGATCACGTCGCGCTTGAGGGAGCGTTGGTGGTCGAAGTCGAAGTCCTCGAGGGTCTTGCGGGCCGGGAACCGGGCGGCGCGGATGCGGATCTCACCGCCGTTGGACTGGCGGGCCGCGACCTCGCGTTCGAGGCAGGCGGCGAGGAACTCCTCGTGGGTCCAGCCTCGGCGCGGGCCCGTTCGGCGAGCCGTTCGACCGCGGCGCCAGCGACGGCGCTTTGAGTGCCCGGCACAGGTAGGCGAGATCGGCGGCCGGCTTGGTGGTGGCGGCCATCACGCCACCCCGGTCGCTCGGTCGTAGACGGTGAGGTCGCGTTCCTCGACGTGCGGCCGAACGCGTCGGTGACGGTCGGCTCGGCGCGCATGGCGCGCAGCACCCGGGCATGCTCGGGCAGCGAGGAGGTCTGGTGCGTGGCCAGGCAGCGGCGGTGGCGGGCCACCTCGGTGCCGTCGCAGGTGACGACCACCTCGTCGAGGGTGACGCGCACCTCGACGCGGCGGCCGACGAAGCGGGGGTTGACCGAGTAGTCGTTGGTGTCGACCCGCACGTAGTGGTCCCGGGCAGGCGCGTCGCGAACCGCAGCGACGTGTCGGGCAGCACCGGCGGGAAGGCCATCATCGCGCCGCGGTCCTCGACAGATCGCCTCCGACGGCCGCACCTGGTCGTGGCGTGGATGCGCTTGTTCGCCCGCCGCAACCAGCCGGTGAGCTGGCGGTTGAAGTCGTCGACGTCGCTCGAACCGGCGGCCGGGCAAGAAGCTCGTCTCGAAATAGCCGTTGGCCCGCTCCACCAGGCCCTTGGCTTCCGGGTCGCCGGCGCTGGCACAACGACGCGCCCATGCCGAAGCGTCCCACGGAAGGCCTGGAACTCGGCGGTGAAGACCTGCTCGGCCCCGCGCCACTGGCCGATCGCAGCCCTCCTGGTCCCACACCACCGCGCGGGGCACCGCCCCGAACTGCGCGAGCACCTCGAGATGGCCGCCCAAGCACGTCGTGCGCCTGCCGGGTCGGGATCATCCAGCCGCCGATGAACCGCGAGAAGCCCGCCACCCCGACGACCACCCACAACTTGTCGGTCTGGCCGTGCCCGAACGGGATGTCGAGTCGGGCTGCCACAGATCCCACTGGGCCAGCTCGCCCGGCCGATAGCTCGTGCGCTGACACGGATCCGGCGGCACGAACAACGGGCGCAGCTCGGCCACCCGGTCCCGCAGCACCGTCATCGCCCGCGTCCCAGCCGATCCGCTCGGCGATCACCGTCGCCGGCATCGCCGGGACTCCCGCAACAACTCCCGGATCGCCGGCTCGAACACATCGACCGCCGACCCGCGGCGCCCGCTCATAGCGCGGCGGCTCATCGCCCGCAGCGCCGTCCGCACCGTGTTCCGGGCGATGCCCAGCTGCCGGACGATCGCCTTGATGCCATCCCCTCGGCCCGATGCAACCGACGGATCTCTGCCCAGTCCTCCACGTCGATCACCCTCCCTTCTCCCTGGCTCGCATCGAGCCAGGGTTCGAGTCCCACACCGCCGGTGGTGGACCCGGCACAGGGGGGTCAGTTTTCGACCGGCGATAGGGGGTCAGTCTTCACGCGACGCCGACAG